>NZ_AUFJ01000009.1 GCF_000426445.1 Brevibacterium album DSM 18261 | reverse complement strand
TTGTTTTTGGTTTTCTGCCACACGAGCCCCCTCTTGGTTTTGGTGGGAGGGTGGGTGTGTGGTTGTGGTTTTGCGGTGGTTATAGCGGTGGGGAAACGCCCGGATCCTTTCCGAACCCGGTTAGCTAAGCCTGCCAGCGCTGATGGTACTGCACCCTAGGGGGTGTGGGAGAGTAAGTCACTGCCGCAATGTTTTGTATGGTTGAGAGGCCCTGATCCCCTTGTGTGGGGGGTTGGGGCCTTTCCCTATTCACCAGACGCGACCCCCTATTCAACCCGGGTCTTCAGCGCGTACTACGCTGTCGGGATGAGCGAATCAGCAGATGCCCGCGTCGTTCCAGTTCCGACGGGTATGCCTGGAACCGGGTCGGAACGAGTCGTGGGCGCCGTCCGTCGCGCAGTGCCGGAGGACGTTCCGGAGATTCTCGGCATGATCGTCGACCTGGCGGTCTATGAGAAGGAGCCGGATGCGGTGAGGCTGACGGAGGAGGCGCTGCACGGGGCGCTCTTCGGCGAGCATCCCACGGTGTTCGCGCACGTGGCCGAGGCCCAGGCGGACAGCGGCTTCCGGCTCGGCGGCTTTGCGCTGTGGTTCCTCAGCTTCTCCACATGGGAGGGTGTGAACGGCATTCACCTCGAGGACCTGTACGTGCGGCCCGAAGTACGGGGGTCGGGCAAAGGCAAGGCGCTGCTGCGGACGCTCGCCGCGCTGGCCGTCGAGCAGGGCTGGAAGCGCGTCGAATGGCAGGTTCTGAAGTGGAACACACCGGCCATCGACTTCTATCGCTCCCTGGGTGCCTGCCCGATGGAGGAGTGGCACACGTTCCGCCTCGACGGGGGAGCGCTGAAGGCGTTCGGCGGCGGCTCCTGAGGCCTCCGCCTCGGCCGCCTCAGCCGCGGCGTCGTCTCAGCCCGCGGCCATCGTGAGGGGCCGCTCGATGCCCTGCCGGTATCCGTCCAGGAACTCCGCGAGGCGGTCGAGCGCCTCGTCCAGCATCTCCACGCTGGGCAGAGTGACGAGGCGGAAGTGGTCGGGCCTGCCCCAGTTGAAGGCGGTGCCGTGCGAGACGAGGATCTTCTGCTCGCGCAGGAGGTCGAGGGCGAAGCGCTCGTCGTCGACGATGCCGAAGCGCTCGGTGTCGAGCTTCGCGAACAGGTAGAGCGCGCCCTTGGCCGGCTTCACCTCGACGCCGGGGATGTCGTTGAGCTTGCGCGCGGAGAGCTCCATCTGCGCTCCCAGACGACCCTGCGGCAGCACGAGGTCCTCGATCGACTGGTGTCCGCCCAGCGCGGCCTGGATGGCGTGCTGCGCGGGCACGTTGGCGCACATGCGCATGTTCGCGAGCAGCTTGATGCCCTCGATGTAGCTCGCCGCCCGGTGCTTCGGCCCGGTGATCGCGAGCCAGCCCGAGCGGTAGCCCGCGATTCGATACGCCTTCGACAGGCCGGAGAAGGTGAGGCACAGGACATCGTCTCCCGTGAGCGTGGCCATGTTGACCATCTGTGCTTCGCCGTAGGTGATCTTCTCGTAGATCTCGTCCGCGAAGATCGCGAGCCCGTGCTCCTCCGCGAGCCTGACGATGCCCTCGAGCAGCTCCTTCGAGTAGACCGCGCCCGTGGGATTGTTGGGGTTGATCACCACGATCCCCCTGGTCCGAGGCGTGATCTTCGCGGCGATGTCCTCGAGGTCAGGGTTCCAGTCGTCGTCCTCCGCGCAGCGGTAGTGCACCGGCGTGCCGCCGGACAGCGCGATCGAGGCCGTCCACAGCGGGTAGTCGGGGGTGGGCACGAGGATCTCGTCCCCGGGATCGCACAGCGCCTGCATCGCGAGCGTGATGAGCTCACTCACGCCGTTGCCCAGGTAGACGTCATCGGCGTCCAGGGTGCGAATGCCCTTCGTCTCGTAGTACTGGACGACCGCGCGGCGGGCTGAGAGGATGCCGCGCGATTCGCTGTAGCCCTGCGCCACCGGCAGGTGCTTGATCATGTCCACGAGGATGGAGTCCGGCGCCTCGAAGCCGAATGGCGCGGGATTGCCGATGTTGAGCTTGAGGATGCGATTGCCCGCCGCCTCCATGCGCTCCGCCTCCTCCAGCACCGGACCGCGGATGTCGTAGAGGACGTTGGCGAGCTTGGCGGACTGGGTGAACATGCGGTCCTCTCCTGTGGGAGTGAGTGTCGCGGCGGATGCGCCTCGGCGGTTCTCGGGCGTGCAGTGCGGCACCCGCGAACCGCCTCGAGCGGGGTCCGCGGGCCCCGTGCCATGACAACAGTACGATGCGGAGCCCCGTCTCCGCGCCTCGAGAAAGGTCTGAACTAGGCTCCATTTTCTCCCTGGGCTTTCGCCCCTAAGGCCTGTGAGTGCGCTCAATTGGTATGCGGGGAGCCTTCGGGGCGGGGACCGCTACGCTGGCGGGCGTGGAACCGCTCATGCTCGCCCTCGATCTCATGGGCGTCTTCGCCTTCGCGCTCTCCGGCAATCTGCTCGCCGCGCGCAAGGACATCGACATCATGGGCAGCCTCGTGCTGGGGCTCGCGGCGGGGCTGGGCGGCGGCATCACGCGGGATGTGATCCTCGGCCGCGTGCCCGCCTCGCTCGCCGAGCCCGTCTATCTCGTGCCGCCCGTCCTCTCGGCCGGTCTCGTCTACCTGCTGGGCCAGCGGGCTCACCGCGCCCGCGTGCCCATCATCGTGTTCGACGCCATGGGCCTCGGCGTCTTCGCCATCACGGGGACCGGCATCGCGCTCGAAGCCGGATTGCCGGTGCCCAGCTGCGTGCTCCTCGGGGTCCTCACGGGAGTGGGCGGCGGTATCGTCCGCGACGTGCTCGCCAATGAGATCCCCGCGGTCTTCAACGGCTCCGACATCTACCTCCTCCCGGCGCTGCTCGGCGCGATCTGCGCCGCTGCGGCCTGGAGCCTCGGCTGGCTGAACCCGCTCACGGCCCTCGCTCTCGCCGCTGTCGTCTTCGCCTTCCGCATGGTGGCGTGGTTCCTCCAGTGGCAGGTTCCCTCACCCATGCGCGGCTGGTCCCTGCGCGGCCGGAGACCGGAGCCGCGTCGCCCACGCCCGGAGCCGCGCGGCCGCTCGGTCTTCCGGCGTCCGTCGAGGAGCCTGGTCCGGGCGGTGCGGGAGAGGTTCCGCGGCACCCGCTCCTGATGCGCCTGCTCATGAAGGCCCCCCGCTGCGGGTGCGCCTGCTGCTGGCGCGCCTACGCGGGGTGTGCTTGCTCCGGATGCACGTATGTGGGATCTGCGCGCCAACCGCCCCGGGCACGCACTTCCCACATACGTGCGCCGAATTCTCCGGGGATGTATGTGGAAACTGCGGTGCAGACCGCTCAATGCGGGGAAAACCGCATACGTACGCGCGGGGCGAGGAGCAGCGGGGAACCGTGCGCGACGTGGGATCCTGAAGCAGTGGCTGCGCTTCGCACGGTGCGGGCGCGGGAAGCATGAGGGACGAGCGGCGCAGGAGGGCACGCACATGAGCGGTGGATGCGGGAGCGGCGGAGCGGCAGGATGCGCTTGCGGCAGCGTGGTGGAGGGCGGGTACCCCGGGGCGGGACAGCCTCGGTCGGGGTCTGCACCCGTGGCCTCCGGCATGAGCCGGCGGACGGTCTTCCGCGCGGTCGGCACGGCGGGTGTCGCGGCGGCGGGGGCAGGCAGCCTCGCCGCCTGTGGGGAGCCGGCTCCGGCCGCGGACGAGTTCGCGAAGGCGGAGCCGTCCTCGGTGCCGATCGCCGATGTCGAGGTGGGCTCCGGCACGATCGTGGACCAGACCTACGTCGTGGCTCAGCCGCGCCAGGGCGAATTCTTCGCCTACTCCTCCGTCTGCCCGCATCAGGGCTGCCAGGTCCGTCAGGTCACCGCGGCGGACATCACCTGCCCCTGCCACAACTCGGTCTTCAGCGTGGAGGACGGTTCGGTGCTCACCGGCCCCGCGGAATCGGGACTGACGCCCGCCGAGGTGACGGTCGACGGCGACACGCTCACAGTGTCCCCGGCCGGAGGCTGACCCCGCCTCCGCTTTGCGTCTGCCCCGCGCCTGCACCTGCGCTGGCACCGCGTGCGTCCGCCGGGTGAGCGCTTTCTGGCGGATTCACGGCCGGAATCCGACAGGAACCGCTCACCCGACGGGAGGGCAGGCCCGCTCACGGCCAGTCGGACCAGCGGCGGATCACGGCGATCCCCACGCCGAGGACCAGCAGCCCGATCTCCCAGCGGATGCTCGTCCGTGCGGACCTGATGCGGTAGCGCACAGCGTGTGAGCCGGGCGGCGTGGCCGCGCTCTCCTCCGCTTCCAGCATCGCGGTGCGGAGCTGCGTCAGGCGCACCCATGCGCCCCCGGAGCACGCGATGGCCGCGACCGTGATCGCCGCGCTCACCCACCAGACGAGGGTCAGGAGCCAGGGGACCGGCACGGCGACGGAGAGGAAGCGGGCCAGCACCAGCCACAGCATGACGGCGAGCACCGCTGAGACCAGCTGCTCGGGCAGGAGGAACTGCGGAATCAGCTTCCCCAGCCGTGCCCGGGACTGCGCTCCCGGACCGAGCGGTGCCCGAGGCCGCGGCTGCACAGCCCGCTCCGTGTCGTGGGCGAGCCCTGCTTCTTGGGCGGGCACCGAGCCGTGAGCCGGCACTGCCTGCACCGGCACCGCAGGCCGCGTCGGCAGGGGCACGGCTCCGCTCTCATCCATGTGGGCGTGCCGTTCTGCGGAGGCCCTGCCCCGCTGTCCGCCGGAGCCCCCGCCTGCGGCCCTGCCTGCGGCTCCGGAGCCCGCAGCGAGCACACCCAGCAGCGCTCGCAGCGATCCGGCGAGGACCGCGAACGAGAACACCGCGAGGACCGTCCAGCCCACGAGATCCAGCAGCACCGTGTTCATCACCGCACCTCCCCGGATTCGACCCGCCCCGCGCTGAGGTTCTCGGAGCCGGCGCGCCTCGCGCCCACTTCCCCGGAGCCCGACCGGCCCGAGGCCGCCTCCTCGGAAGCGGACGTCCCAGTGTTCGCCTCCTGGGAGGCGTCCCCTGCGCCGGGTGCCTCGACGAGGTCCAGTGCCCCCGTGACGTCCACCGCGGTGCTGCTCAGCACGATGATCGCGCTGCCGTCCGCACCGAGGCCCAGCACGCTCGCGAAGCCGCCGTTCATGCCGTTGTGCCAGGTGACGGTCTGCCGGTCAGAGCCCCGCCCAACCTCCTCGGAGTCGCCCTCCGCGCCCGCCGGCTCGATGTGCCAGGCGTACCCCACCTCGCCGCCGCCGGGCCGGGCAGCCTGCGGCTCCATCGCGCTCGCCCCCGGTGCGCTGCCGTCGAGCAGAGCGCGGGCATAGAGGGTGAGGTCGTGGACGGTCGACATGAGCGCGCCCGAGGGCGAGGCCGCTCCGGACCACCAGTACGCAGACCGGTCTCCCGTCGCCGTGTACCCTGCGGCGGCGTGTGCGGGCACGTCCCCGGCAGTCTCGAGCAGGACTGTCTCGTGCATGCCCAGCGGGGCGAGGATCCGCGTCTCCAGCAGCTCGCGGTACGGCGCACCCGCGGCCCGGGCCACGGCCAGCCCCAGCGCATCGAAGCCCAGGTTCGAGTACTCGAAGCCCTGGCCGGGCGTGACGGAGGCGCGGTTCAGCATCGTCACGAGATCCCCCTCGTCGATGCCCGCATACGGATTGCCCGCATAGTAGGGAGCGGCGAAGGTGCGCACCATGTGCAACGGTCCGGCGAAGCCCAGACGCGGGAGGCCCGAGGTGTGCGTCGCGAGGGAGACGAGGGGCACCTCGGCGGCCTCGCCCGTCACCTCCGGCACGAGCTCGCCCAGCGTGGTCTCCGGCTCCACCTCGCCGCGCTCCACCGCATCGGCGAACAGCGCGGCGGTGAAGGTCTTGGTGAGCGAGGCGATCTCGAAGGCCGTGTGCGCATCTGCTCCGCGGCCGCCGGTCCGCACGGTGCCGTCCGGGCCGATGAGCGCTGCAGTGAGGGCTTCGCGCGCGCCGGGCTCCACCGCCGCCGCGACCTCGTCGAGGAGGGCGGCGTCTCCGTGCGCCTCCGCGGGGAGGGTCCTGTGGACGGGAGCGACGGCTGTGAGCACAAGTGCCGCGGCAGCAGCCGCCGTGAGCGCGATGAGGAGCGGAGTCCGCCGCCGAGGCGTCCGCGAGATGTCCATGTCTTCCTTCTTTTCGGGGAGCCGGCGTCTGAGTTCGGTGCGCGCGATCGCGCCTCAGCGCTGCGTGGCGAGGACGATGGTGAGGAGGGGGATGACCCTCTCGCCGGGCACCTCCCACCGGCCGCGCTGCCGGGAGACGAGCCACCCGGCGGCCGAGAGCTGATTGAGGTGGTGGTAGAGCTGGCCCGTGCTTCCCATGTCGGGGAGTTCGCCCAGCTGCGCGACCGAGCAGGCGCCGTGCAGCACGCCCTGGAGGATCCGCAGGCGCACGGGGCTGCCGATGGCCGCCAGCTGCGCCGCCGAGTCCGCGAAGTCCAGGTCGAGAACGTGATCGGCCGGGCGCTGGTACTGCCATTGCACGCTCTCGTCGCCGAGGAGCCCGGCATAGGCGATCGCGCCACCGTGCGGGGTGCCGCCCGACGACGATCCGGAACCGCTCGCTGCGGCCTGTCTCCGCAGCTCTTCCAGGATCCAGAACTGAGAGTCCAGGGCGGAGCCGGGAGGCCGTTCCCGAGGTGGCTGGGCTCCTGGACCCGGAGACGATCCGGCATCGGCCGGCGCCTCGGCATCTGCCTCGGTGTGCGCGGAGGCCCTGGTGCGCTCATGGGTCTCGACGTGTCGCAGCCGTTCCTCGAGCTGCGCGAGCCTCGTCTCCAGCTCGGCGACACGCGCTTCCGTATCGGGTGGGTCTGTCGCTGTGCCCTCCATGATCTCCATAATGCCGTAAGTCCGTAATTATGGGAAGTGCTGTCCGGCTGAACACGGTGATGCGCACCGAGTGAGCGCTTTCTGTCGGGCTGAGGCCCGGAATCCCACAGAAAGTGCTCACTCACGGGGAGGGGGGAGAGGGTGGGGCGGGAGAGGCGCCTTCGCCATGAAGCCGCGCACAGTCAGGAGGTGCCGGCGGCGTCCTCCTGGATAGACTGCTCCCGATGAGCACTGGCACCGCTGAACCGCACGACTCCGCCGCAGGCCGCGAGCCCGCAGGCGCCGGGTCCGCCTCCACCGACCCCGCTCCGGCCGAACTGCGCACGCTGGGCGGCTGGATGGCCGTCCGCGGTCTGCTGGGCGTCGTCTTCGGCCTCGCGATGGTGTTCTGGCCGCGTGAGCAGATCGGCTCCCCGGCCAATCTCGGCATCCCGGTCGCGACGGTCGACAACCTGCTCATCGCCTACTTCGCCCTCGCGGGCATCCTCGTGCTCGTGCACGGCCTGCGCACGCGCTCCGAGCTGCGCACCCCGCTCCTGGGCGAGGCCGTCGTCGTGCTGCCGGCCCTCGTGTTCCTCGTCCTCGCGGACACCTCCGCCCAGCTGCGTGCGGCCGTCGCCGTGTGGGCGGTCCTCCACGGGGTCCTGGAGCTGTGGCTGTGGCGCCAGCAGCGCGGGCTGCGCATGCGCTCGGACTTCCTCATCTCCGCTGCCGTCCACCTGGCCCTCGGCGTGATCGTCCTCTCCGCCTCCGGCATGGGGGCGCTCACGGTGTTCGGATTCACCGGCGCGGCCGCCCTCATCGTCGGCGTGTTCTTCCTGGTGGGAGGCTATTCGCGCCGTTCACTCGCCCGACAGGCCGACCAGCCCTGAGGAGTCCCTGACGCATGCGCACCACCACGCCCGCGCTCGCCCCCGCAGGCCTTCCCGGAGGCCTCCTCGTCGACCTGGCAGAGGCCTCGCGCCTGCTGGGCGAGGAGCTGTTCGTCCGGCTGACCCGGCTGGTCCGTGCCGAATCGCTGCTCATCGCCACGGACTACGACGGCACCATCGCCCCGCTCGTGGACCGGCCCACGCGCGCCTACCCCCTCGACCTCAACGTCGAGACGATGCGGGCGCTCGCGGGGCTGCCCGCCACCCACTCCGCGGTCATCTCCGGCCGCTCCCTGCGCGATCTCGCCGCCATGTCCCGCCTGCCGCGCGAGGTGCACCTCGTGGGTTCGCACGGCGGCGAGTTCGGCATCGACGACTTCGACGACATCGGTCCCGAGGAGGAGGGCAGGCTGACCGAGCTGCGCGCGGCCCTCCTCGAGCTGCGGCGCTCCTGTCCCAACGTCTTCATCGAGCTCAAGCCGCTGGGCGCGGCCGTCCACCTGCGCGGCCGTGCCGAGGAGGAGCGTGCGCACATCACGAGCTGGGTGCACGCGACGGCGCAGCGCCTGCGCATCGCCCCGGTGACCGGCCGCGATGTCTTCGACCTCACCGTCATCCCCGCCTCCAAGGCGGACGCGCTCGCCTCCCTGCAGGAGCGGCTGCGCGCCGATGCGGTGCTCTTCATCGGCGACGACATCGCCGACGAGCCGGCGCTCTCCCTGCTGCGCGAGGCGGGCGAGGACGGCTCGCGCAGCCTGGGCCTGCGCGTGGGGACGGACGCCGGGGCGGGAACCGCTGCCCACTTCCGGGTCCCCGACCCCGAGGCGGTCGGCCTCGTGCTCGCCACCGTGTTCGAGCTGCGTCGCTCCTGGATGTACGGGCGCACCTCGGAGCGGATCGAACGGCACAGCATGCTGGGCAACGGGCATTCGACCGCCCTCGTCGACCCCACCGGCCGCATCTGCTGGATGCCCCATCCGCTGCCGCATTCGGCCAGCGTGTTCTCCGAGATCCTCGGCACCCCCGCTGCAGGGCACTTCTCGGTGGCGCCCGCATCGGTGGGCGCACCTGCCGCGGCCTCCGCGACGACGGGCTCGGCGCCTCGGGCGAAGAACGCGTCGCGGCCGCTGGACCAGCGGTACCGCGGCGACACCATGACCGTGCTGACGCGCTGGGCCGGCCTCGACGTCGCGGACTACCTGGCGCCCGTCCCCGAGGACTCCCAGGAGACCGTCCTCATGCGCGTGCTCACGGGCGACGCGCCCGCGGAGATCCGCTTCGCGCCGCGCCTGGACTACGGGGCGGTGCCCACCGCGCTCGAGGTCGAGGGCAGCTCCGTGCGCGTGCTCGGCACGAGCGAGCCCATGACGCTGTATGCCCCCGGCGTCGAGTTCTCCCTCGTGGAGGAGGGCGGCTCGCACACCGCGGTCGCCACCGTCGTGCCCGCCGAGCTGCCTGGGGGCAGGGTCGTGATGGCCTTCGCCTGCGGATCCGACCCCGGTGCCGCGAGCGCGGCCGCACTGGGCGACGAGACCCAGGTCCGTGCGCTCGCCGAGGGCTTCTGGGAGAACTGGGTGCACACCCTCACGCTGCCCGAGCACGTGCGCGAGGGGGTCGTCCGCTCCGCGCTGACCCTCCGTGCGCTCTGCCATGCGCCCACGGGCGGAGTTCTCGCGGCCGCGACGACCTCGCTGCCGGAGGGCGTGGGCGGCGTCCGCAACTGGGACTACCGCTACTGCTGGCTGCGCGACGGCTCGATGACGGTGCGCGCCCTCCTGGACCTGGGGTCGACGGGCGAGGCCGAGGGGTTCGTGCAGTGGCTGCGCGGGATCCTGACCGAGGCCCCGGGGCCCGAGTTCCTCCATCCCCTCTATGCGGTGGACGGCTCCGCCCTCACGAGTGAGGCCGTGCTCGAGCACCTGCCCGGTTATGCGGGCTCGCGGCCGGTGCGTGTGGGCAATGCCGCCGAGCATCAGGTGCAGCTCGACGTGTTCGGCCCCGTCGCAGAGCTCATCCACGACACGGCCGCGGCCCGGGGCGCGATCGCCGAGGACGAATGGGGTCTGCTCGTCGCGATGACCGATGCCGTCACCGCCCGCTGGGACGAGCCCGACCACGGCATCTGGGAGGCCCGGCGCGCACCCAAGCACAACGTCTACACCAAGGTCATGTGCTGGGTGACCCTGGACCGCGCGCTCGCCGTCGCGGAGCGCTTCGACCGCGTTCCCACCGGCCCGTGGCGGAGCCTGCGCGAGCGGATCGCAGAACAGGTGCTCACCCGGGGCTGGAGCGAGCGGGCGGGATCCTTCACCGTGGCCTACGGCGACGACGACCTCGATGCGGCCTGCCTGTTCGTCGGTCTGTCCGGCCTGCTGCCGCCGGACGATCCGCGGTTCCTCGCGACGGTGAACGTCGTGGAGCGCGAGCTGCGGGAGGGGCCGACGGTGTTCCGCTACCGCTACGACGACGGGCTGCCCGGCCTCGAGGGAGGCTTCCACATCTGCACGACCTGGCTCATCGAGGCGTTCCTGCTCACCGGGCGGACGGAGGAGGCCCGCTCCCTGTTCCGCCAGCTCGATGCGCTGCGCGGACCCACGGGTCTGCTGTCCGAGGAGTACGATCCACTCGCCGAGCAGCACCTGGGCAACCATCCGCAGGCGTACTCGCACCTCGGCTACATCCGGGTCGTCGTGCTGGCCGAGCAGCTGGGCGTGAGGCTGTAGGGAGGGCTCAGCCCTGCTGCGGGAAGCGGATCGTGGTCTCGGCTCCGCCGTCCGCGCCGTTCCGGAACTCCAGCGACATGCTCAGCAGGCGCGCCTGACCCTGTGCGATGACGAGGCCGAGGCCCATGCCCCCGCCGCCGGCGGAGACGAACCGCGTGGGGCCGGTCGCGAGGATGTCCGGGGGATAGCCCGGGCCGGAGTCCGAGACCACGACGGTCTCGGGCTTCGAGGTCAGCCGAATGGGTCCGGCGCCGTGCTTCACGGCGTTCACCAGGAGGTTCGTCACGATCCGCTCGAACCTGCGCTGGTCGGTCATGACCGTCGCCTCCCCCGCGCCGAGGTCGAGCTCCACCGCCTGCCCCGCGAGCGCGCCGGAGGCCTCGAGCACGCCCGTGAGCGAGCGGAGGGAGGCGTCCACGGGCATGGGCTCGAGCTGCGGCTGCGCGCGGCCGGCGTCCAGGCGGGAGACCTCGAGCAGGTCCTCGACGAGGACCTGCAGCCGGGCCACGCGCTCCCTGACGAGCTCGGCAGGCCGCGAGTCCTCCTCCAGCAGGTTCGCGGCATTCACGAGGCCGGTGAGCGGCGTGCGCATCTCGTGCGCGAGGTCCGCCGTGAACCGCTGCTCCGAGTCGATGCGCTCGGTGAGGCGGGAGACGGCGGAGTCCACCGCGCGGGCGAAATCGGCGACCTCGTCCGCGCCGTAGTCGATCACCTCCGAGACGCGCACGCTCGTGTCCCCGTCCGCGATCCGCCTGGCGGACTGCGCGCCCAGGGTCAGGCGCCGCGAGATCTGCCCGGCGGCGACGGAGCCGATCCCGCCCACCACGAGGGCGGAGCCCAGCATCCCCAGGAGGACCGCGCGGTCGATCCCGTCCAGCAGGGCCTCGGACTCCCGGGTGGACTGGCGCACGGAGATGACGGCGGAGTGCGTGCCCACCTCCACGGGCGCCGCCGCCCAGAGGACGTCCTCGCCGTCGACGGTGCTCATGGTGGTGACGGACTGGCCGTCGAGGGCGGCGCGGTGCGCCTCCTCGGGCAGGTCCTCATCGTCGATGCTGGTGTTGAGCGTGAGCACGCCGGTGTCCGCGTACACGGAGATCGCATCCCGGAGCTGGGCCGTCACATTGTCGCGCTGCCGGTTGGTCTCGATCACCGCGGCCGACTGGCGTACGACGACGCCGCAGGTCAGCGCCGCGATCACCACCGAGGTGATGATGAGCAGGACGATCTTCCACCTGAGGGACATGTGCTCCTCGCGTCCGCTCAGCCCGCGAAGCGGTAGCCGAAGCCGCGCACCGTCTCGATCATGTGCGCGCCGATCTTCTTCCGCAGGCGCTGGATGTGGACGTCCACGACGCGGGAGTCACCGGCCCACTCGTAGCCCCACACCGTGTATGCCATCTTCTCGCGCGAGTAGACGTGTCCCGGCTCCTCGGTCAGCAGCATGAGGATGCGCAGCTCGGTGGGGGTGAGGTGGACCTCCGCGCCGTCGATCTCCACCGTCAGCCGTCCGGTGTCGATGACGAGGCTGCCCAGCTGCATGCGCCGGCCGGCACCGTCGTCCTCGTGCCCGTGATCTGCGGCGGGTGCGGTGTGCGGCCTGGCCCCGGCCGCTGATCCGGGCGGCTGCGCGCCGCCGCCCGCGGGAGCGCCCAGGAGGACGTCGTCGGCCGCCGGTGCGGCCTCGGCGACCCGCGGGGCCTCCTGCGCGCCGGAGAAGCCCGGGGTGGGGCCCAGGACCTCCGGGATACCCGCGGCCGAGGTGATGCGGCCGCCCGGCCCGATCATCGTCTCCGCAGGGTCCACCGGGGGCACGCCCATGCTCGAGGGGGAGAAGCCCAGGCGGCCGGTGCCGGCGGTGATGAAGCGGCGGACGACGGCGCGGATGCGGGCGTTGAGCACCTGCATGTCGAAGGGCTTGGTGAGGTAGTCGTCGGCGCCGGCCTCGAGCGCCTGCACGATGTCGATGGGTTCGGAGCGGGCGGAGACGATGATGATGGGCACAGTGGACCGCTCGCGGATCGCGCGGGTGATCGAGGCGCCGTTCATGGTGGGGAGCATGAGGTCGAGCAGGACCGCGTCCGCACCGTGCCGGGCGACGAACTCATAGCCCTCACGGCCGTCCTCGAAGGCGGTGACGGTGTACCCGAACCGCTCCAGGCTCAGCTGGGTGGTCTCGCGGATGACCTCGTCGTCCTCGACCAGGACGATGTGCATAGCCGTTCCTCTCTGCAGTCCGAGCGCTGCGCGGCCCGGGTGTCACTCCGAACCGCGCTGTGAGATCTGCTGGCCGGCCTCGAACCGGCCGTTGTGGTACCGGTAGATCTGCACGGACCATCCGGAGGGGCAGCATGCCCTGTCGCGGGGACCGTACTGCGATTCCTGCGCGACCAGCGTGCCTCCGCGGCCGGGGGTCAGCGAGAGCTCATGCCCTGAAACTATCAGCCTGAGGGCGGGCTCACCCTCGCGCGCGCCTATCACGGCGGCGGACACGACCGAATCCGTGCCCGGATCGGTGACGAGGGCGATCTGGAACCTCTCGCCGGCGATCGTGAGCGGGGCTTCGAGCCGGATGCATTCGGCGCAGTAGAGGAGGATCTCCGCAGTGCGGGCATCGACGGACACGGGCTCGCCCGCGGGCTGGTCGAGGAGGTGGCCACGCACCTCCGCGAGGGTGAAGGGGGCGGCCGCGGGCTCCTCGGCGGGCTCCGGGCTCGCGACCGGCGCCGAGGGGGTCACGGCCGCCTCGACCCGGAGGCCGCGGTCGGGACCGGTGAGCGGGACGAGGGCGCAGAGGCCCGCGACGGCGGCGATGACGGCCGCCGCCCAGACGGCGAGCGTCACCCGTGGGCTCCTCATCCCTCAAGTGTGCCACGTGCCGCGGACACCGCCCCCGTGCAGGCGCGCGGGGGCACGGCCGCGCGGCGCCCGTCGGAGCGCGCGAGGCCTGCTGGGTCCACTGGGAGCGCGAGGCCTGCTGGGTCCACTGGGAGCGCGAGGCCTGCTGGGCCCACGGGAGCGCGTCCAGGACGGACGGTTAGACTGGACTGACCATGGCAACGCACACGTCTCAGTCGCAGCAGGGGAGCCCCGGCCCGGACCGCCACGCGGGGCGCAAGAGCGTTCCCTATTCCGATGCCCTCAAGGCCGGGATGTGGGTTGCGATCATCGTCTTCGTCCTCAGCGCGATCATGACGCGGGGACGGCAGTTCGCGGAACAGGGGCTCAGCGCGGTGCTGGAGCTGGGCCTGCCGCTCCTGTACGCCGCCATCGCCTTCATCGCCTTCTCCGGCATCGCGCTGCTCATGAACTGGGTGGTCTCCCGCAAGGACTCGCAGGAGAGCATCGACGGGCCCGTCCTGGACTGAGGCCTCCGGTGCGGGCGCTCCCGCACGCCTGCTGTGAGGCAGGTGCGGCGGCTGCCCGCTCCGCCCGGCGGGGTCACGGCCTCCCGTGCTTCGGGCACAATGAGGGGTCATGGGGGCCACACGCACACTCAGACGGCGCATGCCCGGCGCGCCGCCGCAGGCATCGGGGACGAGCGGGCTCCGGCGCCTGTTCAGCTGGCCTTCCGCGAGCGCGGCCTCCCGCATCGTCGCGGCCAACTCGATCATGCTCGTGGGCATCGTGCTGCTGCTGTGCACCGCCCTCTACCTCGTGCTGAGCGGGATCAACGACGAGCGCGTCGAGACCCGCATCTCCGAGTCCGCGCAGTCCCTGGCGACGGGTCCCACGCTCACCGGCAATGTCGTGAACCCGGCGCTCGCCCGGGCCGAGGCGGGCGCGACGGATCTGCCGCTGCCCGCCTTCGTGCCCGGGAGCAACGAGAATGCGGCGATCGCGGAGCGGCTGGAGTTCCAGCGGGAGGCCTACGACTTCGATGTGGTCGCAGTGGTCCCCCTCTCGTATCTCGAGCGGGGGCGCGGCCTCGGCGGCACCTCTGCAGGACTCGCCGCCGGTGAGGAGGAGCCGCTGATCGCCCTCGCCCCGGACTCCGTCCCCGGCACGGCCTCGGCCCTGTCCACCGCGCTCGCGCGGCTGGGCCCGGAGCGGCTGTCCGGCGGTGGGGTCTCCGTCCGCTTCTTCGACGAGCCGATGGACATGCTGGTCGCCACGGTGCCCGTGACCTCGGAGGAGGGGGAGCTCCTGGGCGTGACCGCGGTGGGCGTCGCGCCGGCGACGGTGCGGGCGGAGTTCGCCCCGCAGCTGGCGGCGATCGCGGGCTTCGGCGTCCTCACGGTGGTGCTGGGCGTGCTCGCGAACTGGGTCACCTCGCGCGGTCTGCGCAGGGCCACCGGGGACTACGGCACGCACGAGATCGGCGCGGTGCTCGAGTACTACTCCTCGGTGCTGCGCGCGGTGTCCGAGGGGCTGGTGCTGGTGGACCGGGGACGCGGCATCGTCTTCCACAACGCTGAGGCCGCGGAGCTCCTGGGACTGCCCGCCAGGGCGGGGGACGAGGCACTGGCGCTCGAGGGCCTCGACCTCGACGTCTCCCTCGAGCAGCTGCTGACCGAGGGGCGCTACGCCCGCGACGAGATCCACTACACCACCAACCACGTGCTGGTGGTGAATCAGCAGCCGGCGGCCTCGGACTCCGG
The DNA here is from genome assembly GCF_000426445.1 of Brevibacterium album DSM 18261. Classification (GTDB taxonomy): domain Bacteria; phylum Actinomycetota; class Actinomycetes; order Actinomycetales; family Brevibacteriaceae; genus Brevibacterium; species Brevibacterium album. The sequence goes on along the minus strand of NZ_AUFJ01000009.1, from coordinate 904,093 downwards.
CACCTGGGTGACGACGATGCGCGATCACACCGAGCTGCAGGGGCTGATCGGCGAGCTCGTCTCCGTCCGCTCGTTCTCCGAGTCGCTGCGCTCGCAGACGCACGAGTACGCGAACCGGCTGCACATGATCGTCTCCCTCATGGAGACCGGGCAGTTCGAGGAGGCCGTCGAGTTCGTCACCCGTGAGATCTCCCAGGTGGAGCGGCCGGCGGACAACCTGCTCGACGGCTTCGACCATCCCGTCCTGTCCGCCCTGCTGCTGACCAAGTTCGCGCAGGCGGGCGAATCCGGCATCGCGCTGGAACTCGACACGGACGATCTGCACGACCGCATCACCGCCGACGACCGGGACCTCGTGACGGTCGTGGGAAACCTCATCGACAACGCCTTCGACGCCGTGGGCGCGGACGCGGTCCCGCCCGAGCACCGGCGCGTGCGCGTGCGCTTCGCGGGCAACGCCCTCACCGGCCTCGTGATCGAGGTGAGCGACGACGGTCCGGGGATCGCGGACGAGGCCGTGGACCGGATCTTCGACCGCGGCTGGTCGACCAAGCACGACGGCGTGAGCGTGAGCGGCGAGGGCAGGGAGTCCGCGCAGTCCGTGCGAGGCGTGGGGCTGTCCATCGTGGTCCAGGCGGTCCGGCGCATGCAGGGGGCGATCGACGTGCAGGGCTCCGGCGGGGAGCTCATCGAGGACGCCGAGGCCGCCGACCTCCCGCTGCCGCTCAAGGGGGCCATGTTCACGGTCTGGGTGCCCGCGGCCGATGCCGGTGGAGGTGAGGGAGATGAGGCCTCTCACCGGGGGGAATAGCGGAATCGCGTTCTGCGGATTACGGTGCCCCTATGGTGCAGGCGAACCGTTCGGGCTCAGATGAGACGGCTTCGCTCGGCGTGCTCGTCGTCGAGGACGAGACGATCGCAGCGAAGGCGCACGCGAACTACATCGAGCGCATGGACGGCTTCCGGCTCATCGGCTTCGCGAAGAACGCCCAGCATGCGCTCGCGGCCCTGACCGGGAGGATCGTGGGGATCGATGCGCGGGAGATCGACCTCGTGCTCCTCGACATGAACCTGCCCGACGGCCACGGGATCCAGCTGCTGCGCACCCTCCGCGCGCACCAGATCGGGGTGGACGTCATCGCGGTCACGGCGGCCCGGGACATGCAGGTCGTCCAGGACGCGCTCTCGCTGGGGGTGGCCCACTACATCCTCAAGCCGTTCACGTTCCCCGTCTTCAGGTCCAAGCTCGAGGCGTTCGCGGCATACCGCCGCCAGGTGGACGATCAGTGCGGTCCGGCGAAGGGAGCCATCACCCAGTCCCAGATCGACGCCGCGGTCGCAGGCATGCGCGCGGGCACGGGACCGCAGCGGGCCAAGGGCGTGCCCGAGGTCGTCCAGGATCAGATCATCGCGCTGCTCACCGACGAGGGGCTCTCCGCCGCCGAGGCCGCGGACCGGATCGGGGTCTCCCGCGTCACCGCGCGGCGCTACCTCGAGGCGATGGCCGATGTGGGCCTCCTCGACCGTCAGCCGCGCTACGGCAGCGCCGGACGTCCCGTGCTCGAGTACGTCACGGTGCGGTGAGGGCGGGAGTCTCCCACCCCTTGTGCCGCTGGACGCCCAGGCGGGTCGTGGCGTCCAGCGGCACGAGGGGTGGGTGGCGGAGGCCTCAGCGGGAAGCGCGCCAGGCCGCCACCTCGGCGGCGGCGATCTCCGAGGCCACGCCCGTGTAGGCGGCGGGAGTGAGGTCGGCCAGACGCTGGGCGTCCTCGTCGGGCAGGCCGAGGCCGGCGACGAACTCGCGCAGGGCCGGACCGTCCACACGGTGTCCGCGGGTCAGCTCCTTGAGCTTCTCGTAGGGGTTGTCCATGCCCTCCACCCCGCGGAGGAAGGCCGCGCGCATGACCGACTGGATCGCCTCGGCGAGGACCTCCCAGTTGCGGTCGAGGTCTGCGGCGAGCTTCTCCTCGTTGCAGCGCAGCCGGCCCAGGCCCTTCACCAGGTTGTTCAGTGCGAGCAGCGAGTGACCCAGGGCCACGCCGATGTTGCGCTGCGCGGTCGAATCGGTGAGATCGCGCTGCATCCGGGAGGTCACGAGCGTGGAGCCGAGCGAATCGAGCAGCGCGCAGGACAGCTCGAGGTTGGCCTCGGCGTTCTCGAAGCGGATGGGGTTGACCTTGTGCGGCATCGTCGAGGAGCCGGTGGCGCCCTCCACCGGGATCTGGATGAAGTACTCCATCGAGATGTACGTCCAGAAGTCGGTGGCGATGTTGTGGCAGATGCGGTTGAAGCGCGCGATGTCCGCGTACAGCTCCGACTGCCAGTCGTGCGATTCGATCTGCGTGGTGACGGGGTTGAACGTCAGACCCAGGCGCTCGACGAAGTCCTGGGCGATCTGCGGCCAGTCGATGCCGGGTCCGGCGACCGTGTGCGCGGCGTAGGTGCCGGTGGCGCCGTTGATCTTGCCGAGGTGCTCGGTGGCCTGCACGCGCGCGAGCTGGCGGCGCAGGCGGTGGACGGACACCGCGATCTCCTTGCCCATGGTCGAGGGCGTGGCCGGCTGCCCGTGCGTGTGCGAGAGCATCGGCACCGCTGCGAGGTCCTCGGCCATGTCCGCGAGCGTGTCGATGAGGGTGCGTGCGGCCGGGAGCCACACCTGCTCGACGGCGCCCTTGATCCCCAGTGCGTACGAGAGGTTGTTGATGTCCTCGGAGGTGCAGGCGAAGTGGACGAGCTCGGAGAGGTCGCCCGCGCCGATCTGCTCCAGCTGCTCCTTGATCGAGTACTCCACGGCCTTGACGTCGTGGACCGTGACCGCTTCGAACGCGGCGAGCTGGTCGATGGTCTCGGCATCGAAGCCGGCGGCCCAGTCGCGCAGCTGCTGCTTCTCGTCCTCGAGCAGGTCGCGGGTCCCGCGGATCGCGCCGGTCTCCGCCAGGTGGATGAACCATTCGACCTCGACGTGGATGCGGTCGCGGTTGAGCGCCGCCTCGGAGAGGTGGTCGATGAGGGGCGAGGCGTCACCGCGGTAACGGCCGTCGAGCGGGCTGAGGGACAGGGCGGGTTCCAGCTGGGCGAGCTGCACACGGTTCGTCATGCCGCGATTCTCTCATGTGGCTGGGGCGGGCACCGGGAGCGTTCGGGACTGCGCGGGCCTGCATTGGCGGCCCGTGCGGGACCGTCCGAGGTCGCCCGGGCCGCGGGTGCGCACCTGCGGTCACACGCCGGTGCCGAATGCGGGGCCGCGTGCGCACACGCAGCTGGGGACGAGCGTCTCGCCGTCCACAGCCGCCCCGGAGGGCTTGTGTCCGCCTGACGGGTCCGGATGATCGTGGGCACCGGGCACCGGGCACCGGGCACCGGGCACCGGGTGGTGGCTGCCCGGACCGGGAGGGGAGGGGCACATGGTCATGGCGGGAGCGGTGCTGGGCGCCGCCGAGGCCGCGGACGAGGACGCACTCCGATGGGCGGACGCCCAGGCCCGTCTGTGGCGGGCTGCGCGGAGGTGCGCTTCGGTGTCCGCGGTGCGCTGGGAATCCGCGGCGGGTGAGGCCTTCCGGTCCGCGTGTGAGGAGCGGACCGCGGAGATCGGCGAGCTCGCTGCGCTCGCGGGCGAGGCGGTGCAGGCGATCCGCGCGCATGCGGCGGCCCTGCGGGAGCTGGCCGCGGTGCTTCCGGCCGCATCTGAGTGGGAGCTTCCCGACCTCGACCCCTCGTCGTTCTGGGGGCCGGTGGGGCAGGGGCTGCCGGGCGGTGGGCCGTGAGCAGGGAAGGTGCGGAGGACGCCGGTGGGAGCGAAGGTCCCGGCAGACGTTCGGCCCGCACGCGGGTTCCGCCGGAGTCCGCGCCGCTGCCGGACTCATGGATCCCCGTGCACATGGGGGAGCTGTTCGCGGCGGAGTGGGGGCTCCCCGCACTGCGCGCGCAGTCCGCACGGCAGTGGCCGCAGACCCTGGTTCCGGCAGATCTCACAGGTCGATGCGGGGCAGGTGGTCCTGGTGTGAGCGGCCGGCGCACAGGGCTCGCGGAGGCGAGGACCGCCGGGGATGCGTCCCCGGATGCGCCGTCCCCGGATGCGGCGGACATGGATGCGGCCGCGGGCCGCGCTGGAGTCTCCGCCGGAGCGGAGGCCGGGGAAGCCGAACGGCGACGTCGGCAGCGCATCGCACCGCTCATCCGGGCGGTCGCGGACATCGGTGCAGCCGCCTTCCTCACCTCGACCCACATCCTGGAGCGACCTCCAGGCCCTGAGCCGGACACGACCGGGGCGGGGTGCGACGCGACCGGACGCGTGGACCCGCCTCCGGGAGGAGTGGTCGTGGCGGAGACGGCGCTCGCCTCGGTGCCGGGCCGCGCACGGCCCCTCGGGGTGCTGCTGGCGGGCTGGGCGCCCTACGGGGGCGAGGCGGTGCGGAGCTCCCTCCTGCTCCGGTTCTGCGAGCTCGCGGAGCTGCCGGCTCTCCTCGCAGCCCTCTGCCTCCGGGGAGACGCGGAGAGAGCGCTCATGCTCTCCACCTGGGTGATCCCGGATGCAGCGGCCCCGCTCGTGCGGATGAGCCGCTGTGCGGACGGACAGGAGGTGCGGCGCCGTCTGCGCACGGAGCTCGTCGACGCCCTCGCGCTGGCAGGCGAGGCCGCGGCCCTGCCCGAGGCCGCCTCGCCGGGGAGCGCCGCCTCGCCCGCGGCCGCCCCGTCCGGTGCCGTCGCCTCGCCCGGGGCCGCGGCCTCTCCAGGTGCTGATGCGTGCTCCACCCGTTCGGCGCCCGGGCGTGCGCGCACGGTGGGAGTGAGCGACGGGCGCTGTGAGGTCTCTGCCTCCTCCCCGGCCCCCGCGCGCCTCTCGGGGGAGCGGACGGCATGACGGTGCCCTCGCACTCGCAGGAGGTCGTGGTCACGGGAGGCCCGCACGGTGTGACTGCTCAGCTCGAGGATCTCCGCGCCTCGGCCGATGCACTGGAACAGGTGGCCTGCGAGCTCGAGGACCTCCTCGGCATGCTCTTCCTGCCCGCGCTCGACCTCGGGGCACTGGCCGGCGTGCTCTCACCGGCGACCGGCGCGCGGGCAGAGGCCGCGTGCGCGCGCTTCCTCCTCGCCGCGGCCGGGGCGGACGTCCGTCTGCGCGGGACGGCCCTCGCGGTGCACGCGAGCGTCCGGGCCTATGAGACGACCGAGGCCGTCGTCGTCCGCTCCTTCGAGCTCGCCGTCAGTGCGGGAGCCGCATACCTGGGCAACGCCGTCCGGGCCCTCGCGCTCACCCCCGCAGGAGTGCTCGTCATCGCCGGTGCCGCCGGGATGATCCTCGGCGGTCGGACCGCGGCGGAGGCGGGACGGGTCGCAGCACAGGAGGCGGGCCTCGTCGACGCGATCGACGAGGCCTTCGGCATCGATACGGAGACACTGGTGGAGCACGGCGCCGAGGCCGTCACGGGATGGGCTGCCGAGGTCGGATCCCGGGCCGCTCACTGGGCCGGTGAGCACCCCGAGCTCACGGAGACGATCATCGACCACGCGCTGCCGGGATTCGTCGCGGGCCTCCTGGGCCATCCACCCACGGCGATACCCGTGCCGGTGGACTCCGAGCTCCTGCCGCGCGACTCGCAGACGCTGACCGGCCTGCTGCTGGTGGGGGCGAGCGGGCTGGGCCTGTTCGGCGAGCAGTCGCTGCGCGCCGGTGCGCACGCCCCCGCGGTGAATGTGAGCCGCGTGCCGGGGGCCACGCCGCCTGCCTCGCACGCTCCGCGCGGGGTGTGGGAGCTGTGGCAGCGGCAGTGGTCCCGTTCCCGTGGGCTCGACAACGGGCAGGTGCGGGTCGAGCAGATTCGCGGCTCCGGCGGACCGCGGTGGATCGTGTACGTGCCCGCGACCACCTCGGGCGCGCTGCGGCCGGGGCGGGCCACCACCGATATGGCCTCGAACCTCGAGACGGCCTCGGGCAGGAGCTCCGCCCAGCACGAGACCGTGCGCCAGGCGATGCGCAGAGCCGGCGTGCGCGGAGGGCAGGAGGTCATGATGGTGGGCTATTCGCAGGGCGGGATCGTCGCGGCCTCGCTCCTCGAGGACGAGGAGTTCCGGGAGGACTACGACGTCTCCGCGCTATTCACAGTGGGTTCGCCGGTCTCCGATTTCGCGGTGCCGGCCGAGGTGGACACGCTCTCCGTCGAGCACCGCCAGGACCTCGTGCCGCTGCTCGACGGCGACGGGAACCCTGATGGGCGGCACTGGACCACTGTGACCGCGGACCTCGATGAGGAAGCGCTGCGGGAGCGGCTGGCCGCAGAGGGCAAGGACGCCGAGGCGATCGATGCGCAGCTGTCGCGCCCCCTGTACGCGCACGGCGGCGAGCTCTACAGCCACACCATCGAGGACCTGGAGAGCGGCGGGGAGCCCGCGCTCACGGCCTGGCGCGAGCGCAATGCGGACTTCTTCTCCGGGGAGGTGGGCGGCACGCACGACTTCGAGGGGGAGCGGGGATGATGCGAGCTGGGCCACGCGATCCGCCTCGATTCCAGTTCCTGGACGATCGTTCGACAGGACCCCCGGTGATCGGAATACTGGGAGGCGGGCGCAGCGGACCGTACGGGCCGCACGATGCACGGCGCACAGGCGCACCAGCACATCGGCACTGCAGCGCATCGGCCCCCGCGGCGGGGCGGGGCTGCAGCAGAACAAAGGGGTTCTCACGTGAAGGTCTTCGAAGTCATCGCCTCCTTCCTGGCGCGCGAGAGGTCGGGCGATCCGGTGTTCGGCCTCATGGGAGACGCCAATCTCGCCTACCTCGGCGCGTTCATCGAGCGCCACGAGGGGAACTACATCGCGGCCGCGCTCGAGGGCGGCAGCGTCTCGATGGCCGACGGCTGGGCACGCATGACCGGCAGGCCCGGGGTGGCGACCGTGACCTTCGGCCCGGCCCTCACCAACACCCTCACCGCTCTCACGGAGGCGGTGCGGGCGAAGACGCCGCTCGTCCTCATCGCCGGCGACACCCCCGCCGCCAACGAGCACTTCCAGTACGCGGACACGGAGGGCTTCGCGCGGCTGGCCGGAGCGCGCTACGAGCGCGTGCTCACCGCCTCCGGCCTCGTGGAGACGATGGCCAAGGCCTTCGTCCACACCACCGCGACCTCCCAGCCCGTCCTCCTGGACATCCCGTTCCCGCTCATCGGGCAGGAGGCCGAGGATCGCGCACCCGTCCGCACCGCGCTGCCCCGGCAGGCGGTTGCACCGGACCCGGACGTCCTCGACGAGGCCCTCGGCGCGCTCCTGGGGGCCAAGCGGCCCTTCCTGCTGGCGGGCCTGGGCGCGGTGCGCGCGGGTGCTCGCGATGCGATCCTCGCGCTCGCCCGCGCTCTCGGCGCCCCTGTGCTCACCTCGCTCGCGGCGAAGGACCTGTTCCTGGGCGAGCCGGAGAACCTCGGCATCCACGGCAGCCTCTCCACCCCGGCGGCCTACGAGCACATGGGCGGTGCGGACGTCCTCATGAGCTTCGGCGCCTCGCTCAACAACTGGCAGACGGACTCGTACGAGCTGCTCCGCGGCAAGCACGTCATCCAGAGCGACATCGACCCGGACGCGCTGGGCAAGTTCGGCCCCATCGCCCTGGGCGTCGTGGGTGACGCGAAGGCCACCGCCGAGGCGCTGCTGGAGATGGTGCAGGAGGCCGGTCTGGAGCGCGAGACCGTGCCGGCGCACCTCACGGAGCTGCTGGAGCGCCCCGGGCGGGAAGCGAAGGACCTCTTCCGTCCGCACACGGGCGACGGCTTCGTGGACATGCGCGAGGTCGCGCTCACCCTGTCCGAGGCCGTGGGTGCGAAGGCGCAGCAGGTCTCCGATGTGGGCCGCTTCACCTACTCCGTCTGGCCGCACACCACGGTGGATCCCAGCCGCTGGGCCTATGCGGGCTACTTCGGTGCGATCGGCCTGGGCATCGCGACGGGAATCGGGGCCGCTGCTGCTCGCAGCGACGTCCCCACCCTGGTGTGGGCCGGCGACGGGGGTTCGATGCAGGGCCTCATCGAGGTGAACACGGCGGTGCGCCACGGCCTGCCGCTCATCTCCGTGGTCCTCAACGACGAGTGCTACGGCGCGGAGTACGCCAAGCTCCTGGGCGTGGGATCGAAGGCGGAGACCTCCTTCATCCCGTGGTCGTCCTTCGCCGCCGTCGCCCAGGGCCTGGGCGCGCACGGGGTGAAGGTGACGAGCCGGGAGGAGCTGGAGACCGTCGCCGGGCGCGTGCGCGAGGCCGCGGAGGCGCTCGCGGCGGGGCGCACGCCCGCCGAGGCCGGGCTCCCCCTGGTCATCGAGGTCATGGTCGATCCGCATAAGGTCTCGCGGCACCCGGCCGTGGTCCCTCTGGACTGAGGGGGTGTCCGAGGGGCCGATTCCGGTGCGGCTGGCACGGGGTCGGCCCCTCGTGCGTCCGGGCGACCCACCGCGCAGAATCGGCATCCACGCTTCTCACCTGCGAATACTCGGACGTAAAACTATGACGTCGGAGCTCTTGTGCTCGAACCCACCTGCCTCCGCCCAGGGCTGTGCTCACTCTCCACACGTCCGCGCGCCGCGCCTAGCGTCGAAGTCAGAACGAGACGGCGGATGCCCTCTCGGCCGAGTCGGGCCAGCCCGGTTTCGGCCCCGGCCGGGTCCGTGCGGCCTGCCGGGACCGGAGGGGCGCGCAGTTTGGCACGGCCCGGGCGCGAGGGTATTGTGTGACCACAATGTGAAACACATCACGAGGGGTCACCGCAGATCCGCGGGGATCCCGCCATCGACCGTTTCGAGCCCGCACCCGGGCGCGAACACGCTGATGAGGAGTACACGATGACATCCGACCTTACTGCGGGATCGGCTGCGAAGAGGCAGGTTGATCCGCGCATGATCCAGATGCTCACCCCCGAGGGGGAGCGCGTCAGCTCCGGCGAGTACGACGCCTTCGCCGCCGAGCTCACGACCCAGGACCTCTTCGGCTTCTACCGCGACATGGTCCTCGTCCGCCGGGTGGACGCCGAGGGGAATGCACTCCAGCGCCAGGGCCAGCTGGGCCTGTGGGCGCCCTGCCAGGGCCAGGAGGCCGCGCAGATCGGCCTCGGCCGCGCGCTGCGGCCCCAGGACTTCGTCTTCCCCACCTACCGCGAGCACGGACTCGCCTGGACGCGCGGGATCGACCCCGTCCAGCTGCTGGGGATGTTCCGCGGCCAGACGCACGGCGGCTGGGATCCGCAGGAGAACCGCTTCCACACGTACACCATCGTCATCGGCTCCCAGGTGCTGCACGCCACGGGCTACGGGATGGGCATCCAGCTGGACGGCGATGTGGGCACCGGCGATCTCGAGCGCGATTCGATCGCGGTCGCGTGCTTCGGCGACGGCGCCTCCTCGCAGGGCGATGTCTCGGAGGGGCTCACCTTCGCGGGCGCATTCAACGCCCCGGTGCTCTTCTACTGCCAGAACAACCAGTGGGCCATCTCGGAGCCCACGGACGTCCAGACCCCGGCGCCGCTGTTCACCCGCGGCCGCGGGTTCGGCGTGCCCGGCATCCGCGTGGACGGCAACGACGTCCTCGCCTCCTACGCCGTGGCGCGTGCGAGCGCGGACTCGATCCGCGCCGGCAACGGCCCCATGCTCATCGAGGCGTTCACCTACCGCATGGGCGCGCACACCACGGCGGACGACCCCACGCGCTACCGCAGCGGGGCGGAGACCGAGGCCTGGGCGGCCAAGGATCCCATCGCCCGCGTGCGCCGCTACCTGCTGAACGAGGGGGTGAGCAAGGACGAGTTCGCCGCCGTCGATGCGGAGGCCGACCAGCTGGCCGCGCGCATCCGCGCCGCCTGCGTGGAGATGCAGGCGCCGGAGGTCGCATCGCTGTTCGCGCACGTGTACCGCGAGCCGCACTCGCTGGTCGAGGCCGAGCGCGAGGAGTACCTCGCCTATCTGGACTCGTTCGCCGATGCAGACGGGAGGGGCTGACGGACGTGACGACCACAGCTGAACAGAGCACCTCCGTGCAGACGATGCCGCTGGCCAAGGCCATCACGGCGGGCCTGCGCAAGGCGATGGAGGACGATCCGAAGGTGGTGCTCATCGGGGAGGACATCGGAAAGCTCGGCGGCGTCTTCCGCGTGACGGAGGGCCTCCAGAAGGACTTCGGGGAGCGCCGCGTCATCGACTCCCCGCTCGCGGAGTCCGGCATCGTGGGCACCTCGATCGGCATGGCGATCCGGGGCTACCGACCCGTGATCGAGATCCAGTTCGACGCCTTCATCTTCCCCGCGTACGACCAGATCGTCACCCAGGTCGCGAAGCTCAACGCGCGCACCGCGGGCAGGGAGAACGTCCCGCTCGTCATCCGCGTGCCCTACGGCGGCGGGATCGGCTCCCCCGAGCACCACTCGGAGAGCCCCGAGGCGGTCTTCGCCCACCACGCGGGTCTGCGCCTCATGACACCCGCGAACGCGCACGACGCCTACTGGATGATCCAGGAGGCCGTCCGCTCCGAGGATCCCGTGATGTTCTTCGAGCCCAAGCGCCGCTACTGGATGAAGGGCGAGGTCGACACCGCCGACCGCGGGCTCGTGGGCGGGTCCGCACAGATCGTGCGTCCGGGCACGGACCTCACGCTGCTGGCCTACGGACCGCTCGTGCCCACCGCGCTCGACGTCGCCGCCGCCAAGGCCGAGGAGGGCGCAAGCGTCGAGGTCATCGACCTGCGCAGCCTCAGCCCGGTCGACTTCGACACCCTCGAGGACTCGGTCAGGCGCACCGGCCGTCTCGTCGTCGCACACGAAGCGCCCGTGTTCCTGGGGCTCGGTGCGGAGATCGCGGCCCGGATCACCGAACGCTGCTTCTTCCACCTGGAGTCCCCGGTGCTGCGCGTGGGCGGGTTCCACTCGCCGTACCCGCCGTCCAAGCTGGAGAGCCACTACCTGCCGGACCTCGACCGCATCCTCGACGCCGTCGACCGCGCGCTGGACTGCTGAAAGGACCCCATGTCTGACGTCTTCCTCCTCCCCGATCCGGGGGAGGGCCTCACCGAAGCAGATATCGTCGCGTGGAAGGTCGCCGAGGGCGACACCGTGACCGTCAACCAGATCCTCGTCGAGATCGAGACCGCCAAATCGCTCGTGGAGCTGCCCAGCCCGCAGGCGGGGGTCATCGCCGAGCTGCTCGTCGCCGAGGGCGACACCGTGGACGTGGGCTCGCCCATCGTGCGCTTCGGCGCGGATGTGGACACGCAGGGAACCGCGGGCGGTCCGGACATGCCCGCCGCCGAGGCGGTCGCCGGGGACGAGGGCGACGCGGCCGCGTCCACGGGCGCAGGCGATGCCGCACCGGCCGCCGACGAAGCCGCCTCAGGGGCCACCCTGGTGGGCTACGGCGCCGTGAGCGGCTCCTCGAAGCGCCGTCCGCGCAGGAAGCCCGCCGAGGCCTCTGCCGCGGGCGCCGCCGGTGCTGCTTCGGCCCTCGCCGGAGCACAGGCCGCGAGTGAGGCCGCCTCGGCGCCTGCGTCCGCGGGTGCCGACGTCGCCGCCTCCCGGCCGCTCGCGAAGCCGCCCGTGCGCAAGCTCGCGAAGGATCTCGGCATCGACCTGGCGGCCGTGCCTGCGACGGGTGAGCGCGGCGAGGTCACGCGCGCTGATCTGCGCTCCTTCGCCGAGGCGGCCGGGCCCCAGCCCGGTGTCGCCGCCGCTCCCGAGGCGGGGGAATCGGCTCCCGCGGCGGGTGCAGGACTCAGCGGCGCGGGTGCAGGCGCACAGGCCTCGGGAACGGGCTCAGGCCTCGGCGGCGCCGTACGGCCGACTGCCGCGCGCGAGGAGCAGGTGCCGCTCAAGGGTGTGCGCAAGGTCATGGCGAATGCGATGGTGAGCTCCGCGTTCACCGCGCCGCACGTCACCGAGGGCGTCGAGATCGACGTCACCGGCATGATGGACCTCGTCCGCAGACTCAAGGCCACCAAGCGTCTGGGTGCCGAGGTCCGGGTCTCGCCGCTGCTCATCATCGCCAAGGCGGTGGCGTGGGCGGCGCGGAGGCATCCGCACATGAACGCGCGCCTCGACGGCGAGACGATCACGGTGCGGAACTACGTGAACCTGGGGATCGCCGCGGCCACGCCGCGGGGTCTGCTCGTGCCCAACATCAAGGACGCGGATGAGCTCGGCCTCGCGCAGCTCGCGCTGGAGCTCGGCGAGCTCGTGGAGACGGCGCGGGCGGGCAGGACGACCCCCGCCGCCCAGGCCGGAGGCACCATCACCGTGACCAATGTGGGTGTGTTCGGGGTGGACTGGGGCACGCCCATCATCAACCCGGGCGAGACCGCGATCGTGGCCGCTGGGCGGATCGTGAAGAAGCCGTGGGTGGTGGACGACGAGATCGTCGCGCGCGAGGTCATGACGCTGGCCGTCTCGGCCGACCACCGCGTGGTGGACGGCGAGACGATCTCGAAGTTCCTCCGCGATGTCGCCGATGCCCTCGAGGATCCCACGGTGCTCCTGGACTGAGCGCTCACCGCTCACGCGCAGTTCGCATAACCTCGTGAGCATGAAAGCTCGGGTGCATCGCGCAAGTGCGCGGCGCACCCGAGCTTTCGCGGTCATCGGGGCTGTCCCACCGCGAGTCCTCAGGAGGGTCACGCTGTTGCGTGCAGATGCTGAGCTTTCGCGAACGTCGGGGCGGAGCTGCGCTCCTGGCTGCTCCGGGTTCCGCGCTCAGTCGTTGAGCCGGGTCGTGTCCTCGGGGCCCTCGACGGTCGAGAGCTTCTTCGCATAGCAGTTGTCGCGGTCGATCCCGAGGGAGGTGCACTTCGCGAGGGCGTCCTCGGGGCTGTCGTAGGGCTCGGCGAGCACGGTGATCCAGTAGTCGCCCATCTTGAAGCTCTGCCAGTCGCCGCTCCACAGCATGACGGCCTCGGGGTACCGCCGCCTGTTCTCCTCGAACTCGGCGAGGATGGCCGCTTCCGTCCACGTCTGCCCGCTGGTCTCGAGCCCGGGCTTCTTGGCACTGAGCTGGACCACCCAGGTCTCGGCGAGCTCGGCCTCGGCGATGCGCGTCCCCTCGGCGACATGGGCGTCGAGCTGTTCCGCAGGCGGAGCCGGAGCGGTGCTGCCGCCGCCCTCGGAGGGCTCGGGGCGCGGGCTGTCGGAGCTCTTCTCCGTCTCCTCCGCGGCGGGCGGGTCGAGCTCCGTGGCCTGCATGCCGCCCCCGGGGCTGCCGAGGACCAGGCCGAGTGCGGCTGCGACCACGACGACGAGGCCGAAGCCCACGAGGCCCCACACGACCCCGCGCCTCCTGGCGCGCCGTTCCTGCGGAGCATGCGCGTCACTGCCCGGCGCCGCAGCGTGCGTCTGTGCCCCGTACTGTCCGTACGGCTGCGGTCCGTACTTCCCGGGGCCCTGCTCTCCGGAGCCGTACGGCTGTGCGGAGAGGCCGGCAGCGCCGTGAGGTCCTGTCCCGGCCGTGCCGAATGCGCCGTCGTCCGAGCCGCCCCCGGGCACGCTGCCCGCACCGGCGGCACCGCCTCCCTGGCCGGTCCGCGGTCCGGCAGAGGGCACCGTGGGCGTCCTGCCCGAATGGTGCGCGATGTACTCGTAGTACGTGGAGTGGTCGTCGGCGGCGGAGGGCGACTGCCCCGGGTGCGGCGGCGCTCCCGGTGGCGCAGCCGAGGCGAAGGGGACGCCCGCGGCGGCAGCGGCCTGCAGATCGGCCGCGGTCAGCGCGCTCAGGGGCAGGTAGTGCAGGTCGTCGCGCAGGAAGTACTCGAGGCCGTCGGTCCCGCGGTAGCGGAGGACGGCGTCCGGACCGTACCAGAATCCCGCCGTGCCGGGATCGGACGCGGCGATTGGCGTGCCGTCGTGCGCTGTGACCGGTCGGTCGCGACCGGCCTGGGACGCGCTCGCGGGGCCGGCCCACGCGAAGGGCGAGCCGGACGGTGCAGGCACTCCGGCGCTGGAGCCCGCGGTGCCCGGCCCCGCATGAGCGGCGGCCGCCGGTGCCGAGCCCGTGGACCCCGCGCCTGGGGCACTCGCGCCGCCGTGGCCTGCGGCCGCTGGCCATGGGCCGGAGGCGCCGGAACCGCTCGGCACGGGTGTGCTGAACGCAGTGTGGTCGCTGTGCGCCTTGCGGATGCGGGGACGGGGGGACCCCGAACCGTCGGGGGAGCTCACGCGGACACCGCCAAGGTCCCGTCCCGGTGCGGCGCGCAGCACTGGCTGTTCATGGTCTCACTCTGGCACGGCGGGGGAAGGGCGGCAACACGCGCAGGTGACCGCCGCATCGCCTCGGCGCCGCACCCAGCGCTGCTCCCCCACGAGTGAGCGGTTCGTGTCGTATTCGGGGTCCAGATCCAGCACAAACCGCTCATGCGACGGCGCCATGTGCCGTGGGAGCCGCTCGCCCGACGGGTGAGGCGGGGAAGCGGGTGGGGCGACTTGCCGCGAGGGCCTCGCCCGCAATAGAATCGTCGACTGTTGTGATCGCAGTGCTGTGCCGATGCACAGTCCCGCTCCGCTCACCGGCGCTCAGGTGTCCGGCAGTCGGGTGGGGATGTGTGTGGGCCCTGCGCTGCACGTGCTCATTGAGCGCTGCACCAATGACAGGCCCCTCTCTCACAGGCTTCGTCTTCAGCGCTGGTGAGACATCGCGCGCCCCGCCGCCCGGCGGAGCGCGTCCGCACACCCGCACCGGGTGCATCCACATCACCGATCCGCGACTCCGCAGGCGCGCCCGAGCCGGCGTGCGGGAGCCGCATCCCGGTGACCGCTGTGCTGATGTCTACGGTGTGAGGCGCTCTGCGTCGAAGCGGCCTCGCCGGCCGCGGACCTCGCGGAGACCGCGCACCGCCAACTGTCGAACTGGAGGAAGTCATGGCAGCTGTCTGCCAAGTGACCGGGACCACTCCCGGTTTCGGACACAATGTGTCCCACTCGAACCGTCGCACCAAGCGCCGCTTCGACCCCAACATCCAGAAGAAGCGCTACTACGTTCCTTCGCTCCGCAAGAACGTGACCCTCACGCTGTCCGCCAAGGGCATCAAGGTCATCGACGCGCGCGGCATCGACGCAGTCGTGAACGAACTGATCGCCAAGGGAGTGAAGCTCTGATGGCCAAGGCACAGGACATTCGCCCCATCATCAAGCTCAAGTCGACTGCCGGCACCGGGTACACCTACGTGACCCGCAAGAACCGCCGCAACAACCCGGACCGCATCGTGCTCAAGAAGTACGACCCCAAGGTCCGCAAGCACGTCGATTTCCGAGAGGAGCGCTGAGCCCACATGGCAAAGAAGTCCAAGATCGCCCGCGAGAAGCAGCGGCAGGAGCTCGTCGAGCGCTACGCGGAGCGCCGTGTGGCCCTCAAGCGCCAGCTCGTGAGCCCCGAAAGCACCGATGAGCAGCGCGAGGAGGCACGCCTGGGGCTGCAGAAGCTCCCGCGCAACGCCTCCCCGGTCCGTCTGCGCAACCGCGACCAGGTTGACGGCCGCCCGCGCGGCTACCTCCGCAAGTTCGGTCTCTCCCGCGTGCGCTTCCGCCAGATGGCGCACAACGGCGAGCTGCCCGGCATCACCAAGTCCAGCTGGTGATCTCCTGTGGATTCCGCCGCGTCGCCCAGGGAGCGCGCGGACCGGTCTGGTAGTTTCAGCATCGGTTGCGGAATCCGCATTCACCGCACAGACAGCCGCACACCGTCCTGAAGGAGGACACACACATGGCCAAGAACCGCAGCGAGCTTGTCGCAGAGGTCGCAGAGAAGTCGGGCCTCACGCAGAAGCAGGTCTCCGACGTCCTCGACGGCGTCTTCGAGTCCTTCACCGAGGCCGTCGCCGCCGGCGAGAAGCTGACCATCCCGGGTTGGCTGGCCGTCGAGCGCACCGAGCGTGCCGCTCGCAAGGGCCGCAACCCCCAGACCGGTGCTGAGATCGAGATCCCCGCGGGATACTCCGTGAAGCTCTCGGCGGGTTCCAAGCTGAAGGCAGCCGCAGGCTCGCCCTCGAACTGAGTCCTTCGCGCTGAATGAGCGCCCGCACCCCTCAGGGGTGCGGGCGCTCGTTCTCGTTGCGGGGCGGACAAGGCGGCCACACGGTGCGTGCGCTGCACCCTCTCGTGCGGAACGCCTCCGCCGGAGCGCCCCGCTTCTCCGCCGCTCAGGGCCGGCGCGTATCCTGGCCCCATGCGCATCTCAGCCATCCAGCTCGGATACGGGGACGCGGAATCCCCCGCCGACCGCGTCAGCCGCGCCGCCTCGCTCATCGCCACGCAGCGCCGCAGCGACCTCATCGTCCTGCCGGAGCTGTGGCAGCCCACCGGGTTCGGGGTGCGGCACTGGGGTGAGCGCGCGGAGACGCTGGAGGGCCCCACGGTGCAGGCCATGCAGGAGGCGGCCCGCGGGATGGGCGCGTACCTGCACATGGGCTCGATCATCGAGGCGAGCCCGCGGGCGCTGGAGCGCCTGGCCGCGGTCGGCCACGACGTCATGCGCCTCCCGGAGCTGCCCGATGAGGAGCGCGGCCTCTGGAACACCTCGATCCTCATCGCGCCCGACGGCGAGGTGATCGCGCACTACCGCAAGATCCACCGGTTCGGGTTCGGCAGCGGTGAGCCGAAGATCCTCGCACCGGGGGAGGAGCTCGTGACGGCGGACATCGAGGCGGACGGGCGCACCGTCCGACTGGGCCTGGCCACGTGCTACGACCTCCGCTTCCCCGAGCTGTTCCGCGGCCTCCTCGACGCCGGCGCCGAGGTCTTCGTCGTGCCCGCCGCGTGGCCTGCCCCGCGGGTGGACCACTGGAGCCTGTTCGCACGCGCCCGGGCCGCGGAGGACTTCTGCGCCATGGTCGCGGTGAACTCGGCCGGCTACCACGCGCGCACGCAGATGGGCGGTCACTCCGCGATCATCGACGCCGCCGGGGACGTCCTCGCCCAGGCCGGTCCGGAGGAGACGATCCTCACCGCCGAGCTCGACCTCGAGTCCGTCGACCAGCGCCGCAGCGGCTTCCCCGCGCTCGGCGACCGTCGCCTGTGACCCCTGCCGCATCGGGGCGCACCCGCCCAGCGAAGCCCGCCGCCCCCGCGGAAGCCACCGGAGCCTCCGATGCGCGCGCGGCCGCCGCTCGCATCGCCGCACTGCCGCTCTTCCTGCTCCTGGGCGCCGTCGTCGGCTCGGTCGCGCTCGTGCTCACAGGTGCCGCGGCTCCCACCGTCATCGGCGATTCCGGTCCGCTGGGCCGCTGGGGTCTGCCGACCGCGGAGTTCGTCTTCAACACGGCGATGTCCCTCACGGTGGCCGCCCTCGTGCTCGCCGTCCTCGTGCTCCCGCGCACGCAGGGCCGGAAGGGAGGCCTCGACCCCGACTGGCTGCGCCTGCTCGCAGTGGCGCAGGCGGCCTCGGCGCTCTGGGCGCTCTCCAGCGTGGCCGTCCTCATCTTCAGCTACATCGACACCGCGGGCAGCGCGGCCTACCAGGGCGATCTCTCCGGCCAGCTGTGGTCGTTCATCACGGTCATCCCCCTGGGGCAGGTGTGGCTGGGCATCACCGCGCTCGTGGCGGTCGCGAACCTGTGCGTGTTCGCCTTCCGCTCCTATGCCGGCGTGGCCGCCGCGCTGGTCTTCTCCGCGCTGCCGATCGGACTCCTCGCACTCATGGGCCATTCCGCGGAGGCCTCGGGGCACACTCAGGCGGTGGGCAGCCTCGCGGTGCACCTGCTGGGCGTCGTGCTGTGGGCCGGTGGCCTCGTCGTCCTCTGCCTGCTCGCCCCGGGACTGAGCCGGCGCCCTGACATGGGCGTGATCGTGGGCCGGTACTCCACGATGGCGCTCATCGCCTTCTGCCTCGTCTTCTACTCCGGTCTGGTCAACGGCTCCCTGCGCGTGCGCACCCTCGCGGACTGGTGGGGCACCCCCTACGGGCTCGTGCTCGTGGCGAAGCTCGCGCTCACGCTCCTGCTCGGTGTGCTCGGCTGGCTCCACCGCCGGTCCGTGCTCAGCCGGCTCCCCGGCGCCGAGGCCGATTCCGGCCTGCTGGGCCCCCTCCTCGGGCGGGGCGCGGCTGCCGGCGGTGCAGCGGCCTCGGGAGCGGCTACCTCCTCGGGCACGGCGGGCGGGGCTGCGGGGAAGGGCCGCGCCGCCGAGGCCGGAGCGGGCAGCCGTGCGGCCTCGGCGCTGTTCTGGCGGCTGGTGCTCGTGGAGGCGGCCGTGTTCGGCGCCGTGAGCGCGCTGGGCGTCGTGCTGTCGCGGACGGCCCCGCCCGTGCCGGACGAGGCGCCCGCGGCTCCCACCGCCGCCGAACTCCTCACGGGCGAGCCGCTGCCGCCTCCGCCCAGCTGGGCCACCTACTTCACGGAGTGGCGCATGGATCCCATCTGGGTGGTGATCACGGTGGGCGCCACTGTGCTCTACCTCGCCGCCGTCATGCGGCTGCGCGCACGGGGGGATCACTGGTCGACGGGGCGGACGATCTGCTGGGTGGCCGGCATGGCCGTGCTCTTCTACATCACGAGCGGCGGCGTGGCGGTCTACGGCCACGTGCTGTTCTCCGGGCACATGATCCAGCACATGGCGCTCGTGATGATCGCGCCCGTGCCCATGGTCCTCGGCGCGCCCATCACTCTCCTCATGCGGGCGCTGAAGCCGCGACGGGACGGCTCGCGGGGCCTGCGCGAATGGGTCCTCGTCCTCGTCCACTCGAAGTACGTGAGCTTCTGGGCGCACCCCATCGTCGCGGCGGTGAACTTCGCGGGCTCCCTCGTCGTCTTCTACCACTCGGGCATCATGTACTACGCGCTGGACACCCACGCGGGGCACGAGATCATGATCGTGCACTTCCTCGCCGCCGGGTACCTGTTCGCGCAGTCGATCATCGGGATCGACCCCGGTGTGAAGCGGTTCCCGTACCCCGTGCGCCTGCTGGTCCTGCTCATCACGATGGCCTTCCACGCCTTCTTCGGGATCTCGATCATGTCCGGCGAGGCCCTCATCGCGGGTGACTGGTACGGCAACACGGGCCACGACTGGGGCTTCTCCGCGCTCGAGGACCAGATGGTGGGCGGCGAGATCGCATGGGGGATCGGCGAGCTGCCGACGCTCTCGCTGGCCGTCCTCCTCGCGGTGGAGTGGTTCACCTCCTCCACGCGTGAGGCCAAGCGCAGGGATCGTTCGGAGGACCGGACGGGGGACGCCGAGCTCACCGCCTACAACGAGATGCTGCAGAAGCTCGCCGCGCGCGACGAGGAGGCGCCCCACGGCCCGGGCGGCACCCCTCCGGCTCCGGGCGGACGCCCGCGCTGACGGGCCCTGCCGGGCTGCGGAGCGCACATGGCATCTGCGCAATTGCAGGACGGAACTGGGCGGTTCCTGGCAGTGTGTCTTGAATCACCCGTGCTCCAGGGCCCATGATGGTTGTCCGTACAGCAGGAGCGGGAGGCAGCAGCCCCCGCCTCCGACGGAACCGCGGCGGCGGAACCGGCGACAGCGCAGTCGGCGCACAGATCCGCGTGAGGCGGACCGTGGACCGGGGCGCGCACGTCCATCGCCCACTTCTCCTGGAGCAGACATGTCCACAGGCTCAACGGCGAGCGGCCAGCCTTCGCAGCGCTCACAGCTGCAGAAGGTCGTCGCCGCCTCCATGGCCGGCACCGTCGTCGAATGGTACGAGTTCTTCCTCTACGCCTCGGCGGCGACGCTGGTCTTCAACCACATCCTCTTCCCGCAGTCGGACAACCCCTTCGACGCCATCATCCTGGCGTTCGGGACCTACGCGATCGGCTTCATCGCCCGCCCTGTGGGCGGCATCGTCTTCGGCCACTTCGGGGACAAGCACGGCCGCAAGAAGCTGCTGCAGCTCTCGATCATCCTCGTGGGCGTCTCCACCTTCCTCATGGGCTGCCTGCCGACCTTCGACCAGATCGGCTACGCGGCTCCCATCATCCTGGTGACCCTGCGGTTCATCCAGGGCTTCGCGGTGGGCGGCGAATGGGGCGGGGCGGTGCTCCTCGTGGCCGAGCACTCGCCCAACAAGGACCGCGGGTTCTGGGCGTCCTGGCCGCAGTCCGGTGTGCCGCTCGGCAATCTGCTTGCGACCGGCGTGCTGTTCGTCCTCACCGCGACGCTGTCCGAGGCCGCGTTCCTCTCGTGGGGCTGGAGGATCGCCTTCTGGCTCTCCGCCGTCATCGTCATCATCGGCTGGTACATCCGCACCCGCGTCTCCGATGCCCCGATCTTCCAGGAGGCCCAGGCCGAGGTCGTGGAGGATGACGCCGGCTACGGCGTGATCGAGGTCGTCAAGCGCTATCCGCGCGGCGTGTTCTGCGCCATGGGCCTGCGTCTCGTCGAGAACATCCACTACTACCTCGTGGTGACCTTCACCATCACCTACCTGTCCATCCAGGTGGGCATCGAGAGCGCCGAGATCCTCGGACTGCTGCTGGGCGCGCACGCGATCCACGCCGTGATCGTGCCGCTCATCGGCAAGCTCACCGACATCGTGGGGCGCAAGCCCCCGTACCTCGTGGGCATCCTGCTCACCGCCACCTGGGGCTTCTTCGCCTTCCCGCTCTACGACACGGGCGAGCCGCTCATGATCTTCCTCGGCATCCTCGCAGGCCTGATCTTCCACGGCTTCATGTACGCGGGGCAGCCGGCCATCATGTCGGAGATGTTCCCCACCCGCATGCGGTACTCGGGCGTCTCGGTGGGCTACCAGGTGACGGCGATCGTGGCGGGCTCCTTCGCTCCCATCATCGCCACCTGGCTGCTGCGCGACTTCGGCTCCTCGGTGCCGATCGCGATCTACCTCGCGATCGCTGCGGCGATCTCGCTCGTGGCGCTCCTCTTCACCCGCGAGACCCGCGGTGTGGACCTCATGGAGGTCGACCGCATGGACGCCGAGTCCCGTGTGGCGCAGCGCAAGGGCAAGCTCGACGACCTGCCGAGCGCCTGAGCATCTGAGCCCCGCGCGTCCGGGCCGGCCGACAGCACATCCGTCGAGCCGGCCCCGATGCGTGTGCCGGGGGCGCACAGGTGCGGTCCTGTGGGCGCCGTCCGCCGAGGTGCGCAGGCCTCGGCCTCTCTGCGCGCCGCCCGCCTCGCCGGGTGCCCGCCGCTCTCCTCAGCGCCGTTCGAGGATCCGCAGCACCGTGTCCCGGAACCGGTGCACCGTGAATCCGGCCTCCGCGGCCTCGGCGGCGAAGCGCTCGGGGGAGGGGTGGTGATAGACGTGCTCGACGGTCTCCTCCGTCAGCACGCGCTCGTCCTCGAGGCTGAGGTAGGTCATGCGCCACCGCATCGCCTCCTCGCCCACCGGCCAGGCCTCGGCGATGCCCCGATAGGCGATCTCGCCGATCTGCGCAGCGGTGAACTCGCAGGGCTCCACCCGGCGCGGGTGCGCGGGCTCCTGCAGGTCGAGAAGTGCGACACCGCCGCGTGGCAGGCGCGCGGCGAGCTCCGCGAGGACGCCCGTGCGCTCGCCCGCGTCGAAGTGCCCCAGCACGCCGATGGCGAGGGCGCCTCCCAGCCGGGCCGGCAGCGTCGCCTCGAGGAAGTCCTCGGGCCGCACCGTGATCCGGGTATGCCATTCCGGGTGCTCGGCGATGCGGCCCAGGGCGAGGCTCCGCATCGAGCGGCTGGGCTCCAGCGCCACGATGCGGGCTTCGGGAGCGTGCTCGAGGACGAATGCGGCGTTCGCGCCGGAGCCCGCACCGATGTCGAGGACCGGGCCGTGGTCGTGGCGGAGCCGGGGCAGGATCTCCCCGAGCGCGGATTCGCACGGTCTCCTGTAGGGGTGGGCGAAGAGGTCGTAGGCGCTTGCGGTGGCTGCGTAGGGGTCGTCCACTGCGGGTCCTTTCGTCTGCCGCTGACGTGCGGGCGCGGAGCGAGCCGTCCCGGGCCCAGGTGTCCGGGTCGGGTTCCGCCGTCGCTCACATAGGTAATGAGATCGACTATCAGTGATGGTAGTCGACTGCCTCCGCATGCAGTTATAGTCATATTGCAAAGTGTGCATATGTGTGATGGAATGAGGTCATGGGCGCAGAACCGGGGATCGCGGCGGCGGCTCGGCTGTTCAAGGTGCTCGGCAGCGAGTCGAGGCTCGGCCTGCTGAGGATCGTCGAACGGGAGCCGCGCACCGTCGGGGCGCTGTCCGAGGCGACGGGCATGTCCCAGCCTCTCGTCTCCCAGCACCTCCGCACATTGCGGCAGGCTGATCTGGTGCTCGCGCGGCGCCGGGGCAAGGAGGTGGTCTACGAGATCGCGGACCGCCATGTCGCGCACGTGATCGCCGATGCTCTCGCCCATGTGATCGAGCCTGCATCCGCAGGTTCCGACATCGAACCCCCGCGAAAGGACGCATCATGACCGCAGCAGACGCGCACGAGGCCCACCACACCACCCAGGAGCACCAGCACGGCGAGGGCTGCGGCCACGAGACCGTGCAGCACGGCGATCACGTCGACTACCTGCACGACGGCCACAAGCACGCCCTCCACGGCGATCACTACGACGAGCACTGAGCTCCCCGCGTACGAGAGGGGCGGGGCGCGCGGAATCTGCGCGTCCCGCCCCTCTCGTACGCGCCTCAGGTGCGGCTGACCTCGTCCGCGAGTGCGAAGTCCTCCGCGACGAGGGCGCCGTTGACCGCACCTCCGGTGAAGGCGCCGGCGCCGATGACCATCGGCACGTTCGCCATCGGGCTGACGACATTGCCGACGGCCCAGACCCGGCCGTGGCTGGTCTTCCCCGTCTGGTCCACGGCGAGGGCGGTGCCCGTTCCGAACGGCAGCCCGGCGCGGTCGAGGCCGAGGCGAGAGAGGAAGCCGTCATGCGGCTGCGGTGTGCCAGCGGTGAAGATCGCGTCCACCGCATGCTCCTCTCCGTCGGCCGTGCGCACGGCGGTGAGGCCCGTGCCCTCGCCGAGCACCTCGGTGACCGGTGCGGTGACGATCGCGACATCGCGCGCTCGCAGCTGAGACTCGGCTTCGGGGGCGAGGGCCCCGGCGGCGTGGGAGAACAGGGTCACGCGGTCGCTCCACTGGCGGACCATCTGGGCCTGGTGCAGGGAGGCCGCTGACGTCGCGAGCACCCCGAGCCGCTGATCCGCGACCTCCCAGCCGTGGCAGTACGGGCAGTGCAGCACGCTCGTCCCCCAACGCTCGGCCAGGCCGCGGACGTCCGGGAGGAGATCGGTGATCCCGGTCGCGACGATCAGGGCGCGGGCGGTGTGCGCGGTGCCGTTCTCCTGGACCAGCCGCAGTCCGCCTGCGGTCTCCTCGACGTCTTCGATGCGGCCCTGGGCGAACTGCACGCCGTATGCCGCGCATTCCTCCCGGCCGCGGCGCACGAGCTCGCCCGGGGGGGTGCCCTCGCTGCCGAGCACGCCGTGCATGTGCGCGGCGAAGCGGTTCCTGGGGGCGCCCGCGTCCACGACGAGCACTCGCCTCCGCGCCCGGCCGAGCATGAGGGCGGCGGAGAGGCCCGCGGCGCCGCCGCCGGCGATGATCGCATCCCATTCGAGGGTGGGGTTCTGTGTAGTCATGAGAGCGATTCTCAGGCGATTGCGACGACAGGCCAAAGGCGTTTGCGGATCTGGCAAATCAGGTGCGACCGGACGTCTGGGTACCCGTGATCGCGAGCCTCCGCGGCCGCGCTCTCATGCCCCCGTGGACTTCGCGCGGCAGTCCGCGCAGAGTCCGAAGACCTCCATCTGGTGATGGGAGATGCTGAAGCCGTTGTCCTCGGCCACCCGGGGGAGCCAGTCCTCGTGCGGGGGCGAGATCTCCACGGCGCGCCCGCAGCTCTCGCAGATGAGGTGGTGATGGTGGTGCGCGCCGGCCTCGCACGCGCGGAACAGCTGCCCTGCGGGGGTCGTGACGACATGCGCCTCGCCGTCCTGGGCGAGGGTGTTCAGCTGCCGGTAGACGGTGGCGAGGCCGGCCGTCTGGCCGTCGTCGGAGAGGCGGCGGTGGAGCTCCTGGGCGGAGACGAAGCCGTCTGCGGCCTCGAGGGCCTCGCTCACGGCCTTCTTCTGCGCGGTGCGCCTGCGGGCGCGGGGCGGCTGGTCCGGCATGCATCCTCCTGATGCGGGAAGCGAGAAGGGTTCTCGGACTCATCATCATATCTCAATACGATTATGCGTACGCGCCCCCACTGCAGGGGTCGGTGCGCGCCTCGGATCGTATCGCCTTGAGCTCGGAGCCGCCTGCGGTGCGCGCCGGGCGGGGCTTGCGGTCATTTCAGCATGCGCATAACGTTAATCATTGACGATAGTGATTCTCGTTTCATGGGGAGCTCGGTCTCCCCGCTTCCATCGATCGGGGGCGGCATGGGTGAGGCACAGGCTGATGGCCGGACAGCGGTCAGGGCGCTGCTGGCGCCGGTGCGGGGGCGGATCCGGCTGGCGGTCGCGCTGCAGGCGCTGGGTTCGGCGCTGCTGCTGTCGCCGGTGATCACCGGCACGGTGCTCGCGCGGATGCTGCTGGACGATCCCGGTGACGATCGGGTCTGGGCAGTGCTGATGACGGGTGCTGGGCTGCTCTCCGCCGGCATCATGTGCCGGGGGCTCGCGGATCTGGTGGCGCATCTGGCGGACAACTCGTTCACCCTGTGGGTGCGCCGCCGGCTGGTCGAGCGGCTGAGCGAGGCCCCGCTGGCCTGGTTCACGGACACCACGGCCGGCCGGGTCAAGCAGGGCGCGCAGGATGACGTGAAGGCGCTGCATCATCTCGTCGCGCATTCCTTCACGGGCCTCACAGCGGCCGTGGTCACACCGCTGGCGGTCTACGCGTACCTGTTCGCCGTGGACTGGCGGCTGGCCCTGGTGATGCTGCTGCCGCTGGCGGCATTCGCCGCGCTGTATGCGGCGGTGATGCGTGACAGCATGGCGGAGATGGACCGGTACGGCCGGGCGCTCGCCGCCATCAGCTCTGCGGTGGTGGAGTTCGCCGACGGGATCGGGGTGGTGAAGTCCTTCGGGGAGGCCGGTCGCGCCTCGCGCGCGTATCGAGCGGCGGTGGAGCGATTCACGAGTTTCTTCCTGGGCTGGGCCGGGCCGATGATCCGCCCGGAGACGCTCGCCAACCAGGTGATCGGACCGGTGGCGCTGCTGATGCTCACCATGGGGGCGGGCACCGGATTCGTCGCGGCGGGGTGGAGCGACCCCGTGTCGGTGCTGGCCTTCGCCCTGGTGGGGCTGGGGCTGTCCGCCCCGATCGGGACGCTGATGGTCGATCTGCAGTCCATGCAGACCAGCAGGGCGGCGGCGGAGCGCCTCGTCGCCCTGCTGGACGCACCCGTCATGCCGTCGCCGTCCGAGCCCGGCGCCCCCGAGGGCACTCGGATCGCGGTCTCCGGTGTGAGCTTCGGCTACGATCCGGCTGCGCCGGTGCTGCGGGGCATCGACTGGAGCTTCGAACCCGGCACGGTGACTGCGATCGTGGGCGAATCCGGTTCCGGCAAGTCCACCCTGGCCGGGCTGCTGCTGCGCACGGCGGATCCCGACGAGGGCACCATCGCCCTCGGCGGGACGCCGCTGCAGCGGATCGATGGGGGCGCCCTCTACTCGCGGGTGGGGGCGGTGTTCCAGGACGCGCGTCTGCTGCGGACGTCAGTCGCGGAGAACATCGCCCTGGCCGACCCCACCGCCGGGCGCGCGAGGATCGAACGGGCCGCCCGAGCGGCACGGATCCACGAACGCATCATGCAGCTGCCCCGCGGCTACGATTCCGTCTGCGGTGAGGACGCCGCGTTCTCCGGGGGCGAGGCGCAGCGGGTCTGCATCGCCCGCGCGCTCCTGCTCGACCCGGCAGTGCTGATCCTGGACGAGCCCACCGCCTCGGCGGATGCGGAAGCGGAGCACGAGATCCAGAGTGCGCTGTCGTCCCTGCTGACTCCGGACCGCACCGTCATCGTCGTCGCCCACCGGCTGACCACCGTCTCCGGTGCGGACCGGATCATCGTCCTCGACGGCGGCCGCATCGCAGAGCACGGCACCCACACCGAGCTGCTGACCCGTGACGGGGTCTACCGCAGGCTGTGGGACGCCCAGCGCACCGCGGACGGAGTGACCTCATGATCGGACGACTCGCCGAATACCTCGGGGCGGACCGCACCCATCTGCTCCGGTCCTACCTGCGCTGGACCGTCATCGCGAGCATCCTGCAGGGCCTGGCGCTGGGGGCGAGCGTTCCCCTCCTGCGCGCCCTGCTGGCGGACGACCTCAGCGGCGCCGTCCGCTGGCTGTGCGTGCTCGCCGTCGCGGCGATCGCCTGCTGGGTCGTCGAGTACCGCGGCGTCCGACGCGGCTTCGATGTGGCGATCGAGCTCCTCACGGGGCTGCGCCTGCGTCTGGGGGATCACATAGCCGCGCTGCCGCTGGGCTGGTTCGCGCCTGCCAACACCGGTCGCCTCGGGCACGCCCTGAGCCTGGGGGTGATGGACATGCTCGCCCTGCCGGCCCACCAGCTCACCCCGCTGATCCGCGCTGTCGTCACACCGGGGACGCTGCTGGTCGTGCTCATCGTCGTGGACTGGCGCCTCGGCGCGATCGCGGCCGCCTGCCTCGCGCCGATGGCTCTGGTGCACTGGTTCTCGGGGCGGGTCGGCCGACGCGCCGATGAGGCGGTCGGTGAGGCGCTGGCGGAGACGAGCGACCGGATCGTGGAGTTCGCGCACACCCAGCAGGTGCTGCGCACGCAGGACCGGGCGGGTGCCGGGCGCACCCTCATCGACCGCGCGCTCCATGATCAGCACCAGCGCGAGCGGCGGCAGCTCTGGTGGACGGTGCCGCCGCTGCTGGCCGGCAATGTCGTCATGCAGCTCGCGCTCCTGTCACTGGTCGCCGGCCTGCTCGCCCTCGCCGCCGGGACCGCCGATCCGCTCGCGCTCGTCACGCTGCTCGCGGCGCTGCCGGTGGCCAACCGGTTCATCGCACCGCTGGGCGACATCGCGGGCCAGGCGGTGGCGATCCGGGTCTCGCAGGCGGAGATGGACACCATCGACCGGCTGCTGACGGCCGAACCCCTGGACGAACCCGCCCAGCCGCGCATCCCGGACGGCACGGAGCTCACGGTGGAGGACGTCAGCTTCTCCTATGCGCAGGACCGGACCGTCCTGCGCGACATCTCCCTCACCGTCCCCGAGGGCTCCCTCACGGCGATCGTGGGCCCCTCCGGTTCGGGCAAGAGCACCCTGATCCGGCTGCTGGCACGCTTCCACGACCCTGTGTGCGGCACCGTGCGAATGGGCGGCATCGCCCTGCCGGACATGGGCTCGGCCGCCCTCCACTCGAGGATCGCCCCGGTGTTCCAGGACTCCTACCTGTTCAGCGGGACCGTCGAGGACAACGTCCGCCTGGCTCATCGGGGAGCCTCGCAGGCGGAGCTCGACCGGGCCGCCGGTCTGGCTCGGCTCTCCGAGGTCCTCGCCGAACTCCCGGAGGGGTGGTCGACCGAGGTGGGGGAGGGCGGCGCTCGCCTGTCCGGCGGGCAGCGGCAGCGTGTGGCCCTGGCGCGAGCGCTGCTGAAGGACGCACCGGTCCTCCTGCTGGACGAGGCGACCGGAGCGCTGGACGCGGAGAACCAGCGGGCTGTCTCGGAGATGATCGCCGGGCTCAGAGGAGAGCGCACCGTCGTGGTCATCGCGCACCAGCTCACCACGATCACGGCGGCCGATCAGATCCTCTTCGTCGAGGACGGCGCCATCGCCGAACGCGGCACCCACCGCGAGCTGCTCGCCGCCGGCGGGCGATACGCTGCCCACTGGGAGATGCTGACCGCGGCGACCACGTGGCGGCTCACAGCGCCGGAGGCGGACCCCGGCACCGGACCCGGCGATGTCTGAGGGACAGGACCTGTCTGCACTCGGCGTGCACAGCTCTCCGCCGGTCCGGCGCGGCCGTCCGCCCAAGATCACGCGCGGGCTGATCGCGGAGGTGGTGCCGGCCGAGGGCTTCAGCGGCCTCACGGTGCCGGCGGTGGCGGCACGGCTGGGGGTGACCACGACGACCCTGTACCGCCATGTGCCCACCCGCGCCGCACTGCTCGCCCTGGCCTGGGACCACGTGCTCGACCGGCACACCTGGCCGGATCGCAACCTGCCCTGGAGGGAGCTGCTGGACCGGCACGCCACCGCGCTCTGGGATCTGCTGGCCCGCCACCCGGGCGCGGTCAGGGAGCTGTCGGACGCGGTGCTGCCGGCGCGGATGGCCGATCTGTTCGATGATCTCGCGGTGTGCCTCGTGGGTCAGGGCTTCACCGCGGACGAGGCGCTGCTGGCCGTCGACACCGTCATCGACATGACCCTCGACCATCGGCGCGGGGTGGAGGGCCTCGCACAGCCGGTGGACGGCGGGAGCGGAGACCTCCGCGCGCAGATCGGCAGCCTGTGGGAGGACGATGGGCAGGCGGGCCCGCGCCGGGAGGTCCGCCGGGCCATGCGGCGGGCACTCGCGGCCGATCCGCGCGGCTGGTTCCAGCGGAAGCTCGCCCTCGTCCTCGACGGCATCTCCGTCGGGCGGAAGCCAGCCGTATGACCGGGGCCCGGCGCGTTCCTGAGATTCCAGCAGTCAAGCGCATCGCCCCCGATGCCGCAGGGGCACCGGGGGCGAAGTCCGTGTGGGGTACGGCGTACGGGCCGCCCGCCCCGGAGGGTGGGTCCCGCGTGTGGCGGGACCCACCGTCTCAGCCGATCGGCGAGGGCGGCTCCTGCCCGCCGAGGACCGCGAGCGCATTGTCGGCGGCGAGGACCGCCATCGCGGTCCGCGTCTCCACGGTGGCCGAGCCCAGGTGCGGCACCAGCGTCACGTTTTCGAGCTCGAGCAGGTCGGGGTGGACCTGGGGCTCATGCTCGAAGACGTCGAGGCCGGCGCCGGCGATGGTCCCCGCACGCAGCGCCGAGGCCAGGGCGGCCTCGTCGACGACCGGGCCGCGGGCGGTGTTGACGAGGTGCGCCGAGGCCTTCATCGCCTCGAGCTGCTCCGCGCCGATGAGGTGGTGCGTGGCGGGCCCGTAGGGGCAGTGCAGCGAGACCACATCGGAGACGGACAGCAGCTCGTCGAGGTCGACCCGCCGGGCGCCGAGTTCCGCGGCGATCTCCGGGTCGATCTCGCTGCGCGACTGGTAGACGATCTCCATGCCGAAGGCCTTGGCCCGGCGTGCGGTGGCCCGGCCGATGCCGCCCATGCCGACGATGCCGAGGGTCTTGCCCTGCAGGCTGCTGCCGAGCAGGAAGAACATGCCCCACTTCCACTCCTGGCCTGAGCGGATGATCCGCTCGCCCTCGCCCAGCCGGCGGGTGGACATGAGGATGAGGCTGAGCGCGATATCGGCCGTGGCATCGGTGAGCACGCCGGGCGTGTTGGTCGCGATCACTCCGCGCTCGGCGCATGCGGCCACATCGATGTTGTCGTAGCCGACTGCGACGTTCGCCACCACCCTGAGCTGCGGCCCCGCGGCGTCGAGCAGCTCGGCGTCGATCTTCTCGGTGAGCAGGGACACGATGGCATCGGCGCCGGCGACGCGGCGCAGGAGCTCCTCGCGATCGATCGATCCCGGTCCCTGCCAGTCGTCGACCTCGTGCTCGGTGCGGAGCGATTCGAGCGCTGCTTCGGGAATCCGTCCCGTGACGACGACCCGGCTCATGCCGTCTCGATCCACTGGCGCAGGCGGCCGAGGCCCTCACGGATGTCCTCGACGTCGATGCCCGAGTAGGCGAGCCTGATGTACTGGCGGTCCTCGCCGGGCTGGCGCCGACCGAAGTGCTCGCGCGTGCAGAACGAGACGCCGGTCTCGTACAGGGCCGCCGAGGCGAAATCGCCCACCGCCGTGTAGCCGAGGCGGTCCATCGCATCCGTGACATCGGGGAACAGGTAGAAGGTCGACTGCGGCACTGCGACGTCCATGCCGGGGATGCCGTTCAGCAGTTCGCACGCGGCATCGCGGCGCTCGCGCAGGGTCTCCAGCATCTGCGCCACGGGCTCCTGGGTTCCGCGCAGCGCCTCGACGCCCGCCCACTGCACGTAGTGCGTGGTGCACGACTCGTCGTTGGTGTTGAGGGTGCTGAACACCTCCGCGACCTCACGCGGTGCGACCGCGCAGCCGAGGCGGGAGCCGGTCATCGCGAACTTCTTGCTGAAGGTGTAGAGGATGACCGTGCGCTCGGCCATCCCGGGCAGCGCGGCGATCGAGTTCGAGACGCCCTCGTAGCGGGTCTCGAAGTACGCCTCGTCGGAGAGCACCCAGAGGTCGTGCTCCTGGGCGATCTGGGCGATGGCCTCGCGCTCCGCCGCCGTCGACTCCGCGGAGATCGGGTTCTGCAGGTCGTTGTAGATGATGGCGGCCGTGTTCGGGGTGATGGACGCCCGCACCTGGTCGAGGTCGATTGCGAAGCCGTCCTCGGTGGGCAGGTAGCGGTAGGGCACCGCCGTGCCGCCGAGGTACTCGATCTGCGATTCGTAGATCGGGAATCCGGGGTTCGGGTAGAGGACCTCCTGCCCGGGGTTCATGACCGTCTGGAGGAACTTCGTGATGACGGGCTTGCCGCCGGTCATCACGACGACGTTCTCCGGGGTCAGCTCCATGCCGCGGCGGGCGCCGATGTCCTCGGCGAGGGCCTCGCGCAGCTGCGGGATGCCGGGCCCGGGGCAGTAGCCGGTGTAGCCGTCGGCGATCGCCCTGTTCATCGCCTCGACGATGTTCGGTGCCGTCGGGATGTTGATGTCGCCGAGGTGGAAGGGGTAGACGCTGTTCCCCTTCGCCTTCCAGGCGGCCGCGGCCTGGGCCACGCTGAAGGCGGTCTCGGTGCCGAGGCGGTCGAGCCGTTGTGCGAGCTGCTGCATGATGCCCCACTTCTCATCGGGTAATGGCGGTGCCGTACGGGGCCATTCTAGTGTACGGCTGATATATCAGACTAGCCCCCCTCGTTTGTGAGGGCATCGTCGGTGCCATACTGCGCATCACCCGCATGAAGGAGGCGGGCGATGCGGGTGCTGGGTGCTCGCCCTCGAGGGCATCAGCGCGGACATTCGAGGCGACCGAGCACCTGCTTCACCGCGGTGACGAAGTCAGGCAGATGGTCCAGGGCAGTTGAGTGAAGGATCCCCATGTCAATGGACCAATAGCCATGGACGATTCTGTTTCTCAGCTGGCTCGGTCGAGCCCAATTCACCTCGGGGTGGGCCTCTTTGAACTCGATCGACAGCTGGCTGGCGGCCTCCCCGAGAACTGTGAAGTTCCAGAGGAGCGCATCACGGGCCTGCCTATCCTGCTCGATACCGCTCACGGTCCTTCCTCTGACCAGCTGCTGTGCCTGCTCGGCGGCATCGATCATCTCCGCGAGCAGCAGGAGCTCACGCTGCGGCATAGAACGGACGCGCTTCCTGAGTGATCTGCGCGCGAAGGCGAGGGTTCACCGATCGCAGTGAGACCAGATCGACCGGACGGTTCAGGACCGCTGACAGTTCTTGCGCGAGATCCTCGATCTCCCAGCCAAGGCGCACGCCAGGTGCCAGCGTGTACAGCAGGTCGACGTCGCTCTCGCCGGTTGAGTCACCGCGGGCCGTGGACCCGAAGACGTCTAGGCGTGCGATTCCGTAGCGCTGACAGATCTTGCGCAGGCGCTCGTGGTCGATCGCGTGGTCGGTCACCGCCGTGTTCATGCTCACAGTTTAGCGTTCATCGCGATTGCGCAGGCCTTGCGCGAGAACTGCGACGCACGTGAGCGGCGGGCAGGATGCGGTGTCACGGCCCCCGCTCCGGCACGCGCTCACACCGGCAGCGCGGCGTCCTCCGCGGCCTCGGCCGCCCTCGGACGGCCCGAGCGCGCGCCGCTGGCCTTGCGCCGCCTGCGCAGGCCCGCCATCGCCACGGCGAACACCGAGGTGAGGATGAGTGCGGTGGCCGGAGCCACGGTGGTCCACGGTCCGCGCTCCACATAGTCGATGCCCTCGGAGAGCAGCAGCCCCCATTCCGGCAGCGGCGGCTGCGCCCCCAGCCCCAGGAAGCCCAGGGCCGCGAGCGCCAGTGCGACGCCGGGCAGGCGGAGCATGCCGTGCCGCAGGAGCGGAGGCACCGTGGCCGGGAGGATGTGGCGCACCCAGATCTCGAATCGGGAGACGCCTGCCAGCGGGAGCCATCTGATGTGCGGCATGGCCCTGGCCTCGTCGATGAGCGCGGCCGCGTGGGTGGTGAGCGGCGGCCATGTCACCCACAGCACCGCGAGCGCGGCACCGCCCACGGAGGGGCCCATGAGTGCGGCGATGATGACGCCGGCGAGGATGGGCGGGGTCGCGTTGGCGATCTCCGCGGGGCCGCGGGCCACCTCGCCCAGCACCGCCAGGAGCAGACCGATGACGATGGCCAGGGCGACGATCGCGAACGAGGGCGTGAGCGTGCCGATGGTGCCGTGGGCCACCCGGGCGAGCAGGTCCCGTCCGCTGGCATCCGCACCGAACGGCAGCGCCATGCTCGGCGCGGACAGGCGCGGATGGACGATGGCGTAGGGGTCCCGTGGCAGGCCGGTGACGAGGATCAGCAGGAGGCCGCCCAGCGCGAGCCCCGCCGTCCAGCGGGCGGCCCGGCCATCGCCCCGTGCCTCGGGCGGAGGCGGCAGGGCCCCGGGAGGCAGCGGGCCTCCGCGCAGGAACCTGCGCGCCACGCCCGTGAGGATGCCCACGAGCGCCGCCGCCACGGCCATGAGCATGACTCCCGCCTGCAGTGCGGGCAGGTCCTGGGAGTTCGCAGCGCCCAGGAGGTAGCGGCCGAGGCCGGGGATGGCGAAGACCTGCTCCACCGCCACCGCTCCGCCCAGCAGGCCGATGAACACGAGGCCCAGCTGGTCGATGACAGCGGCCGCGGCCCGGCGCAGGGCCCCGCCCAGGATCACGGCCGGACGTGCGCCGGCGAGCCGCCACACATTCACCCAGCGCTCCTCCGCGACCCCGCCCACGGCGTCTGTGAGGAGGCGGCCCAGGAGTCCGCCGGCGGGCACGCCGAGCGACAGTGCGGGCAGGATGACGGTCTTGAACCCCGTCCAGCCGTAGGGCGGCAGCCACTGCAGCTGCACCGCCACGACCACGAGGAGCGCGCTGGCGAGCAGGAACTCCGGCAGCGAGGTGAGCGCCACGCCGACGGGACCGGAGCCGCGCTGCGGCTTATCGCGCAGGATGCGCAGCGCCGCGGGCGTCACGAGGGCGGCGGCGATGACGAGCGCCACGACGATCGCGCACACCGTCAGCGTCGCGGAGACGCCCAGGGCGTTCCACACGCCCGGGCCGATGGGCGCGCGGCTGATCCACGATTCGCCCAGATCCCCGCGGAGCAGACCGCCCCACCAGCGCAGCGCCGTGGGCAGGGGGCCACCCTCGAGGCCGAGCTCGGCGCGGACCGCGGCCAGCGCCTCGGGCGTGGGCTCCAGCTCCGCATAGCGGGCCCGGAGCACCGAGGCGGCGGGATCGCGCAGGGACAGCCAGGGCAGCGCCCCGGCGATCAGCAGCAGGGCGACTGCGCTGACGATCCGGGACGCCGCACCCAGGAGGCTACTGTTGCGCAGCATGGGTCACTCCGCGGCGGTGAGGTGGGTGTCTGCGGTGACGAGGATGCGCTCGCGCGGGTCCCGGGCGGCATCGACCAGGTTGGTCTGCTCGCCCTGGATGACCCGCTCGTGGAGCATCGGGATGGCCGAGTCCGTCGCCAGGATCTGCGCCTCGGCGAGCATGGTGGTCAGCTGCCGCTCATCGCCTGCGGGGGTGGCGGTCGCCGTGTCGATGGCCTGGTCGACGGTGTCATCGCACAGCTGGGAGAGGTTGAACCCGCCGCCGCACGTGAAGTCCGCGGCGTAGTAGGCGACGGGATCGCCGGAGTCCAGCACGGTGGCGCGGGAGAGGATGAAGGCGTCGAACGCGCCGTCGAGGGCATCTGCTTCGATGTACTGGTACTCGCGGATGTCCTGCTGCACATCGAAGCCCACGGCCTCGAGCTGCTGTTCGAGGAGCGTTGCGACCTCCGGCAGCTCCGCCCGGTCCGTGAAGGCGCCCAGCGTGATCTTCACGCCGTCGACCTCGGCCGGGGGCTCTCGCCCGTCGAGGATCTGCTGGTAGTCCGCGTGCTCGCGCAGGTCCGCGGCCCAGGGCACGGCGGGTCCCAACAGGCCCTCGGCGACGTCCGCGCGGCCCTCGTAGACGGACTCGATGATCGCGGCCCGGTCGATGGCCTCGCGTGCGGCGGCGCGCACCGCCGGGTCCGCGAACGGCCCGGACTCGGAGTTGAGGTAGAGGGTGTTGGTGCGCGGCATCGGCACCTCGTGGATGAGCTCCTCGTCGACCGAGGCCGCCTGGCCCACCGGGATCGCCTCGGCGACATCAGCCTCGCCGGTGCGCAGGGCCGCGGCCCTGGCGGTGCCGTCGGGGACGAACTGCGCGTCTATGCCGGAGGCCTGGGCGGGCTCGCCCCAGTAGTCGTCGTAGCGGTCCAGGGTCACGCCGACGATGCCGTTGACATTTGTGAGCTCGAAGGGGCCGGTGCCGTGTCCCTGCGGGTTGATCACATCGCCGTAGGCGGCCTCGTCGAGGATCGCCAACTGCGGGCTGGAGAGGCGGTTGGGCAGCAGCGGGTCGACCTCGTGGGTGGTGATGGTCACCTCCTGCTCCCCGGTGGCCTCGACCGTGAGATCGGTGCCGTCGAGGATGCGGGGGACGGGCGAGGCATCGATCGCGTGCTGCAGGGAGTTGACCACATGGTCGGCCGTCAGCGTCTCACCGGAGTGGAAGGTGACGCCCTCGCGGATGGCGAACGTCCAGGTGTGATCGTCGACCTGCTCCCATCCGGTGGCGAGTGAGGGCAGCGCGTTGCCGTCGGCGTCGAGGACCACGAGGGTCTCGGCCGTGGACAGGCGGGAGAGCTTGAACGCATCGTCGCTGAGCGGGTTGAGCCCGGAGCGGGGCGGCTGCATGAAGGCGACGGAGATGCGCTCGTCGGTGGCCTCGGCGCCGCTGCCGGGTGAGCCGAAACAGCCGGCGAGCATGAGGAGCGAGGCGGGGGCGGCAGCGAGCGCGAGCAGGCGGCGCCGGTTCCGGGCGGGGCGCGCTGCCCCCCCGGTGCGCGCACGGCCGCGGGCACCTGCCTGGCTGTCTGCACGAGCCTGGCTGCCGGTGCGTGCGCCCAGGGGCGCGTGCGCGGGGTGGTCGGGTACGGGGGACTGTGTCATCGGGTGGTGCCTTTCATGATGGAGCGAAGCTGGGGGCCTGTGGCGGCCCGGGTGGTGCGCCGGACGAGGCGCGGACGATGCCCGTGGGCGGTCGCGGTCCTCGGGCTCATGCCGCCGATGCCGTGGCCGGAGCCGCGGGTGTGAGGGGGTCGCCGGCAGGTGCGGTGATCTCGACCGTGCGCGTGCAGCGGGCGGCGAACTCGGGATCGTGGGTGACGAGGAGCAGGGCGATGCCCTCGTCCTCGACGATGGAGAGCAGTGCCGCCGAGACCTCGGCCGAGGTGCGCGGATCGAGGGCGCTCGTGGGTTCATCGGCGACGAGGACCGTGGGGCTGACGGCGAGGGCGCGCGCGATGGCCGCGCGCTGGGCCTGACCGCCCGAGACCTCGGTGACGCGCTTGTCCAGGAGCGAGGGCTCGAGGTGTGCGAGCTCCGCCGCACGGCTGATGCGGGCCTCGGCGTCCCGCGCGTGCTCCCGGGCCTGATCGCGGCCTGCGGGGTGTTCGCCGAGGCCGTCGGGGGCGCTGCGGCTCAGGCTGCGGATGGCGCGTTCGATCGACCGGCGGATGGTCCAGCGCGGGACGAAGGCGGCCACCGGGTCCTGGGGGATGCCCTGCACCAGGCTGCGCAGGCGCTTGGCCGGTCTGCGGGTGGCCGAGCACCAGTGCTCCTGGCACACCGTGACCGATCCGCTCGCCGGCAGGCGCAGGCCGAGGACGACGTCCGCGAGCGTCGATTTGCCCGCACCGGAGCGGCCGATCACGGCGACCGACTCCCCGCGACTGACACTGAGGCTGGTGGGGGAGAGCGTCGTCCGCGCCTGCCGGCCGGAGCCGTGGACGGCGGTGACCTGCTCGACGGTGATGGCGGGCGAGAGCTCCGGTGCGACGGTCATCAGCCGGCCTTCCTCATGTGGTCACCGGCGGTTCCGGTGGGGTGCGCGCTCGGGTTCCCCGGTTCCTGCGCCGGTGCGCGCTGTTCGGTGATCTGTCCGGCCTCCACTCCGATGCGACGGGCGCCCAGCACATCCGCGACGATGGGGTCGTGGGTGGTGACGACGAGGGTCCGGCCCTCGCCCAGCAGGTCGAGGAGCAGGCGGAGCATGAGATCGCGGGATTCGTGGTCGAGGGCGCTGGTGGGCTCATCGGCGAGGACGAGCGGGGCGTCCGTCAGGGCCGCCAGTGCGACCGCCGCACGCTGGGCCTGGCCGCCGGAGAGCTCCGTGGGCCTGCGGCGGCGCAGTTCGGGGTCCTGCAGGCCCACGGCATCCAGCACCTCGGCGACCCGGGCGGGGTCGGCGCCGGAGACCCGGTTGAGCTGCCGGCCCAGCGGCAGGAGGGGGTGGAGGGCGTCGAGGCCGCGCTGCGGGACGAAGCCGATGCGGGTGAGGGCGGTCGTGCGGGTGCCGTCGAACGTCACTCCCACCGGCCAGCGCCCGGTGATGGTGTTGAGCAGGAGGGACTTGCCGCTGCCCGAGGGGCCCGTGACGGCCACGCGCTCGCCCGGCAGGAGATCGAGGGACGGGACGTCGAGGAGAGTGCGGCCGTCCGCATCCGCGGTGATCACGACATCGCGGAGCGAGAGGAGCGCCTCAGGAGTGGTAGCTTCGAGCATAATGAGGAACGATAATGAATCGCTTTAAGCGTGCGCAAGCATGCATATGTCGTGCGGGGGAGAACTCCGAGGGGTCTTCTGGGCGGAGCGCCGGCCGCGCGGCGGGTTCGGCGGCGGGTTCGGGGATCGGCGGGGCCGGGAGCCTGCGCCGTGCGCCGCGGGTGCCCGTGCTGCTGGGCACGCAGCTCCTCTTCAATGTGGGCTTCTACGCCGTGGTGCCGTTCCTCGCCGTCGTGCTCTCCGAGGACTTCGCCCTGGGCGGTGCGGCTGTGGGCGTGGTCCTGGGCGTGCGCACCGCGGCTCAGCAGGGGCTGTTCCTCCTGGGCGGCGTGCTGGCGGACCGCTGGGGTGCGCGGTCGGTGATCCTCGCCGGGTGTGCGGTGCGGATCACGGGCTTCCTCTCGCTGGCCGGTTCGCTGTGGACGGAGGTGCCGCAGCTGTGGCTGTTCCTGGTGGGCACCGTGCTCACCGGACTCGGCGGCGCGCTGTTCTCCCCGGGGGTGAATACGCTGGTGGCTCAGGCCGAGGCGCTGCGCGGCGGGGCCGCGGCGGGATCGTGTGTGGGTGCTGATGCCGGGGCCGATGCGCGGCCGGCAGGCGGAGCGGGCGGGCGCGGGCCGAGGGCGCCTCGGGCCACGCTCTTCGCCTGGCTCGGGCTGGCCGGCGAGATGGGCGCCGTGCTGGGGCCGCTGCTGGGGGCGGCGCTGCTGGGCTGGGGCTTCGCCGTCGTCGCCGCCGGGGGCGCCGGTCTGTTCGTGCTCATCGCGGTCTTCCTCTGGATCGCGCTGCCGGGGAGGCCCGTCCGGCAGGGGCGGCGGCGCATCGAGTCATCCGCAGGGTGGGGAGCTCGCAGAAGCGGGGCCGCTGCGGCGGAGCATGGGGATGAGGCCGCTGCGGCGGAGCCCGGAGGTGAGGCGGCCGCGACGGAGCCCGGAGGTGAGGCGCCCGCGGCCGAGGCTGTGGGCCGCCGTCGCGGGGGAGCGGCCTCGAGCGCGCGTCGCGGGGGAGTGGTCTCGGACCGGCGGTTCCTCGCCTTCGCGGGACTGCACGCCGTGGACCTCATCGCGTACAACCAGCTGTATCTCACGATCCCGCTCGAGCTGCGGCGCGCCGGCGGTGGGGCGGCCGAGATCGGGCTGATGTTCGCCGTGGTCTCGGTGCTGACCCTGGTGCTGCAGCTGCCTGTGGCCCGGCTGTTCGCGCGGACGCGGCCGGGTGTCGCGCTGCGCTGCGGCTATGCGGCCAGTGCGCTCGCCTTCGGGGTCCTGGCCGTGAGTGCGCTGCTGGGTCCGGGTGGCTCCGGGGAGCCGGGCGGTGCGGGAGGGCCGGAAGCTCCGGGCGGCCTCGGCGGTTTCGGGCCGCTCGAGGCGCTTGCTGGCATGTTCGAGAGCTGGCACATCCTGACGGTGTTCCTGGCCGTGGGGTTCCTCACGCTGGGCCATCTCATCGCCAATCCCACTGCGCTCAGCGTCGTCCCCCGGTTTGCCGGGGATCGTCCCACAGGCGCGTATTTCGGGCTGCTCTCGACGGTGGGCGGCATCGGGGTGCTGGTGGGCAATGTCGTGGCCGGCCGACTCATGGGCGACGGTGCGGCCGGTTCATTGCCGGCGTGGGTGTTCCTGGCGGCGCTGCCGGTGGTCTCTGCGGTGCTCATCGTGAGGACGGCGCAGGGGCGCGCGGATCGCAGGGCGGCAGGCTGAGGCGCAGTCTGCTCATGTGGCGCTGTCCTGGACCTCTCGGAGTACGGCGGCGTACCTTTCGGCTGCCTTGCTGGCACGCTTGACGTTCGTCTCTGTGAACTCCACGTCTTCTTTGCTGAGGCCGTCGACCTCGACGTGGCCGTGAGCGGTTCGTACGCGGATCCGGTCTGGGATCTGGGCCGTCATGATGCACCTCCGTCTTCCCACTCCAGCTGTGCCCCGCGTCAGGCGTGAGGGATGCATGTGCACACAGAGGCCCGCTGCGCTTCTCATGAGCGCAGCGGGCCTCTGCTTCTTCGGTTGATGGTCAGCGGCTCACCGTGCGGTGTGCTCTGTCATCGTGGTGGTCATTCCCCGGCTGCGGACACCTTGCGCCGTGCCAGGAGCACAGCGCTTGTGCCGACGGCCAGGAGAAGGCCTGCGGCGATTGCCGCGCAGGTCGTCTCCGTGCCGGTGCGGGGCAGGCTGTCGCCACCGTCATCGTTGCCGCCGTCATGGCCGCTGTCGCCGCCGCGATCCTGGTCATCGTCCGTGGAGCCGTCGTCGTCTCCGCCGCCGTCGGGGGCGTCTCCGTCGGGGGCGACTCCGTCGGCGACAACAGTGAAGGAGCCGCTCAGGTCGTTGGCTGCGGCCTGGGCTGCGGTGCCTTCGGTGTCGTCGATGGTGGCGTCGACGGTGTACTCGCCCAGATAGTTCTCGGCGTCGGCTGCGCTGATGCCGTAGACCACTGCGGAGGCAATGCCATCCTCGTTGGCCTCGCCCGGCAGAGTGCTGGGCTCGACCTCCTGGTCCGAGGCCGGGGCGATGTCGAACTCAACCGGAGAGCCGGGTTCGAGCCCGCTGACGGACAGCGTCACGCCCTGCTCCTGGTCGAGGAATTCGGTGATGCCGATCTCCTCGGGACTGATGCTCAGAGCGGGCTCAGCTGGGGCGTCGTCACTCGGCTCCTCGGAAGGACGGTCCGAGGGATCTTCGCTCGGCTCACCGGTCGGCTCCTCGGAAGGGTCACCCGAAGGATCCTCGCTCGGCTCACCGGTCGGCTCCTCGGAAGGGTCACCCGAAGGATCCTCGCTCGGCTCGCCAGTCGGCTCCTCGGACGGCTCTTCGCTCGGCTCTTCCGACGGGCCATCCTCATCCGCACAGGTCCGCGTGAGAGTCTCGGCATCGTGCTCGAAGCCTTCGCCATCGGCTACGACCGTGATCGTCTGCGAGGTGCTGACCTCACCATGATCCTTAGTCCGCGCCGTCCAGCTCATGTCGATGCAGTACTTGCCCGGGTGGGTGACCGCCCAGCGGGTGTCGAGCATCTCAGCCCCGGGCCAGATGCTTGTCTGCGTGTCGCCGCCTTCACTCGTATCGAGCACGGTTTCGCGAACACCCTTCATGGATTCTGCAACCTGGAGCTCGCCGGGACCGCGCACGCCGTCTACGGTCCAGGCGATGTCCCCGTCCAGCTGGTCCTTCGCTGCGCCGAAGGCGCTCCAGCTGAGGTACGGAGCACTGTCCCGGTCCAGATCGGATAGGAAGCTCGGTCGTCCGAAGACGTAGTCCTCCTCATTGCCGAGCTGTTCGGCGCGGAACACCACGTCCTCCAGTGAGTGATGTTCAGGCAGAGTGTTGCGGTAGCTGTCGTTGTGGAGCAGCGTGGACGTGAGAGTCCCGTCCTCCAGTTCGAGCGCCACATTGCCGAATCCGCCCTCGAATGCGAAGGGATCTTCGCCGGGACTCTGCGGATCCACGCTCTGAGGAGTTCCGACTTCGGGGTATTCCGCCTTGGTGCCGCACGGTGTGACTGTGGCGGGGTCCACTGTCTCGCCCACGACGTGGGTGAGCTGCTCGCGGGCCGTCTGCCGTTCGCCGTTCACCTCCGTTTCAATGGCCACTGCGAGACAGTAGACGCCGGGCTGAGTGAAGTCCCAGGAATAGTGCTCATGGTTGCCCGGCGATGTCTGGTAGGCGCTGGGCAAACCCTCTTTGGTGGCACCGATGAGACCGACACCGTTGCGATCCGAGCCCGATCTGGCCGATCGGACATTGTCGAGGGCGAACTCGCCGGGAGCGGGTCCGCCCCCGTGCCCGGTGACTCCCTCGATGCGCACATCGATGCGCTGGCCCCTGTCCAGGTTCTCCCGGATGCTGGTGTCCTCAGTGCTCAATCCCACCCAGGGGGCGGAGGGAATGCGACCGTAGGGGCTTTCCCAGATGGTCTGTCCGGGTTCGCCGATGAAGGACCAATCGCTGTCGGGAGTGAACTCTTCGGGCAGCGTCTTCTGAATCACATTGTCTGAGTACAGCACGAACTGGTCCCAGTCGAGCCAGTCGAAGCTATCGTGGTGTGCACGCAGCGCGAGCGAGAGTTCTCCAGTGGCCTCATCTGTGTCCAACTGGGGGGCAATGGCATCGATGTGACCGTCGTCGATCACCCGGATCGGTTCGCCCACAGCCACTTCTTCGGACCAGGGCGAAGGTTCGGATTCGCCGTTGTCGTTCTTCGCGATCACGCGCGCCCGGTAATGACCAGCGGGTACGTCCTCGAACGCAGCGTGCTTTGTCTCTCCGTCGACCTCTTCTGTGAAGGTCCCACGGTTCTGGTCGCTGAGTGTCACAGAGTATCCGGTGATCGGGCTGCCGCCGTCATTGTCGGGAGCTTCCCAGCTCACTGCGACCCCGTCACCTTCGACGGTTGCAGCGGGTGCCGCGGGTGCGTCGGGGGTATCAGGCGCTTCCGGGATCTTCGGAGTCTCATTGGTCGCCGTGCCGCAGGCGGCATCGGCAGCGACCTCATCGCCCACTGCGATCCGCATGGTCTCCGTGTCGGTGACTGGGGTGTCGTCGGCGAGCGTCGCCTCGGCTGTCAGGTCAAAACAGTACATGCCCGAGGCGCCGAAGGATGCCTCGCCCAGGGGCCTGAGCCTGGGTTCGAGGTCATGACTCTGTTCGCTGGTCTGTGGGGAGCCGTCGCGCTGCGTGCCGGTGCCCCAGCGGAACAATTCGCCGGGTTCGCCGGCAGTGCCGTCTGCGGGCGGCACCGCCTCATAGAGCGCGAAGGTCCCGGGCGCCGTGATGTTCGACAGCGAGAAGCGAATGTTCTGGTTCTCTTCGGAGAGGTGGTTGCTGCGAACCGTACGTGTGGAAATGCTGGTTATCGTGCGGTCCGCGGCGTCAGGATCATACTCGTAGTTCGAGGTGCGCCAGCGCAGCTCACCGGCGGGTCCCAGCCAGGCATGCTCTTCGCTTTCCGGGATGGCATCGACGTCCTGAGAGCCGACGCGAAGCTGAATGCCACGGTTACTTAAGCCGTTTGCGCTCCTTGCAGACGTCACTTGCCACTCACCGGACGGGAGCGCCGCGTGGTAGTAGACACTCGGGCCTTCCTGCACGGTGTCTGCTGCCGCTGGTGCTGCGGTCAGCATTCCGCCGCCGAGGAGTGCGCTGAGCGCTCCCAGGGAAAGGGCGCTGCGCAAGCGGGCGGCGATGCGAGCGGGTGATCGATGATGCGCGCCCGTCGTCGCGCCGGTCCGTCTGTTCAATCGTCTCAGTCCCAATCCTCGGTAGAAGGTGAAAGGAGTGTGCGCGCCAGTGGGGCGGCCGCTTGCGGCGGCCGCCCCACAGACGGTTGGTCACCGGGTCTTATCGGACGACCCGGAAGGTGAACGTGTGATCGTCATCGTTCGAACCACCGAGCTCGTCCACGTCGAACTCCAGGTCGAAGTCGTAGTGGGCAGGCTGGTCCGGAGCGCTGCAATCGCCGGTGCCCGAGTCGAACGTCCACGCTCCATGAGTGTGGGCATACGCTGAGAGATCCCATTCCAGTGGCACGGAAGTGTCGAGGACGGTCACATTGCTGACGCTCTCGGTGAAGGTGACATCGCCGGTGTTGGCAGTGCCCCCGACCTTGGACATCGTGATGCTGTAGGTGCTCCCCGTGTGATCGCTGAAGCCTGCCCACGGGTTCGTGCCTCCGATGTTGGCTGCGCTCGCGGTGTAGACGCCTGCCGAGCATGAGACACCGGCCCGGTTGACGTCGTACTCCAGCACGTACTTGTCACTGCCGATGTCGTCCCAGCTGATGTAGCCGCCGTCATCGCCGAAGATCGAGCCGATCTCCCCCGGCTCGTCGATGCCGACGATGTCGATGTGGCCGGAGTCGATGATGACCTCGGTCTGCGCGTTTGCGGCCGTGGAGCTGAAGCTCAGGCCGACGACGGCGAGTCCGAGGGCGGCTGTGCCGCCGAGGGCGCGATGTGCGTTCTTCGTGTGCATGATCCTATTCCCATCTCTGTCTGTGCTGCTTGAAGAGTGATGAGCCTTCGGCACTGCTTGCCGCGGCATCACAGCGCGTTCTGCGGCACCGCGGAGGTGTTTCCTGGGCACGCGAGCAGTGCATGCGCACGTTCCGGCGACCACGTGGTCTCACGCGCTGGAGTCAGGGCACTCCGATCGCTGGAACGTGCGGGGAGTTCGGGTGTCATAGCTGAAGCGAGTCCGGACGAAGCCGTGGACCTGGTGCCGGTGCGGCATCCAGTTCTGGAAGTCGCATACGAGCTTTTCAGGGAGCACGTCTACGGCGCTGAGCGACTCGGGGCCGCAGCCGCACCGCAGTACGCCGCCGGTGGCGAGGTGACTGCGGTCGTGCAGGTGCTCCGTGTCGGCGTGGAGGTGCGCATGGGACATGCCCGAGGCCTCAGTCATTCGCGTGCCCCTCCAATCCACCCGACTCAAAGTATTGATAGTGATTATCACTAGACGCAATGCTCACGCTAACCGAGTTCTCAGCGAACGTCAATCTGGGTGCCGAGGATGAAACTGTCTGAGGCGCGGTGGGCCTGGTGCCGTGTGCTGAGGTGTGGCAGGCGGGTTCGGTGGAGTGTGGTGGATCCGCATGTCGCGCACAGCACTGAGGCCCCTTGCGCTCGGAGGAGTGCAAGAGGCCTCAGTTGTGAGGGGCAGGGGTCACCAGTTGGGGCGCCCTATTATCGTGGGATCATTCCGCGGCGGTTGCCCTGCGGCGTGCCAGGAGCACGGCACCGGTGCCGATGGCCAGGAGCAGGCCGGCCGCGGCGGCTGCAGAAGTCATCTCTGCGCCGGTGCGGGGCAGCTTGTCGCCGTCACCCTTCCCATCGTCGGAGCCGCCGTTGCCGTTGTCGTCGTCACGGCCGTCGTCGGAGCCGCCGTTCCCGTTGTCATCGTCGGAGCCGCCGTTGCCGTTGTCGTCGTCACGGCCCTGATCATCATCGCGGTTTCCGTCGTCACCGCCGTTGTCGTCGTCGCGGCCCTCATCGTCGTCATCGTCCTCAGGCGGGGTCGAATCGCCAGCGACGTTGAGGGTTGCAGCCTCGGACTCGGCGATGAGGGCGTGGTCGTGGTCGTAGAGGCGTGCGATGATCTGCGCACCGTCATCGCCTTCTGCGATCGTGTGCTCGAGAGTATCGGTCAGTGCGCCGTCGATCACCGAGTAGCCGTCATCGCCCTCACGCTGGATGAACCAGTGCCAGTGGTCCTCGTCCGTCTGCGGGTCCTGAACTGCAGTCAGCGATGCGACATCGCCCACCTGATACTCGCTCTCCAGGCCCTCGATCGTGAGTTCGGTCTCGGGCGGGGTCGGCTCCTGGTCGTGATCGTCGATCTGGATCTCGATCGGCTCGGAGGCGACGTACTCCTCGCCGTCGTCGTAGGTGAGGACTGCCCGCACCTGGGCGCCGTTCAGGTCTTCGCCCACGTCGAAGGAGTAGTCGGAGCCGTTCTCACCCTCGACTGCGGTCCACTGGGACTCGCCTGCGGGCTGTACCTGCCATTCGTAGCGGTTCAGTACGGAGGAGGGGTCAACCGTGGCAGTGAGGGTGGCGGTGTCGCCCGTGTGGTAGTGCTCCTGGGTGCCCTTGACCGTCACCTCCTGGTGCGGAGGTGCGCCGTGGTCGTCCACATCGATGGTAACGGCATCGGCGGAGG
This sequence comes from Brevibacterium album DSM 18261, assembly GCF_000426445.1. Classification (GTDB taxonomy): domain Bacteria; phylum Actinomycetota; class Actinomycetes; order Actinomycetales; family Brevibacteriaceae; genus Brevibacterium; species Brevibacterium album. The sequence continues at coordinate 859,659 of NZ_AUFJ01000009.1, read as the reverse complement.
CGAGCACCTCGCCGCCGTCATCCACCAGATTGGCGCTCACCTGCGCATCGTCAAGGGCCTGCTCTGCGGTCTGGATGAACTGGGCCTCGTCGAGGTCTTCGACCTGAACCGGCTCGTCCTGATCCCGGCGCTGTACGAACCACTCGTAGCTGCCGTTCTCCAGCTCGGGATCGGCGACCGCATCGAGGGTGATGTCGGAACCCTGGTGGTAGTGCTCGTGCATGCCCTCGATGCTCAGCGAGTGCTCGGGTGCAGGCTCATCGCCGTGGTCGTCGATCGTGATGGTGTCAGTCTGTGCGGAGGCGATCACGCCAGGGTTGATCTGTCCGCCGTCGCCGCGGAACTCTGCGGTGATCTGGGCGCCGTTGAGGGAGTCGTCGGCCTCCAGGCTGAGCTGTGATCCGTCCTGGCCTTCGATCGGCTCCGGCTCTGCATCTCCCTCGCGCTGGACGAACCACTCGTAGCTTCCGCCCTCGAGGCCCGGGTCGCTCTCGGCGGACAGCTCGATTGCCTCACCCGACTGGTAGTGGTCTGCGAGACCGCTGATCGAGAGCTCCGGGTCGACGACGAAGCGGTAGTTCTGTGGTGCGCTCGAGGCGGTGTTGCCGTTGCCGCTCACCTCGGCTTCGACTGTGAACTCGTAGGCTCCGGGCTCGCTGAACGCCCAGTTGCTGTGAGTGTGAGAGGGGAACGGCTGGGAGATCGCCTCTCCGACTGCGAGCTTGTGGCCACCGCTGGTGAGATGACTGTCGTCGATTCCTGCCCAGACCCAGGCGTCGCCCGGGCCGGTGAATGCGGTGATCTTGAACTCTGTCGCAACCTGTCCGCCGAACTCGGGGGTGAGGGACATGGTGTCCCATCCGGGCCAGATGAGTGTCCCGGTGTTCCGCTCTGGGAGGTGGTAGACCTCTTGTCCCTGAAGCTCTTCGGGTACGCGGTCCGAGGCCGAGAACGCTTGCTGCGCTGTCTCCTTCACTACGAGATCCACTGACTCGGGTGAGTGAAGCACGTGCTGGCCGGTGACGTCCTCCCTGAGCGCGAGCTCGACGGAGCCGTCGTCATTCAGCAGCATGTTGAATGCGTCTACGTGGCCTTCGCCGAAGACGACGGGGTCGTTAAGGACCTCATGATCCGCCGCCGAGGCGATGGTGGGTGCGGCAAGCGCGCTGCCGATCGCGAGGACACTGGCCGCAAGTGCGGCTGTCCCCTGTCTGCTCAGCAATCTCATGGACGATGCCTTTCCTTCTTGAGCTTGGGAGGGATGCAGCGGTCATCCGCTGTCTGGACCTGAAGCCTGTGCTGGCTTCGCGGCTCCCCCCGTGTTGAAGGAGACGCTGTCAGCACAGCGAATGATCATGGTTATCATTACAACAATCAGTGAATTTACAGCCGGCGGTGATTGGGGGTCAAGTGCGCGAGTGCGCATGAATCGTTCGCATGAGTGGCGCATGGGCTCCCGGGGCGGCTGTGCGACGTCGAGCCGCGTGACGCCGAGGCTGACGTGCATCACGTTACATGAAAATGACTATCACTAATGATAACCTCTCAGGTGGACCGTGCCTACCAGATGAAAGTGGGACATTCAGATGAGTTCCATCTCGCGGCGACTCCGCACGGGAGTCGCAGCAGTTTCGGCGGCAGTGCTTCTCACAGCAATGCCACACGCCGCCCTGGCGGCAGTGAGCCCATCGGGTGCCCCGCCTGGGGGCTCGCAGCAGGTTTCGTCAGAGCGCCCGGGTTCGAACGAGAGTCCCGGGAACTACCTGGGTGAGCGTCGGATCGCTGCCACTGAGCACACCGATGCCGTCAGCGTGCGCCTGGACGACGATCAGGCGACTCTGTTCTCCAAGGTCGACTGGCCTGAGGCGATGGGTGTGCAGGAGGACCCGGACGACATGGTCTTCCATGTCACGGACAGCGCCCGCGGCGAATTCAGTGACGCCGAGCAGCTCGATTTCGTACGGGAGCACGGCCATGAGCAATGGCTCGTGCCTCAGCGACAGAAGCAGGGTGTTCTGTGGGCGGGATGGAACACCGAGGCGATCCGCGGCGACCAGGTGAGCGGGGACATTACCTTCTCCCTCGACCAGGCCAAGACCGTGGTGCCGGAGGGCGGAAACGTCGAGATCTGGCAGGACGACTGGAGCGGGGTGGACCGAGTCTTCTCCTCCTCCGACGCTGAGTTCGTGAGTCATGAGGAGATGCCTGCCGCTCACGTCCACGCCAACTGGGCATTCAACGAGCCGGGTCTCTACCGTCTCGTCTTCGACGTCTCAGTTCCGCTGGCCGGTGGCGGCACGACCACGGACGAGCGCGAGTTCGCCTTCGTGGTGGGTGACGACATAGAGCAGTACGAGGATGAGCTCAACCCGGGCTCGGATCCGTCCGACGACCCGAGTGACGATCCCAGCGATGACCCCTCGGGTGATCCGAGCGAGGATCCCTCCGATGATCCGAGCGAGGACCCCACTCGGGGGCCCACGGACGATCCCTCTGAGCCCGGTGACGGTGACGAAGCAGAGGTCTCCATCGCCGGGGTCGAGGACTCCTACGAAGTCGGCGACACCGCCAGCCTCGAGGCCACATGGGACGGTGAAGCTCCCAGCGGCGGGAACTACAGCTGGCAGACCCTGAAGAAGGGCGACGGTGCCGGCGACTGGAACGCGACGGATGCCGGCAGCGACACCTACGAGTTCGAGATCGAGAGCGCGGAGTTCGATCAGCTGCAGGTCAAGACGGTCTACAGCCTCAACGACGGACAGACGATCGAGTCCGCTCCCATCACCATCAATGTGGAAGGCGGCGACTCTGACGCTCCCGGTGACGAGGAGCCCAAGGGCGGTGCCGATGGCGGCGGCATGGGCGGCGGCTCCGGCGGAGGGAACTCCGGCGGAGGCAGCAGCAGCGGCGGCGAGGGCAACTCCTCGGCGGACTACATCTGCCTGCCCCCTGACGGCAGCGGCTCGGGCGGCGGAGGCCCCGCTGGGTCCGGCGGCTCCGGCTCCGGTGACCGCAATGGCGGCAGCGGCGGGGGCGGCGGCTCCGGCGACAACGGCCAGGGCAGCGAGCGGGACGAGGCTCAGCCGGGAGAGCGCGTCCGGGTGGACGACGGGCACTTCGACTTCGGTCCGCGTCTGCGCGATGGAGCCGTCCGTGCGCAGATCAAGGACGACCGGGACGCGCCTCCCACCTGGCGCGCACCCGAGGACGTGACCTTCCTGCTGACCGAGACCGCCCTGAAGCCGCTGCCCGCGGGATTCGATTTCGTCGCCCCCGAGGGCACCGAGGTCTACACGATCGGGCAGGTGCAGGAGTCCGGCGTTCCGTGGCTGGGCTGGAACACCCAGGACCCGGATCTGATCAACGGTGCGAGCGCCGTGACCATGACGCTGGACTCGATGAGCGGCCCGGGCAAGGTGAACGTGTTCGTGGGTGCCGGAGGATTCGGCGGCAGCGACGTCAAGCACGTCTTCCAGTCGCCCGGAGACTCCTATGACATCCCCATGCGGACGCACGAGCACGGCTACTGGACCTTCACCGAGGCCGGTGAGTACACCATGGACATCACGTTCACGGTGACGCTCAACGACGGCAGCACGGAACAGGGCAGCGGCACGCTCCACTTCGAGGTGGGCGGCGGAGCTCAGGCCGGTGGCGAGGTCTTCGCCGGCGGCACCGTCGATGTGCTCGCCCAGCCCGAGGGCGATGACGACGCCGAGGGCAGTGACGAGAAGGCCGGTGAGGACGCCTCGGCGCAGCCCACGGAGCAGGCCGGTGAGCAGAACGGCTCCGGCGGTTCCTCCACCGGCGGCTCCGGCAGCGGCCCGCGTGAGCTGCCTGCCGACGATCCCAGGTGCGCCCTGCCGCGCACGGGCGCGGTCGGCATGACCGCAGCCGGTGTCGTGGGCGCGGCTCTCCTGGCGGTGGGCGGCTTCGCCCTCTGGTTCGCACGCCGGCGCCGGGTGACGGAAGGCCTCGATGAGGTCTGATGCCTCGGGCCGCACGCGGCGGTGGTCACCCGCACGGGTGACCACCGCCGCGGCGGTGTCCCTCACATTCCTCGCCGGCTGCGCCGCTCCCATGAGCGCGGAGCCGAGCGCCGAGGACGGGCTCCCCGTCATCGCGACCACCGGGATGATCGGCGACATCGTCGAGCACGTGGGTGGGGAGTCCATCGACCTCACCACCCTGGTGCCGCCGGGCGCGGACCCGCACAGCCATGAGCCCGGCCTCCGGGACGTCCGCGACATCGTCCACGCGGAGGTGGCCTTCTCCAATTACGCGATGCTGGAGGAGCACGCCCTCATTCGCACGCTCGATGCCAACCTGCCCGAGGAAGCCGCCAATGTGGGCCTCGCCGAGGCCGCGGAGAGCTACGACGCGACCACCATCCCGATGGTGGAGAACGTCAGCCTCGACACCATCTGGCTGGGTATGCGGGTGCGCGGCACCGGTGCGCAGTACGGAGCCGACCGCGCTTCCGAGGTCCTCATCCAGGCCACCGACTGGTCCGGCCCGGAGGGCGCGACCCTCCACGGATTCCTCACCGAGGCGTTCGGCCGCCCCGTGAACTACTTCGACTCCACGGACGGGATGGACCCCGACGAGGACCAGGCCTCGCTGCCCGCGAACGCCCACACCCATCTCAGCTGGGCGTTCAGCGAACCCGGCACCTACACCCTCGACCTCAGGGCCTCCGTCCGGCCGCGCGAGGACGCCGAGGAGCAGACGGTGGCGGAGCAGACCTTCACCTTCGTGGTGGGCCAGGACCCCCGCCAGCTGGACGAGTTCAGCGAGTGGGACGTTTTGGACTCCGGCCACGCCGATCTCACCGCGGACCTCGACGAGAGCCGCATGTACCTCTTCGCGGACGAGGACGGCGGGGGAGACCAGTCCCAGGTCGTCATGGAGGCGGACACCACAGTGGTGGGCGTGACCAACAACGCCTGGCAGGAGATCCCCCCGGGCCCTCAGTTCCACTTCCTGGGACGCAGGGGCACGCAGACCTATCTGCTCGCTCAGGCGGTGCTGGGCAAGCACGTGCACGGGGAGATCGACCCGCACCTGTGGCACGACGTGCGCAATGCCATCGCCTATGCGGAGGTGATCCGCGACACGCTGGCGGAGGCGGACCCGGACAGCGCGGCGGAGTACGCCGCCCGTGCCGAGGACTACATCGCAGAACTCGAGGAGACGGACGCCTATATGCGGGAGACGATCGGCTCCATCCCCGAGGAGCGCCGCCACCTGGTCACCACCCACGACGCCTTCGGCTACCTGGGTGAGGCCTATGGCATGCGCATCGCGGGCTTCGTCACCCCCAATCCGGCCGTGGAGCCCAGTGTCAACGACCGGATCAGGCTGGGCGACACCATCCGGAACCTCCAGGTGCCGGCCGTCTTCCTCGAACCCAATCTGGCCAGCCGCTCCAGCACGCTGGAGGAGGTGGCCGGCGAGGCCGGCATCGAGGTCTGCACCATCTACGGGGACTCCTTCGACCAGGACGTCACCTCTTACATCGACATGATGCGTTTCAACGCGAACTCACTGAAGGAGTGCCTCTCATGACCTCCCCTGCCCTCCGCTCCCTGCACGCCGCAGAGGCGCGGCAGCGGATGCTGCCCGGACGCCGCTGGACCCGGATCGCGTCCGCCGGCGCTGCCCTCCTCCTGACCGCGGGCACCGTGACGGGCGGGCCGGGCGCGCTGCTGACCTCGGACGCTGCGGGGCCCGGCGCGCCGTGGGGACCTCCGCCTGCCGCCGCCGGCACCCTCGACGATCCGGCGCTGGACCAGGACGTCGATGCGGGCGAGGAGCTGGGCTCCGGCCAGACCGTCATCGATGCCGGGCACGTGGACATCGGGCCGTTCGGCGAGAGCGGGGACGATATGCAGCTGGCCGGTCGCGATGACACGCTGGCCCCGCCGGTCTGGCGCACGCTCGAGGACCTCGTGCTCCACGTCCCCGATGAGGGCGGGCGCATCCCCGTCCCGGACGATCCCATGTACGAGTTCCTGGGCGCGGAGCCCGGCGAGGCGGTCTGGCTCATCCCGCAGGTGGAGGAGCCCGGCGTGCCCTGGCTGGGCTGGAACACCCAGTACCCCGGCTTCGCGGGAGCCTCGGACTCCGGCATCGATCTGACCTTCCACGGCGTGGACGGCCCCGGCGATTTCACGCTCTACCTGCAGGACGGGGCCTTCGGCGATCCCGATGTCTACTGGCAGTCCACGCAGGAGGGTGAACAGTCGATCTGGGTGGAGCCGCTCACGCACACCCATGCCAACTGGGTCTTCACGGAACCGGGCATCTACCTCTTCGACCTGGGCTTCTCCGCGGAGGGCGCGGACGGATCCGTCATCGAGGACCGTCAGACGCTGCGCATCGCGGTGGGCACGGAGACGGACCCGCAGGAGGCCTTCGGGCAGGACTACCGGGCTCCCGAGTCCGGTGACGGCGGCGGAGACGCTGCCGAGCAGGGCGGAGGTGTCGAGGAGGGAGCGGACCCGGCCGCCGAGGCATCGGACTCCTCGCCCCTCATGTACGTGCTCTACGGGGCGATAGGGGTGCTCGTCCTCGCGCTCATCGTGGGGGCGGTGTTCGCGCTCTCCTCCTCGCGCCGGGCCAAGGCGCGGGCGGAGCGGGAGCTGGCCGGCGCCTCGGGCGCGGGTTCCGGAAGCGGCAGGGGCACGGGCTCCCGCGGCAGCGCAGGTCCGTCCGCTGAGACAGGAGGGAAGGGCTCATGAGCCTCATCATCGACGTCCACGGCGTCACCGTCTCGCTGGGCGGCAGGGAAGTCCTCCGTGACGTGAACTTCGGGCTGGAGGCCGGCGAGCTGGTGGGACTCATCGGTCCCAACGGTGCGGGCAAGACCACCCTGCTGCGCACCCTCCTGGGGCTCATCCGCCCGCGGAGCGGCACCATCGACATCGGCGGGGCCACGGCCCGGGCCTCGCGGGGCAGGCTGGGCTATGTCCCGCAGCGCCACGAGTTCGTCTGGGACTTCCCGATCAGCATCGAGGACGCGGTGATGACGGGCCGGTACCGGCGCATCGGCTGGCTGCGCAGGCCGGCCCTGGCCGACTACCGCGCGGTCAACGCCGCACTCGAGCGGGTGCGCCTGCTGGATCTGCGCAAGCGGCCGGTGGCCGAGCTCTCCGGCGGGCAGAAGCAGCGGGTGCTGGTGGCCCGGGCCCTCGCGCTGGAATCCGCCCTGCTCCTGCTCGACGAGCCCTTCACGGGCCTGGACATGCCCTCGCAGGAACTGCTCACGGAGCTGTTCACACAGCTGGCGCGGGAGGGCCGCACCATCCTCATGAGCACGCACGACCTCCCGCACGCCATGCACACCTGCGATCGGCTGCTCATGCTCAACCGCACCGTGACGGCAACGGGCACACCTGCGGACCTGCGCCGGCGCTCGCTGTGGATGGACACCTTTCAGGTCTCGGACAACTCGCCCCTGCTGGCGGGAGTGGGGGCGGTGGCGGCATGACCTTCGTCGAGTTCCTGGGCGACCTCACCAATCCCCTCCTCACCTTCCTGCCCAAGGCCCTGTTCATGGCCGTCATGGCGGCTGTCATCTGCGGCCTGGTGGGCACGTACGTGGTGCTGCGCGGCATGGCGTTCATCGGTGATGCGGTCTCCCATGCGGTGTTCCCGGGGCTGGCCTTCGCCTTCGTGTTCCAGGCGAACCTGGTGCTGGGCGGTGCGGCCGCCGGCATCACCACCGCGCTGCTGGTGGCGATCTTCTCGCAGAACCGCAGGCTCAAGGAGGACAGCATCATCGGCGTCTTCTTCGTGGCCGCGTTCGCCCTCGGCATCGTCGTCATCAGCTTCGCACCGGGCTATGCGGGTTCGCTCTCGGACTTCCTGTTCGGCTCGATCACCGGCATCCCGGACTCCGATATGTACGTCGTGGGCATCACCGGCGCTGCGCTCGTGGTCATCCTGTTCCTCTTCCACAAGGAGCTCGTGGCCGTGAGCCTGGACCGCGACATGTCCAAGGCCATCGGACTGCCCGTGTTCTGGCTGGACATCCTCCTGTACATGCTGGTGACGATCGCCGTGGTGGTCTCGGTGCAGACCATCGGCAACATCCTCGTCCTCGCACTGCTCATCACCCCCGCGGCCACCGCGCGCTTCCTCACGGACCGGCTCATCGTGATGATGCTGCTCTCGCCCGTGATCGGAGCGGTGGGCGCCTTCGTGGGCCTCTATGTCTCCTGGGCGCTCGATCTGCCCGTGGGCGGCACCATCGTCCTGGTGCTCACCGCGTTCTTCCTGGTCTGCTGGGTGCTGGGACCCAAGCACGGGATGCTGGCCAGGCGGCTCATGCGCCGCGGGTCGAGGGCGGCGGGTGCGCAGGCCGCGGTGTCCGAGGCCGCCGAGCAGGAGTGGCCGCATTCCGTCCCGGCCGCATCTGATGACACGAGGGACCTCGTCGATGCCGTCTTCGCACACGTGGACGGCGCAGACGGCGAGGCTGCGGACGGGGGCGAGGGCGACCGTTCCGATGGGGGCGAGGGCGGTCGGTCCGAGCTTCCGCGCTCCGAAGGGGGCTCCGGCGGTCCTGCTGCACCTGAGTCCGCGGGCGCCGGTGCAGCGCGCTCCGCGCCTTTCGTGCGGCCTGCCGCCCCTTCCGGTCCCGCCGAGGAAGAGAGCACATGAGGACACGCCCGGGGCCTCTGGCCACGACGGCGCTCCTCCTGCCGCTGCTGCTCGCCGGTGCTCCGGCGGCGGTCCCGCCGGTCCAGGCGGCGCCGGCGGCGGGTGAGCCTGCTCGGGCGGTACCGGGGACGGTCACACCGGCGGATGCGGTGCCGGCGGCGGATGCGGTGCCGGCGGCGGGTGTGCCGTCCGATGGTGCGCCGCCTGCTGCGGCGACAGCGGATCCGGGCGCCTCGGCGGTGGCGCGCACGGCCGAAGGCTCCGAGGCGGAGACTGCCCGCATCGAGGTCACCGCACCTCTGCGTGCGCAGCTGATCTTGCCGGAGGGCGAAGACGGAGAGGAGCCAGAACCTACGGAGGGGCCATCGGAGGGGCCAGAACCGACGGAGGAGCCTGCGCCTACGGAGGAGCCTGAGCCCTCGGAGGCGCCCGAGCCTACGGGAGAGCCTTCAGAAGGGCCGGAGCCCACGCATGACCCGGACGAGAGCGATGATCCGGACGAGGCGGACCCCGGGCACGGCGAGGTGCTCCGCGGTTCGGCGGAGCCCGAGGACGTCGACGCCTCGCTCGCCCTGCCCGGGGACCAGGCTCACACCGCACGGCTGCGGGTGGACGCCTCGGGCTTCGCCAATGAACTGGGGCCGCTGGACATGTTCCTCGAATCCGCGCACGGTCCGGCCGGTGGTGTGGTCGCCGCCGGCGCAGGAGTGCGCGAGGGCGCAGTGGGAGCCGACCTGGACTCCCGTCACCCAGGGCCCTCCTCCCTTCAGCTGCGCCCCGGCGGCACGGTCGATCTCGACTGGGCGTTCACGGAGCCGGGCACCTACTGCCTGGACCTCGGGTTCTCCTCTGCCATGCCCGCCCGCACCGCCGAAGGCACGCGGATCCGGCGCGATTCCGTGGAGCTGCGAGTCCATGTGGGCTCCGGCGCGCCGCGGCCGGAGTGCGGCGATGAGCTCGACCGCGCGGATTCGCCGGACGAGGCGGACACCGCTCCCGTGACCGTGGAGGAGGGCCGCGCCCGCATCAGGCCCGGTGAGGACGAGGTCACAGCGGAACTGGCGCGCACCTCGGCGGATCTGGTGGAGGGCTCAGGCGCACGCCATGAGGCGAGTCAGGTGATCTGGTCCGCGCACCGGCGCAGCGAGGCGAACGGACGCTGGTACGTGCCCCAGACCCGGATCGACGCGGGCCTCGACCTCAGCGGGCCGGGGGAGCCGGGGAGGGTGACCGTCCTCATGCGCATGCACTCCGGGCCGGGTACGGCTCAGTACCGCTCCGCGACGGACCCGCGCTCGCCCCATGACCTCCTCCTCCCGCCGCAGGGACGGGACAATGACCGCGTGGTCGCGCTGGAGCGGGCGGCGCCGGGCAGGGAATCGGCCACCGCCTGGAACTTCGAGACCGCAGGCCGCTACTGCATCGACCTCACGGTGCACACCCGGCACGGTGAGGAGACGGCGGTGTCCACCACCCGGCTCACCTTCGCCTCGGGGAACGACTCCGCCGAGGTGGAGCCGTGTGCCGAACCCGGCGAGGACATCCCGGACATCCCCCTGCCCGAGGGCCGCGATGATGACGGCGGCGACGATGGGAGCGGCGACGGCGAAGGCGATGAGCCTACAGGCGGCAGCGGTGATGGGGGCGCCAACGGCAAGACGCCGGGCGAGGGCGGCGGTGGCCTCGCACCCGATCGCGGTGACACGGGCATGCTGCCGCCGGGTGAGGACCCGCAGGACGAGGAGGACGCGCTCGCGCTGCCGCCTGTGGCCTCGCTGTGCCGGCCCGCGGAAGCGGATCAGGACGTGCAGATCCGCTCGGGCACCGCGATCCTCGCAGCCGGGGCCGATGCCGCGGCGTGGCAGGATTCGCGCGCGGAGGAGCCGGTCTCCCGTGATCCGGAGCTGGTGACGGTGGCTGTGTCCGAGGAGGCCCGGCAGACGGTGCACGGCGACGGGATGGGCGAATTCGCGCCGGACGGCGCCACCGTCTACCGGACCGAGGCCGCCCCGCAGGACGGAGTGCCGTGGCTGGGCTGGTCCTTCGACTCCGTTCCGGAGGATGCGCAGGTGACCTGGTCGGTGGACAGTGTGGAGGGGCCCGGTGAGTTCGCGGTCCTCGGCTCGAACGCGCTGGGGGAGCAGTCGGTGCTGCTGTCGGCGGATGTGCCCGCGGAGTTCGGGGGCGGGGAGTCGGGATTCGGCAGCTGGGCGTTCACGGAGCCGGGCTACTACCTGATCTGGTCGCGCTTCACCGTCGATGTGCCGGGCGCGGGCGAACCCGCCGAGGCGCTGGTTCCGCTGCGCTTCGCCGTGGGCGAGGTGGGCTCGGCCACCAGCGGCAATCCGCTGCTGCAGAGCTTTCTGGCCGAATGCGAGGACTCCCTGTTCACCGGGGCCTTCCCGCAGTCGGCGGCCGAGGGCGAGGGGCCCGGACCGCTGCCGTTCCTCGGCGGCGGCGTGCCCGCATGGCAGTGGGTGGCGGTGGGCACCGGGCTCGCAGCCTCGCTGGTGCTGGGCGTCGCAGTGGTGCGGATCGCGCGGGGAGGCCGGAAGCGGGAGGGTGCCGGCGCCTCGGGCGATGGGCTGCTGCTGGCCGGGGCGACCGCGCGGAGCGGGAGCGTGTCCGGGCTGAGCGGTGCGGCGGGCGAGGCCGCTGAGGACCGGGTGTTCCCATGAGGGGCCTGATCCGGCGGCACCGGGGCTGGGTGGTCTTCTTCGGGTCTGTCCTCGCGCTCCTCCTGCTCGCGTCCTCGGCCCTGTTCGCAGTGCACCTCATGGACCGCGATCGGAGCCTGGAGGCGGCGCAGGCACGCCTGCAGGAGCAGCGGAGCGAGCAGGAGGTTCCCCCTCCGGTGATGCCGGAGCCCCAGGCAGGGGCAGGGGGAGCCGCGGCCGGGGACATCGCGGTGGACCTGGACTCCGCATGGCTGGAGGAGGCCGCCGAGCGCACGGACATCCCCCCGCGCGTGCTGCGCGCCTACATCGGGGCATCGGTCTGGTCCGCACAGCGGCATGAGGAGTGCAGCCTGCCGTGGAACACGCTGGCGGGCATCGGGTCCGTCGAATCCGATCACGGGCGATACGGAGACGCGGAGGTGGGCGAGGACGGCCAGCTGGAGGGCAAGATCATCGGCGCCCAGCTCAATGGGCTGGAGACCGCCCGGATCGCCGACACGGACGATGGGAAGTACGACGGGGACGCCGAGTTCGACAGGGCGGTGGGGCCCATGCAGTTCATCCCCTCGACCTGGGAGGACTTCGCGGTGGACGGCAACGGTGACGGGGAGGCCGATCCGAACCACATCGACGATGCCTCGGCGACCGCAGCCTCGTATCTGTGCTCCGGCAAGCGCGATCTCTCCGATGAGGGCCAGTGGGTCGAGGCGATCCTCGCCTACAACCCCTCGGACGAGTACGTGGCCCTCGTGGCCGAACGTGCGACTGCCGTGGCGGAGAGCATGGCGGAGATGGAGGACGGCGAATCGGCAGGGCCCGATGTCGCGGAGGACGACGACGCGGCGGACGACGATGCGGAGAGCGGCGACCGGGACGGCAGCGCTCCGTAGGGCGGCCGCCCTACGGAGCGCTGGAGGGGTGTGGGCGGTGCGCTCTCAGCGGACCGGCTGGTTCCCGAGATGCGCGGCGAGGTTGTTCAGCGCCTCGTCCCAGCCGTCGTAGACGTATCCGTCACCGGGCGCGCCTGCGAATCCGCGCTGGTGGAAGACCATCTCCGTCCGCTCGCCGTCCTCGGTGAAGGTGAGCGTGATGACGGAGGCGGCCTCCTCCGCGCTGTCGTCCGGGCTGCCCCAGGTGAAGACGAGGCGCTCCTGGGGTGCGACCTCGAGGAAGACGCCGCCGGTGGGGTACTGCTCGCCGGTCTCCTCGTTGGTCATGGTGTAGCGGTACAGCCCGCCCTCGCGGACGTCGAAGGAGATCGAGTCCGTCGTGACCCCGAAGGGGTGGAGCCAGCCGGCGAGGTGCTCCACCTCCGTCCATGCGCGCCAGACGAGGTCGCGCGGTGCGTCGAAGGTGCGGGCGATCGTGAATTCGGGTGCGGTGCTGGGCGCCGAGGCGCCCGTGTGCGTGCTCACGGTGATTCCTCCTGGGATGTGCGGGGCTTCCTCGCCCTGGATGCTTCTGACTTCTCCGGTTTCTCCGGCTTGCCTGCCTGCATGGTCTTCAGGTGCGCATCGAGTGCGTCGAAGCGCTCGCCCCATTCGCGGCGGTGCCTCTCGACCCAGGCCGAGGCCTCGTCGAGGGGTTCGGCCTGCAGCGAGAGCGTGCGCCACTGCGCGTTCGCCGTGCGGATCACCAGGCCTGCGCGTTCGAGGACCTTGAGGTGCTGGGAGATCGCCGGCGCGCTCATCTCGAACGGCTCCGAGATCTCGCCGACCGTGGCCGGCCCCTGCGACAGGCGCGTGAGGATCTGCCTGCGGGTGGGATCTGCGAGTGCGGCGAACACCATGCTCAATGGATCCTTCGCCACTGATGAACCATCTCCTTAATTAGGCTATGCCTTAAGTATGAAGCATGCGGGTGCTGTGTCAAGGGGTGATTCGCCTGTGGGTTCTGAGGTCTGGGAGGTTTGTTCCTTCCAGGCAGGTAGGTACCTGCCTGGAAGGAACAAACCTCCCAGATCGCGTCCTGAGGCCGCGGCGCTGAGGCCGCGGCGCTGAGGTCGCTGCTCTGGCGCTGAGGCCCCGCCGCCGGCGAGCCGCCGCGCCCTCAGCCGCCCACGCCGTGCCAGGCGGGGAAGGGATCGCGGAACGTCGCCCACACCTGCGGCCCGGCCAGGAGCTCGGCGTCCGTGAGCGTGGCGGCGTCCAGATCCCTGATGAGGCTCTCCGGGTCCAGGTCGAGCCCGATGAACGCGAGGTCCTGGCCGAAGGCGAGCGGTTCGTCCTCGGCTGTGAGCTGGTGGTCGATCGCGGCCGGCGCGAGGGAGAGGGTGTCGCCCACCTGGTTCCACTGCGCGGTGACGTGCGGGCGCGAGCAGACGTGGCAGAAGCCCACGGAGCGGAGCAGGAGCTCTCCGCTGCTGCGGGAATCGCGTGTGGCGAGCAGGTCTGCCAGGCGCTGCGGATGGAACGGGCGCGGCTGTTCGTAGCGGAGCGCGCTGACCCTGCTGTGCGAGTGGGCGGGGGCGAACTCGCCGTTGAGGAGGGTGATCCAGCCGGGGCGGGTCTGCTCCCTCGTGTAGGCCTCGGGAGGGAAGGGCTCGGTATGCGTCGGGTACTGTGCCGACCTCGTGCTGTCGATCTGCTCCACGCGGGCCTGCGGGCTGAGGTGGCTCACGAGGGCGCGGAGCAAATGCCGCTCATCCGCGCCGAGCCGGTGGCAGTTGGTGAGCACCACGGTGGAGGCGAACTCGATCTGCGTGACGATCAGCTCGGCGCGCGGGGCCATGACGAAGCTGCCGTCGTCCTCGTCGCGGTCCACGGGGATGAGCTCAGGAGAGGACAGGTCTGTGAGCAGATGGGCGGCGTCCACGACGCAGACCAGTTCGCGCAGGGAGGTTCCGGTCTCCTCATCGGTGAGCTCCCCGACGATGTCCCGTGCGGGTGTCTTCGTCGGGTACTCCAGGAGCAGGCCTGTCGAATCGGGGAGCCAGGCGTTGAGGCCGAGTGCCGTGGACAGGGCCTCTGACGGGGCCTCCATCTGCTTGGCGGGAACCAGTGTGAGCCTGCGGGCGGCGGCGAGTCTGCGTGCGTACTCGCGGCGTTCGGGCACGCAGGCGCCCACCACGGCAACTGCGTCTGTGTTCTGCGGCGTGCGCCCGAATGCCGCTGCTCCTCCTGTGAACATGTGCGTCTCCTCCTTGCAGTGCTATTGTGATCGATGCTGATAATCATTCCATATAGGAGGACGAGATGAAGGTTCGCAACTCCCTGCGCTCCCTGAAGAAGCAGCCGGGCGCGCAGGTGGTGCGTCGCAGGGGGCGCACGTATGTCATCAACAAGCTCAATCCGCGCTTCAAGGGCCGGCAGGGCTGAGCGCTCTGTCCCCTGCTCCTCTCCGTAGACTGGCCGCGGCCGCTGGATTCGGCGGTCCGCTCATTTGTCACCGGGAGGTTCGAAGGTGCCCATCACGCAGACCGTTCTGGAGACCGCGGCGCAGCATCCGGACAGGATCGCGATCGCGGGGGAGGGCGGGCGCCTCACCTATGCCGAGCTCGTCGAGGACTCGCGCCGGATGTTCGCCGCCGCCGACTCCCTGCACCGCGCGCAGCACTCCCCGCCGGAGCCCGCCCCGGAGACCCGCGGCATCCCGATCACGGCGGTCAGCATCGAATCGGCGTTCCACACCTCGCGGATCATCGCGGGGCTGGCCGGGTTCCGCGCGGTGTCCGCGACGATCGACCCGCGCTGGCCGCTCGACCACCGGGTGGGTGTCGTGCTGTCCACCGGGATCGGCCTCGTGATCAGTGATTCCGCCGATCTCGCGGACGCGCTCGCCGAACGGGGGTGGACCGGCACGGTCATCTCTCTGCAGGACTTCCGGGAGCTCGAGGCACGTGCGGCGGACGGCGGTGCCGGCTCCGGCCTTGGCGGCGGCACTGTCCCTGACCCCGCGCCGATGCCGGCGGTGCGCGACGGGGAGGAGCCCTTCCTCATGCTCTTCTCCTCCGGCACCACGAGCGATCCGAAGGCGTTCCTCAAGACGCGTGCGCAGTACCGCGCGAACGTCGCGGTCTCCAGCGCTTACCTCGAGCCCTTCGCCGGAGTGGCGACGCTGGCCCCCGGACCCGTGTCGTACAGCCTCACCCTCTATGCGCTCATCGAGTGCATGGCGACCGGCGGCAGCGCGCACATGGCGGATCAGTTCGATGCGATCGCCGCCGGGCGCCGCATCGAGGCCGAGGGCATCACCCGCGTGGTCGCGGTTCCCGCTGTGGCGCAGGGTCTGGCGGCGGCAGCGCGCAGGGATCCTGCGCGGTTCGCGTCCCTCGAACTCGTGGTCACCGGGGGCGCGAACCTGCCGGAGTCCATCCGAGCGGGTCTCGCGGAGGCGCTTCCCGGCGTCCGGCTCATCAGCTACTACGGTGCCGCCGAGATCGGCTTCATCGGGGACAGCCGCGACGGGGACGGCACGCTCATCGGCCTCTACGACGGCATCGAGGCGAGGATCTGCGACGATGCCGGGAACCCGGTGCCGGACGGGGACCTCGGCACGCTGTGGATCTGGGCGGAGGCGTGCTCGGACGGCTATCTCGCCGGAACCACTGCCGAGGTGCTGCGCGGTGCGGACGGCTGGGCCACCGTCCACGACCAGGGCAGGCTGGTGCCCGCCGTTCCGGAGCAAACCGGGTCGGAGCAGACCGGTCCGGATCAGCTCGCTGCAGACCATACCGCCACCGAGGCCGTGGCCGGTGCCGCCGCAGGTTCCGGCGCGAGGGCTGCTGAAGCCTCCGGCGAGGGTGCTGCCTCTCCGGAGGCTCGCCCGCGGCTGCAGCTCGTGGGACGCAAGGGCGATATCGCCGTGACCGGCGGGCACAAGGTCGCTCTGCCCGAGGTCGAGCGCGCCTTCGACGGCATGTCCGGGCTGGGAGCGGTGTGCGCGGTGGCGCTGCCGGATGCCGCGCTGGGGACCGTCGTCGCACTGGTGATCGAGCCCGCCGAGGCCGGCGGTGCGGCTGCGGACGCGGATGGCGATGCCCCCGCTGGTGCGGGTGAAGCGCACTCAGTCGACGCGGGAGGCTCTGTCGATGAGGCCGGTTCTGCTGGCGAGACCGGTTCTGCCGGCAACGGCGGTGATGCGGAGCGCGCGGACGCGAGGCTTATCTCCGCCGTGCCGAGCAAGTCTGTGCTGCGGGAACGTGCGCATGCGCATCTTGCACCGCAGTTCGTGCCGCGGCGCTGGTATGTCGTGAACCGCCTGCCCCGCACGGTGGGACAGAAGATCAGGCGCCCGGCGACGGCGAACCTGGTGCAGGAGGGCGCGGCGGTGCGGCTGTGAAGCTGCGACGACCGCCTCTGCGAAGCCTTCACCCCAGCTCCACGTATGCACTTTCTGCGTGTTCAGCCTGGCAGGGGCGCATTATGCACATACGTGGCGCTGCGCCTCGGCTCCACGTATGCAGGTTCCGCGTGTTCAGCGCGGTGCAGGCGCATGAATCACATACGTGGCGCCGCCGCCAGCCACACGTAGGCACTCTCTGCGTGCTGAGCCCCAGGAGCGCGCATGCGCTCGCCCTCGCCTACCGTAGGAGACGCAGCGGCAGGCACGTGTGACGGCGCGGGAGGAACGGATGAGCGACAGGCGACGGGTGGTCGTCACCGGCATGGGCGCGGTGACCCCCAGCGGGAACAGCGCAGCGCAGCTGTGGGACGCGGTGGCCGCGGGCCGCAGCGCGATCCGGGTGCTCGAGGGCGAACAGTATGCGGACCTCGCGGTGCGGATCGGCGGCCAGGTGCGGGACTTCGACGCCTCCGCCCATCTCCCGCGCTCCCTCGCGCGCAGGCTCAGTCCCGTGCAGCACTGGGCGATTGCGGCGGCGGACGAAGCGCTGGCACAGGCGTGCGCCTCGGCGGCGGGTTCTGCGGAGCCTGCGAATCAGCCGGGCACCGCGGTCGCACCCGAGACCGGTGCTGAGGCCACTCCGCCGGATGGGACCGCAGCCCACGCCGAGGCGGAGGCAGGCTCCGCCCCCAGGACCGGGAACCCGCCTGCAGACCCGCTCTCCGTCCCCGTGCCTCTCCCCTGGGGCCCGCAGCGCATCGCCGTCATCGCCGCCACCGGCTCCGGCCCCGTGGACGCGATGCAGGCCGCGACCCGCGCGCTCGACGAGGGCGGTCCCCGCGCGGTCCCCCTCACGCTTGCGATCCACGGCGCCCCCGATTCCGCCGCCGCCCTGCTCAGCCAGCGCCACGGCATCCTCGGAGCGGCCCAGGGCGTGTCGGCCACGTGCGCATCCGGTGCGATCGGCTTGGGCGAGGGCCTGCGCCGCATCCGCCACGGCTACGCCGATGCTGTGCTCGTGGTCGGGATGGAGGACTGTCTCGGCGCGGTCAACCTCGCCTCGAACGCGAACATGCGCGCGCTCGCCGCGGGCTTCGAGGACGATCCCGCCGCCGCCAGCCGCCCCTTCGACTCCGCCCGCGCCGGCTTCGTCATGTCCCAGGGAGCTGCTGCGATGCTGCTGGAGTCCGAGGAGTCCGCCCGTTCCCGAGGCGCCCGCATCCTGGCGGAGCTCGCCGGCTTCGGCTCCTCCTCCGACGCCCACCACCCCACCGCCCCGCATCCGGAGGGCCGGGGCGCGGCGGCAGCGGTGCGCGAGTGCCTGGCGGATGCCGGCCTCGGACCCGAAGCGGTCGACCACATCAATGCCCACGGCACCGGCACACCGGCCGGCGATGCCGCCGAGCTCCGCGCGCTGGAGTCCGCACTGGGCGCGCGTGCCCGCGAGGTGCCGCTGAGCGCGGTGAAGTCGAGCACGGGGCACCTGCTGGGCGCCTCGGGCGTGGTGGAGGCGGTCATCGCCGTGAATTCGCTGGTCAGCGGCCTGCTTCCGCCCATCCTCAATCTGGACGAGCCGGAGTTCGTCGGCTGGGGCTTCGTGACGGGGCAGGCGCGTTCGCAGGAGGTGGGCGCGGTGCTCTCGACCTCGTTCGGGTTCGGCGGGCACAATGGCGCGGTGCTGTTCCGGGCTCGCCCGGCATCGGAGACCTTTTGACGGTGGGGGCACCATGCAGGGTGCCCGCACCGTTGAAAAGTCCCAGAGGACGAGCACAGACGAGCTGGAGAGCAGCGTGAGCGGCGAGACCGCGGGCGGCGAGGGTGAGAGGACGACGATGACGGATCGAGAGGCGCGGCACGCGGAGCTCGCGGAGCGGTACCTGCCGGAGGAGCTGCTGGAGCGCTTCCGCGAGCGCGCCGCGGTGTACGACGCGGAGAACGAGTTCTGCTGGGAGGACTTCGAGGAGCTGCGGGCCCGCGGGTACCTCACGCTGTTCGTGCCGGCGGCGCACGGCGGTCCGAGGCTGAGCCTCAACCAGGTCTCCCGCCTCCAGCAGCGGCTCGCGGCGGCGGCTCCGGCAACGGCGCTCGCCGTCAACATGCACTTCGTGTGCACCGGCGTGGCCGCGGCGATGTCTGCCCGCGGGGACAGTTCCCTCGATCACGTGTTCGCGGAGATCATGGCCGGCGAGGTCTTCGCCTTCGGCATCAGCGAGCCCTCCAACGACTGGGTGCTGCAGGGCTCGCACACGCGGGCCGAGCCGGACGGCGAGGGCGGGTACCGGCTCAGCGGCGTGAAGATCTTCACCTCGCTCTCGCCGGTGTGGACCCGGCTGATCGTGCACGGCCTCGACACCGCGACGGACCCCGAGGCGCCCCAGCTCGTCTACGGGTTCCTCCACCGGACGGCGGCTCAGGCGCGGGCGCAGTATGCCCAGGCCAGGGGTGAGGCGGGAGCACGGGGAGTGACCTCCATCGCCGAGGCGGCCTCGGCGGCGGTGCCCGGCATCACCGTCTCCTCCGACTGGGACGTGCTGGGCATGCGCGCCTCGCAGAGCCGGGCGACGATCCTCGAGCGGGCGCACATGCCTGCGGCACAGGTGGCGCGGCGCATCGAGCCGGGGCCGGTCCCGGACCTGCTCACCTTCGCGATCACGAGCTGCTTCCAGATCCTCGTGGCCGCGGTGTACACGGGCGTGGCGAGACAGGCGCTGGAACTGGGCGCCGAGGGCCTGCACGCGCGGACCTCTGCCAAGCGCGGCATCACGTACGCGGAGGTGCCGGAATCGCGGGCGCGGCTCGCGGACGCGCACATGGCGTACATGGCGGTGCCGGCCCAGCTGGAGGCCTACACGCGTGAGTTCGACGAGCTGGTGGACCACGGGAAGGGGTGGCCGCTGCGGCTCGTGAGCGCGCGGATCAATGCCTCGCGCGCGGCGCGGGAGTGCGCCGAGGCCGCGCTCATGTGCACGAGCGGCCGCGGGTTCGGGAACGCCCATGAGCTCAGCCGGCTCTTCCGCGATGCCACGGCGAGCCTGTTCCATCCGCCCAGCGAGGACGCCGCCCGCCCTATGTACGCGGCCGCGCTGCTGGACGGGTGAACTTCGGCTGGGACCGGTGTGCGAGGGCATAGCTGACCCTCCGCGCGTGCGCTGCGGCATAAGGCGCGCAGCGGAATCGGGCGCCCGTTCCCCAATCCGCATGACTCGATTCGCAGAGCGCAATCCGCAGGGCCTGATCCGCTGAGTTCTGGCGCAGCGGGTGTCCGGATGCGGTCTGGTGCCCGAGCCCGGTCGCGGCGACAATGGATGGAGGGCAGCTGTACTGAGGAGGTGCGCATGACGGACGCTCGGAGTGCGGCCGAGGACCTCGTCCGCCGTCACGTCGCCGCCTTCAACGCGAAGGACGTCGATGCGCTGCTGGCGGACTTCACCGACGACGCGACCTGGATCACCGGCGATCACACGGTTCCGGAGGGCGGTCTGCGCGAGTTCTTCACGCAGGCGATGGGCGCTCTCCTGCCCGAGCTCAGGGTGGTGCGGGTGATCGACGGCGGCGATGTGGTCGCAGCCGAGATGACGGAGACGTGGACCAACCGGGGCGTGGCGAAGCGCGCCGCACTCATCGCCGTGTTCGATCTCGTCGAGGGGCGCATCGCCCGCGCGAAGGTCTTCCGCGAGGGCTCGGCGGACGCCTGAACCGCGCGCGGAGACGAGGTGAGGCGCTCCTCGGTGCCTGAGTGCGCCTCGGCGGGGGTGTCCGGAAGATGCCGGCGGCGGGAGCGCGCGGATCAGGGGCGCTGCGGCCCCTGCGGAGTGCCTATCGCACCCGGGCGCGGCCGGTGAGCAGCCAGTTCGCGGCGCCGGCGAGCACCACCACCGAGGCGGCGCACACCGGCGCCCACAGCGCGCCGGCCGTGCCGAGCGATTCGGCGACCCGGCCGGTGGAAGCGGCCGCAAGGGACTGGCCCACGATGACCCCGGAGCCCAGCATCGTCATGACCGTGGCGGAGCGGCCCAGCGGACTGCGCTCGGCGCCGAGGCCGAACAGCGTGACGAGCACCGGGCCCACGCCCGTGCCCATGAGGGCCAGCGCGACGATCATCGCGGGCAGCGATTCCGCGGCCGCGAGGATGAGGCTGCCGCCCAGGAGCACGAGGCCGAACGAGAGCCAGCGCGCCCGCAGCGAGAACCGGGCGGGCAGCCACGCGACGCCCAGGGCGAGCACGGCCGAGCCGATGCCCATGACGCCGTAGTAGAGGCCCGCCCCCTCGGGATCGCCCAGGTCCGCCATGAAGGAGGTGAGCGAGGTGAGCACCGAACCGAAGAACAGGCCCACGCCGAAGATCCCGATGACCACCACGAGCAGCACGGGCCGGAACAGCTCGCGTGCCGACGACGGTGCGGTGCCGTCCCCGCTGCGCGCGGCGGAGAGCATGCGGCCCGTGGGATGCAGTGCGAAGGCGATGACGAAGACCGTGGAGAGCACGGCCGCGATCGCCAGCGGCGCCCACGGTGCGAGCGCGGAGGCGAGGATGCCCACGAGGAACGGCCCGAAGACGAACACCACCTCGTCGGCCGCGGACTCGTAGGACATGGTCGCGGAGAGCGCGCGGGGTCGCCTCGCCGCGCCCATCCGCTCCGTGATGAGCGTGACGAGCCGCGAACGGGACATGGGGGCGACCTGGGGCGCTGTCGCACCGATGCCGAAGGCCGCGAGGAGGAGCACCGAGGCGTGCGCCTGGCTGTACACGACGGCGCAGAAGACGAGGAGGAGCACGCCGTTGAGCGGGGCGATGAGGAGGAGGACGGGGCGCTGTCCGAAGCGGTCGGCGGCGGCTCCCAGGAGGGGGCCGACGAGCGCGGTCCCGACGCCCACGAACGCCGAGGTGAGCCCGCCGAGCGCCATCGACTCGCGCGCCGAGACCGCGACGGTGAGGACGCCCACGACCATCATCGCGAAGGGCAGCCGTGCGATGAGGGCGATGGGGAAGTAGGGGAAGCCCGCGAGGCGCAGGACGTTCGGCTGTGCGGCGGACAGTGCGGGCGCATCGGCGGACCGGGGTGCGGCGGAGGGGGAGGAGTGTGTCTGTGTCATGGCTCTTCGGGGATCGGGGACGCGGTGAGAACGGTGCCGCCGCTGTCCGCCGGAATGCCGACGGCCGGTAGATACACAACTGGGCAAGCATCTTAGCAGCGGGGTGCGCGTCCCGTGTCCGTGCGCGGGCGTATCGTTGCTCACATGACCGACCTGCTGAAGAACCGCCGAGCCCTCGTCACCGGTGCCGCCTCGGGAATCGGCCGCGCCACCGCACTCGCCTTCGCCCGCGAGGGCGCGCATGTGATCGTCGCGGATCGGGACGGCGGCGGCGCCGAGGCGGTGGTGGCGGAGATCGCCGCGGCTGAAGGGGGCGCTCCGGAGGCGCCGTGTGCCTCGGATGCGGGCGGCGGCCCCGCCGAGGCCTGGGAGGTGGACCTCGCGGACACGGACGCCCTCGAGGCCCGTTTCGCAGAACAGCCGCTGGACGTGGACGTCCTCGTGAACAACGCGGGCATCCAGCGCATCCACCCGGTCGAGGAGTTCCCGCTGGAGGAGTGGCGGCTCATCAACCGGCTCATGCTGGAATCGCCGTTCGTGCTCACGAAGGCCGCGCTGCCCGCCATGTATCGGCGCGGCTGGGGGCGGATCATCAACCTCTCGTCCGTGCACGGGCTGCGGGCGTCGGCGCACAAGTCCGCGTACGTCGCCGCCAAGCACGGCGTCATGGGGCTCACCAAGACGACCGCGCTGGAGGGCGGGCCCAGGGGTGTGACCTGCAATGCGATCAATCCCGGCTATGTCCTGACACCCCTGGTGCAGAACCAGGTGGCGGACCTTGCCGCGCAGCGCGGCATCAGCGAGGACGCAGTGCTCGATGAGGTCTTCCTTGAGCACTCCGCCGTCCCCTCCCTGCCCGTGCCCGAGGACGTCGCCGCGATCTGCGTGCTGCTCGCATCCGAGGCGGGCCGGGCCATCAACGGCGCTGCGCACTCGATCGACGGGGGCTGGTCCGCGCAGTGACGGTCCGGCCGGCGGGGGCGCGCTGGTGGTGGGCTTATTCCTGGCGGTCGCGAGGCGAAATCGGATGGCCGAGACCTTCCCAGAACGCTTCGTGCTGGCGGTGCTGCTGGACGATGTCGGGCAATACCGGCAGACTTCCGTTGCCACGCACGAGCACATCACTCAGCGAGGCGACGACGTCCAGCACAGAGCGCGGCTCGAACTGCCCCGCCAGTCGCTTGGCCTTGACCCGGACGTTGTTCGGTGTCGGACCCGCGTCGATCACGGAGTGGTGCCACAGGCGGCTGTGGTGAGCACAGCGGTTGCGGAGGTAGACGAGTGCTCGAACCCGGTAGGCGAATCCGGCTCGGGCGACGCCGATGCTGGAAGCGACAGCATCGGCCAGAGAGCCCTGGGCGCCGCGTTCAATGACTTTCGACAGTGTTCCGAATGACCATGCTTCAACGGCTGACCACACCGGCAGCTCTGCATACCGAGGTGTGTCGTCCCTGGGCGTGCGGTATCGCAGGATGTGACGCTCTTGGCTGCGGTCGATATCGCGCAGGCATGCTTCCACGGTCGGCTCTGCGTCTCCGACGTCTGTGTAGAAGTCCCGTTCGAGATAGCCGATGTAGGCTCCATGATCATCGGCGATGGTCCGGGCGACGTGCGTCCGCAGGATCAGCTCGGCGTGAGCGAGGGGTTTGGTGAGCGTTGCTCGCAGAGCCTCATCGTCGTCGTAGATCCGGCGAATTCCCTCGAACGAAGCGGTTGGCTCGAAAGTGTTGTCTCCGAGGTGCGGAGCGCGCTGAAAGTATCGCGCGTACCCGGAGAACCGATAGTAGTTCGTCGAGCGGAGGAATTGCGTGCACCCCTCTGGATCTGCGATCGTCAGTCCGCGCTGGGTGAGCAGACTGACCTGCTCCTGCACTGCGAGACTCGGCTTCACTCCCGCTCCTCAGAAACGAAGAGGCCCCTCCCATGTGAGCATCGCGGAGAGGCTTGGGAGGGGGTCGATTGCCTATCATCGTAGTCGATGGGCGGGCCGCTGTCCACGTTTCCGAGAGGCTGAGCGGTGCTCAGCCTCTCGGGTGGATCAAAGTTGAGGGCGTCTTCGTGCGCAGGGCGAACGGAGCGGAGGTGAGCGGGATGTCTGACTTCGGGGTGCCCGCCGCGCAGGCATACAGCCTGCGTGCGGAGGAGTACGCGGAGCTCCTGGGCTCGATGGATGCGACTGCGGAACCGGACCGTGCGCTCATCGGGCGCTGGGCGGACACGGTTCGGCATGAACTGGTCAGCGGGCGTGCTCCTGTGCAGGGGCGGGACGGGGAGGGGTCTGCGCGTCAGGATGCCGGAGATCCGGGGCGTCCGTCTCAGGCTCAGGCCTCCGACGAGGAAGCCGGTCCGCGCCTGCTCCTCGACGTGGGCTGCGGGCCCGGGCACTGGACCGCATGGCTGGACGCACGCCTCCGCGGGCCGGCGAGCGGCGTGCGGGATGAGGCCGTCCGCAGCGGGCGCGCGGCTGTGCGCGTCGAGGGTATCGACCCCTCGCCCGCCTTCGTGGACCTCGCGCGGGGCAGGTTCCCGGGCACCGCGTTCCGCCTCGGGCGCGCCGAGGACCTGGGGGTGCCGGAGGCGAGCGTGCACGGCATCCTCGCGTGGTACTCGCTCATCCACACCCCGCCCGAGGCCGTCCCCGCGGCCCTGGCCGAATTCGCCCGGGCACTGGCGCCCGGAGGCAGCCTGCTCGTGGGCTTCTTCGAGGGTCCGCGGCGCGAGCCCTTCGACCACGCGGTGACGCAGGCCTGGTACTGGCCTGTGCCGGAACTCGCCGTCCTCATGGAAGCGGTGGGCTTCGTCGTCGAGGAGACGCACACACGCCAGGATCCGGGGGTGCGCGCACACGGCGCGATCCTCGCGAGGCCGCGCTGACCGTGCTGAGCGGGGTGAGCTGCGGGCCATGCCCGGCACTGTGCACCGGGGAGCCACTGCTCGTGCCGAGGCACAGCGGCTACTCATGGAAGCGACCGGACGACTGCGCCCGAAGGCGCCATGCGCGCAGCTCTCAGCAGCTCCGCGACGGACGAGGGCCGCTGAGCCATCTGATGAGCCATCTGACTTGGCCTCGTCGCCCAGTTCGAACACGCGCGCCTGAACGGCAGGAGGCCTGCCCCGATCATCGGGGCAGCCCTCCTGTGCGTCATGGGGTCAGCAGGGGAGCGGGCTGGGGTCGGGACCTCGCGGGTCAGCGTCGAGTTCGGGAATCCGGCCTCAGCATCGACAGGACGAACTCCCACAGGTGGGCGAGTGCGGCGGCCGTTCGGAACGAGGTTCTGACGTCCCGCCCCGTTCCGCCTGCCGACGGAACCTCTTACAAAAACTAGAATTATGTTCTAGATTCCTGTTCTAGGAAGACTTCCGCCGGTGAACCGATGACGTTTCGCAGAAGGGACTCATGATGGTACGAGCAGCAGTGCTGACCGCTCGGGGCAGCGACGGCCGGACCATGGACATCGACCTGCCGGATCCCGGGGTCGGACGATGAGGTCCGCATCCCGTCGCGCAGAGGAGGAGAACAGGAATATGACTGCCGAACACATCGACGTGCTGATCGTGGGAGCCGGGCTGTCCGGTGTCGCGACGGCCTATCACCTGCAGCGGAAGTGCCCCGAGAAGTCCTTTCTCATCCTGGAGGGGCGGCAGGCGATGGGCGGCACATGGGACCTGTTCCGATACCCGGGCATCCGCTCCGACTCGGACATGGCGACGCTCGGGTTCGGGTTCAGGCCCTGGGACGAGGACGCCTCGATCGTCGGGGGTGAGAGGATCCGGGACTATGTGCAGACGACCGCGGCCGAGTGCGGCATCGACGCACACATCCGCTTCGGCCATGCGGTCACCGGTGCGGAGTGGTCCTCTGAGGAGGCGCGCTGGCGGGTGTTCGCCCGCACGGCGGAGGGCGAGAGCGTCGAGATCACCTGCTCCATGCTCGTCTCCTGCGCCGGGTACTACGACTACGCGCAGGGCCACACCCCCGAGTTCCCCGGTCGTGAGGACTTCGGCGGCGAGGTCATCCATCCTCAGCACTGGCCCGAGGGCCTCGACCACCGCGGCAAGCGCATCGTGGTGATCGGCAGCGGTGCGACGGCTGTGACAGTGGTGCCGGCGATGGCCGAGGAGGCGGAGCACGTCACCATGCTCCAGCGCTCTCCCACCTATATGGTGTCGCGGCCGGCGACGCCGGAGTTCTCGGTGCGGGCCCGGCGTCTGCTCCCCCGGCGGATCGCCAGCAGGGTGATCCGCACCCGGAACATCCTGCTCGGCGCCCTCAACTACCAGATCGCCCGGCGGCTGCCCGTCAGGACGAAGGAGAGGATCCTCGCGGGAGTGCAGTGCCAGCTTCCGCGGGGCTTCGACATCGCCACGCATTTCACCCCCGCCTACGATCCCTGGGACCAGCGACTGTGCCTGGTCCCGGATGGTGACATGTTCAGAGCCGTCAGCGAGGGCCGGGCCTCGGTGGTCACGGGCGGCATCGACAGATTCACGGAGAGCGGGATCCGGCTGCAGTCCGGGGAGATGCTGGAGGCGGACGTCATCGTGACGGCCACAGGTCTGAACATGCGGGCCATCGGGGGCATGGAGCTCACGGTGGACGGGTCGCGCGTGGACATCGCGGAGACCGTCGCGTACAAGGGCATGATGCTCTCGGGGGTGCCCAACTTCGCCTTCGTGATCGGCTACGTCAACTCCTCCTGGACGCTGCGTGCGGAGCTGGTGGCGAAGTACCTCTGCGGGGTCATCCGGCATATGGACACGACGGGCACCGCGGTCTGCACCCCGGCTGAACCCGGGGATGCGCGCCGTGCACCGCTCTTCGGGCTCACTTCCGGCTATGCGCAGAGGGGGAATGCGGTCATGCCCAAGCAGGGAGGGCGCGCGCCCTGGCGGATGCACCACAACTATCTGCGTGAGATGCTCACGACGCTGAATCGGAGCAGGATCGACGACGACGGCGTGAGCTTCGAGCGCGCACGTCCGGCCGGTGCGAGTCCGGCCGGCGTGCGGCCGGACCGCCCGGCCACTGCCGAGATTCGCCTCGCCTCTGCCGCAGGAGCCCGCGATGCCGCATGACGCCTCCCAGGATGCTGCGCCGGCGCGGCAGGACCTCGCCGGGCGCTCCGCGCTGGTGACCGGCGCGGCCTCGGGCATCGGGGCCGCCGTCGCCCGCCACCTCGCCGCTCGCGGGGCGCGGGTGCTGTGCGGGGACCGCGACGAAGCCGGTGCGCACGATCTCGCGCGTTCCATCACCGAGGCCGGGGGCGTAGCCGAGGCCGTCGCACTCGATGTCACGGACCCCGAGTCCGTCGCCTCCGCCGTCAGCGCCGCGGTCGGGATGGGTGCCTTCGGCATCGCTGTCAACAGCGCAGGGATCGCCGATCCCACGGGCGCGGACATCCTGGACACGTCAGAGGCCGCCTGGGACGCCGTGCTCGCGGTGAACCTCACCGGGGTCTTCCGGTGCATCCGGGCCGAGGCCGCCGCGATGACCGCGGGCGGGTCGATCATCAGCATCGCCTCGGTGCTCGGGCTCGTGGGACGGCGGAACCAGGCTGCCTATGTCGCATCCAAGCACGGCGTCGTGGGACTGACGAAGGCCGCGGCTGCGGAGTTCGCGGACCGGTGCATCCGGGTGAATGCGGTCTGCCCCGGCTACATCGAGACCCCCATGCTCGCGCCGATGGGGGCCGAGGCCCGTGCCCGGCTGATCGAGAGCCATCCGCTGGGACGGTTCGGGACCGCCGAGGAGGTCGCCGAGGTGGTGGGCTTCCTCGCCTCGGAGGCGGGGAGCTTCGTCACCGGAGCGGCTTATGCCGCGGACGACGGCTACACCTCCGTGTGAGCGGTGCCCTCCGTGTGAGGGGCGTCCGGGAGATGCGGTGCGGCTGCCCGGCCGACGAGATCGAGGTAGAAGCCGATCAGACCGTCGGCCTCCTCCGCCGAGGCGATCTCGGTGAGCTCCAGCGCGCAGGCCGCCACGAGCGCGGTGACGGCGTGGGCGAGGGATCTCCCATAGGGCTGCGGCCCGGTCCCCAGCAGCTCCATGTTGGTCTGCGTCCAGCTGATGACGCGCTCCTGGTGCAGACTCCAGAGCCAGGGGGGTCCGTCGCCCCCGTGGAACAGCCGCGTGAGTTCGCGCTCCTGCCAGCACCCTTCGAGGTAGGCGCGCGCACCCGCGAGGTAGATCTCGAGCGGTTCCTCCGCACCGGCGGCCCGGGCCGCGCCGCTGCCTTCCTCCGTCCGCGCGCGCATGCGCTGGTGGAACTCGTCGCAGAGGGCTCCGAAGACCTCGGCCTTCCCGCCGAAGTGGTGGTAGATGCTGCCGACGCTCACCCCTGAGCGCTCGACGAGCTCGGCGATGCCGGCGGTTTCGAAGCCCTTCTCCGTGAAGACCTCGGCCGCGGCCGAGAGTACGGCACGGACAGTGGGGCGCGAGCGCGCAGAACGCGTCCGGGGTGCGCCGGAGGTGTGCGCGGCTGTGTTCGACTGCTCCGTCATCGCTGCTCCTCCGCCCAGGCGAGGGCGGCGGCCTGCAGCGCCCGCGCGGCCGGAGCCAGGGCGCCCCGGCGGTGCAGCAGTGTGATCGAGAGCCGGAGCGGGGGGGCCATCCGGAAGGACGCGACTCCGGGCGCGGCTCCGTTGCGGGCCTGCTCCTCCGTGCACCAGTAGAGGCCCGCCCCCGCGGCCACGAGCGGGATCGCCGCGTGCCGGTGGGCGGTGACGACACCCAGGCGGGTGTGGACGCCGTACCGGCGCATCACGCTCTCGACCCGATGCCGCGCGTGCGCTCCGTCCGACACCGCGATGACGGGCAGATCCGGCAGGTCCGCCAGGGGGAGGGGATCGGAGAGGCCCGCAGCGGCGGATTCCGGCAGTGTCACGCACAGCTCGGCGTCACCCAGCCGGTGGCGCTGTACGCTCCGCCTGCCCTGCGGGTCCGCTTCCTCCGGATCCGCATAGCCGAAGCCCAGTTCCACGGCTCCGGTGCGGACGGCGCGGACGATATCGGCCTCGGAGCCGTACTCGGTGACCCGCACGGTCACCTGCGGCAGCCGGCGGCGGAGGCGGTGCACGAGCTGGATGACGGGCGATTCATAGGCACCTGCGGTCGCCCCGATGTCGATGTGCCCCGTGGGGCGGCCGGAGTGCTCGGCTGCGGTCGCCCGCACGGTCTTCCCGTCGCGCAGGAGCGCCTGTGCGGGATCGAGGAGGGCGGTGCCTGCGGCGGTGAGCGCCAGACCCCGGCCCAGCCGGTGGAAGAGAGGCGCTCCGATCTCGCGCTCGAGCCTGCGGATCGACTGCGAGAGCGAAGGCCGTGCGCAGCCGAGCGCGGAGGCGGCCTGTCCCACCCCGCCGTGCTGGGCGACCGCGAGGAAATGCTCTGCCTGGCGGAACTCCACGACTCACCTCGTCCCGTGCTGTCCTCGGCGCCGTCGTGCGCCGGGTGCGTGCTCGCAGTTCAGGATAGGCTCTGCCGGTGGAAACCCGACAGCTCCGGCACTTCCTCTCCGTCGTGGAGCACGGCAGCGTCACTGCTGCCGCCGCGGCGCTCTACCTCGCTCAGCCCTCGCTCTCGCAGTCGCTGCGGGCGCTCGAGGACGAACTGGGCGTGGAGCTGTTCGTGAGGGAGCGCAGGGGAATGGTGCTCAGTGCGGCGGGGGCCGCGCTGCTGGAGTCCGCGCGACAGGCCGTGCGCAGCGCGGAGGAGGCGGACGGGGCGGTCCTCGAGGTGGTGCGACTGGAGAGCGGCCGGCTGGAGGTGGCGGTTCCGGCGGACCTGGCGGCAGGCCCCCTCGTGCCCATCGTCGCGCGGTTCCGCGCACTCTACCCGGGTGTGGTCGTGAGCCTCGTCGATGCGAGCTCCCCCGGGAGCACCGTGGGCCTGCTCCAGGACGGCCGCTGCGAGATCGGTCTCGACTACCTGCCTGCCGGCGACATGCGGGTGGAGGCTCGTGCGCTGGGGCGGGAGAGGGCGCTGCTCGCGGTGCCCTCGGACCTTGCCGCGGCGGGCATCGCGGAGCCTG
This sequence comes from Brevibacterium album DSM 18261, assembly GCF_000426445.1. Lineage (GTDB taxonomy): Bacteria > Actinomycetota > Actinomycetes > Actinomycetales > Brevibacteriaceae > Brevibacterium > Brevibacterium album. Next base: position 829,910 of record NZ_AUFJ01000009.1, on the reverse strand, counting down.
TCCCCTTCGCCGTGATGGCCGGTCTGCCGCTGGTGACGGGGGCGCTCGGATCGCCCTCCCGCGCGCACCTGGAGAGGCTCTCCGCCGAGTGCGCGGTGCCGTTGCGCATCGTCGCCGAAGCGGACCACGAGCACGGTGTGTTCCTGCTGGTGACGAGCGGGGCAGGGGCGGGACTGCTGTCTGAGGAGGTCGCGGAGCGTGCGAGACGCCGGGGAGCTGTGGTGCTCCGGACGGATCCGGAGTGCTCCCGCAGCTACGGACTCGTCACCCGCAGCGACAGGCTCTCGCCGGCGGCACGGGCTTTCAGCGATGTCGCGACCGCCGTCGCCGGGGAGGGATGAGGCGGATCCGCCGCCTCCGGTGCAGTCCGCGCGCACCTGAGACGGCGAATCCGCCGGCAGCAGCGGGGCTGCTACTCCGGGCGGTGAGGCAGTGCGATCTCCTCGAAGGCCCTCTGCGCGAAGGGCTCCAGGGCGGCGGGGTCGTCGTCGTGCCAGGTGTCGAAGTCCTCGTAGCCGCCGTCGTCGCCGAGGCCCTCGTCCTCGATCACCGCGTTCCACCGCAGCAGGCCCTCGCTGAGCTGTGCGGCGATGTCCTCGTCGAGCAGGTCGGCCTCGACCTGCTCCTGCACCAGCTGCTCGGACGCCTCGCGCAGGTCGGCCTCGACCTCCGCACCGAGCGGGTTGAAGCTGCCGTCGTTCTCGCGGACCAGTCGCGCCAGCTCCGCGTGGGACTCCATATCGGAGAGCCGGAACTCGAGGAAGTACTGCTGCATCTGGTCGAAGATCAGCTGCCTGGCGGCCAGCGGCAGCTCCGCATAGCCGGCCCCGCCCAGGAGCACCTGGTTGGGCCGGGCGAAGCCCACCTCCTCGGTGTAGGAGATGTGCGGTCCGACCTCCACGACGCCTCCGCCCACGACGGCCCCCAGCGCGGAGGACAGGTGGCAGTCGATGGTGTTCCTCTGCAGCGCCTCGTAGATCTCCAGGTAGGTGAGCGAGACGGGCACCGCGGAGAGCGCCTGGACCTGCTTCTCATTGGCCGCGGAGGCGACGCGCACCTGCTTTCCGGACCAGTCGGAGTTCTCCTCGACAGGGCTCGTGCACATGGAGAAGAACGTGGCGCTGGGACTGATGTCGAGGAGGTGCAGACCCTTCGACTCGAACTCCTCGACATAGGCATCGGAGTTCCAGGCGAGCTCCGAGATCGCCGCGGTGGCCGCGAAGTCGCTGGCCCGGGGGGACGAAGGCGCCAGGCCCGACAGCGCGATGAAGGCGCTGTTGACCGGGAAGCTGGAGGGGGTGAAATTGGGGAGGTGGAAGGCGATGTCCACGCGGCCGTCGGCGAGAGCCGCATCGAGCTCCGGATACGGTGCGATGGTCTGGGCCTGGTGGGTCTCGAAGCGGATCTTCCCGCCGGAGGCCTCTTCGACGTCGGCGCTCAGCCTCTCCAGGATGTTCGCGCTGATGCTCTCCGGCGATTGGGTGCCGGCCTGCACCGTGAGCGTGGTCTCCGGCATGTCCGCCAGAGCGGCTCGGTACTCCTCTGCGGTCGCACCGTAGGGAACGCCTTCTCCCTCGGACTGCTGGGAGCCGCCGCCGATGCCCCCGGCGCACGCGCTCAGGGTCACGGCGGCGACTGCCGCGGAGGCGAGGGCTGAACGGAGACGGGTGGAGTGGAACGACTTCTTCGCTGAAGTGGTCACGGAGCTTCCTTTCGGGACGCTGCTGCTGATCCCGGCAGGATCGCGTCACTGCTTCGAGTTTTGCCGTGCCGCCCGAGCCGGTCAATGCGCTCCGTCAGAGGAAACCGCACCGGGGGGGTGATGGGCATGCCTATACGAGATGTGGCGCAGTCTGTGGAACGCGGCATGTGGTCGCCCCGCGGCACACCTATGGGCTTCGGGCCCGATGCTCGTACGCTGAGGAGCCACAGGGCCTTCGCGCAATCGTCGGGGGCCGGCCGCAGAAGGACACGGAGGCAGAGATGACCATCCTCGCGACACCGACTGCTGCCGAGCTCGGCGAGATCGCCAGGACGCTGAGTGAGTGGCAGACCTCCGACTGGAGGGGATGCCTCCACCCCGGGGACCTCGGCTGGCATTCGATGGTCGGTGCCGAGAGGTCGGCCTCGGACCTGCGGTGCTGGACGGCCCGCGGATCGATCGCGGCGATCGGCATGTTCGACGGCGAGGACCTCTTCCGCATGGCGGTGGAGCCTTCCGTTGCCGCCGACGATGAACTCGCCGACCGGATCGAGGCCGATCTCAGCACTCACGTGCTTCCCCCGGGGACGGTGACGGTCGAAGCACGCGGCGCGTATGCGCTGCAGGCCCGCCTTCGCGCTCAGGGATGGGACGACGACGCGCCCTGGACCCCGCTGCAGCTCGACCTGCGCTCCCCCGTGCCTGCGAATCGACGCAGCGCGGCGCTCCGAGTCGAGGAGATCGGCCTGGACGCAGCAGGGGAGTGGACGGCGGTGCACTGGTCCGCGTTCAGGGGAACGACGCCGAGCGACGAGGAGAGGCGGCGGCTCATCCGGCGGTGGACCACGATGGCAACAGGCCCGTTCGCCCACCTCGCCCACCACCTCATCGGCTATGACGGCGACGATGAGCCCGTTGTCGTCACCACCGTCTGGACAGCTGGGAGCGGGCGCCCCGGCCTCATCGAGCCGATGGGAGTGCACCGCGACCATCACGGCCGCGGTTACGGTACGGCCATCACCCTCGCCGGCGCGCAAGCGCTGCGGCAGTACGGCGCTTCCGCCGCAGCCGTCGTCGCCGAGAACTCCAATGCGAGCGCTTTCGCCACATACATCGCGGCCGGATTCGCCCAGAGTGAACCGGTCGCCGACCTCATCCGCACACGGGGCCGAGGCGCATCGATCTGCAGCGGGTGAGCGGGCCCTTCGCGCAGAAGGCGACGGGTTCGGTGCGTTCGATCCGTTCGGGGTGCCCGGCCGTCCGCGCACCTCGACCGCCGCAGAGCGGCACTCACCCCGCCGGCGGGGCGTAGTCCGTGCACACCTGCACGAACCGGCGGACGCTCGGTGACCGGCTCTCCGTGCGGTGCAGTACGGAGAGGCCGGTCGTCCCGAGTCCATGGACCCGGCCCACCGTGCACCCCGCGGCGGCAGCCTCGCGGGCCGGCTCCGCCCGCAGCATCGTCGCCCCCAGCCCTGCCAGCACGAACTGCAGGAACTGCCCCCGGTGGGCGGAGCGGACCGTGACGGCTCCGCGCAGGCGCGGGTCCGCCCCCACCAGCGACCGGTGCAGGCCCGAGGACTCCCAGTACGGGCCGACGATCAGCCCGGCCGCGAGAAGCTCGTCGGTGCTGACCTCCCCCGGGACGGCGGCCGAGGCCCCGGGCGGGAGCACTGCCCAGAACTCGGTCTCCGCCAGGGGCACGGCGGTGAGTCCGGGCGGCACCACCCGGGGAGTCTCCGTGAGGCCCGCATCGTAGTGTCCCGCCCCCACCAGCTCGGTCACGGAGTCCAGCTCCGGCTGCCGGAGCGCATCCGCGAAGATGCGGTTTCCGCGGTGACGCCGCACGTACTCGCCCAGGATCCAGCTGAGGGGCTCGGGCGAGAGACTGGAAGCGGAGACGATGTGGAGGTCGTCATCGGCTGCGGCGCCGCCGCCCTCGCGCGCGGGATCCTCGAGGGCGGCGATGAGGCCGAGTGCCCTGTTCGCCGGGCCCAGCAGCTTCTCCGCGGCATCTGCGAGCACCATCCCGGTGGGCACCCGCTCGAACAGCCGCCGCCCCAGGGCCTGCTCGAGGCCGGTGATCGACTTCGAGACCGCTGAGGCGGACACATGCAGACGGGCCGCTGCCGCCGCGATGCTCCCCGCCTCCGCGGTTGCGGCGAACGCCTCGAGATGACGTCTCTCGATCCTGCCCATCAGAGCCTCCCCTCACCGGTCTCCCGCACGACGGTGCGGAAGGCGGCCAGCTCAGGCGCGGTGCTGGCCGGCCGGTGGAGCAGGGCGACGGTCCGCTGCAGCGACGGTTCCGGCTCGACGATCCGCAGACCCGCCTCCTTCAGCGGGGCGGCCTCGCCTGCGGGCAGGAAGGCCACCCCGGCCCCCTGCCTCACCAGCGGCGCCAGCGTGGCCGAATGCTCCGTCTCCGCCGTGATCGCCCGTGCCACCGCCGCATGCCCGACGACGTCCTCGAGGAGACGGCGGATGGTGCGTCCGTGCGGCGCGCACACGAGCCCGTGGGACAGCAGCGTGGCGATCCTCCTGTCCGCAGGGCGCGTGTCCGGGGGCAGGACCGCCACGACGGCCTGCGCGGCGCACACCTCTGCGACGAGCCCCGGGGCGTGGGGAGAGCCGGAGGCGAACCCGCAGTCCGCTCTCCCGGAGGCGACGCTCTCGATGACCTCCGCTTCGGTGCGGGGGTCCCCGATCTCCAGGTGCACGGCGGGGTGGCGCCGCCGGAACTCGGCGAGCACCGGCAGCAGGGGCTCCAGCACCAGCGAGGCGGGGCACATGAGGTGCAGAGTCCCGGTCATCCTCCTGGACGAGGAGCGGACCGCGTGGGCAGCGGCCTCGAAGCCCCTGAGTATGTCGGCGGCCACGGGTGCGAGCCGACGGCCGGATGAGGTGAGCACGGCTCCGGCCGGACCGCGGTCGAACAGCATGGCTCCCAGTTCCTCCTCCAGGCTCCGGACGGACTGCGAGAGCGCCGGCTGCGATACGCCGAGGCGCTGTGCTGCGGCGGAGAACGTCCCCGTCTCGCAGACCGCGAGGAAATGCTCCGCCTGCCGTCTCTCCATGAACCTCCGCTCTCCGTTCGCACTGCTCACACTGCTCGCACCAGGATATAAGTTCTCCTGATACTGAGATGCAGATAGTTCCTTTGACGCAGGCCTGCGTCTGCCTGAGGATGAGATCCGGGGACGGCGCTGTCCGGGATGCCCGGCCCGCTCGAGGCCCCGGGGCTCTGCCCCCGCTGCGGCCTGCTGCACACGGCATCGGGTGTCGCGTCCGTGAGAGGAGCATCCATGTCCGCATCCGCAGAACTCCCGCTCGCCGGAGTGCGCATCATCGAGCTGGGGCAGCTGATCGCCGTGCCGAGCGCCGGCCAGCAGCTCCTCGAGATGGGCGCGGAAGTGGTCAAGGTGGAGCCGCCCGGAGGCGAACCGGCCCGCCAGCTGGACTCCTCCTACGGGCAGGCGATCTTCCGCGGCTTCAACCGCGGCAAGACGGCGATCGAGCTCGACATCAAGTCCGAGGAGGGCGCTGAGCGCCTGCGCCGTCTGATCGCAGGGGCCGATGCCGTCATCCACAACCTCCGCCCGGGCACGCTGGACCGGCTCGGCTTCTCGTACGCCGCGATGCAGGAGCTCAGGCCGGACCTCATCTCCGTGAGCGTGAGCGGATTCGGTCCCCGCGGCCCGTCCGCGCTCAGGCCGGGGCTGGACATCGCGGCGCAGGCCGAGAGCGGGATGATGTCCGTGACCGGCGAGGCCGACGGCCAGCCTCAGCGCGTGGGCGCCCCCGTCATCGACCACACCACCGCCTTCATCGTCGTGCAGACGGTGCTCGCCGCCCTGCTGCGCCGCGACCGGTTCGGCCACGGCACGGAGGCGCGCATCCCCCTGCTCGAGGTGGCGGTGAGCATGCAGACCTCCAACTGGGTGGAGCAGCAGATCACCGGGAGCGAGATGCGGCGCAGGGGCAACGGCCAGCCCACCCTGGCACCGGCGGCGGACGTGCTCACGGCGGCGGACGGGGAGTTCGTGGTCAGCGGGTACCAGCCCCAGGCCTGGCGCATCCTCTGCACCCACATCGGACAGCCGGAGCTCGCCGACGACCCCCGCTTCCGCGACAACGCCTCCCGTGTCGCGAACCGGCCGGTCCTCATCCCCCTCCTCAACCGCTTCTTCTCCCGCATGACGGTCGCCGAGGCGGTGGGAGGCCTGACGGCGGCCGGTGTCGTCGCCGCGGAGCTCCGCGGATACGGGGACGTGCCGGAGGCGGCGGACATCGTGGACAACGGCGTGTTCGCGGAGGCGGTGTTCGAGGACCAGCGCTTCCGCGTGCCCACTGCGCCCTGTCACTCCTCCCCGCCGCTCTCGGTGCACGCGCGCGAGGTCTCCCCGCTGCGCCCGGCAGGGGAGTTCTCCCCGCTGCGCCCGGCAGAAGGGGCCGGCCGATGGAACCGCTGACGGAGGCCCCGCAGGAGGTGCGTGCAGGAGCAGATCGCCGAGGCCGCCTCGGCGACGGCCGCGGACCGCTCGCCCGGCTGCTGCTGCCGGGCGGGGAGGAGCCGGACCCGCGCTTCACCCTGGCGAACGAGCGCACCTTCCTCGCCTGGATGCGGACGGCGCTGGCCTTCCTCGCCGGCGGGATCGCGCTGGCGGCCCTGCCGCTGTCCGATATGCCGCCGGAGGTCCGGAGGGCCGTCGCAGTGGTGCTGCTGTGCGCCGGGGTGCTCATCGCTGTGGGCGCCACCGTCCGCTGGGTGCGCGTGGAGCGTGCGATGCGGCACGCCCGCCCCCTGCCCGTCCCGCTCATCGTCCCCGTGCTCGCCGGTGCGTCGGCGGTGGCCTGCGGCGGCCTGCTCGCCTATCTGTGGCTCGGATGACCGCCGGGACGCGGACGGCGGTGGAGATGCACGGCGACCCGGGTCTCCAGCCGGAGCGGACCTCGCTGGCGTGGTCCCGGACCCTCGCATCGCTGCTCATCGCCTCGGCGATCCTGCTGCGCTGGGCTCCCCACTACGGGGCCTGGGTGCTCCCGGCGGTGGCGCTGCTGGGAGCGACGGCCGCGGTGCTGCTGGCCCGGCAGCGCACCCGCTATGGCAGGGGAGTCCGCGGCATCGTCGCAGGGCGCGCCCAGGCGGATGCGGCCGGGGTGTGCGCACTCGCCGCCGCGGCGTTCGCGGTGGGAGCGGCCGGCCTCGTGCTCGTGCTCCTCGACGCGCAGGGCTGAGCGGCGCCGTGCAGGGGACACACCCTCACCTCGCGCATGACCAGACCAGATCAGAACGGACGCACATGCTCCACGAGAAAGGCGGAACAGACATGACCCACCTCCCCGCGGGATCCCCCGACACGGCGGCACCCCTGGTGCCCACGCCCGTGACCACGCAGATCCTCTCCGAGGCCTCTGCGGCCCTCCCCCTCGACGACACCCGCGACTTCGACGACGCCGCGCGCGGCTTCATCGCCACGTATGAGAGCTTCGATCAGTTCACCTCGGCCGCCGGGGCGAAGGTGTGGAAGGGCGACGAGTTCGGCTTCGTCCACGAGGAGGAGACGGCGGGAACCGTCCATCCGAGCCTTCTGCGCCTCGCCCGGCTGAACAACCTCCACGGCCTGTTCGAGGTCGTGGAGGGCATGTACCAGATCCGCGGATTCGACCTGGCGAACATGACCATCGTCGAGGGCGAGACCGGCCTCATCGTCATCGATCCGCTCACCACGGCGGAGATGGCCCGGGCCGGCCTCGATCTCTATCGCGAGCACCGCGGACAGCGGCCGGTGCGGGCGGTGATCTACTCGCACAGCCACGCCGACCACTACGGCGGCGCACTGGGCGTGGTCGATCCCGCTGAGGTGGAGGCCGGAAGGGTGCGGATCATCGCCCCCGGCGGCTTCGTCGAGGAGGCCGTCGCGGAGAACGTGTTCGCGGGCAACGCCATGCGGCGGCGCTCGCAGTACCAGTTCGGACCGCTGCTGGAGCGCGGGGCGCTCGGCACCGTGGACGCCGGCATCGGCATGGGGATGGGTGCCGGGCTCACCACTCTGCTCGCACCCACGGAGACCATCGGCGGGGCACGTGCGACCGTCATGCTCGACGGGGTCGAGATCGAGTTCGTCCAGGCCTCGAACACGGAGGCGCCCTCCGAGTTCATCCTCTGGTTCCCCGGCCTGCAGGTGCTCAACCTTGTGGAGCTCGCCACGCACACCATGCACAACCTCCTCACTCCGCGCGGAGCCGTGGTGCGGGACGCGGTCGCCTGGTGGAAGACGCTGCACTCAGCACTCGTGGAGTACGGCGGCAGGGCCGAGGTGCTCATCGGGCAGCATCACTGGCCCACCTGGGGAACGGAGGCCGTCGCGGAGTACATCGCGGACCAGCGCGACATGTACAAGTTCGTGCACGACGAGTCGCTGCGCCGCATGAACCACGGTCAGACCATGCAGGAGCTCGCGGAGGAGATCGCCTTCCCTCCGGGGCTCGCCTCCCGCTGGCACACGCAGGGCTACTACGGCTCCCTCAACCACAACTCCAAGGCGATCTACCAGCACTACCTGGGCTGGTGGGACGGCAATCCGCTCACCTATCACCAGCATCCGCCGGCGGAATCGGGCGCGCGGCTGATCAGGATGCTGGGCGGCGTCGATGCGGTGCTCGACCAGCTCGACGGGTTCTTCGCCGAGGGCGACTACCGGTGGGTGGCGCAGATGTCCGCAGCCGTGCTCTTCGCGGAGCCGGACAGCGTCCGTGCGCGGGAGCTCGGTGCCGCGGCGCTGGATCAGATGGCGATCCAGACCGCGAACGCCTCGTGGCGCAACATCTTCCTCACCGGCGCACAGGAGCTGCGGGAGGAGAGCGCACGAGAGCGCACCGACCGCGGCATCGACGCGCCCACCGCGGAGGCGATGACGGACGAGCAGATCCTCGACTATGCCGGCATCTGCTTCAACGGAGTCACGGGTGCGGAGCTGACCGTCTCGCTCACCTGGGCGCAGCCGGATGCGGGGACGGAGTACCTCCTCGAGACGCGCAACGGCGTGCTCGTCTACACGGAGGGGGCGCAGGAGTCCGGCTCCGCGACGATCACCGCCGGCCGCGCAGCCCTCGCCCAGCTGCTCAGCCGCCCGCAGACGGAGGAGAGCCTGGCCGCGGCCGAGGCCGTCGTCAGCGGGGACACGGCCGCAGTGCTCGCGCTGCTGGCGCACATCGACCACTTCCCGCGCTTCTTCCCGGTCACACTGCCGTGACCGGGGGACACCACACGAGAGGACGGAGATCCCGATGACGAGGTCTCATACAGCACACGCACACAGGTCCGGGACGATCCGGACGATGTCCGGCCTGTTCGCCCCGGCCGCAGCCGTCGTCCTCGCCCTCACCGGCTGCTCCGGCAGCGTCGGCGCATCCGGCGGCACCGCCGGCGGGGGCTCCGGGGAGGGCTTCGAGTACGGCGCTCCGCAGGAGGAGGTGGACGGGATCATCGCGGACCTCGAGCCGGTGACGCTGACGTTCCAGCCCGCCGCGGCGTCGGCGACCTCGGTCATGGCCCCGGCCGGCAGCGTGATGGCGGATCTCATCGAGGAGAGATCGGGCGGGAAGATCGAGGTCGAGGTGGTCTGGGGCCAGGCCGTCGCCGGGTACGACACGGTGCACGATGCGCTGGCCGACGGCCGCCTGGACCTCGCCTACACCCTGCCCATCTACCAGCCCGCCGAGTTCGAGGCGTTCAACGACCTCGCCACCACGACGGCCCTCCTGCCCTCGTCGCCCTTCGTGGGCGAGATGCTGCCCTATGCGGTCTACAACGATCTGGGGTGGACGAACGAGGCCGTGCTCACCGCCTACGAGGAGCGGGGGCTCACCCCGCTCACCCCGTTCCTCCCCACGGCCGGGTACTACACGGCGTGCGCCGAGCCCGTCCTCACCGAGGACGACTGGCGCGGGACGCAGACGCGGATCGGCTCAGTCGCGCAGGACAGGATGATCAGGGAGATGGGCGGAGCGCCGGTGTCCATGGAGTACACGGAGACCTACGAGGCGCTGCAGCGCGGCTCGGTCGACTGCAACCTCGGTCCCACCGCCGCGACGGCAGAGGGCGGTCTGCTGGAGGTGGCTCCTCATCTGGGATACACAACCGACGTCTCCTATCCGAGGGCGGCTGCGGCCTTCCTCGCCGGAGCCGGCTTCAGCGACCTGCCGCTGGCCTACCAGCAGATCATCTTCGACAGCACCTCGCTCGCCGCCGGCGGTGTGGCACGCAGCTACACGGACGGCGCCGAGGCGATGATCAGTGCCGCGAAGGCCCAGGGCGGCACCGTCTCCGCGTACGGAGGGGCGCTGCAGGAGCGGGTGGGCGAGATCTCCCACGAGCTGACCGCCGAGGCGATCGAGGGCGGGAACCTCCCCGAGGACACCGCGGAGGTCATCAGAGCCTCGGCCGAGGCCTGGACGGCACAGCTGGAGGAGCTGGGCTACGCGGACGGTGGCAAGACCGAGGACTTCGACGAGTGGTACGACGCGGAGACCGACTTCGCCCCGTTCGCGCAGGCGGTGTACGAGTCGAGCGCCGCGATGGAGCACCGGCCGCGCTGAGCAGGACGCGGCGGGCGCCTCCCCGGCGGGGAGGCACCCGCCGCGCTCGTGTGAACCCTCAGAGGACGGCGTCGTCGAGGTCCGCGAAGGTCCGGTCCAGGCTCTCCAGCAGATCGAACTGCGGGTGCACCCGTGGCAGCTCGTGGCTGAAGAAGTACCGGGCCGCGGCGCGCTTGCCGGCGTAGAAGGCGGTGTCGTCGGCACTGCGGGAGGCCGCTCCACGGGAGGCTGCGCTGTCTCCCGTGCCGGCCTCGGCGGCATCTGCCGCGAGCGCCTGCTCCAGCCACAGCCACGCCATGACGGTGTGGCCCACGGCCTCGAGGTAGACCCACGAGTTCGACTGCGCCGTGAGCGGGTCGCCGTCGGCCCACAGCTCCGCGGTGACGGACTCCGCACGCGCCAGTGCGGCCTCGAGCGCGGCGGCCTGTCCCGCCCAGGCGGTTCCCTCCGCCTTCGCGATCGTCGCGCGGATCGTCTCGGCCAGCAGCCGCAGTCCTGCGCCGCCCTTCATGCGGACCTTGCGGCCCAGGAGGTCGAGGGACTGGATGCCGTCCGTGCCCTCGTGGATGGGGTTGAGCCGGTTGTCGCGGTAGAGCTGCTCCACATCATGGTCGCGCGTGTAGCCGGCTCCGCCCAGCACCTGGATCGCGAGGTCGTTGGCCTTGAGGCACCAGCGCGACGGCCACGTCTTCACGAGCGGGGTGAGCACGTCGAGGAGGAGGTCCGCGCGCTCGCGGTCGGCGGCCTCGGGCGCGGTCTGGGAGTCGTCGAGGAGCTTCGCGGCATACAGGATGAGGCCCAGTCCGCCCTCCGCATACGCCTTCGCCGCCAGCAGCATCCGCCGGATGTCGGGGTGCCGCACGATCGGCACGGCCGGCGCGCTCGGGTCCTTGTCCTCGAGCGGCCGGCCCTGGATGCGGTCGCGCGCGTACTCCAGCGCGGTGAGGTAGCCGCGGTAGCCCAGCGCCACAGCACCCGCACCCACGCCGATGCGCGCGCCGTTCATCATGTGGAACATGTACGCGAGGCCACTGCCGCGCTCGCCCACGAGGTAGCCGACAGCCCCGCCCTTCCCGCCAGGCTGATGCGCGCCCTCGCCGAAGTTCAGCAGCGTGTTCGTGGTGCCGCGCCAGCCCATCTTGTGGTTGAGTCCGGACAGCACCACATCGTTGCGCTCGCCCACGCTGCCGTCGTCGTTGACCAGCTTCTTGGGCACGATGAACAGGGAGAGGCCCTTGACGCCGGGCGCATCGCCCTCCGCACGGGCGAGGACGAGGTGCACGATGTTCTCGCTGAGCTCGTGCTCGCCGCCGGAGATCCACATCTTCTGCCCGTGCACGCGGTAGGTGCCGTCGTCCTGCGGCACGGCGCGGGTGGTGACATCGCTGAGGGAGGAGCCCACCTCCGGCTCGGACAGGCACATGGTGCCCGTGAAGCGGCCCTCCAGCTCGGGCACGGCCCAGCGCTCGATCTGCTCGGGCGTTCCATGTGCCAGCAGGAGCGCGGCGTTGCCCATCGAGAGCATGGCGTAGCTGGAGGTCGCGATGTTCGCCGCCTGGAACCAGGCGAAGCATGCTCGGGAGACCGTGTAGGGGAGCTGGATGCCGCCGTGCTCCTCGTCGACGGAGCCCGTGAGCAGGCCCGATTCCGCGAACCGGTCGAGGGCCTCCTTCACCTCGGGGATGATGCGGACGGTCTCGCCGTCGAACGTGGGCTCGTTGAGATCGCTCTTCCGGTAGTGCGGGGCGAAGTGCTCGCGGGCGATGTCCTCGGAGACCTCCAGGAGCGCATCGAAGGTCTCGCGGGAGTGGTCCGCGAAGCGCTCGCGCTCGGTCAGCGCGCTCACATCCAGCCATTCGTGGAGCAGGAAGCTGAGGTCGCGGCGGGAGAGGATCTGTGCGGTCATGGGGCGGCAGCCTTTCGTGGACGAGCAGCGCTGATCGGTCACGCATATCGAATGAGCGTTAAGTCACACTCTAGCGGCGGCTTCCGGACACCGCCGCGTCTGCCCTGTTGCGCGGGCTCACCGCAGGGCTGCGAGGACGTGCTCCACCACGGGACTGCGCAGCGCCTCCGGCCGCACCGAAGCCCAGTACTCCAGCTCGCGGTCGAACTCGGGGAGCACACGCACGAGGGAGTCGTCCGCCTCGGCGGCGAAGGCCGGCAGCAGGCCCACCCCCACCCCCAGCCGCGCGGCCTGCAGCTGAGCGGCGACGGAGTTCGAGCGGAAGTAGCCCGCGGTCTCCGGCAGCTGCTCGACGGCACCCAGCAGGCTGTCGACCTCGAGCGAGTGCTCGGGGTAGAAGATGAGCCGCCGGTCGGCGAGGTCCTCGGCAGTCTCCGGCCTCCCGTGGCGCTGCAGGTAGCCCGGCGAGGCGTACAGCCCCAGCGAGTACGTGCGCAGGTAGTGCGCAGTCGAGTGGCGGGTGTCCGGCCTGCCCACGACCACCTCGATGTCCATCCCCGAGCGGTACCTTCGCGCCCGCTGCGTCGCCGTGAGCACTTCCACCTGCAGGCCCGCGTGGTTGCGCTGGAGGCGGCTGAGAGCGGGCATGGCATAGGCGGCGACGAACGCCTCGGGCGCGGCGATCCTCACGGTGCCGGCCAGGCGGCGGCCCTCCTGCCCGGTCCGCGGGACAGGCGCCGCGACGGATGCGAGCGCGGTCTCCACGGCCTCGGCGGCGGGCAGCAGCCGGCGACCGTGGGCGGTGAGCTCCCAGCCCTCCGGCGCCTGTGCGAGCACGCGTTCGCCCACCGCCTTCTCCAGGGAGGCGATGCGGCGGGAGACGGTCGTGTGATTGATGCCGAGGCTGTGGGCGGCCGCGGTGTACTTGCCCAGGCGGGCGACCGCGAGGAGCGTGAGCAGGTCATCGGGCGCGATGCGGGGACCGGCGCCCGCCTGCGCGTGCGAGCTCGTCATGCACCGCATGGTATCCGGTGCGGAGTGCATGCACGCACACCTCCGGTGCGGAAGCGATGTGCGGGGTTCGGGCGCCGCGGGGTGCGCGCAGAGGCCGGATGTGACGGCGGGCATATTCTGGTGGGGAATCAGCGTCGCGGCGCACGGGAGCCTGCGGCGGCACGGAGAAGCGAATGCAAGGAGGCATCATGGCGAACATCGGCTGGATCGGATTGGGCAACATGGGCCGCCCGATGACGAAGAACCTCGTCGCGGCAGGCCACACCGTCAGGGGCTACGACGTCGTCGCGGCCGCGGTGGAGGCCGCGACGGAGGACGGCGTGCAGGCGGTGGGCTCCATCGCCGAGGCCGTGGCCGGTGCGGACTTCGTCTTCACGATGCTGCCCAAGGGCGAGCACGCGCGCAGCGTGTACTTCGACGCCGGCGGCGTGTTCGACTCCGCCTCGACGGAGACCCTGCTGGTGGACGATTCGACGATCGACGTGGACACCGCCCGTGCCCTTCACGCGGGTGCGCGCGAGCGCGGCTTCCGCTTCATCGACGGCCCGGTCTCCGGAGGCGTGGGCGGGGCTGCGGCCGGCACGCTCACCTTCATGCTGGGAGGCGCGGAGGACGATGTCGCGGCCGTGCGCCCCGTGGTCGAGGCGATGGCCGGCAACATCTTCCACGCGGGAGGCGACGGAGCGGGGCAGGCCGCGAAGATCGTCAACAACATGCAGCTGGCCATCAGCCTCCAGGGTGTGGTGGAAGGTGCGGTGCTGGCCCAGCGGTTCGGTCTCGATCCCAAGGTGTTCTTCGACATCGCGCGGGTGTCCTCCGGTGATTCCTGGCCGCTGCGCAACTGGTACCCCGTGCCCGGCGTCGTGGACAGCTCGCCGGCCGAGCGCGAGTTCGCCGCGGGCTTCTCCACCATGCTCATGCACAAGGACGTGGGCCTCGCGCTCGCGGGTGCGGAGTCCGAGGGCGTGGACCTGCCCGCCGCGACGCTCGTGCACGAGAAGCTCCAGAAGCTCATCGACGACGGCTGGGGCGACCGCGACACCTCCGCGCTCATCCGCAACATCGATCCGGAGGCCACCGGGCTTCCCGAGGCGCCCTGAGCCGCCGGCCCGCCAATTCGTCGAGTGAGCGGTTCCTGTCGGATGCAGCGTCTGATTCCGACAGGAACCGCTCACTCGGTGGTGCCAGGTGGGCAGGACCCGCTCACTCGGCTGGGGCTGGGGCCGATGACCTCCCGGTGTAGTGTCGGCCTCAGCTGCCGCATCACAGAGAGGTGATCCGCCTATGTCCGCATGGGATCCGAATGAGGTCCGCCGTATCCACGAGCTCCAGCAGCGCAGCAGGCGGAGGGTGGGGAACACCACCGCGGAGCAGCGCGTGGAGCGGCTGAGGCGGCTCCGCGAGGTGCTCCTCAGCCGCGCTGACGACGTCGATGAGGCCCTGCACCGGGACCTGCGCCGCACCAGGGAGAAGTTCGCGGACGGCTTCACGGGCGCCGGCACGGAGCTGGGCGGAGTCCTCGCGGAGATCGACGGGACCATCGCGCACCTCTCGGAGTGGATGGAGCCGCAGGAGGTGCCCGTCTCCCACCCCGGCACCGAGGCGTTCGTCCGGTACGAGGCCCGCGGCCAGGTGCTCCTGTACGGCCCGTGGAACTACCCCGTCCTGCTCACCTTCCAGCCGCTGGCCGCGATCATCGCAGCCGGCAATGTCGCGCTCGTCAAGCCCAATGAGCTCGCCCCGGCCACCTCCGCGCTCACGGCTGAGATCATCCGGGCGACGTTCGCCGAGGACGAGGTCGCGGTCTTCGAAGGCGGCGTGGACCTCGCGAATGCGCTCTCAGAACTCCCCGTCGACCACGTCTTCTTCACCGGCAGCCCTGCGGTGGGCAAGGTGGTCATGGCCGCTGCTGCCGAGCACCTGGCCTCCGTCACGCTGGAGCTGGGCGGCAAGTGCCCCGCAGTCATCGACGGCACCACGGACCTCGACGCGGCCGCGCAGGCGCTCATGATCGGCAAGATGTCCAACGCCGGTCAGATCTGCCTGGCACCGGACCACGTGTACGTGAAGCGGGTGCTGCTCGATGACTTCGTGGACCGCTTCATGGGCGCGGTGCAGGACCGCCTCTACAAGGGTGACGAGATCAACCTCGACCGCTTCTCCCGCATCGTCGACGAGCGGAACTTCGACCGGGTCGCCGGCTGCATCGACGAGGCGGTGGAGCGCGGCGCCACGCTGATCGGCAGCGGTCGCCGCGACCGTGAGACGCTCACGGTGGAGCCCTGCGTCCTCCTCGACGTGCCCGAGGACGCGACCGTCATGCAGGAGGAGATCTTCGGCCCGGTGCTGCCGGTGTTCGCCTATGACGAGCTGGACGAGGTGATCGACGGCATCCGCAGCCGCGCCAAGCCGCTCACCATGCACGTCTTCACGGCGGACCCCGAGGTCGAGGACCGGGTGCTCGCGGAGACCTCCTCCGGCGGGGTGAGCTTCAACGGCTGGGCGGGCAACTACCTCGAGCCGAACCTCCCCTTCGGGGGCGTCAACCACAGCGGGATCGGTGCCTACCACGGGGTCCACGGCTTCCGGGAGCTCTCGCACGCCCGTGCCGTGGCGAAGCGGCCCGTCGTCCAGGACTGACGCTCTGCCTCTGCGCACGCGTATGTGCTTCCTGCACCGTTCCGCGTGAAACGCTGCAGGAAGCACATACGCTGGTGAGACGAGCTGCGGAGCAGGCTCAGAACTGCTGCCGGAGCACGTTCTTCCTGATCTTCCCGGTGGTGGTCTTGGGCAGCGCGTCCACGAACTCCACGCGCTTGGGCGTCTCGAAGCCGCTGAGCTTCTCCCGCACGTGGGCGAGGATCTCCTCCTCCGTCTGCGCCGCGAGACGCTCGCGCTCCTCCGCATTCACCGCTCCCGCAGCCACCGAGCCCTCGCCCTCCAGCGGAGGCACCCTGTCGCTGAGCACCACGGCGGTGACGGCCTCGCCCCAGTGCGCGTGCTCCGTGCCGATCACACAGCACTCGACCACCCCCGGCGCATCCGCGACGATGCGCTCGACCTTCATCGAGGAGACGTTCTCACCGCCGGTCTTGATGATGTCCTTGACCCGGTCCGTGAACCAGACGACGCCCTCCTCGTCGAGATGCCCGAGGTCCCCGGAGTGGAACCAGCCGTGCCGGAAGGACTCCTCGTTGGCGTCCGGCCGGTTCCAGTAGCCGAGTGTGACGTGGCCGCCCCGGTAGACGATCTCGCCGGTCTCGCCGGTGGGCAGGAGCTCGCCGTCGGGACCCATGATCTGCACGCGCACGGTGGGCATGGGCATGCCCCAGGAGCCGTTCTTCCCGTGCCGGTGCTCCGGCCGCTGGAAGGTCGTCGCGGGGATCACCTCGGTCTGCCCGGAGCCCAGCACGATCTTGGCGTTCGGCATCATCGCGTCCATGCCGGCGAGGACCCGCTCCGGCATCTGCGCCATCGCGTACATGGCGGTGTCCATCGCGCTGAGGTCGCGCGGCCGCTTCCCGTGTTCGGCGACGAGCGCGCCCCACATCATGGGCAGTCCGGTGAAGGTCGTGACGCGCTCGCGCTCGAAGGCGTCGATGACCGCCACCGGATCGAAGCCCTGCTGGATGACGAGCGTGCCGCCGGTGAACAGGACGGGCTTGGCCAGGGTGTTGAGCGCGGTCACGTGGAACATCGGGAGGACGATGAGCATGGTTCCCGGCGTGCGTCCCCAGTCCCCGCCGAGCAGGAGCGCGTTCGTCATCGCGCCCATGACGACGGCGCTGTGCGCGGCCAGCGCCCCCTTGGGATTCGCGGTGGTCCCCGAGGTGTAGAGGCACTGGACGACGTCGTCGCTGCCGATGAGGATCCGCAGCTCCTCGCCCACCTCGGCGGCGAACAGCTCGGCGAGGTCGACGGTCCGGGCTCCGGGGAGGCCGGAGTCGAGCGGGGCGACGCCCGAGGCCTCGGCCGCCCCTGTCGCGCCCTCGCCCGCCGTCCGCCGCACGACGACGGTGTCCACCTCTGCACCGGCCGCCGCAGCTGCGGTCAGCAGGGGCAGCAGCGCCTCGTCGATGACGACGATCCGCGCCTGTGCGTCCTGCAGGATCCAGGCGATGTCCTCCGGCGCGAGGCCGTAGTTGACGGGCAGGGCCACCCGCCCGGACTTCGCGATGCCGAAGTAGACGGGGAGGAACTCGTAGCTGTTCGTCATGAGCACGGCGACGGGTTCGCCCTGCTCAGGCGCGCGGGGGAGCGCGAGCATGCCGCGGGCCACGGCCTCGGAGTCGTGTTCGAGGGTGGCGTAGTCGATGCGGCGCTCCCCGTCGACCACGGCGATGTTGTGCGGGAGTCTGTCCGCCGTGCGGGTGAGGGCGTCGCCCACGGTGTTGCGGCGTGCGAGGTTGAGATCCTGGGGGTCGACTCTGCTGGTGTCCGCGCGCATGGAGGGTCCTTTCCTTGAGGGGGAGTCCTGGAGGGATGAGCCCCTGAGGGGTGGGGCTGCAGGGTTCAGAGGTCGTAGCCGTCGAGCTTCGCGAGGACCTGCAGCATGACCTCATCAGCCCCGCCGCCGATCGAGATGAGACGGCTGTCGCGGTAGAAGCGGCTGGTCCAGTTCTCCTCCATGTAGCCGAGGCCGCCGTGGTATTGGACCGCGGCGTCCGCGACCTCGCGGAGCAGCCGGCCCGCGGTGAGCTTGCCGACGGTCGCCTCCCGGGTGATGTCCTCGCCGGCGTTCAGCTTGCGGCACATCTTCTCGTTGAGCGCCCGGAGCAGGTCCAGCTGGGCGGAGAGCTCGGTGAGGCGGAAGACGGGGTACTGGCGGGTGGCGAGCGGAGCGCCGAACACGGTGCGCGTCTGCAGGTACTCTCGCGTGCGCTGCAGAGCCTGCCCGGCCGAGCCCGCGGCGGAGAAGCACGCGGAGAGGCGCTCGATGACGAACTGCTGCATCTGCTGCTGGAACCCGCGGCCGGGAGTGCCGATGGTGTTCGAGACCGGCACGCGCGCGTTCTCCAGCCGCAGCTCCACGGTGTCGGAGGAGCGGTTGCCCAGTTTGTCGAGGACGCGCACCACCTCGAAGCCGGGGGTGTCCCGGGGCACGATGATCTGGCTCATGCCGCGGTGTCCGCCCTCGTCGGAGGTGCGCACGAGCATGCAGAACCAGTCCGCCTGAGCGCCGTTGGTGATGAAGATCTTCTGGCCGGTGATCACCCAGTCATCGCCGTCGCGGTGGGCGTGCGTACTCAGTCCGGCGACGTCGGATCCGGAGTCCGGCTCCGTCACGGCGATCGCCGCGACCTGCTCTCCGCGCAGGGCAGGGCGGAGGTACGCCTCCTTGAGCTCCGGGGTTCCGAACCGGGCCAACGAGGGAGTGGCCATGTGCATCTGCACGTTGATCGCCATGCTCACGCCTGCCGCGCTGCAGCGGGCAAGCTCCTCCGCGAGGACCATCTGGTACTCCAGCGGCGCGCCCTCGCCCCCGTCCTCCGGGCTGTAGCCGAGGCCCAGCAGTCCGTGCTGAGCCAGCCGGGGGAACAGTTCGTGGGCGTCGAACGCGCCCGCGGCCTCCCACTCGTCGATCCGGGAGGCGATCTCCCGGTCCAGGATCGCCCGCACGCTGGTGCGGAACTCCTCGATGTCCTCGGTGTCCGTGTTCGTGTGTGCGTCTGCCGTCACTGTCGTGTCCTTTCCGGGGGTCTGTTCGGGGTCTGCCAGAGTGCTCCAGCCCGTGTATGCGCTTTCTGCGCTGTTCCGCGTGAAACGGCGCAGAGAGCGCATGCGTCGCTGAGTGGATGATGCGGGGATGCTCAGCGGCTCACCATCGACTCCTGGCCGCCCACCGCGGAGCGCAGCTCGACCTTGCGGACCTTGCCGGTGGCGGTGCGGGGGAGCGCATCGGCGAAGACGAAGCGCTTGGGGACCTTGAAGCCGGCGAGCCGCTCCCGGGCGAACGCGGTGAGCTCGGCGGCCAGGGCCTCGTCCTCTGCTGTTCCCGCCTCGTCGGCCACCGCGCTCGGGGCCGCCTCGGCGCGGACGACCACTGCGGTCACCGCCTCACCCCACTGCGCGTCCGGGGCGCCGATCACGGCGACCTCCGCGACGGCGGGATGGCCGTAGAGCACCTGCTCCACCTCGATGGGATAGACGTTCTCACCGCCCGTGATGACCATGTCCTTCTTCCGGTCCACGAGGTGGTAGAGGCCGTCCGCGTCCACGCGGGCGAGGTCTCCGGTGTGGAACCAGCCGTCCCGGAACGCCTCCGCGTTCGCATCCGGGCGGTTCCAGTAGCCGGGGGAGACCGAGGGGCCGCGGACGAGGAGCTCGCCCACCTCCCCAACAGGCACCTGCGCGCCGCCCGCGTCCACCACGCGGAACTCCACGTGCGGCAGGGGCCGGCCCACGGACCCGGCGTGGGAGCGCACGAACTCCGAGGGCAGCATCGAGGCCGCCGCTGCGGTCTCCGTGAGGCCGAACCCCTCCGTGAAGGCCACGCCCTTGGCCAGCAGGCCCTCGATGACGGGCAGGGGACACGGGGCGCCGCCGGAGACGGCGACGTCCAGGCTGGACACGTCGTGCCGGTCCGTGGCGCCGGACTGCAGGACGGCACCCCACATGACGGGCACGGCGAAGGCCTTGGTGACGCGGTGCCGTTCGACCGCGGCCGCCCAGGTCTCCGGGTCGAAGGACTCGAGGACCACGGTGCAGGCGCCCCAGTACGCGCCGGGGAGCGTGTACACCGCGAGTGCGCCGATGTGGAACAGCGGTGCGACCGCGAGGTTGACGTCCAGCCGGTTCAGTCCGCGTTCGATGCTGTTGTGATAGAGCGAGACCCAGAAGAGGTTGGAGTGGGTGAGGATCGCGCCCTTGGGCCTGCCGGTGGTGCCCGAGGTGTACATGAGCACCGCCGGGGACTCCGGGTCGACCTCGGGCAGGTCCGGAGCAGTGGGGCCCGCCGTCGTCAGGGTCTGCTCTGCCGGAGCCGGGTCGGCCCCCGCCGCAGAGGGGCCGGCCGCCTCACCGCGGGAGTCCAGCAGCGCGTCGAAGCCCGCGCGGATGCCGTCCCGGCGCTCCTGCGCGGTCGCCAGCGTCACGACCTCGCGGATCTCGGAATCCTCCGCAGCCGTCCGGGCCGCCCCCTCCAGTGAGGTGGTGGCGAACAGGAGCGAGGCGCCGGAGTCCTTGAGGATGAATGCGATCTCCGGCGCGGTGAGCCGGAAGTTGAGCATCACCGTGATCGCGCCGAGCTTGGCGACGGCGAAGACGAGCTTCAGCATCTCAGGGCAGTTGAGGCTGAGGACGGCCACCCGGTCGCCGGGGCCCACGCCCCGATTCCGGAGGGCGGCGGCCAGGCGCGTGGTGCGCGCCTCCAGCTCCGCGTAGGTGAGGACGCGGCCGGTGTCGCCGTCGACGAGCGCGGGACGGTCGGGGATGCGCAGTGCGTGGATGGCGGGCCAGGTGCCCAGGGGAACGCTCACGGGATTCTCCTTCGAATCGAGGATGCGCGGGAGTCTGCGGACGGCACCGCAGTGCATGTCGCGGCCCCGCGGACTGCGCTCGCCGCACGTGTCGACCCCGGACCCTGCGATGTGATGCAGGCAACACGTTAGGGCAATCCACAAAAACAATCAATCCGGATTGATCGTTCACTTGAACTGTGCCACAGTGAACGGCAGACGGAGCGCTGCGAGGACGCAGGGCGGCTCCGAGGACATGACCGACGCACCCGCACGCGGCCCCCAGGAGGTCGCCCGCTCGTCACCGCTTCGCCCGCTCAGAGCGGCCTCACCCACCCGGAGGAGCACCTCACCATGGACCTCACCACCGCACTGGATCTGCTCGAGCAGGAATCCGCGCAGCTCGACGCGCTGGTCGCCGGCCTGCCGCCCGCGCAGTGGACACGGCTCACGCCGGCGGCGGGCTGGACGGTCGCGGACCAGATCGCGCATCTGCACTGGACGGACACGGCAGCGCTGCAGTCCGTGACCGGCGATCCCGCCTTCGACGAGCTCCTCCGAGCTGCCGCGCAGGCGGGAGCCTCCGGGTTCGTGGACAGCGAAGCCCATCGCCTCGCCGCGGTGCCGCAGGAGGAGCTGCTCGCGGCCTGGCGCCAGGGGCGGGCCCGTCTGGCCGCCGCGCTGCGGGAGGCCGACCCGGGGGAGCGGCTGCGCTGGTTCGGGCCGCCCATGCGGCCCCTGTCGATGGTCACCGCGCGGATCATGGAGACCTGGGCGCACGGCCTGGACGTCTTCGATGCGCTCGCCGTGCCCAAGCCCGCCGGTCCCGCACTCGCGGCCGTCGCCCGGCTGGGTGTGCGCACGCGCGGCTTCTCCTTCGCCTCACGTGGGCTGGAGGCTCCGGACGCCGAGGTGCGGGTGGAGCTGGAGCTGCCGGGCGCGGAGCCGCTCGTGTTCGGATCCGCCGAGGCCGCCGACCGGGTGAGGGGCTCTGCCTGGGGCTTCGCCGCGGTGGTCACGCAGCGGCGGAACCTCGCGGATGTGGACCTCGCCGCCGAGGGCGAGGGCGCACAGGCGTGGCTGGACATCGCACAGGCCTTCGCGGGAGGCCCCACGGAGGGGCCGGCGCCGGGGGAGCGCGTCACAGCGGGGACGGCCGCCGAGGCGGCAGGAGGTGCGCGATGACCTCGCACCCGGATCAGGCACAGGCCACGGGCCGTCGCACGGGTCAGGTGCAGCGCCAGGACTCAGCGCCTCGCTCCGGCGACCGGCAGTCTGAGAGCCGCCCCCTGCGGGTGGGCAACGTCTCCGGCTTCTACGGCGACCGCCTCTCCGCCTGGGAGGAGATGGTGGAGGCCGGCGTGGAGGTCCTCACCGGCGACTACCTCGCCGAGCTCACGATGCTCATCCTCGCCCGGCAGAAGGCCAAGGACCCTCGGGCCGGCTATGCCAGGACCTTCGCCGCGCAGCTGCGCGGGGCGCTGCAGCGGATCGTCGCGGCGGGCACCCGCGTGGTCGCGAACGCCGGTGGGATGAACCCGCAGGCGCTCGCCCCCCTCATCCGGGAGCAGGCGGCCGAGGCCGGATTCGACGTGCCGGTGGCCTGGGTGGACGGCGACGACCTCACGGACCGCTCCGAGGAGCTGGGGCTGGGCTCGCCCCTGGCGGCCAACGCCTATCTGGGCGGCTGGGGCATCACGGAGGCGCTGCGGGGCGGGGCCCAGGTGGTGGTCACCGGCCGGGTCACGGACGCCGCCCTCACCACCGGCCCGGCCGCGTGGTTCCACGGCTGGGACCGGGACGACCATGACGCACTGGCCGGGGCGATGGCCGCGGGCCATGTGATCGAATGCGGCATGCAGGCCACGGGCGGGAACTTCTCCTTCTTCCGCGAGATCGCGGACCTCCGCCGGCCCGGCTTCCCGATCGCCGAGATCGCCGCGGACGGCTCCTCCGTGATCACCAAGCCGGCGGGCACCGGCGGAGCGGTCACAGCGGAGACGGTGCTGTCCCAGCTGCTCTACGAGGTGGGAGGAGCGCGCTATGCCGGCCCGGACGCCACGCTGCGGCTCGACTCGATCCGGCTCACGGACCTCGGTGAGGACCGCGTGCGGATCAGCGGCGTCCGCGGCGAGGCGCCGCCGCCGGAACTCAAGGTCTCCGTCACGGAGGTGGGCGGCTTCCGCCAGGAGATCGTCTTCCAGCTCACCGGCCTGGACGCGGAGGCGAAGGCGGAGCTGATCCGCAGTCAGTTCGAGTTCGGCCTGGAGGCCGCTGGCCTGCCGCGGCCGGCGCAGATGGCGTGGAACCTCGCGCGCTCGGACCGGCCGGACGCAGTACAGCAGGAGGAGGCGACCGCGCGGCTCACCCTCGTGGCCCGCGACCCGGACCCCAAGACCGTGGGCCGGTCGTTCGCGAACGTCCCCGTGGAGTTCGCCCTCGGCTCCGTGCCGGGCTACTTCACGGGAGCTCCGCCCGGGGAGGCCTCCGTCTACGGCCGCTTCCGTCCGGAGTCCGTGCCGCAGGACGTGCCGGTCCACACCGTGCACCTCCCCGACGGGACCGAGGCCGTCATCGACCCACCTGCGGACACCCGGGCGCTCGCGCCCACTGAGCTGGATCTGAGCAGCGCGGGGTCGCCCGAGGCGGCTGAGGCCGGCTCCGTGGAGAGCAGCAGGGACACGGGTGCGGAGCCCGCCTCCGCGGCGACCGGGAACGGTTCGGGCGCTCACACCGGTGCAGGCCTCGGCGGCGGGGACTCCGCACATGCAGGCACGGTGCGGGTGCCGCTGGGGCACCTGGCCGGCGGGCGCAGCGGCGACAAGGGCGGCAGCGCGAACATCGGCCTCTGGGCCCGCACGGATGCGGTGTGGCAGTGGCTGCGCGCGGAGCTCACACCCGCCAGGCTCCGGGCGCTGCTGCCGGAGACGGCGGACCTGGACATCGACAGGGTGGAGCTCGCGGGCCTGCGGGCGCTCAACTTCACCGTCCACGGGCTGCTGGGCGAGGGCGTGGCCTACCGCGCGCGCTTCGACCCGCAGGCCAAGGGCCTGGCGGAATGGCTGCGGAGCAGGTGCGTCGACGTCCCCGCGGATCTCGTGCGGTCTACTGCAGGAGGCGAGTCCGGCGCACCCGCTGGGCCCGCTGCACCCGTAGCACCCGCTGGGCCCGCCTCCGGAGACTCCCACGGAGCCGCCGCGGGCGATCCCGCGGCCGAGACCACCGGCCCGCTCCCGCTCGACGACTTCTTCACGCAGGAAGGCACAGCACAGTGACCCACACCTATACGCACGAACTCGCAGGCGATGAGGAGATCGCGGCGCTGGCGGAGACCACCGCCGGCTTCGTCCGCACCCACGTCCTCCCCCACCAGGACGAATGGGAGGCAGCGGGCGAGCTCCCGCGCAGCCTCCACGAGAAGGCCGGCGCCCTGGGCCTCCTGGGCGCGGCCTTCCCGGAGGAGGTGGGCGGCGGCGGAGGCGGCGTGCGCGCGAGCGTCGCCGTGACGGAGGCCGCGCACCAGGCCGGCATGTCCGGCGGGACGTTCGCCTCGCTCTTCACCTCTGGGATCAGCCTCCCCCACCTCGTGCAGGCGGGCACCCCCGAGCTCATCGACGCCTATGTCAGGCCCACGCTGGAAGGCCGGCTCATCGGTGCGCTCGCGCTCACGGAACCCGGCGGGGGCTCCGATGTGGGCGGCTTGCGCACCCGCGCGGAGCGCGACGGCGGCCACTATGTGCTCACGGGGGAGAAGACCTTCATCACCTCCGGCGCCCGCGCGGACTTCGTCGTCACCGCCGCACGGACGGGCGGACGCGGCTCCAAGGGCGTCTCGCTCATCGTCGTGCCCACGGACACGCCCGGCTTCTCCGTGGCGAAGCGGCTGCGGAAGATGGGCTGGCACGCCTCCGACACCGCGGAGCTGCACTACGACGGTGCGCGGGTGCCCGTCTCCTTCCGCGTGGGCGAGGAGAACGCCGGGTTCGCCTACATCTCGCAGGCGTTCGTGAGCGAGCGGCTGGGACTGGCGGCGCAGGCCTACGGCGGTGCCCAGCGGGCCCTCGACCTCGCCCTCCGGTGGTGCCGGGACCGTGTGACGTTCGGTCAGCCTCTCATCACCCGCGACACCGTCGTGTCCACGCTGGCGGAGATGACGCGGCGGATCGACGCGGCGCGCGTGTACACGCGCGAGGTCGCGCGCCGCTGGGACACGGCGGCGCAGAACCGGGCGAGGGTGGCCTCGGGCGCGGCCGGGGCGGAGGCGGGCGCGGAGCAGCTGAGCACCGGTCAGGGCGATGAGCTCGACCTCGTGGCCGCCGCCTGCTTCGCCAAGAACACCGCGGTCGAGGCCGCGGAGTGGACCGTCAGCCAGGCCGTGCAGCTGTTCGGCGGAATGGGATACATGGCGGAGTCCGAGGTGGAGCGGATCTACCGCGACACGCGGATCCTGGGGATCGGCGGGGGCACCACGGAGATCCTCACGACCCTGGCGGCGAAGCGGCTGGGATACACGGGATGACGGACGGGGCGCTGAGGACAGGCCGCGCGCAGGCACCGGCCCGTACGGGACGGAACGATGAACAGGGGCACAGAGCATGACTGCACTCACGACCGCAGCGGACACCGGGGCGGAGGAGTACGCGGCTGCCGCGCAGGCGATGCGCGCCAAGCTGCGGGAGCTCGACGAGGTCAACGAACAGCTCGCCGCCGCCGGTGGGGAGAAGGCGGTCGAGCGCCACCGGAAGCGGGGGAAGCTCACGGCGCGGGAGCGGATCGAGCTGCTCGTGGACCGCGATGCGCCGTTCCTCGAGCTGTGCCCGTACGCCGCATGGGGCTCGGACTTCCCGGTGGGCGCCTCCGTGGTGGGTGGGATCGGCGTGGTCTCCGGCGTGGAGTGCATGATCGTGGCCAACGACCCCACGATCGCCGGCGGCACCACCAATCCGCGCACGCTGAAGAAGCAGCTGCGGCTCAAGGACATCGCGATGGAGAACCGGCTGCCGATGATCAGCCTGGTGGAGTCCGGCGGCGCCAATCTGCCCACGCAGAGCGAGGTCTTCATCCCCGGCGGCGCCACCTTCCGGCACCTCGCGGAGATGTCCAAGGCGGGCATCCCCACGATCTCGATCGTGTTCGGGAACTCGACGGCAGGCGGCGCCTACCAGCCGGGCATGAGCGATCACGTCGTCATGATCGAGCAACAGTCCAAGGTGTTCCTGGGCGGCCCGCCGCTGGTGAAGGCGGCGACCGGCGAGGTGAGCGACGACGAGTCCCTCGGCGGTGCGGAGATGCATGCGCGCACCAGCGGACTCGCCGACCACCTCGCCCGTGACGAGCAGGACGCCCTGCGGATAGGCCGGCGGATCGTGGCGCGGCTCAACCATCGCAAGGAGGGGCCGGCTCCCGGGCCGGTCGCCGCCCCCCTGCACAGCGGCGAGGAGCTGCTGGGCATCGTGCCGGAGGACCTGCGAATCCCCTTCGACCCCCGTGAGGTTCTCGCCCGGGTGGTCGACGGGTCTGACTTCGACGAGTTCAAGCCGCTCTACGGCTCCGGCATGGTGACGGGCTGGGCGCGCATCCACGGCTATCCGGTGGGGATCGTCGCGAATTCCAAGGGCGTGATCTTCAGCGAGGAGGCGCAGAAGGTCACCCAGTTCATCCAGATCGCCAACCGACAGCGCACGCCTCTCCTCTTCCTCCACAACA
Organism: Brevibacterium album DSM 18261; assembly: GCF_000426445.1. Classification (GTDB taxonomy): domain Bacteria; phylum Actinomycetota; class Actinomycetes; order Actinomycetales; family Brevibacteriaceae; genus Brevibacterium; species Brevibacterium album. Next base: position 803,524 of record NZ_AUFJ01000009.1, on the reverse strand, counting down.
CCACCGGCTACATGGTGGGCCGGAAGTACGAGGAGGGCGGGATCATCAAGCACGGCTCGATGATGGTGAATGCGGTCTCCACCTCCACGGTGCCGCACATCTCGCTGCTCATCGGCGCCTCCTACGGTGCCGGCCACTACGGGATGTGCGGCCGGGACTACAACCCCCGCTTCCTCTTCGCGTGGCCCTCGGCCAAGTCCGCGGTGATGGGAGGGGCGCAGCTGGCGGACGTCGTCACCTCGGTGGCCAAGGCCTCGGCGGAAGCGCGCGGTCTGCCCTTCGACGACGAGAAGAACGAGCTGCGGCGCGCGGCGATCGAGAAGCAGATCGAGGCGGAGTCCCTGCCGCTGTTCCTCTCCGGGATGGTCTACGACGACGGCATCATCGACCCCCGGGACACCCGCACCGTGCTGGGGCTCTCGCTCTCCGCCATCGCGACCGGACCCGTCGAGTCCGACCGCTCCTACGGAATCTTCAGGATGTGATCGCCGGTATGACTGCTCAGCCCTCTCCCCTCACCCGAGTCCTCGTCGCCAACCGCGGTGAGATCGCCCGCCGCGTCTTCGCGACCTGCCGGGCCCGCGGGATCGGTACGGTGGCCGTGTTCTCCGATGCGGACGCGGACGCCGCCTTCGTCTCCGAGGCCGATGCCGCCGTGCGCCTGCCCGGGACCTCTCCCGCGGACACCTACCTGCGCGCGGACCTCGTCGTCGAGGCCGCCCTGCGCGCGGGAGCGGATGCCGTGCACCCCGGCTACGGCTTCCTCTCCGAGAACGCGGACTTCGCCCGGGCCGTGCTCGCGGCCGGTCTCACCTGGATCGGTCCCACGCCCGAGTCGATCGAGCAGATGGGCTCCAAGGTCGAGTCCAAGCGGCTCATGGCCGAGGCCGGCGTGCCCGTCCTCACGGAGCTGGAGCCGGAAACCATCACGGAGGAGGACCTGCCGGTGCTGGTCAAGGCCTCCGCGGGCGGCGGCGGCCGCGGCATGCGCGTGGTCGAGCGGCTCGCGGACCTGCGCGAGACCGTGGAATCGGCCTCGCGGGAGGCCGCGAGCGCTTTCGGTGACGCCACGGTGTTCTGCGAGCGCTACATCCCGGAGGGCCACCACATCGAGGTCCAGGTGTTCGGGGACGCCCACGGCCGGGTGTGGACGGTGGGGGAGCGCGAGTGCTCGGTGCAGCGCCGCCACCAGAAGGTCGTCGAGGAGGCCCCGGCACCTCTCGTGGAGCGCCACGGCTCCGCGATGCGGGAGAGGCTCTACGAGGCGGCGCGCAGTGCGGCGGAGCGGATCGGCTACGTGGGGGCGGGCACGGTGGAGTTCCTCGCCGCGGACGACGGCTCCTTCTACTTCCTCGAGATGAACACCCGCCTGCAGGTGGAGCACCCGGTCACCGAGTGCACGACCGGACTGGACCTCGTGGGCCTGCAGCTGGACATCGCCGCCGGTGCGGCGCTCACGGGGGAGGAGCCCACGGCCTCGGGCCACGCGATCGAGGTCCGCCTCTACGCGGAGGATCCGGACGAGGACTGGCAGCCGCAGTCCGGGCCGGTCCACGAGTTCGCAGTGCCGGGCGCGGTGGTCGCCTTCGCTGTCCCGGGTGCGTCCGGAGCCGGTGGACGGGGCTCAGGCTCGCACGATGATGGTCGGCAGGGCCCTGGGCCGCAGGGCTCCGATCTGCGGGGTCCGGCGCTGCGCCTCGACGCCGGGCTGGAGGCGGGGGAGACGATCACGACGTTCTACGACCCCATGATCGCCAAGGTGATCGGCGTGGGGCCGAGCCGTGCTGCGGCGGCGCGGGTGCTGGCTGCCGGCCTGGAGTCCATGCGCTGGGACGGACCGCGGACCAATGCGGACCTGCTCGTGGCGGTGCTGCGGGAGCCGGGGTTCCTCGCGGGGGAGACGACGACCCGGTACTTCGAGGACCATCCCGAGGTGTTCGGCTCCGGGGCGGACGCGACGGCGGTGGCCGCCGCGGCGGTCGCGGCTGCGGTGGCCGCGGGTGCAGCGGCGGCGGGTGCGGTCGCCGGGCCCGGGGACGTGCTGGTGTCGCCGCTGGCCTCGGGCGCGGTGTCTGCGGCGGCTGCGGCGGCCCCGGTGAGCGCTGCATCCCCGGGCGGCTCTGCGGTTCCGGCAGGCTCTGCGGTTCCGGCAGACGCCTCGGGAGCGGTGAATGGCGGACGCAGCCCGGTGAGCGGTGAGGACGCGCTCGCCCTCGCGATCGCACAGGAGCATCCGCGGCCGGCGGTGGGAGGCTGGCGGCTGTTCCATGCGGACTGGCGCTCGCGCACCTTCATCGTCGACGGCGAGGAGACCACCGTCGAGTACCGCCAGCGGCGGGACGTCTGGGAGGTGAACCCGCGCTGCCTGCGGGAGGGCGCGGACATCCGCGTCGTCGCGGCGACTCCCGGCAGCGTGCGGCTCAGCGTGGACGGCGTCGAACGCCGGTACGCGGTGTCCCGGCGCGGTCGCAGCGTCATGGTGTCCTCCTCCGCGGGGGCGCTGCGGCTCGAGGAGCTGCCGCGCTACACGGATCCCAGCGCGGTCGCAGCACCCGGCAGCCTGCTCGCACCCATGCCGGGCACGGTGCTCCGCGTGGGTGCGGAGGTGGGGCAGACCGTCTCCGCCGGTCAGCCCATCGTGTGGCTGGAAGCGATGAAGATGGAGCACACCATCAGCTCGGACGCGGACGGGGTGCTCGTGGAGCTGCGTGTGGGCGCCGGGGACCAGGTGGACGTGGGCACGATGCTCGCGGTCATCGAGGACCCGCATGCTGACGGCGCGGATGCGGACGGCGGGGCTGGCTCTGCGGAAGCAGCCTCTGCGGCGAACGGTTCGCCTGCGGGCGCGGACTCCGGGTTTGCGGGCGCGAGCTCCGCGGATGCGGGCACGGACGGCGCTGAGGATGCGGCTCAGGGAGGGCGGTCATGAGCCCGGTGCGCTACGAGGTGAGCGGTTCGACGGTGACCCTGGTGCTCGACGAGCCGAGCAACCGCAACGCGATCACGCCGGCGCTGCTGGAGGGGATCGCTTCCGGGCTGAAGGCCGCGGAGGAGGATGCACGTATCCGCGCCGTCGTCCTCACGCACACGGGCAACACCTTCTGCGCGGGTGCGGACCTCAGCGGCGGGAAGCGCGGGAAGCAGGGCAGCGCGGGCGCGGCCCCGACGGAGGGCACAGCCTCGGCGGAGGGAGGACAGTCGGGTGCGGCAGCGGGTGCGCGTGCGGTTTCCGCGGAGGGCGCTGCCGTCCCGCAGCGAGCTGATTCCGGTGGAGGCGATCCTGCTGATCCCACCGCGGAGCAGCGGGAGCGTGGGCGGGCGGCCGCGGACGTGTGCCGGGCGCTGCTGGAATCCCCCAAACCGGTCATCGCCGCGCTCGACGGACATGTGCGCGCCGGCGGTATGGGTTTCGTGGCCGCCTGTGACGTGGTGCTGGCGGGACCGCGCGCCACCTTCGGCGTGAGCGAGGTGCGGATCGGAGTGGTGGCGGCGATGATCGCCCCGCTCGTGCTCGCGCGGCTGGGTGACAGGACGGCGGCGGAGTGGTTCCTGCGCGGAAGTGCGGTGTCTGCGGCTGAGGCCGCCTCGGCAGGCTTCGTCACCCGCGCGGTGCCGGCGGGCGCCGAGGCGGAAGGTGAGGTGTCGGGTGGTGCCGGAGCAGCGCGGACCGCGGCTTCGGCGGCGGGCGGTTCTGGGGCAGGGGCTTCTGAGGGCGGGCACAGTGCGGCAGCGACCACGCCGGCGTACGCGCCCCCGGCCTCGGCCTCCCCGGTGCTGGCGGAAGCGCTGGAGGAGGTGCTCGGGGACCTGCGGAAGGCGGCACCGGCGGCACTCGCGGCCTCGAAGCGGCTGGTCAACCGACGTGTGCTGCGCCGTATGGACGAAGAAGGGGAGGAGATGCTCGACCTGTCCGCCTCGTTCTTCCTCAGCGACGATGCCCGCGCGGGAATGGCCGCGTTCCTCGCGAAGGAGTCCCCGCCGTGGGTCGTGAGCGAATGAGCGCCGCCTACGATGAGGGGTCATGACCACCACGACGCGCCGCGATCCCGCCACCGCTGACAGCACCGCCCACGAGGACGCCTCGGCTTCGGAACGGGGCGCCGCCGGTGGGCAGGGCTCTGCTGGAGGGCAGGGTGCTGCTGGCGGCCTGCGTGCGCCGCAGCAGGACCGCAGCCGGGCGACCCGGGCGCGGATCCTGCAGTCGACCGTCGAATGCCTGGCGACGCGCGGCTGGCAGGCGACCACCACCTCGGTCGTGGCGGAGCACAGCGGCGTGAGCCGGGGCGCTCTGCAGCACCATTTCCCCACGCGCGAAGGTCTGCTGCTGACCGCACTCGAGCACATGTTCGAGGACCGGGTGGCCCGCTACTTCGCACCCCAGAGCGGCGGGACCGCCGAGTCGCAGGAGGGCGGGGGACCGGAGGGCGATGCGCGCAGCGGTGCTGAGACCGGCGCCGGGCCTGACGCGAGGGCGGGCGGCGGCGATTCTGGCGGGGAGCCCGGAGGAGACCGGTTCGAGCAGCTGGTCGAGCAGGTCCTCGACTACTACACCTCCGACCTGTTCAAGGCGGCCCTGCAGATCTGGACGGCTGCGGCGGCTGAACCCTCGCTGCGGGAGAGGATCCTGCCGCTCGAGCAGAAGTTCGCGAAGGACGTCTACGACATGGCGGTGCGCACGCTGCGCGCGGACGTGAGCGACGAGCGGACGCACCGCCTCATCCAGACGACTCTCGACCTGGCGCGGGGGCTGGGGTTGGCGGACGTGCTCAGCGACGACTCCGCGCGCAGGCGCAAGATCGCCAGGTTCTGGGCGGAGGAGCTGCGCTCGATCAGGCGTCTGGAGGACTGACCGCAGCAGTGTGCCCACCTGCTGAAGGTGCGCGTCCGGCGATGCCGGAGTGAGCGCGGCGGACGCCGAGTCCAGCGCCCCTGTATGTGGAGCACATACGTGTGCAGTGATCTGTCCACGCGTATGTGGTCTCTGCGCGCTATTGCCGTTCGGCGTGCGGAAACCGCATGCGTGCAGGGTGCGCGGCGCGGAGGGGCCGCCGGCTACTGCCCCCGTGCCCCGAAGACGCTCGAACCCACCCGCACCATCGTCGCTCCTTCGGCGATCGCGAGCACGTAGTCGCCGCTCATCCCCATCGAGAGCGCGGTCGCGTCCGCCGGCAGTGCGCCGGTCTCGCGGAGGCGCTGGGAGAGTTCGCGCAGGTCCGCATAGGAGGGACGGATCTCCGCCTCCGTGGCGCCGGGAAAGCCGATCGTCATGAGCCCGCCGATCCGCAGGTGCGAGAGGACGCGCACCTGCTCGGCCAGGGCCTCGGCGTCAGCGGGCGCGACCCCGGACTTCGACTCCTCGCCGGAGGTGTTCACCTGGAGCATCACCTCGAGCACGGGTGCGACGGCCCCGGCAGGCGCCATACCGCTGCCGCCGGAGCCTCCCTCCGTGCCCGCGGCCGGTTCGTCCGTGCCGCTCTGCGCATCCGTGCCGTCTTGCTCTCCGGCGCCGCTCGCGCCTTGCCGCGCGCCGGCGGCCGGCAACGTTCCGCGGACGGTCCCCGGCGCCTCGGCGGCGAGTGCGGCGGCGCCCTCGTGCAGGAGGGTCTCGATTCGCGCACTGAGCTTCTGCGCCACCGCGAGATCGTCGATCGACTGCACGCAGGCGGCACCGGCACGCAGTGTGTGGTTGACCTTGTTCTTCTGCAGGGGACCGATGAGATGCGCCTCGTGCGGCACGTCGGCCAGGTCCGGGGCCTTCGCCACCAGCTCCTGGACGCGGTTCTCCCCGATCAGCGTGAACCCCGCCTCCAGGGCGGCCCGGATCCGCGCGGCCGGCTGGGTCTTGGTGGCGAGCAGGATGCGGACGGCCTCGGGCGAACCGTGCGCCTCGCTCGCGGCCGTTCGCACCTTCGCCGCGATCTCCTCGAGTCGGTCGCGGATGGCCTGCGCCTCGGCGGGCGGAAGTGCATCAACGTCAGTCATGGTCCGCATTGTCTCAGAGCAGAACACGTGCTCCGCCGTGGTGTCTGCGGTATCAGCCGCGCGTGCGCCGTCTCCGGCGAGAGCCGATCTCGTCGAGGGAGACGAGGCCGTCCTGCCGCAGGAGCGCGGCCACTGGGCCATGTTCGTCGAAGATGTACGCGCGAGCGAGCAGGTCGTTGAAGCGTTCCGCCGGTTCCGGGTCGGTCTCGGAGACGGGAACCGTGAGCAGGGTGCGGGTGCCGTGGCCGATGAGATGGGCATTGGCGGCGAAGAGTGCTGAACGCTTGTTGCCGTCCTGGAACGGCTGAGCCTTGGCCGCTTCGATGAAGAGGTCGATGGCCGCGCTCTGTGCTGAGCCGATTGCTCGAAAGCCCGTCGAAGACCTTGCCTGCGGAGTAGACCACACCGGCAAGGTCAGCGAGGGTGAGACCGTCCACGGTTCCTCCTTCATGCGGATTCACACAGCCGACGAGCGGCGGCTCCAGGCTCATCTTCGCACGCCACAGGGATGATGGTGCCGGACCTCAGAACCAGTGCTCGGCCAGCAGGCGGAGGGACCGCTCCCGCACCGCGGAGTCGTAGGCATACGTCGTGAGGATCAGTTCGTCCGCACCCGTGCGCTCGACAAGCTCCTGCAACCGGCGCACAGCCGCCTCCGGGGCTCCCACCGCCTTGATCCGCAGCATCGCCTGGTCGCGGCCGCCCTGTGCGGCGAGCTCTGCCGGGTCCACCGGCGGCTGGAGCCTGCGGCGCTGCCCGCGCTGGATGTCGAGGAACATCTGCTCCAGCACCGTGAACTCCCGCTCCGCCTCCGCGTCCGTGGGCGCCACCATCACGTTCACGCCGGCCATGACGTAGGGCTTCTCGATCTGCGCGGTGGGGGCCTCCGTGGTGAAGGAGTTCCGGTAGACCGCGATCGCCTCGTCCAGCTGGTCCGGGGCGAAGTGGGAGGCCACGGAGAACGGCAGGCCCAGCTGACCGGCGATCGAGGCACCGTTGACCGTGGAGCCCAGCACCCAGATGGGCACCTCCGTTCCGGCGGACACGGCGGAGCGGATCGGCACGCTGTGGGCCTGCCCCTCGGGCCCGAACCACCCCTGCAGATCGAAGATGGACTGCGCGAACGCCTGCGGCTCCGCCGAGGAGCGGTTGAGCGCCTGCGCCGTCATCATGTCCGTGCCCGGCGCGCGGCCCAGCCCCAGGTCGATCCTGTCCCCGTGCATGTTCGCCAGCGTCCCGTACTGCTCCGCCACCATGAGCGGCGCATGGTTGGGCAGCATCACGCCACCGGAGCCCACCCGGATCCGCTCCGTGGCCGCCGCGGCCGCGGAGATCAGCAGGGCAGTGGCGCTGGCGGCGAGGTTGTCGGTGTTGTGGTGCTCGGCGAACCACAGCCGGTGGTAGCCGAGCTCGTCCGCGAGGCGCGCGCCCCGCACGGAGGCGGCGATGGCCTCACGGGCGGTCTCGCCCTCGGAGATGGAGACGAGGTCGAGGATGCTGAGGGGAACGGACACGGTGGGGGCCTTGCTTTCGTGGATGCGGATTCGTCGTTGTGGGTCGGCGCGCGCCGGTGCGGGCCTGTGCCGCCCGCTGCCGAGGCGCGATGCTCCTGTGATCGCAACAACTCCGAGCGGCGGTTCCCGTATTCCGGCCGGCGGACGTGGCACTGGACATGCTCACCGACCCTCGACGTCCGCCCGTGCGCGGTGCCGCATGCGCCGATGCCCGCCCGTTCCGTGGCCCTCCGTGCGTGTGAAGCCCCGTGACCGCCTCCGTTCCGCGGATTCCCGGGGAGTGGGAGAATCGTGGGCATGACCGCTCAGCAGCACCCCGCGTCACCCGCCTCCGAGACCGCCGAGGCGAGCCCCGCCTCGGCTGCGCCCGCTCCCGGAGAGGCACCTGCCCCCGCGTCCGCCCGCTCCCGCGGCCCCCGCCTCCGCGCTCCCGAGCTCACCGGCCGCCGCTGGATCAACACCGGCGGGCAGGAGCTGAGCCTGAAGGACCTGCGCGGCAAGATCGTACTGCTGGACTTCTGGACGTTCTGCTGCATCAACTGCCTCCACGTCCTCGACGAGCTCCGGCCCATCGAGGAGAAGTACGGCGACGTGCTCGTCACGATCGGCGTGCACAGCCCCAAGTTCGAGTTCGAGCGGACCGTCGAGGCCGTCGACCAGGCCGTGGAGCGCTACCAGGTCGAGCACATCGTCCTCGACGACCCGGACCTCGTCACCTGGCAGGCCTACACCGCCCGCGCCTGGCCCACCCTGGCGCTCATCGACCCCGAGGGATACCTCGTCGCCTCGCTGTCCGGTGAGGGCCACTCGGCCGGCCTCGCCTCGCTCATCGAGGACCTCGTCGCCGAGCACGAGGCCAAGGGCACCCTCCACCGCGGCAGCGGCCCCTACGTCCCCCCGGAGCCGGCCGAGCGCGACCTCTCTTACCCCGGCAAGGTCGTGCGACTCGCGCACGTCCCCGGCCATGAGGGCAACCTCCTCGTGGCGGACTCCGGTCATCACAGCCTCGTCGAATACGACCCCACCGGCACGCAGATCCTCCAGCGGATCGGCACGGGGGAGCGCGGTCGTGCGGACGGCGGGCTGGACACGGCCCAGTTCTCCGAGCCCGGCGGCATCGCGGAGCTGCCCCGTGAGCTCGCCGCGCAGGTGGGCTACGACCTCGTCGTCGCCGACACCGTCAACCACCTGCTCCGGGGCATCCGCCTGGGCAGCGCGCCGGCGGAGGCCGATGCCGAGGCCGGTTCCGTCACGACCCTCGCGGGCACCGGCGCACAGTTCATGGTGGGCGCCAACGACAACGTCCTCGGTCATCCCGGCGCGCAGGCGCCCTTCGACGCTCCGGCCGCTGAGATCAAGCTCTCGAGCCCCTGGGACGTCCTGTGGTCACCGCAGACCGAGCGGGTGATCGTCGCGATGGCCGGCAACCACACGATCTGGGACTTCGACCCCGTCACCGGCCGCATCCGCCAGCTCTCCGGCACCATGAATGAGGGCCTCCGAGATGCGGAGACCGGCGCCGAGGCATGGTTCGCCCAGACCTCGGGCCTCGCACTCGCAGGCGACGGCTCGATCCTCCTCGCGGACTCGGAGACCTCCGCGCTGCGCACGCTGGATCCGGCCTCGGGCGCGGTCACGACGCAGGTGGGCGTGGGGCTGTTCGACTTCGGGTTCCAGGACGGCCCCGCCGCGGAGGCCCGCCTCCAGCATCCCCTCGGCGTCGCCGCGCTGCCGGACGGCTCCGTGGCGATCGCGGACACCTACAACGGTGCCGTGCGCCGCTACGACCCCGTGACGAACGAGGTGACGACTCTGGCCCGCGACCTCGCCGAGCCCAGCGACATCCTCGTCGTGCGTGCGGGGGATGAGGCGGGATCCGCGGGAGGCGGTGCCCTCGGCACGGACGAGGCGGCCTCGGGCGCGCCCGCGGACCCCGCGCCCACGGACCCCGCAGCCGAGGCCGCTGCGGTCCCCGGCGAGGCCCACCTCCTCGTCGTGGAGTCGGCGGCGCACCAGCTCACGGCGGTGACCATTCCCAAGGAGGCGCAGGTCGTGGCGGAGGGGGCACAGCAGACCTCGCGTCCGGCGACGGAGATCGGCACGGGCACTCTGGACATCGCGGTGGCCTTCACCGTGCCCCGGGGTCAGAAGCTGGACGATCGCTGGGGCGATCCCACCCACCTGCAGGTCTCCTCGACCCCGCCCGAGCTCATCGTCTCCGGCAGCGGCGGCGAGGACGGCCTCACCCGCTCGCTGACGCTCAGTCCGGAGATCGCCTCGGGCGTCCTCCACATCACGGTGCGTGCGGCGGCATGTGACGGCGAGCCCGGCGGGGAGATCCCGCTGCACGCGGCCTGCCACCTCTACCAGCAGGACTGGGGCATCCCGGTGAACCTGGTGGAAGGCGGCGACACCGAGCTGCGCCTCGACCTCCGCGGCACCGACTGAGCGCTTCGCCCACCCCGCCTATTCCGTCTCCTGCGCTCCGCTCGCCAGGCCGGGGGTGAGCGGCACGATGCGGGGCTGTCCGTCCTCGACGGTGACGGCCGCGGTGAACGTGAAGCGGACCGTCTCGTCGAGCTCGGACTCCGCCGCGGTGACGATGTCCCGGTACTTCCCCTTCACCTGGGCGGAGGCTGCGGCCGGGGCCACCACCAGCCGATTCCTCTCCGACTGCAGCCGGACGGCGGGGTAGCTCACCATCTCCCAGGACACCTCGCCCAGGATCTCGTTGTTGGAGTCGTGGCCGAACGTGCAGCCCGCCGGCAGGAGCGTCGTCGCCTTCACGCACTCGTCGAGGTGCGCGTGCACGAGCTCCTCGACCTCCTCGCGCAGCCGGTCCGTGGGTTCGGGGGCGAGGCTGGCCTCGAGCTCCTGGCCCGGCTCCAGCGCCGTCACTCCCTCCACGGCGGAGCGGAAGTACTCCTGCGCGAAGCCCACGTTGTACTCGACCGGGTAGAGGACGGGCAGGCTCTCCCGCCCCACCTCGACGTCCGCGCTGTTGAGCCGGATCGCCGAGGCGCCGTCCACCTCGAGCGCCAGCTGCGGCAGCTCGTCGACGACGATGAGCCAGCGGTGGAACAGCCCCCATGTGCCCTCACCGCGTGTGAGCTCGAACTCCGCGGTGCGGGTGGAGCCGTCGAGGTCGTACTCCGCCGTCACCGATGCGCTGGTGCCGTCCACCTCTGAGCGCAGCACGGTCACCCGCTCGGGGAGGGAAGGCGCTCCGGCGAGGGCCTCGTCCACGAGCGCGCTGCCGTTCTCGACCTCTCCCGTGAGCAGGCGGGACAGTGCCCCCTGCGCATCACCGGCGCCGATGTCGGCGAGGTAGGCGGCCACCGTCCGTGCGGGCGAGTACGCGAAGACGTTGAGCACGGGCACGCTCGCGGCCGTGAGGATGAGGACCACGAGCCCGGCGATCGCCGCAGTCCGCGGTCGCAGCCGCCTTCGCCTCCTCCCGGGCCCGGCAGTCACTCGTCCACCGGCCACGCGTGGATCCGCTCCGTGTCGACCTCCGCCCACAGCCGCGTGCCCATCGTCAGCATCCGCAGCTGCTCGGTCACGCTGCCGCCGAGGCCGGGATGCAGGATCGCCCAGCCGCCGTCGGCGGTGCTCACCGGAGCCGCCGCCGAGGCGCTCTCCGCCGATGCGCCCTCCGCAGGGGGAGCGCCCTCCACGGGGGGAGCGCCCTCCACTGCCGATGCGCCCGCCTCCTCCGCGGCCCCGGCCGCGGCCGTCTGCCGTGCGACCGCGTCCCACGCCCGTCGCGGGGACGCGTCGAGCACATCGGCGACGAGCGGCAGGCCCGCCTCGGTGTCCGCGGGTGAGAGGCGCACCTGGAGTGTGTCGCCTTCGTCGCGCACGCCCACCACGATGACCTCGAAGACCGCCTCACCGGCGAATGCGGGATCGAATTCTTCCGCGGAGAGGGTCACGGCGTCCGTGGGGATCGCAAGGTAGACCTTCCCGTCCAGCTCCGTCCTCCTGCGCACCTGCGAGTGACCGATGCTCAGCCAGCCTCTCCGTGCGAGCCCCGACATCACATTGGCGCCGCCCAGGGCCGCACTCAGGCCCCCGCGGGGCATGCCGAGGATCGTCATCGCATCGCCGGCCTGCGCCACCTGTTCGGCGTCGAGCTCGATGATCCGCGCCCCGAGGACCACCGCATCGACGGGGGAGTCCGTGCTGAGGACCGCGCCCAGCCCGGCAGTGCGCAGCTCGCGCACGAGCGCTGTGCGCAGGCCCGCGCGGAGATGGCCCGGCACCCCGGCGAACGGGGAGGGGAGCACGAGGTGGCTGAGACCGTCCCCGTCCCGCCGCAGACCCAGCAGGTTCGCGGCCGCGACGACGAGGCGGGCCCGGCCCGTGGCGTCGAGCGCATCGAGGCGCGTGCGCGGAGACACGGCCTCGCCCAGTCCGGCGCGCCGGAGGGCTGCGGTCACATGCGTGCGGTCGCGCACACCGGTCCGGTCCCGGAGCCAGGCCCCCACGCGGCGGCGGGAGGCCGGCGGACGGGCGAGCTCCCGCGTCCCGGGCAGCTCGGCGACGGCACGCAGAACGGCGGTGACGTCCTCGGCCCGCCCCATGAGCACGAGGTCGTCACCGCCGTCGAGCGGAGACGCGGACAGCGGGCCGCCGGCGAGCCGGAGGCCGCTCAGGTCGAGGGACCCGGGCGGGCGCACCCCTGGCGAGGGTGCGGAGCCCGTGGTCCCGACGGTCCCGGGGAGCGCCTCGGCGGGTGTGCCGAGAACGCCGGGCCCGGGGGCGTCCTGCGCTGTCGATGCATCTGTCCTGGTCCCTGTCACGGGCGCGGTGCTGCTTTCGTCCACGCCCGCATTATCCCCCGGCTCAGAGTCCTGCGGGGTCAGCGGCCCTGCTGCGGCGGCGCGTGATCACGACCGCTGCCGCACCCACCGCGATGAGACCGGCTCCCAGCGCGAAGCCGGTCAGCTCGGTTCCCGTACGGGGGAGGTCGCTGCCCGAGGCCTCGGCGCGGGAACCGCCCGAGGTGCTCGAACCGCCGCCCGAGGTGCCGGAACCGCCTGCGCCGGACTGCTCCTCGCGGTCATCGGCGTCATCCTGGCCGCCCTGGGCCGGTTCGGCGGCTTCGGTGGTCTCCTCGGCCGCCTCCGAGGTCTCCTCGGCCGGCTGCGGGGCGTTCGGAACCTCGATCTCGCCCTCGTCGTCGCCCGAACCACCGGAGTCGCGCTCCGAGTCCTCGTCGTCCTGCTGCGGGCCGACGCCGCCGTCGCGCTCGACCTCGGTGCCGTTGGTGGTGACGGTGAAGCTGCCCTCGGCCTCGAAGGCCTCGCCGGCGGCGTCCGTGCCGCTCACGTACACGCCGTACCAGCCCAGGACGGGCTCGGAGTCCGCGTGGACGGTGAACACGGCGGTGCCTTCGGCATCGGCTTCCTTCGCGGTGCGGAAGCGCTCCACCTTGCCCTGCGCGTGGGCGATGGCGAGCTCGACCTCCTCACCCGGTGCGGCGTTCTCGACCTCGATGCTCACGCCGCCCTCGTCGTCCCCGAACTCCTCGGAGGTGACGGCGCGGGGCGAGACGGTGAGCGAGACGTCCTCGGCCTCGGGCGTCGCGGTCTCGGTGGGCTGCGGCGTGGGCGAGGCGGACTCCGTGGGAGCGGCCGTCTCCGTGGACTGCGCACTCGGGCTCGCCGTCTCAGTCGGCTCGGCCGTCTGGGTCGGCTCGGCCGTTTCCGTCGGCTCGGCCGTTTCCGTCGGCTCAGCGGTCTCCGTCGGCTCAGCCGTCTGCGTGGGCGTCGCGCTCGGCGTGGGAGCGGCCGTCTCCGTGGGCTGGGCACTCGGGCTCGCGGTCTCGGTCGGCTCGGCCGTTTCCGTGGCGCCCTCGGTCGGCTCGGCCGTTGCGGTCGGGCTCGCGGTCTCGGTGGGCTCGGCCGATTCGCTCGGGGCCTCCGTGGGCTCCTCGACTTGCTCGACGACCTCGAAGCTGACGGGCTCGGTCCGCTTCTCCGTCTCCAGGTCCGTGAGGAACAGCTGGTAGGTGCCCACCGGCACCTTCGCGCCCTCCGTCGCCGTGAAGAAGTAGCGCCCGTTCACCTCGCCCTCGCTCGTGACGGTGAGCTGGGACTCGGGGGTGTACTCGGTGCCGTCCGTGCCGACGACGGTGACGGTCGCCTTCTGGTCGGGGGTGAAGTGCGTGCCGGAGAACCGGATGCCCTTCTTCTCGTCCGCGATGTCCGCCTGGGACACCTGGTCGGACTCCACGATCGCCTCGGGGTCCTCCGCGGACTGCTCCTCGGCGTCCTCGGACTCCTGCGGCGTCGCCTCCTGCGGCGAGGGCTGGTCGGAAGGCGGCAAGGTCGCCTTCGGCGCGGTGAATTCCGGCACCGGAGTGGTCGCGACTGCAGGAACGGCGATGAGGCCGGAGACAGCGGCGGCTACTGCGGGGGCAAGAACAAGACTCTTTGAAGTCTTCACAGTATGTGCCTTTCGGTCGTAGGGACACGACCGCACACGTTCGATCATCCCGGCATCCTCTGGCTGAAAAGGGGAAGACACCACTGTGCGCGGGCGTAGACAGTAGTCCACTGTAGGGCATGGTCGGAGCGGTTTCGAGGAACTCGCGGGAACTACACCGATGGAATTCGGCCCTCCGATTTGCGCACTCATCCGTGCGGGCGTTTCCCGGCCTGATCGGGCCGGGTAGATTGACGGTGTGAGCCTCCTATCCGATCGCGAGATCCGTGCCGAGATCGACGCCGGGCGCGTCCGGCTCGACCCCCATGACCCCGCCCTCGTCCAGCCCGCCAGCGTTGACGTGTGCCTCGACCGGTTCTTCCGCCTGTTCGACAACCACAAGTACTCGGTCATCGACCCGGCCCAGGACCAGCCCGAGCTCACGCGCGCCGTCGAGGTGCCCGCGGACGAGGCCTTCGTGCTGCACCCCGGCGAGTTCGTCCTCGCCTCCACGCTCGAGCTCGTGACTCTGCCCGACGACATCGCCGCCCGCCTCGAGGGGAAGTCCTCGCTGGGCCGTCTGGGGCTGCTCACGCACTCGACCGCCGGTTTCATCGATCCCGGGTTCTCCGGCCACGTCACCCTCGAGCTGTCCAATGTGGCGACGCTGCCCATCACGCTGTGGCCGGGCATGAAGATCGGCCAGCTGTGCTTCTTCCGCCTGTCCTCGCCCGCGGAGAGCCCCTACGGCACCGCCCGCAACCTCAACCGCTACCAGGGGCAGCGCGGGCCCACCGCCTCCCGCTCGCACCTCGGCTTCTACCGCAGCTCCCGCGGCGGGCCGGAGGGCGCGCAGGCGCAGTCCCCGGCGCAGGGGCATCCCGCGGCCGAGGCCGGAGCATGACCGCAGGCCCCGACCCCGCCGCGCGGCTGGCCGCCTTCGCGGGCTCGCACCTGCTGCTGCTCGACGCCGAGCTCGAGCCCCACGACGTCATCAGCCTCCTCCGCAACATCCGCCCGCAGCTGCCCGCGGGCGAGCCCGTGCCCGGCGAGGGCGCGGTGCGCTCCCATCGGATCACCCGGCACTCGCAGCTCGTGGGGCCGTTCCCCGCGGACGCGGAGCTCGCCGCCGGCCTGGGCCTGCCTCCGGGGACCGCGGCCCTCTACGCCCTCGAATGTCCGCGCGACCGCGAGCCGGTGCCCCCGCCGGCCTGGCTGCCGGACGTCGACGGCCTCCTCGCCGCATTCCCCGCCGGGCTGCCGTGCAGGGAGGAGGGGCGCGTGCTGGACGAGCTCATCGCGATCGCCCGCCGCCTCGGCCTCGCCATCCGGCTCGCGGACGAGCCCGCCGCGGCCCCGGAGGAGGAGGCCGCCGAGGCACAGGCCGGCCCGGGTGCCCGGGCTGCCGCGAGCGTCCCCCGCGCTTCGGGTCAGCCCCCGCGGCTCCTGCGCCCGGATCCGGCGCTCACCCCCAACCTGTTCGTCTATTCGGAGTACTGGCTGGACCCCGCCGTGCTGCTGGCGCGCGTGGCGCGCACCGTCCCGCAGGCCCGCCTGCCGAGGCCCCCGGCTCCGCGTGCGCACATCCCGGACGCGCAGGCGCTCGGCACCGGTCTGAGCCCCGACGATCCCGTCGTGCTCGACGGCTACGCGATCGAGGTGCCCCTGGAGGACGAGCTCGGGCCGCGGGCGGGCCGGATCGAGATCCAGGTGACGCTCGAGACGCATCTGCCGACCGTCATCCGCGCGCACTCGGCGGCCTCGGAGCAGATCGTCTACTCCGTGCTCTGGCAGGACGCCGAGGGCCTCGGCCGGCTGCCGACCGCGGATCCGGCGTTCGCGGAGCTGCGCGCCCGGGCGGTCCGCGTGCTCGAGCGCTGCGCGCAGACCATCATGCACGCGGTCGCCGGAGCCGGGGTCGACGAGGCGGGCTTCCTCGTCTCGGCTCAGCAGCTGGGCGACTGAGGCCCGCCCTCCCGCTCCTCGGGTGAGCGCTTCCTGTCGATTCGAGCGCCGCAGACCGACGGGAACCGCTCACTCGGGGGATCGAGGCGGGGCATGATCCTCCTCCCGTTTCTCCGCCGCAACTCGAAGACCACATTCCGAGACGGTGAATTGGGTGAGGGGCCGGCCCTGTGGAAAAATGATCCGCGGACGATGCCGCGGGACTGATGGGGTGAGCTGATGACAGTGCTGCTCGGAGCGACCTTCCTGGCGGCATTGGCTTCCCCCCTTCTCTTCCGGCTGCTGGGGCGCGGCGCCTTCCTCGCGCTCTCCCTCGTCCCCTTCGCCGGATTCGCCTATTCGCTGACCCTCCTGCCGGCCGTGCTCGGCGACGGCTTCGAGGCCCCTGTGGAGGAGCTGCGCTGGCTGCCGGCGCTGAACATGTCCCTGGCCGTGCGCATGGACTCGCTCGCCTGGATCTTCAGCCTCCTCGTCACCGCGGTGGGCGGCCTCGTGTTCGTCTACTGCGCCCGGTACTTCGATGCCGACGAGCCCAGGCTGGCGCGCTTCGGCGGTGTGCTCATGGCCTTCGTGGGCATGATGTACGGGCTCGTCGTCTCCGATGAGCTCCTCACCCTCTTCCTCTTCTGGGAGGGCACCACGGTGTTCTCCTTCCTGCTCATCGGCCAGTACGCGGGACGTCAGCAGTCCCGGCGCGCGGCCCTCCAGGCCCTCATCGTCACGACGGCGGGCGGGCTCACGATGTTCGTGGGCATGATCCTGCTCGGCATCCTCTACGGCACCGGCAGCATCCCGGAGATCCTCCGGATCGGCTTCGACGGGGATCCGCTCGTCGTCGTCGCGATCCTGCTCATGCTGGTAGGCGCGGTCTCGAAGTCCGCGCTCGTGCCCTTCCACTTCTGGCTCCCCGGTGCGATGGCCGCGCCCACCCCCGTGAGCGCCTACCTCCACGCCGCGGCGATGGTGAAGGCCGGCATCTATCTGGTGCTCCGCCTCGCGCCCGGCTTCGCGGACATGCCGCTGTGGCGCGAGGGGCTCGTGGCCCTGGGCCTGCTCACCATGCTCATGGGCGGCTGGCAGGCGCTCAGGGAGACGGACCTCAAGCTCATCCTCGCCTACGGCACCGTCTCGCAGCTGGGCTTCATGACGACGATGGCGTCCTTCGGCCACCGCGATGTCACGACGGCGGCCCTCGCGCTGCTGCTGGGCCACTCGATGTTCAAGGCGACGCTGTTCCTCGTCGTGGGCATCATCGACCACCGCGCCGGCACCCGCGATCTGCGCAAGCTCTCCGGCTACGGGCGCGCCTATCCTGTCGTGGCCGTCATGGGGATCATCGCGGCCGCGTCGATGTCCGGCCTGCCGCCGACGCTCGGCTTCATCGCGAAGGAGGCCGTGTACGGCACCCTGCTGGACCACGGCACCAAACTGGGCGTTATCGTCCTCATCGGCGTGTTCCTGGGCTCCGTCCTCACGGTCGCCTACTCCGCCCGCTTCGTCTGGGGCGCCTTCGCGCGCAAGCCCGGCGTCGAGGCCTTCGAGCGGACGCGGCCGGACAGCCCGCTGTTCCTCGCCGCCCCGGCCCTGCTCACCCTCGTGACGGTGGCGGGCGCCTTCGCCGCCCCCGCGGCGGACGGCGTCGTCGCCGCCTGGTCGGCCCACCTGCCCGTGGACCCGGGTGCAGCCGCGGCCGAGGCCGCCGAGGGGCCGCACCCCTACTACCTGGCGCTGTGGCACGGGTTCGAGCCGGCGCTGCTCATCTCCGCGCTCACCCTCGCAGCGGGCCTGACCCTGTTCGCGTTCCGCACGCAGGTGGGCCAGTTCCAGGCGACGCTGCCGGCGGGGATCGACTTCCGCGCCTCGTACCGGGCGAGCATCGAGGGGCTCGAGCGCCTCGCGGCCTTCGTCACCTCACGCACGCAGCGCGGCTCGATGCCCTTCTACCAGGGCGTCATCTACGTCTTCTCGCTCGGCGCGCTCGGCATCGCGCTCCTGTCCAACGACACCTGGCCGGGGAGCCTCGAGTTCGCGGACTCGCCGCTGCAGGTGTTCGTCGCGATCATCATGATCATCGCCTCCGTCGCGGCCACGCGCATCGACAAGCGCTTCGCCGCCGTCGTCATCGTGGGCGTGACGGGCTATGCGATGGTCGTGTTCTTCGCGCTCCAGGGCTCGCCGGACCTCGCGCTCACCCAGATCCTCGTCGAGTCCATCGTCCTCGTGGTGTTCGTGTTCGTCCTCCGGCGCCTGCCGGCACGGATCGGCAAGCAGGAGGGGCGCCTCAACCCGGCACTGCGCGCCGTCATCGCCGTGGTCTTCGGCCTCCTCATGGTGGTGGTCGCGCTCGTGGCCCTGGGCGCGCGCGGGCACAGCCCCATCTCGGAGCTCTTCCCCGCGCTCGCCTACGAGGGCGGCCACGGCTCGAACATCGTCAACGTCACCCTCGTGGACATCCGCGGCTGGGACACGATGGGCGAGCTCTCGGTCGTCATCGCCTGCGCCATCGGCGTCGCGAGCCTCGTGTTCGTCAGCGGGCACGGTGAGGCGATCCAGCGCATCCCGGAGGCGCCCACGGGCCGCCGGCGCTTCGGCGAGCCCGTCTTCGAGCCGGTCATGGCGCGCCGTGTGGGCGAGCCCGCGGACCCCGAGGCCGCCGCGCACCTCCAGAAGGAGCACGAGAGCCCGGAGGAGCGCAGGAACTCCTGGCTGCTGGCCGGCCGGACGCTCGCCCCGCACAACCGCTCGATCGTGCTGGAGGTCGCCGTCCGCCTCATGTTCCACGCCTTCCTCGTGTTCTCGATCTACCTGCTGTTCGCCGGGCACAACCTCCCGGGCGGAGGGTTCGCCGGCGGGCTCGTGGCGGGCCTGGCGTTCGTCATCCGCTACCTCGCGGGAGGCCGGTACGAGTACGCGGAGGCCGTCCGCCTCCAGCCCGGCCCCGTCATGGGCGTGGGCATGGTGCTGGCCGCGGGCACCGCGGTGGCCGGATACCTCTGGTCCGATGCCGCGCTGCAGTCGTTCTACGTCTCCACCGAGCTGCCGCTCCTGGGCTATGTGAGCTTCGGGTCCTCCACGATCTTCGACATCGGGGTGTACCTCGTCGTCATCGCGCTCATGGTGGGAGTGGTCCGCAGCCTCGGCGTGGAGGTCGACATCCAGCAGATGCGGGACGAGGACCGGATCGCGGAGCGGCTGCCGGACGCACAGGACACTGAGAGGGACAGGAGGATCCGCGCCCTCATGGGACGTGACCATCTGGATGTGGACGGATCTTCGGCAGGAGGTCGCCTGTGACACCTCCCATCGTCATGCTCGCGGCCATGGGCGTCATGTACGCCGCCGGCGTCTACCTCATGCTCGACCGCTCGCTCACGCGCGTGCTCCTGGGCTTCATGCTCGTGGGCAATGCGACCAATGTGCTCCTCCTGCTCGCCGGCGGGTCTCCCGGGAGCGCGCCGCTCGTGGAGGGGGACGATCTCAGCACGGAGGGGATGCTCGACCCGCTTCCGCAGGCCCTCATCCTCACCGCGATCGTCATCACCTTCAGCATCACCGCCTTCCTGCTCGCGATGATCTACCGGTCCTGGCGGTTCGTCCGCGACGAGTCCCTCCAGGACGATCTCGAGGACATCAGGCTCGCCCTCGCGCCGGGGACCGCGGCGAGCAGCGAGGCCGGCACGAGCGGCGAGTACGACGACACCGAGTTCGGCGACGAGGCCACGGACCCCGTGGAGGAGCATCCGCTCGATCTCGACCGCGATTCCACCCCGGCCGCGCGCGCCGCCGCCGTCAGCGAGGCCGCGACCGCCGCCGGCGGGCCCGAGGACGAGGCCGGTGAGGCGGTGCCCGAGGCGGCCTCGGCGGTGGGTGCGGGCCCCTCCCTGCCGGAGGAGTCGAAGCGGATGCCCGCCTCCGCGGGTCCGGAGGCGGGCGAGGACGGCGAGCTGGGGGCCTCCTCCGCGGAGGACCCCGCCGGGGCCGATGAAGAACCGCACGGCGGCCGAGACGATCAGGAAGGGGGACGGGCATGAGCGAGTACCTGGGACAGCTCCTCGCGCTGCCGGTGGTCCTGCCCCTGCTGGCGGCTGCAGCCACCCTCGTCTTCCAGCGGAATGCGCGCGCACAGCTCGTCATCACCGCGGTGGCGCTCACCGTCAACGCAGCGCTGTCCATCGTGCTGCTGATCGGCGTGGACTACCACGGCACGCAGGTGCTCGCCGTGGGCGGCTGGGCGCTGCCGTGGGGCATCGCGCTCGTGGCGGACCGGCTGGCGGTGCTCATGCTCGTGGTCTCCTCGATCGTGACGCTGGGCGTGTACATCTACGCCGCCGGTCAGGAGATGGCGGAGACGGAGCTGAGCGACGACACCCCCGTCTCGATCTTCAACCCCGCGTACCTCATCCTGTGCGCGGGCGTGTCCAATGCCTTCCTCGCCGGCGATCTCTTCAACCTCTACGTGGGCTTCGAGATGCTGCTCGCGGCCTCCTACGTCCTGCTGACCCTCGGGGCGACGACCGAGCGCATCCGCGCCGGCGTGACCTACATCGTCATCTCGCTCGTGTCCTCGGTCCTCTTCCTCTCCGCGATCGCCCTCATCTACGGGGCCACCGGCACAGTGAACATCGCCCAGCTCGCGGAGCGGATCAGCGAGCTGCCCGGCGACATCCAGCTGATCCTGCACATCAGCCTGCTCCTGGGCTTCGGCGTGAAGGCTGCCGTGTTCCCCCTGTCGTTCTGGCTGCCGGACTCCTATCCCACCGCACCGGCGCCGGTGACGGCCGTGTTCGCGGGTCTGCTGACGAAGGTGGGCATCTACGCGATCATCCGCACGGAGACGGTCCTGTTCGCGGCGCAGGATCTGCGGGTACCGCTGCTCGTCATCGCCGGACTCACCCTGCTCGTGGGCATCCTGGGTGCGATCGCGCAGTCGGACATCAAGCGCATGCTCTCGTTCACGCTCGTCTCCCACATCGGGTACATGCTGTTCGGGGTGGCCATGGGCACGGTCGAGGGCGTGCATGCGGCGATCTACTACACGCTCCACCACATCGTGGCGCAGACGGCCCTGTTCCTCGCCATCGGCCTCATCGAGATGCGGGGCGGCTCGACCTCGTTCCGGAAGCTCGGCGGCATGGCCACGCTCGCGCCCACCGTGAGCATCCTGTACCTCATCCCCGCGCTCAACCTCGCGGGTATCCCGCCGTTCTCCGGGTTCATCGGCAAGGTCGCGCTGTTCGATGCGGGATTCTCCACGCGCGACTGGCTCGTCGTGGTGCTCATCGTCGCCGGGACGCTCACCTCCCTGCTCACGCTCTACGTGATCGGCAAATCGTGGAACCTCGCCTTCTGGCGCGAGCCCGCGGACGCCGAGGAGCCCACCGAGGTGCTCGTGGAGGAGGCCGCACAGCGCCGGGAGCTCCTGCTCACGGGGCGGAAGTGGCGGCCGTCCGTGCGGATGCCGCAGCTCATGATCGGCGCGACCGCCTGCATGGTGGCGGTGTCCTGTATGCTCACCGTCCTCGCGGCTCCGCTGTGGGAGGTCTCGGGCCGGGCGGCTGAGAACCTGCGCGGGTCCCAGACCTACTCCTCCTCCGTGCTCGGCTCCGATCCGGCGCAGGGCGCGAGCGAGAGCCGCTCGGAGAAGGCCGGATCCGTCGAGGGAGGTGAGGGCTGATGCCCCAGCAGCGCCGTCGCAGACAGGGGATCGTCGAGTCCCTGCTCTACATCGCCGTGCTCATCGTGGTGTGGGTGTTCCTCTGGGACAGCGTGAGCGTGCTGACGGTGCTCACGGGGATCGTCGTGGCCCTGGGCGTGACCCGGGTGTTCTACCTGCCGCCCATCCAGCTCTCCGGCAGGATCAACGTGTTCTACGGTGCGTGGTTCGTCCTCTGGTTCTGCTCCCATGTGCTCTTCGCCTCCCTCCAGGTGGCGTGGCTGAGCTTCCGTCCCCGGCCGGTGGACGCCGGCTCCGTGGTCGCGGTGGACCTCGCGACCCGCTCGGACCTGCTCATCACGCTCGTGACGATGGTCAACGGCCTCATCCCCGGCTCGCTCGTGATCGAGATCGACAGGGCCCGCGCGGTGATCTTCGTCCACGTCCTCAACTGCGCCGAGGACGAGGAGATCGAGAAGGCCCGCGCGCAGACCCACAGGATCGAGCACCTGCTCATCTGCACCCTCGGCTCCCCGCACGACATCCAGGCGCTCAACGAGTACCGAGAGGAGCGCGGGCTCGCTCCGGTGCTCGAGAGCCGCACCATCAGGGCGCGGGCGCGCAGGGCCGCGCTCGCGCGCCGGACGAAGGAGCGCGCATGACCGTGAGCTTCGGCAATCTCGTGGGCGACTACGGCGCGGGGACGCTCATCACGGTGGCATCGGCGGTGGGCGTGGTCTTCGCCGCGGCCGCCGTCCTCGCTGTGGTGCGGATCATCAAGGGGCCCTCGATCCTCGACCGGATGATCGCGACGGACGTCCTGCTCGCGACGATCGCCTGCGCGCTCGGCAGCTTCGCCGCGGTGACCGGGCGCACCGACGTCCTGCCCGTCATGCTCGTGATCGCGATGTTCGGATTCGTGGGCTCGGTGGGCGTCTCCCGCTATGTGTCCCGTTCGGACATGCGGACCGCTCCGCGCTACCGGCGCGGCCGGCGCCGGGACGCGGGCGCGCTCGTCGTCACGGACGCAGTCACCACCCCCACCCAGCCCACTCCCACCCCGTCGAGTGAGCAGTTTCTGTCGGATTCGGACGCCGAAATCGACAGGAAGCGCTCACTCGGTGAGGAAGAAGCGGAAGAAGTCGATGATCTGCGGATCATAGGTCCGCAGGTCCCCGCCTCGGGCGCGGAGGCCGCGGAGCGCTACGAGACAGGGCATTCGGAACTCGAGCAGGCCGCCGCCGAGGTCAGGACCAGCGGCATGGCGCGCTCGGTTCCCGATGAACACCCGGCCGCCCAGGATCCTCCCCCGGGTGAGCGGTTTCTGTCGGATTCGGACGCGGAAACCGACAGGAAGCGCTCACTCGGTGAGGACGAGCCTGAGGGAGAAGCAGACGAGGGGAGCGATCGGCGATGATCCAGGATATTGTCACGCTGGGCCTGATCGTGGGCGCGGGGCTGCTGTCGCTCGCGGCGGCGGTGGGCGCCCTGCGGTTCCCGGACCTGCTCTCGCGCATGCACGCGGGCTCGAAGCCGCAGCTCTTCGGCCTCGTGATGGTCATGTTCGCGGTGACGGTGCAGGTGTTCCACTGGGGGCCCATCTCGACGATGCTGCTCATCGTGCTGTTCCAGCTCTTCACGGTGCCGGTGGCCGCGCACATGGTGGGACGATCCGGCTATCGGACCAAGCACCTGCGGCGGTCTATGCTGTATCGCGACGAGCTGTCCGAGGCCGTCGCCCGCGCCCAGGCCCGTGAGGTCGCCGAGCGCGAGCGCGGGGACCGGGATCGGACCGACGACGGGAAGAACACCGCACAGGGCTGAGGTCCGCGGGAGCCGTGCCACGGCGGGCGGCGCCGCGGACTCCGAACGAAGGCGAGGCTGGACGCCCCATGACGAGCCAACCACCGGGCAGACCGCAGGCCGCCGGCGCCGAGGCGCCGCTGGTCCTCGTCGCCGATGACGAACCGGATGTCCTGGGCGCGGTCGTGCCCTTCCTGCAGCGCTCCGGCTTCCGCGTCATCGCCGCCGCCGACGGCATGCTCGCCCTCGACGAGATCCGCCGCCACCGGCCCGATGCCTGCGTCCTCGACGTGCTCATGCCGGGAGCCGACGGCCGCGAGGTCCTGCGGACCCTGCGTCGCGAGGAGAACTGGGTACCGGTCGTCCTGCTCACGCAGGTGGGTGAGGCGGTGGAGCGGGCGATGGCGCTCGAGGAGGGTGCCGACGACTACCTCAACAAGCCCTTCGATCCCCATGAGCTGGTGGCCCGCGTGCGCGCGGTGCTGCGCCGGACCCGGACGGGCGGGCCGCCCCTGGCCAATGCCCCTGTCCTCGTCTCGACCTTCGGGCTGCGGCTCGATCGCGTGGGGCGGCGCGCGTGGCTGGGCGAGCGGGAGCTCGTCATCACCCCCAAGGGGCTGACTCTGCTCGAGTACCTCATGGTGCATCAGGGCGAGGCGGTCGAGCGGTCCCGGCTGCTCGAGGTGCTGTGGGGCTTCGACGACGTCGTGGGCACACGCGCCGTCGATTCGCGCGTGGCGGAGCTGCGGCGGGTGCTCGGTGAGGATGCCGCGGATCCGCGGTGGATCGCCACGGTGCCGGGCAGCGGATACAGGTTCGTCGCAGAGGTCAAGGGCGCGGACGCGCTGAGGTGAGGGCATGAGCGACTACATCGTCTTCGAGATCAGGGCCTGGTTCCTGCTGGTGCTCGTGCTCGCGGTGCTCGCCGCGGCGGCCGTGGGCGCATGGCTGCTGTGGCGGTGGATCGGGAAGCGGCGGGAGCAGGCCGAGGCGTGGGCCCGGGAGCAGGCCGAGACCGAGGCCACGGCCCGGCGCAACCGCATGCTCGTGCGCCTGGACCACGAGCTGAAGAACCCGCTCACGGCCCTGCGCACCTCGGTGGCCACGGTGCGCGCGGCGGCGGACGATGAGCACCCGGATCCCGGTGTCATCGGACCGGCGGTGCGCCAGATCGACTCGTCCGCGAGGCGGGTGGCCCGGCTGCTCGCAGATCTGCGGAAGCTCGCGGACGTCGAGACCCGCGCGATCGCCTTCCAGCGCATCGACATGGACCGGCTGATCCACCAGGCCGTCGAGGATGCGAGGACCGCGCCGGGGGCCGAGGACCGCATGATCGTCGCGACGGTCGCCCGCGCACCGTGGAAGCTGCCCGAGGTGGCGGGTGAGGAGGACCTGCTGCTGTCGGCGATCCTCAACCTCCTCGGCAATGCGATCAAGTACTCCGCGGACACGGACACGGTGGAGCTGAGGGCGAACGAGCAGATCATCGACCATCATCGCTGGGTGGTCGTCGAGGTCGCGGACACCGGCTCCGGGATCCCCGTGGACGAGCAGTCGCGGGTGTGGGACGAGCTGCAGCGCGGGTCGAAGGTGCGCGCCGTGGCCGGATCCGGCATGGGGCTCTCGCTCGTGCGGGCGATCATCGCCCGGCACGGAGGCACCGTCGAGCTGTTCAGCCAGGAGGGCGTGGGCACCTCCGTGCGCATGGTCCTGCCGGTCATGGGCGATGCCCCTCGGAACGAGCAGGGCGGGGCCCAGGTGCCCGGCGCGGACATGGCACAGGTGGCCGCGGGTTCGCGGGCCGTGCAGCCGTTCCAGGGCCAGAAGGGGCAGGGCGGGGCGCCCCGGTTCCTGCCGCCGCGCGAGCCCAGTCAGGACGAGCGCCGGTTCATGGGCACACCCCGCCGGGGCTCCCGTCGCCGGATCCAGAACATCGACGGGGAGCTCGTGGACACGAGCACGGGCGAATCGTTCGGCGGCGGTGCGGGCGCGGGCAGCTCAGGTGCTGCGGGTGCTGCGGTAGCCGGTGGACCTGCGGGGGCCGGCGGGGCTGCAGGGGATTCGGGGCCCTACCGCCGCTTCAAGCCGCCCGCGACCGCGTCGCCGGGCACGCAGGCGCCCGGCGGCCAGGGAGGCCAGTCACGCGGTGGCCAGGCACAGGAGCCGCAGGTCGGGCAGCCCGCGCACGCGGGGCCCGGACCGCACGGAGCCGGGGCTGCGGGGAGTGCGCAGGCGGGCTCTGGACCGCAGGCAGCGCAAGGTGGCCATGCGGGCACCGGACCGCAGGCCGGGCAGTCCGCGCATCCGGGCGCGGCATCCGGATCGCAACCGGTTCCTCCGCAGGGGTTCGTGCCGCAGGCGAGGCAGGATTCTGCGCACCAGGTGTCCCCGCAGGGTTCCGCACGGCAGGGACATGGGCAGGGCCATGGGCACGGCAGCGCCTCGCAATGGCCTTCCCCTCAGCCGGGCTTCCACCAGCCTGCAGAGGGTTCCGTGCCCGCGTACGGCTCGCAGCGGCCTGCGCCGCAGCCGAGCCCCCAGCAGCCCGGACAGCAGGGCGGGCAGACGCCGGGGCAACCTGGACCTGGCCAGCCTGAACCCGGCCAGTCCGCACCCGGGCAGTGGGGACCCGGGCAGTCCGGCGAGCTGCGCCGTCCCCGCCCCGAGGAGCCGCGCTGATGCATCGCACGGAGGACGGGGAGCGCCGCCGAGGACGAGGTGCGGGCACGCATACGGCACTGCAGGCAGACGCTCGCACGGCGGGGCAACCGGGCACCCGCACAGCAGTACAGGCTGACGCCGACACGGCAGCGCAGACAGGTGCGCACGCAGCAGAGCGGGCGGACACGCGCGCAGCCCGGAGGCGCGCGCTGCGGAGGCTCGCGGCGGGAGGTGCGGCGGCCTCGGCGGCGGTGCTGCTGGCCGGCTGCGGACTGGTGGGCGTGCGCACGGCGGAGGAGGCGGGAGGCCCCCTGCGGATCAGCACGCAGCCGACGCAGGGCCCCGCCCCCGAGGTCACCGAACCCACTGGGCCGGATGTCGAGGGGCTCGTGCAGACGCGGCTGAATCTGGGCTCCACGTGCCCGGCCCGGGTGTCGCTGTACGTGCCCGACGACTGGCACGGGACCACGAGCGGCAGCTCCTACTACGCGCAGCCGCTGGACGCGGGCTTCGAGTCCGCGGGCGTGAACGTGTACTGCAGCGAGGCGTTCGGGAGCTCGCCCTCCGAGGGGGTCAACAGCGCGCGGTCGTACCAGTTCAGCGATGAGACGACCGAGGTGCTGGCGGAGCGGACCGCGCAGGTGGGCGAGGGGTACTCCTGGGCGTACCAGGCGCTCCTCGGCGAGGAGGAGATCATGCACCAGGGCGCGCCCACCATGACGGTGGGCGCCGTGGTGGACTACCCCATCTCGGGCAAGGTCTACGATGTGCGCATCGCATACACGTTCGCCGCCGATGACGCGCAGGCCTTCGAATACGCCACCGCCGCGCTGTCCCACCTCGAGGTGGAGGGCGGCGCCGTCGCTGCCCCCGAATGGCACACCGATGACGCGGGAGCGGGAGACGCCGCTGACGCCGGGGACGCCGGGACAGCAGACGCAGGGGACGGCTGAGCGCGCCGCGCTCGTGAGGCAGGGGCCCGGGCGGCTCAGCGCTCCCGGAGCGCGCGGATCTCGCCGCCGAGCCCCTGCGTGTACGCGGAGACGTCCGCCGCGGCGGAGATGACGGTGTAGCCCATGTCGAGGGCCGCGACGGCCAGTTCGCGGCCCGGCGAGAAGATGCCCGCGGCCTTGCCCGCGGCCCGCGCGGCCTCTGCGACGGTGCGCAGAGCCTCCAGGAGCTCCGGCGCGTCCCATCGCCCCGGCACGTCCAGGTTGGTCGAGAGGTCGAGCGGGCCCACGAACAGCACGTCCACGCCGTCCACGGAGGCGATCTCCGCCGCTGCCGCGACCGCCTCGGGCGTCTCGATCTGCGGGAGGAACACGGTGGAGGCGTTGGCCTCGGCCTGCGCCGTTGCCGCGTCCCCGCCGCGGTAGAGGTCGTGCGCGATCCCGAAGGCGGAGCCGCGCACGCCCATGGGCGGGAACTTCATCCAGGAGACGATCTCGCGCGCCTGCTCGGCCGTGTCCACCCAGGGCATCATGATGCCCTCCGCGCCTGCGTCGAGCGCCGTGGTCACGAGGTCCTTCTGCGGTCCCGCGACACGCACGAACGAGGCGATCGGCTCCCTGCGCGACACCGCGAGCGAGGCGCGCACGGCGTCGAGCGACCAGCCCGTGTGCTCGAGGTCGTAGAGGATCCAGTCTGCCCCGGCGCGCGCGGTGAGGGCGCCGATGCCCGGCGTCGCGAACTCGAGGGTGAAGGTGCCCAGCTGCGGGGTGCCCGCGGCCAGTGCGGTGCGGAAGCTCTCAGTCGTCATCGTGCCACGATAGCGGCGGCGGGCGGGCCGCGAGCCGCCGGTTCTCGATCCGTGGGATGCTGGGGGCATGGACGCTCTGCTTCTCATCGACACCGCCGCGCCGGCCTTCCCCGCCGCGCCCCCGCAGCCGCTCGCCGACCTCATCGCCCGGGCCAGGAACGTGGGCGGGGTCGTCGTCCACATCGCTGGCAGCGCCGCGGCAGGGGATGCCGAGGATGCCGCTCCGGACGGTGCCGCTGGAGCCGAGGGCGGCTCCGACACCGCCGCGGCGGATGCGCCTGCCGCGGACACCGCGGCTGAGCCGGACGAGGAGGAGGCGACCGGTCCCGCCGCTCCCGTCATCGACTCCGTGTTCGGCACGGGCGAGGACGAGCTCGTGCTCGTCACCGTGAACGCGGACGCCTTCGAGGGCATCGAGGAGCTGGCCCCCGGCCTCGGCGATCTGGGGGTCAATCGCGTCATCGTCGCGGGCGGGGACGCCCGCGGGGCCGTTCAGGAGACGGCGATGGCCGCCCTCGTGCTCGGCTTCGAGGTCATCCTGCTCGCCGACGGCGTCTTCGCCGGTGACGGGGAGCAGGTCGGTTGGCTGCCCGAGGCCGAGGCCGCCGGTGCGGTCGTCAAGGCCTCCGGCGATGTGTGGCTCAAGATGTGAGCCGAGAGGCGCCGGACGCCTGGAGGCAGCCGGGCGCCTGAAGGCAGCCGCACGCCGGCCGCGACTGCCGAGCGCCGGCCACCGCGCGCACAGGGGACGGGCCCGGAACCTCATGGTTCCGGGCCCGTCCCGTTCACGCAGCCGCCGAGAGGGCCGCCCCTGGGCACTCACCCCGCTCGTGCGAGGCGCCTGCCGGCCGGAGCGGATCGTCCGCCTGCCGAGGCGGAGTGCTCCCTCCCCGGCGGCTCACCCCGGCAGGGGGCTCACTCAGGCGAGCGCGCCCGCCTTCCAGTCGTCGACGAACTGCTGGTTCTCACCGGCCCATTCCGCGACGGCCTCCTCGAGGTCCTCGCCGCCGTAGTTCTCCTCGGAGAACATGACGTTCTCCAGGCTGGCGAGGTGCTCGTCGTCGAGGACGAGGTTCTTCAGCAGCTGGGTCACCTGCGGGTTGTCCTCACCGAATCCGGTGCGGGCGAAGTTGTAGATGATCTCCGCCTCGCCCATGGCGCCCTCGGGGTCCTCGAGGTCGCGCATGGGGAACGCATCGTAGGCCCAGTGCGGCCGCCACAGGGTCACGGCCACGTTCTCGCCGGCATCCGTGGAGGACTGGACCTGGGCCAGCATCGCCGGGGTCGAGGAGATGGCGAACTCCCAGCCGGCGGCGTCCAGGCCGTAGGTCGGGATCGCCTCGTCCTCGGTCACGCGGGTGAGGCCCGCCCCGGCCTCGATGCCGTAGAGGGTGTTGCCGTACTCATCGCCCATCTCCGCGAGATCCGCGATGGTCTGAGCGGGGGAGTCCTCGTTCACGGCGATGGTGAGCTTGGCATTGTCGTACCAGCAGCCTGCCGCTTCCATGTTGTCGCCGTGCTGGGCGATGTAGTCCTCGTGCGTGACGGGCAGCCAGCCGTCCATGACGAAGTCGATGTCGCCCTGTGCCACAGCGGTGAACGCCGGGCCGGCGTCGAAGGCCTCGACGGAGACGGTGTAGCCCTCCTCCTCGAGCACGTACTCGGTGAGGTGCGCGGCGGCGAAGGACTCGTCCCAGCCGTTGAACGCGCCGATCGTGATCTCCTTGTTCTCGTCATCGGCGAGGCTCGCCTCCGCGGACTCCTGGCCCGGGGTGCAGTCCGCCCAGTCGGTGCCGCCCTCCTCCGCGGCGGGCTCCTCGGCCTGCTGCTGGCCGGCCTCGGTCTCGCCGCAGGCCGTCAGCGCGAGCGCGCTGACGGCGAGGGCACCGGTGAGAGTCATGAGCTTGCGGGTCTTCATAGTGAAGGCCTCCTTCTCTTTCTCCTTGGTTGAGGTCTGTGTCCGTCCCGCTGGGGTGGGCTCTGCGCCTTTCGAACGCCGCGGAGCCCACTGGTCAGCGTGAGGCGCGCTTGGCACGCTCGAGCGGGGTCTTGTTGCCCAGGCCGCCGGTCACCCGGTCGAGGTAGACGGCCAGCAGCACCACCGCGAGGCCGGATTCGATGCCGACGCCCACGTTCAGGCGGCTGATGGCGCCCACGACCTCGCCGCCGAGGCCGCCGGAGCCGGCCATGCCGGCCAGCACCACCATGGACAGCGCCAGCATGATGACCTGGTTGATGCCGGCCATGATGGTGGGCATCGCCAGCGGCAGCTGGATCTTGCGCAGGATGTGACCGGAGGTGGCGCCGAAGGCCTGGCCGGCCTCGACCGTCTCCTTGTCCACACCCCGGATGCCGAGCTCCGTGAGGCGCACGCCGGGTGGGAGGGCGAAGATGATCGTCGCGATCGCACCGGGCACGATGCCCACGCTGAACATCACGATGGCGGGGACCAGGTAGGCCAGGGCCGGCATCGCCTGCATGAGGTCGAGCACCGGCTTGACGACGGTCGAGACGACGGTGGAGCGCGAGGCCCAGATGCCCAGCGGGATCGCGATGAGCAGGGCGAACACCACGGCCACGACGACCATCGCGAGCGTGGACATCGCGTTCTCCCACTGGCCGAGGGCGTAGATCACGTAGAACCCGATGACCGTGAAGACCGCGACCTTCCAGTTCGCCGCCGCCCAGGCGATGCCGGCGAAGAGGAGGATCATCACGAGGATGAGCACGGCCTTCATGATCGAGGAGTCCGCGATCGTCCCGTTGTCCACGAGGATCTTGGGGAACGCGAACACCTGGAACAGGAAGTTGTACAGGCCCTGCAGGACGGTTGTGATCAGTCCGAGCAGCCAGCCGAAGACGTTCTCGATCCAGGTGATGAGCGAATCGGCCCAGCTGCCGAGCGGGATGCGCGGGAAGAGGAACCACATGGCTCAGGCTCCCTTCTGGTCGTCGGAGGTGGGGGCTCCGGCCTCACCGGCGGGAGGGCCCTCGGGCGCGTCCTCCTCGCCGTTGACGGAGGCCGCGATGCCCGGTTTGGCATCCGGGGCTCCGGCCTCGGACGCACGGGACTCGTCCGTGACCTCGTCCTGCGGCTCCACGGTGGAGGGCAGGAGGCTCACGGCGGGCATCTCACCGGTCTCGGGGCTGAGCTGCCCCATCGAGTCGAGCAGCGCCACGCGCGGCACGATGCCCAGCAGCCGGTTGTCGTCGTCCACCACGGCCAGCGGCACGCGGGCGGTCGAGGACGGTGCGAACAGCTCGGAGATCGGAGTGTCCGGCTTGACGGTGAGGATGCCCTCGGTCTCCGTGATGTCCGTGAGGGTGTCGACGCCCTCACGCGCGGCCCGGACCACGGCGCGGTCGGAGACCGTGCCCATGAGGTGCCGGGTGCGGTCGACCACGAAGAGGCCCGTGACCCGCTCGCGCTCGAACAGCCGCATCGCGTACCGCGGGCCCGCGGTGTGCGCGACGACTGCCTGCGTGTCGCGCATGATCGAGGATGCGGTGAGCACGCGCGTGCGGTCGACGTCCTGGACGAAGTTCGCCACGTACTCGTCGGCCGGGCGCGTGAGGATGTCCTCGGAGTCGCCGATCTGTGCAATGCGCCCGTCGCGCATGACCGCGATGCGGTCGCCCAGGTACATGGCCTCGTTGAGGTCGTGGGTGATGAAGACGATGGTCTTGTTGAGCTTGGACTGCAGCTCGACGAGCTGCACCTGCATCTCGCGGCGGATGAGGGGGTCGAGTGCGGAGAACGCCTCGTCCATGAGGAGGACGTCCGTCTCCGCGGCGAGCGCGCGGGCCAGGCCCACGCGCTGCTGCATGCCGCCCGAGAGCTGGCCGGGGTACTTGTCACCCCAACCGCCCAGGCCCACCGTGTCGAGCCAGGAATCTGCTCTCTCCAGGCGCTCCTTGGTCGCCACGTCCTGCAGCTCCAGGCCGTAGGCCGCATTCTCGCGGACCGTCCGGTGGGGGAGCAGGGCGAAGTGCTGGAACACCATCGAGATGTGATCGCGGCGCACCTGCCTCAGCTGGCTTCCGCTCATCTTGCTGATGTCGTTGCCGACGATCTCCATCGAGCCGTCGGAGGCGTCCCACAGCCCGTTGATCATGCGGATGAGGGTGGACTTGCCCGAGCCGGAGAGGCCCATGACGACGAAGATCTCCCCCTCGTCCACCTCGAAGCTCGCGTCGATGACCGCTGCCGTGCCCAGCTCGGCAAGATCCTTGCGGTCCTCACCTGCCTTGAGGCGTCTGACTACTTCTTTCTCATGCCGGCCGAAGACCTTGTAGACATGAGATGCGCGGACTACTGCCACGGTGGCCGTATCCTTTCCTGTTGACTGCTGCGGCCGCGGCCGCGCCGCCGCCGGGTCCTCACAGGACTGCGCGGCGGGGCGCTGCTGTCGGTCCGTCGGTCTCTTCTCCGTCAACCTCCGTCGGTGAATCACGGGCTGCGCCGGAGGCGGTCCTCACGACGCCCGGCAGCGGGGCGCGGTCGCCCTTTCTTGTGACGAGCTTAACGTCGCCCCTGTGGATCATCCTGTTGACATCCTGTGGAGTGTTGTCCGTGATCTGTGTACAGTCCTGTGTACCTGTGTCGTGACCTGCGTAAACGTGCCCTGTGAGGGTGTTACGGGATCGTGATCGGCGTGGGGCGTTTCGCCAGGGACGCCACAGGCGGAGCACAGCTTCGCGGCCGGCGCGGCCGGTGTCTCACAGGGGGAGTTGATGTGGTCCGGGCACCCGTCCGCGGAGACGCCCGTTCGGCTCGCCCTGCTGTCCGGCGGGAGGGGCGGACCCCTCTTCTGCGGAGTCCGCGCGCGGCCGGTCCCGGCGCGGGGCCGGCCGGTAGAGTGCGGGGGCATGAGAGCACTCCCCTTCGCGCCCCATGCCGCCCCCGCGATCATCGTCCCGCTGGTGGGGCGCAGCGTCGAGGCCGTCGCGGAGCAGGCCGCCGCGGCGGGTTCCGAGGCCGGGGTCGATGTGCTGGAATGGCGCGTCGATGCGCTGCTGGCCGGTCAGGAGGCGTGGGGAACGGGCTCCTCCCGCGCGGCGCAGGCCGTGGTGGAGGGCTTCGAGGCCGTGTCGGTGCCGGGTCTGCCGGTGCTGGCGACGTTCCGCAGCGAGCTGGAGGGCGGGGAGTGTCCGGCCGAGGTCTACTTCGAGCTCGTCGCCGCCGTCATGGGGGTGGAGGCGCCGGGGCGCGACGGCGGGCCGGTCGCCCCCGCAGCCGTCGACGTCGAGATCGCCCGGGACGGTGCGCTCGACCTCATCGGGGCCGCACGGGAGCTGGGCGTCCCGGTCGTCGCCTCGGCGCACATGTGGGAGAGCACTCCGCCCGAGGAGGAGATCCGCGCGCAGCTGGCCCGGATGGCCGCGGCCGGTGCAGCCGTCGCGAAGATCGCGGTGATGCCGCGGACGATGGACGACGTCTTCTCCCTCATGCGGGCCGTCCATGCCGCGGCCGAGGCGCTCCCCGTCCCCGTCATCGGGATCGCGATGGGGGAGCTGGGGCGGCTCACCCGGCTGTGCGGCGCGGAGTTCGGCTCGGCCGCGACCTTCGCCTCCGTGGGCGAGGGCTCGGCGCCCGGACAGCTGAGCGCGGCGCAGGTGGCGGCTGTCCGCGCGGCCCTGGGGGGCTGAGACACGGCGGCCCGGTCACAGGGCACCGCGCCTCGGCTGCCCGCCGGCCGTTCCGCTCCACAGCGGCACCCCCGCCTGCGGCAGGCGCGGGCGCCGTGCGGCTGTGTGCGGCACCCGCAGCGCAGCTTCGAGGCGCGCGGCGGGACGCCCGCCCCTGCGGCTCAGACCTCTTCCGCATGCGCGAGGCGCAGCTTCTTCGGCAGCGCTTCATCGCCGAACCGGCTGCGCACGGCACGGGCGGCATAGCGCTGCACCGTCAGCTGGACGACGGCGATGCCGACGCCGGAGACGACGGTCCACGCGATCGCCTCGCCCAGGCCCACCTCCTCGTCGCTGGGGTTCATGGGGACGGGCCGCTTGGTCGACTTCTCCCACACGGTGCCCAGGACCTTGCGGGTGGCGATCGCCGCGAGGGCGGCACCGCCGGTGCCCAGGATCTGCCAGGCGAGCTTGTTCATGGGTGACTCCTTCGAGGGGTTCGGCGAGCAGGTGTGGTGCTGTTCTCAGCCTAGCGTCAGCGGGCGCGGATCCAGGAGTGCATGCGCGCGGTGAGATCGCCGGGGTCGGCGAGTGCGGTCCCGTCGAGCTCGTGGATCGGCACGGCGGTGCGGACCGACGAGACCATCCACGCACCATCGGCGCCGAGGACGTCCTCGACTCGCAGATCCGCATACGCGGTCTCGAAGCCCTCGGCCTCGGCGCCTGCGAAGACCGCCCGCTGCGTGGTGCCGTGGAGGAGCCCTGCGCGGGGGTCGGGGGTGAGCAGGGTGCCGCCGCGCCGGATGACGATGTTGGAGTTGGGGCCCTCGAGCACGATCCCGTCGTGGGAGACGAACAGCGCCTCGTGCGCACCGCGGGCGCGCGCCTCGCGAGCGGCGGCCTCATTCACGGCATAGGACAGGGTCTTCGCGCCCACCAGCAGCCACGGGGCGCTCTCGCCCACATAGGCGGGGTAGCCTCGGTCCATCGTGACGGCCCGGATCCCCTCGGTGCGCTGGGCCTGCTGTGCCGGCGTCACGGAGATCGAGAACACCCAGCCGTGGGCTCCGGCAGGAGTGCCCGCCGCCGAGTGCGCATCGGCGTCGGCGTGCGAATCGAGCCCGCGGGACATGGCATAGCGCACGGCGAATTCGAGCTGTGCCGCGTGCGGGTCCGCGGCGGGCTCTGCAGCTCCGGCTGGTGCAGTCGTTCCGGCCGGTGCGGAGGTGCGCGGATCGCCGCCCGCATGCTCCGATGCGGGGGCGAGGCCGCCGAGGGTGTCCTCGACGACGGAGCTCACTGCCTTGTCGAAGAGCTCACGGCTGGGCTCGGGCAGGTCCAGCGCCCGTGCGGACCGGAGGAAGCGGGCGAAGTGGAGATCGGCGCCGTGGATGTGCGCGGTGCCCGTGGCCGGGTCCACGGAGACGAGCGCGGTCTCGAAGATCCCCTCGCCGCGGTGGACGGTCAGGTCCTCGACGGGGAGCCGGGCGCCGGAGAGTTCGCCCCGTGTGACGGAGCCGGTCTCGAAGTCGATGAGTGCGAGCGCATAGGGCATGGCGGTCATTCTATTCCTGCGCTGAGGTGCGGCGCCGTGCCTGCGCGCATGTGGGGATTGCGTTCATTTCGGTGTGGAGGCGCCGGAACTGCATACGTGGAGGGCGGGCGGAGTTCTGTGCCTCAGTCTTTCCCCGTGCCGTGCAGCTGTGTTCCCAGCCATGCGCCGAGGCGGTCGATGAGCGCGGCCCCGTCGGCGAGCACGCCGTCGGCGTGGAGGAAGCCGTGCGGCATGCCGGGGAAATCCCACTGCGTGAGGGGGTTCCCGGCTGCGCGGAGGGCATCGCCGAGGGCCAGGCACTCGTCCCGGAGCACATCGACGCCGGCGGTGGCGAGGAGGACCGGAGGCAGACCGCCGAGATCCGCGCGTCCCACCGAGACCAGCGGCGAGAACCGCTCAGAGCCGGGTGCGTAGCAGTCCCAGTAGAAGGCCATGCGCGCGGCCGTGAGTCCGCAGCCCTCCGCGAAGTCCCGGTAGCTCGGGGTGTCCTGCCCCGCGTCGGTGACGGGATAGACGAGTGCGAGCGCTGCGGGTGCCGGTGCCTCGGGCGCGGACCAGGTGAAGGAGGGGCGCGGTCCTGCCGCGGGAAGGGAGAAGGCCGCGCGGTCCCGGAGGGCGAGGGCGGTGGCCAGCGCCAGGTTCCCGCCCGCCGAGTCTCCGGCGAGTCCCACCCTGTGCGGGTCGATGCCCAGCCCGGCGGCGTGCTCAGTGACCCAGGCGTAGGCGGCCAGACTGTCGGTGAGCGGCAGGGGGTAGGGGTGCTCGGGGGCCTTCTGCGGGGTGGCGATGACGACGGGGCAGCCGGCCGCATCGGCGATCGCGCGGGCGGAGGAGTCGGCGAGGTCCGCGTTGCCGGTGACCCAGCCGCCGCCGGGCAGCAGGACGAGCGCGGGCAGGGGCGGCGCTGGTGCCTTGGGAGGGGCGGGCGGGGCGGAGGCCGCATCGAGGGCCGCGCCGGAGGAGGCTCCCGCGGCATCGGCGTGAGTGGAGGAGTGGGCACCGGCGGGGCTCGCAGAGGCGGACTGGACGGTGCGGCAGCTCGCCGATGTCGGAGCGGGCCAGTGGATGCGGAGGGGAACCTCGGCGGTGGGCGAGGGTGCGAAGGTGTCGAGCGTGCGCGCCACCGGCCGTGGTGCGCGTTGCTTCCACGCCGCCGCCGAGGCCTGGGCCCGGGCCTCCTGCAGCGGCAGCCGGTCCGTGGGAACGGGTGTGCGGCGGGCCGTCTCCCGCAGGTATGCGAGGGCATCGGGCGAGAGCGCGGCCGGCCCGGGGACGCGGCGGGCTGCTGCAGCGGCGCGGCCGTCTGCCGTGGTCGCAGGACGAGGAGCATTCACGGGGTCATCGTATGACGTCGACGCACATACGCCAGCGGTGCCGTCCGCGCGTATGCACCTTCTGCGCTCTGAGCGGCGCCGGAGCGCAGGAAGCACATACCTCAGCGGTGGCGTCCGCGCACGTATGTGCGGAATGCGTCGTCGTAGCGCTGCAGCCGCAGAAGGTGCATACGTGAACCGCGTGAGGGCGGCAGCTCCTCAGCCCGTCACCGTGCCGAACGCGAGGCCCAGCGCGTATGTGACCGCCGCGGCGCCGAAGCCGATCGCGAGCTGCCGCATGGCCCGCGGCAGCGGCGGACGCCCGGAGAGGATCCCCACGACGCCGCCGGTCGCGAGCAGCGCGATGCCCACGAGCGCCGCCGCGAGGATGACGGCCGCGGTGCCCTCCATGCCGAAGACGTAGGGCAGGATCGGGATGATCGCGCCGGAGGCGAAGAAGCAGAAGCTCGACACCGCCGCTCCCAGGCCGGTGCCCAGCTCCTCGTGCGCATCGGCCTCCCCCATGCCGACCTCGGCCTCGCCGCGGTGGGAGGGGGAGGGACGCTTGTGCACGCGGGCCTGGGCGCGCCGGATGCGGGCCTCGGCGTGCGCGTTCGCCTCGTCCTCGCTCATGCCGCGCGCGCGGAAGACGAGGGCGAGCTCATTCGCATCGATGTCCAGGTGCGGCAGCGCCCGGGCCGATTCGGGGTCCGGTGCCGAGGCCTCGAGCAGCTCGCGCTGCGAGCGCACCGAGACGTACTCGCCCGCGCCCATCGACAGCGCGCCCGCGAGGAGCCCGGAGACGCCCGTGAGCAGGACCTGACCGGTCGTCATGCCCGCGGCGGCGACGCCGAGGACGAGGGCGAGATTCGAGACGAGGCCGTCGTTCGCCCCGAACACCGCTGCCCGGAAGCTGCCGGAGAGCCGGGCGCGGGACTGCTGGGCCAGGGCCCGGACGACCTCGGCGTGGATGGTCTCGTCGGCCGCCATCTGCCGGGTGGCCCAGCGGTCGCTCGTGTACGGGGAGCGGGACTCGGACTGCTGCGCGAGCGCGAGGACGAAGACCGAGCCGAACACCCGCCCCAGC
This sequence comes from Brevibacterium album DSM 18261, assembly GCF_000426445.1. Classification (GTDB taxonomy): domain Bacteria; phylum Actinomycetota; class Actinomycetes; order Actinomycetales; family Brevibacteriaceae; genus Brevibacterium; species Brevibacterium album. The sequence goes on along the minus strand of NZ_AUFJ01000009.1, from coordinate 766,172 downwards.
AGGGCGAGGACGAGCGTGCCGAGGGAGGGGCGGCGCGCGGGTTCGGCGTAGTCGCCGAGCAGCGTCGTCCAGTGCTGCTGGTGCCGTGATTCGGCATCGGCCAGCGCCGTGAGGATCTCCGCCTCCTCGCCCTCCCTGCGTGCGGCGAGGCTGCGGTAGACGCGCTCCTCGAGGCGCTCGTTGGCGAGGTGCTTCTGCCAGCGGCGGACGAGGGCGCGGTCGGGGCCGGACAGGGTGTCCGAGGACGAGAAGACGGGGCGGGTGAGGAGCGGGTGCTCTCCCGCATCGCCCGGGATGTCGCTGCCCGCCGTGCTCTGCGCCTCCGGCTCCCTCGGGTCTTCCTGCATCGTGCTGTCCTCCTGAGCGCCCGGCCCGGTGCCGGGACTGCGGCCGCGGGCCGCACGTCGACTGGTCTGTGCCGACCGTCGAGTCTAGGTCTCAGGGGACTCCGTTTCAATAGTTGCGCAATCACTTGATCGTTGGTGTGGGGGACGTCACCGCCTGCTGCGGAACTCCTGCACCGCCCGCTCGTGGGCCGCCGTCTCGCCGCAGATCACCTGGGAGCGGTACTCGAGCAGCAGGTGGTCGTGCAGGCTGGATGCGCTCGCCGAGGCCCCCAGCAGCTCCTTCGTCTGTCGCAGGGACTCCGCCGAGCGCCTCGCGAGATCCGCGGCCAGCTCCTGCGCCCGCGCTCGCGGGTCCGCGGTGATCTCCGAGGCCAGCCCCCAGTCCAGCGCCTGCTGCGCGAGGACCGGGGTCGCGGTGTAGAGGACATGAGCCGCCCGTCCGGCCCCGATGAGGCGCGGCAGGTGGAAGGAGAGCCCCAGATCGCCCGGTGTCATGCCGATGTCCGTGAAGACGGGGTTGAAGCTCGCATCCGGGGCGATGACGCGCAGATCGCAGGCCGCCGCCAGGGCGAAGCCCGCACCCACCGCATGACCGCGCACCGCCGCGATCACCGGCTGCGGGAGATCGCGCAGAAGACGGACGGTCTGGAACACGCGCCGGCTCCGCTGCGCCCTGTCCTCCATCGCGGCGAACTCCTGCGGCGCCTTCATGTCCTTGCCCGTGCTGAAGGCGCGTCCCGCTCCGGTGAGGACCACCACCGCGCAGTCCGGGTCCCTGTCCACCTCGTGCAGGGCCTCGGTGAGGCGTGCGAACAGCTCCGTGTTCGCGGCATTGAGGCGCTCGGGCCGGTTGAGCAGGAGCGTGGTCACGGGCCCTGCGCGCTCGATCAGCACGGTGTCAGCGGCCTCGGGCGTGAGGGGAGGCAGGCCAGAGGCCGCGATCCTGGGCGCAGTGCTGTCGGTCATCTCCGGGTTCCTTCCGCTGTGCCGTCGAGGTACCCCTGGCGGAGCCGGCGCTTGAACAGCTTTCCCGAGTCCTCGCGGGGCAGCTGCTCCTCGAACCGGATGGTCCGCGGCACCTTGTATCCGGCCAGGCTGCCGCGCAGGGCCTCCGTGATCGCCGCAGGCGTCAGTGCGGCCCCGGCGGCCGGCTGCACGCAGGCGACCAGCGACTCGCCGAACTCCTCGTCCGGCACGCCGAAGACCGCGACGTCCTCCACCCCGTCGAGGCTGTGGATGGCCGCCTCGATCTCCGCGGGGTAGATGTTCACCCCGCCGGAGATCACCATGTCGCTCGCCCGGTCGCTGAGATAGAGGTAGCCGTCCTCGTCGAGCCAGCCGATGTCGCCCACCGTGAGGAAGCCGTCGACCTCGATGCTCCGCCTCTTGCCCTCGTCCCCGATGTACGTGAAGTCCGGCTGGCTGCCCGTGTTCCTGCCGTAGATGACGCCCGTCTCACCAGGTCCCGCCCAGGTGCCGTCGGCGCGGAGGATGCGCAGCTCGCAGTCGGGGTTCGCCCGGCCCACTGTGCCCGGCCGCTCGAGGGACTCGGCGCTCGTCACATAGGTCCAGGCACCGCTCTCCGAGCCGCCGTAGTACTCGCACACCACGGGTCCGAACCAGTCGATCATCGCTTCCTTGAGCGCCGGCGTGCACGGAGCGGCGGCGTGCACCACGAGCTCCAGGGAGGAGACGTCATAGGCCTCGCGGACCTCGCGGGGCAGCGCCAGCAGGCGATGGAACATCGTGGGCACCATCTGCACCGTGGCCACGCGGCGCGCGTCCACGATGCGGAGGAACTCCTCCGCATCGAAGCGGGGCATCACCGTGATGTCGAGGCCGGCGGCCAGGGCGAACATCGCATGGGTGTGCGGGGCCGTGTGGTAGAGCGGGGCCGGCAGCACGGTGGGCACGCCCGGCCTCAGCCCGCAGCGCTGGGCCTGGCGGCGGAGCATGCGTCCCATGAGTGCGGGATCGGGCCGCTCGCGGAGGATGCCCTTGGGCAGGCCCGTCGTGCCCGAGGTGTATATGACGCCCAGCGGAGGAGCCGGCCGCTCATGACCGGCGGGCTCGTGGGCGGCGATGAGCTCCTCGAGGACGGGATGCCGCCCCGTCAGCGGCACCTCGCCCACCCCGTATGCTGCTGTGACCTCCGGCGGCACCTCCGCCTCGACGATCACCGTTCCCTCCGGCGCATGCCGTTCCACCGCGGGCAGCAGGTCGCTGTGGGCGATGACCAGGCTCGCCTGGGAGTCTTGGAGCAGGTGTCGCAGGTCCTCACCCGTCCAGTGCCAGTTGACGGGGATGGGGTGCGCATCGAGTGCCGCGGCGGCGAGGTTCGCCTCGAGGACGGCGGTCTCGTTGCGCATCACGATCGCACAGCGGTCCTCAGCCCGCAGGCCGAGTTCCCGCAGTCCGCCGGCCAGCCGGCGGGCCCGGTCATACGTCTCGCTCAGGCTCTGCTCGCGCTCGCCGCTGCGGAGCATGGGGCCCGAGGCGGGCTCGCCTCCCGCAGGCACGGCTCAGCCCTCCTCCGCGCCGACGATCGCGACGAAGGACACGCACTCGCCGGGGCCGCCGCCCAGGTTCTGCGTGAGCCCGTACTTCCTGCCCCGCAGCGAGACCTGCCGCTCCTCGGGTGCCTCTCCGCGCAGCTGCAGCCAGCACTCGAAGAGCATGCGCAGACCGGAGGCGCCGATGGGGTGGCCGAAGCTCTTGAGGCCCCCGTCCGGGTTGACCGGCAGGACGCCGTCGCGCGCATAGCGGTCCTCGAGCGTGTCCGACCAGGCCTCGCCGCGGGCGGAGAAGCCGAGGTCCTCCATGAGCACGAGCTCCGTGGGGGTGAAGCAGTCGTGCACCTCGCACATGGACAGGTCCTCGACGGGATCGGTGACCCCGGCCTGCGCGTAGGCATCGGAGGCCGAGCGCACGACCTCCTCGAACGAGGTGTAGTCGAATTCGGGGTCGATGGGGCCCGTGCCCGGCCCTGCGGCGAAGGCCAGCGCCTTCACGTACAGCGGACTGTCCGTGTACTTGTGGGCGTCCTCGGCGCGCACGATGATCGCCGCCGCGGCGCCGTCGCTCACCCCCGAGCAGTCGAAGACGCCCAGGTCCCCGGCGACGCGCGGGGAGCTGCGGATCGTCTCCTCGGGCACCTCGGACCGGAACTGTGCGCGTTCGTTCCGCGCCCCGTTCGCGTGGTTCTTCCATGCGACCCGGGTCATGGCGGACTTGAAGTCCTCACGGTCCACCCCGTACTTCCGGGAGTAGGAGGGCGCGATGACGGAGAAGCGCGCGGGTGCCGTGAGACTGCCGCCGGTGCCCGCGTTCGGCGGATCGGCGCGGTGCAGTCCGGAGTAGCCGGAGTCCTTGAGCTTCTCGACGCCCACCGCCATCACCATGTCGTAGGCGCCCGAGGCCACGGCATAGCAGGCGTTCCGGAACGCCTCCGAGCCGGAGGCGCAGAAGTTCTCCACCCGGGTGACGGGCTTGTAGTCGGTCTTGAGCGCGGACGACAGGGTCATCCCGGAGAATCCCGAGGTCAGCGTGCCGAGCCAGAAGGCATCGACATCGTCCTTCGCGACGCCGGCCGAGGCGAAGGCCGCCTCGCAGGCGTCGATGGCCATGTCCGAGGTCGAGGTCTCCCAGTGCTCGCCGAACTGCGTGCATCCCATGCCGATGATCGCAACGCGATCCTTGATCCCGTGTGACGTCATGACGCCTCCTCGCTGAGTGGGCGGGCCTTCCAGAAGTAGTTGACGATCCCGTCCGCCTCGCCGATCCGGCGGAACGTCATCTGCACGCGGTCGCCGATGGCCACGGCCTCGGGATCGGCGTCCGTGAGCTCGCAGGCGAACCTGCCGCCGCCGTCGAAGTCGATGACGACGCCGATCACGGGCGGCGCGGGCGAATAGGCCAGGTGGTCGACGGTGTACGTGGCGATGGTGCCGGTCACGTCCGCGAGCGGCTCGTCCTTCATCCGGTCCGTCGCCCCGCAGCGCAGGCACACGCGCTGCGGTGGCATGTGGCGGGTGGCGCACTCATCGCAGCGTGCGCCCGTGAACCCGTACTTCCAGCGCGCCTCGCGCAGGGAGGCCGGTGCGGAGATGCGCAGCGGTTCCGGCCTGCGCGGCGCGGGCCTGCTCAGCAGGCCCTTCCAGGTGAGGAAGGTGGCATAGGCGAGCTGGTCGTCGCCCGCGGCTATCTGCTCCGCGACCGTCTCCCCGCGACGGAGCGCGGTGATCGCCTCCGTCACGCGCAGGACGAGGGTGTCCGCACCGTCGGCCAGGAGGGTGAGGGCGAGGACATCGCCGGGCCGGGCCCGGTCGAGCATGTCCGCGAGCAGGATGCCCGCGTGCGCACTGCCGGCGCGGCCGATCGCGGTCGTGAGATCGTCCGCACGCACGCTCCCCAGGCCCGTCGACTTCCCGAGCTGCTTCACCGCACGCTCGGAGAGCCCCGTGGCCGCCCAGGCGGTGACCTCGGCGGGGGTGAGGCCGGCCTCGTCGAGCGCCTGGCCGACCGAGGCCGCGCCGAGGCGGGCATAGCTCTCCTGGCCGAACCGCTCCTCCCAGGTGCGGGCGAAGTCCTCGCCGGGGGAGCCCCAGCGGTAGAGGAACTCGGCGGTGGCCGACCCGGTGCCCAGCAGCTCCGCGACGGGCGCGGCGCTGCCGAGGACGAAGGCGGCGGCGCCGTCGCCCCCGCCGATCTCGTCCGCGCCGCCGGAGGGGCCGATGACGGTGTCCGCCAGCGCCACCAGCTGGGTTCCGGATCCGGCGAACCCGTCGAGCAGCGCGCCGAGCGCGCTGCGCTCGGGCCCGCAGCGGTCCACCGCACGCGTCCGGGCGGGCAGCGAGAGCGCGGCGTGGACCGCAGTCGCGTTCGTCTTCGCCGCGTACACCGGATGTGCGGAGGAGAACGCCACCGCGCCGATGGATTCGGCCGCCGCACCGCGGAGCGCACGGCGGGCGGCTTCGGCGGCCATCGTCGTGGTGTCCTCGTCGTATCCCGCGACCGCTCGGGTGCGTCCTGCGCGCCCGGTGCCCAGCGCCTCGCGCACCGTGTCCGATCTGAGCCGTGCACGTGGGACATAGGCCCCGTAGCTGATGATCCCTGTCGTCACCCCAGCCTCCCCCTCGAGTCCGTCGTCATGGCAGAGAATATATATGGACGTTAACTCGAAGGCAAGGGTTGAGGTGCTCTGATCTGCGCAGATTCCAGTCAGGAAGCGCTTGTGGGGCTCTCGGGCGATGACCCTAGGGTCGCGGATATGCATATGGCTGTTAACTCATGAGCGAGTGAGGGGTGGCGCAGAACCTCATCGCTCTGCACCGTCCGCGCCAGGATCGAGAACACGGCGCCGATGCGCACCCGGGCCTCCTTCAGAGGCATGTCCGGGAAGGCGTCGTGGAGCTTCGACGCGACCTCCTCGACGGTGACGCGGCGCCTGCGCTTGCTCTCGGTGCGGGCCTCCGGGTCCGCGCCCGCGGCCATCGTGAAGTTGATGCCGAAGAGGTCGCTGAACTCGACGTGCAGCCGGCAGAAGCGCTCGATCATGATCCGCACGGCCTCACCCGGGGTGCCGGCGCTGCGCAGTGCGAAATCGACGGCGGTGAGCAGGAGATCGTGTCCGCGAGCGACGATCTGCGCGAGGACGCTCTCCTTGCTGGGGAAGTGGCGGTGGATCGCGGACGGTGTGACCCCCACTTCCGCGCCGATGTCCTTGAGCGTCACGGCATTGAAGCCGGACCTGCGGAAGAGCGCGCTGGCCGCCGTGAGCACGGCCTCTCCCCGGTTGACGTGGCGCAGCGGGGCGGGCTCAGCCTGTGTGGGGCCCGCTCCCTGTCCGGGGGCCTGTGCTTGGGCGGTGCTCGCCTCGGGCGCTCCCGCTGCGGGGTCCTCCTTCCCGGGTGCCGCCGGCAGGGGGGCTGCGAGGATGCGCGCGGCCATGTCCCCGGCGATGGCCGCCCTGCGCGTCCGGCTCGCGTTCCTCGTGAGCCCGACGTGGATGAACATCCCCTGTAGTGCCGTGAGCTTGAGCCGGCCCTCGGGGGAGGTGAGCGTGACGCCGTACTCCGCCAGCAGGTCCTTCCACGGTGCGCGGATGTCCGCGCGGATGAGGTGCACGCGCTCCTGTGCCTCGGCGCCGAGGTGCTGCCGCTGGTAGGCGAAGACGAAATAGCCGTCCGGATCGTCGAGGGCGGTCTCGATCACCGCCTCGAGGATGGCGGTGGGGCGTTCCGTGCCGCCGAGTCCGAGCCAGGTCTTGCGCAGTGTGTGCAGATGCGTCTCGACGATCGCGGCGAGCAGGGCGTCCTTGCCCCTGAAGTGCCGGTAGATGGCGGGTCCGGAGATGCCGACCGCCGCGCCGATCTCGTCGATGCCGATCTCCTGGTAGCCCCGCTGCCGGAACAGGAGGGCTGCCGCTGCCCTGATCTGCGCGGCACGGTCCGCGCCGTTCCCGCCATTCTGCCTGCTCATGTCCCGACCGCTCTCCTCGATTCCCGCACCGCGCTGGCTCCTCCCAGCCTAAGGGTCGCGCGGATGCTCCTCTGATGTTAACGACTGTTGACTATGCTCCTCTCCATGAATACGCTGTTCCGCATACCCGGAGTGCTGCGTTCACCGCGATGAAGCGGTGTTCGAGGCTGGTCTCGTGATCGGATCGCGAGAGTCCGGTGATAACGGCCATATGAATTCGAAGGGGAGTCTCATGGGCAATCTGCAGGGTCGGACCGCGATCATCACGGGAGCCGGGCGGGGGCTGGGGCGCTCCCACGCGCTCCGCTTCGCCCAGCTGGGCGCCTCGGTCGTGGTCAACGACAACGGGGGCGGTCCGGACGGCGCCGGCGCAGACGACTCGCCGGTGCACGAGGTGGTCGAGGAGATCCGGGCGGCCGGCGGCACGGCCGTCGCCCACATCGGCAGCGTCACCGACTGGGCGAGCGGCGCGGAGATGGTGGAGCTGGCCGTGAGCGAGTTCGGGCGCCTCGACGTGCTCGTCGCCAATGCGGGGATCCTGCGGGACCGGACCCTGGCGAACCTGTCCGAGGCGGAGTGGGACTCCGTGATCGCGGTCCACCTCAAGGGCCACGCCGCTCCTCTGCACCACGCCGCCGCCTACTGGCGCTCCGAGTCCAAGGCCGGCCGCGAGGTCAACGGCTCCGTCATCACCACCTCCTCGGGCTCGGGGCTGTTCGGCAACCCCGGCCAGGCGAACTACGCCGCGGCGAAGGCCGGCATCGCCGCCCTCACCCTCGTGGCCGCCCGCGAGCTGGAGCGCTACGGCGTGCGGGCCAACTGCATCGCCCCGGCCGCCCGGACACGCCTGACCCTGCAGACCCCGGGCATGGGCGAGCGCCTGGACGCCCAGATCACCGAGGACGGCTTCGATCCCTGGGCGCCGGAGAACATCACGCCGCTCGTCGCCTGGCTCGCGCAGGCCGACTGCCCGGTCTCCGGACAGGTGTTCGCCAACCGCGGGGGGCACATCGGTCGCATGCAGGGCTGGACCGAGGTCGAGGCCTTCGACAAGGAGGGCGCGGCCTGGACGGAGGACGAGCTCGACTCCGCGCTCGCGGGTCTGCCCACCTCTGCTCCCTCCTACTCGACGACGATCTGAGGGGGCTGGCATGTCGCACGCACGCACCGAGGCGCCACCGCAGGCGCCTCCGCCGCCGCAGAGCATCATCGGCAGGACCCTGCCGCCGTTCCGGACCACTCCGGAGAGGAGCCAGCTGCAGTTCTTCGCACAGGTGATCGGGGAGACGGATCCGGTCTACTCGGATGTGGAGGCCGCCCGCGCCGTCGGTCACCCGGACCTCCTCGTGCCGCCCACCTTCTTCTTCAGCCTCGAGCTGAGGCGCCCCGATTCGCACGTGCTCATCGACGAGCTCGGCTTCGACCGCAGGCAGTTCCTCCACGGCGAGGAGCGGTTCCGCTACCACGCGCTCGCCTTCGCCGGTGAGGAGCTCGAACTCGCCGCCGAGTACACCGACTGCTATGAGAAGCGCGGCGGCGCGCTGACCTTCATCGTCAGGCGCACCACGGTGAGGCGCGAAGGAGTGCTCATCGCAGAACTGAGCAATGTGCTCGCGATCCGACAGCTGGAGATCCGCTCATGACCGCAACCGCTACCGCATCCGTCCCGCGCCCCCAGGGCCCCCTCGCCCCGGGGGATGCGCTGACCCCGCTCGCGCTGGCCCCCATCAGCCGCACGACGCTCGCGCTGTTCGCCGGCGCCTCGGGCGACCACAACCCCATCCACATCGACCTCGACGTGGCGCACTCCGCCGGCCTCGACGACGTGTTCGCCCACGGCATGCTCTCGATGGCGTACCTGGGCAGGTTCCTCACCGCGAACGTCGCGCAGCCCCGCATCCGCGAGTGGGGGGTGCGCTTCACCGCGATCACCCCCGTGCACGCGGAGCCCGTCTGCACGGGCTCCGTGCGCGAGGTCGTCGAGCGCGACGGGGAGCGCCTGGCGGTGCTCGACATCGCCGTGACCCTGGCCGACGGCACCGTGACCCTCCGCGGCGACGCGTTCGTCACGGCCGAGCCTGTTCCCGAGGCCGCGGCCGGCGCCTCGGCGGCTGCGGCCTCGGGCGCCTCGGCAGCCCGGGGAGGTGCGGCATGACGACGCTCGACCGCACCAAGCCCGGCTGGATGACCGGTGAGGTCGCCGATCTCTTCGAACTCGCCTGCGACTTCTTCGAGAAGGAGGCGGTGCCGAATCTCGAGCGCTGGAACGAGCAGCGCTGTGTCGACAGGGAGTTCTGGGAGAGGGCCGGCGAGCTGGGGCTGCTGCTCACCTCGATCCCGGAGGAGTACGGCGGGGGCGGCGGCTCGTTCCTGCACTTCGCCGCGGTCGCGGAGGCGATCGGCCGGACCGGCGACAGGTCCTGGGGCAACAACGTCCACAGCGGCATCGTCGCCCACTACCTGCTGGCCCACGGCACGGAGGAGCAGAAGCGGCGCTGGCTGCCGCAGCTGGCCTCGGGGCAGCGGGTCGCGGCCATCGGCATGACCGAACCGTCCGCGGGATCGGACCTCAAGGCCATCCGCACCACCGCGGTGAGGGAGGGCGACGAGTACGTCATCAGCGGGTCGAAGACCTTCATCACCAACGGGCAGACGGCCGACCTCATCGTGCTCGCGGTGAAGACGGACCCCGTCGCGGGGGCACACGGGGTCTCGCTCATCGTCATCGAGACGGAGGCGGTGAGCGGGTTCCGCCGCGGGCGCACGCTGAACAAGATCGGCCAGCACGGCGCGGACACCTCGGAGCTGTTCTTCGACGAGGTGCGTGTGCCTGCGGAGAACCTGCTGGGCGCGGAGGGCGGCGGCTTCGGGATCATGATGGGCGAGCTGCGCCAGGAGCGGCTCATCATCGGCATCACCGCTATCGCCGCGATGGAGCTCGCGGTGCGCGAGACCGTGGACTACGTGAATGAGCGAGAGGCCTTCGGCGCCCCGCTCGTGAAGATGCAGAACACCCGCTTCGTGCTCGCGGAGGCCGCCACGCAGGCCCGTGTGGCGCGGGTGTTCCTCGATGACTGCATCGCCCGGCACATGGTCGGGGAGCTGAGTGCGGCCGAGGCGGCGATGTGCAAGTGGTGGCTCACGGACCAGCAGAACGACGTGATCGACAAGCTCCTGCAGCTCTACGGCGGCTACGGCTACATGACCGAGTACACGATCGCCCGCCTCTTCGCCGATGCCAGGGCGCAGAAGATCTACGGCGGCGCCAACGAGGTCCAGAAGGAGCTCATCGCCCGGACGCTGGACCGGACCGGGCGGGGCTGAGGGGAGGCGGGATGGAGCTGACGCAGTCGCTGCACCGCAACCTGCAGCAGCGCCCGGACGCCGTCGCGCTGGTCGACGGGGAGACGGAGCTGAGCTGGCGGGAGTTCGTCGACGAGGTCGCCCGGCTCGCCGCCGCCCTGCGCGCCCACGGCGTGGAGCCGGGCGACCGGGTGGGGATCCTCGCGGAGAACTCCCACCGTGTGGTCGAGCACGTCTTCGCGTGCGCCTGGGCCGGTGCGGTCGCGACTCCGGTGAACTACCGCTGGTCGGTGACGGAGATGGCCGGGCAGATCGAGGAGGCCGAGGTCGGGGTCCTCCTCGTGGGGGACGGCTTCGCCGAGGTCGCGGCGGCGCTGCGGGAGCGCTGCGCGTGCCTCACCGTGCTTGTGCACGCGGACCGGGAGCCCGCTCCCGCAGGGTTCGCGGACGTGCGGAAGTGGATCGCCGGGGCTGCGCCGATGGCCGATGCCCGGCTCCCGGCGGACGCGCTCGCCCTTCTGCTCTACACGGGAGGCACGACGGGCGAGCCGAAGGGGGTGATGCTCAGCGCGCGCAGCGTCATGACCTCGGCGCTGGGCACCTTCGCCTCCACCGGTCTGCCGAACCGCGCCGAACGCTGCCTCGTGATCTCCCCGCTCTTCCACCTGGCAGCTCTCGGGAACCTCCTCGGCCACATGATGATCGGCTCGACGATCGTCGTGGTGCCGGGCTTCGACCCGGCCGCTGTCGCGGAGCTCGTCGACCGGCATGCGATCACGACGCTCACGATGGTGCCGACGATGATCGCGTGGATGCTCGACCACCTGGCCGACGGGGAGGAGGAGCGGCTGCGCACCCTGCGGACCGTGAGCTATGGGGCGGAGTCCATCTCCCCCGAGCTGCTGCGCCGACTGCGGGAGCGGCTGCCGCAGATCAGCCTCTCGCAGCGCTACGGGATGACGGAGCTGGGGCCGGTGGCGACCTCGCTGAGACCCGATGACCACGAGGACCCCGGCCTGCTGGCCTCGGTGGGCCGGGCGGCGCCGCACGCGGAGGTGCGCATCGTCGACCCGCTCGGCCGTGAGCTTCCCGCCGGCGAGGTGGGCGAGATCACGGTGCGCGGTGACAACGTCATGCTCGGCTACTGGAAGCGCCCGGAGGAGACGGCCCGCGCTCTCCGGGGCGGCTGGATGCACACGGGCGATGCGGGGCGGATGGATGAGAACGGCTACCTGTTCCTCGCGGACAGGCTCAAGGACATGATCATCACCGGCGGTGAGAACGTCTACAGCGCGGAGGTGGAGAAGGCGCTCGCGGAGCATCCGGCCATCGCACAGATCGCGGTGATCGGGGTGCCGGACGAGCGGTTCGGCGAGCGGGTGCACGCAGTCATCGTGCCCCGCGGTGAGGCGCGTCCCTCACTGGAGGAGCTGCGCGGCTTCGGCGCGGAGCGGCTGGCCCGCTACAAGCTGCCGCGGTCCGTGCAGCTGGTCGAGACGATGCCGCTCTCGCCCGTGGGCAAGATCCTCAAGCGGGCGCTGCGGGAGACCGCGGCCGAGGCGGCGGGAGCCGGTGCAGGAGCCTCCGAGGGCGAGGCCGCGGCAGCCGGGGCGCGAGCGACGGCCTCGGCGGAGAGGGGAGCCGGAGAATGAGCGGTACGGATACGGGCACGGGCCCCCTCGCGGGCATTCGGGTCGTCGAGTTCGCGGGGATCGGGCCGGGGCCGCACGCGGCGATGCTGCTTGCCGACCACGGGGCCGAGGTCGTGCGCGTCGAGCGTCCTGCGGGCGGGCCGCCGCCGGATGCCGTGCTCCGCGGCCGCCGTCTGGTCCGCGCGGACCTCAAGGACGCGGGCGACCGCGAGGCCGTGCTCCAGCTGCTGGATGCCGCCGATGTCCTCATCGAGGGCTTCCGGCCCGGAGTGATGGAACGCCTGGGCCTGGGGCCGGAGGAGGTCATGGGCCGCTGTCCGGGCCTCGTCTACGGCCGCATGACAGGCTGGGGGCAGGACGGGCCGGAAGCGCGCACCGCCGGCCACGACCTCGCGTACATCGCCCGGACGGGTGCGCTCTCGCTCATCGGGCAGAGCCCGGACGAGGCTCCCGTGCCCCCGCTCAACCTCGTGGGCGATTTCGGCGGAGGGTCGATGTTCCTGGTCATGGGCGTCCTCGCAGCGCTCCTCGAACGCGAGCGGACCGGGCGCGGGCAGGTGGTCGACGCCGCCATCGTGGACGGGACCGCCGCGCTCTCGGCGATGATGTGGGCCAGACGGGGCAGCGGCGGCTTCTCCGATGTGCGCGGCCGCAACCGGCTCGACGGCTCCGCCCCGTTCTACGCCGTCTACGAGTGCGCCGACGGCCGCCACATGGCCGTCTCCGCCGTGGAGCGGCCGTTCTTCGACCTCGTCACAGAGGCGCTGGGCCTGCCCGGCTGGCCGGAGGAGGAGCGGCTGGACCCGGAGCGCTGGCCGGTGCAGCGTGCCGTGCTGGCCGCGGAGTTCGCGCGCATGCCGCAGGCGCACTGGATCGAGGTCTTCGACGGCACGGACGCCTGCACCGCACCGGTGCGCTCGATGGCGGAGGCCGTTGCGGACCCGCAGATGGCGGCCCGCGGCGTCCTCGTGGAGGTCGACGGCGTGGTGCAGCCGCGCCCTGCGCCGCGTCTCTCCGCGCACGGAGTCCAGGAGCCCCGCCCGGTTCCGCACGAGGCGGAGCCGCTGGACGCCGTGCGCGCGGAATGGGGCGCATGAGCCCTGTTCGGTTAGCGACTGTCGACTTATCATGGCCCTGTGTGGCGCGCTCGCGCTGAGCGCTCCGCACAGGGCCCCTGTGCTGCCTCGGCGTCGTGGCGGGGGTGTTCGCTCTCTGACTGCCAGTCCGCAAACCTTCCAGTCCGCAAGCCCTCCAGTGCGCCGGTCTCCCAGCCCGCCGAGTGAGCGGTTTATGTCGGTCTGCGACGCCAAGGCCGACAGAAGTCGCTCACCCGGCAGCTCGGGGCTGACGTGAAAGTTAACGACCATTGACATTTAAGAACTGAGTTCTATAGGGTGGGGGCACGCCGGATGCGGCGCTCGACGGTGAGCGCGCTCCGAGGGCGAGGGGGTCCCGGTCGCATCGACGCGATCTGCGTCGCCGGAGCTGCCCGGAATGTGCGGAGGGAGAGTCATGAGCAGGGGATTTCGGAGGCTTCGGGGCGTCGCCGCCGCTGTGACGGCGGGGCTGCTGCTCGCATCCTGCGGGAGCGGCGAGGGGGCCGACGGCGATGCGGGCGAGGTGGTGATCACGAGCTACGGGACCTCGACCTCGTCCTATGCCGAGATGGCCGCGGTCGCGGAGGCGGTCATGCGCGCGGATGGCACGCGGTTCAGGATCCTCCCCTCGGATACGGGTGTGGGCCGGCTGCAGCCCCTCATCGAGGGGGCGGCGGACTTCGCGCGTACGGGTGACGAGTACTGGTTCGCGTTCGAGGCCATGTACGAGTACGCGGTGCCGGAATGGGGCCCGCAGCAGCTGCGCATCGTGTGGACGCCGGTCTCGCGCGTGGGCTTCCTCGCGCGTGCCGATGCGGGGATCAGCACGGCGGCGGACCTCGCCGGCAAGCGGGTGCCGCAGGTGACAGCGAACCCCTCCGCGGATACGAAGGTGCAGGCGCTGCTGCAGTCCGCCGGTCTGAGTCGCGCGGACACGGAGGCGGTGGACGTGTCCTATGGGGATCAGCCGGACGCGCTGAGGAGCGGCCAGATCGACGTCATGATCATGTCGACGGACGCCTCGGGTGTGGCCGAACTCCAGAGCGCGGGGGAGTACGAATGGGTCAATCTGGACCCCGCGGACCCCGAGCTCGAGGCGGCCTTCGCGGAATGGGCGCCGGCCGTCGAGTTCGACGAGTTCTCCGGCGCGCCGGGCCAGGCGGAGGGGCAGACCGGCTGGGCGATGCACTACCCGCTGCCCGTCATCACCCGCGCGGATGCCGCGGATGAGGAGGCGTACGAGATGACGAGGCGGATCGTGGAGGCCTATCCCGACTACGAGGGCTCCACGGCTATGGGCCCCATGTGGGCGGCGGATCGGGTGCCGCTCGTGCCGACGGTCGTGCCGTTCCACCCGGGCACCATCGGCTACCTCGAGGACGAGGGCCTGTGGAGCGAGGAGGCGCAGGAGCGTCAGGAGGAGCTGCTCGAGCGGGAGGAGGCGCTGCTCGCCGGCTGGGAGGAGGTCTCCTCGGGCGTGGACGGGGAGGAGCTCACCCGCGCCTGGGAGGAATGGCGTGCGGACAACCTCTGAGCCCCGCTCCAATCGAGTGAGCGGTTGCTGTCGGTCTGCGACGCTCGAACCGACAACAACCGCTCACTCGGCGGAGCAGGAGAGCGGCTCAGGGCGCGACCTCGGCGAGGTAGCCGTCGAGCTCGGCGGAGCGCTCCGCGACCGTCTCGTAGCGGGCGCGGAACGCCTCCGCGTCCTCCGGGGGTTCGGCGCTGATGCCGGAGGCCTCCTCGAAGAGGGGCACGGCGGCATCGACGGTTCCGGCGAAGTCGGCGACGACGGCCTCGGCATCGGTGGCGGCCTCGGGCGCGACCCCGGCCAGCCCCTCGGCGCGCTCCGTCCGGAACTCGAGGAGGGCATCGCGCATATCGGCGGGGATGATGACCTCGGTGTCCGCGTCCGGTGCGAGCGAACCCTCCTGGAGGAGTTCGTGGACCTCGTCGAACGAGGCGTGGGCGTAGGTGTCGAAGTACGCTTGGCGTCCCGTGGTCCGGATGATCTCCTGCAGGTCCTCCGGCAGGCTCTCGAACTTGTCCTTGTTGAACAGCACCGGCAGCACCGTCGGCGAGAACCCGATGGGCACGAGGTACTTCGCGATCTCGTAGAGGCCGAGGTCCTCCGCACCGGAGATCGAGGTGATCGTGCAGTCGATCGTGCCGCGCTGGAGGGCCTCGTAGGTCTCGCCGTGCGCCAGGGAGACGGGTGACATGCCCAGTTCCTCGATCTCCGCGCTGTGCAGGGTGGAGGCGACGCGGACGAGCTTGCCGCGGGCCTCCTCGAGGCTGCGGATGGGCTCCTTGCAGACGAGGGAGTAGGAGTCCGTGGTCGCCACCGTCACGGGTATCGCACTGTGCTCCGCGTACTCCGTCGTGACGGCCTCGCTGTCGAAGGCGGCGTGCATGGCGGGGTTGGCGACGAAGGGCGGCAGGATGTTGGCGGTGGGTGCGAGTCCGGTGAGGCCCTCGGCCCAGCTTGCGACGGGGAGGTCCTTGGGGTAGTAGGCGGTGGGGATGCTGGCGGAGTCCACCATGCCGGAGCTGAGCGAGTTGAGGATCTCGGTGCCGCCTGCCATCGAGCCGGACCAGAAGTACTCGACCTCGATGGTGCCCTCGTACTCCTCGTCGATCGCCTCGAACATCGCCTGGGCGGCCTGGCCCAGTGTGTTGTCCTGCGAGGTGAGGTCCGCGAAGCTCAGTGTGACGGTGTCCTGTTCGCTCTGGACGCCTCCGGCGCAGCCGGAGACGGCGGCGAGCAGGAGTGCGGCCATGACGGCGCCTGTGCGATGGGTTGCCACGGGTCTGTCCTCTCAGTGCCACCCGCGGGATGTTGATGTCTCCCGCGTGGATGATCGTTCGACTTCTTCGTCGACTGTTCCTCGTGCCATGCTTGATCATTCGACGCCCGAGGGGAGTCAAGCTCACTCCCTGAGGGTGAGACAAATGTATATGCACGTTAACTTCGAGGCAATACCCCGGAGCTTGGGATTGTGTGAGGAGACGGTGCGCCTCCGGCTCCTCGGCGCCGCTGAGGAGCGCGCCAATCGCTGGGGTAACCGCACGATAACGAACTTTATCGTTTCGTTATCTGAAGTGGCCTTGTGATTGATTACTGTGTAGTTCATGTGACGCCGGTGGCAGTGGCCTGGGCGTCACGGGAGCAAAGCACTGAAACCACTCGCAGAACGGTCCGCGGCCGTGTGCGCCGATGCGCACGGAACGCGGGCTCGCATCGAAAGGCACACAATGCAGAGACGAACGGAACGGAGCCGCGCGATGCTGCGCGGCTCCGTGACAGTCGCCGCCGCCGCGGCCCTCGGGCTCACCGCGACCGCCGTCACCCCGGCGTTCGCGGCCCCCGGGCAGGAAGGCCCCACCGAGCACACGGACATGGGGGTCACCGGCGCGGACGCGATGAAGCACCTGCGGGAGATCTCCGACCTCTCCCTCGCACACGCCGGGGACGGTTACCGGGCGCTGGGCACGCCGGGGTACGCGGCGGCCTCGGAGTACGTGGAGGGCGTGCTGGAGGCGACGGGAGCCTATGACGTCACCCGCCAGACCTTCGATGTGGAGCGCTACCTCCTGCACTCCACCGCCTTCTCCGCCGACGGCGCCGAGTACGAGGCGGGGAGCCTCAGCAACTCCGAGGCCGGGGAGGTGACCGGAGCCGCGCTCGCCCTGCCCGCGGACGAGTCCTATGGGGACGGTGCCGGCGGCGAGCTGGGCTGTGAGGCCGGTGACTTCACCGATGTCGCCGATGCGATCGTGCTCGTGCAGCGCGGCACCTGCGAGTTCGGCCTCAAGGTCACGAACGCCTCGCAGGCCGGAGCGGCCGGCGTCGTCATCGTCAACACGGACGATGAGCCGCTCAACGCGACGCTGGGCGACCGGGCGGAGGGCAACGCGCCTGCGGTCTCGCTGTCGAAGACGGACGGCGAGGCGCTGCGGCAGAAGGTCCTCGACGCCGCTGAGGATCCGGAGGCGGAGCCGCTCACCGGCGATCTCTCCGTGGATGCGGAGTTCGAGACGGTCGAGACGTGGAACGTGCTCGCGGAGACGAAGGCCGGCGATCCCGAGCGCGTCGAGATGCTCGGTGCGCACCTCGACGGCGTGGAGGAGGGCCCCGGCGTCAACGACAACGGCTCCGGCACCGCGGCGCTCCTGGCGGTCGCGGAGAAGCTCGCGGATCAGCCCGCCGAGGTCGACAGCACCGTCCGCTTCGGGTTCTGGGGTGCGGAGGAGGTCGGACTCGTGGGCTCCACCCGCTACGTCGAGAGCCTCAGCGATGCAGAGGCCTCGCGGATCGCCTCGTACCTCAACTTCGACATGGTGGGCAGCGAGAACTTCATCGTGGGCACGCTCGACTCCGACGGATCGGACGTCCCGATCCCCGACGGCGTCCGGGTGCCCGAGGGCTCGGCGGAGCTCGAGAAGATCTTCACCGACTACTTCGATGAGGGCGGACAGCCCCATGTGGGCACGGAGTTCTCCGGGCGCTCCGACTACAAGGCGTTCATGGACCGCGGCATCGCCTCCTCCGGCCTCTTCTCCGGCGCGGACGGCATCAAGACCGCGGACGAGGTCGAGAAGTTCGGCGGCGTCGAGGGAGTGCAGTACGACCGCTACTACCACACGGCCGATGACACGATCGAGAACGTCTCGACGGAGTCGATGGACATCTTCGTCCCGGCCATCGGGTATGCGGCGCACACTCTCGCATACGAGCTCGCCGAGCCCACGGAGGAGCCGACCGACGATCCGACAGGGGAGCCCACGGGAGAGCCCACGGGCGAACCGACTGACGAGCCCACGGGCGAGCCGACCGGCGATCCGAGTGAGGACCCGAACGGCGGGCAGGACGATGACAGGGGCGACGGCAAGGACGATGGCCGAGACGATGACGCCGGATCGCTCCCCCGCACGGGTGCCGACACCCTGCCGCTGGTGAGCGCAGCCGTGATCCTCCTGGTGGGAGGCGGCGCCCTCGTGGCCGCGACCCGCATGCGCCGTAGGGCCTGAGCGCGCCGCAGGGCCTGAGCACCGCATAGCCTGCGGCCGCGACCTGCACTGAACCTCCGGTTCTGCCTGCTGCAGCGTGGTGTTCCGGAGGCCCAGAGGGAGAAGCCCGCGGGTCCCCGTTCCGGTCGAGTCCGGGGCGGGGACCCGCGGGCTTCCTCGTGTGCGCTCGTTCCGGAACCGTGCGGCTGTCCAGGGGCTGAGCGAGGAGTTCTCAGATGCGGGAGCGGCGCACACGAGCGGGCGGGGTCGATGAGGATGGGCCCGTGACTCCCAAGACCTTCTTCAGCATCTTCGCCGTGGGCGAGGCAATCACCTGGGCACTGCTCCTCGCGGGCATGTTCCTCAAGTACGTCACGCGGACGACGGAGGCGCTCGTGAGCATCGGCGGCGCTCTGCACGGCTTCATGTTCCTCGCCTTCGTGGTCGCCACCGTCTATGTGGGTGTGTCCCAGAAGTGGCGGGCGGGGCGGGTGCTCATGGGGCTCGTGAGCGCGGTCATCCCCTTCGCCACCGTCCCCTTCGAGATGGTGGTGACCCGGCGGGGCGGTCTCGCCGGCGGCTGGCGGCTCGGCCGTGACGGCGCGCAGCCGGGCAATGCCGCCGAGGCCGTCGTGGCCTGGACCCTGCACCGTCCCGTGGTCGCGCTCGCGGTGGGCGCGGTCGTCGTGGCGGGCGTGTTCACCGCGCTCATGGTGTCCGGCCCGCCCGTGTGAGAGGCGAGGGCAGTACCTTCGGCCCCGCACCCTTCTCCAGCGCGCCTCGCAAGGGTCTCCCCTCCCAGCGCGCCTCGCCGGTTGAGCGGTTTCTGTCGGATGCGGCGCCTGATTCCGACAGGAACCGCTCAACCGACGGATTGGGCGTGAGCAGGTGGGGTGGAGAAGGCGGCGTCCGTCATACTGGAAGAGGCCGCCCGTACAGCGAGGAACAGGACCGCCATGCTCCAGCCCACCGTCGTCGAGATCGTCTTCCTGCTGGTGGCGGGAGTCGTGCTGCTCAGTTGCCTCGGCCTCGCCGGGATGGGCGCGGTATGGCTCAGACGCATCGGCCGTGAGCTCGCCGACGAGCGGGCGGAGCGGGCCGAACGTGAGGCTGCTGCGGCGGTCAGGAAGGCCGAGATCGCAGAGCTGCGTGTGACCGAGCTCCGTGCGGCCGCTGCGGAGCGCGAGGCCGGACGCGCCGAGAAGGACGCGGGCCGTGCCCGTGCCGACGCCGAGGCGGTGGGCGCACGGGCCCGGGCGGCTGAGGCCGAGGCGCGCACGAGGCTGTTCGAGGCGCAGGCGCGGGCGGAGGAGTCGCGCGTCAGGCAGGCGGTGGCGGAGGCGGGCCTTGCCGAGGCTCGGACCCGGCTCGCGGAATCCGAGGCGCAGCGTACCGAGGCGGAAGCCCGGCGCGCTGACACGCAGGCGCGGTGCGCAGAGGCGCAGACCGGCCTTGCTGAGGCGGAGACGCACAGGGCCGAGGCACAGGCAGGGGAGGCCGAGGCGCGAACCCGCACCGCCGAGGTCCGCGCGCGGGTGCTGGCCGCACAGGAGCGGCTGCTCGCAGCGCGGGCAGAGGTTGCGCAGGAGGAGGCGGAGGCCCTGCGGGCGCAGGCGCGGCGTGCCGATGCGGAGGGTGCTGCCGCCGAGGCGCGGACCCGCACCGCTGAAGCGGAGGCGCGGTGCGCAGAGGCGCAGGCCGGGCTCGCAGAGGCGGAGACGCGCCGGGTTGAGGCACGTCGCGCTGCGGACGGACACTCTCCGCGGATCGCCGAAGATGCGGCCGTTCCGGGGGTCGATGCGGCTGCGCTGCACCGGATCGCGAGGGAGCTGGGCGCTGATGCCTCGCTCGTGAGCCGCGTCGCCGACACCTTCGGCAACCGCGGGCTGACGGGACTGCACGATCTCGCCCGACGATGGTCGCCGCGACGGGGCGACGGCCCGGGCGCGGGCGGCGGCTCGCGCGGGGGCGGCGGCTCGCGTGGGGGCAGCGGGCAGGGTGAGGGGCCGCGCCGCGACGGCATGGCGGGCGAAGCCCGAGGAGAGGCGGACGCGCTGCGAGGCGGTGCCGGGAGCTCGGAGCATGACGGTCCGCCCGCGGAGGAGGTGAGCCCTGCCGGACCGGCGGACATGGCCGCGGGGCTCAGGCGGCTGATGGGAAGCAGCGGAGCCGAGGGTGCGGACCTGGACGGGATCATGAGCTGGCTGGGGGAGTGGTTCGACGGACTCGCGCCGGGCGGCTCGGTGCCGGGACGCTCCGCTGACTGGGATCAGTCAGGGGCGCACACTCCGCCAGGGAAGCACAGCGATCGAGGATCGTCGAGGGAATCCGGTGACGCGCCGTTCACGGGTGATGATGCGCCAGGCGAGATGGCGGAGGACGCGTTGGCCGAGACTGCGCCCGCCGAGGAGGGTGATGACGGCGCGGCGTTTGACCTGTCCCCGGCCCCCACCGGCGGGATCGACGTGCAGGCGCTCATCAAGGAGGCGCTGCGGCAGCGTGGGGGTGCAGGATCCCGCGATGTGAGCGATGAGGAGTCGGAGGACGGTGAGGACGAGGCGTCACGGGAGGAGGGTGAGCCCGATGACGGAGGCGAGGAGGCCCCCTCCTGACCCTGGAGGCTCCGGTGCCGTCCTCACTGACCCCCGAAACGCCGCTTCCCACCCGGATGCGACGAGCCGGACAGCGGCGTTTCGGGGGTCTTGTGGGATGTCAGCGCCAGTTGGAGGCCGGTGCGAGATCGAATTGCTCAGCACCATGGACAAGGGCGCTCAGCGCAGCGGCGCTGCTGATCTGGTTCGAAATCCACGCGAAGAACCAGACGACGCAGGAGATGATCACTGCCAGTACGAGCAGGACCACGATGCGCTTCACGAGGCGCTTGCGCCGTTCCGTCTGGGCCGGAGTGGGCGGTGCGGCCTCGAGGCGCTGCGGCATCTCGAATGTGGGAATGGGGTCGATCATGGATGCTCCTCAGAGGTCCTGGACGTTCTGCTCGATTTCGGCGAGAAGCCGCTCCACCTGGAGATTCGTGCGCGCGATTCGGAGCGCGAGCGGACTGACCAGCTCCGCATCGACGCGTGCGGCCTGACTGTCCCGCCATTCGAGGCGGACCGCATCCATGCCGGTCCGAAGAGACTGTGCGATGTGCTCAGCCATGCGTGTCCTCCTCTGCCGCACTGGTCGTGGCGCGGGCACCAGTGTCGCTGCCGCACCCCTCGTCCTCGACTGCAACGGGGACCTCTTTCGCTCCCGCACGGATGAGTGCCGCAAGGAGGGAGCCGCGGCGGACCACGGTGCACCCTTCTGCCCCGCGACGCACCGTGATCGGGTCTTCGATGAGGCCGCGGTACATCGCGGAGAACGAGTGCTCGTCGCTGCGGCCGTCGCGTGCGTCCCTCTCCATGAAGGTCTCCTCCTCGGGCGCCCGGCGGAACATGGCCTCCCCTCCGTGCGTCCAGAGTTCGACGATCGCGGCCTCACTGGGCGTGAGCTTCTCCGCTCTGCCAGCGTGGTCTGCTTCGCCGGTGTGGTCCGCCGGGGCCGGGCAGCCACCCGAGGCCAGATCCTCCGCGGACATCAGCCCGACGTTCAGCCGCCGAGGGGTGCCGTCCACACTGCTGTCGGCACCTGGGTCTGCACCTTCCGAGGCGCTCGAACCGCCATTGGAGGAGGCGCCGCCTGCACCCGCGGACCCGGCCCCCGAGCCGCCTCCTGCCCCAGCGGCACCGAAGCCCCCGGACCCCACAGCACCGAACCCGGCCGCGCTCGCAGCGTTCCTGGCGGAGTGGAGATAGGCGTCGATGATCGAGCCGAGGGAGGTCAGCTTGCCGCGCGCCCGTGCGATGTCCGCCGTCTGCCAGGCCCAGAACCGGGAGAACTCCGCGTCGATCTCCTCGGCCGCGCGGTCGATGCGGCGCTGTGCGGCCGCACAGCGCTCCCGGGCTTCCGTGTGCTCGCGGGCGTCGGCTCGGAGGCCGGCTGCGTGCCCGTCGAGGTCGCGGGCACGGCTTTCCGCGGCACCGATCTGAGCGGGGGACGGGCCATAGCGGCGTCCCTCTCGGTCATAGGACACCGAAGCCGCGAGCGCCCGGGCCTCGGCATGCGCACGTGCTGCCTCCTGCTCTGCGGCCTCGGCGCGCCGCCAGGCGTCCTCCTCCTGCGCCCGCCTGCGGGCGAGAGCCTGCGCCGCCTCATCCGCCCGCGAACGCGCTCTCCGACGTGAGTCCGAGGAGTGCTCCACCATCGAAGCGGAGGCGGCGGTCAGCAGACTGAGGGTGCGGTCGATCGCGGTCCTGCTGCCGGAAACCGTGGACACCTGCGCTCCTTCACTGCCGATCTGCCTGCCGGCCCCTCAGCCGGTCCGTCTTCACCTGCCCAGGAAGTCGCGCAGCTGGTGGGACTTCCTGTCCACCTCGTGCGCGTGTGCCTGGAGCGTCTGCGAGAGCTTCTTGAGCCCCGCGGTCGCTTCGCTCACATCGCGGTCGATCCTGTCCTTGACCGAGTCGTTCCAGTCGATCGTCTGCAGAGTGCGGTCGAGCTGTTGGGCCAGACGGACGACCTCGTCGCTGTTGCTGCGCAACCGGTGGGCGAACTGCTCGAGTTCGTGGGCATTGGCATGTACGCGGTCCATCACTGTCCTTCCTGATGCGCTCCGGCCGCAACCGGCTGGTCGGTGCCGTCGATGAGAGAGCCGATGGTCCGGGCATCCCTCACGAGGTAGGGGGAGAACTTCTCCGATTCCTGCGTATCCGTGTTGACGTAGGCCATCTGGTTCTCCCGCAGGGTGAAGGCTCCGTGAGCCCCGGTGTAGGAGGCGAGGTCCTCCGGACTCATGGCGGTGAAGAATCGGTGGGCGATGTCCTTCGCAGAGTCCCGCGTGATGCTCCGCAGGAGGTTGGGCACCGTGTCCGCCCACAGGATCGTGTGAATGCCCACCTCGGGACCGTCGCGCAGCAGCGCTTCCAGTGTCTGTGTGGGAGGTGCGGCCGCCTCGGGGTCGTGCGGGACATAGACGGTGGAGTCGAGGTCCCTGGCCCGGTGGACGCCGTGGAGCATGAGCACCTCCGTGCGTGCGTTGCGGTCGAACTCCTCCTGCCGGCGCGTGAGCTCCTCGGCCAGCTCGCCGAGCACTTCGGTGAGCTGACGGGGCGCGTGCACCTGGGCCCTTCCCGAGTCCTGGAGCATGCGGGACAGCTCCTGCAGGGTGGGGGTCTGCTGGGTGAAGGTGATCAGCCGGAGGCGCGAGTGCGGTTCGCCTGCGAGGACCGAGGCGGCCGCGGACACGGCGAAACCCACCGCCTTGGCATCCGCGCTCCGCGAGACCAGCGCGGCATTGGATCCGGCCTCACGGGGCAGCAGCGCACGGAAATCGGCGGTGAGGCGCAGTGCATGCCCGGGAGCGAGCGCAAGGCGCGTAGGGTCGCCGGGCTGCCGCGCGGTGAGACGGGCGAGGAACGTCTCCCGTGGCTCCTCGTCGAGATGGGACTCGACATCGGAGTGGAACACCTGCGGCCGCCGCGTGAAGCCGTGGGCGTCGGCGGTCTCCCGCAGCCGGGCCAGGCGCGTGAGGCGGTCCTCCTCCGGTTCGAATGCGGTGAGGAAACGCGCGTTCGAGGCGTCGGCACCGGCGTCCGGGTTTAGGACGCCCTCTCCGCGCTTGTAGGTGGAGCGCAGCGCGGAGTTCCGGTCGCCGAGCACCATCGCCCCATCCTCCGGGGAGGCCGGGAGGAGGATGCGCACGCCCACCATCTGGAGTACCTGCCGGCCGATGGCGGGCATCCCGGAGAGGGACTGCGAGCTCAGCAGCAGGTGGACGCCCAGGCCCCGGCCCTGCCGGATGATCTGCTCGAGCAGCTGTGCGGCCTCCATCCCCAACCGGTCATCGGCGGTGAAGAGCATCTGGAACTCGTCGAAGACGAGGAGCACGCGGGGCATCTCGTGCCCCTGCGCGCGGTAGTCGGCGTAATTCGTCACGGAGGGGCGGGCCTGTTTGAAGAGCTCGGCGCGGCGTCTCATCTCCTCGGCCACGCTCTTGAGGACGCTGAGTCCGAACTCCCGCTCGCTCTCGACGGCCACGCAGCGCGCATGAGGGAGGTCCGCGTCCGCATAGGCCTGGAACTCGACGCCCTCCTTGAAGTCGAGGAGATGCAGTTCCAGCTCGGCGGGGGAGTACAGAGTGGTGAGACCCGCGAGCAGGGTGTGGATGAGCGTGGACTTCCCTGAGCCCGGGCGGCCCACGAGCAGGGCTCCGGCATGGTCGCCCGAATCCAGTGTCAGCAGGGCGACATCGCGGGCACCGGCGCGGCCCAGCGGGGCCGCGAGCGCGGGGGCGGCGCTGTTCCTCCACCAGGTGCGCGGGTCCGCGGGCACGGGCACGCGCGTCCCGCTCACGAGGTCGGAGCGGGTGTCCGCCTGCAGCACCCTCTCGTACTGGATGAGCGTGTCCGGCCACGCGGTCGCCACCGCGCGCCCGCGTGCGCCGCGGCCCACGGCGTCGACGACCCGATTGATGACGGCGAAGCCGTCCTCCTCGCCCAGCGTCCGGACGGGGTCATCGCCTCCCGTGTCGAGGTGCAGGGGCACGCGCAGGCCCTCGAACTCGAGCGTGAGCCCGTCGAGCGAGAACAGAGACTGATGCGGCAGGTCCGCATAGCGCACGCGCGTGTGGTAGCCGGACTCGTCCTGGGGCTCGCCCGTGGTGGTGATGAGGGTGAAGACGCCGCAACGCGGGCCCCGGTCGAGAATGGTCCGCAGGGGGTCCATCATCCGCTCGTCGATGCGGTGGGGGAAGTCGAGGAGGACGAGGAGGCGATAGGGCTCGGCGATCTCGCCGGCTGCCTCGTTGTACTCCCGGAGTGTGTCGTAGTCCTGCCGCAGGTACGTCTGGACGACGTTGACGATGTGGTCCGCGGTCGAGGTGAGGAGGTCGAGGATGTCCTCCTGCGAGGAGCGGACCTTGCCGGAGAGGAGCTCCTGGCTGTGATCGGCGAGCTGGACGAAAGGGGCGAAGCTCTGGCCCACGCCGATGGGATCGGCGAGTCCCAGCCGTAGGGTGCCGGGAGGGAACGCGGCGAGCTGCCGGGTGAGGAAGGCCCGTACGAAGGACTCCTGGTCCTGCCTGCGGTTCCCATCGGTGAACGCGATCGTCTGGGCGCGGTCCCAGGTGCCGGAGAGGATGAGTGGGGAGAACTGCGAGCGGACGACGGCCTCGGCCTCGGCGGACTCCTCGGTGCGGTGGGCATCGAGGGACTCGGTCCGGTGCGCGGGGTGCAGCGTGCCCGCCACATAGCCGGTGGGCCCCGTTGCCTCGATGGGTTCGAACTCCGTCCAGGCGGGGTGGGCCCAGTCGAGGACCTCCGCCGGGGCCTCGGGGGTGCACGCCTGCCGGTAGGCGCCCCAGTGCTCGGCGTCGAGCTCGCGGCCCCTGCTGATGAGCGCAGTTCTTTGCGAGGACAGCGAGCGCCGCTGAGCCGCGAGCTCCTGCTGTGCCCTGTCGGTGTGCGCGGCGAGGTCGGCGGCGAGGGCGTGCGCCTGGTCGATGCAGCCGCGCCGGGTCCCCTCGATGAAGCGGAGGTGGTGGGTGAGGGCCTCGTGCTGGGATTTGATGAAGAACAGGGGGCGGTCGAGGGCGTCCCGCGCTTGGATGGCGCGGTTGGAGGCGTCGTCGACCGGGCCGGTCTCGATCTGCGCGCGGCTGCCGGTGAAGGAGCTCCCGGGCACGATCGGGTCGATGGGACCGGATCTGTGCAGTGCGGTCAGAGCTTCCCAAGCGCGGTTGGACCCGGAGAGGTCGTGCTGGACGCGCCGGGCGAGGCCACCCGCTAAGGCGCTGTGCTCATTGGCGAGGGCCGTCTGCCGCCGGGTTGTCTCCGTCAGTCCCTGCTGTGTGCCCTGGTGCTGGGCGACAGCGGCGCTGTCGGCATCGAGGAGCTCTGCGATCCGGTTCTGCGCCGCGGTGAACAGCTCGGTATGGCTCGGCCCGCCGCTCGTCGGAACGGTGCTCTCACGGTGCGGCGCTGCGTCCGTGTCACGCATGGGGAGTCCTCCTGCTGCCGGTCGTGCATGCGGGTGCAGATGCCGACGCGAGCTGTGTCGTGTGTCCGAGATCGAGGTCAGTCTAAGCACAGGTACGCGAACGAGGCAGGTCCGTATGTCATTTCAGCGAGCAGGATCGGCCCTGAAGGGGGACGCCGCCTCAGCGGGTGAGTTCGATGGTCTCCGTCCGGAACTTCGCGAGCTTCTCGGGATCGATGCTCACACCGAAGCCGGGGCCGGTTGGCACGGCCACGACGCCGTCGTGCATGACGATCTCCTCCGTGATGTCCTCGTGGAAGAAGCGGCTGGAGCCGGAGATGTCGCCGGGCAGGCTGAAGCCCGGCAGGCTCGCCATCGCCGCGTTCGCCGCACGCCCCAGGCCGGTCTCCACCATCCCGCCATGCCACACCGCCACGCCGTGGGCGCGGGCGAGGTCGTGGATCCTCTTGGCCTCGAGGTAGCCGCCCACCCGGCCGGGCTTGATGTTGATGACGGCGGCCGCGCCCAGGGAGATCGCATCGGCGGCGGCCTCGGCGGAGACGATCGACTCGTCGAGGCACATGGGCGTGTGCATGAGCTTGGCGAGCTCCGCGTGCTGGCGGATGTCCGCCTCGCCCAGGGGCTGCTCGATGAGGAGGAGGCCGTAGTCGTCCAGCCGGCGCAGGTGTGCGGCGTCCACGAGCGTGTAGGCGGCGTTCGCATCCACCTGGAAGAGGAAGTCGTCGCCGAACTCCTTCCGCACCGCCGCCACCGGCTCGAGGTCCGCCCCGGGCTTGATCTTCAGCTTGATGCGGGCATACCCCTCCTCGAGATATCCGCCCACCACCCGCAGCAGCTCCGGGACCGTGTCCTGGATGCCCACGGAGACCCCGGAGGGCACCGTGGTGCCGACCCCGCCCAGGTACTCCTGGAAGGAGCGGCCCTGCGCCAGCAGCTGCGCGTGGAGGACGGCCATCTCGAGCGCGGACTTCGCCATGGGGTGGCCGATGATGTGGCGGAGGTGCCAGCCCACCGTCTCCGCCGTGAGGTCGTCGGCCTCGAACAGCCGAGGCGCGAGCCAGTCGCGGGTGACCGCGATGCCGCCGTCCACGTACTCCTCCGAGTACAGCGGTGCGACCATCGCGACGGACTCGCCCCAGCCGGTGACGGTGCCCGACGCCGTCTCGAGAGTCGCCTCGACGAGGTAGCAGTTCTTCTCCGTCTCCCGCATGAAGGAGGTGGTGAAGGGGGAGACGAGGGGCATGGAGATCCGGTGGAGCCGGAGCGACGTGAGCTGCATGACAGCAGGGTAGCAATGGGGCGGAGGCTCAGCTTCCCGCATGCGGGCCGGATCTGCGGCCCTCATTCCCCCGTGAGGCCGTCGACGGACTGGCGGATGAGGTCGGCATGGCCCAGGTGCCTCGCGTACTCCTCGACCATGTGCGTGAGGATCCAGCGCAGCGAGACCTGCGCCCGCCCGCCCCAGGCCGGATGCGTCTGCCCCAGTGCCGCGACCGCGTCACCCGCCGTCATCCGCTCGGTCTGTGCACGGGAGCGGGCGGTGCTCGCCTTCCACAGGTCACGCAGCGCTGCGGCGTCCGCTGTGCGCACGAGGTGCCAGTCGGCGTCCTCGTCGGCCGCCCAGTCGGTGCTCGCCCAGGGTTCGGGCATGGGCGCCTCGGCGGCCGTGTGTGCGAACCAGAAGTCCTCGACGAAGGACATGTGCGCGAGCATGCCGCCCAGGGTGAGGTCGGAGGGCGGCAGGGTGAGGCGCAGCTCCTCCGTCGAGAGGCCGTCCGTCTTCCAGGCCAGGGAGGCGCGCAGGAAATCGAGGAAGCCCAGCAGCGTGCCGAGCTCATCGGCGGAGTGCGGAGGCTCGGGGCGGTCCTGCTCGCCGTATGCGGGGACCTCGTCGTCTGCTGTCATGCCGATGAGTCTGTCATGTGACAGGCGGGATCACAGTGCGGCGTCGCGAAAGCTCACACCGGTGCCGCAGCTGCCCGGCGAGTGTGAGCTTTCGCGACGCTGTGTCCGCCGCAGCCTCTCAGTCCGCGAGCTGGTCGGCCAGGAGTGCTGCCAGCAGGGCGGTGCGCGGTGCGATGTGGGCGCTGAGCGCGTGCTCGTGCTCGGCGTGCGCGCCGTCGCCCACGGCGCCCAGGCCGTCGAGGGTGGGGATCCCGTCCCCGGCGGTGAAGTTGCCGTCCGAGCCGCCGCCCACCTCGACGCCCACGGGCGAGTCGATCCCGAGCGCCGAGGCGAGCTCGACGGCGCGGACGAACAGGCCCTCGGAGGAGGCGCGCTCCATCGGCGGGCGGTTGATCCCGCCGAGCACCTCGATCCGGGTGCCCTCCAGCGCGGGCGCGAGCGCGCGGATCGCGGCGTCGACGCGCTCCTGCTCCGCCGTCGATCTCGCCCGGACGTCGACGTCGAACTGCGCCCGCGCGGGCACGGTGTTCGTGGTGGTGCCGCCGCTGAGCTTCGTGGGGGTGACGGTCGTGCCGAGTTCGGCGTTCCCCAGGGCCGCGATCTGCGGCAGCAGGTGTGCGAGCTCCAGTCCGGCGTTGATCCCCTTCTCCGGTTCGAGGCCGGCGTGGGCGGCCCGGCCGTGGACGACGATCGTGTAGATCGACGTGCCCTTGCGGGCCAGCTTGAGCGCCCCGGCCTCGCCCGCGGCGGCTTCGAGGACGAAAGCCGCACGCGCCTCGGCGGCCTCGGCGCGCAGGAATGCCGAACCGGTGAGCGAGCCCACCTCCTCGTCACCCGTGACGAGGAGGCTGAGCCCCTCGAGCGCCTCGGGCCCGCCGGCCTCCTGGAGCATCGCGATGGCGTGGATCGCCATGATCGCGCCGGTGAGCATGTCGAAGCTGCCCGGCCCGCGGATCACGCCGTCCGTGTGGGAGAACGGGAGGCGGTCGAGCGTGCCGAGCGGCCACACGGTGTCCTGATGGCAGAGGACTACGGCGCGTGGCAGTCCGGTGCCGAACCGCAGCCGCAGGTGCGTGACGCCCTCGATGACGACGGTCTCCGGCGTTGCTCCCAGGCGCTCGGCGATGAGTGCGGAGAACTCCGCGGCACCCGCGGCGACGGCGGCGAGGTCGTCCGAGGGGGACTCGACCGAGACGACGCGCTCGATGTCCGCGAGCATCTGCGGCAGGCGCGATTCCGCGGCGGGGAGGAGGCTGGACAGGGCGGGTGCTTCGGGGAGTGCGGTCATGAGGCGATTCTAGGCCCGCCCTCCGGCGAGGGAGTTCCGGAGGGCAGATGCGACGGACTCGTCGAACAGTGTCCATATCCGGACCGATCTGTGCCAGGATTCCGTCATGGGAGAAGCAGTCGGGTCGACCCGTTACACACCGCGCGAGCGGACGCACTACCGGACCAAGCTCCAGGAGAACCTGGAGACCTTCGACTCGTACCTGCAGAAGGCGGTCTTCGTCTCCAAGGGCACCGTCGGCCTGGAGCTCGAGTTCAACCTCGTCGACGAGCAGGGCGAGCCCGCCCTGTGCAACGAGGACGTGCTGGAGGCCGCAGACGACGCCGACCTCCAGTCGGAGATCGGCGCGTACAACGTTGAGATCAATCTGCCGGTCATGCGCGTGCGCGATCACGGCCTGTCCAAACTGGAGCAGAGCCTCGAGCAGAGGTTCGCCGCCCTCCGGGAGGCGGCCTCGGCGGCCGGTGCCGTGCCGGTGTCGATCGGCACCCTGCCGACCGTGACGACGGAGCTGCTCGAGGACGAGTCCTGGATGACGGCCGAGAACCGCTACAAGGCCCTCTCCAACGCAGTGATCGACGCCCGCGGCGAGTACGTCGGCATCGACCTGGACCGCGAGGACCACTACACGCACGAGTTCTCCGACATCGCGCCGGAATCCACGTGCACCTCCATGCAGCTGCACCTCCAGGTGGCGCCCAACAGGTTCGCGGACGTGTGGAACGCCTCGCAGGCGATCGCAGGCGTGCAGGTGGCGATGGCGGCGAACTCCCCGCTGTTCCTGGGCCGGCGGCTCTGGCACGAATCCCGGCTGCCGATCTTCGCCCAGTCCATCGACACGCGGACCCCGGAGCTCGTGCACCAGGGGGTGCGGCCCCGGGTGTGGTTCGGCGAGCGGTGGATCACCAGCGTATTCGACCTGTTCGAGGAGAACGTCAGCTACTTCCCGCCGCTGCTGCCGGAGACCCGCGAGGCGTCCGGCAAACCCATCGCCTCGGAGTCCGGCGTCCCGCTGCTGCACGAGCTGCGCCTGCACAACGGCACCGTCTGGCGCTGGAACCGGCCCATCTACGCGCCCGGCGAGGACTCCGCCCACATCCGGATCGAGAACCGCATCCTGCCGGCCGGGCCCTCCGTCAAGGACATGGTCGCCGATGCCGCCTTCTACTACGGCCTGGTCTCCTACCTCGTGAACGAGAACCGGCCGGTGTGGTCGCGGATGACCTTCGCCGAGGCGCACGAGAACTTCGAGAACGGGGCCCGCGACGGCATCGGGGCGCGTGTGAGCTGGCCCAAGCACGGCACGCTCGACGTCACGGAGCTGGTCCTGGAGACGCTGGCCCCGCAGGCGAGGGAGGGCCTCGAGCAGCTCGAGGTCGACGAGGATGTGATCGACGAGTTCATCGGCATCTACGAGGAGCGGGCGCGCACCGGGCGCAACGGCGCGTGGTGGCAGCGCAAGGCCCTCGATGCGCTCGCCGGGCGGGCGCCGGTGGGCTCCGATGAGCGCGCCGAGGGGCTGCGCCGCCTCGTGCTCCTCTACGCGGAGAACCAGGCCACCGGCGCGCCCGTCCACACCTGGGAGCTGCCGTCCGCGGACCAGCTCAGCCCCCACCTCGGGTGAGCGGTTCCTGTCGCCGCCCGTATCTCTCGAGTGAGCACTTCCTATCGGTTCGAGACGCTGAATCCGACAGGAAGTGCTCACTCGACGGATGGGGGGGGTGAAGGAGGCGGTCGGTGGGTCGGCGGGGCTGGGGCCCGGCCCCGGATGCGCCGTTAGAGTGGGGGCATGTTCAACGACGACTCTCGTGGGATGGGCGGTGCCGCTGCCGGAACCGCTGCTCCCGGAACCGCCCCCGGCAGTGCCGACTCCGTGCTCGCCGCCCCGCTCACCGTCTCGCGCCGCTCCTCGCGCGTGCGCCCCTTCGAGGTCATGAGCATCCTCAACCGCGTGTTCGAGCTGCGCGCTCAGGGCCGTGACGTCATCTCCCTGTGCGTGGGCGAACCGCAGCAGGGCGCGCCTGCCGATGTGCGCCGCCGTGCCGCCGAGGTCGTCCTCGACGGCACGGACCTGGGGTACTCCGAGGTCTTCGGCATCGTGGGCCTGCGCGAGCGCATCGCCGCCCACTACCGCCGCTGGTACGGCGTGGAGGTGCCGGTGTCGCGGATCGCCGTCACGGGAGGTTCGTCCGGGGCCTTCGACATGGTCTTCCTCGCGAGCTTCGACGCAGGCGACCGCGTGGCGCTCGCGAGCCCCGGCTACCCGGCCTACTCGAACATCCTGCGCGCCCAGGACGTCGAGGTCGTCGAGCTGGCCTGCGGCCCCGAGGTCCGCTTCCAGCCCACCGTCGAGATGCTCGAGGCCGCGCACCGCGAGGCGCCGCTCAAGGGGCTCATGCTGGCCTCCCCGGCCAACCCCACCGGCACCATGATCGAGCGCGCCGAGCTCGCCGCCCTCGCCGAGTGGTGCCGGGCCAACGGCGTGCGGCTCATCTCCGACGAGATCTACCACGGCGTCACCTTCGGCCCCACGCGCGGCACCACCGCACTGGAGTGCTCGCAGGACGCCGTCGTCATCTCCTCCTTCTCCAAGTACTGGGGCATGACCGGCTGGCGCCTGGGCTGGGCGATCCTGCCCGAGGACCTCGTGCGGCCCTGCGATGCGATCGCCGGCAACCTCGCGCTGTGCCCGCCCGTGCCCGCGCAGCACGCCTGCGTCGAGGCGTTCACCGATGCCTCCTACGCCGAGTGCGATGCCGCGGTCGAGGGCTTCGCACGGGCCCGCGCGCTCGTGCTCGACGCCGTGGAGGGCCTGGGCTGGAGTGACATGGCACCGGCCGACGGCGCCTTCTACATGTTCTTCCGCATCTCCGAGGTGCTGGGCCCCTTCGCCGATGCGACCGAGTGGTGCGCCGCCCTGCTCGAGTCCGAGGGCGTCGCGCTCGCCCCGGGGCTCGACTTCGACCCGCAGGGCGGGGCCGAGTACGTGCGCCTGTCGCTGGCCGCAGGCCCGGAGAACATCGCCGAGGCGCTCGCCCGCATCCGCCGCTTCCAGGTCTCCCTGGCGGCCTGAGCGGGCCTGAGCCGGCCTCGGCCGCCGGGGTCATTCCCCCTCGTGCTCCACACTGTGCTCGAGTGCGTCGAGGAGGATATGGGAGACGTGGTCGTCCTTGAAGGAGTAGATCGCCTCGCGCCCCATCCGCCGCACGTCCACGAGGTGGAGGCTGCGCAGCAGCTTGAGGTGCTGGGAGACGAGCGGCTGGGACAGTCCCGTCTCCTCGACGATGCCGGAGACGCTCGCCTCGCCGCGCGTGAGGACCAGCAGGATGCGCAGGCGGGAGGCCGCGGCCAGGGCGCGGAACACCTCGGCGGTCCGGTCGAGGGTCTCGGCCGAATAGGCGGGCGCGGGCGGCTGGCCGATGTCCGGATCGCAGACCTCGAGGGGCGTGGGGGTGTGCGTGGGGTCCGTTCCGGGGGTCTGCGGCTGCTGGCTCATGTTCCGAATGGTAGTGCCCGAGGCTCGCTCAGGGCCCCGTCGTCCGCTCCGCCTCGGTGCGCTGGCCGTTCCCGTGCGCAGCGGTGCGCTCCGCCTCGGCCCGGTGCGAGGAGTAGCCGGACGCGGCCTCGGCGCGGAGCGAGGAGGCCAGGGGCTCCCAGCGGCCGTACTGCTCCGGGTGGTTGGAGCGCTGGACGGTCTGCGCCGCGTCGTTGGGATCCATCGTCTGCCAGCCGTCGACGTCGAGCAGGCCGGGGTTCTCCACGTCGTCGTTGGTGCCCAGGAACGCGGAGACGGCCCAGCGGGGGTCGCGCACCTGCTCGTCGCTGCCCCAGCCCATCGACGGCCGCTGCTGGAACAGCCCGAGGGAATCGGCGTCGCCGTGGCGCAGATTGCGCAGGGAGCTCTCCTGCAGAACCGTCATGAGCGTGATCGTCTGTCCGCGCTCCACGTCCTCGGCGGGCAGGCCGGCGGCCTCCAGCTCGTCCTGTGCGAGCACGGCCACCTCCGTGGCGATGTAGCGCTGGCCGGCGGAGAGCTGGGAGGTGGTCATGGTCTGCGCATCGCGCACCGAGGCCGGCGAGAACTGTCCGAGGAGCACCCAGCCGGCCAGCAGGGCGAGGGCGAGGAGCGCGGCGACCAGGGAGCGCCGGCGCTGCGTGCGGCGGCGCGCCTCGGGTGACCGCGCACCGGGGGGCCGGCCATCGCTCTCGGAGGCGGGCCCGGTGAGGGCGGGGAGTGCCGATGACTGCGCGGCGGTGTCGCGGGCGCGCCCGGCGGGTTCGGTGAGCAGGGACATCGGTCCGGCCTCCTCTCGGCAGGGTGTTCTGCGGCGGGTGTTCCCGCGGCGGGGCTGCTCTGCAGGGTGTTCGCAGCGCGGCGTTCCCGGTGGTGCATCCGGCATGTTACACGATCGTGATGTTTCCGAGACCAGGGCGCGCCGCCCGTTGTCTGGGAGTGCATTCCGTCCGCGGTGCGCCCTGTCCGGGGCGGCAGGGCGCGCCGCCCGAGGCCCTGCGTCTGCTGGCAGGATCACGGCTCTGCTGGCAGGATCGGGGCATGCGCTACATCGTCGCGATCGCCTCCGCCGTCGTCGTTCTCTTCCTGCTGAGCGTGACGACGGGGTTCGGCGACTGGCCCCGCCCCTGGGGCAGCCTGTCCCGCGGCGCGGTGGGCGGGCTCGTCTGTGTGGGCATCCTCATCATCTGGGAGCAGATGTCGCCGAGTCCGGATCGCACTCCGGGCACCCGGGTGCATCCCGATGAGGACGACGAGGCCGGAACCGGTGCTCAGCGCGAGCCCGGTGCCGAGGGCGGGGAGCCGGGAGAGCCGGGGCGCAGCTGAGCGGGGCTCCGGCGCGACCGGCGTATGCGCGGTCCTGCCGCAACACCGGGCCTCACTCCTGCCGGAGCCCCTCGAAGAGGTCGCGGGCGAGCGTGAAGCCGGCCGAGGCCTCGGCGATGAAGGCGTCCTGCTGCCGTGCGCTCAGCGGGGCGGAGTCCAGGGCCTGCCGGTAGGCGTCCTTGTACGGCTTGAGCCTCTCGATCCCCTCGAACCGCCACGTGCGCAGCGCGGTCTCCGGGATGCCGTAGTGGCGGACGGCGAGTCGCCCGATCACCTGGCCGCCGGAGAGATCGCCCAGGTAGCGCAGGTAGTGGTGGGCGAAGAACCGCTCCGGCTCCTCGGGCTGCAGATCGCTGAGCCGGGCCATGTACTCGGCGGTCTCCGGGGTGGGCGGCGTGACGGGGGCGCCGTCCGTCAGCGCGGCGAGGTCCTGCTCCAGCGCTGCGGCCCGGTGGAGGCGCGGATCGAGCACGGCGGCGAGCTCCGGTGCGGACTCGAAGCGGGACTCCACTGCCTCGAGGACCCTGTACAGGTGGAGGTACTGCCCCAGGAGGGCGGTGTAGGCCTGCGCATCGAGACGGCCCGCCAGCAGGTCGTCCATGAAGGCGGAGTGCTCGGCGGAGTCGTGGGCCTCCTGCGTCTCCGTCCTCACGCGGGCGGCGAAGCCGGACGCGGCCTCGTCGCCGGAGAGGGGGTCTGCCGGGGCTGCTGCATCTGCTGTCGTCATGTGTCGCTCCTGTGCGGTCGGGCGGCTCACGCTACAAGGGGGAGCTGAGGGCCTCCTCAGCGTGCGGCTGCCCGGCGCGCACCGATGCGTCTCAGCGAGCGACGGTCACCGCGCGACGGCCGCCTGGACGGCATCGAGCACGGCGGCGTCCTCGATGGTCGAGGGGACGTGCACCTCGGCGCCGTCGACGATCTCCCGCATCGTCTTGCGCAGGATCTTGCCCGAGCGCGTCTTGGGCAGCGCATCCACGACGTCCACCTGCTTGAGTGCGGCCACCGGTCCCACCTCGGAGCGCACCAGCGCCACGAGTTCCGCGGGTACCGTCTGCGCGTCCGCACCCGGGGAGAGCACCGCGAAGGCCCGGGGAACCTGGCCCTTCGTCTCGTCGTGCACGCCGATCACGGCGCACTCCGTCACCCCGGGGTGCGAGGCGATCGCGGCCTCGAGCACGCCTGTGGACAGGCGGTGCCCGGCGACGTTGATGACATCGTCGGTGCGTCCCATGACGCAGACGTAGCCGTCCTCGTCCACCGTCCCGGAATCGCCCGTGAGGTAGGCGCCCTCGAAGGCGGAGAGATAGCTGGAGACGAACCGCTCGTCATCGCCCCAGATGCTCGCCATGGTGCCCGGCGGCAGCGGCAGGTCGATGACGATGAGGCCCTCCTCTCCGGCGGGCACGGGATTCCCCGCGGTGTCGACGACGCGCACCCGGTACCCGGGTGTGGGGACGGTGGGCGAACCCGGCTTGAGCGGCAGCCGCTCGATGCCCAGCGGATTCGCCGCGATGGGCCAGCCCGTCTCCGTCTGCCACCAGTTGTCCACGACGGGGATGTCGCGGCCGGTCGCGGCCCTGAGCGTCTCCGTCGTCCACTCCCAGGTGTCCGGGTCGAGGCGCTCGCCGGCGAGGAACACCGCGCGCAGCTGCGAGAGGTCATGGGCTGCGGGGTGCGTGCCGTCCGGATCCTCCTTGCGGACCACGCGCATGGCCGTGGGCGCGGCGAAGAAGACGTCGACCCCGTGCTGCTCCATGACGCGCCAGAACGCCCCCGCGTCCGGCGTGCCGATGGGCTTGCCCTCGTAGAGCACCGTCGTGACGCCGGCGATGAGAGGCGCGTAGACGATGTACGAGTGGCCCACGACCCAGCCCACGTCCGAGGCCGTGAACATCGTGTCGCCGGGGTGCAGGTCGAAGATGTGGGGCATGGACCACTGCAGTGCGACCGCGCTGCCGCCGGCATCGCGCAGGATGCCCTTGGGCTTGCCCGTGGTGCCCGAGGTGTAGAGCACGTACAGCGGGTCCGTCGCCTTCACCGGCACGGGGTCGATGCCCCCGGGCGTCGCCTCCAGGAGCGCGGCGTAGTCGAGGTCGAAGCCCTCGCGCAGCCGTGCCGGGGCCTGCTCCCGCTGCACCACGACGGAGAACTCGGGAGTCGCCTCGGCGATCTCGAGGGCCTCGTCCAGGAGGGGCTTGTACTCGATGACGCGGCTGCGCTCGATGCCGGCGGAGGCGCTGATGACGGCCTTGGGGCGGATGTCGTCGATGCGCACGGCGAGCTCAGCGGCCGCGAAGCCGCCGAACACCACGGAGTGCGCCGCCCCCAGCCGGGCGCAGGCGAGCATCGCGACGGCGGCCTCGGGCACCATGGGCATGTAGATGACGACGGTGTCGCCGCGGGTCACGCCGCGATCGGAGAGCGCGCGGGCGAATCGGGAGACCTCGTCGAGGAGCTGGGCGTAGGTGTAGGCCCGCACGGTGTCCGTGACCGGCGAGTCGTAGATGAGCGCGGCACGGTCCCCGCGGCCGGCCGCCACGTGCCGGTCGAGGGCATTGGCGCAGACATTGAGCTCGCCGTCCGGGAACCAGCGGTAGATGGGTGCGCGGGAGCTGTCGAGCGCGCGGGTGGGCGGTGTCGTCCAGTCGACGGCCTCGGCGGCCTCGAGCCAGAAGCGCTCCGGGTCCGAGGCCGCCGCGCGGGCGACTGTGGCGTAGGACTGCGCGGCGGGTGTGGTCTGCGTCATAGCACCACTGTAGGTGCTGTGCGGAGGTGTGCGGGGCGGGGGTCGGGCTCGCTTCCGGTCAGCCGAAGGGCTACTGAGCGTTCGTTAATATGAGGGGATTCCGCCTCCTCGCCGAGGTGCGCCCTGTCGATGAAGACCAAGGAGACCCCATGACACCTCAGGAACAGCTCGCGGCCAGCCGGCGCATGCACTGGATGAACCTCCTGGAGATGCATGCGACGGACCGGGGCGACGTCGAGGCCCTCGTCGGCACCGACCGGCGCCTGACCTGGTCGCAGGTGCGCGACCAGGTGCGCGCGATCGCGGCGGAGCTGCAGCGGCGGGGTGTCGCACCGGGCGACCGCGTGTTCGTGCTCTCGCTCAACAGCGTCCAGTACGTCGTCGCGCTCGCCGCGATCAACACCGCCGGCGCCATCGCGGTACCGCTCAACATCCGCTCGGTGGGCGCCGAACTCGACTACCTCATCGAGGACTCCGGGGCCGTGTTCGGCTTCGCGGACGAGATGGGCGCGGCCCGGCTGGCCGATGCCACGACCGCCCGGGAGGTGCCCGTGATGCGGTTCGGGGACGAGTTCGAGGCGAGCGCCGCCTCGGGCGCGGCGTCCGATCCCCTCGACGTCGCGGAGACGGAGACGGCGTTCATCGTCTACACCTCCGGGACCACCTCCGCGCCTAAGGGCGCCATGCTCACCCACCTCAATGTGCTGAGCCAGGTCATCACGACCAGCCGCATGGGACCGGCCGGGTCCGCCGAGGACACCGCGATGATCGTGGTGCCGCTGTTCCACATCGTGGCGCTCTCCGGCATGGTGACGGCGTTCTTCAACGCCGTGAAGGCCGTCATCGCCCCGCCGCGGGTGCTCACGAACATGGCCGCGCTCACGGACATGGTCGAGGCCGAGGCCGTGACGAGCATGTTCCTCGTGCCCACCCTGTGGCAGGCGTTCTGCTCGCAGCCGGGGATCCGCGAGCGGAGGCTGGGCCTGAAGACGCTGTCGTGGGGCGCCTCCCCGGCGACCCGGGAGACGCTGCAGCTCATGGCGGACACGTTCCCCGAGGCCGTCATCAGCGCCGGTCTGGGGCAGACGGAGATGTCGCCCACAACCACCGTGATCACGGGGGAGGAGTCGCTCACGAAGATGGGCTCGGTGGGCCGGCCCGTGAGCATGGTCTCGGCGCGGATCGTCGACCCGGAAGGGCGGGATGTGGCGCCAGGGGAGACGGGCGAGATCGTCTATCGGGGTCCCGGACTCATGGCCGGCTACTGGAACAAGCCGGAGCGGACCGATGAGGCGACGTTCGACGGCTGGTTCCACTCCGGCGATCTCGTGCGGCAGGACGAGGACGGCTTCGTCTACGTGGTCGACCGGGCCAAGGACATCATCATCTCCGGCGGCGAGAACATCTCCTCGGTCGAGGTCGAGCACGCGGTCGCGGCGCATCCCAAGGTCGCCGATGCGAGCGTGGTGGGCGTGCCCCATCCCACCTGGGTGGAGACGCCCCTGGCGATCGTGGCCCCCGCGGACCCGGCCGATCCTCCCACGCTCGAGGAGCTGCGCGACTTCCTCTCCGGCCGGCTCGCCTCGTTCAAGCTCCCCACCCGGCTGGAGGTCATGGCCGAGCTGCCGCGGAACGCCTCGGGCAAGCTCCAGAAGCACCTCCTCCGCGAGGAGTTCGGGGGCTGAGCCGTCTTCGGGGAGTTTTTGACGGTGCGGGCACCCTGCATGGTGCCCGCACCGTCAAAAACTCCCCGGTGCGGGTGTTGGGACCCGCCGCGCCTGGGTAATGTGAGAACACAGCGTTTTGCTGATCGTTCGTTCAAGGGAGAGCATCGCGATGAAGCATCAGTACGTCTCCGCAGCGGGTGCGGCCCTCGTCCTGGCGTTGGGGGTGAGCGGCTGCGCGGGGAACGTGGGTTCCTCCGGCGGCGGGGAGAGCGGTGCGGGCACCGGTGTCGAGTACGGGGCGAGCCCCGAGGAGTACCAGGCCGCACTCGAGGACATGGAGCCCGTGACGCTCACCTACCAGGGCGGCGGCGCCTCGGCGGAGAGCGGGAGCGGCCGGGCGGAGCTCGCCTTCGCCCAACGGGTGGAGGAGCTCACGGGCGGCAAGGTGAGGTTCGAGATGGCCTGGGGGCAGGCCGTCGCACCGTTCGACGAGGTCACGGAGGCGGTCGCCGACGGCCGGATCGACATCGGCGTCGAGATCCCCATCTACACGCCCAGCAAGTACGAGGCGATCGGCGACCTCATCAGCCTGAGCCCGTCCACGCCCACGAGCCCCTACCTCACCGAGGTCGCGACGACCGCGGCCAACCTCGAGACGGCCTGGGACACCCCCGAGGTCGTCGAGAACTACGAGGCGATGGGGGTGACGGTCCTGCGACCCATGTTCTTCGAGACCTCGAACGTCCTCATGTGCACGGAGCCGGTCACCTCGGCGGCGGACTTCCGGGGCAGGCAGATCCGCGTGGGCTCGGCCTCGGACTTCACGCTCGTGGAGGCGCTGGACGCCTCACCGGTGTCGATGCAGTTCACGGAGGCCTACGAGGCGCTGCAGCGGAACACGATCGACTGCACGCTGGGCGGTCTGCGCATCGGTTCCGACTACGGCTTCCTCGAGGTCGCCCCGCACGTCACCGTGCCGCAGGACGGCTCGTGGGGCCGCAATCCCACCGCGATCGTGGCCGGGCCGGGCTACGAGCGCCTGCCGCTCGCGGCCAAGCAGGCGATCTTCGACTCCTTCGGTATGTTCCTGGGCGACGGGCTCACGGCCATGATCGGCTCCTCGGCGGTGTCCGTGAACATGGTCGAGGACAACGGCGGCGAGGTCCGGCGCCTCGACGACGATGCCGAATCGGCCTTCCACGGCGCCGTGGACGAGCTGCGCGCGGAGGTCGAGGCCTCCGAGGCCCTCGACGGCGCGGCCGCGGCGACGTCCTTCGCGGAGAACTACGAGAAGTGGGTGGCGCTCGCGGAGGAGAGCGGCATCGAGGGCGAGGACGACTACACCGCATTCGCCGCGGCGTGGGAGAGCGATCCCGTCGACTTCGGTCCGTTCGGCGAGCGCATGTACGAGGAGATCTACCTGCCGCGCCGGCCGGAGTGAGGCAGGCCCGAGGCGGTCTGAGGCTGCCTGAGGCGCGCGGCTGAACAGGGTCTGGGAGGTTCTGACCGTGCTGGCATCATGCAGTGTGCCAGCACGGTCAGAACCTCCCAGACGGCGTGCGCGCAGATCGGACTGAGGCCGGCCAGAAGGCGTGCGGGGATCAGACCGTGCGGCCGCCGTAGTGGGCGGCGGTGAGGGCGAGCCCCTCCTCGATCGAGACGCGCGGAGACCAGCGCAGCACCTCGCGCGTGCGGCGCTGGTCGAACCAGTGGGCGGTGGACAGCTGCTCCGCGAGGAACCGGGTGAGCGGGGGCTCCCCGTCCCCCTTCTCCCGCACGGACTCCGGCAGCCGCTCCCATGCGCTCTCCACGACGGTGCCGGCGGCCAGTCCCGCCGCGACCGGCACGTGGAGGGAGGGGGGAGCGGCACCGCCCGCGAGGGCGAGACGGCTCAGCAGCTCGCCGATCATCCGCGGCTGCCCGTTCGTCAGCACGAGGGACTCGCCGTGCACCCGCTCGAGCGCGGGGAGGGCTGCGACGATCGCCTCGACGGCATTGGCCGAGAACAGCGTGTCCACGAGCGCCGCCCCCGAGCCGATGAACGGCAGACGGCCGGCGCGGGCCCGGTCGATGATGCGCTCCGTGAGCTGCGTGTCGCCGGGGCCCCACATGAGGTGCGGTCGCAGGGCGAGCGCGCGGAAGTCCTCGCCCGCGGCCTGGGCCTCGGCGTCCGCGGCGAGGGCCAGCAGCTCGCCGGCGGCCTTGGTCCGCGCATAGTCGCCGCGCGCCCGCTCCGGGTCCGCCGGCCGTGCCCCGTCGCCCGTGAGCGAGGAGCCGGCATGCGCCACGGAGGGCGAGGAGATGTGCACCCAGCGGCGGGTGCCGGCCGCGCGAGCGGCGGTGAGGAGGGCGCGCGTGCCCTCGACGTTGATGCGCTCGAAGTCCGCGGCGTCCCCGGAGACGGAGACCTTGGCCGCTATGTGGATCACGGCCTCGGTGCCCGCGACGGCACGGGCGACGGCCTCGGGATCCGTGACGGAGCCGCGCACATCGCGGGCGCCTGCGACCCCCGAGGGGCGGCGCTGCAGGGTGGTGACGGTGTGGCCGGCCTCCAGGAGCGCGCGGGCCGTCTGGGACCCGAGCAGCCCGGAGGCGCCGGTGACGAGTACGTGCATGGGGTCTCCTCGATGTGGCCGGGGCTCAGGGGCGGCGGATGCGCCCGCCCGCGAGCACCTCGGCCGCCCAGCGTGCCAGCCGGGAGCGGTCGATCTTCGAGTTGTGGCGGATGTCGGTGGGGAAGGCGCTGGTGACGAGGACCGCGGCGACATCGCGGCCCGTCGCCGCCCGCAC
The DNA here is from genome assembly GCF_000426445.1 of Brevibacterium album DSM 18261. GTDB lineage: Bacteria > Actinomycetota > Actinomycetes > Actinomycetales > Brevibacteriaceae > Brevibacterium > Brevibacterium album. The sequence continues at coordinate 725,010 of NZ_AUFJ01000009.1, read as the reverse complement.
GGCCTCCCGCGCCGCCGAGGCCAGCCCCAGGGGAGCGGGCCCATGGGCCGGCAGCCGCTTCGCCGCGGGGGGCTCCGGCTCGACCACCATGACGAGGGCCTGGGTGCCCGCCGGCCCCACGCCCACCGCGGCCGAGCGGCGGACATGGGGCAGGGCGTCGACGACGGCCTCGGGTCCGCCGGGTCCCAGGGGACCCTCCGGCGTGGTGATGACGTGCTGGACGCGCCCCTCCAGCCAGACGCGTCCGGCCGCGTCGATGTGCCCGATGTCGTTGGTGCGGTGCCACAGGAGCCCGTCGAGGGTGTCGCGGGCCGCGGCGCGGTCGGTGGACCACAGCCTGTCGTAGCCGGCCTTGAGGTGGGCGCCGGAGGCGATGAACTCGCCCAGCACACCGCGCGCCTCCTCGCCCTCCAGCAGGAGGTCGGCGGGCCGGCCGTCCGCGTCGATGGGTGCGAGCGCCAGGCGCACGCCGTCCACCGGCCGGCCCACGCAGACGCCGAGGTCGCGGGAGACATGGGTGCGTGCCGCAGAGCCGAGCGCCGGTGCGTTCGCGACGGCTGATGCGTTCGCGACGGCGGCATCCGCCGCAGACGAGCCCGCGGCCTCGGCAAGCTCGTCCGCCTCGGTGCGCGCATCCGCTTCCGGGCCGCGCACGGCCTGCTCGGACTCCGCCTGTGCCCGTGCGACCTCGGTGCGCTCGATGTCCGTGAGGATGAGTCCCTCGGTCATGCCGTACGGCGTGTGGATGCGCGCGTTCGGGAACACCGAGGCGAGTGAGTTCATGAGCTCGAGCGGCACGGGCGCCCCGGCGGAGAGCACCATCCGCACGCGGGCGCATGCCGTGCTCTGGGCCAGGGTCAGCTCATGGGCGGTTGCGACCACATTGCGATATGCCGCAGGCGAGGCGAAGACCATGGTGGCTCCGCCCGCCTCGACGGCATCGGCCAGCGCTGAGGCGGTGAGCGTCCGCGGCTTGGTCACCGCCATGTCCGGGGTGGTCGAGATGGCGCCGATGCCGGGCCCCAGCAGGGCGAACGGCGGGAAGCCGGCGACGAGGGAGCTGCCTGGCCGCACATCGAGGACCCGGGTGAGCGCCTGCGTGAGAGCGGACAGGCGCTCGTGCGTGTAGCGGACGCCCTTGGCCGGGCCCGTGGAGCCGGAGGTGAAGAGGATCGCGGCATCGGCCTCGGGCGCGGGGCGGGGGAGCCGCTGGGGCAGGGTGGCCTCGGGCGCGTCGATCAGCTCCTCGAGGCTGGCCTCGACGCCCAGCGCCTTCCTCTCCGCGCGGCTGAGCGCCGAGACGGAGAGCCGCCGGCCGGGCCAACCCGCGAGCCGGGCGAGGGTGAGGCCCGGCCGTTCGCCGATGATCCACTGCGGGTCGGCCGAGCGCACCGCCCGCGTCATCCCGGCAGGACCCAGCCCGGCGTCCGCGACGACCGCGACGCCTCCGGCCCGGAGCACGCCGTAGAGACCTGCGGTGAGGTCGTTGCCCGGCGGGACGAGCATCGAGACGCGGTCGCCGGGGCGCAGGCCCATGCGGACGAGCCCCGCGGCGATCGCCTGCACGCGCGCGTTCACCTGGGCCCAGGTGAGCGTGGCGGGCGGGGACTGCGACATGTCGACCGAGGCGAGGGAGCGGTCGTGCGCGCGCTCCTCCAGCGCGTCGAAGATGAGGGGCTGCGCGGAGGCGGCTCCTCCTTCGAGTGCCCCGCTTTCACGTATGCGGTCCGTGCGCGATTCCGCGCCGCCGGACGCAGTCTCCACATACGTGCGTGCAGCCTCCGGGCCATGTATGTGGTCCGTGCGCGTGGAGGCCTCCGGAGACGCAGGGACTGCATACGCGGGCGCGGGGGCGGCTGCGGCGGCCGCCGCCGGGAACTGCTCCTCGAGCCAGTCGAGCACGAGGCCGGCAACGTCCACCTGTTCGCTCACCAGGTGGCTGGCCGTCTCGAAGCGGTGGAGGTCTGCCTGGGGGAGGCGCGTGCGCAGGTCACGGAGGTAGCGCTCGAGGAACACCGGGTCCTTGGGCCCCCACACCAGGAGCGCGGGGCGCCGGAATCCGGCGATGTCCTCGCCCAGCTGCTGGAGCTCCGAATGGGAGGGATGGGCGTCCGTGGCCGGGATGTCGGCCACGAAGCCGCCGATCCCGCCGCGTTCGGCGGCCGTGCGGTAGGGCGCGCGGAACCCGGCGACGGCCTCCTCGGACAGCGCGTCCTTCGCGAGCGAGAGGGTGGTGCGCAGGAAGAGGTCCGTGTGCACCGTGGATGCGGGCAGGAGCGGGCCGGCGAGTGCGGCGGCCAGCGGTGCCGGCAGCTGGGCGCCCTCCGGCTGGTGCACGGCAGTGTTGAGCGAGACCGCAGCGGAGACCCGTTCCTGGTTGCGCGCGGCCCACGTCAGGGAGAGGACCCCGCCCCAGTCGTGGCCGATCGTGACGACGGGGTGCTCGCAAGCTGTGCTCCCGGTGGTGGAGCCAGAGGCGGCTGTGTCCCCGGCGGCGGAGCCCGAGACCGTGCCCGAGGCGGCGCTCCCGCCGTCTCCCGCGCTCGCCGGTGCGCCGGACGCAGTCGCGGCACCCTCTGCGAGCAGTGTCGTGACGAGGGCGTCGAAGTCCGCGATGCGGTCGGCGATGCGGCGGACGCCGGGGTCTGCCGGGCGCGGGGCGCGCGCGTGGGGGAGACGCTCGGAGAAGCCCATGTCGAGCTGGTCCGGGGCGATGACGCGCCAGATCCTGCGCGCACCCGCTGCCTCAGGGTCAGCCTCGGCCTGCTCCACTGCCGCCTGCGCGAGATGCCGCCACAGGTACGACCAGGTGGGGTTGCCGTGCAGGGCGAGGATCGTGCCGGTGGGGGTGAGACCCGCCTCGGCGAGCGCCGGTCCGGTGTCGAGGACGTGGAAGGTGCGCGGGCCGTCGAAGGTCTCGACGGTGACGAGCCGGGACCATGCGGGGTCGAAGCCCTCCAGCTCGCCGCAGGCCTCGTGCGGCAGGCGGGCCGGGAGCGCGGGGACGCCGGAGGCGGGCAGGGAGGAGCGCAGCGTGCGGGGGGCACCGGGAATGCGGGGGCTCATGCGGGGATCACCAGATGATCTCGGTCATCGCCGTGTTGAGGCCGCTGCCCACGCCCATCGCGAGCACGCGGTCGCCGGAGCGCAGGCCGTCCACCTCGCGCGCGAGGGTGATGGGCAGGGCGGCGGGGCCCACGTTGCCGAGCTCGGGGAAGGTGGTGGGCACGCGGCGGGGGTCGAGCTCCACGGCCTTCGTGATGGCGCTGGTGTGGATGGAGGAGACCTGGTGGGTGACGTAGCGGTCCATGCTCCGCCAGTCCCAGCCGTCCGCGTGCGCCTCCTCCCAGGCGGCGACCACGAGCTCCATGCCGTTGTCCAGGAGGCCCTTGGCGTCGGTGAACATGCCGTTGTGGTCGCCCACGCACAGCTCGTGGTTCCACGTCGCCGCGCGGGTGACGCCGCCCATGACGCGGTGGCCCTCCGGGTGCCTGTCGGCGGGGCCGAGGACCGCGGCGGCAGCCCCCGAGCCCAGTGTGAGCGAGGCGAACTCCTCGAGGTACTCCTCGCGGGTGATGCCGTCGCGGCTGAGGCGGCGGACGGTGGCGTCCTGCACGCGCGAGGCGTCCTCGCCTGCGACGACGAGCGCGTAGTCGATCTGCCCGGAGTCGATCATGGTGCCCGCCACGGTCATCCCGTTGACGAAGCCCAGGCAGGCGTTGGCGATGTCGAAGTTCATCGCCTGCGGACCCAGGCCGATCCCGTCGTGGATCGCGACGGCGACGGAGGGCTCGAGCTGCTCACGGGTGACGGAGGTGTTGATCATGAGGCCGATCCGGCTCTGGTCGATGCCGGACTGCTTGAGCGCGCGGCGGCCGGCCTCGGCGGCCCCGGCGGCGAAGTCGTGCGGCCTGTGCCAGTTGCGGCGGGCGCGGACGCCGGCGACGCGCTGGAGCAGTCCGTTGGGCAGACCCAGGGAGGAGAGAGTGCCGGCGAGGCGTGCATCGAGCTCGTCCGAGGTCAGCTCGACCGGGGCGGTGACCTCCGCGATTCCCAGGAGGGCGACGTTCCGGTGTCGGAAGGTCGCGTTGCCGTTGCTGCCGTGCGTGCCGTTCAAAAGGGTCCGTTCCGGGTCGATGCAGGGGGTGGGCGTCATCCGCGTCGTGAGGGCGCGGATCCGCGTGCGCGCGGGCGGGCCGAGGGGCGGGTCCGCACGAATCCGGATACATCTTAGTACTCCCTGCCTGAACGCCTGCAGAGAGCGGCGCGGGGCGCAGGGCAGGGCGTCCTGATGCTCGGGCGGGGGTGCTGGGAGGGCGGAGCGGCTCGGGTCGCTGATCGCGCAGCCTGCGGACGGCCCGCGCCGCGAACTGCTCAGCCGCGGGCGGCGTCGAGGTCTTCGAGGAGGAGCTGCACGCGCTCGGAGAGGAGGTCCGCGGACCGCTCGTCGAACTCCGGTTTGGTGGGGTCGGCGAACAGGTGGGCGCTGCCGGGGTAGAGGTAGTGCTCGGCGCGGGCACCGGCTCTGGCGGCGGAGCGCAGCAGGTTCTCCGGACCGCCCTCGTCGATCCAGGGATCGTCGACGGAGTGATGGATCTGGAGCGCGGCCGAGGCCGGCCAGTCCACGATGCGGGACTCGCCGCCGGCGTGGAGGAGGATCGCGGCCTCAGTCCGGGGGTCCTTCTTGCCCAGGCGCTGGGCGAGTGCTGCGCCCAGCGAGACGCCCGCGGCGACGAAGGGCCCCTCGACGCCGGACAGCGCTGCGGCCGCGCGGTCCGCGAGGGTGCGGAAGCCCACTTCGTCCCGGTAGGCGATGCCGGCACCAGTGCATTCGAAGACATTGCCGTCGTAGACGTCCGGCGTGGTGACGGTGTGGCCGGCCTCCCGGACGACGTCCGCCATCGCATGGACGCCTTTGTCCAGGCCCAGAGCGGAGTGGAAGAAGATCACGTGTGCCATGAGGTCATATGACCACAGTCACCTGAGCCGCGTCGACGGGGCGGCCGCATGGTCTCGCAGGGCGGACAGGACGGGCTGTGCTCGAGCTTGCCGCGGCGAAGCGCTCAGCGGTCCGAGTGCCGGCTTCTCCAGGTTCGCTCGACGCGGTCGAGGCGCATGCTGCGCGGCCGCCGCGCTCGCCTCCTTCGACCGCCGGCGGGACGCGCACCCGCCCTCCTGCGCCGACCACATGCAGTGCCCGCGGCGGCCCCGGGCGTAGCCTCGAACCATGCCGCTCTCCCTCCTCGCCCTCGTGGTCGCCGCTGTGCTCGTGGGTGCCACCCTGCAGCGTCTCTCCGGCACCGGTGTGGGCCTCGTCGTGGCGCCGGTCCTCGCGCTGGCGATGGGCCCGAGCCTCGGCGTCTTCGTCACGAACGCCACCACGGTGGTCTCCGGCTTCCTCATCATGCTCTCGGTGCTCAGGGATGTCGACTGGAGGCGCTGGCTGGTGTTCGCCCCCATGGCGGTGGTGGGCGGAGTGCCGGCGGCGCTGCTGGTGCGGGAGCTGGAGGACGGGTGGCTCAACATCGTGATCGGCGCCGTGGTGCTGCTGGCGCTCGCCATGACGTTCGGCCTGCCGCGTGTGCCGCACGTGCGCGGGCGGGCCCTGCCGCCGGTGACCGCCGCGACCGGCGCGGTGGGCGGCTTCCTCAACACCGCCGCGGGCGTGGCCGCACCCGCCATGGTGATCTACTCGAAGCTGTCCCGTTGGGAGCAGCGCAGATTCGCCGCCACGATGCAGCCCACGTTCATGACGATGGGGCTCGTCTCCGTGGGGGCCAAGCTCTCCGTGGGCGCGACCACCCTCTCCCAGCTCCCGCCGCTGTGGCTGTTCCCGGTCATCGTCGTGACGGTGGCGGGCGGGATCGCCGCCGGCGGCTGGCTGGCTCGGCGCGTGAGAGCGAGCACCGCCCGCACCGTCGCGATCACGCTCGCCGGAGCCGGCGCCGCTGTCGCACTCACCCGAGGCCTTCTCACCGTGCTGGGGTGAGGCGCGTGCGCACCTCGGCACCAGGGCCCGCACACTCCCTTCGGCACCACACCGTGGCGTGGCGCGAAAAGGAATATGCGGGCCCCGGCTCGCGAGCGGTACGGTGAGGGAGAGCACACTGGCCGCAGCCACGACTGCGCGGCCGGATCACTGAGGAGGACGATGACGACCACCCCCGCCGCAGCGACAGCACACGCCCCAGGGGCGAGCACCGGCGAGACGAGCGCCTCCGGGGCGCCCGCCGCCGAGGCCGCGGGTCCTCCCGCGCCCGAGGCCGCCGCGCCCGAGGCTCCCGGTGCCGGCCCCGCAGCCTCCGAGGCCGCGTCGCCGCAGCCGGACGCCGTCCGCACCGCGCCCGCGGGCACCGTGCGGATCGAGACCTACGGCCCCGTGGCCCATGTGGTGCTCGACCGCCCGGACACCATGAACTCCGTGACGCCGGACGTCATGCGCGATCTCATCGCCGCCGGCCGCGAACTGAGCACGGATGCGACTGTGAACGCCGTGGTGCTGCGCGGAGAGGGGCGGGCCTTCTGCGCCGGCCTCGACATGGGCCAGTTCAAGCGCCTCGCCGAGGGCGGCGCCGCCGGCGAGCCCGAGGACGCCCCCACCGTCTCGAAGGCCCTCGCCCAGCAGGCCGTCGAGATCTGGTCGCACGTCCCGGTCCCGGTCATCGCGTGCCTCCACGGCCCGGTGCTCGGAGCGGGCTTCCAGTTCGCCCTGGGCGCGGATATCCGGATCAGCTCCCCGGACGCGCGCCTCGGGCTCATGGAGGTGGTGTGGGGCATCGTCCCGGACATGCTGGGCACACAGCTCCTGCCTCGGCTCGTGGGGCCGTCGAAGGCCAAGCACCTCATCTTCACGAGCGACATGATCAGCGGCGAGCAGGCGCTGGCATGGGGTGTGGTCGACGAGGTCGCGCAGGACCCGCTGGTGCGGGCGCATGCGCTCGCGGCGCAGATCGCGGACCAGTCCCGTCCCGCCCTCGTGGCCGCGAAGAGGCTCGTCGACCTCTCCGCCCATGCCTCCTTGGCCGACGGCGCGGCCGCGGAGCAGGAGCAGCTCAGCACGCTCAAGGGCACCGACGAGCAGAGGGCGGCCATCGCCAAGCGCATGGCCCACCTCCGGGAGCGCAAGGAGAGGAAGCGGGCGCAGAGCTGAGCGCTGCGGTTCCGGGGCGCGTCCCGGAACCGCCGCCGAGGCGCCCGCCGGACCCGCGCAGACAGTGCGGGTCCGCACGGCGAGAGCAGGAGGGCAGCATCATGGCCAAGGAGATCATCGCGGCGTTCGGCATCGACATCGATGCCGTCGGCGGCTGGCTGGGCTCGTACGGGGGCCAGGACTCCGTCAACGACATCCAGCGCGGGATTTATGCGGGCGAACTCGGGATCCCGCGCCTCCTCACGCTGCTGGACCGCGCGGACATCAGGGCCACCTGGTTCACGCCGGGGCACTCCGCGGAGACGTTCCCGGACCAGATGCGGATGATCGCGGACGCGGGCCACGAGATCGGTGCGCACGGGTACTCGCACGAGAACCCCAAGGACATGACCGAGCAGCAGGAGCGCGATGTCATGGAGCGCTCGGTCGAGGTGCTCACGAAGCTCACGGGCTCCGCTCCGCGCGGGTACGTGGCGCCCTGGTGGGAGATGTCGACGCGCACCGCCGGGCTGCTCGAGGAGTTCGGGTTCGAGTACGACCACTCCCAGTCGCACGCGGACTTCGTGCCCTACTACGTGCGGCTCGGCGAGACGTGGACGAACATCGACTACAGTCGCGAGGCCGCTGCGTGGATGAAGCCGCTGGAGCACGGCCGCACCATCGACATGGTCGAGATCGCCGCGAACTGGTACGTCGATGACCTGCCTCCCATGATGTTCATCAAATCGAGCCCGAACTCGCACGGCTTCGTGAATCCGCGGGACGTCGAGCAGCTCTGGAGAGACCAGTTCGACTGGGTCCACCGCGAGCTCGACTACGCCGTCTTCCCCATCACCCTGCACCCGGACGTGGCCGGCCGGCCGCAGGTGCTGCTCATGCTCGAACGGCTCATCGAGCACATCAGCGGGCACGAGGGCGTGCGCTGGGCGACCTTCGAGGAGATCGCGGCGGACTTCCGGCGGAAGTACCCCTTCGAGGGGGAGGCGCGGCCGCGCATGTACTGACCTGCACCATGGCCGTCCGTTCCGGAAGGGGCTGCGCCGGTCCACTAGGTTGGGTGCCGATCCGAGGCACCCCCGACAGCGAGGAGAAGACGTGAGCACAGTTCCGGAGGCACAGGGCACCGCCGCTGAGGCACAGGGCGCCGCCGAGGCGCCGGGAGCGGCGGAGGCCTCGGGCGCCGCCGTCGAGGAGCTGCGGCTGGGCCCGCACACCGTGCAGGTGCGCCCGGCGAGCGGCGGCAAGTACCCCGATGCGAACCCGCTGGTGGTCACGGGTGCGGAGCGGACTGCGATGATCGACTCCTGCCTCCACGCGACCCCGGAGAGCGCGGACCTCCTGCTCATCAGCCACTACCACGAGGACCACACCGTCGCCGCCGGCAGCTGCCCCGGCGAGGTCTGGGTGCACGAGCGGGATGCCGCGGCCGTGCACTCCGCAGAGGCCTTCGCCCGCGCCATGGACATCCCCGCCGCCGAGTTGGGGCCGATGTGCGAGGAGTTCAGCTGGTCGCCCGTCCCGGAGGCGCGGACCTTCTCCGACGGGGAGGTGTTCGACCTCGGAGGCGGCGTGCGGATCACCGCACTCCACCTGCCCGGCCACACTCCCGGCCACTGCGGGTTCCTCGTCGAACCGGACGGCGTGCTGTTCCTCGGAGACGTGGACCTGTCCTCGTTCGGGCCGCTGTACAGCGATGAGGAGTCGAGCATCGCCGGCTTCCGCGCGGCTCTGGAACGCTGCGCGCAGCTCGAGGCGCGGGTCTATGCGACGGCGCACCACAAGGGGCCGTACTGGGAGCGGGAGGAGTACCTGAAGGCCCTCCGCGCCTTCGGCGGGGTGCTCGACGCCCGCGAGCAGGCGGTGCTCGATCTCGTGCGCGCGGGGCGGGCCACGGCGGAGGAGATGGTGGGCCAGGGCGTCGTGTACCGGCCCGGCAAGCGCCCGGCCTTCGCGGACCGGGTGGAGCTCAGCACCTGCGGCAAGCACCTCGAGGACCTCGCGGCCCGAGGCGTGCTCCGGGGCCCGGATGCGGAGGGCCGGTACGCGCTCGCCTGAGTGCGCGCCCCTCAGTGCACGCCGGGGATCCGCGGTCGGATCGACTCGATGGTGCGCTCGCCGCCCGTGGCCAGGTCCATCACCGAGGCCAGCCCGCCGAGTGCCTCGAGCTCGGTCAGCAGCGCGAGGGTGGGTCGCATGAGGCGGTAGCGCTCCGCGCGCTCGCCCTCCAGCAGTCCGCGCACGCTCAGCCACTCCGAGTTCGTCGCCTCCGTGGTGCGGTGGGTGAGCGCAGAGAGCTCCGCGCCGCCCGTGACGTAGAAGTATGTGTCGAACCTCTTCGAGCGCCCGGGCGGCGTGACGAGGTTGGCCCAGGGGCTCAGCGCCGCCGGGGCGATTCGCTGGCCCGTCTCCTCCTCGACCTCGCGCACGGCGCAGGCCAGCAGGGTGCGCGCACCGCCGGCCTCGGCGGCATCGGTGCGCTCCCATGCGCGGGTGTGCGCGGCCTCGGCGGCGGGATCGAGCGGGAGGGTCAGCGCGGACTCGCTGTCCTCGGGGTCCACGCGCCCGCCGGGGAAGACCACGACGCCGGCGGCGAAGTCCATCGTCTTCACCCGGTGCTGGACGAACACCTCGAGCGGGTCCCCGCCGCGGCCCTCCCGCAGCATGATGACGCTGGTGGCGGGGCGGACGGGCACCTGCTGCGAGTAGTCGAGCGGCACGCCCGTGGAGGAGTGGGTGGGGCGGCCCTGAGCGTCCACGGAGTCCTGGCCGCTCGCCGGCTCCTGAGCGCCCGCCGGGCCGGTGGGAGCGCCCCCTTGCCCGGCGCTGCGCTGCTGCGATTCCGCCCGGGCTGCGGCGTACTCGCGCTCTGCGTTGAGGTCGGCCACGAGATCCCGCGGATCCGCGGCACCTCCGCGTGCCGCCCGCTGCGCCAACGGGTCCGTGGCCTGCGACAGGTCTGCGCGATCATCGCCCATCACGAGGGCCTCGAGATCGACGTGCTTGTCCGTGCTCATCCGCGCTCCTTCGGTTCCGCTCGGCGGCTCGCATCGATGGGAGCCGCACGAGTCGATAGTATCCCCAGTGTGACTGATCACTCGTTAAGGGGGCATGTGCGCGAGGCCGGTCTGACTGTCCAAGTGTCCGTGCCGCGTCTACACTGTTGCTGAACGAGTAGGCAGTCACGGTTCATTCTTGATGAATCTGTACTGAAAAGCGAATGCGAGCGGGCGTCCTGAGCGCCCGCGGACCAAGGGGAAGGAAACCGCAATGGTGCGCACCATCAACGGAATCGCAGAACTCGAGCAGCTCGTGGGCCAGGAACTCGGCGCGAGCGACTGGTTCGCCGTCGACCAGGACCGCGTCAACCTCTTCGCCGACGCCACCGGCGACCACCAGTGGATCCACATCGACGAGGAGAAGGCCGCGGCGGGGCCGTTCGGCGGCACGATCGCCCACGGCTTCCTCACCCTGAGCCTGCTGCCCGTCCTGGGCGCCCAGGTCACGGACGTCACCGGCATGAAGATGAAGATCAACTACGGCCTCAACAAGGTCCGCTTCCCCAACCCCGTGCGAGTGGGCTCCAAGGTGCGCGACGTCGTCACGCTCAAGGAGGTCGTCCGCAAGTCCTCCGGTGTCCAGGTCGTCATGGACCACGTCATCGAGATCGAGGGGCAGGACCGTCCGGCGTGCATCGCCGAGGCCGTCACGCTCATGGTCGAAGAGGACTGAGTCATCCGCGTGCGGCCGGTTCAGGCGGATGCGGGGGAGCGCGCGGGTTCGCGCCTCCGCCCGGCGTCTGAGCCGGCTGCTCGCGGCTGAGTCAGCCGCCCGGGCTCGGCGCGCCGCGGCTGCCCATCGTCCGCCGCCGCACCGAACAGCAGGCTGCCCGCCCGTCACCCCGCTTCGCACCGCGGTCGCATCACAGAAACGAGGAGCACATGAGCACCCAGAACCCCTACCCCGGCAGCTCCGGCATGGACGAGGAGACCTTCCAGGAGGTGCTCGCGACCGTGCGCGAGTACGTGCGCGAGAAGGTCGTCCCCCGCGAGCTGGAGATCGAGGAGAACGACGAGATCCCGCAGAGCATCCGCGAGGAGTCCGCGGAGATGGGGCTGTTCGGCTGGGCGATCCCGGAGGAGTACGGCGGTCTGGGGCTCAACGCGGAGCAGGACGCGCGCCTGGCGTTCGAGCTCGGCTACACCACGCCGGCCTTCCGCTCGCTGTTCGGCACCAACAACGGCATCGCAGGGCAGGTGCTCGTCAACTACGGCACCGAGGAGCAGAAGCAGGAATGGCTGCCGGGGATCGCCTCGGGCGAGGTCATCGCCTCCTTCGCGCTCACGGAGGCCGATGCCGGCTCCGACCCCTCGGGTCTGACCACGAAGGCCGTGCGCGACGGCGACGACTACGTCATCAGCGGCGCCAAGCGCTTCATCACGAACGCCGGGCTCTCGACCGTCCTCATGGTCTTCGCGCGAACCGATCCGAACGCCACCGGGACCAAGGGCATCAGCGTCTTCCTCGTGCCCACGGCCGCCGAGGGCGTGACGGTGGGGCCGCACGACAAGAAGATGGGACAGGCGGGCGCCTGGACCTCGGAGATCTTCTTCGACGAGGTGCGCGTGCCCGCGGCGAACATGATCGGCGGCGAGGAGGAAGGCTTCCGCGCGGCGATGGCCTCGCTCAACAAGGGCCGCCTCCACATCGGCGCGATGTGCGTGGGGCAGGCGAGCCGCATCCTCGACGACACGGTGGAGCACGCGAAGAACGCCAAGCAGGGCGGCCGGCCCATCGCCGACTTCCAGCTCGTGCAGGCCCAGCTCGCCGACTGCTACACCGAGCTCGCCGCCGCACGTGCGCTCGTGCTCGACTCCGCCCGACGCTGGGACGACGGCTCGGATCGCAAGCTGGGCCCCAGCTCGTCCAAGCTCTTCGCCTCGGAGATGCTGGCCCGCGTGGCCGACCGCGGCGTGCAGGTGCACGGCGGCATGGGCTACATGCGCGAGACCAGCGTGGAGCGCTTCTACCGCCACGCGCGCCTGTTCCGCATCTACGAGGGCACCTCGGAGATCCAGCGCCTCGTCATCGCGCGCCAGGTGCTCAAGGGCGCGCACAAGGGCTGAGCGCCCACCGCACGAATCCTCACCACACGAATCCTGAAGGAGAGACGGACATGGCACTTCTCGAAGGCCGCACAGCAGTCATCACCGGAGCCGCACAGGGACTGGGCTTCGCCATCGCAGAGGCGTTCGTCGCGGAGGGCGCCAACGTCGTCCTCGGCGACCTCAACGAGGAGGCGGTCACCGAGGCCGCCGCGAAGCTGGGCGCAGGCGACCGCGCCGTGGGCGTGGCCTGCAACGTGGTCTCGCTCACGGACGTCGAGGCGCTGTGCGCGACCGCCGTGGAGAAGTTCGGCAGCCTCGACGTCATGGTCAACAACGCCGGCATCACGCGCGACGCCACGATGCGCAAGATGACCGAGGAGCAGTTCGACCAGGTCATCGCCGTCCACCTGCGCGGCACCTGGAACGGCCTGAAGACCGCCTCCGGCATCATGCGCGAGCAGGAGAACGGCGGCTCGATCGTCAACGTCTCCTCGATCTCCGGCAAGGTCGGCATGCTCGGCCAGACCAACTACTCCGCCGCCAAGGCCGGCATCGTGGGCATGACGAAGGCCGCCGCGAAGGAGGTGGGCTTCAAGAACGTGCGCGTCAACGCGATCCAGCCCGGCTTCATCAACACCGCGATGACCGCGGCGATGCGCCAGGACGTCATCGACGCGAAGCTCGCCGAGATCCCGATGGGCCGCCCGGGCGAGCCCTCCGAGGTCGCCTCCGTGGTGCTGTTCCTCGCCTCCGACATGTCCTCGTACATGACCGGCACGGTCCAGGAGATCGCGGGCGGCCGCCACCTCTGAGCTGCCTTCCGGCTTCGCCGATACCCCCCTTATGCCGCTTCCCACCCAGTTATGACTGGGTGGGAAGCGGCATAAGGGGGTGCTGCGCTGAGGGGAGACCCGCTCCGCCAGGCGTCTGCGTGGGCTCCGGGGACGTCCGTGTCTCGGGATAGGCTTCTCGAGGACGCTCATCCCGCCGTTCCCGCACCTCAGGAGGACCGATGGACACCGCCGGACTCGTGCAGTGGGCCCAGTCCCAGCTGCCGGGCTGGACGGCGTTCGTGGTCCTGGGCCTCGACCTCACGATCCGTGTGATCGCCCTGGGGACCATCCCCTACCGGCGCAAGCCCGAGGTGGCGCTGGGCTGGCTCATGCTCATATTCCTCTTCCCGTTCCTGGGTCTCCTCGTCTTCCTCTTCCTCGGCTCGCCCAAGCTCCCCCTGCGCAGGCGTGAGAAGCAGCACGAGATCAACGAGCTGGTGAAGGAGGCGACGGGGCACCGCGCCATCATCGGAGAGCACGAGCACCTGGAGCTCCCCCTCGCCACCTCGGCCCAGCTCAACTACGAGCTCGGCGCGCTGCCCATGGTCCACGGCAACGACCTTGAGCTCATTCCGGACTCGATGGAGTGCCTGCGGCAGATGACCGAGGCCGCGGAGGCCGCACAGGACTATGTGCACTTCGAGTTCTACATCGTCACCCTCGACGATTCCACGCGTGCGCTGTTCGACGCCCTGATCGCCGCTCACCGGCGGGGTGTGCGGGTGCACATCCTCATCGACCACGTGGGCTCGCTCGGCTATCCGGGGTACCGGCACCTCGTGCGGATGCTGGACGAAGCGGACCTCTCCTGGCGCCGCAGTCTGCCCATCCGACCGTGGAAGGGCGAGTACCAGCGGCCCGACCTGCGCAACCATCGCAAGATCTTCGTGGTCGACGGCGAGGTGGCCTTCACCGGCTCGCAGAACGTCATCCACCCCTCGTACAGCAAGCGGTCCAATGTGCGCCGCGGACTGCTGTGGAAGGATCTCATGGTCCGGTGCCGGGGACCCGTCGTGGATGAGCTCAACGCGGTCTTCGCCTCGGACTGGTACTCGGAGACCGATGAGATCCTGTTCGACGAGTTCCAGCGAGAGCTCGATGTGCCCGAACGCGGCGGCATCCTGGCGCAGGTGGTGCCCTCGGGTCCGGGGTTCGAGCAGGAGAACAACATCCAGCTCTTCACGCACCTCATCTACAACGCAAACCACTCGATCGTGGTGTGCTCACCCTATTTCGTGCCGGACACCGCGCTGCTCACCGCACTGAAGACGGAGTCCCAGTCCGGTGTGGACGTCCGGCTGTACGTGGGTGCGAGCAGCGACCACTGGGTGACCGCCAAGGCGCAGGAGTCCTACTACGACGAACTCGTGGAGGCCGGCGTGACCATCTACCAGTACCATGCGCCGACGGTGCTGCACTCGAAGTTCATGATCGTCGACGACCAGGTGACGATCATCGGCTCGTCCAATATGGATCAGCGCTCCTTCTCCATGAACCACGAGGTGTCCCTGCTGATCATCGACAGCGCCTTCACCGAGCGGATGCACCGGCTCGAGCACGAGGACTACCGCGCCAATTCCGCGCAGCTCAACCCCAAGGTGTGGCGCCGGCGCTCGGTCCTGCGCAAGTACGCGGAGAGCGTCTGCCGGCTGACCTCCTCTCTGCTGTGAGGGGGTCAGCCGGTCGCCGAGGCGCGGGCGGGGTGAGCGCGCCACTGCTTCGGCGCGGGCCCCCTCCGGGCGAGCTGCTGTTCCCGCCCGCGCCGCGTCGGCTCGCTCCGGTTGAGGCCCGCCCCGTGCGTGCTCAGCGCCCGGATGCGGAGTCTTCGGCGGAGGCGTCCTCGGACGCCGAGTCCTCAGAGCCGGGACCGGTGGGCGCCGGGCCTTCGTCCTCCATCGGCGTCTCCGGATCGGAGACGGTGTCGTCCGGCGCGATCTCCCCTTCACCCGCCGGCGGGATGTGCTCGGGGTCGAGGTCGGGGAGAGCGTCCCCGTGCTCGGAGGCGGCCACCGTCTCCGAGGGGATCCGGCCGGACTCTGCGTCGTCCGCGGCCCCGCCGCCCGCGACGCCGTGGTCGTCCGCGTGCTTCCGGACCTCTTCGAGCTTCTCCTTCCCCGCCGACACGGCACTGGCGGCCGCATGCCTGACTCCGTCCGCCACCTCCGGGGCCCTGTCGCGGATGAGCTCTCCCGCGTGCTCCACCTGCTCGCGGAGCCGGGGGTCCGAGACGAGCTCATCGAACCGCGCCCGGAGCTTCAGGTAGCTGGAGCGTCCGGAGTAGGAGCCGACCACGAAACCGATGCCGAGGCCTGCGAGCAGTGCGAGTCGCTTCTTCATGGTTCCTCCTGAGGATTCGGGTGCTGACACCAATCTAGCCGCGATCGTGTCCCAGGTCACCCTGCTGTTCTGCACGCCTGCCCGCACGGCTGATGATCCCGCTGCGCGACCGCACCCCCAGCTTTCTGAGGATCTTCGAGACGTGCTCCTCCGCGGTCCTGCGGCTGATGAAGAGGCGCTCCGCGATCTGCGCGTTCGTGAGCCCCTCGGCCACGAGCTGGGCGATCTCCCTCTCCCTGCGCGTGAGGCCGGCCCATGGATCCTCCGCCGCCTGCATCCGGGCCATGCCCCCTCGCACTCGTCCCAGGTGGGCGGGCATGCCGAGGCGGGCGAACACCTCGTGCGCGAGGTCGAGGAGGGCTCGCGCGCGCACCGGCTCCGAGGGGACGAGGAGCTCCGCCAGCGTCGTCGCCACGAGGGCATGCTGGATCTCCGTTCCCTGCACGCGAGTGACCTCCAGCCCCTCCTCCAGGACAGCCGCGGCGGCGGGGAGCTCGCCCTCGGCGGCGAGAATCGTCCCGGCATCGCAGTAGCGATATCCCACGGTCGCATCCGGAGGATCGGCCTCGAAGACGTGGGCCGTGGGCTCGCCCAGCAGTGCGGCGGTGCGGTTGCGGGCGGTGAGCACCGTGCGGCGCCACCACGCGGCCTCGGGCAGTTCGACGGCGCACAGATCTTCGTAGCGCCGCCGGAGGAGATCGTCATCGCGCTGCCACCGCGCGGACTGAGCCATCGCGGCGAGCGCCATCCCCTCGATGCCCTGGGAGCCGAATCTGTGCGCATCGGCGATCGCCTGCTCCGCAACGGCATCGGCCTCGAGCAGGCGGCCGGCGTTGATGAGGCAGTAGGACAGGCCGGCACCCAGATTCGCGGTGACATGACCGCAGCCGAAGCGGCGCGCGATCCTCAGCCCGCGCTGCCCCAGCGCGATGCCTGCGGCGAAGTCGTCGAGCGCATAGGCGGCCCACACGGCGGCGGCGAGGGCGTCGAGGTGGTTCCGCAGCTCTGCAGGACGTGCGGCCAGCATCCACGGCAGCGCCGCAGCCACCGCCGGCCGGGCCTCGTGCACATCCCCTCTGCCCAGCAGGTCGATGGCCCGGAAGGCCTCGGCTGCGTTCCTGTCGGCGGCGGAGGGGCCTGCAGTCAGCCGACCGAGCAGGTCCGGATCCACCCGGGGGCTGAGGAGCGCCTGGAGTGCGATGAGCTCGCGGAGAAGCGCCGTGCCCTCCTCCGAACTGGCATCGTGGAGGCCATCGCGCAGGACCTCGCGGGCCTCGGCGAGTTGCCCCTGCATCCGCAGGGCCTGTCCCAGGAGCACGCGCGCACCGGGTGCGGGGTCCTCCGCCTCGGCCAGCGGGCGGAGCCCGGAGACCGCCTCGGCGATGCGCCCGTCATGGATCTGTGCGCGGGCGACGAGGAGCTCGATCTCCGGGGAGCGCAGCCGCGCCGGGACAGCGCGGAGCCAGCGGAGCACCGTCGCGGGCTCCGTGCTCACCGCCGTCTCCGCGACGTGCGCGAGCAGGTCCGCATCCTCCGCGGTGAGATCCTCGCCCAGGTGCGCGGTGTGCTCGGCGCGGTCGAACGGGTCGAGGCCGGGAAGGCCGGCGATCCCCCTGTGCGCAGCCCGCCGGGCTGCGGGATCCGCCGCCTGACGGACGGTGTGCCGGACGAGGGGATGGAGGGTCTCCTCGCCGCTCTCCGTCGGGCCCTCGCGAAGGAGGCCGTCCTCGTGCAGGCGGGTGAGGGCGGCCCGCGCGGCGCCCTGCTCGAGTCCGGTCGCCTGCGTGATCTCCGCGGGAGAGAGGGAGCGCCCGAGGGTGGCGACGGCGAGGAGGACGCTGCGCGCCTCGGCGGGGAGCGCAGCCACCTCCGCATCCACTGCTGCCCGCAGGAGGGACTGCGGGGAGCGGGCGGCATGGGGGAGGAGCTCGGCGGCGGAAGGGGCCTCCGGGTGGAGGCGGAACGCGGCCGTGAGCGAGCGGAGGAACAGGGGGTTGCCGTCGCCCAGCTCCAGCGCGGACTCCCGCTGCGCGGGCGGGAGGTCCCGGACGATCTCCGCCGCCGCGGTGGGCGCGAGCGGTCCCAGGCGCAGGTAGTCGTGCCGCGCGCCCCACTGCCTGATGCTGTCGAGGAGCTGGAGGGAGGTGTCCCGGGGGCGGTGCGCGAGGATCACCGCGAGCGGTGCGCGCGGAGGACGCTGCAGCAGCTCTGCGAGGAAGGCCCAGGACCCCGCATCGAGCCACTGCGCATCGTCCATGACGAGGATGGAGGGTTCGCGCCCGAGTTCGTCCGCGCACCTGAGGCCCAGTGCGCGGGGAGGCGCTCCGTCGAGCAGCTCCTCCAGGTCCTCGTCCAGCAGCGTCTCGATGAGTGCGCGGTGGGTGTGCAGGGGAGCCTGGCTGCGGAAGGGATCGCCGCGGGAGGCGAGGATCCGTCGGCCGGCCTCAGCCGCGGCGGCGGCGATGAGGGCGGTCTTGCCGATCCCGATCGGTCCCTCGATCTGGATGACGTGGAGAGGTCCCGCGCCTCCCTCGGCCTCGGTGAGCCAGCCGCGGATGAGCCGCATCTCGTCCTCGCGTCCTGCGAGCACCTCGCCTCTCCTTCCCGGCGGAAGCATGATGTGTTGTTGCCTAAGACTACGCCCACTCACCAGCACGGACACCGGATCTCGAGCAGTTCCTGTGCGTCTCCGGAGAAACCCGTAGGAATACGGGTACCGAAGAGCTGATGCCGAGGCGAGGATCAGCTGATGGAGCGATGCGTCCGGGACTGTGCCCGGGCGCCGTTCGCACGAGAGCCCGAGCCCGCGAGAGACAGGACGTGTCCCCATGCATCCACCCACGCACTCAGCCGCCCGGTGGGAGGAGGTGCACGACGGCGCGCGCCGCCGGCCCCGCATCGTGCTGGCGCTGCTGGCGCTGTTCGCCCTGCTCTGCACCGCCCTCCCGGTCTCCGCGGCGCACGCGGCCGCACCGCCGGCAGGGGCATACGGTGGGCCGAGCACCGCCTGGAACGGGGCGGAGGTGTCATTCACCATCGATGCCTCGGGCGATCTCACGGAGTTCAGCACGGAGAGCTACATCCAGTGCGGTCTGTTCCCCACGCCCATGCAGTGGGCGGGCGTTCCGGCCACGCCGGTCACGGCGGGTGAGCCCTTCGACCTCGAATGGACGTTCGGGGAGGGCGGCTCCCAGGTGAAGTACGTCCTCGAGGACTTCGTGGTGAATGCGGACGGGACGGCGAGCGGGGAGGGCTATGCCTCCATGCCGGCCATCGGCTGCCAGGGCTACCGCTTCGATTTCACCGCTTCTCTCGACGGAGGCGGAGGCCCGGGCCCCGATCCTGAGCCCGAGGAGCCCGCGATCGAGCTCTCGCGCTCCTCGCTGCAGAACCAGGAGCTGCGGCACATCGGAATCCGCGTATCCGGTGCGGGCTTCCCCACGGAGGAGGCCCTCGAGTTCCGGGTGCTGGACGCCGTGAACGGCAATCAGCGGCATGTGCGCACGGTGCAGACGGACGCGCGGGGAAGGGTGGACTTCTCCTACCGCCAGGACCTGGCCTCGCGGCTCTCCGGGCACCCGTACGATCTGGTGCTGAGCACGGGTGACGGGGCGGTCGAGGAGACCGCACGGCTGCTCGTCCTCAACGACACGGACTACAGCCTGCGCGTCAACGGCCTCGACATGGACGTGATGCCGCAGTCGCTGAGCGCGTCCGCACTCGCCCGGACCGGCGTGTCCCTCTCGAGCAGCGGCTTCCGGGCCGGCATGGACGCGGAGCTCACGATCGACGGGCAGGCGGCGGGCACGTTCGCCACCGACTCCTCGGGCGGCATCAGCATCGACTTTACCTCCGCCGATCTGAGCGCGGGCGAGCACGAGGCGATGATCTTCGCCGAGCACGTGGACGACAATCTGCAGCGCACCCGTCACCAGTACGTGGCCGTGGGCACATTCACGGTGACCGCCGATCCGAAGCCGACTCCCACGCCCACCGTGGATCCCACGCCTACCGTCGATCCGACTCCGACGGTGGACCCGACACCGACGGTCGATCCGACACCGACGGTCGATCCGACACCGACGGTCGATCCGACACCGACGGTCGATCCGACACCGACGGTCGATCCCTCGCCGACAGTGGACCCGAGCCCGACAGTCGATCCGACGCCTACCGTGGATCCGACGCCGACTGTGGACCCGACACCGACAGTCGATCCCACGCCTACCGTCGATCCCTCGCCGACGGTCGATCCGACACCCACGGTTGATCCCTCGCCGACAGTGGATCCGAGCCCCACCGTCGATCCCTCGCCGACGGTGGACCCGACGCCTACCGTGGACCCGAGCCCCACCGTGGATCCCACGCCGACCGTCGACCCGAGCCCGACCGTCGACCCCACGCCCGGTCCCGAACAGATCCCCTCGGTCGCACCGGAGGAGGACGATCTCACCGGCTCGGGGGAGGGCGGCATAACCGCGCCGCCGACCGTGCGGCAGGGCGATGAGATCGCCGTCGGCGTCACCGGGGTGGAACCCGGCGTCCGGGTGGGCGCGTGGTTCTTCTCCGTCCCCGCCTACCTCGGTGCGCACACCGTGTCCGAGCAGGGCACGGTCACGGTGACCGTCCCGGCCGACGCTGAACTGGGAGAGCACCGGCTCGGAGTCTGGCACGAGGACGACTCCCTCGTGGGCTGGACGACGGTGGAGGTGACCGATGGCGACGGAGGCACCTCGCCCACACCCTCGCCTACGACGGACCCCACCGGTGAGCCGACGGGCGAGCCCACACCCTCGCCCACGACGGACCCCACCGGTGAGCCGACGGGCGAGCCCACTGGTGAGCCGACGGGCGAACCCACGGAGGAACCCTCCGAGGAGCCGGCGGAGCCTGGGCTGACAGTGGACCCTGAGGTCATCGGTGTCTCCGAGTTCGTCGATGAGAACGCCGGTGTGACGCTCGCGGTCACCGGCCTGGACGAGGGCACGCACGTCGACTTCGACATCGCTCCGAGCTCGGGCCAGAACATCGACGCCGCGCGGCTCAGTGCCCAGGCGAACGCGGAGGGCACCGCCGCCGTCATGGTGTACGGCGCGGATCCCGCCGCTGCGCAGGAGTACCTGGGCGGATACGGGGTCGAGGCGCACGCCGACGGCGAGGAGGACTCCTTCGAGGGCTCCTTCACCGTCGTCGCCGATGACGATGCCCCGGGCGGGGGCTCCGGCGACGGTGACCGCGGCGGCGATCCCGATCGTGACCGCGGCGGCGATGACCGTCTGCCCCGCACCGGTTCGAGCACGGCCGGCCTCATCGCCGCAGGCCTCCTGCTCGCGGCGGGCGGCCTCGGGCTGGTGCTCGTGTCCCGCCGCCGGAGCTGATCCGGGGCCGGGGCCAGGGCGGCCCCTCGCCGCCATAGGGGAGAGGACGGGACCTCACTGCGAGGTCCCGTCCTCTCCGTGTGCGCCCGTCCCCGGCCGAGGCACCCCTCACTACCATGGGACCGTGACATCGCTTCCTCCCCCTGCTGCTGAGCCCGCTTCGGGCGCCACCGTCCTCGCCCTCGACCTCGGCACCAGCCATGTGAAGGCCGCACTCATCGACGCCTCCGGCCGGGTGCGATCCGAGGCGTTCTCACCTCTCACCACGCACAGGGGTCCGAGCGGGAGCATGCGGCAGCGGACGGAGGACTGGGAGGCCGCGGTGATCGCCGTCCTGAGCGAGGTCCGCGGAGCCCCTCGCCGGCCCGTCGCCCTCGCGGTCACCGGGCAGATGCAGGACCTCATCCTGCTCGACGCCGCGGGCGAGCCCACCCACCCCGTCATCCTCTATTCGGACACCGCAGCGGAGCCCGAGCTCGCGGACCTGCTCACCGCACGTCCGGACTGGGCCGCCCGGCTCCTGCTGGCGCCGGGGCCGGACGCGATCCCGCCCAAGCTCCTCCGCCTCGCGCACACGGCACCCGAGGCCCTGCGGGAGGCGGAGCGCGTGCTCTTCTCGGCCTCGGGCTGGCTCTGCTTCGCCCTCACCGGCCGGGCGGTGTGCGACAGACTCACCGCCAGCACCACCTCCGCCTACTTCGTCCGTACGCGCGACTGGTTCCCCTTCGGTCCCGCCTTCGACTCCCTCGCGTTTCCCGTGCTCACCGAGCCCGGCGGAGTGGGCCGCGTGACGGCGGCGGCAGCCCGGCGCTTCGAGCTGCCGGAGGGCCTCCCCGTCGTCACGGCCCTCGGCGATGCGGGCGCGGCCACGGACGGCATGGTCGGCAGCGCGCCCGGAAGCCTCTACCTGCATCTGGGCACCACGGGGTGGGTCGCATACGTCGACCCCGTGCCCGCCGAGGCTCTGCCCCTGCCGTCGGAGACCGGTCGCCCCGGCACGCACCATCGGCTCGCCCACCCCTCCGGCCACCTCGCTCTCGCCCGGCTGCCGGAGGCCGGCGAAGCCCTCGAACGTGCACGGCGGGTGCACCTGGGCCTCGGGGAACCGCACAGCGCGGAGGCGCATGCCGCCGCCGAGGCCGCCCTCGCTCGAGCGCTGCGGGCGGAGAACGCGGGCGCAGACGCGGGCACGGGTGCAGCCCCGGACATGAACGTGAGCGCAGCTCAGCACGCGGACCCAGACCGAACGCGACCGGTGAGCCCGGCTCCGGCCTCGGACCCCGGCTCGGACATGGGGCCTGACCCGGCCTCGGACCCGGCTCCGGCGCCTGCAGAGGAGCATCAGCCCGCCGCCTCGGAGGGGGACCGCGCGTATCTCGCTGCCGTCCGCAGCCTCGCGGCGGAGGTGCGGGAGCTGCTGCTGAGACTCGGCGCACGGCCCGAGCGTCTGCCGGCCACCGGCGGAGTCGTCCGCTCCGCCCTGGTCCGGCGCGTGCTGGCGGAGGAGCTCGGCATCCCCGTCGAGCTCATCCCCGAGGCCGAGGCGGGCCTCCGCTCCTGTGCCCGCACGGCATTCGACGCCCTCGGCCTGCCTCACACGATCGCGCCGCTCGTGTGCTGAGACGCGTCACGTCCACGCGATTGTGGTCTGCCGCGCCAACGCAGATCAGGGGTTTTCGCGTTGGCGCGGCAGACCACAATCGAGGCAGACCCGCCGCCGCGCCGACGCACACGCAGAAGGGGCGGACACCTCACGGTGTCCGCCCCTCCCTGTGCTTCAGGCACGCACGCTCAGCTGCGCGTCAGCACGCTCACTTGCGCGCGTTGACCGCCTCGGTGGCCTGCGGGAGGACCGAGAAGAGGTCGCCCACGACGCCGTAGTCGGCGAGCTCGAAGATGGGAGCCTCGTCGTCCTTGTTGATCGCGACGATGTTCTTCGAGGTCTGCATGCCCGCACGGTGCTGGATGGCGCCGGAGATGCCGGCGGCCACGTACAGCTGCGGGGAGACGGCCTTGCCCGTCTGGCCCACCTGGTGCGAGTGCGGGTACCAGCCGGCGTCCACGGCCGCACGGGAGGCGCCCACGGCCGCGCCCAGGGCATCGGCGAGGGCCTCGACGGGTGCGAAGTCGCCGCCGGTGCCGCGTCCGCCGGAGACCACGATCGCGGCCTCGGTGAGGTTGGGGCGGCCGGAGGCCGGCTTCTCCTCGACGCGGACGACGCGAGCGGTCTTCGAGCCGTCGGAGGGTGCGAAGGAGACCGTCTCGACCGCTGCCGCACCGGAAGCCGGCTCCGCGGACACGGAGTTGGGCTTCACGGCGATGAACGGGGTGCCCGAGGCGACCTTCGAGGTCACGTTGTAGGCCGCCGCGAACACCGACTGGCTGACGGTGCCGTCTGCGGCGACGTCCACGGCGTCCGTGAGGATGCCGGAGCCGGTCTTGATCGCCGCACGCGCGGCGATCTCCCGGCCGTCGGCCGAGGCCGGGACCAGGACGGCGGCGGGCTGGCGCTCCGCGACCAGGTGTGCGAGCAGCTCGGCGGCCGGGGCCACGAGGTACTCGGAGTAGGCCGGGTCCGAGGCGACGAGGACCTTCGCGGCGCCGTACTCGCCGAGCGTGGAGGCCGCGGCCTCGCCGGCGGCGGCCTCGCCCACGAAGACGGCGACGGGCTCGCCGATCCGCGCGGCGGCGGTGAGCAGCTCGAAGGTGGACTTGCGGACGCTGCCGTCCGCGTGATCGACGAGAACGAGAACTTCAGACATGTGCTTCTGCTTCCTTACGCGGGTGAGAGCTGGAGGGGCGGATGCTCAGACGAGCTTCTTCGCGGCGAGCCACTCGACGAGCTTCGTGCCGCCGTCGCCCTCGTCCGTGACGACCTCGCCCGCGCTGCGGGCCGGGGCCGCGGCGAGCTCGACGATCTGAGTGAGCGCACCAGCGCCGCCCACCTCTGCGGCCTCGAGGCCCAGATCGGCCAGGTCGTACTGCGCGACCGGCTTCTTCTTCGCCTTCATGATGCCCTTGAAGGAGGGGTAGCGAGGCTCGTTGATCTGGTCGGTGACGGAGACCAGGGCCGGGAGTGCGACCTCGATGTGCTGCGAGGAGACATCGCCGTCGCGGCGGATCGTCGCGGAGGAGTCGCCCACCTCGAGCGCGGATGCCTGCGTGGCGGCCGGGCGGCCCAGCAGCTCCGCGACCATGACGGGGACCACGGACATCTGCCCGTCGGTGGAGGCCAGGCCTGTGATGACGAGGTCCACGGGGCCCTCCTCCGCCTCGACCTTGCGCACTGCGGCGGCGAGGATCTTGGCGGTGCCGACCGCGTCCGCGCCGGAGATGGCGTCGTCGAGCACGTGCACGCCCTTGTCGGCGCCCATCTGGAGGGACTTGCGCACGGCGTCCTTGGCCTCGGCCGGTCCGACGGTGAGGGCGATCGTCTCCGAGCCCTTGTCCTTGTCGGTGAGGTTGAGGGCCTCCTCGATCGCGTACTCGTCGAGCTCCGAGAGCAGGCCGTCCGTCTCACGGTCGACGGTGTTGTCCGACTCGAAGGAGCGATCGCCGGCGGCATCCGGCACGTACTTGACAAAAGTGACAATCCGCATGTGGGTGCTTCATCCTTCCTGGGGAACCGCTGGACCCGTGATCACGGCTGCAAGCGCACCGCTGGGGGTTCCGGTCCCTTACGTTATCAACTGCGAATGATACCTGCGTCACAGAGTCTGCCCAGCTCTGTCTGGCTCAATCCTAAACGATCGTTAAGTACCTCGTGCGTGTCCTGCCCGAAGACCGTCGGCCGCTTGGCTCCCAGGTACTCACCGTCGACGCGGATGGGGTTGTCTCCCACCAGCATCGTGCCCAGCTCGGGGGATTCGAGGGAGGTCAGGACCCTGCCGCCGAGGCCGCCCCCGGAGGCCCGGCCCGCACCGGCTCCCGCCGCCTCGGCCTCCCGGGCCGCGCTGTCGGCACCGGCCGCACCTGCCGCGCTGGCTGCGACCTCGGCGGTGGTCCGGTACGGCGCCCAGAGGACCGGAGTGCCGGAGAGCGCCTCCGTCACCTCGGCGAGCGTCCGTGCCGCGAACCACGGCCGGAAGAGGGACACGAGCGTCTCGCGGAGGCGGTAGCGCTCCGTCTCGTCCGCGAGGTCCGTGCTGAGCGCGGTCTGCAGCGCCTCGATCACGGCGGTCATCCCGAGGGCCTCGACGAGCCCCGTCCACTGTCGGCGCGTGATGGCGGTGATCATGACGGAGCGGCCGTCGGCGGTGGCGAAGTCCGAGCCGAAGCTGCCGAAGATGTGGTTGCCGTGCTTCGCGCGCTGGCTGCTCAGCGCCTCCGTGTACCAGCCCAGGTTCGCCACGGCGGAGAACGCGATGTCGGCCAGTGCGATCTCCGAGTACGTCCCTGCGCCCGAGGCGCTGCGCCGCAGGAGGCCCGTGACCACGGCGGTGGCCGCGGCCTGCCCGCACAGCAGGTCCCAGGCGGGCAGGACGTGGTTGACGGGTCCCTGGGAGCCGGCCGGGCCCGTGAGGCCGGGGATGCCGGTCTCCGCATTGACGGTGTAGTCCACGCCGGGCCCGCCGTCGGGGGTGCCCTGCACCTTCACGTGGATGAGGTCCGCGCGCCGCGCACGCAGCGCCTCGTCGCCGAGGAACGGACGGCCCACATTGTTGGAGACGAAGATCCCGGTCTTCGCGGGGTCCTCGCCCGACGCGGTGATGAGCGCCTGGGCGAGCTCCTGCCCCTCCGGGCTGCGGAGGTCCAGGGCGACGGAGCGCTTGCCCCGGTTGAGCGTGCCCCAGTAGACGGAGCGCCCGTCCGCGGTGAGCGGCCAGCGGTCGATGTCCGGCCCGCCCTTCAGCGGGTCGATCTTGATGACCTCGGCGCCCAGCTGGCTCAGGGCCAGGCAGGACGAGGGGCCCGCGACGAACGAGTCCTGCTCGACGACCGTGATGCCCGCGAGCGGGCGCGCCGCGACGGCCTCGGCCCCCGGAGCGGTCTGCTCGGGGGCGCTCCCGGCGGCGGGCGCTCCGGCGGCCATCAGGCCTCGACCCGCTCGAAGACCGCGGCGAGGCCCTGGCCGCCGCCGATGCACATGGTCTCGAGGCCGTAGCGTGCGCCGCGGCGGTCCATCTCGCGCGCGAGGGTGGTGAGGATGCGGACGCCCGTGGCGCCCACCGGGTGACCCAGCGAGATGCCGGAGCCGTTGACATTCATGCGTGCGAAGTCGTCCTTGCCGAAGCCCCATTCCCGTGTGCAGGCGAGCGCCTGTGCGGCGAAGGCCTCGTTGAGCTCGACGAGGTCGATGTCGCTCATCGTGAGGCCCGCGCGCTCCAGTGCGGCGGCGGTGGCCGGGACCGGGCCGATGCCCATGGTCCGCGGCGGGACGCCGGCCAGGCCCCAGCTCACGAGGCGGACGAGCGGCCTGAGGCCCAGGGCCTCCGCCTTCGCACGGGTGGTGACGATGGCAGCAGCCGCACCGTCGTTCTGGCCCGAGGCGTTGCCCGCCGTGACGGTGGACTCCGGATCGAGGCCGAGGCGCAGCGGCTTGAGCTTCGCGAGCTTCTCCACCGTGGTGCCGGGGCGGATGTGCTCGTCCGCGGTGATCTGCTGCTCGGGGGTCTTGCGGGTGGCGGGGATCGTCACGGGCACGATCTCCTCTGCGAAGGTGCCGTTCTCCACGGCGGCCGCGGCGCGCCGGTGCGATTCGGCAGCGAGCTCGTCCTGCTCCTCACGGCTGATGGAGTACTCCTCGCGGAGGTTCTCCGCGGTCTCGATCATGCCGCCGGGCACGGGGTAGTTCTTCCCGCCCGCGGTGAGGCGGCCGCGCACGAGGCCGTCCTTGAGCTCGACGTTCCCGCCGCGGATGCCCCAGCGGATGTCCTCGTTGAAGAAGGGGGCGCGGGACATCGTCTCCGCGCCGCCGGCGATGACGACCTGGGCACCGCCGGTGGCGATCTCGCCCATCGCGTCGATGACGGCCTGGAGGCCGGAGCCGCAGCGGCGGTCCACCTGGCGGCCGGGGACGGTGACGGGCAGGCCCGCGTCCAGTGCGACGACCCGTCCGATCGCAGGTGCCTCCATGTGCGGGTAGCACTGCCCGAAGATCACATCGTCGATGGCCTCCGGATCGATCCCCGCGCGCTCGACCAGTGCGCTCACCACCGTGGTGCCGAGCACCTCCGGTGCGATGTCCTTGAACTGGCCGCCGTAGGCGCCGACTGCGGTGCGGAGGGGCTCGCAGATGACGATGTCGGATCCGGCTGCAGGTGCGTTCGACACATTCTCTCCTCTGAGTCTGGTGTGGTCCCTACTGTCCCACGTTGATCTATACCTGTCTAGTTGATATTAGGTGTCTATTGATGCGGCATGAGGGATGAGTGGAGGTCGGGCTGCGGGCGGCTTCCGGGCGAACTCTCCGCGTGAGCGGTTCCTGTCGGATTCAGACGCGCTCTCCTGCAGAAAGCGCTCACTCGGCGGAGGATGGGCGGGCTGCGAGATCTGCACGGCGGGCCCGCCCGGCGAGGGAATCGTCGACGGGGCTGAGTCGGGCGAGCGCTCCCGGCAGGCCGCCGCGGTCGGCCGTGCGGAGGATCATCACGGCGCTCACGACTGCGAACAGGAGCGGGACGAGGCCGAGGAGACCCCCTCCTGACGAGACGGCGAGCAGCTGGCACCCGCCGATCCCGGCTGCCCAGCGCAGGGCGATGCGAGGCAGGAGGGCGGTGCGGGACGGGGACGCGAGAGCGCTGGCGCCGGTTTCGGGCGGAGCGGTCATCGTCTCCTGGTCCCTCGGTGAGGAGCCCTCCGGGGCGGCGGCGGAGGCCATCGACGCGGTCGGGGAGCCGGCCGGCGGCGGAGCCTGCGCAGGGGAGGAACGGGCGGTGGTCGCACGGGTTCCTGTGGGCACGAACCGGATCGCGACGGTGTGGTCCCCGGGGGTGCGGCCGGTGAGCAGGGTGCAGGCGGCGGTGAGGGTGATCGGCACCCAGAGGCCCAGCTGCTGTGACAGCGTCGGGTCGGCGGTTCCCGGGGAGCCGAGCGCCCCGGGCAGCAGGACCGTCTGGAACAGGCCGAGCGTGACCGTGACGGCGAATCCGAGGCCGCCGGCGATCACCAGATCGCAGACGGCACCGAGGAGGCGGCGACGCGCGGAGATCTGCGGCATCCGAGCGGAGGCCGCCGCTGAGCCGGAGCTTGCCGCTGAGCCGGGACCGGTTGCCGTTCCGGTCTGCACCCCTGTGCGGAGCTGCGGGAGCTCCTGCGCGGTGGGAGCCGCCGGGTCCGCCCCTGGCCTCGGCGACGTCTGTCCGGCCCTCCGCCCCGAGGCGTCCGCCATCCGGCGCAGCCGCACGACGACGGCGGCCGCGATGCCGCCCAGCAGTGCGCCCGTCGTGTTGGCCATGAGGTCGTCGACGTCGAAGAGGCGATAGGCGCACGGGTAGACGCCCCAGACCCCCGTGAGCTGCGTGGTCTCGATGAGCAGGGAGATCAGGAGGCCTGCGGCGGTCGACCACAGGATGCCCCGGGCCCACAGCCAGCGCAGGAGCACACCGAGGGGGAGGAACAGCAGGACGTTGAAGGCCACCTGCTGGACCGCCGGGTTGTGTGCGAGCGCCGCGGCGCCTGCGGTGTCGTAGTGCCGGATGTCGGCGAGGAAGCGGAACGGGACGAGCTGGGCAGGTGCGCAGCGGATGTCATCGGGGTCCGGCAGCGGCAGGAGCGTGTACGTCCACAGTGCCATCGCGTACACGAGAAAGCTGGTCCAGAGTGCGGTGCGGAGCAGGGTCAGCCGGCCGCGCCGCCGGTAGTTGAGGTAGACGAAGGGCACGAAGAGCGCGGCGGCGAGGGCGAGTCCGACGGCGATCGCGACCGCCGCGGCGAGTACCTGAGAGCTCATGGGACAAGGCTCTCACCTCGGGACGCTCCGCCCCAGCGTGCTCACGCACTCCCGCCCCGCAATGCCAGGTGAGCTCCCGCCCCCATAGTGCAGGGTGAGCGGTTTCTGTCGGGATCACGCCCGGAATCCGACAGAAACCGCTCACCCGGCGAGGACTGGGCCGCCGCTCACCCGGCGAGGACTGGGCCGGGGCTCACTCTCCGAGGGTGGGGGCGGGCGAGGCCTCGCGGGCCCGTGGGCGCGGCACCTCGACGGTGGGCAGAGCGGCGTGTGCGGCCGTGAGCACCTCGCGCAGGGCCGGGCTGTTCGGCGACTCGCGGTGGGCGAGGTGCACGACGATCGGATCGTGCTCGACGTCCAGCGGCACCGTCACGAGGTTGGGGTGGTTGAACGCCGCCGCGACGGTGTCGTAGGTGACCGCGATCCCCATCTCCGCGGACACGAGGGCGCCGATGATCCACAGGTCCGGTGCCTCCTGCACGATGTGCGGTGCGAATCCGGCGCGGTGGCACCACTGGAGGGTGAGGTCGCGCATCGTGGAGCCGGGATCGGCCGGCAGGATGATGAAGCCCTCGTCCGCGAGCTCGTCGACGGTGAGCGTGCTGCGGCCTGCCAGGGGGTGGGCGTCGTAGAGCAGGACGACGGGCTGGTCGATCATGACTGCGCGGCCGGCGATCCCCGGCGGCCGGGTCCGCCAGCGGACGAGGGCGAGGTCCATCGTCCCGTCGTGCAGGCGCTCGATCGCCTCGTCGGTGTAGACGCCGGACTCCAGCTCGAGGGTGATGCCGGGCTTGCGGCTGCGCGAGGCACGCGTGAGCTGGGCGGCGAGCCGGTGGGAGGAGTAGCTGCCGAAGCCCAGGCGCACGCGGCCGGTGTCTCCCGCGGCGGCGAAGCGGACGGACTGCTCGGCGTTCTCCGCGGCCTCGAGCAGTGCGCGGGCGGGGCCTACGAGCGCCTCGCCCGCCGGTGCGAGGGAGACCTGGCGGGTCGTGCGGTGGAAGAGTTCGGCGCCCAGCTCCCGCTCGAACTGGCGGATGGTGCGGCTCAGCGGCGGCTGGGCCATCCCCAGGCTCTCCGCTGCGCGACCGAAGTGGAGCTCCTCCGCGACTGCGAGGAAGGCTCGGATCTGCTGCAGTTCCATGTGCGCCAGTATCTCACGATTAATGCTCAACGGTGAAGAAAAGGGACTGGATTCTCTCCGCTCGTTGTCATAATCTGAGCAGGTCCGGGTGAGGACGACGGAGTCGCGAGAGAGGAAGCTGCCGGTGAAAGCGATGGAGCTCGATGAGGCGATCGCCTCGTTCGTCCATGACGGGGACACCGTCGCACTCGAGGGATTCTCTCACCTCATCCCCTTCGCCGCAGGCCACGAGATCATCCGGCAGGGGAGGAGACACCTCACCTTCTGCCGCATGACGCCCGATCTCATCGCGGACATGCTCATCGCCGCGGACTGCGTGGACCGTCTCGTGTGCTCCTTCTTCGCCTCGGGCTCCGCCGGCAGCCTCCATGAGATCCGGCGCCGGCTGGAGCGACGCGAGCCGAGGCCGCTGGCCGTCGAGGAGTATTCGCACCACGCGATGGTCCTCCGCTACCACGCCGGAGCCTCCCGCCTGCCCTTCATGCCCATCCGCTCCTTCGCCGGTTCCGAGATCCCGGGCATCAACCCGGACATCCGCGAGGTCGAGAACCCCTACGGGGAGGGCACCGTCTATGTGGTGCCGCCGCTCAACCCGGATGTCACCGTCATCCATGCCCAGCGGGCGGACGCGCGCGGCAACGCGCAGATCTGGGGCATCACGGGCGTGCAGCAGGAGGCGGTCTACGCCGCGAAGCGCGTCATCGTCACGGTCGAGGAGATCGTGGACGACGAGGTCATCCGCGCCGATCCCAACCGCACCCTCATCCCCGCCCACGCCGTGGACGCGGTCTGCGTGGTCCCGCGCGGGGCGCACCCCTCCTATGTGCAGGGCACCTACGACCGGGACAACGCCTTCTACCGGATGTGGCCCCCGCTGGCCAAGGACCCCGCCGCGCTGCGGGAATGGCTCGACACGCACGTGCGGGGCACCGCCTCGCACGCGGAGTACCTGGAGCGGATCGGCGAGGAGCACCTGCGCTCCCTGGAGGTGGCCTCGCGCCCCTCGGGAGCGGTGGACTACGGGAGAAGGAGGGCGCAGGCATGAGCGCCGCGCACATGACAGGAGCGCCCGCGGGCACGGCAGCGGCGGAGAGCGCCGCGGTGGCCGAGGACTACACGCAGACCGAGCTGATCGTCTGCGCGGCGGCCGAGCTGCTGGCGGGCAAGCGGACCGTGTTCGCAGGCATCGGCCTGCCCACGCTGGCGGTGGACCTCGCGCACCGGACCCTCAACCGCGACATCGAGCTCATCTACGAGTCGGGTGTGGCCGGTGCGCATCCGGAGGCCATGGCCGAGGGCATCGCGGACTCGGTCGTGGTGTCCGGTGCGGAGTCCGTGGTGAGCATGCAGGCGCTGTTCGGCTATGTGCTGCAGGGCGGCAATGTGGACGTCGGCTTCCTGGGGGCTGCGCAGATCGACCGGCACGGCTCGCTCAACACCTCCGTGATCGGCGACTGGGAGCAGCCGGCGGTGCGCCTGCCCGGTTCCGGCGGCGCGACCGACATCATGGCCAACGCCGGCGAGGTGTTCGTCATCATCCGCCGCCACGACCACGCCTCCTTCCCCGCGGAGCTCGACTTCGTCACCTCGCCCTCGCCGGTGGCCGCCCGCGCGAGCGGCCGCGGCATCATGCCGCAGGGTCACGGCGTGAGCACCGTCATCACGCCGCTGGGCGTGCTGCGCCGGGAGGACAGGTTCGGCGAGCTCGTGCTCACGCACACGCACCCCGGGGTGACGGTGGAGCAGGTGCGCGAGGCGACGGGCTGGGAGCTCGCGGTCGCGGACGAGGTGGCGGTCACCGCGGAGCCCACCGTGGAGCAGGTGCGCCTGCTGCGCGAGGAGATCGACACGGTGCGCCTGTACCTGCGGTGACCCCGGGCTGCCCCGCCTCCGGGAGGTTTCTACGGTGGGGGCACCGTGCAGCATGCCCGTACGGTAGAAACCTCCCGGAGGGCAAGAAGAACCAGAACTGAAGAGGAGAGGCAGAGGATGAGCGCGGAGAGCGGCCGGCGGCCGGAGGTGCAGGAGCTGTTCGAGCGCACGGGCGCGGGGCCGCTGGCGGGACTTGTCGTCGCGGACTTCTCGCGCGTCCTCGCCGGGCCGTACGCGACGATGATGCTCGCGGACCTCGGCGCCACCGTCATCAAGGTGGAGGGTCCCGGCGGAGACGACACCCGGAGCTGGAAGCCGCCGGTGCGCGGCGAGGACGCGACGTACTACCTCTCCGCCAACCGCAACAAGCGCGATGTCGTCCTCGACTTCACGGTGGCCGAGGACCTCGCGCTCGCGCAGGAGCTCGCCCGCCGCGCCGATGTCCTCGTCGAGAACTTCAAGCCCGGCGGCCTCGAGAAGTTCGGGCTCGACTACGAGACGGTGAGCGAGGGCAACCCCGGTGTCGTGTACGCCTCGGTCACGGGATTCGGCGGGCACAACCCGCAGCCCGGCTACGATCTGCTCATCCAGGGGCTCTCCGGCTTCATGAGCCTCACGGGCGCCGCGGACGGTCCGCCGTTCCGCGCCGGGGTGGCGATCTTCGACGTCATCACCGGCCTGCACACCGCGATCGGCATCCTCGCAGCGCTCCAGCACCGCAAGGACACAGGCGAGGGGCAGCGGGTCGAGACCAACCTCCTGTCCTCGGCGCTGTCGGGGCTGGTCAACCAGTCCTCGGGCTATGTGGCGGCGGGGAACGTGCCCTCGCGCATGGGCAACGAGCATCCCAGCCTGTACCCGTACCAGCCCATGCCCACGGGGGAGGGCGAGCTCATCATCGCGTGCGGCAACGACCGCCAGTTCGCGATCCTCGCCGAGGCGGTGGGCCGTCCGGAGTGGCTCTCCGACGAGCGCTTCGCCGCCGCGGTGCCGCGCAACAGCCACCGCAAGGAGCTCGAGCCGCTGCTGCTGGAGGCGCTCTCCCACCGCACCGCGCAGGAGTGGTACGCCCTCCTCACCGAGCGCGGGCTGCCGTGCGCGCCCATCAACACGGTGGCGCAGGGCGTGCAGCTCGCCGAGGCGATGGGACTGGAGCCCGTCGCCGAGGTGGGCTCGGGCGACCGCGTCATCCCCACCGTGGCGAGCCCGCTGCGGCTCTCGCGGACGCCGGTCTCCTATGACCTCGCGCCCCCGCGGCTGGGCGAGGACTCGGAGCTGGTCCGCGCCTGGCTGAGGGAGGTGCCTGAGCCCTGAGCGTCACCCGCAGGCCCGGCAGGCTCGCGTATCTGGGTCTGCTGGGCACCACGACGGCCGGCACCCTGGGCGGCAACATCATCAATGCGCCCCTGGACTGGATCCGCGAGGAGTTCGCGGCGACGGACTCGCGCGTGGTGCTCGCCGTCGCCGCGTACACGATCGCGATGGCGGTGTGCGTGCCGCTGGCCGGCTGGCTGTGCGACCGCTTCGGGGCCATCCGCGTGGTGTCCGCGGGTCTTGCGCTCATGGCGCTCGCGCAGGTGCTCGCGATCTTCTCGGCGAGCCTCGAGATGCTCATCGCGCTCAGGGCCGTCCAGGGCATGGCGTGTGCGACCTATCCGCCGGGAGTGCAGCGGGTGCTCGTGGCGCTGTGGCCGGAGAAGGGCGCCTCGGCGCTGGGGGCGTGGGCGGCGGCGATCGGCGTGGGGCAGGCGCTCGGCCCGCCGGTGGGCGGGCTGGTGGCCCAGATGCTGGGCTGGCGCGGGGTGTTCGGCTTCTCCGCGCTGTTCTCCGCGCTGCTGCTGGTCATCGTGCTCACGACGGTGCCCAGGCTGCCCGGGAGGAGGGTGCCGCTGCACGTCCCAGGGATGGTGCTGCTCATGGCCGCCGTCGGCCTCCTCGTCGTCACCGTGACCCTCGTGGGACAGCGCAGCCCGTGGTCGGTGGACGCGGTGGTGGGCGGTGCGGCAGTGGTGTGCGGCGTGGTCTTCCTCGTGCTCGCGGGACGTCATCCGGAGAGTCTGGTGCCGCCCAGGCTGCTGGTGGAGAGGCGCTACGTGCGCGCCACCGCGCTCGCCGTGTCCAGCATGCTCATCCTGGGCGTCCTGCTCTCGTCCCTGCCGCTCTGGCTGGCGCAGGTGCTGGGGCTGGGGCCGGGGCCCGTGGGGCTGATCGTGTTCTCGATGGCGGCGGCGATGGCGGTCTCGGCGAAGCTCACGGGCGCCGTCCGCTCCCGGTTGGGCGGCTGGCGCACCGTGGTGGGAGCGCTGTCCACGATGCTGGGCGTCCTCGTGGCGCTGGGCCTGTGGTTGGACGAAGGCCCGGCGGGCTCCGCGCGCCGCGCTGCGGAACCGGGTGCAGCTGGTCAGCACGCGGGGGACGCGAGCGGCGGGGGAGCGTCCGGATGGGACACGGCCGCGGCGCTGCTGGCCGATCCGCGGACGGTGCAGGTCGCCGGGATCGTGCTGCTCCTCCTGCTCCTGGGGGCCGCGCTCAATGCGGGGCAGAGCCTCGCCGCCTTCTCCGTCTCGCAGTCGCGGGCGGGGGAGAACTCGCTGGCCTTCGGGCTGCACAACACCGTGCGCTTCGCGGGTCTCGCAGTGGGATTCGCCTGGACCGCGCTCCTGTACCCCCTGGGCTCGATGCTGCTGCTGAACCTGGGTGCCGTGGCCGGTGTGCTCGTCGCCCTCGTGCTGGTGGCGGCGGGCGGGCCGCTGCCGGGGGCACCCGCGCCGAGGCCAGCCTCGGACCGGTAGGGGCCGAGGGGCCTCGGGCGCGGTTCAGCCGGTCACGACGATGACGACGGCGATCGCGGCTCCCACTGCCAGGACGATGAGCCCGGTGGCCAGGAGGGAGGCGAAGGCGAAGGGGCGCGCCTGCCGCCACGGCATGAGGCGGGGGTCGAAGGAGCGCAGCTGTGCGGGGCTGAAGGGCCGGAGCAGGGAGATGAGCGGGACGCCTCGGTCCGCCATATCGTTCGCGAGCGCCCCCAGCTGACCGATGTCCCACATCTGCCCCACCAGGATGAGCAGGCGGCGCCTGGGGCCCGCGAGCACCAGGTGGTGCGTGGGCTGTGCCGCTCCCAGGCGCACATGGCCGATGGCCGCTGCCCTGCTGATCTCCTCGGCGCGGAGGCGGACGGTGCGGAACCAGCCGGTGAACGTGTACGTCCCATCGCCGAACACGATCCGCTGCCGTGCCGCCATCGCGGGGATGGCCAGGTGAGCGTAGAGGATGACGAGGACGATCACCACGGCGATCGCGCCCATCCCGAGGATGCTCCCCGCCGGGAGCCCTCCGCGAGCGCTCGAGGTGCTCGACAGCAGGCCCAGGACGCCCAGCATCCCGCCCTGGAGCGCGAGCAGCGGGACCATGAGCCAGACGAGCTGGATGTTGGTCCGGACCACCCGCCTGCGGTTGTCCTCACGGCCGACGCAGTTTCGGCACATGCGGGCGAACCCGCACGGCCCGCGCAGGCGGGCTGTACGGGTCTCCGAGAGGACTCTCTCAGGCGCCTCCGCCCAGGGTGACGCCGCCGTCGGCGACCACGAGCTCCCCGGTGATCCAGGAGGCCTCGTCGGAGAGGAGGAAGGCCGCGAGGGCCGCGATGTCCTCGGGCACGCCGAGGCGCTTGAGGGGGTACCCGGCGGCGACCTTCTCCTCCCCGGCCTCGTAGAGCTTCTCGGCGAACTTCGTCTTCACGACGGCGGGTGCGATCGCATTCACCCGGATGTCCGGGCCGAGCTCCATCGCGTACTGCTTGGTGATGTGCGTGATCATCGTCTTCGTCGCGCCGTAGAAGCCGATCATCTGGGGCTGGCGCACCGCCGCGACCGACGAGAGGTTCACGATCGAACCGCCGCGCTCCTTCATCGAGGCTTCGTAGACCTTGCGCGTCCACTGCATCGTGGAGAGGACGTTGACGTCGAACAGCTTGCGGATCGCGCGGTCATCGAGCTCCACGAGGGGGCCGTAGACGGGGTTGATGCCGGTGTTGTTCACCAGCACGTCGATGGGGCCGAAGGATTCGGTCGCCTTCGCGATCGCCTCGTCCTGGTGGGCTTCGTCATCGGCCTTGCCGGCCACCGCGAGGGCCTTCTCGGGGCCGCCGAGCTGCGCTGCCGCCTCGGCGAGCGCCTCCTCGCCGCGGG
This sequence comes from Brevibacterium album DSM 18261, assembly GCF_000426445.1. Taxonomy (GTDB): domain Bacteria; phylum Actinomycetota; class Actinomycetes; order Actinomycetales; family Brevibacteriaceae; genus Brevibacterium; species Brevibacterium album. The sequence continues at coordinate 689,116 of NZ_AUFJ01000009.1, read as the reverse complement.
CGGTGATGACCACGCGCGCGCCCTCGTCGACGAGCCGCTGCGCGATCCCGAGGCCGATGCCCCGTGAGGCTCCGGTGACGACGGCGACCTTGCCCGTGAAGCGTTCCGACATGTGCTCTCCTTCGAGTGTGGCCGGATGCGGGGAGCTGATCCTGCGAGCCTGCGGCGGGAGCCGGCAGACGGCCGCCGGAACCTCGGCGGTCGCCCCTGCCGGACCTGCGGCATGTGCTCCCTGGACCCTCCGCTCCGCGCTCCGGCGTGCTGCTGAACGATCGTTTAGAAATCTGTCATATCGGGGCGGGCGAGTCAATGGAATTGAGATCCGTGTCAGATTCCGGAGGCCATAGGCTGGGGGCAGAGTCCGCACGCCCGCACCACAGGAGTACCCATGCCGCTGTCCGAGTCGACCGTCTCCGCCGTCACCACCGCCCTCGCCGAGGCCTCCGTCACTGCCGAGGCGCAGTCCCTGTCGCGCGGCACCACCCTCCTGCGCATGGGCGTGCCTCTCGCGGCGGATGCGCAGACGGTGTGGGAGCACCTCACGCAGCCGGAGCTGCTGACCCGGTGGTCGCCCGTCGTGCCGGACCGCCCCCTGACGACACCGGGCCCTGCGATCTCCCGTGAGACCCCGGAGGCCGAGCCCGTCGACGTCCGCGTCATCGAGGCGGAGCCGGAGCATGTCCTCCGCCACGCCTGGGGTGAGGGCGAGGTGCTGTGGGAGATCACGGCGGTGCCGCTGGATGAGGCCGCTGCCGCCGAGGTGGGGGCCGCCTCGGTCCTCACCGTCACCCAGACCTTCACCCGTGCCGCGCTCGTGCCCATGACCGCCGCGGGGTGGCACATCTGCCTCGCCGTCCTCTCGCTGCTCATGGAGGGCCGGGACGTGGAGCGCGTGGTGGGCGGGGACTCGGCGGCCGTGGGCTGGGAGGCGCTGCGCGACGCCTACGAGCGCGGCTTCGAGGAGCAGTCCGCGGCGCAGAGCTGAGCCGGGCTCCGCAGCTCGTCCCGGCGGCGCCCGGGAGCCTGGGGGGCGCTGCTTCCGGGTCTGTCTCACAGAGGTGCCAGCCCCACGGTCTTGCCGCCGCACACGTACAGCATCTGCCCTGTGACGAAGCCGGCGCGGGAGTCGAGGAAGTGGGACACCGAGTGCGCGATGTCCTCGGGGCTGCCGATCCGCCTGACGGGGATCGAGCCGATGATGCGCACGGTCCCTTCGTCGTCCGGAGGGTTTGCCGCATCGAACATCGAGGTGCGCACAGGACCCGGCCCCACCGCATTGACCGTGATGCCGTGGTCGCCGAGCTCGAGCGCCCAGGTGCGGGTCATGCCGATGAGGCCCGCTTTGGTGGCCGCATAGACTGAACGACCCTCCTTGCCCAGGGCGGCGCGGGAGGCGATGTTCACAATGCGTCCGAAGCCGCGTTCCCGCATTCCAGCGAGGGCCGCCTGCGCGGTGAGGATCGCGCACTGCAGGTTGGTGCGCACGGCCAGGTCCAGGTGCGCGGGGGTCAGCGTTCCGAGCGCGGCGACCTCGATCGAGCCGACATTGTTGACCACCCGGTGGATGGGGCCAGGGGCCAGCGCTTCGGCCAGGGCCTCCTCGGTCTCTGCGGCATCGGAGAGATCGGCTGAGATGTCTCCGTTCCGCAGGTCCACCGTCACGGGCTCATAGCCGTCCTCGCGGCAGCGGTGGGCTATCGCCGCTCCTATGCCGGCGCCGCCGCCGGTGATGAGTACGCGTTCCGTCATGTCTTCAGCTCCGTTGCTGTCCTGGTGCTCAGTGCGTGCTCTTGGCAGAGCAGACTACTTAAAGAGAAGTGCCCTATCAATAGCTACACGGATGTGTGTGGCTCCATTCGAGGTGAGGCTCTCCATGTTCTAGCAGGTCAATCGGATCCTTAGTAAAGGACTGTTGACTGTGGTGGCGCATGACGCTTATAGTGGTCATTATTAAAAGTTGATAGCCAGCTATCACAATGTCGTGATGCAGAGGTGGGATCCGGCGCTCGTGAGGATGATCAGGGGGCCGGCGCTGTGGAGGCGGTCCGGCCCGCCTGAGGCCCACTCCGGTGAGGAGACATCAGCCCATGGAAGAAGACAGCATCATCCTGGTGCCCGGCACGGAAGTGCGTGCGGAGGCCGCCTTCGCAGGACTCAAGCCTCTGCTCGAGCGGGATCATCGAGTCATCCTGTTCGACTACAGGTCGTCCCCGGGCGGGGATGCCGCGCGGCGCATGCAGGACTATCTCGAGCAGTTGGAAGACCTCATCGGGCAGCGCTCGGCACAGGGCCGTGTGCATCTGTTCGGCTACTCGCTGGGTGCCCACATCGCGCTGCGATACGCAGCAGACCATCGGGCGCGGGTGTCGACGCTCGCATTGGCCGGGGGATGGCTCCGCACCGATCAGCTGCAGCAGAGCCGCCATGAGCTCTGGCTCGAACTCTACGCCCGAGAGCCCGCGCTGGCCGGCCGGCTGTCCCACATGCTCCAGTACTCGCCGAAGTACCGAAGACACCTCGCCGAGCAGCAGACCGCATCGCAGCTGGCTCCCGCTGTGCCGGATGAGGAGACGCGCAGACGGGTCGAGGTCAATCTCGCCCTTGACAGCTCAGAGCCGGCATCGCGGGTGGAGACTCCCACCCTGCTCATCTCCGGGACAGCGGACGCGAAGGTCCCGCTCGAGGGCGCGCACGAACTCTTCGGGGCGATCGCTCCGGCCGTGTTCGTCCCGGTGGACAGCGGCCACGCGCTTCTCAGGGAGCGCCTCGGGGAGGTCTACGGTGCCTACGCCGACTTCCTGCGCGGACGCTGCAGCCCCGGAGAGCACGTCAGGACATTTCTCCCATGAAGGACGGAGGGCTGAAGATGCCGCAGGTCGCACAGGAACACGACGTCGTCATCGTCGGGGCGGGGTTCTCGGGCATCGCTCTGGCCTCGATGCTGAAGCGGAGCGGGTTCGACCGGTTCGTGCTGATCGACAGGGGTGAGGATTTCGGCGGCACCTGGCGTGACAACACCTACCCCGGGGCCGAGTGCGACATCCAGTCGCATCTGTACTCCTTCTCCTTCCGGCCCAATCCCCGCTGGACGAAGACATATGCGAGGCAGCCGGAGATCCAGGACTACCTCACGCGAGTCGCGCAGGAGGAAGGCCTCGGCCCGCACGCCGAGTTCGGCCACGACGTGGAATCAGCGCACTGGCGGGAGGGGCCGCGCCGATGGGTTCTGAAAACCAGCAGGACGACCATGTCGGCCAGGCTCGTCGTCTTCGCCACCGGCCACCTCTCGGACCCCAGGGTCCCGAACCTGCCGGGTCTGGACCGGTACAGGGGCAGGACCTTCCACTCGGCCAGATGGGATCACGAGCATAGGCTGGAGGGCAGTCGTGTCGCAGTCGTCGGCACCGGAGCCTCCGCCATCCAGGTGGTGCCGGCGATCGCTGATCGGGTCGCGTCCCTCACCGTCTTCCAGCGGAGCGCCCCGTACGTGATCCCCAGGCAGGACGTCACCTATACGGAAGCGCAGAAGCGGATGTTCGAGCGCGTGCCGGAGGCTGCCCAGGGCTTTCGCGACTTCCTGTTCTGGTCCAATGAATCGCGCTTTCCGCAGCGCATGATGGTGCCCGAGTTCCTCCGGGAGATCTCGGAAACCGCCGCCGCCCACCGGATCGCCCAGGTGGAAGACGCTGCGCTGCTGGAGAAGGTCACTCCCGACTACACCATCGGCTGCAAGCGCATCCTCCTCTCCAATGACTGGTACCCCGCGCTGCAGAAGCCCGGCGTCGAGCTCGTCACCCGGGCCGTGAGCGGATTCGGTGAGAACACGGTGATCGACGCCTCCGGCCGGGAGCATGAGGTCGACTGCGTGATCTTCTGCTCGGGATTCGAGGCGGCCGAGCTCCCGGTGGCCAAGCGGATCCACGGGGAGGGCGGCACTCGTCTGGACCGGGCCTGGAGCAGCGGCAGCGAAGCCTTCGGCGGGATCTCCGTCGCGGGCTTCCCGAATCTCTTCTTCATGAACGGGCCGCATGTGGGTCTGGGTGCCGGTTCCATCATCTTCATGATCGAGACCCAGGCCGCCTACGTCGCTGATGCGATCCGTGCGATCGACGCGCGCGGGATCGAGAGGGTGGAGGTCCGATCCGACCGGCAGGAGGCCTTCCTGGACCTCATCGGCCGCCGTGCACGCGACACCGTCTGGACGTCCGGCGGCTGCGATTCGTGGTATCTGGATCCGCGCAGCGGCAGGCTGACCACGATCTGGCCGGACATGATGAACCGCTACCGCTCCGACTTCGGCAGGTTCGACGCCGATGACTACGTCCTCGGTCGAGCGCGCTGACCATGAGATCCGGCAGCTGAGACAGGGCCACACCATTCGAGCCGACAAAGGAGTTTGGCCATGCAGTGGAAGAAGGAAGAAGCGGTGCGTCTGGGGGCGGTGCTCTCCGCAGCGGCTCTGGCCGTCTCGGCCTGCACGCCGGGGGCCGCGCCCGAGGACTATCCGAGCGGTCCCATAGAGATCGTCGTCCCGTGGGCGGCAGGAGGGTCCAGCGATGTCCTGGTGCGGGCCTTCGCGGCACCCCTGGAGGAGGCCCTCGGAGAATCCGTGCTCGTGGTGAACAGGCCCGGTGGAGGTTCCGCCGTGGGTGCAGCTGAAGCAGCCACTGCGGACGCCGACGGCTACACGCTCCTGCACTCCACGGCCTCGACGTTCATCACCGTGCCGCTGAGGCAGGAGGTCAGCTACGCCGCCGAGGACTTCCGTTCGGTCATCAGCCTGGGCGATCAGCCGATCGTCCTGGTCGCGGACGCCGACACCGGTTGGGAGTCGCTGGAAGACGTGACTTTCGATGGGACTGCCACCATCGCGACCACGTCAGTGGGCAATGTCCTCCACCTGGTCGCCTCCAACTTCGTGGACGAGGCCGGTGGAGCCAGCGACTACCTGCCGTTCGACGGTTCCAATGAGACCACCCTGGCCGTCGCCAACGGGGATGCCGACTTCGCCGGAGTGGAGGCGAACATCGCGCTTCCCCAGATCGAGGCCGGGGAGGTCGTGCCGCTGGCGGTGGCCACGACTGAGCGGCTCGACGAGCTGCCGGAGGTGCCGACCTTCGAAGAACAGGGCTTCGAACGCTCCCACGGTCGGTACTCGCGTGTGGCGCTCTCCGTCCCGGCTGAGACCCCGGACGAGGTCGTCGCGGCGATCGCGCAGGCAGGCGAGCAGGCTCGGGAAGCCGAGTCCTGGCGTGAGTACGCGCAGAGCACGCTGCTGCAGGAGCCGCAGTACCTCGGTGAGGACTTCCTGCTCCAGTACGTGCCCGATGACATGGAGTGGACTCGCGAGTCGTTCGGCCCGGCGGGCGTGGCGGAGGGTGCGGGATGACGGTGCCGGGCTCGGAACGGTCCTCCGCACGAGGCGCGCGAGGAGACGTGGCGTCCACGCGCCGAGAGCGGTCACTCCGGGGGACGGCGCCGCACATCGCCGTGGCCGCGGTGATCGGCGTGGGCTTCGCGACGTGCCTGAGCGCCGCGCTCGCGCTCGAAGTCGGAGAGCTGGCCTCGCCGGGACCCGGTTGGTGGCCTGCTGTCTCAGCAGCGGTCGGCTGCGCCCTGAGCGCGCTCCTGATCGCGGGCCTGTTCGCCGGTGTGCAGGAGGCCCCGGAGAACCCGCTGGGCGATGTCCGGTGGCTGCGCGTGGCGATCTTCGTGCTGGCGGTGATCGCATTCCTCGTCCTCTACCCGTTCGTGGGGTTCCTCCCGGCCGGCGTCCCCCTGGCCCTCATCCTGCTGAGGTTCGCCTCCGGGGTCTCCTGGCTGAGTTCGGCGATCCTCGCCGTCACCGTGCCGGCGGCGCTGTACGTCCTGTTCTCCGGATATCTCAGGGTGCCGCTGTGAAGACAGGTCCCGGTGCCCGCCCCGAGGTCCCGATCCACCGCGGTATGTGAAGGAGATGGCATGGAGATCTTCGAGGGAATCGCCACCGGCTTCGACGTTGCGCTGAGCCCCGTCAACCTGCTCTACGTCACAGTGGGGGTGCTGCTGGGCACGGTGTTCGGCCTGCTTCCCGGCATCGGGCCGACAGCTGCGGTGGCTCTGCTCCTTCCGCTCACCTTCACCCTCGATGCGGCCACCGCCGTCATCATGCTCGCCGGCATCTACTACGGCAGCATGTACGGCGGTCGCATCCCGGCGATCCTCATGCGGCTTCCCGGTGACGCCTCCTCGGTGATCACGACGCTGGACGGCTATCCGCTCACACAGCAGGGCAGGGCGGGCTCGGCGCTCGGCATCACAGCGATCGGATCGTTCCTGGGCGGCACCGTGGCCATCATCGGTCTGACCGTGTTCGCTCCGCTCCTGGCCAGCGGAGCCCGGATCTTCGCTGCGCCGGAGCTCTTCCTCCTCATGCTCTTCGGCCTCATGATGATCGTGCTCATCGGCTCGGGCTCAGTGGTCAAGAGCCTCATCATGGCAGTCGCGGGGTTCGTCATCGCCGCCGTCGGGATGGACCCCATCGACGGCACGGAGAGGCTCACCTTCGGCAGCCTCGAGCTGTCGGCCGGCATCGGGATCGTGCCCCTCGCCATCGGCCTGTTCGGCATCGGCGAAGTCCTCAACACCATCGCCTCGCGGAACTCCGGGGACGTCCAGCTCGCCAAGGTGTCGAACGTGATGCCCACCTGGGCGGATTGGCTGACCTCCCGGGCGGCCATTGCGCGCGCCTCGGTCATCGGCTTCGTCCTGGGCATCCTGCCGGGCGGGGGCGGCACGGTCTCCTCGGTGCTGGCCTACGGTGCGGAGAAGAGGTTCTCCAGGAACCCGGAGAAGTTCGGCAGGGGAGCCATCGACGGTCTGGCCGCGACGGAGACTGCGGACAATGCGTCATCGAACTCCGCGTTCATCCCGCTCCTCACTCTCGGCGTGCCGCCCAATCCGGTGCTTGCGCTGATCTTCGGCGCGCTTCTCCTGCAGAACATCACCCCGGGTCCGCAGCTGGTGGATCAGAATCCCGATGTGTTCTACGGCGTCATCGCCTCCATGTACATCGGGAACGTCATCCTCCTGATTCTCAACCTCCCGCTGATCCGCGTCTTCGTCACCATCCTGAAGATCCCGCTCAACATGCTGGGTCCCACAGTGGTGCTGATCGCGATCTGCGGCGTGTACTCCGTCTCCAACAGCATGTTCGATGTCATGCTCATGCTCTTCTTCGGTCTCATGGGGTTCCTTCTCCGGCGCTTCGACTTCAACCTCGCACCACTCGTGCTCGGGTTCATCCTGGGGCCGATGCTCGAAGTGCAGTGGCGCCGCACGATGATCATGTCGCAGGGATCCTTCGACATCTTCGTGGAGCGGGGGGCGGCACTGGCTGTCCTGGCTGCTCTTGTGCTGACTCTGCTCTGGATCGTCGTGAGCGCGATCGTGAAGCGCCGCAGGAACGACACGGCCCGCAGCGCGGCGGTCTGAGGCATACGGGCGCGTCGGCGCGCTCGTCGGCGCTGTGCACCCGAGGAAGCCTGCGGTGCGCCGCTGCGGCGGTCACCGCAGCAGAGGGTCCAGCTGAGCGTGCAGCCGGGGGCTGACGCGTTCCCAGATCGTCCCCGGGACGTACCCGCGGGTGGGGGTCCGGTCGATCTCGTGCATGTAGATCGCGTGGCAGTTCTGTGCGACGAGTCCCGGCGGAATGCGGTCGTTGAGAAACCCCTCCGACTGACCTTCTGCGAGGATCGCCGTGGTGAGGCGGATGGACCGGTCGCCCTGGGCGATGTTCCGTCCGCGACTGACATTCTGCTTGTCGAAACCCGCGCGCAGATAGATCGAGGCATTGTCCGGATTCTGCAGGTAGAACTCACAGCGAGTGCGGTAGGCATCGAGGATCCGGTCGAGATAGTACGAGCCGGTCTTCTCGGAATCATCGCAGCCCACCGTGGTCATGGCATCCCGCTGTTCGATCTCGGAGAGCAGGGCGTCCATGCGGTCGCCGTACACCATGAACAGCAGTTCGTCCTTCGACCCGATGTACCGGAACAGTGTGGCCTCGCCGATGCCGGCCGCCTCCGCGACCTCCTTCGTGGTCACCGCGGTGATCGCCCGTTTCTCCAGAAGATGCTCCGCCGCCTGGCGAATGCGCAGGGAGCGCTCGCGCTTGGCCGCTTCACGGGCGCTCACAGGGCGGTCCCCGGATGACCGTGGGCGGAGAACCCGCAGGGCAGGAGCCTGGAACCGGGGGTGCCGGCGAAGTGTGCTGCCATCTCGTTCCCTTCTGCGACCACGCTCTCGTGGACAGGTGCCGACACGAGTGGTGCGACCCCTGCTCACCGGCGTTCGCTTCCGATTCTCACACGGAGGCCGTTTCCCTGCAGAGGCGCGGGATGCTCTCCGCACCAGAGCGAAGACGCACCCGATTTGCTCTCTGCCACGCCGATCCGCGGAGCAGAGCTGAGCCTCGACGGTCCGCACGGACTCCTCCCCGTAGACTGACCCGCATGGGTAAGAAGTCCAAGAAGTCCAGAGAAGAGATCATCGCCAAGCGCCTCGCGAAGGCGCAGGCCGGGGCCTGGGTCCCCCGTCCGTTCGAGGGCCTGCCCTTCGAGGCGGATCTCATCAGCCTCCGCGAGCTCGTCCCCGCCGCGACGGCCACCGTGAGGCTCACGCCCGAGCACGGGGGCCGGGACGTCGTCCTCGCCTCTCTCCTGCCCGCGGCATGGCAGGCGCTGCACCGGGCGGACGGTGTGATCATGGCCGGGCTCCAGGTTCCGTTCTCCTCCCCGGACCCCTCACGCGACATCGCCGCCGCGATCCTCGAGGTGGCCGCGAGCGAGCCCGGCACCTATGCCGAGGCGGACTCCCAGCCCGGTGAGGGCCCCCGCCTCCAGGACATCCTCGACCTCACCGCGCCGTTCGACATCACGGTGCACGAGACCTTCGACTACTGGCTGCCTGAGGACGAGGCGCTGCGCGACGAGGACGTCGTCGCCGCCCTCGCGCAGGCCAATGAGACCATCAGCCCCACGGAGAAGCTCGTCTCCGCGCCGGCGGCCTACTGGACCAACATGTCCGGCCGCGTGTACGTCCGCTGGGCGCAGACCCGTCCGGAGGAGGCCGTGCTCGACGGCCTCGCCCGCCTCCACGCGGCAGGCGGGAACGACCTCGGCACCGAGGGCGGCAAGTACCTGGGCTGCTTCCGTGCGCACGGGATCGTCGTGCCGGTGTGGGAGTTCCCCTCGTCCACGCAGCCCGACGACCTCGAGGAGGGCCTCGCCGCCTTCGCCGAGCGCTTCGACGCAGCCGTCGCCGCGGACGCCCCGCTCGGCTACGAGGAGCGCCGTGCGAAGGCCGGCGTCGTCTCCCGCCAGCTGACCATCCGCTGACATGAGTGCGCAGCAGAACCCCGCCGAGGCCGGCTCCGGTCGCCAGCCCGAGGCCGGCTCCGCCCCGCACTCCCTCGCCGTCGTCATCCCGGCCAAGGACGAGGCGGAGCGGATCGGGGCGACGGTCGCCTCGGCGAAGACGATCCCCGGCGCGGACCTCGTCATGGTCGTCGACGACGGCTCCTCCGATGACACCGCCGCCCGCGCCCGCGAGGCCGGGGCCCAGGTGGTCTCGCACCGGAAGAACCGGGGCAAGGCGCAGGCGATGATCACGGGCGCCAACGCTGTGCGCAACCGCGAGATCTCGCAGCTCGCGCCGGGTGAGCGGCCCCGGCACCGCGCCCTGCTGTTCATCGACGGCGACCTCGAGGACTCGGCGGTGAACACCGCCCCGCTCGCCGGCCCCGTCCTCGCCGGCACGGCCGATGCCACCATCGCGATCCTCCCGCCCCAGAAGCGGGCCGGGGGCGGCTTCGGCCTCGTCGTGGGACTGGCGAAGAAGGGCATCGAGCGGCAGTCGGGCTTCACCGCGACGCAGCCGCTGTCCGGCATGCGCTGCCTCACGCGCGAGGCCTTCGAGGCGACCCAGCCCTTCGCCGCGGGCTGGGGCGTGGAGACGGGCATGACGATCGACCTCGTGCGCGCGGGTCTGCGCGTCGAGGAGGTCGAGTGCGATCTCCACCACCGCGTCACGGGACGCGATCTCCGCGCGATCCTCCACCGCGGGGCGCAGTACCGCGATGTCGCCCGTGCCCTCCTCGTCCGCGAGCTGCGAGGGCGCTCGTGACGGCCACGCCCCCTGTCCCCGCCGCGGTCGGCGAGTCGCGATCCGCCCCGGCCGGGCGCACGGATGGAGCCCCCCGCCGCTGCGCCTACCTGGGCCCGGCCGCCACCTTCACGGAGGCCGCCCTCATCCGCATCCTCGGGCGCTGGGGGGAGCTGGAGACCGCCGAGCGGGTCCCCATGCGCTCGCCGGACCTCATGCTCGCCGCGCTCCGGGCCGGCGAGGTGGACGCCGTCGTGGTCCCCATCGAGAACTCGGTGGAGGGCGGCGTGCCCGCGACCCTCGACGCCCTGACCCGGCACGGCCGCCTGCAGATCGTCGCCGAGGCCGTCGTCCCCGTCCGCTTCGTCCTCGCCGCCCGCCCCGGCGAGGTGACCCTGGACTCGCTGCGGACCTTCGGCAGCCACCCGCACGGTGAGGCGCAGGTGCGCCGCTGGATGGCCGAGCACGCTCCTGCCGCGGAGTTCCGTCCCGCCTCCTCGACCGCCGCCGCCGCCCGCGAGCTCGCCGATGCCGCCTCCGCCGCGGCAGCGCCGTTCCAAGCGGCCGTGTGCCCGCAGCTGGCCGCGGACACCTACGGACTGGAGGTCCTGGCCGAGGACATCGGCGAGGACAGCACCGCCGTCACGCGCTTCGTCTGCGTGACCCGGCCGGGTGGGCTGCCGGAGCGCACGGCAGCAGATCGCACGACCTTCGTGGTGGGGCTCGCCAGCGACCGGGCGGGCGCACTCCTGGAGATGCTCGAGCAGCTCGCGGTGCGCGGCGTCAACATGTCGCGGATCGAGTCGCGGCCGGCGGGCAACGGCCTGGGGCTCTACCAGTTCTCGATCGACGCGAAGGGCCACATCGCCGAGGCGCGCGTGGCCGAGGCGCTGCAGGGCATCCACCGCATCGCGAAGAAGGTGCAGTTCCTGGGCTCGTACCCCGTGGACGAGGGCACCTGGGACGGTGCGGGGGCCCTCGGGGCCGCGAGTGACGGCACGGATGCCGTCGACCCCGATGCGGATCCGCGGATGACCGACGAGGCCTTCGCCGCGGCCGCCGACTGGATGGACCGGATCCGGCGGACCGGAGGCCTCCTGGGCTGAGCCGCCGCTCCCCATCGCCCAGGCGGTGCGCTGTCCGGCCCTGTCGCGAAAGCTCAGGGGACGTACGCAATTGCGCGGCCCGTCGGAGTTTTCGCGACGCGCTGCGGGCGAGGCTCAGGCGCGCGGTGCCAGCCGCTGCTCCGGATGCACCCCGAGCAGCCCGCTCAGGCGGGAGAGTGAGTAGGTGCGCTCGCGCACGTAGCCCTCGATCTGCGTGAGCGTGTGCGGCGGCCGGTTGCCCGCACGAGGCCGGCCCGCCCGTCTGGTGCGTATCCAGGCGCGGGCCTTCGCGAGATCCGCCGGTGCCTCCTCGATCGTCACGGGCGGGTGGTGCGTCCGTGCGAGATAGGTCATGAGCGCCTCGCGCAGCACGTAGGGCTCCGGGTCGGCGACGTTGATCGGTCCGCTCACCCCGGGGCGGTCGATGCCCGCGAGCGCGGCCAGGGCGACGGTGTCCGCATGCGCCAGCATGACGGAGTTCCTCGCTCCGCCGGGCAGCCGGAGGACACCCCTGCGGCGGAAGCTCTCCATGTCTGCGATGATGCCGTCGTCCGGGCCGGTGGCGGTCACGCCGGTCGGACCCTCCGTCCCCGGCGCACCTCCGGCCGCAGCCGGATCGGGGGCGAAGGGCGCGTAGATGCGGGCGGGCCGCAGGATCAGCGCGTCCGGCCGCACCCGGGTCAGCACCCTTTCGGTCTCTGCGGCGGAGCGTGCGAACGGATCGGCGTACTCGGCCTCGGGCAGCGGCCCCGCCTCCTCATGGAGGTGTGTGTGGTCGCGATCCGTTCCGTAGACGGCGGTGGTGGAGAGGTGGACGAAGCGGGCGCGGGGAAACGCGTCGAGCACCCTGCGGGTGCCGGCGGCATTGACCGCGTGGAACTCCTCAGGCTCGCCCCAGTCCCCGCTCATGCGCCCGCAGTGCACCACTGCCGTCACCCGCGAGGCGAGTGCTGCGATCTCCTCGGGCACCGGCAGCCGCAGGTCCCAGCGCATGTGCTTCGCGGGCGAGGGGGCCTGCGGCAGGTCAGCGGTGAGGACGGGTGTGCCGCGCTCGGCGAGCATGCGCGCGACGGCCGCGCCCACCGCTCCCGAGGCTCCGGTGACGAGGACCGTCATGCCCCGCGACCCCGCCAGGAGGGCTGCCGCTTGGTGAGGAATGCGTCGATGCCCTCCTGCGCATCTGCTGAGACGGCGTTGTCCGCCATCGTCCGCGACATCGCCGCATACGCCTCCTCCGTGGGCAGGGTGATCTGCCTGTAGAAGGCCTCCTTGCCGATCGCCACGGTCGCGGAGGAGGCCTCGGCGACCTTCTCCGCGAGCTCCATCGTCCGGCGGACGAGTTCATCGCCCGGCACGACATCGGACACGAGGCCGAACTCCAGCGCCTGCTGTGCGGAGAGGGGCTCGCCCGTGAGCAGCATGCGCATGGCCTGCTTGGTGGGCAGGGCGCGTGCGATGGCGACGCCCGGGGTGGAGCAGAACAGGCCGATCCGGACGCCGGGAGTGGCGAAGGCGGCGGTGTCGGCGGCCACGGTGAGGTCGCAGGTGGCCGCGAGCTGTGCGCCGGCGGCGGTCGCGAGCCCCTGGACGCGGGCGATGACCGGCTGCGGGATGCGCTGGACCGCGAGCATCAGCTCGGAGCAGAGGTCGAAGATCTCCTGCTGGCGAGCGTGGTCGGCTCCCCGGACCTCCTTGAGGTCATGGCCGGAGGAGAAGACGGGGCCGTCCGCGGCGAGGACGACGGCGTGCACATCGGTGCGCTCGCCGATCGCCGCCAGGGCATCGCGCAGCTCGGCCATGAGTGCGGTGGACAGGGCGTTGCGGGTGGCAGGCGAGGTGAGGGTGACGGTGATGACGGCGCCTGCGGTCTCGGTGCGGATGAGGTCGCTCATAGCGCCATGGTAGGCGGTCGGGAGTGCCGTGCCGGGGAGCGACGTGGCCGTGTGCGGGCGGGGCTCACGGGTGAGGTGAGGGGCGACCGGCCGCGGTGCAGGGCAGGCAGGCGGGCAGAGGGGCACCGTACTTGGAAAGAGACAGAATGCGCAGGTTGCGATCATGGAACGAGAGGAAATGGCGATAAACAGAAAAGTAACTTTCCGACCAGTAACTTTGAGAATCGTGCGTACCGGGGAGGCCGGTGGGTACGGCTGCGAGCCGGCGGCTCGCGGCGCGGCAGGGGCGGCAGTGCTGCGGTGCTGTGCGGCCTCTGTCTCGGAACTGGAGCGGAGTCCGCTCCCATACGTGAAGCAGGGAAGAGAATGAGAGAAGAGATGACTCCGGCGCTGTCGCGGCGGACCGTGGCCAAGGGCGCGGCATGGTCGGTCCCGGTGATCGGTGCCGCGGTGGCCGCTCCGCTGGCCGCGGCGTCCGTGCAGGCGCCGCTCGAGGGCATCGTGGTCGAGGGCCGCTGCGCGGGCCTGGGCCTGCTGGGCCGCCACTTCCGGGTCACGGCCTCGGCTGATCCGATCCCGGCGGGCTCCGTCCTGACCGTCCGCAAGGAGCAGGGGGTGGGCCTGAGCCTGATCGACTGGAACCTCGAGGGCTTCGGCGGTCTGCTCAGCGTATCCGTGATCGACTCCAACACCGTGGCGTACACCTTCGCGGACGACTGGTCGGGCCGGGGGACCCTCGGCTCCGCTGTGAACGTCGATCTCGCAGTGAGGCTGTACGCCACCCTCGAGCTGCCCTCCGGGTACGAGGCAGGGGAGACCTCGAAGCTCGCGGGGAGCATCCGCAACACGCTGGTCGTCTGCCGCGACGACTGAGCGGGAGCGCGGTACTGCCGGTGCGCCGATCTCGGCACGGGCATCGGCACCGGCCGCGCCGGGGCGCACCGTGCCCGGCGCGGCCGGGGAGGGGGAGGAGGGGACATGCCGGATCTCGCGAGTCCGGGCGCTGCGATCCCGGGCCTCATCGGCATGGGGGTCGTCATCGCGGTCTTCGCCGTCTCCGGCCTCGCCGGCCTCGGGCGCTCCGGGCGCCTGCTCGAGGCGATGTGCGCACTGCGCGTGCCCGTGATCCTGCGGCGGCAGTGGATCGCCCGTGCCGTGGCGCCGGCCGAGCTGGCGCTCGCCCTCTCCCTCGTCCTCACGGCGGGAGCGGCGCTCACCGCTCCCGCGCACGCGCCCTTCCTCCCTGCCCTGCTCGCCACCGGACCCGTGGGTGTGCTCGCCAGCGCACTCGCATGGGCGCTGCTCCTCTGCCTCGTGCTCGCGGTGCAGCTCGCCCTGCTCCGCCGCGGTGCGGGCGGGACGGCGCCCACCGCTGCTGCGGGAGAGCTTCCCTCCGCTGCGCTCACAGCGCATTCCGCGTCCGCTCCCCGGTCTCTCGCTGCGCGGATGGGCGACCCCATTCCCGAGGCCGAGCTCCTGCGCGCCGATTTCACCGCCGTTCCCCTCGCCCGCCTCGGCGGGAGCCGGCCCGTGCTGCTCGTCTTCCTCTCCGCCGGCTGCCCGCCCTGCCGGGAGGCCGCCGTGCTCCTGGAGGACTGGGCGCAGACCATCGCACCGGTGCAGCTGCGGGTCGCGGCGACCGCCACGCCGCAGGAGCTCGGGGACGAGCTGGCCGCGGCCGTCCCCTTCGCCCTCCACGCTGCGCAGTCCGCCCGGCGGGTCCTCGGCGTGCGGGGGACGCCCTCCGCGGTGCTCCTCGGAGGTGCGGCGCAGCCCGTGGTCGCCTCGCCCGTCGTGGAGGGCGCGGCGGACATCGGCGCGCTCGCGGAGAGCCTGCACGCAGTGCGGGGCGGTGCCTCGGGGAACGCGGGGCCCGCCGCGCCGGCCTCGGAGCGGACGCACCCGGCCTGAGTGCGCTGCATCCGGTGCGTGCATTGTCCGGGTTCGGTGCCCGCACGATAGATTTCTCCTGAACGCACAGACGCATCAGCGGTGCCCGTGGCAGTGGGCGTCCGCCGGCAGGAGGCTCCGGGCAACGTGAACCAGCAGATGAGCGGCGGGGCGAGCGCCCCTGCGGCGGGGGAGGAGCACACTCGCGGCTGGGTGCATGCGATGGGCCTTCGGGTGGAGGTGCGGGCCGCCGCCGGAGCGGAGTCGCCACGCCTCCTCTCCCGGCTGCTGGAGCCCTGGGCGGAGGCCGAGCCCGTCGGGGCGCATGCTGGGCAGGGGGCCGCCTCCGGTGCTGCGCCCGCGGTGGATCTCGGCATGCTCGCGGAGACCGCGCTGGAGGCCATCGCCTCGACGCTGAGCACCAAGGTGACGCTCGCTGCGCTCGAGACCCGCTGCGGCTCGCACCTGCTCTTCCACGCGGGCGGGATCGCCGATGACACGGGGGCGGTCGTGGCGATCATCGGCCCCTCCGGCCGGGGGAAGACCACGACGGTCCGCAGCCTCGCGCGGGAGCGCGGCTATGTGAGCGACGAGACGGTTGCGATCACGGAGAGCGGAGAGGTGCTGCCGTACCGCAAGCCGCTCTCCGTCATCACCGACGGCCATTCCCACAAGCTGCAGATCGCCCCCTCGCAGCTCGGGCTCCGCCCGCTGCCCGCTGCGCGCCTGCACATCGCCGGGCTCGTGCTCCTCGACCGTCGCGACGACGGTCGCGCGGAGCCCTCCGTCACCCAGGTTCCGCTGGCCGAGGCCCTCGTGGAGCTCGTGCAGCAGACGAGCTATCTCGCGGAGCTGCCCCACCCGCTGCGCCGCATCGCCGAGGTCGCCGAGGCCACGGGAGGCGTCCGCCGTCTGCTCGCCGGTGCTCCGGACATGCTGAGCGAGGCGATTCCGGACCTGTACGCGCCCGGGAGGTGCGGCTCCTGGAGGCAGGTGCTGCCGCTGGGGCGGGGCCGGCGCGGCGCAGCGCGCGAAGCGGCGGCCGGCGGGTGCGGGGCCGCGGCCGGGCGAGAGGACGCAGATCTGGGCGCCTCCGGGCGGTCCGCTGTGCAGACGGACGGTGCTGCGGATCGGCTGCCCTATGCGGCGGCTCCTGTGCTCGACGCGATCGAATGCGAGGACGGCACGGTCGTCTTCACCGAGGACCGGCAGGCCCAGCTGCTCTCCGGCCTCGGTCCGGTCCTGTGGGCGGGGCTGTGCGCGGGGGACGGCTGGAAGGAGCTCGAGGAGCGCGTGGTCGGCGCCCTGGGCGCGCCTCCTGGCGGGGAGGTGCGCGAGGCGCTGGCGGCGGCCTGCGAGGCTCTCGCGCAGGCCGGGGTGCTCGTCCGCACCGGCGGATCTCCCGCCGTGGAGGAGGGGTAGCGCTCCCTCACATCATCGTCGCGGCTCCGGGTGCGACCTCACCGGCGCCGAACGCGTCATCACCTTCCGAATCCGCCTTCACCGCTCCCGCCCGAGGGTGTGATGGACAAGGCGTCTGCGTGCAGCAGCGCAGTCCCCTCTCCTGCGCAGCCGGCGCCTCAGTACGCGCCGTCCTTCGCGAGCACGACCTTGACGGTGCGGATGACGATGATGATGTCCTGGAGGAAGGACCAGTTCTCCACGTAGTAGAGGTCGAGCCGGATGCTCTCCTCCCAGTCGAGGTCCGAGCGCCCGTTGATCTGCCAGAGTCCGGTGATGCCCGGAGTCACCTTGAGGCGGCGCATCGCGAGCTGGTTGTACTGCTCCACCTCGTTCGCGAGCGGCGGGCGCGGGCCCACGAGGGACATCGTGCCCAGCAGGACGTTGACGAGCTGCGGGAGCTCGTCGATGGAGTACTTGCGGATGAATGAGCCCACCCGCGTGATGCGCGGATCCTGGCGCATCTTGAAGAGCACGCCGTTGCCCGCGTCCCTGTCCTGCAGAGCGCGCAGCTCCTCCAGGAGGGCGTCCGCATCCGGACGCATCGAGCGGAACTTGAACATGGTGAACGGCATGTTGTCCCGGCCGACCCTCTGCTGCGCGTAGAAGACGGGGCCGCCGTCGTCGAGCTTGATGGCGATCGCGGTCGCGAGCAGCAGCGGTGAGATGAGGATGAGGCCCAGGGCGGAGGCCGCGATGTCGAAGCTGCGTTTCACGACGGCCTGGAAGCCGTCGAGCCGCGGTGTCGAGACGTGGATGAGCGGCAGGTCCGCGACGGGCTGGGAGTGGATGCGCGGGCCGGCGATGTCCGTGAGCGCGGGCGCGAGGACGAGGGAGACCTCCTGTGCCGCCAGCTCCCAGCTCAGCGCCCGCATGGTGCGGGGTTTGAGGCCGTGGCCGGTGATGGCCACCACCTCGGCCTCGTGCGTGCGGATGCAGTCCATGATGGCGCTGACCTCCCGATCCACCGAGAGGACCGGAACCGGGAGCTCCTCCCCGTCCGGGGAGCTGAGGCTGTACCCGGGCATGACCGCCCCGATGAGCCGGTAGCCGGCGCCCGGGGTGCGGGCGAAGCTCCGGTGGAGCTGCAGGACCTCGCCGGGACCGCCGATGATCAGGAGCCTCCTGCTCAGCTCACCGCGGCTGCGGCGGCGGGAGATGTGCCTGCGGAAGAGCCATCGCCAGACCAGGAGCAGCACGAGTCCCAGGGGTGCCGCGATGGCGACGTAGCCGCGTGCGAGTTCGATCCGCAGCGCATAGGAGACGATCGCGACTCCGCCGAACACCGCGAGCGTCGCGGCGAAGATCCGCTGGTACTCCAGGGCGCCGGCCCCGATCACGCGGATGTCCCACGCCTTCCAGACCGTGAGGGCGAGGAGCCAGAGTGCGCCGATGAGGATGCCGACGAGCCAGTATTCGACGGGAACGGCGGCGGCCAGCCGGGCGTCGGCCTCATTGAAGCGACTCGCCTGTGCGATGACGAGGGTGAGGACGATGATGAGCACGTCACCGATGAATGCCGTCATGGGCAGACGCTTCTGCCAGGCGGACGTACGGCCCAAGAAACCCCCTCGAAGGTGTCCTCGCCGGCGGTGCACTGGGCGTGAGGGCCGGGACTGCGGATCGGGTGCTGCGCACACTGGACGGCCTCGGCCGCCTGCGCCACTTCACTATAGGTAGTTCTGTAAGTCGGAGAACTTCACATGCAGTGCCTCGCGGGCAAATGTGATGCATTCGTTGTGCACGTGCGCATCATGTCGCGATCCGCGCCGGCGACCCGTCCCGTCGCGGTGACCGGCCTCGTCGGAGCGGGGTGCCGGCAGGCGGTTCCTGCTGAGGCCACTGTGCCACGAAGGGCGGGCACTCTCGAAATCTCACCTTGAGTGGAATAGACTCAACTTTGTTCCTGTTGACCTGTCAGAAGCACAGTGATCCGTGCGGGCGGCCTTGCCCGCACGGGCCCGAAGACAGAACGGAGTCCCCATGGAAGCCAAGTTCACCACCCGGTCGCAGGAGGTCCTGTCCGGTGCCGCCCAGGATGCGGTGGCACGCGGCAGCGGCCACATCGAGCCTGCCCACATCCTCGTCCAGCTGCTGAGCCAGCCGGAGAGCATCGCGGTCTCACTCCTCGAGGCCGCCGGCGCGCAGGTCGAGAGCCTGCGCGCCTCAGCCGAGCGCATCCTCGCAGCGCTCCCCACCGTCTCCGGCTCCTCCGTGAGCCAGCCCGGCCTCTCACGTCCCTCCATGGCGCTCATCAACGCCGCGGAACAGGAGATGCAGGCCCTCGGCGACACCTTCGTGTCCACGGAGCACCTGCTCCTGGGCGCTGCGTCCGACCAGGGCGAGGTGGGCGAGGCCATGAAGAGCGCCGGTGCCGCCCGTGAGGCTCTGCTGGCGGTCCTGCCCCAGGTGCGCGGCGGGAGGAAGGTCACGAGCGAGGACCCCGAGTCCACCTTCCAGGCGCTGGAGAAGTACGGCGTCGACCTCACCGCCGCCGCGCGCGAGCGCAAGCTCGACCCCGTGATCGGCCGCGATTCCGAGGTCCGCCGCGTCATCCAGGTGCTCAGCCGCCGCACCAAGAACAACCCGATCCTCATCGGCGAGCCCGGCGTGGGCAAGACCGCGGTGGTGGAGGGGCTCGCGCAGCGGATCGTCGCCGGCGATGTGCCGGAGTCCCTGCGCAACAAGCAGCTCATCAGCCTCGACCTCTCCGCGATGGTGGCGGGAGCCAAGTACCGGGGCGAGTTCGAGGAGCGCCTCAAGGCCGTGCTCGAGGAGATCAAGGGCTCCGACGGCGAGGTCGTCACCTTCATCGACGAGATCCACACGGTGGTGGGCGCCGGCGCCGGCGGGGACTCCAGCATGGACGCGGGCAACATGCTCAAGCCCATGCTGGCCCGCGGCGAGCTGCGGATGATCGGCGCCACCACGCTGGACGAGTACCGCGAGAACATCGAGAAGGACCCCGCCCTCGAGCGGCGATTCCAGCAGGTGTTCGTGGGCGAGCCCAGCGTCGAGGACACCATCGCGATCCTCCGCGGCCTCAAAGAGCGCTACGAGGCCCACCACCAGGTCACCATCGCGGACTCCGCGCTCGTGGCCGCGGCCTCGCTGTCCAACCGCTACATCCCGGACCGGCAGCTGCCGGACAAGGCGATCGACCTCGTCGACGAGGCGGCCTCGCGCCTGCGCATGGAGATCGACTCCGCCCCCATCGAGATCGACGAGCTCCGCCGTGCCGTGGACCGGCTCACGATGGAGGAGCTCGCCCTCTCGCAGGAGTCCGATGCGGCCTCGCGCGAACGCCTCGAGGCGCTGCAGGCGGACCTCGCGGACAAGCAGGAGGAGCTCGGCCGGCTCAATGCGATCTGGGAGCGCCAGCGCGCGGACCTCAACCGGGTGGGCGAACTGAGGAAGAAGCTCGACGACCTGCGTTCGCAGGCCGAGATCGCCACGCGGGAGACGGATCTGGAGACGGCCTCGCGCCTGCTCTACGGCGAGATCCCGGCGGTGGAGAAGGAGATCGCCGCCGCCGAGGCCGCCGAGGCGGAGAAGGAGGCCGCCGGTGCCGCGGGCTCGGGCTCCCGCATGGTCAACGAGCAGGTGGGCGCCGACGACATCGCCGAGGTCGTCGCGGCCTGGACCGGCATCCCCGCCGGGCGGCTGCTGCAGGGGGAGCGGGAGAAGCTCCTCCATGCGGAGGACGTCATCGGGGAGCGTCTCATCGGTCAGCGGGATGCGGTGCAGTCGGTCTCGGATGCGATCCGCCGCTCGCGGGCAGGCGTGTCCGATCCCGACCGGCCCACCGGCTCCTTCCTGTTCCTCGGGCCTACGGGCGTGGGCAAGACGGAGCTCGCGAAATCGCTCGCGGATTTCCTCTTCGACGATGAGCGGGCGCTCGTGCGCATCGACATGAGCGAGTACGGGGAGAAGCACTCCGTGTCCCGCCTCGTGGGCGCGCCTCCCGGGTACGTGGGCTACGAGTCCGGCGGCCAGCTCACCGAGGCCGTCCGCCGCAGGCCCTATTCCGTCGTCCTCCTGGACGAGGTGGAGAAGGCCCACCCGGATGTCTTCGACATCCTGCTGCAGGTGCTCGATGACGGCCGGCTCACGGACGGGCAGGGCAGGACCGTGGACTTCCGGAACACGATCCTCATCCTCACGTCCAACCTGGGCTCGCAGTTCCTCGTGGACCAGTCGCTGTCCGCGGAGGAGAAGCGGTCCAAGGTGATGGAGGTCGTGCACATGGCCTTCAAGCCGGAGTTCCTCAACCGGCTCGACGACGTCGTGCTGTTCGAGGCGCTGAGCACGCAGGAGCTGTCCCGGATCGTCGACCTGCAGATCGCGGCGATGCAGTCCCGTCTGGCGGAGAAGCGGATCACCCTGCAGGCCACCGGTGCGGCGAAGGACTGGCTCGCGATGGAGGGCTACGACCCCGCCTACGGCGCACGCCCGCTCCGCAGGCTGGTCCAGCGCGAGATCGGCGACCGGCTGGCCCGGGAGATCCTCTCGGGCGAGGTGCGCGACGGCGACGCCGTGACGGTGGACCGCCCGGACGCCTTCGACGAGCCGGGCCTGCGGCTCACGGCCGTGCGCTGAGGCTCACCGCCGTGCGGTGAGCGCGGCGGTGCCGGTGGGCAGGAGGCGGCGATGTGAGCGCTTTCTGTCGGCCTGAGTCGCTCAGACCGACAGAAAGCGCTCACTCGTCTTCTAGCGGCGGTCCGGTCCGGGGTCGTCCCGGTCGGCCTCGCCCAGTTCGGCATCGATGGTGCGCGGGGACCCGGCCAGCGCACCCGCGGCCCCCATCGCCGCCGCAAGCACGATGAGGCCGATCAGCGGTGCGTCCCAGCTCCCCGTGCGGGCCAGCACCACGCCGATGAGCAGGGGGCCGGCGGCGGCGAGCATATAGCCGGCCGACTGCACGAACGCGGAGACCTGGGCCGTCACCTCCGGCGAACGGGTGCGCGCACTGATGAGCGCAAGCGCGGAGGGGAAGGACAGCGCGCCGATCGCCAGGCACAGCGCCCACAGCCACGGGAGCGCGGTGGGTGCCAGCAGCAGCCCGGTGTAGCCCGCCATCGAGATCACGCCGTAGGCGCCGAGCACCCAGCGCGTGTGCCAGCGCCGCACGACGATGAGCGGTGCGATGAAGCCTCCCGGGACGCCCACGGCGATGAGGATCGTGACCATGAGGCCCGCGTCCACCGCCGAGAGCCCCGCGTCGCGGTAGATCTGCGCGACCCAGCCGAAATGGGTGTACGCGTGCAGCGACTGCAGCCCGAAGAAGAGCATGAGCATCCATGCGCCGCGGGAGCGCACCACCCCGCGCCGCCGGTCCTGGGAGGCCGCGGCGCGGTCGCTGTCACGCTCCTCCGGGGACGTGCCCGCGGAAGCCGCCGGCGCCTCGGCCCCATCCGAGGAGGCCCTGGGCCCGGTAGCCGGTGAGCCGTTCCCGGGCGCGGTGCTCACCGTGCTGCGGGCGGCGAGCCAGGTGAGAAGCGCCATGAGCGGGAGGACGGCCCAGACGCCCAGTCCCAGTCGCCAGCCGCCGGCGCTCGCCGTGAGCGGGGCGGTGAGCAGGGCAGGCAGCGTCGAACCCAGCCCGAGGCTCACGGTGAACAGCGTGACGGCGAGGGACTGGCGCTTCGGGAACCGGGCCTTCGCGAAGACCGGCAGCAGCACATTGCCCATCGCCATGCCTGCGAGCGCCAGGACGGTGAACCCGGCGAAGCCCCACCAGCCCTCGACGGCGACCCGCAGGGCCAGGCCGAGGCCGATCGCCGCGGCCGCCGCCGCGAGCGACCAGAACAGGCCGAGCGCGCGCAGGACGGTGAAGGCGAGCGCGCCGAACACGGCGAACGCGAAGCCGGGCATGGCGGTGAGCAGCCCGGTCTGCCAGCCGCTCAGCGCGAACGCCGCCTCGATCTCCGCGAGGACCGGGCCCACGGATGTGGCCGCGGGCCGCAGGCAGACGGCCAGCAGCGCGAGGCAGACGAGCGCGAGGACGTCGAGCCCGCGCTGGGAGGGGGCCGGCCGGCTCATGATGCGCTCCCGTCCGGGTGCTCGGCGAGGCGCGCCCGGACGGCTGCGGCCGCGTCCGGTGCGAGGTGCTCCAGGCTGCTCATGAGGTGGGCGGCGGCGAGACCGGCCGCGGCCTCGGCGTCCTGGGCTGCGATCGCCTCGCAGAGAGCGCGATGCTCCGCGGCGACCAGTTCCAGATCGTCGTGCTGTGCGAGGAGCCAGCGCATGCGACCGCCGAGGGTCTGCCCGAGCTCGTGCAGCAGCCGGTTCCCCGCCAGCTCCAGCACGATGTCGTGGAAGTCCGCGGCGGCGCGGCGGGCGGGGATAGTCTCGCCCCGGGAGGCGGCCTCGGCCTGGGTGCGGAGCGCGATGCGCAGGCGCTCGAGGCTCTCGGGCGTGCGGCGGTGCGCGGCGAGGCGGAAGGCACGGGCCTCCCAGATGCGGCGCACCTCCATGAGGTCTGCGATGTCATCCGGGGAGAGCACCCGCACGGTGGCCCAGGTGCGCGGGCGGAGGGTCACGAGCCCTTCCGCCGCGAGCGCCCTGAGGGCATCGCGGACCGGAACCCTGCTCACTGCGAGCTCTTCGGCGAGGCTGCGCTCCACGAGCCGGCTGCCGGGGGCGCGGACGCCGTCGAGGATCTGCTCGCGGAGGTGCCGTGTGACGCGGGAGGCTTCAGAGTCCTGCTCGAGGTCGTCCGGGGTCATGCGAGCCCGTGGAGGCGGGTGTGCGGGGCCCGGGTCTCGGGGCCGAGGGGGCGGTCCCCGGCTGCGCTCGCCTCCGCGGCGGGCTCCGCGCATCGGCGGAGAGGCCGGGGGGCCGTGTCGGTGAGAGCGCAGGCGTCCCGAGCGGGACCGGAGGTGATCATGCTCCCCACGATAGCATTTGGTATACCAAAAACGGGGCGCTGTGCGGTGCGCCGCCGCTCTCGGAGTCGCGACGGTGCGCGTGCCCGGGAGAGCGGCGATAGAATCGCCTCGGCGGAGGAGTATGCACGGTTTCTGCGGGAGAGTGTGGTAGCAGGTGGATGAGGCGGCAGTGCTCGAGATGACCGGGGTCACCGTGAGTGCGGGCCGCCGGGCTCGGCTGTGGGATGTGGACCTGACGCTCCGCAGCGGGGAGATCGTCGCCCTGATCGGTGAGAACGGCGCGGGCAAGTCCACGGTGATCGAAGTGGCGAGCGGCAGGCTCCCGCGGACCGCGGGAGAGCTGCGCGTGGACGGTGAGCCCGTCGACCCGGGCGACGAGTCCGAGGCGCTCGCCGCGGGCATCAGCACCGTCGCGCAGCGCCCGCGGATCCCGGCGGTGCTGCTCACCGCGGAGGCCCTCTATCGGCTGGTCCCGGAGGGGCGGGCGCCGCAGGACAAACGCGCCGCCGCACGTGAGGCGTTCGCCGCTCACGGCATCGGGCTCACCGGTGAGGAACGCGTGGGGGATCTCTCCGATGTGGAGCTCGCCCTCATGGAGATGGTCCGGGTGGCCGGAGAGGACAGCCGGGCCGTGCTCCTCGACGAGGTCTCGAGCTCCTTCAGCGGCTACGACATGCTGCTGTTCCTGGACCTGCTCGAGTCGATCGCGGCACAGGGGCGGGCAGTCCTCTTCGTCACGCACCGCCTCGACGAGGTGCAGGGCATCTGCGAACGGGCGGTGGTGCTCAAGAACGGCGAGGTGCGCGCTGAGGTGAGCGGCCGCGACCTCAATCGGGATTCCATGGTGTGGCTCATGTACGACCAGCGGTTTCCGCACCGCTCCCGCCCGCAGGCGGCACGGACCGGCCGGCCTCTGCTCAGCGTCTCGGGGCTGAGCACCCCCGAAGGCGTGCGCGAGGTCTCGCTGTCCGTGAAGTCGGGCGAGGTGCTCGGCCTGGCCGGGCTGCGCGGGTCCGGCGTGGAGAGCTTCGTCCGCGCGATCACGGGCAGGGGGCCGGTCTCCGCCGGCCAGGTGCTCCTCGACGGGACTCCGCTCGGCCACGAGACGGTGGACGGCGTGAGCTTCTTCTCCACGCGCGAAGGGCTCGGGGAGCTGACGGAGGACGACCAGGTGGTCGACGTCATGCTCCGCCGGGCACCCGCCGCCGCAGGGGAGTCCTTCGCGGACGAGCGGGATCGGCTGCGAGAGGCGATCCAGGACATCCGCAGGTACGCTATCGGCGTCTACAGCCTCCGGCAGCCGGTGAGCACGCTGTCCGAGGGAACGCGCCGCAAGGTCGAGCTCTCACGCGCGAACTCCGAGCAGCATCAGGTCTACGTCTACGACGACCCGACGCGGGGCATCGACGAGGCGGGCAGGGCTGCGTTCCACGACTACGTCCAAGAGGCCGCGGCATCCGGCAGCGCGGTGGTGCTGGCCTCCTCGGACCTCACCGAGCTCATCGGCTGCTGCCACCGGATCGCGGTGTTCCGCGACGGCCGCAGCTGCGGCGTGTTCGACAACTCCGTGCTGAATGAGGACCGGCTCGTGGAGCTCTCCTCGGGGCGGATGCCGACCCCGGATTCGGGCACCCGGGCCCCCGCGCACGCGGCGCCGCCCCCACCGCCTCCCGCAGCGGCGCCCTCTGCCTCGGCCGCGCCCGCGGTTCCGCCTGCTTCCGCGGGTGCCGTTCCGGACGCGGGGGAGGCCGAGCCTGCCGTCGTCGCGCCTCGGCGGCACGCGGCACCCGAGAGGCCCGCAGCGGTGGAGGACGAGCATCCGCGGAGTCCCGCACCCGGGCGCGACCCCGCCGACCCCACCGCGGGGCACCTCGACTGGTCGCACAGCAGGGTGGTGCCGTTCTGGCATCCGGCGGACGAGGCCGAGGAAGGTCCCTCCGAGGGGGTCGGCCACCGGGAGCAGATCCGCAGACTGTTCGGCGAGCCCTGAATGCACTGAGTGAGCGGTTTCGGTCGGTTTGCCACGCGCAAACCGACCGAAACCGCTCACTCAGTGGAGAGAGGCCGGGTCTCTCAGACCTGGACGCTCTTGGCGACCTGCTTGAGCTTGTGGCGGGCGAGGGCGAGGTTGGCCTTCTCCTTGTCCAGCACCAGGTAGATGAACAGACCCTCGGTGCTGTCCGAGGCGAGCACGTTGATGAGGTGGTACTGGTCGCCCAGCGTGATCATGATGTCCTCGATGGGGGTGCTGACCCCCAGATCGCGCATCGTGTTCAGCTTGGCGCGGACCACGTTCGAGTTGCCGGCGGCGGCGACATCGAGGTCGAAGGCCGGGTTGCCGCCTGTTGCGAGCGCCATGCCGGAGGCGATGTCGACGATGGCGGCGCCGTTGGAGCCGTCGATGGAGAGGAGTTCCTGGATCGAGCGGGTGATCTCGGACATCTGCTTGCCTTTCTCGGATGCGCTGGGTTGCGCTGGGGGGGGTCTGCGGGGTCGGGCTCCCGGGCGGGAGCGGCCGCACTCATCATTCCACAGACGCACCGGCTCCCCACGCGTGCGGGCCCTGCCCTCCAGGTCTCAGACCGCGTAGTCGACGATGACGGGGGCGTGGTCGGAGGCGCCCTTGCCCTTGCGCTCCTCGCGGTCGATGACGGCGGCCTCGGCGGTCCTCGCCAGGGCGGGGGAGGCGAGCTGGAAGTCGATGCGCATGCCCTGCTTCTTGGGGAAGCGCAGCTTCTGGTAGTCCCAGAAGGTGTAGACGCCGGGACCCGGGGTGAACTGCCGGGTCACCTCCTCAAGCCCTGCGGCCTCCAGCGCTGCGAAGGCCGCCCGCTCCTGCGGGGAGACATGGGTGGCGCCCTCGAACTCCGCCATGTCCCACACGTCCTCGTCGAGCGGGGCCACATTGAAGTCGCCGGTGAGGACGAAGCGGTCCTCCGGGTCGGCGGCCAGACGCGCGAGGGCGACGGTGCGCAGCCGCTCCAGCCACTCGAGCTTGTACGCGTAGTGGGGGTGGTCGAGCTCGCGGCCGTTGGGCACGTACAGCGAGTACACGCGGACGCCTCCCGTCACCGCGGACAGCGCCCGGGCCTCGGCGGCACCGTCCTCCCCGAATCCGGGCATCTCGTGGAAGCCGATCTCGACGTCCTCGAGCCCCACGCGCGAGGCGATCGCCACGCCGTTCCACTGGTTGAGACCGTGGAAGGCCACCTCGTAGCCCCGCTCGTCGAAGATCTCGCGGGGGAACTGCGCGTCCTTGCACTTGAGCTCCTGGATGGCCAGGACGTCCGCATCGGAGCGGTCGAGCCACGCCCCGATCCTCTCGGCACGGGCGCGGATGGAGTTCACGTTCCAGTTGGCGATGCGCATGCGGTCAGCCTATCCGAGGAGGCTGCGCGGCAGGGCGAGCCCCCGGGGCGGATAGATTGGCGGCATGGCTGCACTCAACCACCACCTCGGCGCCGGCGGCGAGGACCTCCCCCTGGCCTATTTCGTCCGCACCGGAGAGTCCTCCTATCGCTCCACGCTCCATTCCCAGGGCGCCTGGCAGTCCGGCGAGCAGCACATGGGTGCGGCCTCGGGCCTCGTCGTCCAGCACCTGGAGCGCGCGCTGCCGAGCGACAAGCTCATCTCGCGCATCACCTTCGACATCCTGGGTGTCATCCACTCGGGTGAGTTCGACATCGAGGTCGAGGTGGTCCGGCCAGGGCGCACCATCGAGCTCGTGGAGGCGCGCATGGTGCATCGTGCCGCGCACACCGGCGCCGAGGCCGTGCCCGGGGCTCCCCGTCCGGCGGGTGCGGAAGGCGGTCCGCATGCGGCGAGGGGCGCTGCCGCAGAGGGGCGGCCGCGCACGTCCGTCGTGGCGCGGGTGTGGCGGCTGCAGTCCTCGGACACCTCGCCTGTGACCGGCGACGAGTTCGAGCCCTTCCCCGGCTGGGCCGAATGCGAGCCGCGGAACCTGAGCCGCCTGTGGCCCGGCGGGTACATCGCCTCGCTTTCCGGGGCCGAGGCGCCCGGCGGGGGACCCGGCCGCCGCCGCGTGTGGGTGCGCTCGGACGTGCCGCTGGTGGCCGGTGAGGAGGACGGGCCGTTCGCGGGCTTCGTCAAGCTGGCGGATTCCATGAACGGCCTGGCCGTGCGCGAGGACCCGCAGCGGATCTTCTTCCCCAATGTGGACCTCTCCCTCCACTTCCTGCGCGCGCCGGAGGGGCTGACGGGGACGGGGGGCGGGGGCGCGACCTCGGGCGGCGCTGGAAACGCGGGAACCGAAGACGCGGCCGGTGCGGCGAGCAGGGAGGCCGGGAGCACGGCCTCGGCCGCCGCTGCGAGTGCGGGTGCCGGAGACACGGGCGCTGGGGCTGTGCGTGCTGCGGATCCGGGGCATGCGGGCGCGGGGGCCTTCGGGTTCGACGTGCGACAGAGCTTCGGCCCCACGGGCTCGGGCCTCACCGAGGCGGCGTTCCACGACGCGCGGGGTCCGCTGGGAACCGCCTCGCAGTCGCTGACCGTGCGGATGCCCACGGGGGCCGGCCGCGCGGACGGGTGAGGCACATGCGAGAGAGGCCCGCATGTTCCCTTTCGCACCACACCGCGGCGTGGTGCGAAAGGGAATATGCGGGCCGTATCGGAGAGAGCGGGGAGAGGCGTGAGCGTGAACGAGGCGGATGGGGCCGGAGGAGCGGTGTCCGAGGGTGACGAACAGAGTCGGACGCGGCGAGCCGGCGGGTCCGGCGGTGTGCAGCAGGCCGACGAGGTGCAGCAAGCCGGCGACGGAGAGCGGCAGGCCGACGAGGTGCAGCTGAGCGAGCGGCCGTGCGCGCTCATCACGGGCGCGAGCGCCGGCCTCGGGCTCGTGTTCGCGGAGCGGCTGGCGTGCGAGGGGTACGACGTGATGCTCGTCGCCCGCGACGCGGAGGCTCTGCGACGATGCGCCGCCGGGCTCGAGCGCACATACGGCCACCGGGCACTCGCCCTCCCCGCGGACCTCGCGACGGATGAGGGCATCGACCGCGTGGCGCGCTTCATCGACGGCACCCGGGTCGACGTGCTCGTGAACAACGCCGGGTTCGGGCTGCGCACCTCTCTCCTGGAGACGGAGCCGGAGGCGCTCGCCGCCAGCGATTCGGTCATGCTCACCGCCGTCACGCAGCTGAGCTGGCACGCCGCGCGCCGGATGCGTGAACGCGGCAGGGGCGGGATCCTCACGGTCTCCTCGCTCGCGGCGCTGGGGGCCTACGGGGTGTACTCGGCGGCGAAGAGCGCGGCGATGATCGTCACGGAGGCGCTCGCCGCAGAGCTCGCGGACACTCCCGTGACGGCGACGGCCGTGCTGCCGGGATTCGTGCGCACGGAGTTCCACGACCGCATGCGGGTGCGGCGGACGGGGCCGGACTGGATCTGGCTGGAGCCGGAGCACGTCGTGGACACGGCGCTGCGTGATGCCCGCGCCGGGCGGACCGTGAGCGTCGCCGGCTGGCAGTATCGGTGCGCGCATGCACTGCTGCAGGTGCTGCCGCGTCCGCTCGCGCGGGAGGCCAGCAGCGGCTTCCGCCGGTTCCGGAGGCGCTGAGCGGAGAACGCCCGCACATTCCCTTCGGCACCGCACTGCGGCGTGGTGTGCTGTCTCAGGAGAGAGCAGACACGCTCTCCCAGGACATGGCGGACACGCACGCATGGGGCCCTGGCGGAGCGGATACGATTCCTCCCATGACTGACACCCGTGCGCAGCTGCTCGCCCTCGTCGATGAACTGGCCGTGGTCCGCGGCCGCGTGACCCTGTCCTCGGGCAGGGAGGCCGACTACTACCTCGACCTCCGCCGCGTCACCCTCGACCACCGCTCCGCCCCGCTCGTGGGCGATGTCGTCCTCGACCTCCTGGAGGAGAACGGCCTCCTCACCGGGGAGACCGCCGTGCAGGCCGTGGGCGGACTGACGATGGGCGCGGATCCGGTGGGCACCGCCGTCATGCACCGCTCCGTGGTGCGCGGGACGCCGCTGGACTCCTTCGTCGTGCGCAAGGCGGCCAAGGAGCACGGCATGGGGCGCCGGGTCGAGGGTCCCGATGTCGCGGGCCGGCGGGTCGTCGCCGTCGAGGACACCTCGACGACGGGCGGCTCCGTCCTCACCGCGGTCGAGGCGCTGCGCGAGGCGGGTGCCGAGGTCGCCGCCGTCGTCGTGGTCATGGACCGTGAGACCGGCGCCAAGGAGCGGGTGGAGCAGGAGGCGGGCGTCCCGTACCTCTCAGCGCTGAGCACCCGCGACCTCGGCTTGGACTGAGGCGGGGCGCTCGCTTCGCAGGGTATGTGCTTTCTGCTCGGAGCCGGCCGCTTTCGCGCAGAATGCACATGCGTCCCGCGCGGTGGGGTGCCACGTCCCGCGCGTCGGCGCACCGCGCAGCCTGTGAGTCTGCACCGAAGCCGCTGACTCGCCCGCCTCCGCGTTTGCCGCGCGGGGCGCTCGCCACCAGACTGAACCACGGCACACTGAGAACCGGCACACACTTCGGGCACCGGGGCGCGATCATGGAGATGGTCGGGCCGCGGAGCTCGAGCGCAGCAGGGGCTCGGCGCATCCGGTGCCCGCTCGGGCGGGCGCACAATCCAACGCATAAGGACATCCACGTGCTCACAGTGAAGGGACTGACGGTCTCCTCGGGTAGGAAGACCTTCCTCAAGGACGTCTCGTTCGAGGCGAAGGCCGGTCGGCTCACCGGTGTGGTGGGGCTGCGCGGCTCCGGCAAGACCGAGCTCGTGCGGGCCGTCATGGGGCTCATCGATCCCGCGGAGGGGACGATCGAGCTCGAAGGCCATGCCCTGGGCTTCGGCGACCGCCAGAACTTCGGCTATCTGCCGAGCGAGCGGGGCGGCTACCCGCGGATGAAGGTGCTGGAGCAGATCGTGTACCTCGCCCGCCTGCACGGCATGAGCCTGGGTGCGGCCGAGCAGAACGCGGTCACCCTCCTGGCGCGGCTGGATCTGTCCGACCGCGCATACGCCCAGCTCAGCCACCTCTCGGGCAGCGAGATCGCGCGCGTGGACATCGCCGCGGTCCTGGCCGCGGACCCGGACGTCGTGGTCCTCGATGAGCCCTTCGACGGTCTCGACGCCGATTCCGCTGAGCGGGTCTTCGCGCTGCTGCGCGACCACGCGGAATCCGGTGTGCCCGTCCTCTTCACCTCGGAGAAGTGGAAGCAGGCGCAGGACGCGGCTGATGACCTCATCGTCCTCGCCCACGGCCGCATCGTCGGCCAGGGCACGCTCGAGGAGCTGCAGGGCGAGTCCCGCAGCTTCCGTCTGCGCCTGGCCGACGCCGGTGCAGCGGCCGCGGCGGCGAAGGCGGCATCCGCGGCCGGCGCCGAGGACGTGGCCGTCGACGGTGCGCTCGTCGCCTTCCGCGCCCCCGATGAGGTCGCCGCGGCCTCCTATGTCTCCGGCATCACCGGGGCCCGCGAGTTCGGGCCGGTGACCCGCGATCTCTCAGAGCTGTTCAAGGAGTCGGTGTAAGCACATGGTCGATGACAACCGCGACGAGAAGAAGAGCGCTCCCGGGGGGAGCGGCGGTCCCGAGGACCTCGACATCGTGAGGGGAGGGGCAGGCGACGAGAGCGCCTTCGAGGAGGACTTCATCGACCTCGGGGACGAGGACCAGGTGCCGGAGGAGCTGCGCGAGGACCGGCCGGATCCGGCCACCGTGCCCAAGACCGGACTCGTGAGCGAGTTCCACGATCTCTCCGCCTCGCAGGCGGCCTATCTCGTGGCGCACCGCGAGACCTCGACGGTCTCCCGGAGCCCGCTGTTCTACGTGAGCGCGCTCGTGCTGGGCCTCGCGACGATCGCCGCCCTCATCATCGGCTTCCAGCAGACCGGGTCAGAGGCCGGCGGCAACAGCACGCTCGCGGTCGTGGGCGTGCCGGAGGAGCAGGCGGACGCCTTCGCCCAGCAGATCGGCATCCCCGTGGTCGTCGCGGAGACGGTCGAGGACGGCGAGGCCATGCTGCGCAGCGGTGAGGCCGGCGCGGTCTACGCGATGGACCCCACCGGCATGGGCCAGGCCCAGCTCATCGCGCTCGACCGCGAGCCCACCGCGGTCCTCGACAGGCTCAACCAGCCCATTCCCGTCCAGTTCGTCGAGGAGCCCGCGGTCGACTCCTCGCTCGCCGATCCGGTGGGCTGGGGCCTGGGCGCCATCGTGCTGCTCGCGGCCCTCGTGATGGGCGCGGCGCTGTACCAGAACCTCCGGACGGAGAAGCGCAACCGCCTTGCCGAGGTCATCGCCTCTGCCGTGCCCGCGCGCTCCTCGGCCTGGGGCCGGGTCTACGGCCTGAGCCTGCTGTCCCTGACGTTCGTGCTGGTGGGGGCCGGTGTGCTGCTCATCGGCCTGTCGATCGGACAGCGGACCTCCGAGGCCGTCGCCCTCCTCCCCGGGCTGGGCTGGTTCGCGCTCATCGCGCTGGCCACCGTCTTCCTCGTGCTGTCCGCGCACCTCTGGATCTCGACGAGTGCGACGAGAGCGGCCCGGCGCATCGGCTACGGCGCGGTCGTCGTGCTGGCGGCCGCGGGCGCGGTCCTGCCGATGTTCTTCCGCGCCGAGCAGACGGTGCTCACGGTGCTCTCCTACGTGCCGTTCAGCTCGCCGGTCGCGATGCCCCTGCGCTTCTTCGGCGACAACGCCGAATGGTGGGAGGGTCTGGCTGCGGCCGCCGTCGCCGGTGCCGTGGGGCTCATCGTCTTCCTGCTGGCCTCGGCGGCCTACCGCCGCACTCTGCTGGCGGGTGCCGGACGCGCCGGGCGCAGCGCCGTCGCCCGCAGGTCCCGGAAGGCGGGCCGGGGAGCGGCTGCCGCCTCGGCGGGCGCGGAGGATGCTCCGGAGGGTGCCTCGGCGACGGGTTCCGATTCCGGGAAGGGCGGCACCGCCGAGGCTGCGGAGGCGAAGGCCGGTGCGGCCGGGAAGTCCGCTGGGGCCGGGAAGTCCGGCGGTGCGGCCGAGAAGAACGGGAAGTGAGCGGACGGCACTCCGCGGCCGGGGCGGAGGCGGGCACCGCGCCCGCGGGCCGCGAAGTGCGCGCACAGACGCCCGGTGCGGTGCCTGAGGCGCCTCGGGCTCCCGGTGAGGCATCGGAGGCCGAGGCGCCCCTGACCCCCGGTGAGACGCCGGTGGACGTGGGGCCCCAGGCCTCCGGCGGAGCGCCGGTGGGCGTGGGGCCCTGGGAGGGTGCACCGCCGGCGGGCGAGCACTGGGATCCCGAGCTGCTCGCCCAGGGCGACCGGCGGAATGTGGCGGACCGGTACCGGTACTGGAGCGTCGAGGCGATCGTCGCGGACCTGGATGCGCATCGCCACGGCTTCCATGTGGCCGTCGAGAACTGGCAGCACGACCTCAACATCGGCTCGGTGGTGCGCACCGCCAACGCCTTCAACGCTGCGGCCGTGCACATCGTGGGGCGCAGGCGCTGGAACCGGCGCGGGGCGATGGTCACCGACCGCTACCAGCACCTGCACCACCATCCCGATGCCAGGGCGCTTGCGGACTGGTGCGCGGAGCGTGACCTGCCGCTCATCGGCATCGACAACTTCCCCGACTCCGTGCCCCTGGAGACCTTCGAGCTGCCCGAGCGCTGCGTCCTGCTGTTCGGCCAGGAGGGGCCAGGGCTGAGCGAGGAGGCGCATGCCGCGTGCGAGGCCGTGCTCTCGATCGCGCAGTTCGGTTCGACGCGCTCGATCAACGCCGCCGCTGCCGCCTCCGTGGCGATGCACGCCTGGGTCCGGCGGCACGTCTTCGGACAGCGGGTGAGCTGAGCGCGGGTGGAGCGGCGCGGACCGGTGGCGGCGAGCCGAGTGAATCTCCCCGCCCGAGCGATCACTTTCCCCAGCCACGTGACGGAAGACGGCCGGGAGAAGTGATCACTGAGCGCCGCTGATAGGTTGGGCGGGTACGCGGCGAGGCCGTCACCGCACCCGGATCGGAGCCCATCATGCGCGCCAGCACTGCGCAGCAGCGCACCAGACCTTTCGTCTTCGGCATCGTGGCGGCCCTGCTCGCCCTTGTGCTCAGCGGATGCGTCAAGCTCAACGCCGATTTCCAGATCGCTGCGGACGAGACCGTCAGCGGCAGCCTGGCCATGCTCGTGGACCCGCGGGCGTTCGAGGATCTGGGCCAGCCCGTCGACGAGGCGGAGCTCGACAGATCGGTGGCGGAGATGCAGAACGATCCCAGCGTGCCGGACGGCGTCACCGTGGAGAAGCTCATCGACGACGATGGCTACATGGGCATGCTCATGACGTTCGACCGGGTGCCGGCGGAGGAGTTCTCGACGGGATCCGCGACCTCGGAGTTCGGTGGCCCATCGATGGAGGGCATCAGCGTCTCCTCCGCGGACGGCGAGATCAGCTTCGAGATGTCCAACCCGGTGGCCGAGGCCGGCGGCGAGGCGGGCATGGGCATGGGGTCCATGCGCACGGCCTTCGACGAGGCCCGCGTCTCCGTCTCCTTCCCCGGCGCCGTGATCGACGCCGAGGGCGCGGAGATCTCGGGGAAGACGGCCACCTGGGATCTCCGTGACTTCGAGGGTGACTTCCTCTCCGCGACGGCGAATGCGAGCGGCTTCCCCTGGTGGGTCGTCTTCGTCATCGTGGGCGCCGTGGTGGTGCTCGGCGCCGCGGCGCTCATCGTGTTCCTCGTGCTGCGGTCGAGGAAGAAGCAGCAGGGCGGCGCACTGGGCGGTCCCGGGGTTCCCGGCGGCTTCCCCGGAGCGCCCGGCGGATCATACCCGGGAGCGCCGGCAGGGCCGGGAGCACCGGGCGGGCCGGGAGGCCACCCCGGCAGGCAGTACCCGGGGATTCCTGCAGGTCACTCGGGTGGACCCCACCCCGGCGGGCCTCACCCGGGTGGACCGGCCGGACCGGGATACCCGGGAGGGGCGCGCCCGCAGGGGCCCATGGGCGGAAGCGGGCCGATGGGTCCGCCGGCTCCCGGCGCCTACACCGGTGGGCCGTCGGCTCCCGGCTCCGGTGCACCTCCGGCGGGACCGCCGCCGGGGTACGCACAGCCTTCCCAGCCCGGAGCGGGCGGCTATCCCGGTGCACCTCAGCAGGGCGGACAGGGGCATCCGCACCCCGGTGCTGCGTCGCACCCCGGCCCCGGTGGTCGCCCGGGGCCGATGTCCGCTCCCCACCACTCCGCACCCCCGACGCATCCGCAGCACCCGCAGCACCCGCAGCAGGGTCCCGGTGCGGGCGCGAGCTCAGGCCCGCAGGCGCCGGGACCCCGGTCGGACGGACGCGATCCCGGCGACGACAGCCGCTTCGCGCCTCCCGGCCAGCGGTGAGCGCAGCGCACGTCTCACACTGAAACTGCAAGTGAAACTCAAACTGCAGATTCGGAGTTTGAGTTTCACTTGCAGTCTTGGACTCATGGTGTGGAGCGCGGACCGAACCGCGCGGCCGCTTGGCACCAGGAGGTGCACAGGGTTCTCCACCAAGCACACGTAACGCCACCGCAGATATCCCGGATCTGCGGTGGCGTTACGTGCATCAGAGCGGCGTGGGGCGGAACCCCGGCGGAGAGCGCCCCGATCAGCTCAGATCGGCCGCGTGCGGCTCGAGGAGGCCGCCCAGCGAGGCGAGCTCCTGCGTGACCTCGTCCTTGTCGTCGAAGGTCCGGGTGATGACGGTGAGGCGCTTGGCGAAGTGGCCGATGGGGTACTCCATCGTCATGCCGATGCCGCCGTGCATCTGGATCGACTCCTGGCTGATCTCGCGTGCCGCCTTGTCGATGATGAGCTTGGCGGCCAGCACGTCGCGGTGACGCGACTTGGAGTCCACTGCGCCCTCTCCGGTTGCCGCGGCCGCCTCCTCGCCGGCGACTGCGAGCTTCGCGTACAGCGCCATCGACTTGGCACCCTCCAGCGTGGCGTAGGCGTCCGCGGCACGGTGCTGGAGCGCCTGGTTGACGCCGATGGGCGCCCCGAACTGCTCGCGCGTCTTGAGGTACTCCGCCGTCATCTGCAGGGAGGTCTCCATGGCGCCCACGGCCTCGGCGGCGAGGGCCGCATTGGCCGTGTCGACGACCTTCTCGATGACCGCAGAGGCATCCCCGGAGCCCAGCCGCACAGCCTGCGCACCGTCGAAGCGGACGGAGCCGGTGCGCACGCCGTCTGCCTGCGTGCGGGGGGAGACGGTCACGCCCTCGGCATCGGCGGCCACGAGGAACAGCCCCACACCGCCGTCGGCCGCGGCGGAGACGATGAAGGTGTCCGCATCGGCAGCGCCCAGCACCGAGGTCTTCTCGCCGGTGACGGCGTATCCCTCGCCGGCCTCGGCGGCGGAGGCGGCCGGGGAGGTGAGGTCATAGCGGCCGGCCGGCTCGAAGCCCGCGAACGCGAGCAGGGTCTCGCCTGCGACGACGCCGGGGAGGATCTCCGCCTTCTGCGCATCCGTGCCGGCGGCGTTCACGAAACCTCCGCCCAGCACGACGGTCGAGAGGTAGGGCTCGAGCACGAGGGCCCGGCCGAACTCCTCCATGACGACGGCGACCTCGGCGAAGCCCATGTCCGCGCCGTCGTAGTCCTCGGCGAAGGGCAGGCCCAGCAGGCCGAGCTCCGCGAACTGCTCCCACTTCTCGCGGCTCCAGCCCGTCTCCGAGGCGAGGATCTCCTCGCGGGTCGCGGCGTCGTACTCGGACTTCAGCAGGCGTGCGACGGTGGACTTCAGCTCGCGCTGGTCTTCTGTGAGTTCCAGGTCCATCTGTGTTCTCTCCTTGGATCCGTAGGTCTGGGCTGGCCGGGTCAGAGACCCAGGATCGCCTTGCTGATGATGCCGCGCTGGACCTCGGACGAACCGCCGTAGATGGTCACCTTGCGGTAGTTGAAGTAGTCGGGCAGTGCGCTGGCCGCTGCGCCGGGGAGGTCGGTGAAGCCCTCGCCCACCGCGGTCGAGTCGACGAAGTCGAGGCCCTGGGGGCCGAGGACGTCGACGAGCAGCTCGGTGATGTCCTGCTGGAGCTGCGAGCCGTGGAGCTTGAGGACGGAGGAACGGGGGTCCGGCTTGTCGGAGCCGGCGGCCTGCGTGGAGAGGATGCGCAGCTGTGTGAACTCGAGGGCGGTCAGGCGCGCCTCGATCTCCGTGAGGCGTGCGGAGAACAGCGGATCGTCCAGGAGCGTCCCGCGGGAGGTCTTGGTCATGGCGGCGTAGGCCTTGGCACGGGCCAGGTTCACCTTTGACATGCCGATCCGCGCGATGCCGGTGCGCTCGTTGCCCAGGAGGAACTTGGCGTACGTCCAGCCCTTGTTCTCCTCGCCCACGAGGTTCTCGACCGGGACCTCGACGTCCTCGAAGAAGACCTCGTTGACCTCGTGGCCGCCGTCGATGAGCTGGATCGGCCGCACCGTGACGCCGGGCGACTTCATGTCGATGAGCAGGAAGGAGATGCCGGCCTGCTTCTTCACGGTGGGGTCGGTGCGGACGAGCATGAAGATCCAGTCGCCGTACTGGCCGAGCGTCGTCCAGGTCTTCTGGCCGTTGACGATGTACTTGTCGCCCTTGCGGACCGCGGAGGTCTTGAGCGAGGCGAGATCGGAGCCGGCGTTGGGCTCGGAGAAGCCCTGCGCCCACCAGATGTCCACGTTCGCCGTGGCGGGGAGGAAGCGGTCCTTGATCTCCTTGGAGCCGAAGGTCGCGATGACGGGGCCCACCATGGAGGCGTTGAACGCCAGCGGCTGCGGCACGCACGCCAGCTGCATCTCCTCGAGCCAGATGTGGCGCTGCACGGGCGTCCAGTCCTGGCCGCCGTACTCGACGGGCCAGTTGGGCACTGCGTAGCCGTGCTGGTTGAGGATGCGCTGGGACGTGACGATGTCGTCCTTCGTCAGGTCCTGACCGGTGGCCACCTTGAAGCGCAGCTCTTCCGGGATCTCGGTGCGGTAGAACTCGCGCATGTGCTGCGCGAACTCCAGCTCTTCCTTGTTCAGAAGCTGGTCCATGAACACTCCTGTGTGTGCGGTTGCTTGGGGTGTAAGACCCCGGGTGAGTGGTGCTGCGGCCGTCGGCGGGCCGTTGCCGCGAGTCTAACAAGTTACTGTACGCTCGTTAAGTCGCGCGAATGCGCGGATCAGCGCCGGCGGGTGCCCTGATCCCCAGGAACAGCACGAGCCCCACCGCCAGGACGAGGGCGATGCCCAGGGCTCCTGCGCGCTGGAAGCCCAGGAGCATGACGGCGAGGGAGAAGCAGGCGGGACCGAGGAAGCTGACCGCGCGCCCCGTGGTCGCGTAGAGGCCGAAGTTCTCACCGGCGTGCTCCGGCGGTGTGATCCGGGCGAGATAGGAGCGCGAGGACGCGAGCACCGGGCCGACGAAGATGCACAGGAACATCGCCGCCGCCCAGAAGACGACGGGCGAATCGGAGAGCAGGATCGGGATCGCTCCGATGATGAGGCAGACGAGGCTCACGACGATGACGATCCGGGGCCCGAGGCGGTCGTCGAGCACACCCGCCCCCACCGATCCGAGACCGGCCACGAGATTCGCCGCGACTCCCAGCACGATGACCTCCGAGGGGGAGAAGCCGTAGGATCCCGCGGCAAGGATGCCGGCGAAGGCGAAGATCGCGGCGAGCCCGTCGCGGAAGACGGCGGAGGCGATGAGGAAGCGCAGGGTGGTGTGGTCCTCGCGCCACATGCGTGCGAGCCTCCTGCCCAGCCGGCGATAGTCGGCGGCGAAGCCGCGGAGGTAGGAGAGCGGAGAGGCGCCCGAGGCGCGGGCGGGGCGGGCGGCCGGGTTCGCCTCGGGCGCGGGGGAGGTCTCAGCCTGCGCACTCCCGGCCTGCGCGGCGGTCCCTTCCGCGCTCCCTGGTGCCGCCTTCGTCCCGGACGTGGCCGAGCGCGGCCCCATGAACAGCACGGGAAGTGCGAAGACCGCGAACCAGGCGGCGGCGAGGAGGGCGACGAGGCGATAGCGCAGGCCGTTCTCGTCCGTGGCGCCGAACAGGCCGGTCTCCGGCTGGATGACGGTGAACAGGAGCAGCACGAGGAGGGCGAGCCCGCCCAGGTAGCCCAGCCCCCAGCCCAGTCCGGAGATCCTGCCGACGGTGGCCGGGGTGGAGAGTGAGAGCAGGATGCTGTTGTAGGAGACCTCCGCGAACTCGAAGAACACGCTGCCTGCGGCCAGCAGGATCAGTCCCAGCCACAGGTGCTCGGGGGTGTCGCGCACGAAGAACATGGCGGCCATGGAGGCGATCACGACGAAGGTGTGGAAGCCCAACCAGAAGCGGTGCCGTCCGCCGGTGTCCGCGCGCGTGCCGATCGCGGGGGCGACGAGGGCGATGACGAGGCCGGCTGCGGCCGTGGCCCAGCCGAGGGCGGCGGAGCCCGAGGCCTCGTCCGCGGCGACGGCCGAGGTGAGGTAGGGCGCGAAGACGAAGGTGACGATGACGGCGTTGAAGGCGGCGGAGCCCCAGTCCCACAGGGCCCAGGCCGCAACGGCGCTGCGGCTGGGGGCGCCGGGGACGGGGCCGATGCGCGGGGTGCTCATACGGGAACTGTAGCCATGCGGTGGCATGGAGCACACCTGCGGAGGGTGTTCCCTGGGGGTGAAGGCGGCGCTGCGGCGGCGTGCTGGCGGGAACGGGGTGCGCGGTGTCCGGACGGTCTCGGATTGCACTTCGACTTGCACATGTGGTGTTGTCGTAACCGAGCCCGTGTCATATTGCGGTACCGCGTGACTCGCATCACAGGAGTGTGCGATTGTGGTCCTTGCGCTGTTCGCAACTTGGAAGGTGACAAATATGAGCAGAGGAAACGAAGAAGAACCGGAGGCGGTTCTCATCAGTACGCAGGCGGACGACCTCGAAGATGAGGGAGTCGACGGCGACTCCCCGGAATCCGCGGATGAGGACCTGTTCCGGGAGCAGGCACAGGCCTTCGTGGCCGAAGAGCTGGGCGAGGCGCCCGAGTCCTCTGTTGAGGAGCTCGATGAGGCCGAGCAGCTGCAGGAGCGCGATTCGGACAAGCGCATCGTCGGGAAGCTTCGTGCCCAGGGAGTGGTGCTGGGGAAGGGGACGATCGCCCCGCGGGTCTTCTGGCCTGCCCTCATCGTGATCCTCGGCGTGGCAGTGGCCGCGATCGCGTTTCCGGACGCGATCGGCAGCGCCTTGGAAGCCATCAACGGGTGGATCGTGTCGACGTTCGGCTGGTACTACATGGTCGTAGTGGCCGGCTTCATCGCCTTCTGCCTGTTCATCGGCCTGAGCAAGTTCGGGAACGTGAGGCTGGGCAATGACGACGACAGGCCCGAGTTCGGCCTGCTGTCCTGGTTCGCGATGCTCTTCGCCGCAGGCATGGGCATCGGTCTCGTCTTCTACGGGGTGGGCGAGCCGCTGGGCTACGCCACCTTCGACGCGAAGCCGGGATGGCCGCAGGGCGGGGACGAGCAGACCGGCTTGGCGATGGCTCAGACCTTCGTCCACTGGGGCCTGCACCCCTGGGCGATCTACGCCGTCATCGGCCTGGCGCTGGCCTATGCCATCCACCGGCGCGGGCGGCCGATCTCCATCCGCTGGGCGCTCGAGCCGCTGTTCGGTCAGGCGGTCAAGGGCTGGTTCGGGGATCTCGTGGATATCCTCGCGGTGTTCGGCACGGTGTTCGGCATCGCAACCTCGCTCGGCCTGGGCGTGCAGCAGATCGCCTCCGGCATGCAGGCGATCGGCATCGTCGATGCCGTGGACAACCTCGTTCTCGTGGTCCTCATCGTCGTCATCACGTTCATCGCGATCCTCTCCGTGGCTTCGGGCGTGGGCAAGGGCATGAAGTGGCTGTCGAACATCAATCTCACGTTGGCCGGAGTGCTCCTGGTCAGCGTGCTCGCACTGGGTCCGACCCTCTTCCTCATGCGGAACTTCGTGGAGTCCCTGGGTGTCTACCTCGCCAATTTCATGGGCATGACCTTCGACTCCGGGGCATTCACGGGCGCGGAGGGCGAGGCATGGAATGCCGCCTGGACCATCTTCTACTGGGGCTGGTGGATCTCGTGGGCGCCCTTCGTGGGCGTCTTCATCGCCCGCATCTCCCGCGGCCGGACCATCCGTCAGTTCATCGCGGGCGTCCTGCTCGTGCCCAGCATTGTGGGCTTCCTCTGGTTCTCCGTGCTGGGCGGCACCGGCATCTGGCGTCAGCTGTACAGCGACGATCCGATCTTCCCCGAGGGCGGCGACGTCGCTGCAGAGGCCGCGCTCTTCGACATGCTGAATGGCCTGCCGTTGGGCGCGATCCTCTCTGTCATCGCGATCATCCTGGTGGCGATCTTCTTCATCACCTCCTCGGACTCGGGCTCGCTCGTGGTGGACATGCTGGCCTCGGGCGGGCATCCCAACCCGCCGACCTGGTCCCGTGTCCTCTGGGCGGTGATGGAGGGCCTCCTCGCCATCGCCCTGCTGCTGGCCGGCGGCCTGGGGGCGCTGCAGGCTGCGGCGCTCGCGACGGCCCTGCCGTTCAGCGTGGTGCTGCTGCTCATGTGCTTCTCGACGCACAGGGCGCTGCGCGAGGAGATGCGGATCACGGAGTACGCCAGGCGCGAGGCCCGGCTCCAGGCGGGCTACCTGTTCATGCGCTCGCATGTGAAGTCCAGCTTCGAGGACGAATGGAGCGACAAGATCGAGTCGCGCATCGACAATCGCATCGACTATCGGATAAGTGCGACGAGAGGCCCTGTCGTGCTCCGTCGTGCTGGTTCGGGTGGGCTCGAGCCCGACACCCGCGGGCGTTCCCGGGGCCAGGGCCACGAGGGCCGCTGAAGGAGTGTTCCGACGCCGAGGCGGGAGCAGGCATGCCTGCTCCCGCCTCGGCGTGTGACTGGTGGAAACCTGCGGCGGGTGAAAGCATGGGTGCGGAGACTTCCCCGTCCCGGTTCCCCATACGAAGGAGAAGCCATGCCCATCGCCTCCCCCGAGGTCTACTCCGAGCTCATCGACAACGCGAAGTCCAAGGGCTTCGCCTATCCGGCGGTGAACTGCACGTCCTCGCAGACCATCAACGCGGCGATCCGCGGGTTCGCGGAGGCGGAGTCGGACGGCATCATCCAGATCTCCACCGGGGGCTCCGAGTACATCTCCGGCCCCACGGTCAAGGACCAGGTGCGGGGAGCGGTGGCCTTCGCGGTGTTCGCCGCCGAGGTCGCGAAGTCCTATGACGTCAACATCGTCCTGCACACGGACCATGCGCCCAAGGACAAGGTGGAGTCGTGGGTGAAGCCGCTGCTGGCGCTGTCGCAGGAGCGTGTGAAGCGCGGTGAGGACCCGCTGTTCGGCTCGCACATGTGGGACGGCTCGGCGGTGCCGCTGGAGGAGAACCTGCGGATCGCGGAGGAGCTCCTCGAGCTGTCGAATGCGGCGAAGACCCTGCTCGAGGTCGAGATCGGCGTGGTCGGCGGCGAGGAGGACGGCGTCGAGAACGAGATCAACGACAAGCTCTACACCACGGTCGAGGACGCCCGCGCCACGGTGCAGGCGCTGGGCGCGGGTGAGAGGGGGCGCTACCTCACGGCGCTGACCTTCGGCAACGTCCACGGCGTCTACAAGCCGGGCAATGTGCGGCTGCGCCCGGAGCTGCTGGGCGAGATCCAGCAGACGATCGGTGCCGAGGTGGGCCAGGACAAGCCCTTCGACCTCGTCTTCCACGGCGGCTCCGGCTCGACGGCAGAGGAGATCGCCGAGGCCGTGCGCCACGGTGTGGTGAAGATGAACATCGACACGGACACGCAGTACGCCTTCTCGCGCCCGGTGGCCGATCACATGTTCCGGAACTACGACGGCGTGCTCAAGATCGACGGCGAGGTCGGCAACAAGAAGATCTACGACCCCCGCGCCTGGGGCAAGGCCGCCGAGGCGAGCATGGCCGCCCGCATCGTGGAGGCCTGCGAGAACCTGGGCTCCGCCGGCAACCGGATGAGGTGAGTGCGGACGCGGGGGTGTGCGTGGGGCCTGGCGGAGAAAGCGGGCATTGCACGTCTGCGTGATGAGCGCAGCCGCGGTGGCTGCGCTCATCTGTGCCTTCGCTGTCTTTCGACGCGCCGGTCGTGCTGTGCTCTGACCAGGAGACGTCGCCTGTCTTCGCCTGTCGGTAGCTGAGGTCGTGGTTTGAGGCCGGCGGAGCGGTAGGAGCCTTGGCCGATGGTGTTGAATGCGATAAATCCCGTTAAGGTAGCATTCGGACTGCCAGAAGATCTGCTGCCAGGTTCCCCCAGGGAAGCGCGGCGCGGATGCGCGGCCACCGGCGAGGGAGAGGGGGCAGATATGGGGAGCCGGTCATCCTCGTTGGACCTTGTGCGGTTCCTCGCTCTGACCCTCGTCGTGGCGGGGCACGTGTGGACGGATAAGCCTCTGAGCGGGTACGTCGCGGTGTTCTTCGTGGTCACCGGATATCTCTGGAAGCCCGGACGAGGAGTCGTCGAGGAAACCCGGCACAAGTGGCGCACGCTCATCCGCCCGTACATCGCGTGGGGGACGCCTCTGCTGTGTGTGCTCATCGCCGCGCTGTTCCTGACCTCTGCGCCCCCGGTCATCGTGCTGAAGACGGCAGCTGTGACTGTGTGGGGCGGTGCCAGAGCCACTGAGCCGTTTACTGCATACTGGTTCCTCACTGCAATGTTCTTCGCCTGTCTCCTGCTGCGTCTGATCGACAGAGCCCAAGGGTGGGGTCCCCTCCTCCTGGCCCTCGTCCTCTCGGTCGCAGGATCGGTCACCCTCGGCACCTACACGAGCTTCTTGCCCCTCGGCTTCGGCAATGCACTTTGGGCCCTGCAGTTCCTCATCGTCGGTCGACTGCTGCAGACAGTGGCTCCTGTCGGCATGACGGCAGCGACGCGGCGCTCCGTGGCGCTTCCGGCAGTTCTTGCGCTCGGCGGAGGTCTCGCGCTCCTGCTGGCAGGGTGGGCCGCACCGATCGTGCTCAAGGCGGGAAACCATGGCACGCCCGTGCTGAGCTTTTTGGCGGTCTCTGCTGTGTCCTGTGGTGCGATCCTCCTCGTTCAGGCGATCGAGCCCTTCATTCCTGCGCCAGTCCTCCGGACGGCGACTGTCCTGGTCTTCACCAGCACTCCCGTGCTGCTCATACACGGAGCTGTCATCTGGGCGCTGAAGCAGCAGCTCAGCGGTTGGGGGCTATTCGCGGCGGCCTATGCGATTCCGATCTGCATCGGGTTGATGCTTCTCGGCACGTCCGGCAGGGTCAGGGCCTGGCTCATGCCCGGGGCGAGCGGATGGACGCGCATGGCCGCCGCCGACCGGGCCTGACGGCGGCTAGCGTCCCCCTGCCCTTGTACTGTCATGGTCATGACCAGCACTGTTCTCCCCGCTTCGGGCCGGGTTCTCATGATCTGCACGGGGAACATCTGCCGCTCGCCGTACGCGGAGCACAGCCTTCGTGCTCTCCTGGATGTGGGAGATGCCGTCACCAGCGCGGGCACGCACGGTCTGCGGGGCTGGCCGGCTGATGAGGGAGCCGAGGAGATCGCGCGCGCTCGGGGATTCTCCTGCGCCTCGCATGCTGCTCGGCAGGTGACGGCGCAGCTGGTTGCAGATGCGAGTCTGGTGCTCGGGATGTCCGCAGACCATCGGAGCTTCTGCACAAATCTGGTGCCCGAGGCGGCCGGCCGGATCTTCACGCTGCATGAGCTCGCGGAGCTGGTGCGCCTCGGTGCCGCGCGGGGGTCCGCGCTCGAGGATGTTCTCGCCTCTGCTCACGAGGCTCGGGAGGGGCTGCCGCGCGAGGTGCGGGTGCGGAAAGTCGCAGATCCCTTCGGGCAGACGCTCAGTGCGTTCGAGCGCATGGCCGACGACATCGATGCGCAGCTGGAGGTGCTCGCCCCTGTCCTCCGCTGAGCGGTGAGGTGCGCGGCCGGAATCGGGTGGATGTCCTCAAGGCCGGTGCCCTCCGAGACTGAGCCCGTTTGTGCGGGTGCGCGCAGGTCGGAGGGGTGAAGCTCGTGCAGACGTGAAACAATGGGGCGGGCCTCGGCCGGGGCCCACGCTCATGTCTGCGCGCATGTGCGCGCGAAGAAGGAGAGAGCAATGCCAGCGATCGTGGTCGTCGGTGCCCAGTGGGGCGACGAGGGCAAGGGCAAGACCACCGACATCCTCGGCACCCGTGTCGACTACGTCGTCAAGCCCAACGGGGGCAACAACGCGGGGCACACCGTGGTGGTCGGCGGCGAGAAGTACGAGCTCAAGCTCCTTCCCGCGGGCATCCTCTCTCCCAACGCGACGCCCGTGATCGGCAACGGCGTGGTGGTCAACCTCGAGGCGCTGTTCGAGGAGATCGACATGCTGGAATCGCGCGGTGCGGACACCTCGAAGCTGCGCATCTCCGCGAACGCGCACCTGGTCGTCCCCTACCATCAGGTGCTCGACAAGGTCACGG
Source organism: Brevibacterium album DSM 18261 (assembly GCF_000426445.1). Classification (GTDB taxonomy): domain Bacteria; phylum Actinomycetota; class Actinomycetes; order Actinomycetales; family Brevibacteriaceae; genus Brevibacterium; species Brevibacterium album. Next base: position 644,331 of record NZ_AUFJ01000009.1, on the reverse strand, counting down.
AGCGCTTCCTGGGCAAGCGGGCCATCGGCACCACCGGTCGGGGCATCGGTCCTGCCTACGCAGACAAGGTGGGCCGTCTCGGCATCCGGGTGCAGGACATCTTCGACGAGTCGATCCTCCGCCAGAAGATCGAGGGTGCGCTCAAGCAGAAGAACGAGCTCCTCATCAAGGTCTACAACCGCAGGGCGGTCGAGGTCGACGAGATCGTCGCGGGGCTGCTGTCCTACGCCGAGCGGCTCCGTCCCTATGTCACGGATACCGCGCTCCTGCTCAACGATGCCCTCGACCGCGGCGAACTCGTCGTGATGGAGGGCGGTCAGGCGACGATGCTGGACGTCGATCACGGCACGTATCCGTTCGTGACCTCCTCCAACCCCACGGCGGGCGGCGCCTGTGTGGGCTCCGGGATCGGGCCCACGCGCATCACCCGGTCGGTGGGCATCGTCAAGGCCTACACGACGCGGGTGGGCTCAGGGCCGTTCCCCACCGAGCTGTTCGATGACATGGGCCTGTACCTGCAGAAGCAGGGGGGCGAGTACGGTGTGAACACCGGCCGCCCGCGCCGCTGCGGGTGGTACGACGCTGTGATCGCCCGGTACGCTTCGCGAGTCAACGGATTCACGGATTACGTCCTCACCAAGCTGGACGTCCTGTCCGAGCTGGAGGAGATCCCGGTCTGCGTGGCCTATGAGGTCGACGGGGTGCGGGTGGACGAGATGCCGCTCACTCAGTCCGATTTCCATCACGCGGTGCCGGTCTACGAGGTCTTCCCCGGCTGGCAGGAGGACATCACCCGTGTCCGCACCTTCGAGGACCTGCCGGTGAACGCACAGGATTACATCTTGGCACTCGAGCGCCTCTCCGGCACGCGGATGTCCGTGATCGGCGTGGGCCCGGACCGCGAGCAGTCGATCGTGCGCCACGATCTGATCGACTGAGGGCGGCGGGCCGTACCCCGGCGGAGTGCGAGAAGGATGCCGGTGCCCGCTGATCATCGCCTCTCTCGCCGCGTATCTGAGCTTCGGGGATCCAGCAGGGCAGCGGGACCAATGTGCCGGGCAGCGGTGAAGGCCCGGCATCCCGCAACGGAGGAGGTCTGCTCCCCCGGGATACGTGTCTACACTGTACGAGGTACGTATTCATCCGATGAGGGATACGCATCGGAGCATTCGAGGTCACGGGTCGAGGAGCATAGGCATGGACGTATCCGGAAGTCGTCGACCGGACCCGCGGTGGTCTCTCATCACGGTCACCTACAACAGCGCCGACAGGCTCCGGGAGTACTGGAGCGGCTTCCGCGCCGACGACCGGGTCGAATGGATCGTGGTGGACAACGCCTCGACCGATGGGACCGTCGAGTTCGCCCGGTCGCTGGGTGCACAGGTGATCCAGCTGGATGAGAACCGCGGGTTCGGCGCAGCGAACAATGTGGGATTCGCCTCCGCTCGCGGGGAGTACACGGCATTCGTGAATCCGGACGTCGCAGCGGATGTCGCAAACCTGTCCGTACTCGAGCGTCTGATCGGAGACCGGCATCTGCTGGTGTCGCCGCAGCTGGTGAATGACGACGGTTCGCTGCAGCCGAACGGGAGAGGTTGGCCGTATCTCACTGACAAGGTCCTCAACCGCCTGGCGCCGGAGCGGGTGCAGGGCCGCTACCGCCTCAGCGCGGAACGGGACCGGGCGCTCACCCCTGTCGTCTGGCTCACCGGGGCCGCCGTCGCAGGCAGGCACGAGACGTTCGAGCTGCTGGACGGGCCGTGGGACGATCACTTCTTCCTCTACTACGAGGACACCGACCTGGCTCTGCGGGCGCGGCGTGCCGGCATACCGAGCGCGGTGACCTCCCAGGTGTTCTGGACCCACGGCTGGGCCCGCGAGACGGCGGGACGGTTCCGCCTGACACCGTGGAAGCGCGAGGTCTCCTCCATGCTCAAGTTCTACGCACGGTACCCCCACCTCCTCTCCCCGGCGCTCCACCCGAAGGCGAAGAGGGGAGCGCACGGATGAGGGTCCTCGTCGATGCACTCGCCGCCACGGAGTTCTCCGGGGGCATGCGTCTGCACGCGGTTGAGTTCATCCGTGCGTGGGCGGAGGCCTTCCCGGGGGACGAGCTCGTGGTGGCCGGGGGCAGATCCCTCCGGCAGCCCCTGGCGGACTGCTCCGGTGTGCGCCTTCTCAGCTGGCCCAATGAGCGCATCCTCACCCGCGCACCGGGACAGGTGCTCGCCACCCCGGTCATGCGGGCGCTCTCCCGCGCGGACTGCTGCGTGTCCCTGAGCCCCATCGTCTCGCCGCTGTTCAGGCGCACGCCGGCCCTCTGCTTCCAGCACGACTGGCGGCATCTTCGCCGACCGGAGGAGTTCGGCGCTGTCCAGAAGCTGTATCGCAAGCTGTGGGAGGTTTCGGCGAAGCATGCGGATCTGAACATCTGCATCTCCGACAAGACAGAAGCGGAGACGCGGGAGATCGTTCCTGCTGCGCGCACACTGGTCGTGGAGAACGGCCGCGACCACGCACGCCGCTGGCAGGTTCCGACGATTCCGCAGGCACCGGCCGATGTCGTGACCTTCGGCCATCACAACAACAAGAGGCCGGAGCTCGTCATCGACGCCATGGCCCAGCTGGGGCCCGCGGTGCGGGATGCGACGGCGACGATCCTCGGAGCACGGGGTGCATACGGCGAGGAGCTCCGCGCCCGAGCGGCGTCCCTGGGGCTAGGCGATCGCGTTCGCCTGCCGGGCTTCGTGACGGACGAGGAGTACCAACAGCTCATCGCCACGGCCTCCTGCATAGTCCTCGCCTCCTCCGACGAGGGCTTCGGCCTGCCGCTGGCGGAGGCGGAGTACTTCGGCATCCCCGGAGTGACCGCTGCCGACAGCGGCATAGAGGAGATCTTCCGCGATGTGATCGTCGCCGAACCTGAGGGGGCAGCGATGGCCGCGGCGATCACCGAGGCGCTCTCCAGGCCTCGCGGCCGCGGGGACGAGAGCCTCTGGAGATGGGCCGATGCGGCTGCCGCCGTGCGCGGCACTCTCCTGGGCGATCTGCAGAGGTGAGCGGATGGCCAGCCTCACCAGACATGTGAGCATCACCATGCTCGGCAACGCAGTGGTTCCGCTCGCTGCGTTCTTCACCGCACCCATCCTCGCTCAGACGCTGGGGGTCGAGGGTCGTGGTGCGGCCGGTGCGGCAGTGGCGCCCTTCACCCTCGGCCTGTCTCTCTTCACGATGGGCCTTCCCGAGGCCCTGACCTATTACGTGTCAAGAGGTGCGCGGCCCATAGGCGCGATGCTGCTGCGCGCCTCCGCCGCCGTGCTCGTGATCGGGCTGCTGGCCGTGGCGGGCTTCATCGCGCTCGCGGATGTGCTTGCGGGCGGTTCCGAGGTGGTGGCCTCCCTCATCCCCATCGCTGTCGCGATGCTGGTGCCCGCACTCCTGCTCTCGCTGGTGCGCGGCGTCGCGCAGGGGCTCGACGCCTGGGGGCTCGTCGCCTGGGAGCGGACGATCGGGGCGATGTCCAGACTGGGGCTGGCGGCCTGCCTGGCGGCCACCGGCAACCTGACGGTGCTCACCGCTACGCTCCTGATGTCGGCGACGACGCTGCTCGGGGTGTTCGCCTACCTCCCCGTCATCGGCAGGGTCCGCCGGCGCAGCTCTCAGGCTCGGTCTGAGGGGGCCGGTGCGCAGGGAGGTGGGGAGGGCCGCGGCGGCGAAGGGGCGCAGAGCTCGCGCGGTCTCCTCGGCTACGGCGGCCGCGTGTGGTTCGGCGCGATAGCGGGGATCCTGCTCTCCCGCGTCGACCAGCTGCTTCTGCTCCCGCTGTCTGACGTGCGTGAGGTGGGGCTCTATGTGGTGGCGGTGCAAGTGGCCGACCTCGTGCTCGTCTTCAACAATGCGATCCGCGATGTGATGTTCCGCGCGGAGTCCGCCGATCCCCGGGCCGCGCGTCTGGCCAGCGCCTCGCGTCTGTCCACCATGCTCACGGGCGCCACTGCGCTGGGCGTGGGCGTCGTGAGCATCTGGATGCTGCCGATCCTCTTCGGACAGGAGTTCGCGGCAGCGCTGCCGGTGCTCGTCATCCTGCTCGTCGGCACCGTGCTCGGCAACCCGGGATCGGTCGCCGGGGTGGGGCTGAGCTCACGCGGGCGTCCCGGTCTGCGAAGCTGGTCGCTCCTCATCGCGTGCATTGCCAGCGTCTCCGTGCTGTTCCTGCTGGCACCGTCGTACGGTGCAGTGGGTGCGGCGATCGCCACGCTCGTGGGGAACATCGTGGCCGGAGGGCTGAACCTCGTGTGGCTGCAGAAGCACTTCTCGATTCCCATGCGCGACTTCCTGAGAGTGGACGCGCAGGACCTGACGATGGTGGGAGAGCAGCTCCGGAAGGCTGCGCAGAGAGGAGCGAGGAGATGAAGGCGGTTCGCAGGGTCGCCGTATGGAAGCGCTCGTGGCTGCCGGCCTCCGAGACCTTCGTGCGCAACCAGGAGGACGCCCTCACCGAGTGGGAACACGTCTCCCTCGGGCTGGTGCGGGAACCGTCGCCGCTGGCTCGGGATGCGGACGTCCTCCTACTGGAATCGGCCCCGTTCCGGCGCCTGCGGCTGCGGATCGCCGGTCTCACCGGACGATCGCGCTCCCTGCGACGCTATCTCCGGGAGACCCGGCCGGATGTCCTGCACGCACACTTCATTCCTGAAGCGGTGGTCGCCTCCCATGCGTGCAGGCGTGCGGGGATCCCCCTCATCGTGACCGTGCACGGTCACGATGTGACTGCGGCTCCGCTCACCAGGGGGCTGCGCGGATTCCGCTATCGTCTCCGGGCGCGCAGGATGCTGCGGACGGCTGAGCGCGTCGTCGCGGTATCGGAGTTCACCGCGCGCAGGGCGATCGCGCTGGGGGCGCCGGCGGAGCGCGTGGTGGTGCAGCCCATCGGCATTCCGGTGCCGGAGGACCGCCCCGCCTCCCGCCCCGCACCGGAGTGGGACGTGGTGTTCGTCGGACGTCTGGTCGAAGTCAAAGGCGTGACAGACCTCTTGACCGCGGTCAGTGCGCTCGCAGCGCAGGGACGACCGCTGCGTGTCGCAGTCGTGGGTGAGGGCCCTCTGCGGGAGGAGCTGGAGCAGTCGGCCGCCTCCTCGGCAGCCCAGGTCGAGTTCCTCGGCCGTCTGTCACCCTCTGATGTCCGCAGTGTGCTCAGACGCGCGCGCGTGTTCTGCGCACCGTCGCGCACAGCGCCGAGCGGAGCGGCAGAGGGATTCGGGATGGTCTACCTCGAGGCGGCTGCGGAGGGCCTGCCGATCGTGGCCTATGCGCATGGGGGCGTGCCGGAAGCGGTTGCAGACCGACAGACGGGTCTGCTGGCTCCGGAAGGGGACAGCGCGGAGCTCGCCGTGCACATTCGCACGCTTCTCGACGACGAAGCGCTTGCGAGGAAGTTCGGGAATGCGGGCCGTGCCCGGGTGGAGCGACAGTTCGACGTGCGCAGTCAGACCCGTGGCCTGGAACGGATATATGAAGCGGCAGCGCGCTCGCGGGAGCACCAGCGCATGGACCGACGGAAGGCCGGCAGCAGATGAGGGAATCAGTGGGACGTTCTTCGGCACCTGCGAGGATTGCGATCGATGCGCGCATCCTCTCGAAGTCGACAGGCACATATGCGCGGATGCTGCTGAAGCATCTGCAGGAGATCGACAGGCACAACGAGTACACCGTGCTCCTTCGTGAGGAGGATCTCGGAAAGTGGGAGCCTCATGCTCCCAACTTCTCGGTCGAGGCGGCGGAATACCCTGATTTCAGCTTCGCTGAGCAGTGGGCGTTCTGGCGCCATCTCAGGAGTCGACGTTTCGATCTGGTGCACTTCTGCATGCAGCAGCAGCCCATCCTCTACCGCGGAGCCAAGGTCACCACGTTTCACGATCTCACCCTGCTCCGAGCGGTCGACACCTCCAAGAATCCGCTGATCTTCAGGGCGAAGCAGCTGGTGGCGAGGGCCGCGTTCTGGATCGCTCTGCGGACCGCCACGCATGTCATCACGCCGAGCCGGTACTCCGCGGAGGATGCGCAGCGGTACGCGAGGCTTCCCGCAGACAGGTTCACCGTCACTCCTCTCGCCGCAGAGATCGAAACCGTCGCGCCGGAGGTCCGCGCGCTTCCGTTCGAGGAGTACGCGCTGTACGTGGGGAACTTCTTCGACTACAAGAACATCGATCGTCTGATCCAGGCGCACCAGCTGCTGCGTCGGCAGGGACGCGATATCGGTCTGGTGCTTGTGGGGCGGCTGGACTCCGCGGGTCTCCGGCTCAAGGAGAGATCCGAGGAGCGCGGTGACGAGGCAGTGGAGTTCACCGGCTTCATCAGCGACGCGGAGAGGGACTGGCTCTACGGGAATGCGGCGGTCTACGTCTTCCCCTCACTGAGCGAAGGCTTCGGTCTGCCCGGTCTGGAAGCCATGAACTACGGGTTGCCCGTAGCCGCTGCGGATGCGACATGTCTGCCGGAGGTCTATCAGGACGCCGCACACTATTTCGATCCCCGGTCGGTGCCTGCGATAGCCGCGGCCGTCTCCGAGGTCATGGACTCCGAGGAGCTCTCGAGCCGCCTGCGGCTCAATGCCAGGAAGCTGTTGCAGCAGTACTCCTGGCGGACCACGGCGGAGATCACCCATGGTGTCTATGAGAAGGCTCTGCTCACCGCGGCAGAAGGCAGGAGAGCATGAGCGGGGGAGACCGCGGAGGGGGGATTCTCTCCCCACGCTTGGCACAGGAGGCGTCCGCCCCGCCAGTGCTGATCGTGGATCATTCAAGCGCCACGGGCGGGGGCCAGCTCTCTATAGCGCGCTACCTGGAGTGGCATGGTCGACGGTGTGAGATCGAGCTCCTCGTCTTCGAGGACGGCTATCTCGCCGATGCCGCAATCGCTGCGGGTGTGAGCACGACGGTCCTGAAGGCCCCGGCCGGTCCCGGGCGCCGCCTCGTGCTCCTGCAGCAGCTGCGGCGCTTCCTGCGTGCCCGTCCGCGGTCCGCCGTCATCGCCAACAGCCTCAATGCGGCACTGAGCTTGGGCATAGCCGCTCCGCGAGACCACCACCTCGTGGACTACCTGCGACAGGAGGCGGTCCCGGCAGGTCTCAGCCGTCTGCGTGCCGGGTTCATGGAGAGGAAGGGGTACACCCGCTTTGCGGAGTTCATCGCGAACAGTCAGTGGACGGCGAACACCCTGCCTGGCTCCGTCGCGCAGAGCCGTCCCGCGGCGATCGCCTACCCGATTTCGGGAATCGAGCAGGCTGCGGCTGTGAATGACGCGGCGCTGAACGAAGGCGGGCGACTTTCCGTGCTCTCTCTCAGCCGCTTGAGTCCCTGGAAGGGGATTCACGTGCTCATAGAAGCGATCCGAATCCTGGAGGCCGAGAGCGTCGCCGAGGCGTTCGAGGTGACCATCGCCGGTGGGGATCATTTCGGCGAACCCGAGTATGGTGCTTCGCTGAGGGACCGTGCGGCTGACCTCAGGACCCCGATCCGCTTCCTCGGACACGTGGAGAATGTGCGGCCGTTGCTCGCGGAGCATGAGGTGCTCGTCTGCCCCTCGGTGACTCCCGAACCGTTCGGGCAGGTCAATGTCCAGGGGATGGCGAGCGGCCTGGTCACTGTCGCCTCCGATCAGGGTGGGGCGACGGAGATCATCGAATCCGGACACAGCGGCTTCCTGTTCGAATCCGGCAGCCCGGAGGCCTTAGCCGCGGTGCTGCTGCGGCTGGCACGGAGCCCGGAGGAGATCCGCCGGGTGAGGGCCGGTGGGCTCGAACGTGCGCGGACCTTCACTGACGACCGTACTCTTCCGGCACTCGACGCCCTGCTTCTCCGGATGCAGGGGACGGCGGTGCTGCGCTGATTGGCGAGCCCGTGGGCGCTGCTTCGCAGGAGGCGTCCGGGACGGCCGGGGTGTCCGCGGCCTCCGTGCGCGGCTTCTGCTCCGACCCGGGGAACTCGACCGTTCCCAGGGCTGCCGCCATCCACGCGAGCATGTACTCGAAAGCGGAACCCGATGCGAAGGAGCCGGAGAAGACCGTGGAAGCCAGGAAGAGGAGGATGACCACCGCAGCGGTGAAACGGTGGGTCCCCCTCGAGGACACCACGCTGACGACGAGGGTGATGCACACCATCGCCAGTACAGAAGCGGTGAGAACCGAATAGCCGGTTGCGAAGATGAAGAACCCGTTCTCCAGGCTGGAGCCGAGGATGCCTGCGGCGAGGAGATCGCTCACCGGATAGGGGGAGACGGCGAAGTCGCCCATATGCGAGAAGAACCAGTCGATGGCCTGGAGGCGGAGTTCGGTGGAGACGCCGTCGTCCTCGACCTTGCTCGACAGCGTCTCCGACAGTTCGCTTCGCACCAGAGAGACGACCAGAGCGCCCAGGGGCAGGGAGAGTATGAGGAGAGCCATGTTCCGGTGAGCTGTGTTCGCGCGCATCTCTCTGCCGGCGACGAACACTGAGGCGATGACGAGCAGGATGAGACCTGCGCGTGACGCACTGGCGAGCACCGTGGCGAGACTGAGCACGATCATGAAGATCCAGAGCAGACGGCTCTTCAGCAGCGTGGTGAGCGGAAGGATCACGGCGAGGAACACCGCCATCGGGATCCAGTGGCCGAAGGTGGCCACCGGCTGCGTGATCTCCTGTCTGGAGCCCCACCACCACTGCTGCTGGTAGGCGGATTCCCAGACGTAGACGTCGCCGGTGAAGTACTGCGCGCCTGCGACGCCGATGACGATCAGTGTCAGGACGGCGAATCCGCGCAGCAGGGTCCGCAGTGGGCCCGGCGCACCGGAGAAGGAGAGCAGCGTGAGCACATAGAGGAGGAAGGGGCCGATCGCGATGCTGAGCACCCCGCCCAGGGACATCCCGTACCCCGTGGACCAGCGGATGAAGAGCATGAGCGCGGACAGCAGCAGCACCAGGCAGGCCAGCAGGGGTCTGGAGTTCAGCACCTGCAGGAAGCGCCGGGGGGAGCGCAGGAACTGCACCGCGGCACCGGCCGCGATCATGAACAGCCCCGGATGGACGGGGAGCGGGACGACCGTGCCTACGGCGATGGACGGGACCAGCGCGAAGAGGGCGAAAGCCGCGAGGATGACGAAGTGGGGCCGCGAGGCGAAGATCATGCTGAAAACTGCGGCACCGCACAGGACGATCAGGAGTGTCGTCACAGTGGCCTCATCTCGTAGCGGCAGAGGTGTGTCCGGGTCCGGCCATCATATCGGGGAGGGCTCACCGCTCCACGTCCGTGGGAGGCGCGGGGGCACGGCCCAGCGCGGTGCGGCCGATCTCGCGCACCCCGCGCCAGAGCCTCCTCAGGCGTGCGCGTGCGACCGACGTCTCGGGCACTCCGAGGTTCTCCGATGACGCCAGCGCCACATCTGCGGACGGCCAGATGAGCCGGAAGGCGATGCTCGGGCGTTCTCGGAGGGGCATCTCCTGCAGCGTCGCCCAGTACGCGAGCGCCTTGTTGGGGCGGGTGCGCGGATACCAGTCGCGGGGACGTCCTGCCGCGGAGACGTCGATGCGAGCGTGCGGGAACGCGGAGGTGAGGGCCTCCTCCAGCGCAATGGTCGCATCGAGCGCAGCGGAGGCGGAGACCGCCTCGGCTCCGGCAGTCCGCAGCACCTCGGCTGCGGTGGGGACGGCAGTGGAGGAGACGACCTTGCCGATCGCGGGTCGTATGATGTGGAGGGCGGAGAGCACCGCATTGGCGGTGCGCTCAGGCGCCCTGGCGCCCACACCGGCGAACTCGACGGGCTCGCTGCGTGCGCGCACTGCGGCGAAGGCATCCTGGTCCGACAGCGCGAGCCCTGGGAGGCGGCGGTGGAGATCGATCTCGCACCCCCACCCGGCCTGAGGCACCAGTGTGACGGAGTGGTTGATGGCCGAGTGCTCCCAGACATCGGCCATCAGCCCCCATCCCCAGGGTTTCAGGGCATCGGCCAGCCCGGCGAGTCTGTCCGGTGCCACCCAGGCGTCGACATCCGCCGAATGCTCGCGACTGCGCAGCCCCTGCGCATGGAGGACAGGGCCCTTGACGAAGACCAGTGGGATGTCCGCGTGCTGGGCGAGGCTCGCGACCAGCCCATACACGAGCTCGTGCAGGGGCGAGGAGAGCCAGGGCGCTGGGATCGACGTCTGTCTGGCGGGGTGCTGGAGATCGGTGGAAGCGAGACCGCTCTCGCGCATCTCCTCGACGATCGTGCGCTCGTCGTCGTCCAGCTCTGCGCTGTCCAGGGGCCCCTCGACGAGCCTTCGCCAGAGCTCAGCACCCCCGGCAGGCAGAGCGAGCGGAACGCCGGGGACCGTGGGCGTGACCAGCAATTCGGTGCCGGGGAAGTCGGATCGTTCCGAGACGTCCAGTGCGCCGTAGGAGACGGCGATCCATTGGGCCATGATGCTCCCGCCCGTTCAGGCCGCCAGCAGGCGTTCGAGGTACGCACCGTATCCGCTCTTGCGGAGCGGGGCGGCGAGGGCGCTGAGCTCCCGATCGGAGATCCAGCCGTTGCGCCATGCGATCTCCTCGACGCAGCCGATCTTGAACCCCTGGCGCTCCTCGATCACCCGGACGTACTCGGACGCCTGCATCATCGAATCCACCGTACCGGTGTCCAGCCAGGCCGTGCCCCTGGGCAGCGGATCGACGCGGAGCCGTCCTGCCCGCAGGTAGTGCTCGTTCACCGTCGAGATCTCGAGCTCCCCACGGGCACTGGGCTTCACGTCCTTGGCCACCTCCACGACTTCCTCGTCGTAGAAGTACAGCCCGGGAACCGCGTAGCTGCTCCGCGGTGACCTCGGCTTCTCCTCGATCGAGATCGCCTGCATGTCTCCGTCGAACTCGACCACTCCGTACGCCTCCGGATTCGAGACCTGGTAGGCGAAGATCACGGCCCCGTCCACATCCCGGTGTCTGCCCAGACTGGACCCCAGACCGGTGCCGTGGAAGATGTTGTCGCCCAGCACGAGAGCCGACTTCTCGCCGGCGATGAAGCTCTCGCCGATGACGAAGGCCTCGGCGAGTCCGTTGGGCTCCTCCTGGACGCTGTATTCCAGACGCATGCCCAGACGCTCCCCGCTGCCGAGCAGGTTCTGGAACTGTGCCCGGTGCTCCGGGGTGGTGATGAACATGACCTCTCGGATGCCTGCCAGCATGAGCGTCGACAGGGGGTAGTAGACCATGGGCTTGTCGTAGACGGGCATCAGCTGTTTGGAGATGCCCTTCGTGATCGGCCACAGCCGAGTGCCCGAGCCGCCTGCGAGTACGAGTCCCTTCACGCGGGCAAGCCTATGCCATACCCGGAAGGGCGGTGCACGACAGGCCCGTCGGAACCGGTACCATCGACACTGTTCCGGCGCGTTCTGGAAGCGAGCGCGATGAGAGGCGGGGAAGGCGGCACGGTGGCCAGGTTTCTTGTGACGGGAGGAGCCGGCTTCATCGGCTCCAACTTCGTCCACTATACGGTCGAGCATACGGGGGCGCACGTGACGGTGCTCGACAAGCTCACCTATGCGGGCAGCCGGGCCTCGCTCGCAGGTCTTCCGGAGGACCGCGTGACGTTCGTCCAGGGCGACGTCTGCGACGGCGAGCTCGTGGACGGGCTGGTCGCGGATGCGGACGCGGTCATCCACTATGCGGCGGAGTCCCACAACGACAACTCGCTGCGCGACCCCAGGCCCTTCCTCGACACCAATGTGATCGGCACATACACCCTCCTCGAAGCCGTGCGCCGGCACGACGCCCGCTACCATCACATCTCCACGGACGAGGTGTACGGCGACCTCGAACTCGACGATCCGGCGCGCTTCACCGAGACGACTCCCTACAACCCCTCCTCCCCGTACTCCTCGACGAAGGGCGCCTCCGACCTGCTGGTCCGTGCCTGGGCGCGCTCCTTCGGCATCCGCGCCACGATCTCGAACTGCTCCAACAACTACGGCCCCCGACAGCACGTCGAGAAGTTCATCCCGCGCCAGATCACCAACGTTCTGGACGGCATGCGCGCCAAGCTCTACGGCACGGGGGAGAACGTGCGCGACTGGATCCACGCAGACGACCACTCCTCCGCGGTGCTGGCTGTGCTCGAGCGCGGCCGCATCGGAGAGACCTATCTCATCGGCGCTGACGGAGAGCTCAGCAACCGGGAGGTGCTGCGGCGCATCCTCCTGAGCATGGGGTGCGACGAGGACGATTTCGACCATGTGACGGACCGGCCCGGCCACGACCTGCGGTACGCGATCGACTCGAGCAGGCTGAGAAGCGAGCTGGGCTGGGAACCTGCATACCGTGACTTCGACGCGGGCCTGGAGGCGACGATCGCCTGGTACCGGGAGAACGAGGGCTGGTGGCGGCCGCAGAAGGCACAGACCGAGGCGGACTACCGGAGGCAGGGGCAGTGAGCACGGGTGCCGATCGACTTGCCGTGCGCCGCACCCCCATCCCGGGTCTCCTGGTCGTGGATCTGCCCCTCCACGGTGACGCCCGCGGATGGTTCAAGGAGAACTGGCAGCGGGAGAAGATGGTGGCGCTGGGCCTACCGGACTTCCGGCCGGTGCAGAACAACATCTCCTTCAACGCCGACCCCGGCACGACTCGCGGCATCCATGCGGAGCCGTGGGACAAATACGTTTCGGTCGCAACAGGCCGGATCTTCGGCGCCTGGGTGGACCTGCGAGAGGGCCCGAGCTTCGGGACGGTGTTCCACATGGAACTCGGCCCTGACACTGCCGTCTACGTTCCCCGGGGCGTCGGCAACGCCTTCCAGGCGCTGGAGGGTGACACCGCCTATGTCTACCTCGTGAATGACCACTGGACTGCTGCGGCGCAGGCGGAGTACACCTTCCTCAACCTCGCGGATGAGTCCGCTGCGATCCCGTGGCCCATCCCGTTGGACCAGGCGGTGGTCTCCGACAGGGATCGTGCGCATCCGCAGCTGAGCGGGGTGAGGCCCATGCGGGCGCGGCCGGTGCTCGTGCTCGGCGCGAACGGGCAGCTGGGGCGTGCGCTGAGGAAGGCGCTGCCGGATGCGGAATTCGCTGACAGAGCGCGCGTGGACATCGCTGACCCGCGGAGCCTGGAAGCCGTGAACTGGTACGCGTACAGCGCGGTGGTCAATGCGGCGGCCTACACGCAGGTCGATGCCGCCGAGACGCCCGAGGGGAGGGCCGCGGCCTGGCGCGTCAACGCAGGCGGCCCGGCTGAGCTCGCGCGACGTGCACAGCATCACGGATTCACGCTCGTGCACATCTCCAGTGACTACGTCTTCGACGGTGAGTCCGCCGAGCCGTACACGGAGGACGCGCCCCTGAGTCCGCTGAGCGTCTACGGGCAGAGCAAGGCGGCCGGTGACCTCGCTGCTGCGCTGGCTGAACGCCATTACATCCTGCGGACGAGCTGGGTCGTCGGGGACGGGGCGAACTTCGTGCGCACGATGGCCGCCCTGGCTCAGCGCGGCATCGACCCGACGGTGGTCGACGATCAGCACGGCCGCCTCACGTTCGCCGACGATCTCGCCGCCGCAGTCGCGCACCTCCTCGGCGCAGGCGCCGAGTACGGCACCTACAACGTGAGCTGTGAGGGGCCTCGGACCTCGTGGGCGCAGATCGCACGCCAGGTCTTCGAACTGACCGGGCACGATCCCGCACGTGTCGTCGGCGCGACGGCGGAGGAGTACTTCGCCGGGAGGAGTGCGGCCCCGCGCCCTGCGAACAGCATGCTGGCCCTGACGAAGCTCGAGCGCACGGGTTTCACTCCGCGCACGGCGACCGATGCGCTCACGGCATACCTTGCCGAGTCACCCCCGGAAGGCGCCTGAAGCACGCGCGGGACCTCAGCCAGGCCGGTGCCCCCCGCTTCGGCACGCCTATGCCGGACCCGCGCGGTTCAGGCGGATGCCGGCAGAGCACGCAGGTCCGTGGAGATAGCCTCCACCAGACCTGCGATCTGCGAGGCGACCCTGGCATGCACCTCGGGCGAGGCGTTGATCGGGTCCTCGACATCATCGGCATCGGTGAGCTGGGCGGAGAAGCGATTGCGTGCGGCCGCCTCGACCACGCCTTGGGCCTCGGGGCGCTCGGGACGAGCGCCGCCGGCGGAGGCGCGCCCGGCCGCCTGCACGGCTGCGGGAGCGAGCGCTGCGAACTCCGCAAGCGTGAAGGTGCGCTGAGCGGCACGAGGATAGCGCCGGATGAGGTGGTCCCGCTGGCCCCGGGTCATGGTGAGAAGGAGATCGGAGGCGTCGACGCGCACCCCGTCGAGCTGTTCGCCCACAAGCCCGTGGGGGTCTCCGCCGTACACCCGCAGCTGCTCCGCGGCCATCGGGTCCATGGGGGCGCCCACGACCGCGTTGAGACCCGCGCTGGCCAGTTCGTAGCGGAAGTCCCCGGCGAGCCTCTGCCGGAGCAGCTGTTCGGCCAGGGGAGACCGGCAGATGTTTCCCGTGCAGACCGTGAGGATGCCCAGCGGCGGCGCGGTCCTGTGAGCGCGCCTGCGCCTCTCGCCGGTCATCCTGCGGCCCGCCTGGCGCGGCGGCTCAGAGGCGCGCTCTCAGCCGCGTGGCGAGGTGCCGAGGCCGCCTCCTCCTGCGTCTGCTGCTTGCCGTAGTACGCCCGGTACTGGTAGCCGTAGCCGTCCGCGGCGCTGCCCTTGCTGGGCACGCCGTTGATGATGATGCCGAGCGCGTGCCCCTTCACCCGTTCGAGGTTGTGCAGGGCGGCATTGAGCGCGTCGTACGTGGTCTTCTTCGCCCGGGTGACGACGAGTGCGCCATCGGTGCGCGCGGTGAGGATGGCCGCATCCGTGACCGGCAGCAGGGGAGGGGCGTCGATGAGGACCACCGCATGCGCCGCGAGCTCCGCGATGAGCTCGTGCAGGGAGTTCGAGCCGAGCAGTTCGCTGGGGTTGGGCGGGACCTTGCCCGCGCCGAGGACGAACAGATTGCCGGTGTCTCCCCAGGGCTGCATGACATCGGCCAGCTGCGCCTCGCCGATGAGGACGTCGGTGAGGCCGATCCCGGGGAGCAGGCCGAAGGTCTGGGCGACCATGGGACGGCGCAGGTCGCCGTCGATGACGACCACACGGCGGCCCGAGGCGGCGATGGTCGCCGCGAGGTTCGCCGTCACCGTCGACTTCCCCTCACCGGGCATCGCACTCGTGACGACGATGGAACGCGGCGGGTTGTCGATATTCATGAACTGCAGATTGGTGCGGAGCTCGCGCAGCGCCTCGGCGACGGCATACTCGTCGCCGTTCCGCGCATCCCGATCATTGCCGCCGGTGCTGGAGATCATGCGCTTGTCCGGGGTGAAGCCGGTGTAGGCGGGAATCGTGCCGATCACGGCCTGCCCCGTCTCGCGCTCGACCTCTGCGGTGGAGCGGACGCGCCGGTCGAAGATGTTCCGGAGCAGGGCGTAGGCGACCGCTGCGGCGAGGCCCGCGATTCCGCCGATGCCGATGGCGAGCTTGGTGTTGGGCGAGGAAGGCGCCGTGGGAAGCTTGGCCGCGTCCAGGGACTGGAAGGTGACGATCGACTGCTCGCCGCCGGTCGCATTCGCGTTCTCCACCTCGGCCACCTGGGTGCCGATGGCCCCCACCCAGGCCTCGGCGAGATCGCGGGCGCTCTCCGGGGAGTTCGCCATCGCCGAGACCCGCAGCGTCGCGGTATCGGCCGGGTTGGTGACGGTGACGCGCCCGATGAGAGCCTCCGGGGCTTCGGTGAGCCCCAGCGTCTGCGCCGCGTCCTCGGCCACAGCGCGCGATTCCGCCAGATCGAGATAGGACACCACGCGCGACTTCGCGTAGTTCTCACCTGCCATCGCGGTTCCGAGGTCGCTGCTCACGCCGGCCGAGACGATGCCGCTGGCATCCGCCGTGTACTCCTTGGGCTGCAGGAGCGCCCAGCCCAGACCCAGCACGGCACCGGCGAGAGTGATCGCGAGCATGGCAGCCCAATGGGCGCGCACTATCTTCCAGTAGTCCGTGAGCTCCACGCGGGCGGTCTCCTTCAGGGCGTTCGGGCGGGGCGATCCGTCCTATGCTAACCGCGGGTTCCTGCGCGTGTCGCATTGGTCCGTCAGGCAGGCTCCGCCGCAGTGCGCGACGGTCTCCGGCAGCAGGAACGGAGCGCGCGCAGCTCACCCCCTCGTGAGGAGGCTCCTCCCCCTCACGGCCTTCCCATTCCCCGGTAGCTCCACCCCGCGGCCCGCCAGCGTGCGGGGTCCAGGCAGTTGCGTGCGTCGATGACGGTCCTGCCGCGGGCGAGCGAGGCCGCGTGCTCGGGCGTGAGGTGGCGGCGGTATTCGTCCCATTCCGTGACGATGAGCACGGCCTCGGCGTCACGGAGCGCATCGTCGAGGTCCGCGGAGTAGGTGAGGTGGGGGTGCACCTTCCGCGCGTTGCCGATGGCCTGAGGGTCGGTCACCACGACATCCGCGCCGAGTCCGTGCAGCCGCACTGCCACATCGAGGGCCGGCGAATCCCGGACGTCATCGCTGTGCGGCTTGAATGCCGCTCCCAGCACGGCGACCCTTCTGCCGTGGGGCCGGTCGTCGAGGGCGTCCACCACCAGCTGCGCGGCCCGGTCGCGGCGACGGAGGTTGATCGCATCGACCTCGCGGAGGAAGTTCACCGACTCCCGACGTCCCAGCTCCTCCGCACGTGCGGAGAACGCGCGGATGTCCTTGGGCAGGCAGCCGCCCCCGAATCCGATCCCGGCACCCAGGAACTTCCGTCCGATCCGTTCGTCGTGGCCGATCGCATCGGCGAGCTGGGTGACATCCGCGCCCGTCGCCTCGGCGATCTCCGCCATCGCGTTGATGAACGAGATCTTGGTGGCGAGGAAGGCGTTGGCTGAGACCTTGACGAGCTCAGCCGTCGCGTAGTCCGTGACGATGAAGGGCGTGCCCTTGGCCACTGCCGGGTGGAAGACCTCGCGCAGGGTCTGCGCGGCCGCCTCCCCGGCCCCGCCCGCCGGGACCCCGACGACGAGGCGGTCCGGATCGACGGTGTCCTTCACAGCCCATCCCTCGCGGAGGAACTCCGGGTTCCAGACCAGGACGGCACCGGTGGGCGTGATCTGCTCGGAGAGCTCGGCCGCCGTCCCGACGGGGACGGTGGACTTCCCGGCGACGACGTCTCCGGGGCGCAGATGCGGGACCAGCGCCGCGACGGCGGCACGGACATAGGTGAGGTCTGCGGCGTAGCCGTCCGCCTGCTGTGGTGTGCCCACGCCGATGAAATGGACTGCGGCGCCCGCGGCCTCGGACATGTCCGTGGTGAAGCTCAGGCGTCCCGAGGCCACGCCCTCGGTGAGGATGTCCTGCAGGCCGGGCTCGAAGAACGGCGCCTCACCGCGGGAGAGCGCGCCGACCTTCTCCGCGTCGACGTCGATCCCGACCACCTCGTGGCCGATCGAGGCCATCGCCGCTGCGTGCACGGCTCCCAGGTATCCGCAGCCGATCACGCTCAGACGCATCTTCACTCCTTGGCAGTCTCCCCGGCAGCACACGCGATCCCGGGCGGCAGTGCATCGGCGGACCGCGGGAGCCGCGATCCGCCGATGACGATCTCGGACCCATCCTAAGGGGCCCGCCGGCGGGTGCGCGCAACGCCGGGGGCGCGTGCCTGCAGCCGTGCCCGCCTGCCGCCGTGTCTGACCATCGTTGCGCCCGCCTGCGCGCACCTGGCTGACGCACGCAGGGGGCGCAGGGGACTAGCATCGTTCGGGACGACGGTTCGCAGCGAGCCGGCGGAGAGATCGGGGGAGACGCGGTGAGCAGCAGGTGAGAGAGGCGAAGGCCGGACTCTGGACGCTGGTTCTCGCGGCCGTCCTCACCCAGACGGGACTGAATCTCTTCCGGCCGGTCACCTCCTACAAGCTGCTGGACCTCGGCGCCGATCCCGTGCTCATCGGCTTCGTCACCGCCGCCTACGCGCTGCTGCCGCTCGTCATCGCGCTGCCGCTGGGCAGGCTCGCCGACCGCACTCTCCGACTCCGGCACATCATGGCGCTGGGAGCGCTGCTGCTGGCGGCGGGCGGAGCGCTGATGGCGGGCACCGCCAGCGTCGCCCTCGTCTTCATCGGCAGCGTGCTCCTGGGGCTCGGGCACCTGCTGTTCACCATCGCGGGACAGACCTCGATCGCCCGCTTCGTCCCGCCGGAGCACCTCGATCGGGGCTTCGGCTACTTCACCGCCGCGTTCTCCGTGGGGCAGCTCATCGGCCCCCTGCTGGCCGGGGCGGTCCTGGGCGGTCACGCACACGCGGAGCAGATCGCGCTGGCACTGTGGATGGGGGCGGGGTCTGCCGCGCTGGCGGTGGTGCTGCTCGCGGCTGCTGCTGCCGTGCGGTCGCGCAGGGCCCGAGGCGGGGGCGGAGCAGAGGCCCCCGGGGCTGTGAACGGTGGGGAAGCGGCCGAGGCCGAGACGGATCCTGAGGCCGATGCGGCCTCGGCGGAGACCGCAGCCTCGCCGGGCCGGCCGAGCGCGCGAGCGGTTCTGCGTGTGCCCGGGGTGCGCTCGCAGATCTTCGCGAGCCTCGCGCTGCTCGTGATGATCGATCTGCTCACCGCCTATCTGCCCCTCGTGGGAGAGCATGCGGGCGTGGCGCCGGCGACGATCGGCCTGCTGCTGGCCGCCCGCAGCCTCGCCTCGATCGCTTCGCGCGTCCTGCTCGAGCCGCTGGCCCGCCGGTTCAGCAGGAACACACTCGTGACGGCCTCGGCTCTGGGTGCCGGTGTCGCTCTCGCGCTTCCCCCGCTGCTCATGGACCACCTGTGGGCGGCTGCGGTGCTCATGCTGCTGGGCGGGTTCTTCCTGGGCCTGGGGCAGCCGCTTTCGATGTCGCTCGTCACGCAGGCCGTGCCCGCATCGTGGCGCGGCACGGCGCTGGCGACGAGGCTCATGGGCAACCGGCTGGGACAGGTGGCCTTCCCCGCCGGTGCGGGCCTGCTCGCCGCCCCGCTGGGTGCCGCGGGACCCATCTGGTTCTCGTGCGCGATGCTCGTGGGCTCGGGCGTGGAGCTGCTCGCGCGGGCGGCACGGCGGCGCTGAGGGGCGGGGCGCCGTAGGGGGCGGGGTGCGCCGTACGTACAGAGCCGGCCCCTCCGGCAGAGCCGAAGGGGCCGGCGTGCAGAACAGGCCCGCGCCGAGGCCTCAGGTCAGCCCTCGGCCGCCGCCCGGTCCACGAGCGATTCCCCGCCGAAGCGAGCGGGCATCGTGCCTTCGTGCGCCTCGCGCAGCTCGTCGAGGCCGATCGCGAACTGGTCCACGATCTCCAGCTGCGCCCCGTCCTCGCCGGCGTCCGTCATGCCGATGCGCACGAACGGGAAGCCGCGCGCGGTGCACATGTCGGAGAAGCGCACCTCCTCGCTGCGGGGGACCGCGACGATCGCCCGCGCGGTGGACTCCGAGAACAGCGCGGTGAACGCGTCGATGCCGTCGCGCTCCAGGAGCTCCGTGAGCCAGATCCGCGCACCCGTTCCCCAGCGGAGCGAGCCCTCGACGAGCGCCTGGGAGAGGCCGCCCTCGGAGAGATCGTGCGCGGCGTCGATCATGCCGTCGCGGGAGGCGTTGATGAGGATGTCCGCGAGCTCCTTCTCCGCCTCGGGCCGGTACTGCGGCGGCACGCCGCCCAGGTGGCCGTGCACCGTGCCGGCCCACGCGGAGCCGTCAAGCTCCGCCTCGGTGGTGCCCAGGAGGTAGATCGTCTGCCCCGCCTCGCGCCAGCCCGAGGGAGTGGCCCTGGTGACGTCGTCGAACACGCCCATGACGCCCACGACGGGGGTGGGATGGATGGCGGTGCCGCCGGTCTGGTTGTACATCGAGACGTTGCCGCCGGTCACCGGCACCCCGAAGTCCACACACGCCTCGGACAGTCCTTCCACCGTCTGCGCGAACTGCCACATGATCTCCGGGTCCTCGGGGGAGCCGAAGTTGAGGCAGTCGGTGACGGCGAGGGGGCGCGCGCCGCTCGTGGCGACATTGCGGTAGGACTCGGCGAGTGCGAGCTTGGCACCCTGCGCGGGGTCGAGGTAGCAGTAGCGGCCGTTGGCGTCCGTGGCCAGGGCGATGCCGCGACCGGTCTCCTCGTCCACGCGGATGACGCCCGCGTCGTCGGGGAAGGCCAGGGCGGTGTTGCCCTGCACGTAGCGGTCGTACTGCTGCGTGATCCACTTCTTCGAGCTGAGGTTGGGCGAGGCGGCGAGGTCGAGCACCGTCTGCCGCAGCTCCTCCGCCGTCTGCGGCGTGGCGAGCCCGGCGGCCTCGACGGTGTCCGCCTGCGTGGCGTCCGTCCAGGAGGCGCGCTCCATGGGCCGTTCGTAGACGGGGCCGTCATGGGCCACGGAGCGGGGCGGCACGTCGACGATCACATCGCCGTGCCATTCGATGACGAGGCGGCCGGTGTCCGTCACCTCGCCCAGCACGCTCGTCTCGACCTCCCACCTGTTCACGATGGCCAGGAACTCGTCCAGCTTCTCCGGCCGGACGACGGCCATCATGCGCTCCTGCGACTCCGACATGAGGATCTCCTCGGGAGTCAGCGTGGGATCGCGCAGCAGCACGTCGTCGAGTGCGATGTGCATGCCGCCGTCGCCGTTCGAGGCGAGCTCCGAGGTGGCGCAGCTGATGCCCGCCGCCCCGAGGTCCTGGATGCCCTCGACGGTGCCCGCGCCGAACAGCTCCAGGCAGCACTCGATGAGGACCTTCTCCGCGAAGGGGTCGCCCACCTGGACGGAGGGGCGCTTGGATGGTTTGGCGTCGTCGAAGGACTCCGAGGCGAGGATCGAGGCGCCGCCGATCCCGTCGCCGCCGGTCCGCGCGCCGAACAGGACGACCTTGTTGCCCGCGCCCGAGGCGTTGGCCAGGCGGATGTCCTCGTGCTTCATGACGCCCACGGCGAGGGCGTTGACGAGCGGGTTGCCCTGGTAGACGGCGTCGAAGACCGTCTCGCCGCCCACATTGGGCAGGCCCAGGCTGTTGCCGTAGCCGGCGATGCCGGAGACCACGCCGTGGACCACGCGCGCGGTGTCCGGCTCCTCGATCGCGCCGAAGCGCAGCTGGTCCATGACGGCGACGGGACGGGCGCCCATCGAGATGATGTCGCGCACGATGCCGCCCACGCCGGTGGCCGCGCCCTGGTAGGGCTCCACATAGCTGGGGTGGTTGTGGCTCTCGACCTTGAAGGTCACCGCCCAGCCGTCGCCGATGTCCACGACGCCGGCGTTCTCCCCGATGCCCACGAGGAGGTTCTGCTTCATCTCGTCCGTGACGTTCTCGCCGAACTTCCGCAGGTGCACCTTGGAGGACTTGTACGAGCAGTGCTCGGACCACATGACGGAGTACATGGCGAGCTCCGCCGAGGTGGGGCGGCGGCCCAGCACCTCGCGGATGCGCAGGTACTCGTCGTGCTTGAGGCCGAGCTCGGCATAGGGCTGCTCGACGTCCGGGTTCGCGGCGGCGAACTCGACGGTCTCCTTCACCTGCTTGTCTGCTTCGCGGTCTGCGTCAGCGGTGGGGGAGTGCTGCGGAGTGGTGGTCATCGTCGTAGGAGGCCCTTTCGATGCGGTGCGTCCTGGTGCTCGCACTCATGCGTGCTCAAACGCGTGCGCTCATGCGTTCTGGTGGTTCGTGTGCTGGCACCTATGGTATCCGGGCCGTCGCCGTAGAATCGTCCCCATGTCCGTTCCCAAGATCGTGCTCTTCTACGTCTTCACCCCGCTGGCGGATCCCGAGGCGGTCCGGCTCTGGCAGACCGCCCTGTGCCGGGAGCACGGGCTCAAGGGGCGGATCATCATCTCCGCGCACGGGATCAACGCCACGGTGGGCGGGGACGTCCGCGCCGTCAAGCAGTACGTGCGCGAGACGAGGTCCTATGCGCCGTTCCGGGGCGCGGACGTCAAATGGTCGAACGGCACCGGCGACGACTTCCCGCGCCTGAGCGTGAAGGTCCGGCCGGAGCTCGTCTCCTTCGGCGCCCCCGAGGAGCTCGTCGTCACGGAGGACGGGGTGGCCGGCGGCGGCACGCATCTGGGGCCCGGAGCGCTGCACCGGCTCGTGGCCGAACGCGGCGAGGACGTCGTCCTCTTCGACGGCCGCAATGCCATGGAGGCGGAGATCGGCCGCTTCCGGGACGCCGTGGTCCCGGACACCGCGACCACGCGGGACTTCCTCGCGGAACTGGACTCCGGCAGATACGACCACCTCAAGGACAAGGCCGTCGTCACCTACTGCACGGGCGGCATCCGGTGCGAGGTGCTCAGCGCGCTCATGGTGAGCCGCGGCTTCGAGGAGGTCTATCAGCTCGACGGCGGCATCGTCCGCTACGGCGAGGCATTCGGCAACGCCGGGCTGTGGGAGGGCTCGCTCTACGTCTTCGACAACCGCATGCACATGGAGTTCGGCGAAGGGGCGCAGTCGCTGGGCTCCTGCGTGCACTGCGGTGAGCGCACTCCGCTCTTCGTCAACTGCGCGCACGAGGAGTGCCGCACGCAGTTCCTCCGCTGCGAGGCATGCACCGCGGCGGGGCTGCGGCCGCACTGCGGCGGGTGCGGAGCCGGGGAGACCGCTGCCGAGGCGGGTGCCCGGGAGCCAGCGTTCGCCCGGGAGCCAGCGCCCGCCGCGGCCGGCTGATCTCGCCGGAACCGGGGGTGCATTTCTCCGTTCATGTCTCAGTGTGCTTCGTCGAAGCGGGCGCTGAGCGCAGTGGAATGAGACGGGAGCGCGGAGTGAGACGCGAACGAGCGAGGCCCCTGGCCGCAGCCGTGTCCGTGCTGCTGGCGGTGGTCGCCGTCCTCGGCGTCTGGGTGCTCGTCTCACCCGCAGGCGGGACGCCGCTGGATCTGTGGTGGCACGATGCCGTGCTCGCCGCGCAGACGTCCGTGGTGCTGACGCTCTCACATGTGCTCGACCACGTGGGCGCGGGTCCCATCGGCGTCTTCGCGGTGCCCCTGCTCATCGCCGCGCTGCTGTGGTGGCGGCACGGATGGCGGGCGGCGGTCTTCGCGCTCACGGCGTTCGCCGCCAGCGCCCTCACGGTGCAGGCGGTCAAGCACCTCGTGGCGCGGGCGCGGCCCGAGGACATGCTGGTGGCCTCCGACTTCGGTTCGTTCCCCTCCGGACACACCGCGAACGCGGCGACCGTCGCGGTGGTCCTCTGGCTCCTGTTCCCGCGTGTGCCGGTGCTGCTCGCGGGGATTCTCTGGACGGCACTCATGGCGTTCTCACGCACGGCCCTCGCGGTGCACTGGCTCACGGACACCGTGGCCGGCGCCGCACTCGGAGCCGCCGTCGCCCTCCTGTGCGGCATGCTCCTGCTGCCCGTCGTGCAGCGCACGGAGCAGAGCGGCGGCAGCGGGTCCTGAGCGATTCGGGGCTCTGAACGATCCGGGGCTCTGCCCTTGGGAGGTTTTTACGGTGCGGGCACCATGCAGGGTGCCCGCACCGTAAAAACCTCCCAGACGTTGGAGGCGAAATCTCTCAGCGGCCGAACAGGCGCTTGAAGAAGCCCCTCTTCTCCGGCTGCTCCGCCTTGACGCCGGCCTGTTCTGCATCCGCCTGCCCGGGCTGAGCCGGCTGCTCCTGAACGACCTCCTCGGCCGCTGGGTTCTCCACAGCAGCGGTCTCCGTCTCGGCGGCGGGCGCCTCGCTCCGCACGGCCTCGGCCTTCTCCGCCTGCTCCGCAACTTCGGCTGTCTGCTCCTGAGCAACCGCACGTTCTTGAGCAACCGCACGCTCCGCCGCGACCTCCCGCTCCGCCGCGGCCGTCCCCGCCTCAGCTGCGGGAGCGTCCGGCACGGCACCGGCCTCGGGAACCGTCACGGTGCCGAACACGGCCTCGGCGACGGGCGCTTCGACAGCGGCGAACTGCTCCGCCGCCTCGCCTTCGAGGCCGGGGCTGGCCTGGCACGAGGCGATCCTGCCCGCTTCGTCGAACGTGATGTCGGCGCTGCCGTCGGCGCACAGCAAGCGGACGCCGCCGTCCGGCAGAGGGGCCGAGCGCAGTCCGCGCAGCCGGAAGTACGATTCGAGCGCGGCCCTGTGGTCGGCCACCTCGTTGTCCGTGATCCCTCCGGCGATCGCCCGGACGGTCTTCCGCAGCTCCGGCTCTCCCAGGGCCAGCTGCGCGTCGTCGATGAGCACCCACACCGTCGTCCCGCCCCCGGCCTGTGCGGGGTAGTGGGCCCAGGCGCCGGTGACGGCCTTGGCCGCGAGCGTCAGCCGCGCGGGCAGCGCCTCCGAGTCGAGCGGCACCTCCGGGGCCGTGAGCTCCGGGATGCCGTGCGCCTCGCCGTACTCGCGGATGCGGTGGGAGAGGGCGATGACCGGTTCGGGGAAGCCCGAGTCGTTCGTCCAGCCCCAGTGCCAGTTGGCCTCGCGGGCGCGGCTGACGTCCGAGCCCACCATGTGCGGGCGGAGCGTGAGCTCCCGCTGGGCAGGCGAGTCCGAGGCGGCGGCACCCTGTCCGGAGCCCCCTCCCTTTCCTGCCCCGGACTTCCTGGATGTCCCGCTGCCCGCGGCCTGTGCGGTGCCGCCTGCCGCGGGAGCGGGAGTGAAGCGCAGGCGCGGGGCTGCTGAGAAGTCGATGTCGAACTCCGCCCCGGCGATCAGCCTGCCGAAGTGGTGCTGGACCTCCGTGGAGAGGAAGACGGCGCGGTCGACCAGGTTCTGCAGGGAATCGCTCATGCTCCCAGGGTAGTGGAGCCGCCCGTGTCGGCAGGGGCGGCTTGCGTCGTGGAAGGGGCCTGCGCCGGGGAGGGGGTTCACGGTCTAGGCGGAAGGCGGATGGGCGCCCGAGGCGGAGGCACGGCCCCCGGAGGAGCCCTCGGCGTTCGAGGCGGAGGCAGCGGCCCCGCTGCGGCTCCTGCGCCACCGGTCGAGAGCGATCCCGGCGCCCACGCCGATGATGCCGCCGGTGGCGTTCATGACGACGTCGACAGCCGAGGACTGCCGCGAGCTGTAGAGCACCAGCTGGATCGTCTCGATGCCCACGCTGGTGAAGTGCAGGACCGCGACCCACCACCAGCGCGGGAGCAGCAGCGCCAGACCGAGGCCCAGCGGCACGAACATGACGATGTTCCACACCATCTCGAGACGGTGGGCGGTGAAGGCCTCGGCGTATGGCAGCCACCCGAACAGCGCCTGGAAGATCTCCCACACCCGATGGTTCGCCCGGCCGATCGCCTGACCGGAGGGGAACAGGACCAGCAGCGCGCACAGCACGGTCCCGGGGATGAGGACCACCAGGCCGGCGAGGCGCTGGAGGCGCTTCAGGTGCCGTGCCCGGCGGTCCCGGCGCGTGCGTGACCGGAGCACGGTGCGTTCGGCTGCCTCGCGGGCCGAGACCCGCAGGTGCGCCGAGGCTCGAGCGGGGGCCGAGGCCGCGTCGGCGGACGCTGAGGCCTGTGCCGGAGCCGAGGCCGCCCCGGTGGGGCGGGGAGGAGGTGCTGCGGCCTGCGCCCTGACCCTTCGGACAGGGTCCGCGTGTGCCGGACGTGCCTGCGCGTGCCCGGCTGCCGGCCCGCCGCCTGCCGTCTGCGCGCTGTGCGGGACCGGCGCGGCAGGTGGCGCGGACGGTCTCGGCGGCGGTTCCGGTGGCCGCGGAGGAGCGCCGGGCGGAGGGCCTTCCGTCACTGCGAGAGCAGCGAGCGGAGCACCGAGGTGAAGAAGCCCTGGCCGTCCACGCCCGCCCGCATGCCGGAGGCGGCGTCCGGGCCGAACCCGGCCTCGACCGCATGCTCCGGGTGCGGCATGAGCCCCACGACATTGCCGCGCTCATTGGCGATGCCGGCGATGTTCCGCTGTGAGCCGTTGGGGTTGACGCCCGCATACCGCGCCACGACGCGGCCGGTGGCCTCGAGCTCGTCCAGGACCGCCTCGTCCGCGACGTACCCGCCCTCGCCGTTCTTCAGCGGGATGATGATCTCCTCGCCGGCGGTGTACGAGCGGGTCCATGCGGTGTCGGCGTTCTCGACGGTGAGAGCCTGATCGCGGCAGATGAAGTGCTGGTGGCTGTTGCGGATGAGGGCGCCGGGCAGCAGGTGGGACTCGCACAGGATCTGGAAGCCGTTGCAGATGCCGAGCACCGGCATGCCGCCGTTCGCGGCGTCGACGACCTTCTCCATCACCGGCGCGAACTTCGCGATCGCCCCGCACCGCAGGTAGTCGCCGTAGGAGAACCCGCCGGGCAGGATGACGGCGTCCACATCGCCCAGCGAATCGTCGCCGTGCCACAGGGAGACTGCCTGGGCGCCGGAGAGGGTGACGGCGCGCTGGGCATCGCGTTCGTCGAGCGAACCGGGGAACCGGACGACGCCCACGCGGAGCGCATCGGCACCCGGGATGGGGGCGTCGGCGCCCAGGTCGGCCACAAGCGGAGTCGCGGAGGCGACGGCGGTGCGGGCGCTCACTGCGCGGCCTCCTCCGGGGTCGCCTCGCGCACGGCGATGACGTCCTCGATGACGGGGTTCGAGAGCAGGGTGCCGGCGGCCTCGCGCGCGGCGGCCAGGGCCTCATCCGTGACCGGGCCCTCCACGTCGAGGTGGAAGAGCTTGCCCTGGCGGACGTCCGCGAAGGCGCTGAGCCCCATGCGCTCGAGACCGGACCGGATCGCCTTGCCCTGCGGGTCCAGGATCTCAGGCTTGGGCATGACTTCGACGACGATCCGTCCCATGCGCGCGTACTCCTTGAAAGAGGGGGAGGGTGGAATGCCGGACCAGTCTACCGGCCGCGAGACGGTGCCGGGGCTGATGCTCCGATGGGCGGGATGCGCGGCTGGAGGGGCGTGCGTCAGCCTGCTGGGACGCCTGTGCGGTGCTGCGTTCGGCAGCCGGACCGC
The DNA here is from genome assembly GCF_000426445.1 of Brevibacterium album DSM 18261. GTDB lineage: Bacteria > Actinomycetota > Actinomycetes > Actinomycetales > Brevibacteriaceae > Brevibacterium > Brevibacterium album. Next base: position 617,466 of record NZ_AUFJ01000009.1, on the reverse strand, counting down.
ATTCACGAGGTGTCCGGGGACACAGTACCCTTTCCGCAGACGTCGCACCGGCCGGGAGCGGCACGGAAGTCCCCGCACGACGGGGAGGCGAAGAGGGGTGCACCGTGGAGCAGCTTGCGGTGATCGTGGTGCCGATGGTCCTGCTGTTCGGGGTGATCCTCGTCAAGCGCATTCCGCTGATCGGCGGCAGCGTGGAGGCGGCCCTGCTCATCTGCGGGCTGTCGATCGCGGTGCTCGCCGGCGTGGGACCGCTCGAGGCCCTGCTGGGAGCGGTGGACGGCATCGACAGGATGGCCTGGGTGATCGCACTGAGCCTGCTGGGTGCGATCTACGCCGAGACCCAGGTGCGGATGGGCACCATCGACTCGACGATGGCGCTCCTGCGCAGGGTGTTCGGCGATTCGCCCCGCGGCCTCATCGCCGCGACGTTCGTGACCCTCGTGATCGGCGGTTCCCTGCTGGGCGATGCGATCGCGACGGCGACGGTGATCGGCTTCCTCGTCATCCACTCGCTCGCGGCGATGGGGGTGCGGCCCGTGCAGATCGGCATGATCATCCTCGTGGGCGCCTCGCTGGGTTCGATCATGCCGCCGGTCAGCCAGGCGATCCTGCTCTCATCCTCCCTCGTGGGCACGGATCCCGGCCCCGTCATCCGCATCGCCTTCCTCACGGTGGGCGCCGCGCTGGTGTTCGCGATCCTCGAATCCTTCCGCTTCGTGCGGAAGGGGAAGGCCGCCGAGGCGGCAGGCGCCGCCAGCGGAACGGGCCCCGGACTCCGGGCAGGTGCGGGCGCCTCGGGCGCGGTCTCCGATGCAGACGCTGCCGGAACCGGCGAGGGCGCTGCACTCGCCGCTGCGCCTCCGCGGGTGCGCACGCTGCTGCGGACCAAGGGGCACACCTTCGTCCCGATGCTGGTGCTGCTCGCGATCGTCCTGCTCAACACGGGATGGGGGATCAACGTCTTCACGGCGGTCCCGGGTCTCTCGCACCTGACCGCGGCGCTGGAGAGCGTGCCGATCCTGAGCGGTTTCGCGAATCCGGTCGTGATGGCGATCGGCGTGGCGGCGCTGCTGTCGTTCCTGTACCCCGAGGTCCGCCGCGCTCCGGTCGCAACGCTCGCCGACGGCCTGAAGAAGGTGACCGTGACGGTCCGCCTGCAGCTGTGCGCGGGCTTCCTCGTGGGGATGGTCTACGCCTCCGGCCTCGTGGACACCGTCGCCGAACTCGCCCAGAGCATGCAGGGCGGCTCCGTGACCGCGGTGGGAGTGGGGGCCATCCTCGTGCTGGGCATGCTCACGGGTTCGCAGACGGCGGCTCAGACGGTCGTCGTGCCCTTCCTCTCGCCCATCCTCGAGCAGACCGGGGTGGACCCCTTCAACATCGCGCTGAGCATGAGCCATATCGCGGCGGCCGCGCAGAACCTGCCGCCGGTGGGCCTCACTGCCTTCGTGGTGGTGGGACTCGTGGGCGGCAGCCTCAGCACCAAGGTGGACCCCGTGAAGGTCATGGTGCTCGCGCTCCCCAATTCCCTCTTCCTCATTGCGGTGGGCGTCGTCGCCCTGCTGGTGTGAGGATGCCCCTCTTTCCGCGCGCGTCTCGTCCTCCGCTGGCGCCCTGCTTTCGACTCGCGTCTCGTTTTCGACTCGTGTCTCCCTCTGCTTCGTCCGAGCGGGTGCTGAGCGCAGTGGAATGAGACATGAGCGCGGAATGAGACGAGAGCGGGTGGAGGCCGTGGGTGCCGAGGGTACGGAGGGCGCCGAAGGCGCGGAGGGTGCAGCGGGTGCGGTGAGCGGTGTGGGGGCTGCGGGGCCTGCGGGAGTCGAGGACGGAGGTGCGTGCCTCGGCGTCCTCGTGCTCGATGCGGGGTTCGCGCGGATACCCGGTGACGTCGGCTGCCCGGAGACGTTCGAGGGGGTGGGGAGTTTCGCCCGCCCGGAGACGTTCGGACGGACGGGAGCTCTCGGCCGCCGGGTGAGCGTCGACGCGCCCGCGCTCTTCCGCACGGTGCCGGGTGCCACGGTCGCGCGGGTGATCGGCCGGCAGGACGACGGGCTCGTGGACCTGTTCGCGGAACATGCCGCTGCACTCGTGGAGGCCGGCGTCGCTGCGATCACCACGAGTTGCGGGTTCATGGCCCGCCACCAGCGGGAACTTGCGGCGCGGGTGGCGGTGCCCTTCGCGGCCTCAGCGCTGTGCCTGCTGGGACCGCTGCAGCGGGAGTACGGGCTCGTGGGCGTGATCACCGCCGACAGCGCACGGCTCACGCGCGAGCACTTCACGGCGTGTGGCGCCGTCCCGCCGGGTGAGGCAGGGACCGCAGCGGGAAGCTCGGTGAGAGGCGTCGGAGGCGCTGAGGGGAGCGTGCCCAGGCGGAGCGGGAGAGGGCACACTGCTGGTGCTGGTGCTGGTGCTGGTGCTGGTGCTGGTGCTGGTGCTGGTGCCGGTGCTGGTGCTGGTGCCGGTGCTGTGGCCTTTGCCGGCACCGTGGTCGCGGGGATGCAGGGGAAGCCGGCGTTTCGCGGCGCGATCCTCAAGCAGACGCGGCCGCTGTCCCCGGAGGCCGTGTGTGCGGAGGTGGTGGACGTCGGGCGTGCGCTGGTGGAAGAGCATCCGGAGGTGCGGGCGATCCTGCTCGAGTGCACCAACCTGCCGCCGTACGCGGAGACGCTCGCCCGGGCGGTGGGCCTGCCCGTGTTCGACGCGCTCACCCTGTGCCGGGAGCTGGCGGGGGTCCCGCAGGGCGATGCCTTCCGCCTCGGCCGGTGATCGGTCAGGTCTTCGGGAGCTGATGGGGTGGGTCTCCTGAGAACGGGGAATTGCCCGGAACGGCCGTTCTCACAGAACAGGGTAGAAGGGTGTAATCCTGTGGTGTAAAGGTGTAAAATGATGGGCTCGAAGGACATCGGAAGGCGGAGACCAGGAGCCTGGAACTCGGTGCCTGGAACTCGGAGAAGGGAGGTGCACATGAGCCTCAACATCAAGAACCCGCGAGTCCACGCATTGGCGCGCGCGGCCGCTGCGAAGACGGGGAAGACGCAGACCGGCGTGATCGAGGAGGCGCTGGAGAAGTACCTCGCGGACATCGAGCGCGCAGAGGCGGAGCGGGATGCGGCGGAGGAGGCCGAGCGTGCGGAGCGATGGCGGCGCTTCGATGAGACGCTCGAGGAGATGCGGAAGATCCTCGCGGAGACCGGTGGGCCGCTGAGCACGGATTTTCTCTATGATGAGGACGGTCTCCCGGCATGATCATCGATACCTCAGCGATGGTGGCGATCATCGACAGGGAGCCTGAAGGTCCGGCGTTCGAGCAACGGCTTTTCGCTTTTGATGCGAGCGGCGAGGGCAATGCGATGTCAGCCGCCGCCTATCTCGAGTTCGGCATCGTGCTGGAAAGACGCAGGGCCTCGGCGCTCATTCGCATGGCGGAGAACCTCATGGATGCTGGTCGGATTCAGCTAGCACCCGTCACAGCCGCGCAGGCGCGCATCGCCCGGCAGGCGTACCGGGACTACGGCAAGGGCATGGGGCACCCGGCGCAGCTGAACTTCGGGGACTGCTTCTCCTATGCGCTCGCCGTGGAACGCGATGAGCCGCTGCTGTTCAAGGGAGACGACTTCGCGCGTACGGATGTGCGCTCCGCGGTGTGAATGTGCGGGAGCACACAGGACGACGCGCCCCGGTGACGATTCCGGCTGGGGAGCAGTGCACGCAAGGGTCACCTGCATGCACTGTTTCCCCAGTGGGAAGGCAGCCTGGCCGGGAAGCGGACCGGCGCCGGAAGTCTGCGGCTCCGGCTGGCAGATCGGCTCCGTGTGTTCACGCGTGAGGTCGGCCTCAGAGGTTCCCAGCCCTGTCCGGCAGCTTCTCAGCCCGGGACTGCCGGCTCCTCGAGCGGGGCGCGGGTTCTGCCGGAACGCGGCCGCTCAGCCCGGGAGGCGCGGCCTCCCCATTTGGGAATGCGCACGCGCTCCGGTGCGGGAACCCCGCTCAGCCCGGGAACGGCTGCCCGGTGATCCGCTCGAACGCCTCGAGGTAGCGGGCACGGGTGCGCTCCACGACCTCGGCGGGCAGCTCCGGCGGAGGCACCGTCCCTGACTTGTCCCAGCCGGACTCCGGGGACGTCAGCCAGTCGCGCACGAACTGCTTGTCGAAGCTCTCCGCGGCCTCGCCGGGGACGAACGTCGCCGCATCCCAGAACCGCGAGGAGTCCGGGGTGAGCACCTCGTCTCCCAGCACGATGGCGCCGGAGGCGTCCCGGCCGAACTCGAACTTGGTGTCGGCGAGGACGATCCCGCGCTCGCCCGCGAGCTCACGGGCACGCTCGTAGACCCGCAGGGTGAGGTCGCGCAGCGCCTCGGCGTCCTCCTGGCCCAAGAGCTCGACGGTGCGGCCGAAGTCGATGTTCTCGTCGTGATCGCCCACCGCGGCCTTGGTCGCCGGAGTGAAGATCGCCGGCTCCAGACGGCTGCCCTCGCCCAGCCCGGCGGGCAGTTCATTGCCGCAGACGGCACCGGTGCGACGGTAGTCGGCGAGACCGGAGCCGGTGAGGAAGCCGCGCGCCACGCACTCCACCTCGAACATGTCCAGCCGCCTGCAGATGAGCGCGCGGCCCGCGACCTCCGCGGGCACGTCCACGCTCACCACATGGCTGCCCACGAGGTCGCTGAGCTGGTCGAACCACCACACGGACAGACCGGTGAGCACCTTGCCCTTGTCCGGGATCTCCGTGGACAGCACCCAGTCGTAGGCGCTGATGCGGTCCGAGGCGACCATGAGCACCTCGTCCGCACTCGCCAGATCCACCGCGCCCGCGCGGATGTAGAGATCGCGCACCTTGCCGGAATAGGCATGCTTCCAGCCCGGCAACGCGGGCGCCTCCGCCGAGGCGCGGGCCACCGCCGCTGCCGCGTTCGTCCCTGCGGAGCTCGCCCCCGCGCTCGCCTCGGGCACCTCGATCTCGCCGCGCTCGGCCCGGAGCGCGATGTCGGAGCGCAGCTGCATGCCGTCCCAACTGATGAGGGAGGCGGCCTCATAGGCCTTCGCCCGCGCCTCGGCCAGGCCCTCGCCGAGCGCCACGACCGAGAGCACGCGCCCGCCGTCGGTGAGGAACTCGCCCTCGGACGACAGCTTCGTGCCGGCGTGGAGGACGTCCACGCCCTCGAGCGCGAGCGCCTCCTCGAGACCGGCGATCGGATCGCCCTTCTGCGGGGCCTCGGGGTAGTTCGCCGCGGCCAGCACCACCGTCACGGCGGAGCGGGGGTCCCAGTCGAGGGGCGGCTGCTCCGCGAGCGTGCCCTGGGCCGCGGCGAGCAGGAGGCCGGCGAGCGGTGTGCGCAGGCGCGCGAGGACGGACTGCGTCTCCGGATCGCCGAACCGCACGTTGAACTCGATGACCCGCAGGCCGCGCGAGGTGAGCGCCAGGCCGCAGTAGAGCAGGCCCGCGAAGGGGCTGCCGCGGCGGGCGAGCTCGTCGACGACCGGCTGGGCCACGCGGGAGACGATCTCGTCGACCATGCCCGCAGGCGCCCACGGCAGCGGCGAGTAGGCGCCCATGCCGCCGGTGTTGGGGCCGGTGTCGCCGTCGCCGATCCGCTTGAAGTCCTGGGCTGGCGACAGGGGCACGGCGACGGTGCCGTCGCAGACCGCGAAGAGCGAGACCTCGGGGCCGTCGAGGTACTCCTCGATGACCACGCGGTCGGAGGCGGACAGGCAGGACTCCGCGTGGGCGACGGCCTCGTCGAAGTCGTCCGTGACGACGACGCCCTTGCCCGCGGCCAGACCGTCCGCCTTGACGACGTGCGGAGCCCCGAAGCGCTCGAGGGCCGCGCGGGCCTCGGCGGGAGTGGTCGCGGCGACGGCTGCCGCGGTGGGCACGCCTGCGGCCTCCATGACCTCCTTGGCATAGGCCTTGGAGCCCTCCAGCGTCGCGGCCTCCTGCCCGGGGCCGAACACCGGGAACGAGGCGGCGCGCAGCGCATCCGCGACACCGGCGACGAGCGGGGCCTCGGGCCCGATCACCACGAGGCTGACGTCGAGCTCCCGGGCGAGGGCGACGCACGCCTCGGGATCCGTCTGGTCGACGGGGCGGGTCTCGCACAGGAGGTCGATGCCGGGGTTGCCAGGGGCTGCGATGACGGCTTCGACGCCGTCATCGCGGGAGAGGGCGGAGACAAGGGCGTGTTCGCGGGCGCCTGGGCCGATGACGAGTACCTTCACGGCTCCCAGCCTAACCGGGGCCGCGGACGTGGGGTGGCGCTGCTCGGTCGGCGGACGGGGGACCGTTCCGCGCGGCCTGCGGCCTCGACCCTCGCACCGGGATCTCCGAGGCCGGCGGGCACCTCTGCCTCGTCGGCGTACGGCCCCGTGCGGACCGGCGTCTGAAGAAGTTCCGAGACCGATGCAACCGCGGAGCCGCGGGCCGCGACTCACTGGTGAGACACCACCGGCACCGAAAGGACGAGAAGACATGAACGGAACGAACATCCGCCGCAATGGTCGCCGCGCGCTCTGGGCGGCGCTGATCAGCGGAACCGCGGCGATTGCGCTGTCGGCATGCGGGGGCGGCACCGCCTATGAGTTCCAGGTGGAGGGGGTCGAACCGGACACGAAGCTGCGCATCGCCCTTCCCGAGGACCTCCGCGAGGCCGTGGGCGAGGGGGTGTCGGATCGTCTCCTCGTCGAGGGCTATCGAGCACAGGCGCGTGAGCTCGCCGGGGTCGAATACTGCGCCCTCGAGCTCAGGATCGACTACGCCGATGATGCCCTTGAGGTCCTCAGCGCTCCCCTGGACGGTAATTCCTCTGCGGAGAGCCTCGGCGAACGGCTGGGATTCTCCTCCGTCGTCGCTGGGGCGGCATTCGACCCGGATGCGCCCGAGCACGGCACCTACATCTCCGAGGACATGGTGACGGCGATCGTCGTCGACCGCTGTGCGACCTCGGCGAGCGATCCGGACGAGGGCGTGGAGGTCGTGTTCCCGATCCTCGATGAGGAGTCCTCCGACGGGACCGACGAATTCGCCGAGGCGAACGTATCCGTCATGGCAGATGGCACTCTCGGCGTCATGGGGGCCGTCGACGGCTACACGCTCGACGCCAACGGCAACTGGATCGCATACTGAGCCGCATCACCGCCGCAGGGACTCATCGCCACCCGAGCGGTGCGGGCGTCGTCGTCCTCGCGGTCGCCTCGCTCGGCGCGGTCCTGATGGCGGGGCAGAGGCCCGGGGTGCTCGTGTCCGCGTGCCTGCCCCTGCCCTGCGACGCATGAGGCCTGAGGCTTCCGGCGGGTTCGAGGTGCCGCGCTGACACCTCGGACCCGCCGGGTTCCTGCACCCACCTGCGGATATCGGTAGACTTCCCCGCATGGCGGCTCATGAACGGTCTTCTGCGTCCGCAGCGGTGCATGTGCAGGAAGCAGCATCAGACCCTGACGGTCCGCACGCGCTGAGCCGCGCGCTGCAGGACGGGAGCCGTGCCGCGGCCTCTCGCATCGCGCGGTCCCTCGTGGAGAGCGGTCGGGCGGCAGACGCCCTGGATGCCCTCGCCGCGCACGCCGCCGCCGACCGGGCGGCTCTCGAGCTCCTTGTGGAGACACTCGACGCCTCCGGGGTGGTGCATCGGTTCGCGGGAGCAGTGCTCCTGGACCGGAGCGCGGTGGACGATGTCGCGCAGGACTCGCTGATCTCCGTGGTGCAGTCGATCGGGGCCTACCGCGGCGGCGGCAGGTTCACGAGCTGGGTGCACACCATCGTGCAGCGGAGGGTCACCGATCACCTGCGCCGCCAGCGCGACACGGCCCCACTGGTCGAGGAGGAGGCCCCGTCCGTGCGGATGAGTTCGCTCATCGCCACCCGCGCCACCGTCCGCCGTGCCCTCGACGGTCTGCCGGAGCTCTACCGGGAGCCCGTGGTGCTGCGCGATCTGGAGGGGCTGTCGTACGCGGAGATCGCAACTCAGCTCGACCGCAACGTCGGGACGGTGAAGTCGCAGGTGAGCCGCGGGCGGGCGATGGTCGCCGGCGCGCTCAGGGACGAGCCTGACGGCGAGGGCGCAGCCCCGGCCCGGAGCTGTGACAAGGCAGCCGGGTGAGCGCACGGCTGGCCCACTACCGGCTGGAGCAGCCGATCGGGGTGGGCTCCTACGCCACCGTCCACCGGGCAGTGGACGAACGCCTCGACGATGTCGTCGCGATCAAGATCCTCGCGGAGAACCACAGCCTCAACCTCGAGATCCGCCAGCGCTTCATCGCGGAGGGCCGCAGCCTGCGCCGGGTGGGCGGCGCTCATGTGGTGTCCGTCTACGACATCGGCGAATCCGAGCGGCACCAGCCGTACCTCGTGCTCGAGCACGCGGACAGGGGCACCCTCCGCGACCGCGTCGAGTGGCTGCGCGGGCAGGGCTGGCGTGCCTCGCCCGATGACCTGCTCGCCTTCGCCCGTCCGCTGGCCGCCGCCGTGGACGCGGTGCACCGTCAGCGCCTCGTCCACCGTGATCTCAGCCCGGGCAACCTGCTGCTGTCCACCCGGGCCCCGGGCCAGCTCGGCGAGGAGGCCGCCGCGGGCTCCGCCGTGATCGGGGACGACGAGCGCCTGCTGCTCGCCGATCTCGGCATGTGCAAGGACCTCGCGGTGAACTCGGGCCTCACGGTCTCCGGCGGCACCGACGGCTTCCGCCCGCCCGAACAGGAGGGCCCCGGCGTCGTGGACATCCGCGCGGACATCTGGGCGATGTCCGCGCTGCTCGCATGGCTGGCGGACGGAGGTGCGCCCCCGGCCCTGGCGAAAGTGCTCAAGCGCGGGACGGCGACGCGGCCGCAGCGCCGCCAGCCCGATGCCGAAGCGTGGCTGCGGGAGGTGGAGCAGGCGCTCGCCCCGCCCGCGCCCGAGGCGGTGAGCGGCTTCGCGGATGCGCACGGTGCGGGCGGCGGCGCGTCCGGCCAGGGCGGCACCGGCCAGGGCGGCCACCTGCCCGCGGCCGCCGAAGGGGATGGCCGCGGCGGTGAGGCGGGCGCGCAGGGGCCGCTCACGCCTCGGCAGCAGAGGGCGCGGCTGTGGGGCAGGCGGATCCGGCGGACTGCGGCGGTGACCGCCCTGCTCGCCTCGCTCGTGGGCGGGGTGCTCCTGGGCCGCTGGGCCTTCGGAGATGCGGAATCGCCGCCCGCGCAGGCGGACGGGGCCTCCGTCTCGATCACCGGACCCGAAGAGGTGCCCGTGGGGGAGCCCGCCGTCTTCACGGCAGAGGTCGAGGGCGCGGACTCCTGGGCCTGGACCCTGCCGAGCAGGCGCTATGTCGCAGATCAGTCCGAGGTCACCGTCACCGCCACGACGCCGGGCTCGGCGGAGCTGGTCCTGCGGGCGGAGGCGCCGGACGGCAGCGATCTCGAGGTGCGGCGAGCCTTCCGTGTCGTCGAATGACGATCGGATGCAACCGATCGGCTCCGCGCCACGACTCACGGGTGAACAGCGCACAGACGAGGCGCAGATGACGGGAAGCACACAAGCAGAGGAGACACCCATGTCGCAGATGACGATGACACCGGCGTCCGAGCCGTCGCGCGCGCACGGCGCGGTTCCGCGGGGACGCCGGGCGGCGCGGACCCGCCTGGGCCTCGGCGCCGCCGCGCTGTCCGCCCTGGCGCTGAGCGCCTGCGGCGGAGGCGAGGGCGAGGCCGAGTTCGCCGAGGAGTCCGCGGCCCCCGAGGTCGTGGGCGAGCAGGTGGAGCAGGGGTTCCTCTACGAGGACATCTCGCAGAACGTCACGGTCACGGACACGCTGCGCCCGGAGCGCGGTGAGATCATCACACCCACGGGCACCCTCACGGTCAACGAGGTCCAGGCCGTGAGCGCGGTGCCGGCCGAGGAGATCGAGCGCGAGGCGGTGACGGACGAGGAGACCGGGGAGCCGCTGGACTACATCGCCGCCGAGGGCGAGGAGCTGAGGGTGGTCGACCTCACCTTCACGCCGCACGGGGACCAGGAGGACCTGTACGGCGGCGAGCACGAGAGCGGCACCACGAGCGAGCTCTCCATCCGGGCCGGGGGAGCGCAGAACCACCTCCAGCCGCTCGGCAGCCAGGCCGACCACCGCATCCTCGTCTCCGCGCCGGAGGACGGCTCCACCCACTTCGTGGTCTCCTCCGAGGGGCACGACCAGTACGTCGACGTGCTCACGGGAGAGCGGCAGGAGGACGACGTCGCGGCCGCGTACTACCGCCCCGTCACCACCCAGGAGCCCCACCACACCTTCCCTGTGGACGACAGTGAGTTTACGGTGTTGTACAACGGCAGCGAGGACGGGGAGGGGACGGTCTCCTATGATCTCCAGGTCGCCTCGGCGTCTCTGACCGCGTGGACGCAGGACGGCGGCTGGGCGGCGCCGGGCGAGGCATGGCTCGCCGTCGACTGGAACTACGAGGCCGAGGCCGGTGGCGGTTCAGGCGCATTCGGTATCGAGGAACTCGCCGTGAAGCTGTCCGTGGACGTGGACGGCACTGTGACAGAGGACGAGTCCAATTATCAGTCAGGCTCGTTCCCGGGATTCTCCGCCGATGACGAGGTCACGACCTTTGCCTCAGTGCCCATCGATACGACCGACGTAGCAGTGAGCCTGAGCGGCGACGTCCGGACAGGACTGTCGGACCCATACTCCCTGACCGAGGAGACAGCCGAGTTCTCCACCGAAGAGCTGGCGATCTCGTTCCCGCTCACGGGCGACGGCGCGGCGGCGGATCCCTCGGCAGAGGCCTCGGCGGAGGCCGAGCCGACCGAGGGGGCCGCGAGCGCTCCCGCCGGAGGCGAGGACGCCTCGGGCGCAGGCGGCTCTGCGGGCTTCACCGACACGGACTCCTGAGCGTCCCCCCGCTCACGGCCGATGAGGACCGCGGTAGATGAGGCCAGTTCCACACCACCCTCGCGTGTGCTGAGAGGGTGCGGTGCGGGCCCTTCGCTAGACTCTGACAGTCCGCACCCCTCGTCGAAAGAACGCTGTGTCTGAGAATCTGTCGCAGGTGGCGGCCTCCCACGGCCTCGAACGCGTGGGGGCGCGCCCACCCCTGGGGGCCTATCTGGGTCAGGTGCTCAGGCGCCTGGACTTCACGCTCTCGCTCGCGCGCTTCCGGATCCGGAGCGAGAACGAGCGCAACCGGCTGGGGATGCTGTGGGTGCTGCTGCGGCCCACGTTCTCCGCGCTCATCTACGGCACGGTGTTCGGTTTCGTGCTCGCGGGCATGCGCCCGGAGAACTTCGTGCCCTATGTGGTGGTGGGCGTGTTCCTCCTGGAGTTCTTCAACTCCTCGATGAATGCCGGCGCCAAGTCGATCATCCACAACACCGCCCTCGTCCAGTCCCTGCCGTTCCCGCGCATGGTGCTGCCGGTCGCGAAGGTGCTGGAGAACCTCCTGAACTTCGTCCCGCCGCTGCTCATGATGCTGGGCATCGCGATCCTCTGGGGCTCCGTGCCCACCTGGGACTGGCTGCTGCTCCTTCCGCTCATGGTCCTGTTCTGGATGTTCAACCAGGGCGTGGCCCTCATCTTCGCCCGGCTCACGGTCCACATGCGGGACCTGTCGCAGCTCACCCCCTTCATCTCCCGGATGATCTTCTACACCGCCGGGGTGTTCTACGACCCGGCCAAGATCCTCGCGGACCACCCCATGCTCACCCCGATCTTCGACTGGCACCCCCTCTACGAGGTGCTCGCCATCACCCGCGGACTCATCCTCGACGGCTATGCGGTGCCCCTGGACTACTGGTGGCGGTTCTCGCTCTGGGCCGTCGTGATGCTCGCGGTGGGCATCGTGTTCTTCTGGAAGGCTGAGGAGCGGTATGGCCGAGAGAACTGACGGCGCGACGCCGGACGCGGGCGCATCCTCGCAGCCGCACGGCCAGCCCGTGGTCGTCTGCGACGACGTCCATGTGGAGTACAGCGTGCTCGCCACCGGCAAGCGCGTGGACAAGGGCAGCGTCTCAGGATTCATGCAGCGCAGGCGCTCCATGAAGAAGGTCCACGCGCTCAAGGGCGTGAGCTTCATCGCCTACGAGAACGAGTCGATCGGCGTGATCGGGACCAACGGCTCGGGCAAATCCACCCTCATGCGCACCATCACCGGCCTCACGCCGGCCAGCGCCGGGGCCGTCTACGCGCGCACCCGCCCCAACCTCCTGGGCATCGGCGCCGCACTCATCCCGGACCTCTCCGGCAGTCAGAACATCATCCTCGGCGGCCTCGCGATGGGGCTCAGCCGGGAGGAGATCGAGGGCCGCTACGACGAGATCGTCGAGTTCACCGGCCTGCAGGACTTCATCGACATGCCGATGCGCACGTACTCCTCGGGCATGTCCGCACGCCTGAAGTTCGGCATCGCGACAGCCAAGGAGCACGACATCCTCATCGTCGACGAGGCGCTGAGCGTGGGCGACAAGGCGTTCCAGCGCAAGAGCGAGGCCCGCATCCGCGGCATCCGCGAGCGCGCGGGCACCGTCTTCCTCGTCTCGCACTCCATGCGCTCCATCCGGGACACGTGCAACCGCACCATCTGGATCGAGAAGGGCGTGCTGCGCGCGGACGGCGAGACCAAGGACGTCGTCGCGGAATACGAGAAGTTCAAATGAGCCGGCACCCCGTGCGCCGGAGCCTCGCTCCCGAGGCGCTTCCCGCGCTTCCCGAGGCCCCCGGCGTCTCGTACATCATGCCGGTGCTCAACGAGGCCGGGCACGTGGCCGACGCCGTCCGCGGGATCCTCGCGCAGGAGTACGCAGGCGAGCAGGAGATCGTGCTGGCCCTGGGCCCCTCCACCGACGGGACCACGGAGACGGTGCGGGAGCTCGCGCTCGAGGACGAGCGGATCATCGCGGTCGACAACCCCGCCGGGGACACACCGGTGGGACTCAACCTCGCGATCGCCCGCACTTCCCATCCCGTCATCATCCGGGTGGACGCGCACTCGGAGCTCTCCGAGAACTACACCGCGGCAGGCGTCGAGGCGCTGCGCCGGACGGGCGCGGCCAATCTGGGCGGGCTCATGCGGGCCGCCGGGCGCGGGGCCTTCCAGCGCGCCGTGGCCCGGGCGTACATGTCGCCGGTGGGCCTGGGCGGACCGGCCTACCACTCGGGCGACCGGGCGCAAGAGGCCGAATCGGCCTATCTGGGCGTCTTCCGCCGGGAGGTGTTCGAGGTGCTGGGCGGCTTCGACGAGACCCTGCGCCGCGGCCAGGACTGGGAGCTCAACCTGCGCATCCGCGAGGCCGGCGGCGTCATCCGCTTCGAGCCGGGGCTCACCGTGACCTACTGGCCGCGTGACACCTGGTCGCGTCTGGCCCGGCAGTTCTACGCGACCGGGGTGTGGCGCGCGGAGATCGTCCGCCGCCACGGCGCCAAGAACTCCCTGCGCTATTTCGCCCCGCCGGTGCTCGTGCTCGGCGTGGGCGCGGCGGTCGCGGAGACGGTCCTGCAGCTCACGGGGACGACCCGCCGCTGGCCGCGCTGGGTGCGCCGCTTCACGCGCCTCGTGCACGTGCCGAGCACCGCTTATGTGGCAGGCATCGTCGCCACTGCGTGGAGGGCGAAGGACGCCGGCCTGCGCGAGCGCGTCTGGTTCTCCGCCGTCCTGCCGACCATGCACCTGGCCTGGGGCGCGGGCTTCCTGCGCGGCCTGGTGGCGGGGGCTGCGGCCAGTCGCGATCGGAGCAGGTGACAGCCGGCGCGTATGCGGCCGAGGCCGGGCCGAAGGCGGAGCAGGCAGGAGCGGGTGCGGTCGGCCTGTGCAGCCCGGCGGTGCGGTGCGAGGATCGTCCTGGACAGCGCGCTGTGATGTGCGGCGCGGGGCAGACGGGTGTCGCGCGAACGGAACGATGAGCGCAAGCGGACAGGAGCGGATGACAGGTGGCGAAGAGGAAGCGGGGAGGTTCCGGCAGGGGACCGCGGATGGAGGATCTGTCCGATCTCACGCCGGAGAACCTCGAGCGCTCACGCAGGCGCGGACCGGCCCCTGCGGCTTTCGAGGACCCCGCCCGGCAGAAGCGCTGGGAGGAGCGCACTGCCGCCGCCGAGGCGAGGAAGGGCCAGCGCACCAGCGCTCCCTTCATCGCCCTCGCCGTGGTGGGCCTGTGCGTGCTGGGGCTCATCGCATGGAGCCTCCTTCGGCCGGAGGAGCGGCTCACGGTCGCCGGACTGAACTCGCCGGTCGTCGCGGCGACGGACGGCGGCAGCGCCGTGTACCCCGCGAACTCGGCAGAGGCGGTGGGCGAGGACGTGAAGTTCGGCTACCTCCCCGCCGTGGAGCTGCAGGAGCTCGCCGACGGCACCGTGGTGCTGGGCTCCTCGCCGCAGGATGAGGGCGGGGCTGATGGAGCTGCCGGGGCTGATGGGGAGGACACTGCGGCCTCGGCGGCACCGGGCTTCGAACGGCCCTATGCCGAGCTGAACTCCGAGGAGTTCGCAGCCGGTTCCATCCCCTCCCCGGAGGACGGCGGACGCTCCGGTACCCCGGTGACATGGGCCGATGTCTATGAGGACCATGCTCTCAGCACTGTGTTCATGCCGGAGGTGGACACGGAGAGCGAGCTCGACGCCGTGCTGAGCGCGGCCGAGGAGCGTGAGCGGCTCGATGCGGTCATCGTCCGGACGGCGGATCCCGCGCTGGCCGGAATCGCCTCGGCCGCGGGCGCCCCCGTGCTGTTCACGGGCGCGCTGGGAGGCAGCGCGGGCTCCGCAGGCGTCGGTGCGGATACCGCGGACCCCGGTGCAGACGCTGACAGCGCAGGTGCGGGTCAGGCCGGTGCGGAGGGGGGAGCCGCAGACTCGGGTGCCGACCCGGCCGCACTCGCCGAGGCCGGCTTCACGATGGTCGCCCTGCCCGCGGACGCGGAGGGGCTGAGCGCCGAGGCCATCGGCGCGTGGACGGACGCCGGGATCGAGGTGTGGGCCGCCGGCGTCGAATCGGAGGCGCAGCTGCAGGAGTTCGCCGAACACGGGGTCTTCGGCGCGTTCGCCGAGAACCCCTTCGCGGTCCAGCCCTCGAATTCGGGAGACTGAGCGCATCCTGCACCAACTCGCCACCCCTTATGCCGCTGGACGTTCACTCATGACGGGGCGTTCAGCGGCATAAGGGGTGGCGACGGGGGTGCAAGTCGCCGCCGGGGCGCACCCCGGCGATACAGTGGGGCGCATGGCACAGAACCTGGGCAATCCCTCGCACATCGGCAGCCTCGATCCCTCGCAGCTGGGCCCGCAGCCCACGTACCTGCCGGACGACCACCCGGACGTGGAGGCGCTGCGGCGGCTGGAGGAGGGGGAGGAGCCCCTCGACCTGGCGGCCGCCCTGCCAGCCTCGAGCCTCGCCTGGGCCGAGCTCGCCGATGAGGCGTTCGTGGAGGGCCGCTATGTCGACTCCTACGCCTATGCGCGTGTCGGCTACCACCGCGGGCTCGATGCCCTGCGGGCCGCCGGCTGGCGCGGGGTGGGGCCCATCCCCTGGGAGCACACCGTGAACCGCGGATTCCTGCGGGCGCTGTATGCGCTCGGGCGTGCGGCCGGTGCGATCGGCGAGGCCGAGGAGGCCCAGCGGGTCACGAAGTTCCTCTCGGACTCCGACCCCGCGGCGATGGACGCGATCGCCGCGGCGCACGGGTGACCGGCGCGCAGGTGAACGGTACGGAGGTGAACGGCGCGCAGGTGAACGGCGCACGGGCGCATACCGCAGGGCCGGGCGCCGCGCAGCTGCCACGCGCGGCGCAGACCTTCACGGCAGCGCAGACCCTCACGGCACAGCAGGCCGTCGAGCTCGCCGTGGTTGAGCGTTCGGGCTTCGTCGAGTCCCGCCACCTCGGCGCTGCCGTGCTCATGGACCCGGACGGGACCGTCGTGTGCCGCCTGGGTGCGGTCGAGGCGCCGGTCTTCGTCCGCTCCGCGCTCAAGCCGCTCCAGGCGGTTGCGAGCCTGCGGGCGGGCGCACGGGTGGAGGGCGCCTCGGCGGCGCTCGCGACAGCCTCCCACCGCTCCGAGCAGCGGCACATCGACACGGTCGAGGCGATGCTGGCCTCGGCGGGCCTGGACGAGAGCGCGCTGCGCTGCCCCGCCTCGCCCCCGGCGCACGGAGCCACGCGGTTCGCGCGGCGCGAGGCCGGGCACGAGCTCTCCCGCCTGCACTTCAACTGCTCGGGCAAGCACGCGGCCTTCCTCATGGCGGCGGTGGCCGGCGGGCACACGACGGAGGACTACCTCGCGCCGGACCATCCGGTGCAGCGGGAGGTCGCGCGCGTGGTGGAGGAGTTCGCGGGCGCGCCCTCGGCCGCGGTGGGCACCGACGGCTGCGGCGCCCCCGTGCACGCGCTGCCGCTCACGGGCCTGGCCCGGGCGATCGGCCGCTTCGCCCGGGGCGAGTCCCCGGAGACGCGCACGCTCATGGACGGCGTGCTCGCGCATCCCTGGGGCATCCAGGGCGAGGGCCGCAGCAACACGGTCGTGATCGAGCGGCTGGGCATCTTCGCCAAGGGCGGGGCGGAGGGCGTGCTCGTCCTCGCGACACCGGAGGGCTGGTCGCTCGCGCTCAAGTGCCTCGACGGCTCGGACCGGCCCGCCGAGCTCGCGGGACTGAATCTGCTGGCTGCGGCTGGCGCGGTGGATCCGCAGGCCGCCGCCGAGGCCCTGGTCGCCGTCGTGCCCGCCGTGACCGGCGGCAGCGGTGAGGGCGGCGCGACCGTGCGGGCGGGTGCGGTGCATCCGGGCGCGGGGCTGGTCGAGGCGCTGGATGTGCTGGGCGCGAAGCCGCTGGGCGCGAAGCCGCTGGGCGTCCCGGGGGGCTGGGCGCGGTGAGCGTGCGGGTCCGCGGGCAGGAGCTCCGCGGGCGAGAGCACAGAGGAACGGAGAGGATCGACATGAGGAGCACACGATGAGCCGGAAGCGCAGGACGGACCCCGCGGCGGGCATCCACGCTCTGCAGGTCTGGTGCACGGCCGTGCAGAACGCGGGGGCGCCGGTCGACCGGCGTACGCTCGCGACGGCCGTGCGCTTCACGCTCGAGGAGCTCGCGGTGCGGCACGAGGGCGGCAGCGTCGAGGTGCGCGTGCCCCCGTTCGGGGTGACGCAGGCCGTCGCCGGCCCCGCCCATACGCGCGGCACGCCGCCCAATACGGTGGAGACCTCGCCCGAGGTGTGGCTCGGGATCGTGACGGGGCGGCTGGACTACGCCGAGGCCGTCGCCGGCAACCGCATCGAGGCCTCGGGCACGCGCTCGGACCTCTCGGGCCTCGTGCCGCTCTTCACCGCGGAGGGACACCCGCTGAGCTGAGCTCTGGCCCGGTTGCCCCTGCCGGCGGCACCCCATCCCAGAACGCAGGAGGCGTGTTCCCCCTCACCCGCGACTGGTGTTGAATGGCGCCATGACTGCGCAGACCTCCCAGACCACATCGTTCATCGGCGGCAGGCACGTCCCCTCCGTGAGCACCTACCCCAACATCGACCCCGCCACCGCGCGCTCCCTCGGCGAGGTCTCCCGCGCGGGTGCGGACGAGGTGGACAGGGCGGTCGCCGCGGCGGCGCAGGCGCAGCGCGAATGGCGGAGGTCCTCACCGGAACAGCGCGCGAAGCTCCTCGTCGGCACCGCCGCGCTCATCCGCAGAGACCGCGAGCACCTCGCCCGCCTCGAGTCCGAGGACACCGGAAAGCCGCTCACGCAGGCATATGCGGATGTGGACGTCTGCGCGCGCTACTTCGAGTTCTACGGACACACCATCGAGGCCTACTACGGCCACCAGATTCCGCTGGGTGAGGACATGCACGTGTACACGCGCCGCGAGCCCTACGGCGTGACCGGCCACATCGTCGCGTGGAACTACCCCCTGCAGCTCGTGGGCCGGGCCGCTGCGACCTCTCTGGCCACCGGCAACTGCGCCGTCGCGAAGCCTGCGGACGAGACGCCGCGCTCCACCGTCCGCCTCGCGGAGCTCATCGCGGAGGCGGGATTCCCCCGCGGGGCGTTCAACGTCGTCACGGGCTTCGGCGCCGAGGCCGGCGCGGCGCTCGCGAACCACCCCGGTGTGGCGCACCTCGGCTTCGTGGGCTCGACCGTGACGGGCTCGGTCATCGCCCACGCCGCCGCCGAACGGGTCATCCCCACGGTCCTGGAGCTGGGCGGCAAGTCCGCCAACGTCGTGTTCGCGGATGCGGACGTCGATGCGGCGCTGCCCAGCCTCGTCCGCTCGATCGTGCAGAACGCGGGCCAGACGTGCTCGGCAGGCTCCCGCCTCCTCGTCCACGCGGACGTCCACGACGAGGTCGTGGAGAAGACGGCCGGCGCGATGCGGGCGCTCACGATGGGGCGCGGACTCGACGATCCCGGTCTGGGGCCGCTCGTGTCCGCGAAGCAGCAGGAGCGCGTGCAGGGCTTCCTCGATGAGCTCGGCAGCGGACAGGTGGTGACGGGCGGGTCGCGCCCCGAGGACCTGCCGTCGGAGCTCGCGGACGGCGCCTTCATCGCCCCCACCCTCGTCGACGCCGTCACGCCGGAGCAGCGGATCTTCCAGGAGGAGGTGTTCGGCCCCGTCGTCGCGGTGACCTCGTTCGAGTCGGACGAGCAGGCGCTCGCGCTCGCCAACGGCACGGACTACGGCCTCGTCTCGGCCGTGTGGACGCAGAGCCTGCCCCGGGCCCACCGCATGGCCGCCGGGATCGAGGCCGGCCAGGTCTTCGTCAACACCTACGGCGCGGGCGGGGGAGTGGAGCTGCCGTTCGGCGGGTTCAAGAAATCCGGCTACGGGCGTGAGAAGTCGATCGAGGCCTTCGACGAGTACACGCAGACGAAGACGGTCGTCATGAAGCTCTGAGCTCAGGGCGCAGCTCTCTGGGGCCGGAGCCGGGGCGGGCGGGGAGGCCGTGTCCGCGCGCACCCGTGACATCACATTCGGTTCGGAAACGCCGGAGCTGACCGGTCGATTGCTGAGCAGGACCCTGCGAACTCAGGATGACTGGACTCTCCGCAGGTCTGAGCTGCCTGCCGAGGTCGCGTCGCTCATCGAGGCGGTCCTCGAGTCGGTTGCTGCCGGTGAGGGGATTACGATCGGCAGGGTTCCGGAGATCGTGACGACGACCACTGCCGCCGATATGCTCGGCATCTCCAGGCCGACCCTCATGAAGCACATCAGATCGGGGCGCCTGCCTTCGCACGCCGTAGGCTCGCACACTCGGCTGCGCAGGGAGGCGGTCATCGAGTTCCGGCGTGAGCTGCGTGCAGAGCGCGTGCGTGCGGCGCGTGAGCTCATGGAGCTCGAGGACGAACTCGACGAGCCCCTCTGGCCAGAAGAGCGCCGTCGGCTTTCGGCTGAGGAGCCCCTTCCGCCCGGCTCGGCCCTGCTCTCACCCGTGCCGCTCCCTCTCGCAGTCCGCCCTCGCTGCAGGCCCCCGACCCGACCTGAGAGCCTTCGCCGCGCCCACCCACTAGACTGGTCCGGCATTGCAGCACCCCGGCGGAGCAGGAGTCAGCAGGAGAGCATGGAAGACAACAGGGACAGGATGACGGACCGGCTCGAGGTCGAGGTCCGCCGCAGCCCCAAGTACTCGATGTTCATCGCGGCGGGTGTGCTCGTGGGCTTCCTCGTCGCGGGCGTGCTCGTCCTCCTCCCGGCGGACACCTCGCAGCTCACGGCGGAGTACTCGCGCGGCGCCGCCCTCGGCATCCTCATGATGATCCTCGGCGTCCTCGGCGCGGCCCTCGGGGGCACGGTCGCGCTCATCGCGGACCGCCGCAACGCCAAGCGCGCGCGGACCTACACGGTGCAGGCGGAGTACGTGGCCCGTCGCCGCACCGCAGCGCAGGAGACAGAGGCCGCCGCCGAGGCGGAGCCCACCGGCCAGCCCGACTCCGCCCCCGCCGTCGAAGCCGCCCCCGCCGAGGCGACTCGCACCTCCGCCGGCGAGCACCCGCGCGCTCCCTCGGGAGGCCCCTCGGCCGGAGGCGCTGACAGCGCCCCTGGCGGCACCGCGGACTCCGCCGCGACCGCGCCGCGCGATGTGGAACAATGACCTCGTGCCCGCAGTGAACCTGTCCCGTACGGACCGCAGCCCTCACGCTCCCCTCCCCGGTGACTCGCCCGCGCCCGACGCCGCCGCGGCCGCAGAGCCGCTCGAGTCGGCCCCCGGCGAGGAGTGCGGCGTCTTCGGCGTCTGGGCGCCGGGCGAAGAGGTCGCCAAGCTCACCTACTTCGCGCTCTACGCGCTGCAGCACCGCGGGCAGGAGTCCGCCGGGATCGCCGCGAGCAACGGCGAGCAGATCCTCGTCTACCGCGATATGGGCCTCGTCTCCCGCATCTTCCGCGAGTCGGACCTGCAGACTCTTCCCGGGCACATCGCGGTCGGCCACACGCGCTATGCGACGACCGGCGCCTCGGCCTGGGAGAACGCGCAGCCCACGCTCGGCCCCACGCCCTTCGGCACGCTGGCGCTCGCCCACAACGGCAACCTCACCAATGCGGAGACGCTCGAGAACCTCGCGGACTCCTATCGCGACCACCACCAGCGCACCGTCGCCGAGGCGACTCAGAAGCCCCATCGCACGCGCGCTGTCCGCGATTCCTCCTCCGACACCTCGCTCATCACCGAGCTGTTCGCCTCGGCGCAGGGCGAGACCCTCCTGGACTCGGCACTCGACCTCCTCCCGCAGCTGGAGGGCGCCTTCAGCCTCGTCTTCATGGACGAGGGCACCCTCTACGCCGCCCGCGACCGCTACGGCGTGCGCCCGCTGGCCCTCGGCCGCCTGGAGCGCGGCTGGGTCGTCGCCTCCGAGACGGCGGCGCTGGACATCGTGGGTGCGAGCTTCGTGCGCGAGGTGGAGCCCGGGGAGCTCATCGCGATCGACGAGGACGGCCTCCGCTCCCACCGCTTCGCGGAGCAGAACCCCGCACACTGCGTGTTCGAGTACGTCTACGTGGCCCGTCCGGACAGCGTGCTGGCCGGACGCACCGTGCACACCTCCCGGGCGGACATGGGCAGGCAGCTCGCGCGCGAGCACCCCGTCGACGCCGATCTCGTCATCGCCACCCCGGAATCGGGGGTGCCCGCGGCGGTGGGCTATGCGGAGGAGTCCGGCATCCCCTTCGGCCAGGGCCTCATGAAGAACGCCTATGTGGGCCGTACCTTCATCCAGCCCACGCAGTCCCTGCGCCAGCTCGGCATCCGGCTCAAGCTCAACCCGGTGCGCGAGAACATCGAGGGCAAGCGGCTCGTCATCATCGACGACTCGATCGTGCGCGGCAACACCCAGCGCGCCGTCATCCGCATGCTGCGCGAGGCGGGCGCGGCGGAGGTGCACGTGCGCATCTCCTCGCCGCCGGTGAAGTGGCCCTGCTTCTACGGCATCGACTTCGCGACGCGGGCGGAGCTCATCGCCAACGGCCTCTCCGTCGAGGAGGTCGCGAAGTCGCTGGGCGCGGACAGCCTCGGCTACATCTCCCTCGAGGGCATGATCGAGGCCACGCGGCAGCCCGCTCCGACGCTGTGCACGGCGTGCTTCTCCGGGGAGTATCCGATCCCCGTCGAGAATCCGGGATTCGAACTCACTCGCAGGGGGTGCTGAAGATGGCCGCGAACACGGCTGGACAGGGCGCGGCGCAGCAGGCCGCGCAGGGGACCACGTACGCCTCGGCGGGCGTCGACGTGGAGTCCGGCGACAGGGCCGTCGAGCTGATGAAAGCGGCGGTCGCCGCCACCCACACGCCCGAGGTGGTGGGCGGGGTCGGCGGTTTCGCCGGCCTGTTCGACGCCTCGGCGCTCAAGGACTACCGGCGGCCGCAGCTGGCCACCTCCACCGACGGGGTGGGGACCAAGGTGGCGCTGGCCCAGGCCCTCGACATCCACGACACGATCGGCCACGACCTCGTGGGCATGGTCGTCGACGACATCGTCGTGCTGGGCGCGAAGCCCCTCTTCATGACCGACTACATCGCCTGCGGGAAGGTGGTGCCCGAGCGCATCGCCGCGATCGTGCGCGGCGTCGCCGAGGCCTGCCGGAGCGCGGGTGTGGCCCTGGTGGGCGGCGAGACCGCCGAGCACCCCGGCCTCCTGGACCCCGAGGAGTACGACGTGGCCGGAGCGGCCACCGGCGTGGTCGAGGCGGATCAGGTGCTGGGCGCGGATCGCGTGGCCGTCGGGGACGTGCTCGTGGGCCTGCCGGCCTCCGGTCTGCACTCGAACGGCTATTCGCTCGTGCGCCGGATCATCGCGGACGCGGGCTGGTCCCTCGACCGCGAGGTGCCGGAGTTCGGCCGGACGCTGGGCGAGGAGGTGCTCACCCCCACCCGCGTGTACGCGGGGCCGCTGCTGGCGCTGCTGGAGGAGCTGCCCGGTGCGGTGCATTCGATCTCGCACGTGACCGGCGGGGGGCTGAGTGCCAATGTGGCGCGCGTGCTGCCGCGGGGGACGGTGGGCGTGATGCGCCGCGACTCCTGGGAGATCCCGCCGGTGTTCGGCGTGCTCGGCGATCTGGGCGGGGTGCCCCTGCTCGACCGCGAGCGCACGTGGAACCTGGGTGTGGGCATGGTGCTCGCGGTGGCCGAGGACCGCGCGGACGAGGTGCTGCGCGCCTACCCCGGCTCCTGGGTGCTGGGCGAGGTGCGCGCCGACGACGGTGCGCACACGCGCGAGGAGGCCTATGTGCAGGGGGCCAAGGGCGTGGACGCGGGAGCCGCGCTGCTGATCTGAGCGCTGCGGGCGGAATGCGGAAGGGCCGGAACCACGTGGTTCCGGCCCTTCCGCAGTGCACCTGTGCTCTGCCTGTGCCCGTGTTCGTGGCCGGCGAGGCCGTCCGCGCTCCGTCAGGCAGCTGACGCGGGGTCAGCGTGAGGCTGCGTCGTCGTCCTCGTCGTCGAAATCGTTGTACTTCTCCGCGTAATCGGAGTAGTCGTCCTCGAAATCGTCCGAACCGTAGCTGCCCGCGTCCGCAGACTCTCCGCCGAGCTCCTTCTGAAGCGCGCTCAGATCGGTGTCCGGGCTGTAGTATTTGAGCTTCCGAGCGACCTTGATCTGCTTCGCCTTCGCACGACCGCGACCCACTGGCCTGACCCCCTCCGTTGCTCATCCAGGGTGGGATGAGGTCCCTGGTCCGACTGTAAACGTACTCTGGGGGATTCTACCCGGGAACGTCCTGGGGGGCCATTCTGCCCCCGGCGCACGGACCTGCGTGCGCGGACGCACAGGTGGGGACACGCGGAGGGTGCGATGCGGCATGGAGGCGGAGTCCGGCGGGAACGTGCCGATACAGTGGTGGCCATGTCATTCTCACGTCCCTACGAGGTCTACCTGCGCGTGTTCGAACCGGTGTTCGCGCATCCGGCGTGGGAGGCCGATCCGGTGTCCCCCAATGACGACACCGTGCGGGACGGCCTCCACCAGGATGCCGACCGGCGGCTTCTGGTGCTGCCTCCCTCCCCGGTGCCGCAGCCGACTCCGGCCACGCGCGTCTATCTGCCCGGTTCGGAGACGACGGACGGGATCGACCGTGCCTGGCCGGTGCAGCAGGAGGTGCTCTCCTGGGGTGCGCTGCAGGAGCTGGAGGAGAACGTCCCGGCTGCGCTGCTGGATCCGCTCGTCCCGCGCGGAGTGCGCCGCGAGGCCGCGATCAACCGCATGTCCTGGCTGCGGGAGGAGCGCGGCGACCGCGTGTTCTCCCAGGTCTCGGCGTGGACGGTGCCCTTCCAGTGGTGGCTGGCCTTCGACGAGGACGATGACGCCGTCCTCGAGGACGAGCGCGAGGACGGCAGCCTGCGCGTCCGGGTCCGCGCCGACCTCGTGAAGAGCTCGGCGAGGGTGGACTGGGCGCGCGACATGCTCGCGGAGAAGGCGCTGCCGTCCGGGGCCTCGGCGGTGGTGGGCGAGTTCAGCGAATGGCTCGACGGCTTCGACGTGAATGCGGTTCTCGAGCTCGACCTGGGCGGGGTCTCGGAGCTGCACTGGCACGGGACCATGCGGAAGCTCGTCGCCGACTGCATCGCAGCGCTGGCCGCGGACGCGGACGACGAGGCGGGGGAGATCTTCGCGAAGTACATCCACCAGCTCGAGGCACTGAGGCTGCTCGCCCGCTCGAACTGAGGCTCTTCAGATCCCCAGCACCGCCCGGGCGATGGCGAAGTAGATGACCAGGCCGGCGGCATCGACGAAGGTGCTGATGAACGGGTTGGAGAAGACCGCAGGGTCGGCGCCGATCGCCCGGGCCGCCAGCGGCATGAGCCCGCCCACGGTCGCGGCGGCGGTGCAGACGGCCAGCAGGGTGAGGCCGATGACCGCACCGATCTGCGGATCGAACACGACCGCCGTGATCGTGAAGCCGAGGGTCCCCAGCAGGATTCCCAGGCTCCCGCCGACCCTCGCCTCCCGGGCGAGGACCCTGAGGGCATCGCGCGGGCGCACCTCGTTCACCGCGATCGCCCGCGTCACCGTGGTCGCGGCCTGGTTTCCGGTGTTCCCGCCGGTGCCGATGAGCAGGGGCACGAACAGCGCGAGCACCGTCACCTGCTCCAGCGTGGCCTCGAAGGCGGAGAGCACCCGTACCGTGAGCGTCGCGCCCACCGCGAGGACCAGCAGCCACACCACCCGCGAGCGCATGAGGCTGAGTGCCGGGGTGGAGAGGTACGGGCGGCTCAGCGGCTCCACGCCGCCCTGACGCGCGGAGTCCTCCTTCTCCGCGTCGCGGAGGATGCGCACTGCATCGTCCACCGTGAGGATGCCCACCAAGCGCGATTCGCTGTCCACGATCGGGAGCGCGAGAAGCCCGAGCTCCGTGCACCGGCGGGCGGCCTCCTCGGCGTCCGAGGCGGCCT
This sequence comes from Brevibacterium album DSM 18261, assembly GCF_000426445.1. Classification (GTDB taxonomy): domain Bacteria; phylum Actinomycetota; class Actinomycetes; order Actinomycetales; family Brevibacteriaceae; genus Brevibacterium; species Brevibacterium album. Next base: position 592,664 of record NZ_AUFJ01000009.1, on the reverse strand, counting down.
GCGCCGCATGCGGCTCCTGCATGAGGTCCGCGACGACGGTGCCGGGCTCGGCCTCGAACAGATCGCGCAGGCTGATGACCCCCACGAGCCTCCGATGGTCGTCGACCACGGGCAGGGTGTAGACGGTCTCAGCTTCCCGCCCCTTCTCCCGGACCCGCCGCAGCGCGCAGTCCGCGGTCCGGTCCGGGCGGACGGACACGTACTCGGGGCTCATGCGGCGGCCCACGGAGCCCTGGGGGTAGCCCAGCACCTCGGCGGTGAGCTGGCGGTCGCGCGGCGGCAGGCCCCGCAGCAGGCGCGAGGCGACCGAGGCCGGCAGCTCGTCGAAGAGCCAGGCCCGGTCGTCCGGGTCGAGCTCGGCGAACAGCGCGGCCACCTGCGAATCCTGCAGTCCGTCCACCAGATCGCTCTGCAGGGCGGGGGAGAGGGCCTCGAACACCTCGAGCGCCCGGTCCTTGGTCAGCGGGCGGAACATGAGGGCGAGCTCGCGTTCGCTCAGACGCCCGGCGAGCTCGACGATCCGGCCGGTGGGCAGGGCGGCGACGGTGCTCGCGAGCGAGGCGAGATCGCCGTCGTCGATGGTGCGGATGAGGTCCGAGGCGGTCTCCTCGACGCTGGGGATGTTCTCGACGGTCATGGCTTCCTCTTCTCCCGCCGAGGCCGGTGCTCGGTGAGCGGCCTCGGCGCGGTTTCGAGGTGCACGGCGGTGCGCAGTCACAGCTGCTCGGCGGTGCACCCGTGGGCGGCCCCGGGGGCCGTGGGCGGGATGCCGGACGCTTCTCCGTCGAGGTGGTGAGCGGGTGCCCGCTGCGGCCCGTGCGTTCCGTGGGCGCGGGCGCTGTCCACAGGAGACTGACCTGAGTTCGGGCGGTCACCGGGAACCGGGTGCTGCTCAGCGGAATGGGAGCCCGCAGCGTGCGTGTGCGCGGAGACGAGCCGGGGGAGGCTCGAACGCCTGCCCGCAGTCCGCGGCCCCGTGACATGGAGTGACGTGGGGCAGAGGGGAGAGCGGGCCGCCCGTGCGGGAAGCTGAGCGCTGCTGGGACCGAGGGGTGCCGCTCAGGCCGGGTTCATGGACGCGACGGTGGTGTCCGGCTTGCGACTGGAACTGTCACTGTTCACGGCTCACTCACCTCGCTTCCGACTGCGGCGGGAGGCGGATCCTCCCGGCCCTGCCGGATGCTAGCAGGAGCGCGCGGTCTCCGCCAGTGCCGCTCGGCTGGTCGCCCGCTCCTGCCGGTGAGCCGGGTCCGCACCGAGGCGCCCGCCTGACCGTGCGATCAGGCGGGCGCCTCAGTGAATGCAGGACGACCGCCGGCCGGAGCGGTCGCCTGCGGCTCAGCGGGTGCCGGAGCTCTTCACCTGCTGGCGACGGGCGGTGAGCAGGAGGGTCGCACCGCCGACGACCAGCAGGCCCGCACCGATCACGAGCCCGGTGAGCTCCGTGCCCGTCCGGGGGATGGAGGTGCCGCCGTCGGAGCCGCCGCTCCCACCGCCTGTGCCGGTCACGGTGAAGCTGCCGTCGACGGAGGCGAGACCGGTGCAGGTGACGGTGACGTCATAGGAGCCCACGTACGCCTCGGGGCGGTCGGCGTCGAGACCGTAGACCCGAACGGAGGCGCTGCCCTCGGCGTCGAGCGTCTGCACGTCCTCGAATGCGACGATCTCCTCATCGTCCGGGGTGACCAGGAAGTGCGCCTCGTCCCCGGGGCGGCAGGCGGTGACGGTGAGGGTCACGCCCCCGTTCTCCGCATCCGTGAAGGCCTGGGCGGAGATCGACTCGGGCGACACCGTGAGGGCGGGTTCGAGGCCCGGGTCGGGGGTCGTGCCGTCATCGACGATCGTGAAGCGGGCCTCGGCGAGGACGCTGGGACCCTCACCGCTCTCGAGGATCGAGAGCACCGCCGTGCCCGGAGCCATCTCGCCGTAGGGCGGGTCGATGACACCGGAGAGCCGCCCCTCGGAATCAGTGGTCAGCTCTTCGAGGTAGATGTGGGCCTGCGAATCGGCATAGGCGGCCAGCGCCACGACACCGGTGTCCGGCTCGAAGCCGGAACCGCTGAATGCAAGCCCCTCGGAGGCGAGCTCGGTCGCGGTGACCTCCGATTTCGCGAGGCTCACGACCGGCTCGTCCGGAGGTTCCTCGTCCACGATGGTGAAGGGCGCCTCGGCGAGGACGCTGGGGCCCTCGCCGCTCTCGAGGATCGAGAGCACCGCCTCGCCGGGGACGGGCTCGACGCCTTCGGGGAGGACGATCCCCGAGATCTCGCCGTTCGCGTCCGCGGTGATCTCCTCCAGGTAGAGGGTGCCGGAGTCCCGGTAGGCGGCCGTGGCGACGAGGCTCGCGTGCGGCTCGAAGCCGGAGCCGCTGTAGGTGAGTCCGTGGGCGCTGAGATCCTCGACCGTGATCTCTGTCGTCGCAAGGCTGACGACGGGGTCGTGCGCCTCCTCGGTGGGTTCCTCCGACGACGGCTCGTCCGAGGGCGATTCCGGGGCCGAGGTCTCCTCGCCGGGCGTCTGCTCGTCTCCCGTGCCGTCCTCGGCCGGGGGCGTGCCGGGATCCGGTTCCGGGGCGGGATCCCCCTCCGGCGGAGTGGTCTCCTCGGACTCGTCCGTCGGAGCGGCGACCTGCGCCGGGACCTGATCTGCGGAGTCCGGTGCCGCGTGGACCGTGCCGAAGCCGGACACCACGAGTGCGAGGGCCGCTGTGGTGGTGAGTGCAAGTCTGCTGAGGGTTCCCATCGCTCTGCCCTTCCGCGACGGCGGACCGTGCCGGTGCGGCGCTCGGCCGGGCTGGAGCTGCGTCCCGGTGGAGGTGGTCCGCTGTGCTTCGAGGATAGATCGACCGGGGGAGGCTGTCGTGCCTCTGGTCATTGTGTTCTCAAGGATGACGGAAGTGTGCCGATGCCGTGACCGGAACGAGACGTGAATGCACGAGGCGCCCCGTTCTTCCGCGGAAGAACGGGGCGCCTCTCGATGCGGCATCTCCGCTGCGACCCTGACGGGACTCGAACCCGCGACCTCCGCCGTGACAGGGCGGCGCGCTAACCAACTGCGCCACAGTGTTGTGGTTCGCTGCACGGACGGGATGCCAGGATCTTCCGTGCGACACGAGAAACCCCCGGCATCCCGGGGGAATCTGTGCGTGGCTCCGACCGGCGTCGATCCGGTGACCTTTCGATTTTCAGTCGAACGCTCTACCAACTGAGCTACAGAGCCATATTCATTTGTGCTGGACTCTCTCCAGCGCGTGAGCCTCCCCGTGAGGGGCGGAAGGGCTTCCGAGGAAGACCTTCCATGCTCCGCGACCCTGACGGGACTCGAACCCGCGACCTCCGCCGTGACAGGGCGGCGCGCTAACCAACTGCGCCACAGGGCCATATTCTGTTGTGCCTGACGAGTGCGAGCACCCATCGTACACGCACCCCCAACGGGATTCGAACCCGTGTCGCCGCCGTGAAAGGGCGGTGTCCTAGGCCACTAGACGATGGGGGCCCAGCAGTCCGCCGCCGGGACGGCTTTCGACCTCCGTAAGCTTAGCCCAGCGGTTCTGCGGAACGCAAAGCCTCCCCGCGTGATCCTCCTCACCGGCCTCCGGCTCCTCAGTAGACTTCATGGCATGGAGCACGGTGAGATCAGCGACGCGGAGTTCGACCTCCTCGTGGACGAGGCCCTGGAGGACGTGCCCGCCGGCGTGCTCGAATACGCGGACAACGTCGCCTTCTTCGTGCAGGACGATCCGCCGCCGGAGACCCCGGAGCTGCTGGGCATCTACGACGGCGTGCCGCTCACAGAGCGCGATTCCGGTGCCTTCAGCTTCGTCCCGCCCGACACGATCACGCTCTTCAAGCACCCGCTCATCGCCTACGCCGAGGATCGCGAGCACCTGCGGGAGGAGATCCTCGTGACCATCGTCCACGAGATCGCCCATCACTACGGGATCGAGGAGGATCGGCTCCACGAGCTCGGCTGGGGGTGAGGCGGTGCCGACGATGCGGCTCGCCTTCCGTCTGCGCCGGCGCGCGGCCGCGTGCGCATCGCCGGGCGCGCACACGAGCCGCACCTCTGCGTGAGGGAGCTCACCGCGCGTGGCCGGTGAGAGCACAGGAGCCCTTGAGTGCTGGTGAGGGCGGGAGCGCCCGGGTGCGCGCGGCCCCGGGGCATGCCTGCGTCCGTGACGGGCCGGGTCGCAGATTTCGCGCGTCGTCGGGGAATCTCGTATCGTGTCGGCATCATGTCCCGTCAAACCAAGGTCGCTGCAGCCACTCCGGCAATCCGGGTGCTCAGCCTCGCAGGCGTAGAATTCTCCGTGCACGAGTTCGAGCACGATCCCGCTGCCCGCCGGTACGGCAGTGAAGCCTGTGAGAAGCTGGGCATCGAACCGCCGCGTGTCCTCAAGACCCTTCACATCCTCGTCGACTCAGCTCCGGTCAATGCGCTCGTGCCCGTCTCGGGGCAGCTGGACCTCAAGGCCCTCGCCTCGGCTGCGGGCGGCAAGAAGGCGGTGCTCGCGGGCATCGCCGAGGCCGAGCGCCGCACCGGCTACGTCACCGGCGGCATCAGCCCCGTGGGCCAGCGGGCCTCGCTTCCCCTCTGCATCGACGAGTCCGCGCTCGAGCACTCCACCGTCTTCGTCTCCGCCGGCCGCCGCGGCCTCGAGATCGAGCTGCGCCCCACGGACCTCGTCATGATCACGAACGCCACCGTCGCGAGGATCGCCAACCTCGACTGAGGGGCGGGGCCCGGCACGGCTCAGGTCGGCACCCATACGCTCTCGCCGGCGGTGGCCCCGGCGCTGCCCGCGCTCACATCCGCGACGGTGCGCAGGCCCGCATCCAACTCGTCCGAGGGCACGAGGAGGGTGAGGTCCACCTCTGCCCCGTACTCGGCCTCGGCGCCCCAGCCGGCCGCCCGCGCCGCGCGCTCGAGGGCGGCGGCCAGCGCGTAGTCGACCGTCATGCGCAGAGGTGTGCGTTCGGCGAACGTCACCGTCCGGGCCGCATTCGCCGCCGCCGAGGCCGCCTCGCCGTACGCGCGCACCAGCCCGCCCGCGCCCAGCAGGGTGCCGCCGAAATACCGCGTCACGACGCACAGGGCATACGTGAGCTCCCGGCCCGTGAGCACATCGAGGATGGGAGCGCCCGCCGTGCCGGCCGGTTCGCCGTCGTCGCTGAAGCGGCGCGTGCGCGCATCCGGACCGAGGACGAAGGCCGTGCAGTGATGACGGGCCTTGGGGTGGGCCGAGCGCCGCTCGGCGATGAGCGCCCGCGCCTCCTCCTCGGCGGCGACCGGGGCGATGAGGCCGAGGAAGCGGGAGTGCTTGATCTCGATCTCCGCCTCCGCGGGTTCCAGGAGCGTCCGGTACTGCTGCGTCGGGGCCATCCTCCGAGCCTATCCGCCCGCCCCGCCGGCAGAGAGCGCACCTCGCGGAATCCCGGGCCGTCCCGGATCGTGTCGGAGATGTGCTTTCGCCTCAGGGGCGGGCCTATCCTGGGGCCATCCCAGAACCCCTGTGCGCAGGCGACAGCGCGCCGGAGTCCCGTCAGGGCATCCGTCGCAGTGCACCATGCCGCAGACCAGAAAGGAAATCGCAGTGCTGGAATTCAACGAGGAAGAGCTCGAGCAGCTGCGCGCGGAGTCGCAGCGCGCCTACGACCTGGACCGTGCGCACGTGTTCCACTCGTGGTCGGCGCAGAAGCAGATCACGCCCATGGTGGTCTCCCGTGCCGAGGGCTCGTACGTCTACGACGGCGAGGGACGTCCCTTCCTCGACTTCTCCTCGCAGCTCGTGAATACGAACATCGGCCACCAGCACCCCAAGGTGGTCCAGGCCATCAAGGACCAGGCCGATGTGCTGTGCACCATCAACCCGGCGCACGCCAACGACCAGCGCTCCGAGGCCGCCCGCCTCATCTCCGAGCGCCTGCCGGAGAGCCTCAACCACATCTTCTTCACCAACGGCGGCGCCGATGCGGTCGAGCACGCCGTCCGCATGGCGCGCCTGCACACCGGGCGGCGCAAGGTCCTCTCCCGCTACCGCAGCTACCACGGCGGCACCGAGCAGGCGATCAACATCACCGGCGATCCGCGCCGCTTCCGCAACGACTTCGGCGATGCCGGAGTGGTCCACTTCTTCGGTCCGTTCCTCTACCGCTCGGAGTTCGACGCGACCACCGAGGCCGAGGAGACCGAGCGCGCCCTGAAGCACCTCCGCCGCACCATCGAGCTCGAGGGGCCGGAGACCATCGCCGCGATCATCCTCGAGTCGATCCCCGGCACCGCGGGCATCATGATCCCGCCCAAGGAGTACATGCAGGGTGTGCGGGCGCTCGCCGACGAGTTCGGCATCGTCTACATCGCGGACGAGGTCATGGCCGGGTTCGGTCGGTCCGGCCGGTGGTTCTCCTTCCAGCACTTCGATGTGGTCCCCGACCTCGTGACCTTCGCCAAGGGCGTGAACTCCGGCTACATCCCGCTGGGCGGCGTGGCGATCAGCGATGCGATCTACGACTCCTTCGCGGACGTCGCCTACCCCGGCGGGCTCACGTACTCGGGGCACCCGCTGGCCTGCGCCTCGGCGGTCGCGACCATCAGCGCGATGGAGGACGAGGGCATGGTGGAGAACGCCGCGAAGCTGGGCGAGGAGGTCGTGGGGCCGCGTCTGTGCGCCATCGCGGAGAAGTCGTCGATCGTGGGCGAGGTGCGCGGCACCGGCATGTTCTGGGCGATCGACCTGGTGAAGGACAAGGAGACCCGCGAAGAGCTGGCACCCTACGGCGGCGCCTCCCCGGAGATGAACGAGGTGGTGGGCAGGCTCAAGGCCGGCGGCATCCTCCCGTTCGTCAACTTCAACCGCCTCCACATCGTGCCGCCGCTCAACATCACCGCCGAGGAGCTCAACGCCGGCCTCGACGTGTACGAGCGTGTGCTGACGGAGGTCTGAGGCGTCCGGCCCGGCTGAGCCGGGCCGGACCGGGCGGTAGCCTTCTTCCCATGGACGAAGGCCACCTCCTCATCGACAACCTGCTCTCCGTGTGGTGGATCGTCCTCGCGGCCTCCGCCGCGCCCGTCTGCGCCCTCATCGTCCGCCGGCATGTGCCGGATGTGGTGTGGCTGCTCGCCTTCGGGGTGCTCGTGGGCCCGCACGCGCTGGGGCTCGCGGAGCAGACCGAGGCCGTGGCCTTCCTGCGCGAGCTGGGCATGGGCTTCCTGTTCCTCCTCGCCGGCTTCGAGGTCAGCACCGCGGACATGCGCGGACGGCAGGGGAGGCACGCGGCGCTCACCTGGGTGATCTGCGCGCTGCTCGGTACGGCCGCGGGCCTCCTGCTCACCCAGGGCGAGGTGCGGGTGGCGATCGTGCTGGGCATCGCATCGACCTCCACGGCGCTGGGCACGCTCCTGCCCATCCTCAAGGACTCCGGTGCGATGGGCTCGCCGCTGGGACGGGCGACCATGATCCACGGCGCCTGGGGTGAGCTGCTGCCCATCGTCGCGATGTCGCTGCTGCTGTCCAGCCGCGGCACCTGGCAGGCGGCGCTCGTCCTCATCGTCTTCGCCGCTGCCGCCGTGGTGACGGTGGCGATGCCCGCGCGCTTCCTCCGGCGCGTCCCGCTCCTGGGCCGTGCGGTGGTGGGCGCCTCGAACACGACGATGCAGACGACCCTGCGCCTGACGGTCTTCGTCCTCGTCACCCTCATGCTGCTCACCGCGGTCCTCGACCTGGACGTCGCCCTGGGCGCCTTCGCCGCAGGCCTCCTGCTCAACGTGCTCTTCGGCGCGCTCGCCCCGGACCACGGTGCGGAGATCGCACACAAGGTGGAGGTCGTGGGCTTCAGCCTCCTCATCCCCGTCTTCTTCGTCACGAGCGGGATGGGCATCGACCTGGGCGCGGTGCTGAGCGAGTGGCCCATGCTCCTGGGCTTCGTGGCGGTCATCGCCGTGGTGCGCGGGCTCGTGGTGTTCTGCCGGGAGAGGTTCACGCACACGCACTCGGGGCTCACGGACGTGCGCGAGCAGGCGGCGCTGGGCCTCTATTCCGCGACGGGCCTGCCCATCATCGTGGCGGTCACCCAGATCGCTGCGTCCTCGGACCTCATCAGCACGGTCACCGCCTCCGTCATGGTCACGGGCGGAGCCCTCACAGTGCTCGTCTTCCCCCTGCTCGCGGGGCTGCTGGTGCGCGGGGGCGCAGCGGAGGGGGATGGGGCCCGGCACCGCGGCTGAGGGCGGGAGGAGCGGCACGGGCAGCCTCCTCCGGTGCGAATCGGTCGTACCCTGCCGCCGCGAGGCCCATACCTGCGCCGGCTGCCTCCTCCCACGCGAAGCGGTCGCACCCCTGCCGCAGTGTGCGGCAGGGGTGCCGTCCGGCCGCCTCACATGAGAGGCTGTCGAGTGACCGGCGCGACCGGCGTCGGTCGCTGCCGGGAGGATGTGAACCGCGATGCTCATCTGCGAAGACCTGTTCCTGCTCCTCACGACGGACGAGGGCGGCACCGAGCCGTGGGTCTCCTACCGCGACTACGGGCTGGCGGCGGGGCTGCTGGCGGACCTCACGCTGGCCGGATGCGTGGACGTGGAGCCCGGCCGGTGGGGGCAGGGGAGTGCGAAGGTGAGCCTCGCGGCGGAGGCGGGCAGCGCCTCGGCGGGAGAGGCCCTGCGCGCCCAGGCGCCTCCGCTGGCATTCGGGCTCGAGGCGCTGTCCGGGCGCAAGCCGACACCGGTGAGCACGCTCGTGACGGCCTCGTGGTTCAATCCGCGGCAGGCGATCGTCGAGGGCCTGGTGCGGCAGGGGATCGTGGACGTCGTGGAGAAGCGCATGCTCGGCCTCGTGCCCGAGAAGCACCCCACCCTGAACCCGCAGCCGGAGGCGGACACCCGTGCCCGGCTGCTCGCCGCGCTGAGAGGCGGGGGAGATCCGGACCGCGGAGGCCAGGGCCCCGGTGGTGCTGACACCAGCGGTGCGGGCATCGGAGGCGCGGGCGGCGCCGGAGCAGGCGGCTCTGGAACGGCTCCCGGCGACGCCCTCATCCTCAGCATCCTCGACAGCCTCGGTGCGGCACCGCGCGTGCTCCGGGACGAGATCGAGACGGCCGGGCTGCGGCGCGGGCAGGTGAAGAAGCGGATCGCGGAGATCGCGGAGGCGCTTCCCGCCGAGGCGGCTGCCGGCGGGAAGGCCGTCGCCTCCGCGATCGCGGGGGTGCAGGCGGCGATCGGCGCGGCGGTGGCCGCCAGCGCCGCCGCAGGAGCCGCCGCCTCGAACTGAGCCGAAGACGAGGCGCCCTCCCCAACTCCCTGCGAGGTCACAGGGCCCAGTGCGTGAACTCCCCGCCCACGGCGGTCGCCAGCACGTCGATGTCGCCGATGCGCGCGGGATCGGCGGTGACGGGATCATCGGCGAGGACGACCAGGTCCGCGACCTTCCCGGCCGTGAGGGTGCCCTTGAAGGAGGAGTGGCCCGAGGCCTCGGCGGCGGTCTTCGTGTACGCGGCGACCGCCTGCTCCGCCGTCAGGCACTCCGCTGCCGAGCCCATGACATCCCCGCCCCCGGTCGCGCGGTCCACGAACGCCTGGATGCCGCGCAGCGCCGTGCCGTCCGCGCACGGGCGGTCCGAGGAGCCGGGCAGCATGATGCCGGCATCGACGAACGATCGCCCGCGGTAGAGCAGCCGCCGGCGATCCTCGCCCAGGGAGCGGTTCATCCCGTCGCCGATGTCGCGGGCGAATGCGGCCTGCGGCGTCACCGCGATGCCGTACCTCGCAAGGGTGGGCAGATGCTCGTCGTGGACCATCGCGGCGTGTTCGATGCGGTTGGGCAGTGTGCGCTGACCATAGGTGTCGATCGCCTCGACGATGTTGGCGACGGCATGGTCGACGGCCAGATCGCCGATCGCGTGCACCGCCACCGACCAGCCCGAGCGATAGGCCTCGAGCGTGAGCCGGCGGAGCACCTCGGGATCGTCCTGGAGGTAGCCGGCGGTGTCGGTGCCCGCGTAGTTCTCCCGCATCGCCGCGGTCTCCCCGCTCATGGCCCCGTCCATGAAGATCTTCACGGGTCCGAAGCTCAGCCGCTCGTCGCCGAACCCCGTCCGCACACCCGTGTCCAGCCCGATCCCGTAGCCGTCCGTGCTGTGCGCCGTGATCGCGTGGAGCCCGTCGGCCATCGGCATGAGCTGTGCGCGGGCGCGGAGCAGCCCCTGCTCGCGTGCGAGCTGGTAGGCGTGGACTTCGATGGGGGAGTGGCCGATCCAGCCGGCGAAGACACCGCATTCGCCGAAGCTCGTGATCCCCTCCCGCGCGTACTGGGCGGTCGCGAGGTCGAGGGCGCCCACGAGCGTCTCGAGCGAGTACGGCCGGATGAGGTCCTGCACGAGGGCCTGGGCGGTCTCCTCGACGAGGCCGGTGGGGCGTCCGTCCTGGTCGCGGACCACGTGCCCGCCCGGCGGGTCCTGGAAGCCCGGCTCGAGGATGCCGGCCAGGCGCATCGCCGCGGTGTTGACGATCGCCGCGTGCCCGGACTGCTGGCGCAGGAAGAGCGGACGGTCACCCGTGATGCGGTCGAGGACGGCGAGGTCCGGGTATTCGCCGCCGTAGTCCCGGTGGCCGTAGCCCGTCGCGTTGATCCACTCCCCGGAGGGCACCGCCGCCGAGGCCGCCTCGAGCTTCGCGTACACCTCCGGCAGGCCGCCCGGCAGCGCTGTGCAGTCGACGCTCGCGAGGGTGAGCCCGTACCAGGCGGTGTGGCAGTGCACATCGTTGAAGCCGGGCAGCACCGCGGCATCGCCCAGATTGAGGCGGCGCTTCGCGTTGAGGCCGCGGACGTCCTCGTCGAAGCCCACGATCCGGCCGTTCCACACGCCCATCGTGCGGGCTGCGGGCCTGTCCTCGTCGAAGGTGCGGATGCGAGCGTTGTCGAGGATGAGATCGAGCATCATGCGCTCACTCTCTCATGGGCGTGGCTGCGGTCACAGGGGAGCGGTCCGCGAAGCGTGCGCGGCGCGCAGTTCGGGCCCGGATATTCCCTTTGACACCCGGCCGTGGCGTGGTGCGAAACGGAGTATGCGGGCACTGGGCGAGCGGATATGCCTCACACCCGCGGTAGCCGCACGTCCGGGTCCGTCCGAATGTGCAGCAGAGCCGGTCCCGGGTGTGCGAGGGCCTCTGTCAGAGCCGGTGCGAAGTCCTCCGCGGTCGCCACGGAGAAGCCTCGGCCGCCGCAGGCCTCGGCCCAGGCGGCGAAGTCCGGGTTCGTCATGCTCGTTCCGGACGGCCTGCCCGGATACTCCCGCTCCTGGTGGCCCACGATGGTGCCGTAGACGGAATTGTCGTCGACGATCACCGTGATGTTCGCGCCCTCGTGCACCGCGGTGGCGAACTCCTGCCCGTTCATCATGAAGCAGCCGTCGCCGGCCAGTGCGATGACCGGGACCTCGGGCCGTGCCAGTGCGGCGGCGACCGCGGCGGGCGTGCCCATGCCCATTGCGCCGTTCTTGGGCGCCAGCACCCGGCAGCCGGCCGTGAGCGGCCAGTACCGCAGCGCCCATGCGGAGTAGTTGCCCGCCCCGTAGGCGAGGACGAACTCCTCCGGCAGCACGTCCGCGGCCTCCCGGTAGGCGCGGTCGCGGTCGAGGAACTCCGGGCTGCGCTCGCCGCCCGTCACCGTGGTCCGCCATTCCTCGTAGCGGGCGCGGAAGGGGGCGAACCACGCGTCCGAGGCGGAGCCCGGGGACCCGGCTGACACCGCCTCAGGTACGGAACCTGCTGCGGGTCCGGCCGAGCCCGCCGCACCCGCGGACCCAGCTGAACTCGCCGTCGTACCTGCCTCTGCGGATCCACCCGTGCTCGCGGGCACAGACGCTTCAGCACTGGAACCCTGCTCCAGCCCCACCGCCAGCGCTGCGACGAAGTCGTTCACGTCCGCCGTGATGAGTGCGTCCAGCGGCCCGAAGTGCCCGTGCGCATCCGGGTCCGGGCCCACCACCACGGTGCGCGCGGGCGCGGTGCCGATCGTGTACGAGGCGCTCATGACGTCCGAGCGCACGCCGCCCAGGTAGAGCTGCAGATCGGCGGCGTCGAAGGCCTCGCGGGTGCCGGCGAAGCTCGAATACCCCAGCGGGCCGAGGAAGGTCTCGCTGCGATGGTCCACGATGTCATGGGCGCGGAAGTCCGCGACGATGCCCGCGCCGTGCGACCGTGCCCAGGCGGCCAGCGCCGCACCGGCCTCGGGCGTCCAGCCCTCGCCTCCCACCACGACGACGGGACGGGAGGCGGCGGCGATGGCGGCCTCGACCTCGGCGATGTCGGCAGGTGAGGGAGCCGGTGCCGCCACCGGCCGAGGCGGTGCCACGGGAGAGGCCGTGAGCTCGAGCAGGCGCTCCTCCGGCAGGCCCACGACGACGGGGCCGGGCCTGCCCGAGGCCGCGGTGTGGAAGGCGTCTGCGACGATCCGCGCGGCCGAGTCCGGGTCGTCGACGATGAGCACCTTCTTGGCGGTGGAGCCGAACCACGCCGCGATGTCGAACTCCTGGAACGCCTCGCGGCCGCGCTGCTCCGTGGGGATGAGCCCGGAGAACAGGACGAGCGGCGTCCTGTCCTGATAGGCGGTGTGCACCGCGATCATCGCGTTCGCCGCCCCCGGCCCGCGGGTGACCATGGCGACGCCGGGCCGGCCGGTGAGGCGGGCCTCGGCCAGCGCCATCCAGCCCGCACCTCCCTCCTGCCGGCACACGACGGTGCGGACGGGGGAGTCGTGGAGGCCGTCGAGCACGTCCAGGTAGGACTCACCCGGCACGCAGTAGACCCGCTCCACCCCCTGTGCCTCGAGCTGGCGGACGATGAGATGGCCGGCCGACCGGCGAGCCCCGGTGCTCGTGTCTGCGGGTGTGACTGCGCTCATATCCCACACCTATCACGCGGTGCGGACACGGGGGAGGGGCGGTCTGCGCACCGGGACGGACGCTGCTGGTCTCTGAGGTCTCTGCGCGTCTGCCGCTCCACGTATGTGTATTCTGCGCATCTGCTCGCTGCGCTGCTTCGCGTATGTGCTGCCCTCTCTGCGCGTCTGCCGCTCCACGTATGTGTATTCTGCGCATCTTGACGGGTCGAGGCGCAGTTCGCACATACCTTCCAGGAAGGTCCGCGCTCACGTATGTGCTGAGTGCGCGTCCGCGCGGGGGAAGGCGCAGCCAGCACATACGTGGAGGAGCGCCAGCCAGCGCAGGTGCGTCGGCCTCCGCAAGCGAGCGCAGGCGCATCAGCCGCAGCAGAAGAGCGCCGCCTGCCGCATCAGTGCCGGAAGCCGGGCAGGTCCTGGCTCATCCGCGGCGCGAGGATCCCTGCGACCGCTGTGAAGGCCGAGACCGCGACGAGGAGGGTCGCCGCCGGCCACCAGTGGCTGCCCGCGGCCGCCACCATCGCAGTGGTCAGCAGCGGGACGAAGCCGCTGAGCATCCCGGCGGTGTTCTGCGCGAAGGCCACGCCGGTGAACCGCGTGCTGGCGGGGAAGAGGCCGGTGAGCACCGTCCCGGAGGCGGCATAGGGGAAGGACAGCGCTGAGACTGCGACCGTCATGCCTGCGATGACGAGCACGGCGCTGCCGCTGTCGATGAGCAGGAAGGCCGGGAAGGCGAGGACGGCCGAGGCGACGCCGCCCCACAGCACCACCCGGCTGGCCCCGAAGCGGCCTCCCAGCCTGCCGCCGATGATGAGCACCGGGATCTCCACCGCAGCGGCGAAGAGGGTGCCGAGCAGCATCACCTGATCGGAGTGGCCCAGCACGTTGACGCCGTACCAGACCACGAACGTCGTCACGAGGTAGAAGGCGCCCACGCCCAGGAGGGCAGCGGCCATGCCGACGATGATGTGCTTCCAGGACTCGCGCAGGGTCGTCGAGACGGGGGCCTTGACGATCTCATCGGACTCCATGAGCTCCTGGAAGACGGGCGACTCGTCGAGCCGGCTCCGGATCCAGATCGCCAGCAGGAGCATGGGGACGGCCGCGAGGAAGGGGATGCGCCAGCCGAAGGAGTCGAAGCTGTCCTGCGAGAAGAAGAGGGCGGCGAGGAAGAACCCGCCGGAGGAGAGGATGGTGCCGATGGGCGAGCCGATCTGCGGGATCGCGGCGTAGCGGGCGCGGTGCTCGAGCGGGGCGTTCTCCACGACGATGGTCATCGCCCCGGCCCACTCGCCGCCCACGAACAGCCCCTGCACCACGCGGAGCAGCACGAGCAGGACGGGCGCGGCGATGCCGATCGCCGCATACGTGGGCAGCATGCCGATGAGCCCGGTGACGATCCCGATGCCAACGATGGTCACCATGAGGGTCCGCCTGCGGCCGATCCGGTCGCCCATGCGGCCGAAGAACATGCCGCCCAGCGGCCGCGCGACGAGCCCCACGCCGAACGTCGCGAACGAGGCCATCGCGGCAGCCGCCGCATTCTCGTTCGTGAAGTACTGGACGTTGAAGACCAGCGCCGCGGCGGCACTGAAGAGGAAGAAGTCGTACCATTCCATCGCCGTGCCGACGAGGGCGCCGATGGTGACCTTGCGCGCCTCTGCCGCCGTGAGGCCTCGGGCGGCACCGGCCTCGAGCCCGGCAGGGGAAGGGTTCGAAGCGCGGTCGGCACCGGACCCGGGGTCCGGCCGTGGGTGCGGGGCGGGTGAGCTGTGCGGATCGCTCATGAGTGGGAGCTCCGTGCGGACGACATCGGTGTGCGGGCGCGGCCGTGCCGACCCGCTCCGACTGTAGACCTCATTCGGACCGAGGAGAAGGGCTGAACAGAAGGAAACCTGCAGGGAAGGCCCGTGCCCACGTATGTGCGTTCTGCGCGTCCGCGCGGGAGAAGGCGCAGCCAGCACATACGTGGAGGAGCGTCAGCCGCGGCAACAGCGCCAGGTGCATCAGCGCCGGCAGCAGCCCCTTCAGCCCACCTCGACGACGGAGCGGCGGCGCCCGCGGCCCAGGCCGATCGCCACCAGCAGCACGGCGGTGCCCGCGAGCGCCAGGAGCACGCCGGCGGCCGAGGGTGCGCGGTAGCCCCAGCCGGCGGTGATGACGAGTCCGCCCAGGAAGGCGCCCAGCGCGTTGGCGAAGTTGAACGCCGCATGGTTCATGGCCGCGGACATGTTCGGGGCCTCAGCGGCCTCCCGGAGCAGGCGCGCCTGCAGGCCGGTGGTGAACAGGCTCATCGCGATGGCGTTGAGGAACATCACCGGCAGCACAATGTACCAGAGGTGCATGAAGATCGCCATGACGGTGAGGAGCACGGCCATCGAGAAGACGCCGATGAGCGCGGACCGGTCGATCGAGCGGTCGATGCAGGGGCCGGCGATGAGCGAGCCCGCCGTCATGCCGCACCCGTAGAGCACGAGGACCCACGGCAGGAGGCCGGGCGAGATGCCGGTGACCTCGATCATGGTGGGCGTGATGTAGGTGTAGAACGCGAACGCCCCGCCGAAGCCGATCGCTCCGGCGAGCAGCGGCAGCCAGATCTGCGGACGCGCCATCGACTTCAGCTCCAGCCGTGCCGAGGCGCCCTGCTTCGACGGCACCGCAGGCAGAAAATACAGGAGTCCGATCATCGTGATCAGTCCGATGACGGAGATGACGAGGTATGCCGAGCGCCAGCCGAAGTGCGTCCCCATCCAGGTCGCCGCGGGCACGCCCACGATGTTGGCGATCGTGAGGCCCAGCATCGTGCGGGCGATGGCGGTCCCGGACTTCGCGGGCGGGACGAGGCTCGCGGCGACGACCGCGGCGATGCCGAGGGTCACGCCGTGCGGCAGGCCGGTGAGGAACCGGGCGAGCAGGAGCGTGGGCAGGTTGAGGGCGGCCATCGTGAGGAGGTTGCCGAGGGTGAAGATCGCCGCACACAGGAGCAGCAGACGCTTGCGGTCCATGCGCGAGGTGAGTGCGGTGAGCAGGGGCGCCCCGGCCACCACGCCGATCGCGTAGGCGCTCACGCCCCAGCCCGCCTGCGGGTTCGTGATGCCGAGGTCCTCGGCGATCCACGGCAGGAGGCTCATGGAGGCGAACTCGGTGGTTCCCACCGCGAAGCCTCCGGCGGCCAGAGCCGTGATCGCCAGGGGCGTGGAGCGGGCACGGGACATGGCGGATCCTCACGGAAGGCGACGGGAGGGCTATGAGTCTAGGGCGCGGGAGGGCCGTGCGGACAGCCCCGGGCGGGCGCCGTGACAGGTCTCACGCGAGAGGCGGAATCCGCGGAGGGAGCGTTCAGGTGGTTACCATGATCCATGTCGGACGCCCGCGCGCAGGCTCGCGCGTGTGAGGATCACCCAGTGAGGACCGCCTAAGACGATATGAGCGAAGAGACCGAGTCACAGCACGGCGCGCAGCCGGAGACCAGCCGGGACGACAGCACCGAGGCTGAGCATCGGACGGTTCCCGCTGGAGCGTCCGGTGGCGAGGCGGGGGAACCCGCCGCGGCCTCGGCGGAAGCGCCCGCTGGTGAGGACACCTCCGGTGGGGAACACGGCGGTGGGGAAGCCGCCGAGACGGCAGGCGGCAGGGAGGCCGCGGCCCCCACGGCTGCCGAGCTCGCCGTGGAGGAGGAGAGCTCCTTCAAGTACCGCACCGCGCGTTCGGTCTTCCGCGGCTCGATCAGGGCGGCGCACCGCCCGGTGATTACGGGGGCGATGAACGTGCCGAAGACCGGTCCCGTCATCATCGCGAGCAATCACCGCTCGTTCGCGGACTCGATCTACCTTTCGGCCCTGTCGCCCCGGCGCGTGAGCTTCATGGCGAAGGCCGAGTACTTCGACGGGAAGAACCTCGGCAACCGGCTGGTGGGCGGCTTCATGCGTTCGGTCGGGGCGTTTCCCGTGGAACGCGGATCCACGGCCGCGGCGGTGAAGGCGCTGGAGACGGGCGAGGAGATCCTCCGGGCCGGCGGCGTGTTCGGCATCTACCCCGAGGGCACGCGCAGCCGCAACGGTGAGATCGGCGAGGGCAAGACCGGTGCCGCTGAGCTCGCGATCCGCACGGGTGCGACGATCGTGCCGGTGGGTCTCGTGGGCACGGAGGACGTCATGCCCGTCGACGCCCGGTTCCCGCAGCCCAAGAGCTTCTCGATCACCTTCGGCAAGGCGATCCCGGCCCCTGCGCGCCAGCATCCCGCCGGACGGCAGCGGCGCGAGCTCACCGAGCAGATCATGGACGCCATCCGCGCACTCGTCGCCGAGGCCGAGGCCGAGCGCGAGGCCCACAGGAGCCGCCGGCGCCGCTGAGGCCCCGGTTCCCGGTCCTCAGCGGTGTGCTGCCGGGCGGGCGCGAGACCCGCTCAGTCCTCGAAGAGGATGACCTGCCGGACCGCGCGGCCCTCGGCCAGGGAGTCCAGTGCGCCGTTGATGTCCTCGATCCCGATGCGCTCGGAGATGAGCTCCTCGACGGGCAGCCGGCCCTCGCGCCACAGGCTCTCGTAGACGGGAATGTCGCGGCTGGGCACCGCGGAGCCCAGGTAGGAGCCGATCACGGTGCGGGCCTCGGCGGTGAGGGTGAGCGGGGTGATCGTCGATCGGGCGTCCGGTGCGGGCAGGCCCACCGTGACTGTGGTGCCGCCCACCGCGGTGGCCCGGAATGCGGTCTCGAAGGCGCGCGGGTGGCCGGCGGCCTCCACGACGACGGGGGCCTTCACCTCCTGTGCTGCGACCTCCTCCGGCGTGAAGACCGCGTCCGCGCCCAGCTCCGCGGCGCGGGCCAGCTTGTCAGGATTCGCATCCACGCCGATGACCCGGCCCTTCCCCAGGGAGACGGCCGTGATGAGCGCGGCCATGCCCACGCCGCCGAGGCCCACGACCATGACGTCGTCGCCGTCCTCCGGCTTCCCCGCGTTGATGACCGCGCCGCCGCCGGTGAGCACGGCGCAGCCCAGGACGGCGGCGATCTCCGGCGGCACGTCCTCGCCCACCGGCACCACCGAGCTGCGGTGGAGCACGGCATGCGTGGCGAAGCCGGACACGCCGAGGTGGTGGTGCATGACCGCGCCCGAGGCGGTGGCAGCCCCCGGGGCAGGTGAGCCGGTGGTCGTGTCTGAGTCTGAGTCCGAGGCCGGGTGCAGCCGGATGTGCCCGCCCACCAGCGTGCCCGCATTGTTGACGGCGGAGCCTGGGGTGCAGGGGAGCTTGCCGTCCGTGAGGCAGGCGGCGCACTCGCCGCAGCGGGGGAGGAAGACGGTCGAGACCTGCTGGCCGGGTTCGAGGTCGGAGACGTTCTCGCCCACCTCCTCGACGATGCCCGAGGCCTCGTGTCCCAGGAGCATCGGGACGGGCCGCGGGCGGTTGCCGTCCACGACGGAGAGGTCGGAGTGGCAGAGGCCGGCGGCGCGGACGCGGATGAGGACCTCGTCGGGGCCGGGTGCGTCGAGCTCGAGGGTCTGCAGTTCGAGGGGCGCGGACTTCGCGTAGGGCCGGGGCCGCCCGATCTCTGTCAGCACTGCTCCGGTGATCTGCATGGCGCTGCTCCTTGTGCGAGGCGGAATGGGGCCGGCGGCGCGGCCGCGGCGCTGGTCGGGACGTCTGTCATCTCAGGCCGTGCGGGACCACGGCAGATGCGGTCGCTGGGCCCATCATAGGGCTCCTGCCCGGCGCGCCCGGGTGTGTGCGCCGTGTGCGCGGACGCCGCACTGACCCGTCACCCGCCTGCGCGCCTGAGCCTGCTGCGGCCGACGATCCAGAGGATGAGCCCCACGAGCCAGACGGCGCCGAAGAAGAGGCCGCCGAACACCGCGGCAAGTGTGCCGAACACGCCGAACACGATCCCCTGCGCATCGACGGGCGGGGCCACGAGCGCGTCCTGGACGGGCGCTCCCGTCGCGGACGTGCACGTCACGGTGTAGGTGCCCGAGGCGCCCGCATGGAAGCCGCCCTGCGAGCGGTACTGCGTGCCCTCGAAAGTGAAGGAGGAGCTCAGGTGCGTGCGGAGGCTCTGCGGATCGGGCCCCTCGACCTCGCAGCGGCTGTCCGCCTCGTCCCCGGGGAAGTAGTAGAGCAGCGTGTCGCCGGCCTCGGCGTGCACCTGGGCTGAGCCGTCGATGCGCACCGCCTGATCGGCGGTCTCTCCCAACCCGCGGAAGTTGAGGACGGCGACGAGTACGCCCACGGCAAGCACTGCGAGGAGCAGCGCACCGCCCAGCCAGAAGAGCAGCATCCCGACGGCGCGCATGCGCTTACCGGGGAGCGGGACGGGGCGTGCAGCGGGGTGCGACATGTCCCCAGGATCGCAGACGGCGCCTCAGCGCGGCAGAGTGCGCATGTGGTCGATCCGCAACGTCGCGGCAGCCGGATCGGCTGTCCCCGGATCAGCTGCCCGCCGTCGCGGAGAGGACGCCGCTGGGGAGCGCGCATCGGTCAGCCGGAGTCGGCGCGCGGGCAGGACCTCGTTGCCGCGGGTGCCTGCCGGTCTCACCCTCCGGCGAGCAGGAACCCGCCGATGCCCACGAGGCTCGCACCCGCCACCGCCTCGGTCCGGCGCGCGACCGCAGGCCGCTGGAACACGCTGCCCAGGCATGCGAGGAAGGCGACGAGGAGGACGTACCAGACGAGCGCGATCGCCACGAACACGCCCGCGAGGACGAGGTGACCGGAGACCGGCCCGAGCGGGCTGAGCTCGAACTGGGGGAACAGGGAGAGGTAGAACGCCGCGAGCTTGGGGTTGAGCAGGTTGGACAGGAGGCCCTGGCGGAAGCTCCGCCCGCGCGAGGAGGTGGGCGTCACCGCGCTGACCAGCTCGATGGCGCTGGTGGCCGGCTCGGTGCCGTCCGCTGCGGTGCCGGCTGCGGCCTCGGCGGCACGGGCCTTCGCCTCGCGCCGCAGCCGCAGGTACGAGCGGAACGCCTGGACGCCCAGGAACAGGAGGTAGACGCCGCCGGCGATCTTCACGGCGGTGAACACGCCGGAGAAGTTCAGCAGCAGTGCCGTGACTCCCAGCGCCGCGGCCGTCGCGACGACGGTGTTGCCCACCATGATGCCGGTCGCGGTCCAGAGCGCACCGGAGCGCCCGGCCTTCGCTGCGTTCTTCAGCATGAGCATGAGATCCGGGCCGGGGACGATGAGGATGACGACGGTCGCCAGCGCGAAGGCGAGCAGCTGTTCGGTCACGGCGGGTCCTCTCGGGAGCAGGCGGGCAGGAGGGAGGCCGGGCGCGGGGAGCGCGCAGGTGCGGGAGTGCAGAGTGACAGGGTGATCGCCGAGGCGAACCGAGTCGGGCCCCGGCGATCCTAGACGGCGGAGGGTGTTCTGTCATGCGTGTGTCCGGCCCGCGGGCACACAGTAGGTGCCCGCGGGTGCTCATCAGGCAGACGGCTGCTGCGCGCTGATAGGTTTGCCGCAGCACGGGCATCGGCGCATACCATGGAAATCGCAGGTGAGCGGCCTGCCCCGAGGGAGCGGAAACACCTGCCCCGAGGGAGCGGAAACACCTGCCCCGAGGGAGCGGAAACACCTGCCCCGAGGGAGCTGAAACACCTGTCCTGCAGGGCAGGTGCGCACGGAGAGGCGGTGGAGACCCATGACGATGGCGCACAGGGCCGAGGCCTTCGCCCGGACGGCGCACACGGGCCAGAAGGACAAGGCGGGTGCCGAGTACATCGACCATCCCCGCCGGGTCGCGGCGCGCGCGGCGATCATCGCGCCGGAGGCCATCCGCGAGGAGGCGGTGGCCGCCGCCTGGCTGCACGACACGGTCGAGGACACGGGCGCCACGCTGGGCGCGCTGCGCGAGGCGGGCTTCCCCGAGCACGTCGTCGATGCTGTGGACCGGCTGAGCCATCGTCCCGGCGTCGCCCTCGAGGCCTATTTCGCGCGCCTGCGGGACAGCGACATCGCGCGGATCGTCAAGGTCGCGGACCTCATCGACAACACCTCGCCGGAGCGTGCGGCGCTGCTCGACGAGGCCACCCGTGAGCGGCTGCGTCGGAAGTACGCGCGCTCCTGGCAGCTCATCCTCGGCGAGGACTGAGGCGGCCCGCGGTGCGAAGAGACGAGGTGCGGGACGAGGTCTCCGGCTGCGGTCTGGGCCTGCTCACCGAGGGTGTGCGCCGGCAGCGGGGCAGAGCGGGCCTCGTGTACCGGGAGCGCCGCTTCGGCGAGATCAGCGTGATGGGTGCGCGCGGGAGCGCCGTGGAGCTCGTGGGCCGGCCGAACCCGCAGACGGACAGGATGTTCGAGCTCGCATTCATGTCGGGCGGCCTCATCAGCCATGCCGGATATCGCGAGGGCTCTCCCGTCGAGGCGCGGCTGCTCGTGGTGCCGCCGGGCGCGGAGGGCCCGGTGCATCTGCTGGGCAGCTGGGAGCTGCTGGTGCTGGGCCTGCCCCGGGACGTCATGGAGTCCTTCGTGCCGGAGCTGCCGCAGCGCGCGGAGCTGCACGCGAGTGCCGCCCTGTTGGAGGAGTCCGCGGAGTCGTTCGCAGCCTCGGTCCTCGCCGTGGAGGTCTCGCCCACCGCCATCGAGAGCTATGCGATTGGTCAGCTCCTCGTGGAGATGGGAGGGGCGATACTGCTCAACCGCCTCGGGAGCTTCCGCGCGGCCGGGTCTCCGCAGGCAGTGCTGCGGGACAGGGCGATGGCGATCATCGCCCAGCAGTGCACCGACCGGCAGCTGACGCCTGCGCTCGTGGCCGAGCAGGTGCAGTCCTCGCTCCGCCAGGTGCAGGCGGTGTTCTCCGAGGCGGGCACGACGGTCGCGAGCGAGATCCGCCGGCAGCGGGCCCGGGCGGCCAGGAACCTGCTCGTGGACAGCCGCTTCGATGTGCTGAGCATCGAGGCGATCGCGGAGCGCTCGGGCTTCGGCACCACCATGAGCATGCGCCGCGCGCTGAGCGATGTCTACGGGACGGGACCGCGCCGGCTCCGGAAGGAGCGGGGGAGCTGAGCTCGCAGCACCGCGTGGGCATGAGGGCGGCGCCGGGGGTGCGCGAGAACCGGGGCGCGGGCGCGGAGCCGTCTCGCGCATCGAGAATGTGACATCGGCGAGCCGCAATAACGCACAATCCGCGCAGGCTTGGCTCGATGAACGAAGAGTTTGGGTGCACAGCTCCCGTGCGGCGGAAGGTGAGCATAGATTCGACGGCGGTTGGAGAACTCCTGGCAGAAAGCTGGGGAGATTCTCCACACGCTGTACGACTCACCATCGCCGATTGAGGAGACCTATGTCTGACGAGCTCACCACCACCGGTCTGTCCCGCCGCAGCGTCGCCAAGGGCGCTGCCTGGTCCGTCCCGGTCCTCGCCGCCGCCGTGTCCGTGCCGATGGCCTCCGCCTCCGTGGACCCGGGCGACGCATTCGACGTCGCCGTCTCTGCCGACTGCGCGGGCAACTACGACCTGGCGCAGCTGCGCCAGGGCCTCAGCGACATCGTCGGCTCGCTGCCGGGCGGAGCCCTCCTGCAGCCGCTCCTCACCCCGATCACCAACACCCTCGTCGACACGACCACGACCCTGCTCTCCGGCCTGGGCTTCGACGAGTTCGAGAGCCGCGGCTTCACCATCCTGGCGGCCGAGGGCACCGTCCCCGCGGGCACGCAGTTCACCCTCACCGGCGGCGGCCTCATCAACATCACCCTGCTCGAGGACGCCCTCGGCGGCGCCGGCGCGGATGCTCTGGGACTCGTCTCCATCAACGGCGACGACGCGATCATCGAGCTCAACCGCGACCTCGCACAGGGCGAGCAGCAGCACATCACCCTCCGTGGCGATGCGGTGGACGTCTCCGTGGGCGGCACCGTCACCTTCGGCCTGGTCGGCACGGACAACCCGTCCACCGAGCCCGGTCAGCCCAACTCGGTCTCGCAGAACTTCGTCGTCGTCGAGACCAGCCTGGGCGAGCTCGGCCTCGTCAACCAGCTCCTGGACGCCGTCGAGGGCATCCCCGGCATCGGTGCTGTCCTCAGCATCATCACCGGACCGCTGCGCACGGCCCTCGAGGCCCTCACGGTCACCCTGCAGCTCTGCCCCGGTCAGGACGCCCCGGCCGGCGCCTGAGCCCTGAGCGCAGGTATCCTGCTCTCATGACGATGAGCCCTGCCGAGTTCGCCTCTGCGTTCTCGGCGGGGCTCCTCGCATTCACCTTCGCGCTCTCGGGCGCTGCCAAGCTCGGCCGCAGCAGCGCCACACTCGCCTCGATGATGACGTTGCGGGTACCGGTGTTCCTCCAGCACCGCTGGATCGCCCGGGCGCTCCCGCTCGGGGAGCTCCTCCTCGCCGCCGTGCTCGTGCTGATGCCCGGACCCTTCCGCAGCCTCGCCGCCGCTGCGACGGGTCTCACGCTCATCGCCTTCACCCTCCTCCTCGCCGCCGTGCTCCGCCGCGGTGAGGACGCCGACTGCGGATGCTTCGGCCCCTTCGCCGCGAGCGGCAGGATCACCGGCTGGTCGCTCGTCCGCAACGGCGTGCTCATGCTCGCCTCCGGCCTCGCGCTCCTCCACGCCTGGTCCGGCCCCTCCGCCCTCGGCGCGATGCTCGCCGCCGATCCGGTCTCCGTCCTCGGGCTCGGCCTGGGCTGGTCGCTGCTCGCCGTCCTCGTGCTCGTGCGCGAGCAGTTCGTGCTCCGCGGGCTGCTCAGGGACTCCGTCCGGGCACCTGCGGCCGGTGGGCCTTCGGATGCGGTCGGCTCCGCGGAACCGCGAGGCGCCTCGGGCGCCGGCGCCTCGGCAGGCGGCCCCGACGACGGCTGGGAGCCGCCGCCCCTCTCGCCCCTCTCGCTCGCGCTGGGTCTGGACCCGGCGCGGCCGGGAGAGGTGCGCCTCGGCGAGCCCATTCCCCATGCCGAGCTCGTGGGGGCCAACGGAATCACGCAGACACTGGCACAGCTGGGCGACGGCCGGCCCACGCTCCTCGTCTTCCTGAGCACGAGCTGCGGCAGCTGCCATTCCGTCGCGGAGCGGGCGCACCTGTGGCATGAGGAGCTGGACGGCATCGCGGTGCGGATCGCCACCTCGTCCACGCCGCGCGAGATGGAGCGGATGTTCCCGAAGCTCCTGCCGCTGTGCCGGTACGGATCGGCCTCCGCGATCAGCCGCCTGGGCGTGCAGCGCAGCCCGGCGGCCCTGCTGCTGGGCGGGCAGGGGCAGCCCGTCGTGGCCTCGCCCATCGCCTACGGCCTGCAGGAGATCGAAGGCCTCGTGGCGAGCATCGGCGCTGCACGCTGAAGCGCGAGGACGGGAGCGTTCGCCGGATCCGCTCACGTCCTGGATTCTGCCGCGTTACTTGTAGGTAGGGCGGCAGAACCCAGGACGGGAATGAAGAGAGACGCTCACGCGGCGGCTCAGCGCCTCACCGCCCACAGCGCACGGACCGGATGCCGTCCGGCGGCTACGCCCGTCAGCCGTTCCATCGGGCCGGTGCCCAGCCCGCGCCACCACGCGGCGGCGAACGCCCAGCACACGAGCACGAGCCCCGCCTGGATCGACCAGCCCAGCGGCGGAGCGAACCATGCCGCCTGCTCCGTGCCGACGGCGGCGGTCCGGGCGGTGTACACGCCCATGAGGATGAGCACGTGGAGCACATAGACGCTCAGCGCCATCCGCCCCTGCGCGGTCAAGGGTGAGAGGACCGCCCGCGCCGAGGCCGCGGTCGTCACCCAGACGAAGAAGGCGAACGCACCGAGAGCCAGTGGCGCCTCCCGCAGCACCTCGACGTAGCCGCCGCGGAGGCCCGTGCCGGGCATGTCCAGCAGACGCCACAGCTCCACGGGGACGAACCACACGACCGCGGCGATGAGCAGTGCGAGCGCGCGGCGGGGCTTCCGGAGCACGCATCGTCCCAGCACGATCCCCCCGAGGTACAGCGGCAGGAAGGCCAGCGCCTGGTAGCTGTTCCCCAGCACGAGGCGGTCGAGGAGCCATGTGAGCGGGTTCGCCGGGGCGGTGAGCGCGGGGTGGGAGAGGGCCGCGAGCCGGAGGGCGGTGACGATCCCCGGACCGATGACCAGCAGCGGCGCCGCCCAGAGCAGGAGTGCGCGCGTGCGCAGACAGAGGAAGGGCAGCGCGAGCAGCAGTGCGAGGCCCAGGTGTTCGAGGACGATGACCACACCTGAGAACCGCAGGCTCAGCAGCAGACTGAGGACGATGAGCACCGCCGCCCTGCCCGCCGTCTGCAGGCGGTAGCGGGTGCGCTCGGGCGGGGCGGCCTCGGGCGCGGGCCCGGTGAGCGCGATCGTCGCGCCGATCACGAGGGCGAACAGCGGTGCCGCGACATCGTTGAGCATGCTCTCGGCGTACTCCACCAGCCTCGGCGCGGGGAGGACGAACGGGGAGGTGTGCGCGATGACCATGGCGACGACGGCGAATCCGCGCACGGTGTCGAGGGAGGTGAGGCGGGACGTGGGCGCCGTGCTCATGAGCCCAGGCCCCCGAACCGCCCCAGCGGCCAGATGATGCTGACGGTCCTGCCCGTCACGTCCTCGGTGCGGGCCCAGCGGACGCAGCCGGCCGAGGTCTCCGCGTCGAGGCCGCGGCACTGCGAGATCCCGTCCGCGCTGCGTGCGCGATGATCGCCCAGCATGAGGAGCATGCCCTCCGGCACCGTCACCGGGGGGAAGCAGCGCTGTGACCGCGGCTCCGAGGCGCAGTCGAGTTCGCCTGGGACGAAGGGCAGGTCGTCGTGGACATAGGGTTCGTCGAGTGGCTCGCCGTCGACGAGCAGACGCCCTTGCGCATCACAGCACTCCACTGTCTGCCCGGGCACGGCGATGACGCGCTTGACGAGCATGTCCTCGGTCCCCGGGCCGATGCCCAGTCCGTCCCCGGCCACGCGCTTGACCAGGTGCTTCGCACTTCCGAGGAAGCCGCCCTCGGGGGACGGGGCGGTGGAGGGCCACAGCTCGTCCTGCGTGTGGAAGACCACGACGTCGCCGTTCTCCGGGGTGCTGTTCGCCCACGGCGGCGCATACGCGAGGCGGTTCACGAGGATGCGGTCGCCCACCTGCAGCGTCTCCTCCATCGACTCGGAGGGCACCATGAACGGCTTGACGAGGAAGGCCTGCACGAGGCCGAGCACGAGGAACGCCGCGACGAGGTGCGCGAGGGGGTGGCCCGCGATGCGCCGGGGGAGGGAGCGTGTGGGAATGGCTGGGCCGGGCCCCTCTGCCGCTGAGTGATCTGCCATAGAGCGTTCAGTTTCTCATGTGTCGGATGATTCCCACCCTGCACTCACCGAGTGAGCGGTTCCTGTCGTATTCCGGGCCGCCGGCCGACAGTTAGTGCTCACTCGGTGGGAGCGGCGGCACCCACCCGGGCCTCGGCGGCGGCCTTCCGCTTGTCGAGGCTGCGGCACAGGGTGGCGAACAGCGCGCCGGAGACGTTGTGCCAGACGGAGAAGACGGCACCCGGCAGCGCGGACAGCGGGTCCATGTACTGCGCGGCCAGACCCGCGGCGAGCCCGGAGTTCTGCATGCCGACCTCGACCGCGGTGGTGCGGCGAGAGGGCAGAGGCAGCCGGAAGAGCACGGCGGCGCCGTAGCCCAGGCCGATGCCGATGATGTTGTGCAGGATGACGGCCGCGAGCACGAGGAGCCCGGCGGAGATGATCGTCTCCGCGCTGCCGGAGACCACGATCGCCACGATGACGGAGATCGCGAGCACGGACAGCCACGGCAGCACGGGCAGCAGCGCCTCGGTGATCCTGGGCAGCAGCATGCGGATGACGATGCCGCCGAGCACCGGCAGCAGCACCACGTTGACGATGGTCAGCGCCATCGAGCCGCCGTCGAGGGGCATGTACTGGCCGGCCAGCCACAGTGTGAGCAGCGGGGTGAGCAGCGGTGCGAGGAGCGTGGAGATCGAGGTCATCGTGACGGACAGCGCCACATCGCCGCGCGCCAGGTAGCTCACGACGTTCGAGGCGGTGCCGCCGGGCGCACAGCCCACGAGGATCACGCCTGCGGCGATGAGCGGCGGCAGACCCAGGAGCGTGACCACGCCCAGGGCGACGAGCGGCATGATGACGTACTGGGCCACGACGCCCAGCAGGACGGGCACAGGGCGCTTGGCGACGAGTGCGAAGTCGACGGGCCGCAGCGTCAGCCCCATCGTGAGCATGACGACGCCGAGCATGGGGTTCACCGCGGGCGCTGCGGCGGAGACCGTGTCGGTGAAGAAGAAGCCCACGAGGCCGCCGGTGATGATGAGGAGGGGGAACACGAGGACGGCGAAGTAGCCGCTGCGATCCTCGGCCGTCGTGCTCGAGGTGCCCGTGCCCGGGGCGCCCGTGCCCGGGGCGCCCGAGTCCGGCACCGTGCCTGCCTCCGTCGCGGTCCTCGCGGGTTCCGGTTCTCTGCTGGCTGCGGACATCATGTTCTCCTCGACGAGGTGCGGCGGGTGGGGCGCGTGTGCGCGAGTGGTCACACGATACTCAGAACCGCACAGCACAAGCCGCCTGTCCGTGATGCGGGCGAAACTCGGACGGCCGAGCATTCCCCTCCGCTCTTCCCGCCAAGTGAGCGGTTCCTGTCGGTTTCAGAGCCGTGAGGCGACAGAAAGCGCTCACTCCGCGGGTTGCTCACCCGGCGGGCTGCTCACCCGAAACCGGCGCGGAGAGCATCTCGTGCGCGATCTCGCGCGCCTCGCGGAGCAGCCCGGGCCCTTGCACGCCGGTGTGTGCGAACGTGCCCTCGAGGAGCAGGAAGAGGTGCCGCGCCAGGCGCTCGGGGTCCGGATGGCCGATGGCGTCCTCCCGGATCAGCTCCAGGATCCGCCGCTCGACCGAGTTCTTGTGCAGTCGCACGATCGCGTAGCCGGGATGGTCGTCGGGGAGTTCGGCCGCGGCGTTGAGGAAGGCGCAGCCGCGGGTGGCTGTGAGGGTGTCCCTCTCGTAGACGTCGAAGAGCACGAGCGCCCTGGGCGCGGGAGCCTCAGCGATGCGCTGCTCCAGATAGGCCCACCACGTGCGGTGCCTGTTCTTCAGGTACGCGGCGATCAGCACGTCCTTGGCGCGGAAGTTGTTGTACAGGGTCCGCTTCGTGACCCCGGACTCGGCCGCGATCGTGTCGACCCCCACCGCGTGGATGCCCCGCTCGTAGAACAGCGCCGAGGCGACCTCGAGGATCCGCGCAGCGCTGGGGGTGAGGGACTCGGCATCGGGGATGTCCGGTGCCCCGGGGATGCTCGGGGCACCGGCGGACGAGGCGCTCCCGTCCGCCGCGCGAGCCCTCTCCCCGGATGTCTGGATGCGCATGGAACCCCTTCTCTGCCACAGGTTCCGGACCGGTCCGTGCGCGCACCGGTGCGATGCCGGCTGACGTCCTCCTCAGGGTGCACGAGGCCGATCCGTGCGCAGCCTCCGTGCTCCGCTGTCCCCTTGCACATTCAGAATACGGGACGGAGGGGGCCTTGCCGCAAGGCCCCCTCAGGGGGTGAGAATCGTGTCTCCTGCCGCGCGTTCGCCGCGCGCAGCCGCACCTCGTCGTCCCTCCCCGCCGCGTCCTCACCTGCCCTTTGGAGCTGCTCATGGACACTCCGTCCTTCTTCGCCCTGCCACCGCACCTCGAGTGGAAGACCGCCCCCGAGTTCACCGCCCGCGACCAGGACCAGCTGTCCGCCGTCGCCGAGGCCCTCCGCGCGGGAGAGGCCCAGGTGCGCGCTCGCCTCCGCGGTCTCCGCCGCTCTCCCGGAGGCTACGGTGAGGCCGCCCTGGAACGGGACCTCGCGATCCACCGGCTGAGCGCCCGGCTGCGGCTCCTGCGCCGCTTCGACGTGGAGATCTGCCTCGGCCGGATGGTCCCGGAGGACGGCTCCGGACCCGTGTACATCGGGCGGATGGGCCTCCTGGGCTCCGAGGGCGAACAGCTGCTCCTCGACTGGCGCGCGCCCGCGGCCGCCCCCTTCTTCTCCGCCACCCTCGCGCATCCGCAGGGGCTGCGCAGCCGGCGCAGGTACCGCTGGTCGGGCGGCCGCATCGCGGACTTCTGGGACGAGGCCCTGTACGAGGCATCCGAGGCGCGTGCACCAGAGCTGGGCCCTGCCGGATCCGTCCCACCGGGACAGCAGCGCTCCGAGCCCCTCGCCCTCGACGAGCAGTCCGCCTTCCTCACCGGCCTCGGGGCCGCACGGACCGGGCAGATGCGCGATGTCCTCGCGACGATCCAGGCCGATCAGGACGCGATCATCCGCGCCGATGCCGCAGGTCAGCTCGTGGTGGACGGCGGCCCGGGCACTGGCAAGACGGTCGTGGCGCTGCACCGGGCCGCCCACCTGTTGCACTCCAGGCCCCGGCTGCGGCGCGGCGGCGGGGTCCTCGTCATCGGTCCGCACCGGCCGTATCTCGATTACGTCGCAGACGTCCTCCCGGCACTCGGCGAGGAGGGCGTGCGCATGTGCACCCTCGCGGACCTCGTGCCGGAGGGGGAGTCCGCCTCGGGGGAGGACGCTCCCGAGGCGCGTCGGCTGAAGGAGTCCGCGGATCCGGTCGCCGCGCTCGAGGCCGCCGTGGCGATCTACGAGGAGCCGCCCGCCGAGGCGCTGTGGGCGGAGACGCCGTGGGCCGACCTCCTGGTCGACCGCGCCGTGTGGCAGGAGGCCTTCGATGCACGCGAGCCGGGAACGAGCCACAACGCTGCCCGTGACCAGGTGTGGGAGGCGCTCGTCGAGATCCTCCACGACCGCGCGGTGGACGCGGGCGGAGAGGTGCCCTCGCTGTCTCGGTTCCGGAGCGCGCTCGCCCAGGACGAGGAGCTGCGCACCGCGTTCTCCCGCGCCTGGCCGCTCCTGCGCCCCCAGGAGATCGTGGGCGACCTCTGGACCGTGCCGGACTACGCGCGCCTGTGCCTTCCCGGCCTGAGCGAGGAGCAGGCACGGCTCCTCGTGCGCGAGCGCGCACAGGCGTGGACGGCCGCCGATCTCCCGTTCCTCGACGCCGCGCACCGGCGGATAGGCGATCCCGATGCGCAGCGGCACGCCCGCCGCAGGGCCGCTGCGCGCGCCGCCGAGGCCGAGGAGCGCGAGCGGGTCGCCGCCGACCTCATCTCCGCCGACGACGGCGACCTGCAGATCATGTCGATGCTGCGCGGAGCGGACCTGCGCGATGCTCTCACGGACCCTGATGCCGGGGAGGGCGACGGAGCCGATGCGCGTGCGCAGGCGGCAGGAGCGCCTGAGGCCGAGAGGAGCCTCGACGGCCCCTTCGCGCACATCATCGTCGACGAGGCGCAGGAGCTCACCGATGCGCAGTGGCGCATGGTGCTGTCCCGGTGCCCCTCGCACAGTCTCACGCTCGTGGGCGACAGGGCGCAGGCCCGCCGCGGGTTCGCCGGCACATGGGCGGAGCGGCTGGGCGCGCTCGGGATGGACCGCGTCACGGTTGCGGAGCTGAGCGTCAACTACCGCACCCCGGCCGAGGTGATGGAGGCCGCGGCTCCCGTCATCCGCGCCGTCATGCCGGAGGCGAATGTGCCCCGCTCCGTGCGCCGCTCGGGTGAGCCGGTGGTTCGCACCGATCATGCCGGGCTGCGGCGGCTGCTGGATGCATGGCTGCGCACGGAGGCCGAGGGCACTGCCTGCGTCATCGCTCCTGAGGAGGCGGCGGCGAAGGTGCTGATGCCGGGCGGTGTCCCTGCCCCTGAGGCAGCGGAACAGGGCGGCGCCCCTGCCGCCGAGGCGGCCCGCCGCATCCGGGTCCTCACACCGGAGACGGCCAAGGGGATGGAGTTCGATGTGGTCGCGCTGGTCGAACCGGAGAGCTGGGCCCCGGGCTCAGCGGCCTATGCCGCCGCTGTGGACCGCTACGTCGCGATGACCCGGTCCACGCGCCGTCTGGTCCTCGTCACGTGAGCGGGTGTGCGGAGGAGCGGGCCGCCCTCAGAACGCGGTGTGGGTGTTGAACTCGTCCTCGAGCACCCGGCGGACCTCCTCGCTCGTGAAGGCCTCCCTGAGCGCGGCGGTCTCCGGCGAGTCGGCATCGTCCGCGCGGGTGACGAGGGTGACCGCGAACTGCGGGTCCTCCTCGACCACGAGTCCGTCCTCGAACGGGCTGAGGTCGATCTGACCGGCGAAGGCAGGCAGGTTGAAGACGGCGTCGGCCTCCTCGTAGGCGGCGTTGAGCTGCAGGAGGTCGACCTGCGTGAACTGGAGGTTGCGGGGGTTCTCCGCGACGTCCTCGAGTGCGGCCCCGAAGCGCTCGGTGCCCTCGGCCAGGGTGATGAGCCCCTCGTCCGCGAGCATCTGCAGCGCACGGCCGGTGTTCGAGGCATCCGCCGGCAGCGTCACGCGCCCGTCCTCCGGCAGGTCCTGGATGTCCGTGAGGTCCTTCGAGTAGAAGGCCACCGCCGTGAGGTACACCGGCTGCACCCCCACGAGGGAGGCGCCGTTGGCCGCGTTGAACTCCTCCATGAACGGCACGTGCTGCACGAAGTTCGCATCGAGCTCGCCGGCCTCGAGCATGACATTGGGCTGGACGTAGTCCGCGACCTCGACCATCTCGATGGTGTAGCCGTCGCCGATCGCCTCGGCCGCAGCCTCGACCACGTCCGTCATGGGCGGAGTGGCCGCGGCGACCGTGAGCGCGGTGTCGCCGTCTCCCGGCCCGCCCCCGGCACAGCCGGTGAGGACGAGCGCCGCCGAGGCGAGTGCGGCTGCGGGGGAGAGGGTGCGGATGGTCATGGGGTCTCCTCTGTGCTGGGGTCTCGGTGTGTGTGGGGTCTCATCGTTTGTCGAGCGTCCGCGAGAGCATGTGTCCCGCCGCCTGGAGCACCAGCACGCAGGCGATGATGAGCACGATCGTCACGTACATGAGGGCGAACTGGTACTCCTGGTAGCCGTAGCGCAGGGCGAAGTCGCCCACGCCGCCCCCGCCCACCACGCCCAGCACCGTCGAATAGGACACGAAGCTGATGGTGGCCGAGGTGAGCGCGTACACGAGCCCCGAGCGCGCCTCGACGAAGAGGAAGCGCGTGACGGTCTGGACGGTGCTCGCGCCCATGGCCTGCGCCGCCCTCACGATGCCGCTGGGCACCTCGAGGAGGATCTGCTCGACGAGGCGGGCGTAGATCGCCACTGCGACGAAGGCCAGCGGGAACGAGGCGGCGGTGGTGCCGAAGGTCGTGCCGAACACCCAGCGGGTCACCGGGATCATGAACACGACGAACAGGAGGAAGGGGAAGGACCGGACGACCGTGACGTAGAGATCGGCGAGCGCCCATACGGCGCGGTTCTCCAGCGGCCCGCCGCGGCGGGTGAGGTAGATGAGCGTGCCGAGCGGCAGCCCGAGGACGACCGCGGCGAGGATCGCCCAGCCCACCATGTACCCGGTCTCCAGGAGCGCCTGTGCGATCCTGTCGCCGTACTCGGTGAACACCTCGGTGAGGACGGCGATCATCCGCGGTCTCCTGCTGCAGGGGCAGTGTCTGGGGCAGCGGCTGGAGCCGGGGTGCCGGCCTCGGCTGCGGGGGCTTCGGCCGGCACAGGCGCAGCGGCCTCGGCGGATGGCGGTCCGCTCTCGGGCCCCTGCAGGACGATCCGGGCCTGTTCGAGATAGCTGCCCGTGCGCGCGGCCCTGTCCCCGTCCACGGTCAGCGTGTCCCTCAGCCGCCCGCGCTCGAACACGGCGGCGCGCCCGCAGATCGCCTTGACGGCGTCGAGCTCGTGCGTGACGAGGACGAGGGTGGCGCCGAACTCGTCGCGCGCCTCGGCCAGCAGACCGAGGACCTGCTCGGTGGTGCGGGTGTCGAGCGCCGAGGTGGGCTCATCGCACAGCACCACGTCCGGCCGCGTGACGAGGGCGCGGGCGATCGCGACGCGCTGCTTCTCCCCGCCGGAGAGCTGCGCGGGGTGATGGTCTGCCCGGTGACCCAGCCCCACGAAATCCAGCAGGGCGGTGACGGTTTCCGGGTCCCTCCGGCGCTGTACGCGCAGCGGCAGCTCGATGTTCTGGCGGACGGTCCGGTTGCCCAGGAGGTTGAAGCCCTGGAAGACCGTGCCGATCCGGTGCTTCATGCGGTTGAGCTGCCTGGGGGAGAGGTCCGCGAGATCGGTGCCGTCGACGAGGACCTGTCCCTCCGAGGGATGCCTGAGACCGCCCAGGAGGTCGAGGAGCGTGGATTTGCCTGCGCCGCTCTCGCCCAGGATGCCGAAGATCTCGCGCCTGGCGATCGTGAGGGAGACATCGTCGAGCGCAGTGACGGTCCCGGCGGAGGTCGCGAAGCGCTGCGAGACTCCCCGGAGTTCGACGGCGGGCTGAGTGGTGATGGCGGTCTCCGTGCGCAGGCTTCTGTCAGGGCGCTCTCAGCCTATGTCCGGGGCCGGGCCGACGGTACGTTGCGTTGCGCACACCTCGGGGGCCTGGAGCCGCGCACGCTTCGGGAGCGGATGCCTGCGCACGCCTCGGGAGGCGGGGGGCGACGGTCCGTCAGCTGGTGGCGGAGAGGGAGAAGAAGTCGGCGTCGAGGTCCTTGGCGATGTCCTTCTCGTCCTCGATCTGCGCCGGATAGATGATCCAGTTGGTGCCGTACATCGCCTGCTCGCCGCGGTGCTGTGAGGGGTCCTCCTCGGCCACGCGCTTGAGGCCGTCGATCATGATGTCGCGGCCGGCCTCGTCCTCGAACGTGAAGAGCTGCTTGCCGCCGAAGCACGCTCCGACCTCGGTCCACGGATCCGGCGGACCGTCGAGCTGCCGGCCGCCCTCCTCCACCTGCAGCTCCTCGCATTCGCCGCCGGCCTCGACATAGGCATCGGCGAGCGATTCGGCATCCTCCACCGTCCCGTCACCGCACCCGGACAGGGCCAGGATGAGGGGGATGAGCAGTGCCGGGAGCAGTGATCGCTGCGCTGAGACCATGCGCGCATACTATCGTCCCATGGATGCGGAGCAGGAGGACGCGGGCAGCCCCGTGCTGTACACGGCGGTCGCCCGGAACCGCGAGGGTGTTGACGGTGCGAGCTGGACGGAGCGCGGCACGCGCGTGCGGGTGAGCTCGCCGCTGAGTGAAGATCGGGCCGGCACCACCGATCCCGAGGAGCTGCTCGCGCTCGCCTGGGCCACCTGCCTTTCCGCGAGCTGCCGGGTGGTGGCCCCGGGGCGCGAGGCCGCCGTCCGCGTCGAGGTGTCCCTGCGCCGCGCCGCGGACGGGCCGGGCTTCGAATTCCTCCCGCGGGCATACGTCTCCTTCGCAGGGATGCGGGAGGACGAGGCCGCCGCGCTCGCCGCTGCCGCCCACGAGCGGTGCCCCGTCTCGAAGCTGCTCTCCGGGCGGGGTGCGGCCGAGGTGGTCGCCGAGGCCTACGCGCCGCCCGCCTCCCCGTCCGGAGAGGCACCGCACCCCCGCAGGCCCTGAGCCTGCGGGGGTGCGGGGGCAGCGGACAGCCCGAGGAGGTGCCTCAGACGGCGGAGTCCAGTCCCTTCTCCTTGAGCCGCTCGCGCTGGTTGGGGTTGGCCGAGGGGCGGAAGGGCATGTCCACCACCTCGCCCCAGACCGGCGTGCCCGGGGTCTCCGCGTACTGATCCGGCAGATGCACCCAGACCGGTGTGCCCAGCCGCGCCATCGCCACGGGGACGTAGCCCATCGCGATGTTCGTCTCCAGTTCGGGGGAGTACCACGGTGAGGTCACGTATCCCACCGCCGAGCCGCCGGGCTCCGCGCTGATGAGCCAGAAGTCCGGGGCGTAGTCGTCGATGGGCTTCCCTCCCAGCCGCATGCCCACGAGCTGGTGGGTGAAGGGCGGATCACCGGCCTCGATCCGCTCCCGCGCTGCCTCCAGCGCGGCCTTGCCGATGTAGTCCGCCTCCTTCTTCCGCGGCACCTGGTAGGCGAGGTTCACCTGGAAGGGCAGGGTCTCCACGTCCATGTCCTGACCCCAGGAGAGGATGCCGGCCGCGATCCTGCGGTGGTGCGAGGGCGCCACGACGGCCAGCCCGTGCCGCTCCCCGGCGGCGAGCACCGCGTTCCACAGCTGCTCCGCGTAGAGCGTGGCGTCGTAGAGGTAGATCTCGTACCCCTTCTCGCCGCTGAACCCGGTCTGCGAGATGACGACATCGCAGCCCGCGATCCGCGCGGACATGAGGCCGTAGGAGGGGAGTGCCGCGACGGCCGGCCCCACCAGGTCCGTCATGAGGTCCACGGACAGCGGTCCCTGGATCTGCACGGGGGCCACGTCGATCTCCGCGATGGACACGTCATACGTCCCCGCGACGTTGACGCCCTGCAGCCACAGCAGCAGGTCGGAGTCGGAGATGCTGAACCAGAACTCCTCCTCGCTGATCCGCAGGAGCACGGGATCGTTGAGGATGCCGCCGTCCGCGTTGCAGAGGATGACGTAGCGGGCTCGCATGGGCGGGATCTTCGCGGCGTCGCGGGTGATGACGAAGTTCACGAAGGCCTCGGCGTCCGGGCCCTTCACCCGGATCTGGCGCTCCACTGCGACGTTCCACAGCGTCACCCGGTGCACGAGGGCCTCGTACTCGGCCATCATGCCGCCCTCCTCGCGGGGGACGTAGCCGCGCGGATGGTACATGCGGTTGTACACCGAGGCCCGCCAGCAGCCGGCCTGCATGGACAGCTCCCAGTAGGGGGACTTGCGCACGCGGGTGTCGATGAGGGCCTCGACCGGCGTGGGGCCGGACTGGCGGAGGTTGATGGGGACGAGACGGTCGCTCTGGTCGACCGTCGGGACGTTGTTGTCGACGGGATGCTCACCCACGTCCGGGACCGTTCCCGGTGCGGGTGTGGAGGCCTCCGGGCCTCCGTTCAGCAGGGTGTTCACTTCTTCTTCGAAAGTGCTCATCAGGTTCACCATCCAGTGGTTCTGCTGCTGCCCTATTCAGTTCTGCATCATGGAACTGGAGTCCCATGCGCCGAGTGTAGTCTGGATGCGAGCCGGAAGCCATGACCCTCGTCACAGGATTTTCCGGAGGATGCAGACGCTGTGGAAGAGGTGGGTATGCGGACTCGCAGCCGCGGACGAGGCGGCCGTCGTCGGGGAGGACCGGAGCGGGACGCGCTCCTCCGGGAGCTGCTGAGCGCGCCCCGGTTCGAGGTGCTCCCCACGTCCGGGATCGCCGATGTGGTCGCGGGGAGCCTGCCGGCCGGGCGCACCGTCACCGTCACGGCCTCCGTGAGCCTCGGCTTCGAGCGCATGCTGAGCACGGTCGAACAGCTCCAGGAGCGCGGATACCGTGCGGTCCCCCATATCGCCGCGCGGATGGTGGCCGGCCGGAGCGAGCTCGCGGAGATCGTGGAGCGTCTCACGACGGCCGGGGTCACGGAGGTGTTCGTGCCCGCCGGTGACGCGCCCGAGCCTGCGGGCGACTACGCCTCGGCGCTCGATCTGCTCCGCGACCTCGCTGAGCTGGGCAATCCATTCGCGCAGGTGGGGATCGCCGGGTACCCGGAGTCGCATCCGCACATCCCCGATCGGCAGACCATCGCCGCGATGACGGACAAGCGCCCCTACGCCGACTGCGTCGTGAGCAACCTGTGCTTCGATCCGGCGGTGGTCGCCGACTGGATCGGTGCGCTGCGCGAGCGCGGGGAGACGCTGCCGGTGAAGGTGGGGGTGCCGGGGAAGGTGGACCCCGCGCGGCTGCTGAAGGTCGCCTCGGCGATCGGGGTGGGGGAGTCCACTCGCTTCCTGAGCAAGAACACCTCGCTGTTCGCCCGGCTCCTGCTCCCGGGCGGCTTCAGCCCCGAGCGGTATCTGCGGAAGCTGGCCGGGCGGCTGACGGGGCCCGAGGTGCAGGTCAGCGGCCTGCACGTCTACACCTTCAACCAGGTCGCGGCGACGGAGGAATGGCGGGAGCGGCTGCTCGCGAAGCTCGGCTGAGGCGTGCGGCTGCACGCTCGGGCGGGAGGGTGCTCAGTGCTGGACGCGACGGCGCGCGATCGTGGCCGAGAGCACCTGCGCGGCATCGGTGAGGAGCGCGCCCAGCTGCTCGTGCCCGCCGCCGATCCGGAGGGTCGGACCGGAGACGCCGATGGCGGCGTGGACCGTGCCGTCCGGCCAGCGCACAGGGGCCGCGACGGCGTCGAGGCCCTCCTCGAACTCCTCGGAGGTCGCGGCCCAGCCGTGTCGTCGCACCCCCTCCAGATCGGCCTCGAGCGCGGCCCTGGTCCTCAGGCTCCGGTGGGTGGGACGCGCCAGTCGGCCCTGCGGCAGCGGCAGGGCGCCGTATGCGTACATGACCTTCCCCAGGGCCGAGGTGTGCGCCGGTACCTCGACATTCTCCCAGCTCACTGCCCCCAGCACGAATGCGGAGTCCACCTGGGCGATGTGGACGACGGTGTCCCCGCTCGGCACTCCCAGGGTCACGGTCTCCGAGGTCTCCTCCCCGACCCGCTCGAGTTCCGGCTGCGCGGCGGCGGCGAGGGTCTGGAGGCGGTCGAAGCGCGAGGCGTACTCCGCGAACAGCGCACCGCCGCGGAACAGCCCGTCCCTGTTGCGTTCGAGCAGCCCGCCGCGTTCGAGGGCCTGCAGGAGGCGGGAGGCGGTGGAGCGTGCGAGGCCCGTGTGCTCGGTGACCGCGGTGAAGGAGACGGGGCCCTCGGCGCGGATGACGTAGGTGAGCACCTCGGCGGCGCGGTCGACGGACTGGGTGCCGCTGCTCATCCGTGCCTCCTCGTCGCTCGTGTGTCCGGGCGCGCTCTTCCCGCGTGCGGTCCATTGTCGCGCATGCGCGACACCTGTGCTGAGCGCAGCCCGACGGTGGCGGCGCACTCGTGCCCCGACTTCCCACCCCTTGTGCCGCTGTCCGCCCCGCCGTATGTGGGCGGTGAGCGGCGTTTCGGGTGGGAGGCGCGGCGTGGGTCGCTCAGTCCGCCACGAGCGCGCCTCGGCTGATGACGCTGCGGACGGTCTCCTCCGGGCGCGCGAGCACGGTGATGTCGTCGAGGGGGTTCGCCTCCAGCAGCACCAGATCGGCGAACGCGCCCTCGGCGAGGACGCCCAGCTCGCCCTCGGCCTGCAGGAGGCGGGCGGCCGTCGTGGTGGCGCCGCGGAGGATCGCGCCGGCGGACTGCACCTGCGCCCGGATCTCGAACTCCCGGCTCTGGTGCTCCCACATCTCGCCGAGGAGGTCCGAGCCGTAGGCGATGCTCACCCCGCCCCGGTCCGCGAGGCGCAGCGCACCGAGTCCCGCATGGAGGACGTCGTCCACCTTGGCCTGGCTCGCCGCGGGCAGGCCGAGGCGCGCGCCGTCGGCCTTGAGCCGCTGGTAGGTCACGAGTGTGGGGACGAGGAAGGCATCGTGCTCGACGAACAGCCGCACCGTCTCCTCGTCGAGGAGGTTGCCGTGTTCGATGGAGCGCACGCCCAGCCGCAGGCCACGGTTGATCGCGCGGGCGGTGTAGGCATGGCCGAGCACGTAGCGATTCGCAGCCCGGGCCTCCTCGACCGCGGCGATGATCTCCGAATCGGAGAACTGGGTGGAGTCGACCCTGTCGGTGGGCGAGGCGACGCCGCCGGAGAGCATGAGCTTGAGGTGGTCGGCGCCGGTGCGGAACTGCTGGCGGGCGCCGCGCCGGACCTCGTCGACCCCGTCGCAGACCATGCCGATGTGCGGGCAGCACTGATGGTTGTCCACGAGTGCGCTGCCGGGCGCGCGCATGTCAGCGTGGCCTCCGGTCTGCGACAGCGATTTGCCTCCGAAGAACAGGCGCGGTGAGACGAAGAGCCCCTCCGCGGCCGCGCGGGCGAGGCCGAAGTCCGCGCCGCCTGCATCGCGGAGCGTCGTGAAGCCGCGGCGCAGCGCCCCCTGCATCGTGCGGATCGCGCAGGCGGTGAGGTAGGCGGGCGATTCGTCGCCCAGGCTCCCGAGGTCCGGCGAGTTCGCGAGCACGTGCACGTGGCAGTCGATGAGTCCGGGCGAGGCGATGCGCCCCTCGCCGTCGAGCACCGTCTCCTCGGGGCCCGGCTCCGTCCCCACCGACGCGATACGATCGCCGTTGAACCGGAGGGTGGTGGGTGCGGAGAGCGTCTCCGCGACCGGGTCGAGAACGCGCACGTTCGTCACTGCGGTCACGCGGGCATCGAGCTTCACTGCGTTCCCCTTCCTTCGCGGACTGTTACCTGTTTCAGTCACGGTAAGCGTATGCAAAGGACTTTGCAATGACGGGTGAGCATCTCGCCGGCTGGATCGATGCGCTGGTCGCCGGGCGCAGCGTGCCGCCGGCGACCGCGCGCGTGATCGCGGTGCTGCGCTCCGCGCCGCAGGAGGCCGCCTTCGCGACCGTGCGGACGATGGCGGAGGCCGCGGACGTCAACATCGCGACGGTGACGCGCACGGCGCAGTTCCTGGGCAGCTCGGGGTGGCCCGAGTTCGTCCTCGAGTACCGCGGACGCTATCTCGCCGGTCTGCGGGCGGACACCATGCTCGCACCCGCCGGGGAGCCGGGGAATGCGGGGCGGTCCGGGCCCCGGGCGGCGGTGCGCGGCGACATCCGCACGCTGCAGGGGATGGCCGAGGGCCTCGACGAGGAGGCGTACGTGCGGGCGGCCGAGCGGATCCGGGCCGCGCGGCGCATCGTGGTCCTCGCGACCGGCACCTACATGGGGCCGGCCGAGGTGCTGGCGCACAACGGACAGCTGCTCGGCTACGACGTCGACTTCCCGCGGGGCCCGTCCTCCACCCAGATGAATGCGGTCCGTCGGCTGGGGGCCGAGGACGCCGTCATCGCCTTCACCGTCTGGAAGACGGCGGAGATCGTCTTCCGCCTGGCTCGGTTCGCCGCCGAGCGCGGGGTCCCGCTCATCGTCGTCGCTGACCGTTCGACGCCCGCGGCCCGGCTCGCCGAGGTCGTCGTCACCGTCCCCAGCGAGAGCTCGCGCTACCTGCCTTCGACCCTCCCCGCGGTCGCTGCGGTGCAGGCGGTGCTCAATGCGCTCGCGGACCTCGACCGGGGGCACGCGGAGGCCCAGCTGCGCGAGGCCGACGGGCTCTGGCCCGAGATGGGGATCACCGCCGAGTAGGCAAAGATGTTTGCAATCGCGTCCGGGGCGTGACCATACTGGTCCGGTTCCGCCGTCGACCGCCGAGGTTCCCCATGTCCGCGACCAGCATCGTCGTCCTCGCCCTCTACCTGGCGCTCATGATCGGCGTCGCCGCGTGGTTCTCCCGGAGGAGCGCGATCCGGGACGGCGGCGATTTCATCATGGCCGGCCGCTCGCTGCCCACCTTCGTGCTGGGCGGCACGCTCCTGGCGACCTTCGTGGGCTCGGGCTCGATCATCGGCGGGGCGAACTTCGTCTTCACGAACGGTCCGCTCGCCGGGATCTTCTTCTTCCTGGGCACCTTCGCGGCCATCATCGTGCTGGGGTTCATGTCCCGGCGCATCCGGGAGAGCTCCTTCAACACCGTCCCGGAGCTCCTGCGGGAGCGGTACGGGCCCGCCACCGGGGTGATCGGCACCGTGCTGGTGCTCGTGGCCTTCATCGGCATCGGCGCCTACCAGTTCACGGGTACGGGGTACATCCTCAGCCTCATCACGCCGCTGAGCGAGGTGCAGGGGACGATCATCGCGCTGGTCCTCATCTGCTTCCTCGCGGTCTCGGGCGGGCTGAAGTCCGTGGCCTGGACGGATTTCCTCTCCTCCGCTCTCGTGGTGCTGGGGCTGGGCAGCGCCCTCGTCTGGATCTTCGCGGCCGATTTCGGCGGGATCGGCGGCTACGTCGACCAGCTCGACCCCGCATTCCGATCCGTGACCGGCGTGCTCGGTCCGCTCCAGATCCTCGGCTACTTCCTGCCGCTGTTCCTGCTGATCCTCGGCGACCAGAACATGCATCAGCGGATCGGCGCGGCCAAGGATGCGGCGACCGCGTTCAGGGCAATCCTCGTGTTCTTCGTGGGAGCGCTGCTGGTGGTGGGGCCCATCATCCTGCTGGCCTCCTCGGCGAGCATCCTCAACCCGGGCTCGGGCCCGGACATGGCGATCCTCGGGCTGGCCGCGGGCGGGTTCGTGCCGGAGACGCTGGGTGCCGTGATCCTCGTGGCCGCACTCGCGATCATCGTGACGACGGGGTCCTCGTATCTGCTCACGTGCTCCGGCAACGTCGTCTACGACCTGGTCTTCCGTCCGGGCGGCCGCCGGCAGCGCGAGGCGGCGGCGGACCCGGAGCGGGCGCGGCGGCAGGAGGTGCTCATCAGCCGCCTCTCCGTGGCGGGAGTGGCGGTGCTCGGCTACGTCATGGTCCAGTTCTTCCCCTCGCTGCTCGCCCTGCAGATGTACGCCTACACGATGTACGGAGCCGCCATCACCCCCGTCGTCATCGCGGCGCTGTTCTGGAAGCGGGCGAGTGCGGCCGGTGCGATCGCGTCCATGATCGCCGCGGGGGCCGCGACGGTCGCGTGGGAGGTGTTCGGCCCCGTCGAGGAGGTGGCGTCCGTCGTCGTCGCGCTGCCGATCTCGGTGGTCGTGCTGGCGGCGGTGTCGCTGGCCGTGCCGCAGCGGGCGCGGGAGCGGCAGGGCGTGCGGGTGGAGTAGGTCCCCACCCCAAGTGCCGCTGGCCGCCCCGCCGTACGTGGGCGGTGAGCGGCGTTTCGGGTGGGAAGCTGCTCAGCGGCGCAGGCGCCCGGCGAGGGTGACGACGACGATGACGAGCGCGGTGAGCAGTGCGGCCCCGCTCGTCGCGAAGAGGGCGAACGACCACGGGGAGTGATCGCCGCCGCTGATCCCGTAGGTGTCCGCGAGCGCCATGCCCGCGGAGAATGAGGCGAAGAAGTATCCCGGGGCACCGCACACCAGGAGCAGCAGGTAGTAGAGCACCACCGGAGTGCGCCGCAGCCGGGGCGCGGCGTAGGCGAACGCGAGTCCCGCGAAGGCGAGGACCGCGCCCACGGAGAGGATGACGAGGGCGGTGGTCGCGCCCAGCGACTCCCCGGCAGCGGCGACCTCGGCGCGGATCTGCTCGAGCGGTCTGCCCGGAGCGGCCGCACGGGGATTGAGGACGAGGATCTGCACGGCGGCGAATGCGGCGTAGCCGAGCACGGTGAGCAGGCCGAGCCAGGCCCAGCCGCGCGGCCCGATGCGCGGCTGGGCGCCCGGGGGTTCGCGCTTGGGGGCGCCGTGGCGCGCACCGTCCTGCGCCTCGCTGCGAGTCATGCCGCTCACAGTACCGTCCGGCCCCCGCACGCGGCATCGGGGCCTCGGCGCTGCGGCGACCGGCATCGGCGGGGCGCACACCGAGCGTCGCCTGTCGCACGGCACGGAGAGCGCAGCAGGGAGAGCACGAGGGAGAACGGGCGCAGGTCCGGGACGGAAGCCGTCGAGGCGTCGGTCCCGGGCGCGTGCCGAGGCGGGCACTCGCCGAGTCGGGCATCCGCTCAGCTCCGCCCGGCCGGCCGCGGTGATCTCCGGCCGCGGTGATCTCCGGCCGCGGTGATCTAATGTGAGCCGGGTGATGGGTTTCACCGCTGAGAGCTCCGCCGCCCTCCCGCCCGGTTTCGCACCGGACCTGCAGGCCGCCGCAGGGGATCCTGTGGCCGCTCTGCGCCTGGCACCCGCGCTCGCCCGGGAGCTCGGCATGCCGGGCGGAGGGAACACCCGCCGCTTGTGGGAGGGGATGGCGGCCGTCGCAGCCATCGACCTCACCGCCGCCCGCACGCTCGAACCGCACCTCGACGCCCTCGCGATCCTCGCGCAGGCACACGAGGCGGGTCTCTCCCCCGCCGTGCC
Organism: Brevibacterium album DSM 18261; assembly: GCF_000426445.1. Taxonomy (GTDB): domain Bacteria; phylum Actinomycetota; class Actinomycetes; order Actinomycetales; family Brevibacteriaceae; genus Brevibacterium; species Brevibacterium album. Next base: position 550,068 of record NZ_AUFJ01000009.1, on the reverse strand, counting down.
GGCCGACGCCACTTGGGGAGTCTTCGCCGCAGAGGGACCGGGCGCCCGGCTCACCGCCCGTCGCGACGCACGCGGCTGGCGGCTCGACGGGCGCAAGGCCTGGTGCTCCCTCGCCGGAGCGCTGTCCCACGCCCTCGTCACCGCCTGGACCTCCGAGCGGGGACGCACCCTCTTCGCGGTGGCGCTGGACGATCCCGGCGTGCGTCCCGCAGAGGGAAGGTGGGTCTCGCGGGGGCTCAGCGCCGTCGAGACCGTCTCGCTCGACCTCGTCTCCGTGCCCGCTCTCCCAGTGGGCGGCGAGGACTGGTACCTCTCCCGCCCCGGCTTCGCCCTCGGGGGCATCGGAGTGGCAGCCGTGTGGTGGGGAGCGGCCTGCGCGCTCGCCGGGAGGCTGCGCCTCGCACTCCGGGAGCGCGAGCCCGATCAGATCGCACTCCTCCACCTCGGCCGCTGCGATGCGGCGCTCCATGCCGCCGGAGCGGTGCTCGCGCAGGCCGCGGACGAGGCGGACCGGTCCGGCGCCGACCCGCATGCCTGGCCCGCGGCGCTGCGGGTGCGCTGCATCGTGCACGATGCGTGCGAGACCGTCCTCACCGCCGTCGCCCACACGCTCGGGCCGGGCCCGCTCACACAGGAGGAGGAGCATGCCCGGCGGGTGGCGGACCTCCAGGTGTACCTGCGCCAGCACAAGGCCGAGCGGGACCTCGCCTCCGTGGGAGAGGGGATCCTCGCCGGTCTGCCGACGGTCTGGGACGCTCAGTGACGGCGCAGAGGGGCGCTGCCCCCGGAGCTCAGCGCGAGGACGCCTTCAGCCACGCGGATGCGGGGACGCCCGAGGCCGTCTGGCAGGAGCAGGCGGCGCTCGCCTCCGCCGGAGCCCTGGACCTCTCAGGGATCGGCAGGCTCATCGTGGTCGCCGCCCACCCCGATGACGAGACCCTCATGGCCGGCGGGCTGCTCGCGACGGCCGCAGGGAGGGGGCTGCGGACCGAGGTCGTCATCGCGAGCGGAGGCGAGGCCTCCCATCCGCACTCGCCCACCCACACGCCCGCACGCCTCGCCGGGCTGCGCCGGCATGAGGTGGCCGAGGCCGTCCGTGTGCTGGCGCCAGGAGCGGGGCTGCACCTGCTGGACCTGGGCGACGGGCGCCTCGGCGAGCGCGGGGAGGAGCTGACGGCGGCCCTCGTGCGCCTGGTAGGAGCCGGGGGAGCGGACACCCTGCTGGTCTCCACGTGGAGGGGCGACCGGCACCCCGACCACGCGGCAGTGGCCGAGGCCTCGGCGAGCGCGGCGTGGCGGACGGATGCGCAGCACCTCGAGGCGCCGCTGTGGCTGTGGCACTGGGGGTCTCCCGAGGACCTCGCCGGGCTGGCTGGACGGTCCCCGCTGGTCCGTCTGGACCTGAGCCCGGAGGCCCGGGAGCGCAAGCGGAGGGCCGTCGCACTCCACACCTCGCAGACCGCGCAGCTGAGCCCGGCCCCCGGTGACGAGGCTCTGCTGAGCCGGGAGGTCCTCGAGCACTTCGAGCGGGCCTTCGAGATCTTCTGCAGACCGGAGCGCGGGGAGGAGAGCCCGTTCGAGCCGCTGCATCGCTCATCCGCGGATCCCTGGGGCGCCCGGACACGCTGGTACGAGGCGCGCAAGCGGGCGCTCACGCTCGCAGCCCTCCCCGCGCAGGGGTACGGGACCGCGTTCGAGCTCGGGTGCTCCACGGGCATGCTCGCCCAGGAGCTCGCCGCACGGTGCGAGAGGGTGCTCGCGATCGACGAATCGGCCTCGGCCCTCGCCCGGGCGCAGGCGGTCGTGACGGACCCGAGGGTGGAGCTCCGGCGCCTCCGTCTGCCTGAGGAATGGCCCGAGGAGGCACCCGGGCTCGTGGTCGTCTCTGAGATCGGGTACTTCCTCAGCCCGAGGCGGATGCTGCGCCTGGCGGAGCGCATCGCCGGTTCCGGGGCGGGCACCGTGGTGGCGTGCCACTGGCGGCACCCTCTCGTGGGCTGGCCGCTGAGTGCGTCCGAAGTCCATGGGCTGCTCGACCGCCGGCTGCCCTTCTCCCGGGTCCTCACGGCTGCCGATGCCGATTTCGAGCTCGTGGTCTGGAGCCGGGAGTCCCCGGCCGACCCTGTCTCCTCCGGGCGGGGACCCCATGCCGGCACCGCCTCCGCTGCGGCGTCCGGCGGCGATGTGCGTTCCGGCACCGCTTCCGGCGGCCGGATTCTCCATACCGGTGGCCGTTCCGGCGAGGCGCGCAGATGACGGTGCCCCTGGTCGAGGCGTTCGCGGTGGTCGTGCCGGTGCACGACGAGGAGGAGCTGCTCGGGGACTGCCTGCGCTCGCTCGCCGCGGCCGTCGCCGCCTGCGAACAGCGGGTCCTGGTGGTCACGGTGCTCGACCGCTGCGCCGATGCGAGCGCGCGCGTGGCCGCCGAGGCGGCGGAGAGGCATCCGCACCTCCTGCTCCGGGTCATCGAGGGCATCTTCCCGCACCTCGGCGCGGTGCGCAGCGCCGGTGTCCGCGAGGCCGCGGCACAGCTGCCGGACCTCCCCGCGGAGAGGATCTGGACGTCCCACACCGATGCGGATTCCCGGGTGCCCGCTCACTGGCTCACCCGGCAGGCGGCGCTCGCCGCCGAGGGGGCGGACCTCGTGATCGGCACGGTCGTCCCCGAGGAGGACCCGGACTCGCCGTCGTACGGCCTCTGGCACGCCCGGCACCGGCTGGAGGAGGGACACAGCGCGGTGCACGGAGCCAATCTGGGGGTGCGGCTCAACCGGCTGCGGGCCGTGGGCGGCTTCAGCCCGCTGCCCGTCTCCGAGGACGTGGACACGGTGCGGCGGCTGCAGGCGGCCGGAGTTCCCTGGGTCGCGACGGACACCGTCAGGGTCGTCACATCCGCGCGGCGGGAGGGCCGGGCCCCAGGCGGGTTCGCGCGCTATCTGTGCGGCCTCGACGCCCTCGCCGCCGGGGCGCCCGAGGCCCCCGCTCGGGAGCTCCGCCTTCCTGCGGCCGGCATGCCCGCCGCGGCGGCGAGGACTATGAGTGCAGGGTGGCGGCCGCGCGCAGCAGGGCGCTGATCGCGGGAGCGTCGTCCTCCACCTCGGCGGGTCGCGAGAGCTTCACGTGGCGCATCATGGTGCTTCCCACCAGCAGGCCGGCGGGGTCCTCCAGCTGCGACCCGTGCAGGAGGGTGAGCGACACCCACCGGCTGTAGGGGGTCAGGGCGGCCATCCCCCACCCGTTGTACCCGTACTGGTGGGCGGCATAGCCGATGCTCGCATCGACCTCATCCACCGAGTGCCGGATGTCCGGCAGGACCGAGAGCACGAGGTCGTGCAGGGCGAGATAGACCTCTGCGAGCTCCTGGGGGCGGTCGCGGACGAGCTCGGTCAGCTGGGCACGCGTGGGAGCGTCGATGTGCGGGTGCGTCTTCGCCATGGCACCAGCCTAGGGGGCGGCAAGGTCGGACGGGGTGGCCGCACTGCGGCGGGAATGTAATTACAAGTTTTTACTTGAATTTTAACGATTGCCCCCTTAGGATGTGATTGTGGTCACTGCGATGATGGGTAATTGGACCGTTTCGCAGGCATCGCTTTCCATGTGCACTGCTCCCGGGAGGAAGCCCATGTCCCACTACCACGACTCATCGGATATGAAGCGTCTGCGCGATCTGAGGAAGGCGGCGCCTCGCGAGTTCGCTGCCTGGATGGGGCTTGACGCGATAGTCGGCATCGAAGATGGTGCAGTGCCGCGCAAGTATCGTGAGCTCATTGCTGTCGCCTGCGCGCACATGACGCAGTGCGTCTATTGCATGGAGGACCATGTCGCAGGTGCGAAGAAGGCGGGAGCGTCGAAGGCGGAGCTTTCCGAGGTGATTCTGGTTGCCGCCGCACTGCGTGCCGGAGCGGCTGGTGCTCATGGAGGGCTCGCGATGAGAATGTTCGATGCGGTTCCTGAGTCGTAGGAAGGAGAGCCTTCGCAGTGACTGTGAGCGCCGATGACTACTACGACCTCGGGTCCCATTCGCGCCCGGTCACGACCGACAGCGAGGCGGCGCAGCTCTGGTTCGACCGTGGGCTCGTCTGGAGCTATGGCTTCAACCATGAAGAGGCCGTCGTCTGCTTCGAACGGGCGCTCGAGCATGATCCCGACCTGGCGATGGCGCACTGGGGCATCGCCTATTCCCTCGGCCCCAACTACAACAAGCCGTGGCAGGATTTCGACCCCGTGGATCTCGCGACGTCCCTCGAGCGGGCGTTCGCGGCCGTGAACCGCGCCGCAGCGGGCGCGGGCGGGCTCACGAGCGCCGAGCGGGGCCTCATCGAGGCCCTCCGCCACCGGTATCCGCAGGCCGAGGCGGTCGAGGACTGCTCCATCTGGAACTCCGGCTATGTGGAGGCGATGCGGGGTGTGCACGAGGCCCACCGCGATGACCTCGACGTCGCCGCGCTGTTCGCCGATGCGCTCATGAACGTGACCCCGTGGGAGCTGTGGGACCAGCGGACGGGAGAGCCCGCCCCGGGCTCGCACGCGGTCGAGGCGCGGGCGGTCCTCGACCACGCGCTCTCCCTTGCGGGTGGCCGGGAGCACCCGGGAGTGCTCCACATGTACATCCACCTCATGGAGATGTCGGCCGTGCCGGAGCAGGCGCTCCCGTACGCGGATGCGTTGCGCGATCTCGTCCCGGACTCCGGCCACCTCCAGCACATGCCCACCCACCTGGACGTCCTGTGCGGTGACTACGAGCGCGTCATCTCATCGAACTCCCGCGCCATCGAGGCGGACGAGAAGTACGCCGCCCGTGCCGGGGCGATGAACTTCTACACGCTCTACCGGTGCCACGACTACCACTTCAGGATCTACGGGGCGATGTTCCTCGGCCAGCGGGCGGTGGCACTCGAGACCTGCGAGCGGCTCGAGCGTGCGGTGCCCGAGGTGCTGCTCCGCGAGGAGGTCCCGCCGATGGCGGACTGGCTCGAGGGCTTCCTCCCCATGCGGATGCACGTCCTCATCCGGTTCGGGGAATGGCAGTCGATCCTCGACGCGGAGCTGCCGCGCGACCCCGAGCTGTACTGCGTGACGACCGCGATGATGCACTACGCGAAAGCGGTGGCATACGCGGCGACGGGACAGGTGGACGCGGCCGCCGCGGAGCGGAAGCTGTTCACCGCGGCCGCCGCACGCGTGCCGGAATCGCGCATGCTCTTCAACAACACCTGCCGCGACATCCTCGCAGTCGCGGCGGCCATGCTCGAGGGCGAGCTGGAGTACCGCCGAGGCGACTGCGACAGGGCGTTCGCTGCGCTCCGCCGGTCGATCGACCTGGACGACGGCCTCCCGTACGACGAGCCGTGGGGGTGGATGCAGCCCACGCGGCACGCCTACGGCGCTCTGCTCCTCGAACAGGGGCGCGTCGAGGAGGCGGCCGCTGTCTACCGGGCCGACCTCGGGCTCGACGACACGGTGCCGCGCTCGCATCAGCACCCTGGCAATGTGTGGAGCCTCCACGGCTATCACGAGTGCCTCACTCGGCTGGGCAGGACGGGCGAGGCGGCGATCATCGGGCAGCAGCTCCGCCTCGCCTCGGCGCGCTCCGATGTGACGATCTCCGCATCGTGCTTCTGCCGACTCTCCGTGGCGGACGCGCCCGGCGAGGCCTCTTCTGAGGGGCCCTGCTGCGGGGCAGAGGCGGACGGGCTTTGAGGGGGCTTTCGGTGGAGTGCGATTATGTTCTGCGCAATGCCACTGTGCTCGTCGGAGACGCTGCGGAGACCCGGGCGCGGTCCCTGGCGGTAAAGGATGGGCGCATTGCTGCGGTGTCTGACGAGCCGCTCCATGGTTGCAGAAGCATCGATCTGGAAGGCCGGACGGTGGTGCCAGGGTTCCATGATGCGCACTGTCACACATCGTGGTACGGAACCTCGCTCGCCGGCATCCCGCTTCGTTCGGTCGCATCCGTCGATGACGTACTCAGTCTCGTGAGGGCGGCGGCAGACCGGACTCCTCGGGGCCGCTGGGTGATCGGGAGCGGTTTGTCTCCGATGGGCGCCGGGCGAGCGCTGCCGACGCTGGCTGAACTCGACCGGATTGCGCCTGAGCATCCGGTCTGGCTCATCGCCTCGTCAGGCCATGCTTCGGTTGTGAACTCTCGTGTGCTCGAGCTCCTGAACCGACGTGAACTCGAGAAGTTTGAAGCGCTTCCCACCGACGCGCACGGCGGACTGTCGGGACTGCTCGAGGAGCACGCCCATGCATGCGTGTTGGAGCAGGCCCAGCCCTACAGCGGCGACGACATCGTGAATGCAATCGGCCGAGCTCATCGGAACTATGTTGCCGAAGGCATCACTGCTGTTCAGGAAGCTGGTGTCGGGGCTGGGCTCGTGGGGTACGGAGAGGCGGAGGCGGGGGCGTACCAGCGTGCGAGGGAGACAGGCGACCTGCTGGTGCGCACGACCCTCATGCCGTCGTTCGCGGCTCTCCACCCTCTTCGGCAAGACAGGGGCGGGCAGGAGGCCATGGGGATCGACCTAGGGATGCGCTCGGGATTCGGGGACGAATGGCTGCGGCTGGGACCGGTGAAGTTTTTCACTGATGGATCGATCCTCGCCGGCACCGCCGAACTCAACGGCGGATATCCGAACGGCGCATTCGCGGACCGGGAAGGACTCTACGACCGTAACGAGGTCAGCCGGAGGATTCTCGGTGCACACCGTGCCGGATGGCAGATCGCAGTCCATGCACAGGGCGATGCGGCGATCGACTTCGTGCTGGACTGCTTCGAGGAAGCACAGCAGTCTTCCCCTCGGGGGGATGTCCGCCATCGGATCGAACACTGCTCCGTCACGAGCGAGCAGGCGGTGGAGCGGATGGCCCGGCTGGGCGTCGTGCCATCGCCGCAGGGACGGTTCGTTGGGGTCGTGGGGGAGGGGCTGAGGGATCTGCTCGACGACGACCAGCTGCGTCGCACCTACCGCATGCGCTCCTATCTGGACCGTGGTCTGACAGTTGCAGGCAGCTCCGATCGCCCCTGCACAGAGGGCGATCCGCTGCGCGGCATTCACGATATGGTGAACCGGCGAACGGACCGCGGAACAGCCTTCGGCGATCATGAGGGAGTCACCGCGCAACAGGCACTGCGCGCCTATGCCCACGGATCTGCCTATGCGGCTCATATGGACGGCTGGGTCGGCACACTGGAGCCTGGAATGGCCGCGGACTTTGCGGTGCTGTCCCACGATCCCACCGCAGTGGATTCCCATCGCATCAGGGAAATCGACGTCACCGCAACTGCGGTCGCGGGTCGGTTCGTCTACGATCCGTCCGGGGAAATGGTCTGAACGCATGGGCCTCTGCGCGTTGCCGCAGGAGAAGGCATCGTGCAGATCGCGGTTCTCAGGACGTGTCGTCCGGCGGCGAACAGTCCCCGGGGCGGCACGCTTGCCGCCCCGGGGACTTCGGGAGTCACTGCGGTGAGGTGCGGCCTTCTCCCGTGAGAACGGTCGTGCGGCTCTCGACACGCGGAGTGATCTCCCCGGTGAGGATCGCCTCGGCGTAATGGCAGGCAACCTTGTGATCCGGCGCCACCTCGCGAAGCTCAGGCCGTTCGTCACCGCACCGTGTTTCCTGGCGGAACGGGCAGCGGGTGTTGAAGCGGCACCCCGAAGGCGGATCGGCCGGCGACGGCAGGTCGCCTCTGAGAACGATCCGCTCCGGGCGATCGGCGGCGACCGGATCGGGGATCGGGACCGCCGACAGCAAGGAGATCGTATAGGGGTGCATCGGCTGGACGTAGAGGTCGTCGGCAGCCCCTTCTTCGACGATCCCGCCCAGATACATCACTCCGACTGTTTCGCTGATGTGCCTGACGACGGCGAGGTCGTGGGCGATGACGATGAAGGTGAGCTGGAGCTGTTCCTGCAGCTCCTCGAGCAGGTTGATGACTTGCGCCTGCACAGATACGTCGAGTGCCGAAACCGGTTCGTCCGCGATGAGGAGATCAGGTTTGAGAGTGATCGCTCGTGCGATTCCGATGCGCTGCCGCTGACCACCGGAGAACTCGTGCGGGTACTTGTCCGCAGCGTCGGCTGGGAGGCCTACCGAATCGAGGAGCTCTCGCACATGCAGCTGTCGCTGATGTGCTGACATCGTGATCCCGTGTGCTGCGAGAGGCTCTGTGAGCGTCGCGTACACGCTCTGCCGAGGATTGAGGCTCGCCATGGGATCCTGGAAGACCATCTGCATACGAGAGCGCATTCGCCGCAGCGGTTCTTCCCTGAGGCTCAGGATGTCGGTTCCGTCCAGGTGCACGCTGCCGGAAGTCGGCTCGACGAGCCGCAGGAGTGCTCGCCCGAGTGTCGATTTTCCGCAGCCTGACTCGCCGACCAGGCCGTATGTGCTGGTGGCCCGGATATCGAGGTCGACACCGTCGACGGCTTTGACAGTGCCCACCTGCCGGTGCCGGATCACTCCGCGCATGATGGGGAAATGAACTTTGAGGTCGCGGACGGTCAGGAGGTTCATGGCGTCATCGCTTTCTTCGCGAGGGCGGGGGCGGGGTTCAGGCACCGATGGAGATGCTCTTCGTCGAGACCTCCTCCGACCGCGTTCCATCCCGTGGACTGCATCGGTGGAAGTCCTCGGCCGCATGCGGCAGTCGCGGCGGCGCAGCGGGGCATGAAGGCGCATCCGTCATCCCATGGGAGCTTCTGATCGGCGCTGCCGGGAATTGGATTGAGCGGTGCGTCCCGCGGTGTCTCGAGGCGGGGCATGGCGGCGAGCAGCCCGGCGGTGTAGCGGTGGGTGGGATGGGCGAAGAGATCCCGCACGTTCCCGGCTTCGACTGCGCGACCCGCGTACATCACGGTCACGTGGTCGCACAGCTCTGCGACAACGCCCATGTCGTGGGTGATCATCATGAGGGCGGTTCCGCTCTCCACGACCTGTTCCTTGAGCAGGTCGAGGATCTGTGCCTGCACGGTGACGTCGAGAGCTGTCGTCGGCTCGTCAGCAATGAGCATACGGGGACCGCATGCGAGGGCGATGGCGATGAGGACCCGCTGCCGCATCCCACCCGACAGCTGATGGGGAAACTCCCCCAGCCGTTGTCTGGGGGCGGGGATGCCGACTCTCCTGAGCAGGCGCTCTGCTGCATCCATGGCAGCCCCCTTCGTCATCCCCTTGTGCCGACGCAGGGGTTCCGTGATCTGCACGCCGATCCGCACGACGGGATTGAGCGAGGTCATCGGATCCTGGAAGATCATCGAAATCTCCCGGCCGCGGATGCTGCGTCGGGCGTCGTCGTTCAGGCTGAGCAGTTCGATCCCGTCGTATCTGATGCTGCCGCTGACCTCGACCCCTCTCTTGGGCAGGAGCCCGAGGACGGAGAGCGACGTGATCGATTTGCCGCATCCGGATTCACCGACGAGGCCCACCGTCTGTCCGCCGTCCACGTCGAGATCGAGCCCGTCGACGGCTCGGACCGGAGGACGCCCTCGGCGCATGAAGCTGATGCGGAGATCTCTGATTTCGAGGAGTGCCATATCGATTCCCTATCGGTGGTACTTCGGGTCCAGTGCCTCACGCATCTGCTCTCCGAGCAGGGTGAACCCCAGAGCGGCGAGGACGATGGCTGCGCCCGGTGCCATGGCCAACAGCGGTGCGGTGGCGAGTGCGTCCTGAGCGTCTGTGAGCATGCGGCCCCATTCAGGAGTGCTGGGATCCGGACTGGACAGTCCGAGGAATGCCAGACCGGCCGCATCGATGATTGCGATGGAGAGGTAGAGAGTTCCCTGAACGAGAACGGGGGTGACGGAGTTGGGCAGAACATGGCTGAAGATGATCGTGCTGCGCCTGAGCCCGGCCGCTCGTGCCGCGAGCACGTAGTCGCTTGCCCGCTGCCCCAGCATCTGCCCCCGCAGGAGCCTTGCGAAGATGGGTACGCTCGTCACCGCGATGGCGACCATCACCGAGGTGAGGGAAGGACCCAGCACAGCGGCCACGGCGATCGCCATGAGCAGGCTGGGGACGGCGAGCATGATGTCAACGATGCGCATGACGATGGCATCCACCCAACCGCCGAATGCGCCGGCAAGTATGCCAAGCGTCACGCCGACCGAACCGCCGAGCAGAACCGACACCACACCGATGAGCAGCGACTGCCTGGTGCCGTAGACCAGACGCGAGAACACGTCCCGCCCTTGAGGATCGATGCCCAGCCAGTGCTCGGCCGACGGGCCCGGGTACTGTCCCGGGCGCACCTGGTCGAGCCACGAGTTGTCGCCGGGACGAAAGGGAGCGATCCAAGGGGCGAAGACGGCAACGGCGATGAAGGCGGTGATGAGGGCGAGGCCGAGGATCGCGGACTTGCTGCGGAGGACCCGGTACAGCGCCTGCCGCCAGAGACCGCCTCCGATCCTCGTCCGCGGTCGTTCCGACATCTGTGAGCCGTTGCCGTCGGTCTGGGCAGAAGCCATGGCAGCGGGAGAGACAGTGGTCATTGGGCAGACCTCACTCGGGGATCGATGAGCGCATAGGTGATGTCCACGAGCAGATTCACCAGGATGTACATGAGAGCGATAACCACGACGAATCCCTGGATGGTCGGGTAGTCACGCGCGAACAGGGCTCCAGCGACAAAGCTTCCGACGCCTGAGAACGCGAACACCGTCTCGGTGAGCACGGTGCCGGACATAAGGAGACCCAGCTGGAGACCCGCTACTGTCACGAGTGGGATCAGGGCATTGCGCATGATGTGTCTGATGGACACCGTCCTCTTCAGCAGCCCTTTGGCTTCGGCCGTGCGCACGTAGTCCTCATTCATGACGTCGAGCACAGCGGCACGGGTGATGCGGACGATGACTGCGAGCGGGATGGAGCCCAGTGCGATCGCCGGGAGGATCAGATGCTGGATTGCGTCCCAGCTCGCCATGAGATTGCCCGTGACGATTCCGTCGAGGACGTAGAACCCCGTGGGGTGCTCTGTCGCCATCCGGATGCTGGAACGCCCGGTCGTGGGCAGCCATCCCAGCTGCACCGCGAAGACGAACTTGAGGAGGTACGCCATGAAGAACACGGGAATCGTGATGCCGATGAGCGACGATGTCACGAATGCGTGGTCGAGGGCGCTTCCGTAGTGCTTGGCCGCAAGATACCCCAGGGGTACCCCGACGAGGAGCGCGAAGAGCATCGCGCTCACTCCCAGTTCGATGGAAGCCGGAAAGCGGTCCAGCATCTCCGCGCGCACCGGCTGCCTCGACATGAGGGATGTGCCGAAGTCGAATCGGATCACCTGTCCGAGATATGCCAGGTACTGCATCCAGATGGGGCGATTGAGCCCCAGACTCTCCCTCACCTGCTCGACCTCTGCCGCAGAGGCGTCCTGGGGGACGAGCGCCTGTTCGGGGCCACCGGGAAGGGCGCGGACCCAGGCGAACATCAGCACGGACAGACCGATGAGGATCGGCACCGCTTGGAACAGCCGGCGTGCTGCGAAGCGGCCCATGTCAGTCGCTCATCTCCACCGTCGCCATCGACTCGGCGAAGAGCGGTGAGGGAACGAAGCCGCTCGTGCCCTCGCGGAATGCGAGATGTGTCGGAGCGTGGACGTACGGGACCATGGGGGCGTCCTCCATGACGGCCGCATTGAGTGCGCGGTAGAGCTCCTCGCGCTCTTCTGGAGGTGCTGTCTCAGCGGCGGTGATCTGGTCGAGGAGCTCGTCTGGCATCGTTCCCCAGCGGCCCGGCCCGGCATTCATCAGGGTCATGAAGTTCGCCGGGTCCGACATGTCCGGTAGGAGCCCGACGATGTACATCATGGATTCACCGTTGCGGATGCCTCCGAGGAAGTCCGGGCTCCAAGGGCGCCCCACGAGTGTGACCTCGAAGCCGACCGCTTCCAGATCGGACTTGAACGTCTCCGCGATGCCCTGGGGGTCCGGCATGTATGGGCGCGTCACCTCAGTCGCATAGGTGATCTCCACCTTGAGGTCCTCGGCATCGGCGCCTGAGAGGAGTTCCCTCGCCTTCTCTTGGTCGTACTCGTACTGGGGGACGTCGCCGTCCGACCCCGTGAAGCCGGGTGGAAGCAGACCCGTGGGTTTGACGGCGCCCTCGAGGAAATTGGCCTGTAGCAGAGCATCGCGATTGATCGCGTGGGAGACCGCCCGGCGTACCTCGACGTCGTCCAGCGGTTCGAAATCGCGGTTCATCGCCAGATAGCCGGTGTTGCTGGGAGGGCGCTCCTCCATGGCGTATCCCGCGGAGGTGAGGGCCTCGACGTCCTGGGGCGCGACGTTGTCGTAGCCGTCGATCTCTCCTCTCTCCAAGGCCTGCCTGCGGGCCTGCCCGTCGTCGATCGGCACGTAGATGAGCGTGTCGATGGTGGCCGGATCGCCCCAGTACTCCTCGTTCTTCACGAGAGTGACGTTCTTTCCCGGATCCCAGCTCTCGAATTTGAATGGGCCGGAGCCCACCGGGTTCTCCGTGCCGAACTTGCCGACGAAGTCGAGCGAGTCGCCGGATGCTTCGACTGCCCACCCGGACTCCTGGAGAGCTGCGGGGCTTGCGATGCCGAATCCGATGTTCGCCACCGCCGCAGGCAGCGGAGCATACGGTTCGTTGATGTGGATCGTGAGAGTGGTGGGGTCGACGACCTCGCACGACTCGTATCGGCTGTCCCCGGAGTTGCCCTCCGCGTCCTCCTTGAAACCCTTGAATGCGATCTTCCAGTATTCGGCGAGGGTCTGCGCCTGTCCCTCGAGTTCGTACAGACGATCGAAGTTGAAGCAGACCGCTTCCGCATCGAGGTCTGTTCCATCGTGGAATTTCACTCCTTCACGAAGATTGAAGGTGTGCCGGAGCCCGTCGTCGCTCACGTCCCAGTCGGTTGCAAGCTCGCCTGTGAGCTCGCTTGTTCCAGGTTCGACGTTCGTCAGCCGGTCGAAGATCTGATAGATGACGCGCTGTGACTCGTTGTCATAGATGTAGGCGCCGTCGAGCGTGGTCGGGAGTCGTGAGGACGCGAAGACGAACGTCTGTCCGTCGCCGCCGGCGGACTCGTCTGCCCCGCATGCGGCGAGCCCTGCGAGTCCCAGTGCGACGCCTGCCGCGAGGAGCTTCCTGTGTATGGGGGATGAGGTCATCATTGTCCTTCCCTGGCGCGGAGGCCCGTCGTTGGAACTCCGATGAGGATGCAGAGGAAACGCAGTAAAACTAAGTTTTTACTTACGTTGACATGAGACAGTAGTCATGTGCGGCGTCGAGGTCAACACTGGGGCGGGAACTGCTTTCTGGCTGCCGCGGCGTGGTGCTGTGCGTCTGGGGCGAACGGCGGCTGTGTGGCCCCTTCACGGTCGGGAAAGGTGGGTCAGGCTGGGGTGAGGTGGTTGCGCAGGAAAGCGAGTGTCATGATCTTGAGCTGTTCGACCATCTGCTCATCGTGGGGTGATTTCTGGAAGGCCTCGTCGAGGACTGCGGTGACACTGAGGGTGTAGATATGAGAGATGGTGCGTGCCGTCGACTCGGAGAGGTGCGGGGCGATCTGGAGAAGGCCGGGGATCTTCGCCTCGGTGGCACGCCGTGTCGATTCGCGGTCGATCTCGTTCAGGTGCGGCATGGCCATGAGGGCCTGTCGTACGGCGAGTCCTCCCGGCTCTCTTAGGCGGAAGTCCACCATCGCGTCGATCGAGTCGATGAACCACTGCTCCCAGTTGCTGTGCGTCCCCAGCTGTTCGGCTCTGTGCTCGATGGATGCCGCCCGCTTGTCCTCGAATCGCGTTGCGAGGTAGGCGAGGAGGCTCTCCTTGTTCGCGAAGTAGGAGTAGAGCGTGGCGACGTTCACTCCCGCCTCCCCTGCGATCCTGTTCGTGTTGAAGCTGCTCAGTCCCTCCGTCGAGAGGATGTGGACTGCGGCGTCGAGGATCTTCGCGAACGTTGCGCGTGCGCGGGACTGGGTCGGGTTGCGGAGGGGGCGCGCAATGTCTGCGGCGGCCTCGAATTCGGTCGTCATCCTCTGCCTTCTGCTCTTCGTTGTGTCGAACCTTCGCACGCCCCGCTGTCTGCGGGCAACTGGGTGTGCTGGTGTGGCGATCATGCAGTGCGAGCTCTTGACAAGGCGTGGCGGGAGGCATATATCTAAGTTATTACTTGGTTATGTGCGGAGGGGCCGCGCTGGAGAGGGGACGGGATCGTGGGCACTGAGGATGGGGCGGCTTCGATGCCGCCTCTGGAAGGGTTGTTGGTCATCGACCTGTCGCGGTACATCGCAGGACCGTACTGCACGATGCTCATGGCGGACGCAGGCGCGACGGTGATCAAGGTGGAGCCTCCGCAGGGGGATGACACTCGCAGCCTGGAGCCGGCGGTCGTCTCGGACCGTGGTGCTGAGGTGAGCACCTACTTCCTCCGCATGAACAGGGGCAAACGGAGCATCGTGCTCGATCTCAAGGACGGTGATGACCGTGACCTGCTCGAGCGGCTCATCGAGAGGGCGGACATTCTCGTCGAGAATTATGCGGCCGGCGTCTTCGAGCGGCTGGGTTTCGGAGCCCAGCGGGTCTTCGAGCTCAATCCGGGGATCGTCTACGCCTCTATCAGCGGGTTCGGGCACAGTGCCTCGCCCATGCGGGATCGCGCAGCATACAACATCGTCGCGGAGTACGAGGCCGGTGTTTTCTTCCAGCGGGATCCCGCTGCCGCGCCCGCCCCGCTGGGTCCGCCGGTGGGCGATATGTTCCCTGCGCTGCATGCTCTCAGCGGGCTGCTCATGGCCCTCCATCGGAAGCAGCGCACGGGCGTGGGCGGTCGTGTCGACATCGCGATGTACGACTCCATGCTCTCCCTCAACGAACTGCGCAGCAGCTACGCGATGATCTACGGCGAGGAGTGGGATCCATCTGCGCACCCGTTCTACTCTCCGTATGGTGTCTTCCCAGTCAAGGACGGGCATGTCTGCATCGATGTGACGACGTCTGGGCAGTGGGAGGGCTTTTGTTCGGCGATCGGCAGGCCTGATCTCTTCAGGATGCCCGGCATGGAGACCGGTCCGCAGCGGGTTGAGCGCTTCGAGGAGATCATCAAGCCTCCTCTCGACGCTTGGCTTTCGGGGCAGACGCGGGACAGCGCAGTGGCGGGCCTCACGCGCCATCGCGTGCCGTGTGCGGCGATCCGGGCTTCCGGTGAGGCCCTCACTTCCGAGCAGGCGACCGCCCGTGAGATGAGGGTTCCCGTCCGCGGCGAAGATGGTGTCGTCGTGACGACCGTGGGGAATCCGATCAAGGTGGACGGTGCGAACGGGCAGGCAGCGGCCGCCGCACCTGAGCTCGATGCGCATCGTGACTGGGTGCTGAAGTCAGTGCTGGGCCTTGGCGTGGTCGCTGCAGGGAAGGAGCACGGCTGATGCCGCTCGAGACAGTCTGGGTCGGTGCCGTGGGGGATGCGGCGCGTGACATCGTCGAAGACAGGTGGACGATGAACTATGCGGCGTCCGTGTATGACGAGAATGATCGCTACTACGAGAACAGGGGCGCGGTGCCGTCGGTGCATCCGACCTATGTGTCCCAGCTCGAATGGGCTGCGATCGGGAATCTTTACGAGAGGCTCGGCGGTCTGAGTGAAACCGAGCGTCGTCGCGGAGTTCACAGCTGGAACCACACTGTTCTGCACGAGACCTTTGGGCGCGGATGCACACTTGAGAGCACTGCGGTCGTGGTCGGAGTGGACACGCGGCGTTCGGGGGGCAGGTACACCGTGAAGGTCGAGACGACCTGTGCCGGAAGGCCTGTCGCGACCTCGTTCACCTCGACGATCTTCCGGGATGTGGCCGTGCGCGGGGACGACGTGGTCCCCGAGCTTCCTGCCGTCCCGGACGCCCCCGATGCCGCACCGGCGCGCATCGAATCGATCCCCCTGTCCGCTCTGGCGCTCTACCACTTCTCCGAGTGCGCGCGAGATTACGGGGCGATCCATACAGACCGCGCTGTGGCTGAGGCTGCTGGTCTGCCGGGACTGATTCTGCACGGCACGGGCACCTACGCATATGTGCTCAGCAGCATCACCAACAATGAGGCGGGCGGCGATCCCGGACGAATTCTCGGATTCACAGGACGGCTCGGCGCGATGATCGTCTGTCCTTCGACTGTGGAGCTGCGGACCTTCATCGATGGTGACACCATTCACTACACCCTGATCAACCAGGATGGCGACGCCGCGATCTCGCAAGGCGTGGTTCGGCTGGGTCGATGCTGACTTGTGAAAGCGGAGGAAAATATGGCGGACATGACGGAGGGCGCGGCTCGGGATGGGACTCTCAGGTTTTCTGGCCTGCTGCCCGGTGACGAGTACTATACGAGCGAGTGGTTCGAACTGGACGAGGAGCATTTGCGCGAGTTCGCTCATTCGACCTATCTCGATCCCGAGCATGTAGACCTCACTATCAGTCGGAATAATCCGTTCGGCTCTGATCTGGTGGACGGTTTCTGGATGGTCAGCATGCTCTTGTACTTCAATTTCAAGTACGGGAGGCGTGGGTCCGACCGGGAGTACGGCTTCAACTATGGCCTCGACGGCGTGCGATTCACCGCGCCGCTCATACTGGGCGAGAGGATCCGTGTCCGAGCGGTGATCGAGGATGTTCGTCCCCATGCTCGAGGCGTCATCGTGTCGACGCGGAACACGATGGAGGTGGAAGGCAGGGACAAGCCCTGCATGGTAGCTGTCCTCCATCTCCTCCGAATCAATCCGAAGGATTGATCGATGTCGTCTGGTCCGTTGAGCGGTCTGTTCGTTGTCGATCTCACGCGATTCGTGTCGGGTCCCTACTGCACTATGCTCATGGCAGACGCAGGGGCGACCGTTGTGAAGGTCGAGCCTCTGGGCGGAGATCCTGCACGGAGGTTCGCTCCTCTTTTTCCCCTTTCGGAAGGGGGGATATCTGCGACATTCATGCGGATGAATAGGGGGAAGCTGAGTGTTGAGATTGACCTCAAGGATGAAAAGGGTCGAGGGGACTTGGTTCGCCTTATTCGGCGTGCAGACGTCCTTGTGGAGAATTTCCGTGCAGGCGCGTTGGCCCGCCTCGGGTTCGACGAGGCTGTGCTTGAGGAGCTGAACCCCGGCTTGATCTATGCGAGCATCTCCGGATTCGGTCATTCTCCGTCTCAGTATCGCGACAGGCCTGCGTTCAATCTCATCGCGGAGTATGAGGCGGGGGTCTATCGCCGGGGGGATAATGGGCCGGAAGCGCTCGGTCCCTATGTCGGTGATCTGTTCCCTGGGCTGCATGCACTCAGCGGGATACTCATGGCGCTCTTCGAGCGGGCGCGAACCGGTGTTGGGACGAGGGTCGACATCTCCATGTTCGATTCCATGCTGTCACTGAACGAGGCCGCTGGCAGCAACGGTGCGTGGTTGGGCGGCGAGGATGGCCACGACGCTGTGAATTTCCATTGTCCGAGCGGGGTGTACTCGTGCGAGGGCGGATTCGTGTGCATCGATGTTGTGACCGATCGACAGTGGTCGAGCCTTTGTGCGGTGATGGGCGCGCCCGACCTGGCACAGGACGTTAACCTTGCATCGGGAGCACAGCGGGCAGAGGCGTATGGGGAGCTTCTGGCGCCGGTTCTCCTGCCATGGTTGGAGGGTCGGACTGCGGCCGCCGTGGTGGAACTGCTTACCTCCAACGGGATCCCGGCAGCTGTGGTGCGGAGTCCGGCTGACGCGCTCATGAGCGCTCAGGCAGGTGCGCGCGAGATGCGAATCGAAGTATCGAGACAAGGCGCTGGGGCTGGTCTTCCGGTTGCAGCGAATCCCATTCGAGTGGGTGATCACCTCCGTCCGACGTCGGCGCGCATCGCGGATGCCGGTGAACACAGCTCCACCGTGCTCGGAAGCCTGTCGAACAGCTCAGGTTCTGAGGAAGGCTGACACGCAGTTCTCTGCTCGTTCCGTTGACGTAAGCCTCCGGGAACACTGCACTTGCCTGTCTGCGCTGATTCTCCCGTTCGTCGTCCTGTTGATCCGCCCCGGCGCCTACGCCCGGCACAGGCAGAACGGATGTCCCACCGGGTCGAGGTAGACGACGAAGCTGCCGGTCTCGCTGGGCTGCACGGGATGCCGCCGACCGCCGGCGGCGAGGACCCGGGGCTCCGCGTCCTCGATGGACGGGACGTGGAAGTCGAGGTGCGCCTGCTGCGGGACCTCCCCGTCCGGCCAGTCCGGGGCGCGGTAGTCCGGAACCTGCTGGCAGGCGATGTGGTGGCCCGCCTCGCCGGCGGGAGGCCGCACCGTCACCCATCCGGGATCGTCGGCGGACGTTCCGACCTCCCAGCCGAGCAGAGTCGCGTAGAACCCGGCGAGAGCCGCGGCATCGGGGCAGTCGAGGGCGAAGACGATGTGCGTGGTCTGAATGGGACCGCTCATACGTGAGCAGTGTAGGCGCGTCGGAGCTGCCGCGGAAGGGGTGCCGCGCCTCGCCTGGCCCGCGCCTCGGCCGGTACGCGCCTCAGCCTGCGACGAGGCGGTAGAGCACCTCGGGACGGCCTCGCTTCCCGTAGCGGTGGGCGAGATCGGCCCTGCCCGCAGTGACGAGGTGGTCGAGGTACCGCCGCGCGGTCGCGCGGGAGACCGCACAGCGGTGCGCCACCTCGGCCGTGGATCTCGCCACGACGGGATCGAGCGCCGCGAGCACCTTCGCGAGCGTCACCTCGGATATGCCCTTCGGCAGAGGACCGGGGGACCCCGTCACCGGGAGATCGTCCGCCGCACCCCCGCCCGCTCCGGACCGTCCCGGCGCGGGTGCGCGCGCAGACCCCTCATGCGCGGGAGGCGACTCGGCCGGAGCGGAACCGTGTTCCCGAGGTCCGGGGCGCGCAGCACCCGGGGCGAGCATGCGGTCGATCTCCTCCTGTGCGAGTTCGGTCTCCCGCAGCGGCTCTGCGCCCGGGCGACGGCGCTCCTCCCGGTACACCGCGAGACGCTCGGCGAAGGCCTCGTACGTGAACGGCTTGACGAGGTATCCCGCGACTCTCCCGGCGAGCGCCTGCCGCACCGTGATGCGGTCCTGCGAGGAGCTGATGACCATGACGTCCGGGGAGGCGCGGGTGAGCGTGCGCAGCCTGTGGATCACCTCGATCCCGCTCACGTCGGGCAGCCGGAGGTCAAGGAGGACGAGGTCGATGTCGCCGCGGCCGGCCCGCGCGATCGCCTGCGCGCCCGTGCCGACGATGTCCGCGACGACGAAGTCCCGCAGCCCCGCGGCGAACCGCGCGTGCAGGGCCCGCGCCCCGGGGTCGTCGTCGACGATGAGGAGCCGCAGCGGGCGGTCCGGGCCGGTGCGGGCGGCACCTGAGCGCTCAGCCATCGTGACCTCCTTCCCCTTCTCCTCGCCCGCCGTCCCCGCGCACCCGGCCGCTGTGCACCCGGCCGCTGTGCACCGCGGCTTCGCGCGCTTCACCCTCGCACACTCCGTCCCCGCGCTCCGGGTCGCCTGCGCGCATGCCGAAGGCGAAGCGCGCGCCCCCGAGTGCCGAGGTCCCCACCTCGATCGTCCCTCCCCGCTCGGCCACGGCCCGCCGCACCATCGCGAGCCCGATGCCCCTCCCCGTGCCGCTCCTGTCCGGCTTCGAGGAGAACCCCCGCGCGAACAGCGAGTCCCGGTTGCGCAGGTCGACCCCCTCACCGTCGTCGGAGACCTCACCGTGGAACACCCCATCGACCTCCCGCAGCACGCAGCGGACGCGCGCTGCACCCGCCTCGCCGGCGTTCCGGCACAGGTTCGCCAGCACGAGCAGCACGGGCTCGTCGACGCGCGAGGCGACCTCGACGGAGGTCTCCAGCGCGGCGCCGAGGACGTCGAGCTCGGCCCGCAGCGCCTCCAGCGTGGCCCGCAGGACCGGCTGGCCGGCGGCCGTCTCGTCCGCGGCCGCCTGTGTCACCGACACCGCGGAGTCGATGTAGTCGAGCGCCTCGGCGGCCTCGCCGTGGGCCACGAGCCCCCGCACCACGTGGAGGCGGGTGCTGAACTCATGGGCCTGTTCGCGCAGCGCGGCGCTCGTCCGCTCCAGGCGCTCCATCTCGCGGGCCGCCTCATCGTGCAGCTGGAGCCGGCGCCGGATCGAGGCGGTCACGAAGGAGCTGATGACCAGTCCCACGAGGAGCGCGCCCGCCGTCCATGAGAGCAGCGTCCCCAGTGCCTCCTCGACGTCCTCCGTCATGCGCGACTCGAACATGCCCGCGGAGACCGCACCGATCACCTCGCCGCTCTCGTCGGTGACCGGGATCTTCGCGCGCATGGTCCGCCCGATCGTTCCCGTGCACCTCGACGACCTCCTCACCGGCGAGGACGCGGGAGCTGTCGGTCGAGACGGGGCGGCCGCGCTCTGCGGGGGTCGGGTGGGTGAGGCGCAGGCCGGCAGGATCGATGACGACGACGTAGTCCACCCCGGAGGACTGCTCCACGAGGCTTGCGAGCGGCTGCAGCTCGCCTGTCACCCGGGCGCGTTCGGCTGGGTCGTGCGGGTCCGCGAGGCCTTCGAGCGCGCCGATGACCTGGTCGAGCTCGGTGAAGCCGGCGGCGACGTCGATGACGCGCTCGGCGGCCGCATCGCGGATGCTCTGGCGCTGCACGCCCGCCGCGATCGCGGCGACGGCGCCCACGCACACGACCACGAGGAGCGGCGGCACGAGGAGGAGAAGGAACCGTGCGAGAGTCGCACCGCGGTCCGCAGCCACGTGCTCCACCCCCTTCCTGTCCGTGTGCATCAATGAGCACAAATCCTCCGCGCACCTTCCGGTGCGGTGGGCCGTTGCATCCTAGACGACGATATTCCCCCGCAGCCGTGCACCGACACCGTCGTCCGCACGGAGTCCCACGAAGGAGTGACGACATGCCCGCATCCGGGTCCCCACCCCCGCACGCGCCGGAGCCCCGGAGCTCCGCGGATTCCTCCGCCTCGACTGCCGCTCCCGAGGCGTCCCCCGCCGCTCCCGAGGCGTCCCCCACCCGCCGCACGCTGCTGCGGGTCATCAGCGGCGCGGTCGCCGTCGCCGCTGTCGGGACCGCGGTGTACGGCTCCGTGAGCTCCGCATCCGCGGGCGGCGATCTGCAGGCGTCCATGACCCTCATCGCCCCTGCCGCGGCCGGCGGCGGCTGGGACACCGTCGCACGGGAGCTCCAGCAGGCGCAGAAGGCGAACGGGCTCGTCAACAACGTGCAGGTCGTCAACATGCCCGGGGCCGGGGGCACGATCGCCCTCGGCAACCTCACCAATCTGGAGGGGCGCGCGAACAACCTCATGGTCGGCGGCACGGGCCTCCTCGCGGCCACGCTCCAGTACGACACCGCGACAACGCTCGACGACGTCACCAACCTCGCCGTCCTCTTCGAGGAGTACGACGTGGTCGTCGTGCCCGCGGATTCGCCCTATGAGAGCCTCGACGACCTCGTGCAGGCGTGGAAGGAGGATCCGGCCGCGCTTCCCTGGACCGGCGGCGGGTCCTTCGACGAGCTCGTGGTCACCGACCTCGCGGTGACGGCCGGCATCGACCCCGTCGAGACGACGTACATCTCCTCTGACGGCGGCGGGGAGGCGATCCAGGCGCTCCTCAACGGCACCGCGGCCGCGGCCACGGGCGGCTACTCCGACAACATCGATCAGATCGAGTCAGGGCGTCTGCGGGCGCTCGCCCTCGTCGCGGAGGAGCCCATCGAGGGGGTGGACATCCCCACCGCCCGCGAGCAGGGCTATGACATCACGCTCTCGAACTGGCGCAGCCTCTCGGCCCCGCCCGGGATCACGGCGGGGGAGACCGCCGAGCTCGAGGCGCTCATCGGCGAGACGCTCGCGACCGACGAATGGCAGGCCGCCGTCGAGCGGTACCACTGGGCCTCCCGCATCGTCTCCGGGGAGGAGCTCGACGAGTTCCTCGCCGCGGAGGAGGAGCGGATCGCCGCACTCTACGAGGAGATGGGACAGTGAAGGACTTCCTCATGCCGGCGTTCCTCCTCGCGTTCGCCGGATATCTCGTGCACGGCATCGTGACGATGCAGGTCCCGGAGGGCGCCTCGTTCCCCGGTCCCGCCTTCTTCCCGAGCCTCATCGCGGCAGGTCTCATCCTCTTCGCCGTGCTCCTGGCCGTGAGCGCTCTCCGCGCGCGGAGGCAGGGGGAGGGCGCTCGGGCCTCCGCCGCCGAGGCGGAGGCGTCCGTCGGAGCCCAGGCACCCGCCGAGGCGCTCGCCCGCACCGCCGTGGCCGTCGCCTCGGGCGCGGGCTCCGGTGCGGCAGCCTCACCTGGCGCGGAGACCGGTCCCGGGGCCGACTCCGCCGCGGAGAGGCGGCCCGCCCTCGACTGGGCGTCGTTCGCCTGGATCGTCGGCGGATTCCTCGGCTTCGCGCTGCTGCTCACGACTCTCGGGTGGGTCATCGGGGGAGCGCTGCTCTTCTGGTGCGTGGCCCGCGGGTTCGGCGAGCGGCGGCTCGTCGCCACTGTCGTCGTCGGGCTCGCGCTGAGCTCGCTCACATACATCGCCTTCGACATGCTGCTGGGGCTGTCCCTGCCGTCGGGCGTCCTCGGATGGGGGTTCTGAGACATGGAGACACTGCAGCTTCTCGGTGACGGGTTCCTCGGAGCCCTGTCGCTGACGAACCTCATGTGGGTCGTCATCGGATGCCTCCTCGGCACCGCGGTCGGCGTCCTCCCGGGGCTCGGCTCCTCGATGGCCGTCGCGCTCCTCCTGCCCGTGACGTTCGCGCTCGAGCCCACGGCCGCCTTCATCATGTTCGCCGGCGTGTACTTCGGCGGGCTCTTCGGGGATTCCACGATGGGGATCCTCATGAACACGCCGGGGCAGGCCTCGGCGATCGTCTCGACGTTCGAGGGGCACCGGATGGCGCTCGACGGGCGGGCGGCGAAGGCACTCGCGACAGCCGCGATCGGTGCGTTCGTCGGCGGGTTCATCGCCTCCGTCGTCGTGGTGTTCGCGGCTCCCGTGCTCGCGGAGTTCTCCGCGAAGTTCGGCCCGGCGGAGTTCTTCGCGCTCGCGGTGTTCGCGTTCGCCGCGACCTCCACCGTCGTCACCGACGACATGGTGAAGGGGCTCGCGTCCCTCTTCATCGGTCTGGGGATCGCCGTCATCGGCATCGACGGGGTCTCCGGCGCGCCGCGCTTCACGCTCGACTCGCCGAACCTGTTCGACGGCGTCTCCCTCGTCACGGTGACCGTCGCGATCCTCGCGCTCGGCGAGGTCATCTATGTCGGGTGCCTCGACCGCCATGTCCGGGGCGGGCGCCTCATCCGCCCCAAGGGCCGGCCGTGGCTGACCCGATCCGAGTTCAGGGAGGCCGCTCCCGCCTGGATGCGGGGCACCGCCATCGGGCTGCCGTTCGGCGTCGTGCCGGCGGGCGGTTCGGAGATCCCCACCTTCCTCGCCTTCGGGCTGGAGAAGCGCCTCGATGCGCGGCGGCGGAACCCGCAGTTCGGCAGGGGTGCCATCAAGGGCCTCGCGGCTCCCGAGGCCGCCGGTAACTCGACGACAGGGATGTCGATGGGCGCCCTGCTCGCCCTCGGGCTGCCCGTGTCCGCGACGGCCGCGATCATGCTCGCGGCGTTCCGGCAGTACGGTCTGCAGCCCGGTCCGCTCCTCTTCGAGCGGTCGCCGGACCTCGTGTGGGCGCTGCTGGCGAGCTTCTTCATCGCGATGGTCGTCCTGCTGATCCTCAACCTCCCGTTCGCGATGCTGTGGGCGAAGCTCCTGCTCATCCCGCGGCCGTTCCTCTACGCGGGCATCACGCTCTTCTGCGCGATGGGCATCTACGCGTCCTCGGGCTCGACGTTCGACCTGCTGCTCCTGCTCGGAGTGGGGCTCGTCGGATTCCTCATGCGGGCGGTCGACGTGCCGCTGGCCCCGCTCATCATCGGCATGGTCCTCGGACCGCTCGCGGAGACGAGCCTGCGCGATGCCGCGATGAGCGCGAACGGCGACTTCACGGTCCTCGTGAGCAGCCCGATCGCCGTCGTCCTCTACGCTGTGCTCCTCCTCGTCCTCGCGTTCTCGGTGGTGAACCGGGTGCGGGCACGGAAGGCCGCGGCCGAGGCGCCGGAGGGGGCTGCCGCTCAGGCCCCGGCGGAGGCGAAGGGCTGAGTCGTGCCGATCGGTGCCCGGTACCCTGACGTCGGGGGTGGTGATGGCTGATTTCAAGGACGAACTGTCTCCGGAGCTCATCGCACGCCTCGCGGGCGATCTCACGGGTGTGTCCTCGTCGTTCGACGGGGCTGCATTCGAGCAGCTGGCTACCGACGGCCTCGGCGAACTCGAGCTGAAGGCCCGCATCGACTGGATCGCACGGGCCCTCTCAGCGGTGATGCCTGCCGCCCCGGAGGGCGCCGCGCGGGTGATCCGCGCTGCTCTGGACCACGGTGGGCTTCGGGGATGGGACTCCATGCCCGTCAATGCGTACGTCGCCGCGGCGATGCTGGACCGGCCCGACATCGGGCTCCCGCTGCTCGCCGCGCTCACTCCCCGGCACACCGCAGAGTTCGCGATCCGCCCCTTCCTCGAGGCCCACTTCGATCTCACGATGGACCGTCTCCGGTCGTGGGTCGGCGATCCCGACGAGCACGTTCGCCGACTCGTCTCGGAGGGCACGCGGCCGCGACTGCCGTGGGGACAGCGGCTGTCGCGGCTCATCGCCGACCCCGCTCCGGCGGTGGAGCTCCTGGACGCTCTGGCGGACGACGAGTCGCCCTACGTCCGCCGCTCTGTGGCGAATCACCTCAACGACATCAGCAAGGATCACCCCGGGCTCGCGCTCGAGAAGGCCCGGAGGTGGTCTGCGGGAGCGGTGCAGGACGATTTCGTCGTGCGCCATGGTCTGCGCACGCTCGTGAAGCGGGGGCATTCCGAAGCGCTGGCGATCCTCGGATTCGACCCCGATGCCCCGGTCGGGATCGCGGGCCTCGTCTGCTCGCCGTCCTCGGTCCCCATCGGTGAGGCGACCACGATCGAGTTCACCCTGCAGGCGGGTGCGGCGATGAAGGCCGTGATCGACTACGTGGTCCACTACCAGGGGGTGCGCGGCCCGAAGGCAGGGAAGGTGTTCAAGCTGTCCGTCCGCGACCTCCCCGCAGATCGGCCCGTCCGCTTCTCCCGGCGGCACCGGTTCGGGCACGTCTCCATCCGGACGATCCGCCCGGGCCCGCACCGGATCGAGGTGCAGGTCAACGGACGCGTCCTCGGCGAGACCGTGGTCGACGTCATCGCCGACGACGCGGCAGCGACCGCGGACTGACGCCTGCGAGGCGAGGCAGGGCGCCTGCGGCCGTCCCTCTCGCGTCCCCGCTGCGCGGCCAGGAGCGCTCGGGCGCGGTCCGGGTGCACCGCTGATCAGATCTCATTCCTGAGCGTCGAACGCCTTCCTGGCTGCTTCGATGCGAGGCAGGCAGACGTCTGCCCACGCAAGGAGGGTGTCGATCGGCTTCCGGAGGGTCGTGCCGAGCGGGGTGATCCGGTACTCGACGGCGACCGGACGGGTGCTGATCAGCTCGCGGGCGATGATGCCGTTGCGTTCGAGTCTGCGCAGCGTCGCGGTCAGTGACTTCTGCGTGACGGCGGGGATCCCTCGCCGCAGCTCGTTGAACCGGCGCGGCTGTTCGCACAGTTCGTTCAGCACGCTCAGTGACCATTTGTCGAGCACCTGGTCAAGCAGTTCCCGATGCGGTGCCTCGATCTGGAGCTCGCCGTGCCCGGTGTCGCCGGGAGAGGTGGTATCGGTCATGAAACCTGGTCTCGTTGAAGTGTCCTGCATCTACCAAGTATCAATGTTATACCGGCATCTTCCCGGAGTCGGTCCGCCATACGCGCCCACCCAGACTCGGGGAGGTCGACCGGAGACGTTCGACCACCTCGCGGCGCGCGACCACGAAACGAGAGTGCTCTTCCATGTCCTTCGCCCACGAACCCACGGCAGGACGCGCGCATTGGGTCTACGCCCATCCCCGTGCGGACTCGCTCAACCGGAGACTGCTGCACGCCGGGAGCGCGGCTCTCTCCGACCGGTACCAGGTGACCGTCGCAGACCTCTACGCCGACGGTTTCACTCCGGCCCTCGGGGAATCCGACTGGGGTGGCTCAGCGGCAGTTCCGGGGAACCTCGCTGCACAGCTGGGTGAAGCCTACGCGCGCGGCGACGTTCAGCCCGAGGTGCGCCGGGAGCAGCAGAGACTCGCCTCCGCTGAGCTGCTCGTGCTCCAGTTCCCACTGTGGTGGTACGCGCCCCCGGCGATGCTCAAGGGCTGGCTCGATCGTGTGCTCCAGACCGGTTTCGCCCACGGGGATGTCGACGAGGTGACGGGCCTTCCCCGTCGGTACGGAGATGGGATGCTGGCGGGACGAAGAGCCCTGATCATCGTGACCGCCGGCGATGACGCGCGGTCCCTGGGCCCTCGTGGACTCAGCGGTGATCTGGAGTCCTTGCTGTTCCCGCTCACCCATGGCGCACTCTGGTACGTGGGAATCGAGGCCTTGGGCCTCCATGTCGTCCATGACGCTGACGACGCCAGCGGGTGGGACGACCATGCCGATCATCTGATCAGCCGGATCAAAGGCCTTGCCGAGGAGCCCGCTCGACCCTTCCGGCGGCTGCTGGACGGCGACTACGGCAGGCGCAGTCGAGCCCTGCGTCCGGAGATCCATCCCGGGCGCACCGATCTGGCCATCCATCACCAGGACTGAGGATAGGATTTTGTCATATGTCACACGTGCTGCGCACCGCCCTCGTCGCGTCCAGTCTGGTGACCCTCACCTTGTCGACGGGCTGTTCGCCCCAGGCCGCTGACACTGGCGAGCCCTCGTCGGACCGTCCTTCCTCCTCTTCTCGCGCACTCGACGCCGATGAGCAGTTCAGCGCGCTGGAGGACCGTTTCGACGCGCGTCTGGGCGTGCACGCCGTCGATACCGGCTCCGGAGACACTGTGGGATGGCGCGAGGATGAGCGCTTCGCCTACGCCTCGACGATCAAGGCTCTTGCAGTCGGGGCGCTGCTCGACAGCAAGGGCGTTGAAGTCATGCAGGAGGAGGTCGCGGTGGAGGAGGCCGACATCCTCGAACATGCCCCTGTCGCCGAGACCCGCGTCGGGCAGACGATGAGCCTCGGTGAGGCATCGGAAGCCGCGCTGGTCGTGAGCGACAACACTGCGGCGAACTACGTCTTCGATGCGATCGGCGGACCTCATGCCCTCGACGGGCAGCTCGAAGCCATCGGTGACGAGGTGACGGTCGTCGAACGCGATGAGCCTGACCTCAACGAGGCTGCTCCCGGCGATGACCGAGACACGACCACGCCCGCCGCTGCCGCCGGCAGCCTGCGCGAGTACCTCCTCGAGGATGCGCTCGACGCCGAGGAGCGGGCGATGCTCACGGACTGGATGAAGTCCAACCAGACCGGTGAGACTCTCGTCCAGGCGGGTGTCCCCGACACCTGGCAGGTGGCTGACAAGTCCGGAGGCGGACACTACGGAAGCCGAGGCGATATTGCGGTCGTCTGGCCCGAGGAGGGAGAGCCGATCGTCATCGCCGTATACTCCTCGCGCGAGGAGCAGGATGCCGACTACGACGATCGGCTCATCGCCCAGGCCGCCCAGGTGGCCGTCGAGACACTGCGGGAGGACAGCTGACGCTGTGAAGAGCACGCTGGAGAAGAGCGCGGAACTCGCCGGCCGCAGGTCTGGATTCGCGATCGGACCTGGGTCTCGGCCCTCCACCACTCGGCTCCTCGACGGCGCACGATTCCCCGGTCATCGAGTGTCGGTGGGCTCGCGTCTCCGTCAGCAGAGACGTGAAGTGTGAGTCCCGCGGGACGACTGTGAATCCCTCGGCACGCGCAAGGCGCAGTATCTTCTCTTCGGTCGCGTCCCGCATCTCGAAGTCGCGGATGTGAGCAACCGCGATCTCCTCGCCTTCCAGCACACTGACGATGTGCGGGAGAGGATCGGATCGAGGGGAAGCTTGATGCGGGTCTGGTGAGAGGGAGATACGTCTCGGGTTCGACGGCTGCCGTGGCGTACTCGAGTGCCGTGCGAATGTCCTCCGCCTGCAGATGACGCGTGGGCCCAGTGGGGCTCGAACCCACGACCCGCGGATTAAAAGTCCGCTGCTCTACCAGCTGAGCTATAGGCCCGCACAGAGTCTACAAGAGGCTCGGGATCTCGTGCGCCTCCCTCCCGCAGGGGCACCGGACTGAGCGCGACCGGGCTAAGCTCGGGCCTGTGAGCAGCTCTGCGAAGTCGGCTGCGCGTTCCGCCGAAGGCAGCACCGCCTTCCGGGCCCTCGCGCGCGGCGGTTACGCCGCCAATGGTGTTGTGCATGCGCTGGTGGGCGGAATCGCCGTTTCGATCGGGCTCACAGGCAGAGGCGACAGCGACCAGACGAGCGCCCTGTCCTCCCTCGCCGGGAATCCGCTGGGCTCCCTCTCACTGTGGGTGCTCACGGCTCTGCTCGCAGCCCTCGGCATCTTCCACCTCCTGGACGGCTGGACCCAGTCCCGGGCGGACAGCACGAAGAAGTGGGGCGTGCGCCTCTCGCGCTGGGGGCAGGGGGCGGTCTTCCTGCTCACCGGCGCGGTCGCGGCCTTCACCGCCCTCGGCCGCCGCGGCGACGGGGACGCGACCGCGGAGAACGCCAGCCGCGGCCTCCTCGACGTCCCCGGCGGTCCGGTCGTCCTCGCGGTGATCGGCCTCGGACTCCTCGTGGGCGGGCTCGTCTTCATGGCGATGGGCTCCCTCCGCAGCTTCCGGACGAGGATGTCGCTGCCCGCCGGCGCCCTCGGCACCGCGGTGAGCGCGCTCGGCGTCATCGGCTTCGTGGCGAAGGGAGCGACCGTGTCGGTCATCGGCGTGCTCATCGGCCTGGCCGGGCTGCAGGACGACCCCTCCGAGGCCGGTGCCCTCGATTCCGCGGTGCAGACCCTCCGCGACATCCCCGGAGGCACGGCCATCGTGCTGACCCTCGGCCTCGGTCTCATCGCCTACGGGGCCTTCTGCGGCTTCCGCGCCCGTTTCGCCCGGCTGTGACCGGGTGCGGCGGTGCGACGACCGCCTCGCGCCCATGCCGCACATCACGGTGACGACCCCTGGCGCCTCGGGCGCATCCGCGTAGGCTGGTGACCAGCGAGGACCGCACGGCGACGGCGGCCTCGGGCACCGGCCCGCGGGACAGGCGGCACTGCGCCCCCGCCGCCGGGAGTGCCCACCCCGGCCTCCGCCGCTGTGCGATCCCGGTGCGCCCGCACCGATCGCCCCCGGGGAGCCCGCGGCTCCCGGGGCGTCCTGTCCTCCCAGGGAAGGAAGGCCATGCCCACCGTCGCCCAGCACATCGTCGACACCCTCTCCGCCAGCGGGGTCCGCCGCGTCTACGGCATCCCCGGAGACTCCCTCAACGGCTTCACCGATGCCCTCCGCACCACCGACGAGGTCGCGTGGATCCACACTCGTCACGAGGAGGGCGCCGCCTTCGCCGCTTCCGCCGAGGCCGCCCTCACCGGTGAGCTCGCCGTCTGCGCGGGCTCGTGCGGCCCCGGCAACCTGCACCTCATCAACGGCGTGTACGACGCCAAGCGCTCGCGTGTGCCCATGCTCGTCCTCGCGGCGCAGATCCCCAGCGACGAGATCGGCACCGGCTACTTCCAGGAGACGGACCCGCGGGACCTGTACCGGGAGTCGAGCGTGTACTCCGAGTTCGTCTCCCACGCCTCCCAGCTGCCGCGGCTGCTCCGCATCGCCCTGCGCGAGGCGCTCACCCAGCGCGGTCCCGCCGTGCTCGTGATCCCCGGTGACGTGCTGCTGGCGCAGACGGACGCCGAGGCCGAGGCCGTCCTCCCGACGCGTTCCGCCGTCCTCCCGGCCCCGGAGGAGATCGCCGCCGCCGCGAGAGCTCTCAACGAGTGCTCGCGGATCACGATCCTCGCCGGCGCCGGCACCGAGGGGGCTCATGACCAGGTCGTGGCGCTCGCGGAGAAGCTGCAGGCGCCCGTCGTGCACGCCCTGCGCGGCAAGGAGTTCGTCGAGCACGACAACCCCTATGACGTCGGCATGACCGGTCTGCTGGGATTCTCCTCCGGGTACCACGCGATGATGGCGGCGGAGACGCTCGTCATGCTCGGCACGGACTTCCCCTACGCGCAGTTCTTCCCGCCACCTGCGGATGAACGGGAGGCGCAGGCTCATCGGCTCCTTCACGCACGGCTCGATGGCCAATGCCCTGCCGCAGGCCGTGGGCGCCCAGGCGGCGTTCCCCGACCGCCAGGTCATCGCGCTCGCCGGCGACGGCGGTCTCTCGATGCTCCTCGGCGAGCTGCTCACGGTCACGCAGAACGCCCTGCCGGTGAAGACCGTCGTGTACAACAACGACTCGCTCAACTTCGTCGAGCTGGAGATGAAGGCCGCGGGCTTCGTCAACTACGGCACAGGGCTGGACAACCCCGATTTCGCCGCCGTCGCCGAGGCCGTGGGCATCAGAGGCTTCCGCGTCGATCGGCCCGCGGACCTCGAGCGGACGGTGGAGGAGTTCCTCGCCCACGACGGGCCCGCGCTGCTGGACGTGGTGGTCGAGCGGCAGGAGCTGACCCTCCCGCCCTCGGTCAAGCTCGAGCAGGCCAAGGGCTTCGCCCTGTTCGCCATCCGCACCGTCCTCTCCGGACGCGGCACGGAGCTCATCGATCTCGCGAAGGCGAACATGCGCCAGCTCCTCTGAGGCGCGAGGCGCGTGGTGCGAGGCGCGGTGCAAGGTGCGTGGCACGGGGCACCTCGGCGCTCATCCACCCGAAACGCCGCTGTCCGCCTCGATATGACGGGGCGGACAGCGGCATAAGGGGTGGCGACCTTCGCACAAAGGGCGGCTGGCGGCTCAAGGGGCGAGTGCGCTCGCCTCACGGAGAGGGAGGGAGCACCGGCCGACGGCTCATCCGGCGCGTCGGAGACCCTCCGCCACTGCTGCCCCGATCTCCTCGAACGGAGTGACGCGGAACAGGTCCTTCCACGTGAGGTGGTGCACCGAGTACCCCTGATTCCTGAGTCTGTACTCGCGGACCCGCTCGGCCTGGAAGCTCTCATCGCGATCGCGGCCGTCGAGGGTGTACTTCTCCAGCCCCTCGACCTCGACGATGACCCGTGACTCCCTGTGCAGGAAGTCCACCCGTCCGAGGAAGGCGTCGCTGCGATCGCGGATCTCCACCTGCGGTTCGAATCCCACGAGGCCGTGCTCGACGAATCGCACTGCGCAGAGCGATTCCGCCGGTGATTCCCTCCGCGCGTCCGCACGGGAGAGCAGGCGCTCGATCCGCCGGCGGTCCGAGGCGCGTGCGCAGACCGAGGCCGCCGCGAGGACCGCTTTGCGGATGTCCTGTTCGGTGCGGAGGCGCGGTTCCGTGAGAGCGTTGCCTCCGCTCTGCATGCCGGGTTCGCTCCACCCGCCGGGTTCGCGGCTGAGGCCGTGCTCGCCGCGGGCGCTGCGCACCCTGTGGAGGACGTGGTCGATCATGGGCACCGCGACCACGGCTCCGCAGTCCCGCGCCACGTCGGCGAGCGTCCTCGTCAGGGTCGTGACCGGATAGCCGTGCCTCCGTTCCACGTGGTCGTCAGGGAGCGCCCGATCACGAATGCGGATGTCGCGGCGCGTCCGGGACCGCCCCCTCACGATGAACTCCACGAACGGACCGGGAACCGTCACGAGCGGCAGGTCGTGGATCAGCGCAGCGGAGGTGTGGGAGAAGACCCCTCCGGTCGGCTCGCTGCCGCGGAGGGCGGAGATGCGCAGCTGCAGCTTCGCCACGTCTCCGCGCAGACCGGGCTTCCCGCTGATGCGCAGGAGGCTGTTGTCGTCCGCGAAGCGCCGCAGCGCGGAATGGGAGGGATCACCGCAGAGGACCCTGACCGCATACGCATCGCGCCGCACGCGGGTGAGGCAGCAGGTGAGTGCTCCCGTGATCGCCTCACCGCTCAAGCCCATCTCCACGAGCATGCCCCGGCGCAGTATGTGAACCATGAGTCCACTGTCCAGCAAAGCGCATCAAACTTCAACAGAAGGCATCAAACTGTGGATGAGCGCATCGCGCGTCCACAGTGCGTGTGCACAGGGACGCTCGCAGCTCTCCCACCCGAAACACCGCTGCCCGTCCCGGTACGACGGGGCGGACAGCGGCGTAAGGGGTGGGAACCTTCGCACTAAGGGTGGCTGGCGGCGTAAGGGGTGGGAACGTTGGAGAGGAGAGGAGAGGTGAGGAGAGAAGAGCGGAGCGGGGGTCAGAGTCGCACGTCGGGCCGCCAGGTGCGGGGTGTGTCGATCGGCTCGCCCTCGACGGTCTCCGTCTCGGCGATGCGCTCAGTGCCAGCGGGCTCAGTGCCAGTGTGCTCATCCGCGATGCCTCCGGTCTTCGCCGAGGCTTCTCCTCCCGTCCCGGATTCCCGCACCTCGACTCCGTCCTCCGTCCGGGAGACGGCCGCCTTCCCGGAGTCCTCGCCCGCGGCGCCGTCTGCGCCGGAACCCTCGGCATCGGCGCCCTCACCCGCGGCGTTCTCGCCCGCAGCGCCCTCCGCCTCGGCGGCGGCCTTCCGCTTCCGCGCGGTCACCTCCAGCAGGTGCCGGAACCCTGCGACGATGTCCGCATCCCGCAGCGGCGTGCTCGAGGCCGGATCGAGTTCGGGGGAGAAGTGTCCGGGCATCTCGCCGAAGGCGCCTCGCGCGTTCTTCACGACGGTGCCGGCCATCATCCGGTTGGCCGTGCCGCCGATCACCGCCCCGACCCCGAACGGCAGCGCCCGCAGCACCCAGCTGCCGCCCGTGCGCACTCCGTACGTGCGGATCAGCTTGTTCCGCAGCTTCTTCACCACGGTCTCCATGACGGCGGACGGGATCTGCCGGGTCACGAGCGCACCCCAGTTCGAGGTGACGGGCGGCCCGCCCTGCGTCTGCGCGGAGAACTGCTTCACGAGGCTCTTGCCGCCGCTGCCCAGCATGAGGCCCATGACCAGGGCGTTCGCGCGCTGGGGATCGGACACCTGCATCCCGTGGAGCTCCGCCAGCGACTGCGCGTAGAGCGCGGAGAGCTCGAGGAAGCCTCCGGTCTCCACCGCGCCCAGACCCAGCGCGGCTCCCGTGCCCAGACCCGGCACCACGGCTGTGGCGCCCACTGCGGCACCGCTGCCGGTCGCCACGTTGAGGTAGTGCTTGCGCAGGATGTCCGCGATCTCCGCCGGGCTCGCATCCGGATGCCGCCTGCGCACCGTGCGCACATAGGCGAGCACCACCGGCCGCTGGACCGACAGCGCCCGCTGGAGGAGCCCTCGTGCCTGCGGCCGCAGCTCGCCGTCCTTCGTCACGGCGAACTGCGTCGCCCTGCCGATCCCCTGGGTGAGAGCCGCGCTCTTCGACATGTGTCCCTCCATCAGCGTCCCGCGTGTGCCTGCCCGTCCGCACGCATTCCGTGGGACCGGCCTCCCCGTGAGCCTATGCGCGGGGCCTGGGAACCGCACCTGTCCGGGCTGTATCCCAGCTGTGGCAGGTACCCTTGGCCGCACCATGCGCGCTCACCACAAGCCCCTGCCCATTGCGGATCTCGACCACCTCGACGAGCGTCCCGATCCGGCGCGCCTCGCGGAGATCGCGCACGCCGCCGCCTCGCTCCTCGTCTACGGCACCACGGAGGGCCGGCCGTCCGTGGCCGGCGAGCTCAGCCGCGCCGCGCGGGACGAGGCCGCCACCGCACGCTTCGTCCGTCTCACCGATGACATCGGCCTCGAGGCGATCGCCGAGATCTGGGCGTCAGCCCCCGCCGTCTCCCTGCCCGGGGTGCTCTGGAGGCTGTACGCGCTGCGCGAGTGGATCACGACGGCGCCCTCGCAGGCCGCGGAGCAGTTCGATGTGGGCCGCACCCGAGGCCGCTTCCGCTCCGAGTCCTATCTCACCGAGCTGCTGGCCGGGGTCGAGAACCCGCCGGGTCCCGACGAGGTGGTGCACGCGGCGGACGAGATCCTCGCCGGGGCCTTCCGCGGTGATTTCGCCGTGGCCCTGCTCCGCGCCGCGGCCTTCACCGAGGTGTGCGCCGCCGGTCGCCGCGTCCTCGACGAGGAGGCGGACCGGGAGGGCGTCTCCGCGGGCCAGAGTGCAACCCACCGGACCGCGGGGGGCGCGCCGCGCGGGAACGAGCGGTTCGAACAGCTCGCCTCCGATCTGCTCCACGCCTCGCGGGCGCACGCCTCCGGCGCGCTCTGAGCCGAACTCCTTGGAGGAAGCGCCGCGAGGCCGGCGCACCGCGAAGGGCGGCGCACCCCGAGGCGGCTCACCGCGAGGCCGGCGCATGCCGCGGACGCTCTGACACCGGGACGTTCAGGGGCAGGCGCGAAGCAGCTCCGGGCGCAGCCGGCATCCGAGGGCGCGCCGCCCTCATGTGGGAATCCGCGCCCTGTTCCGTGCTGGAGGACCGGCAGCTCCGCACCGGCAGCTCCGCAGCCGTCCGGGGGAGATGCAGACGCCCGGACGGGATGAGGCTGCTCTCACTCCGCCCCGCGGGGACTGCGAGCGCGGACACGGCACGTTACGATGGGGGCGCGGGCTTCGGCTCGCACGGGTGCCGGGTTTCGAAGCCCCGGGCTCCAACATCAGCCGCTTCGAGCGGCCTACCGCCGAGAGGCGCTCTCGGCCCGGCACCCCTCGACTTTCGAATACAGTTCCGGTGAGGCTGCGCGGGCTCGACCGCCGGGACCGGGCCGCGGAACCGTCAGAATGGAGCGAGCGTGAGACTGCGTCGTCCGTCGAAGCAGGCGGTGTACTTCACCCATTTCGCCGCACTCGCGGATTCCCTCCAGGACGGCAGCCTCATCCTCGCGGAGCTCTCCGGCATCCCGGTCGAGCAGCGCCGTGCGGCCGCGGACCGCCTCGCGGAGGTCTGCGACAGCGCGGACGGGGCCGCCGCCGCGGTGGTGCGGGCGCTGCGCGAGAACTACGCGACCCCCTTCGACCGTGATTGCCTCTACCGGCTCTCCTCCGAGCTGTGCCAGGCGGTGCACCGCCTCGAATCCGTGGCCTTCGCGCTCTCCTCCTCCGCCTTCGACGAGTTCCCCGTGGGCGTCCTCGAGATGCTCGCGGTCCTCTCCGATGCGACCGACCAGACCAAGCGGATGCTCCAGCGCCTCTCCGTCAAGCCGGACCAGTGGGAGTACGTGGACTCCGTGAACCGCCTCTTCCACCGCGCCGAGGCCCTGCGCCTGCAGATCTCGGACGCCGTTCCCGCCGCCAAGCGGGGCATCGTCCACCTCGCCGCCGCGAACCAGCTGGGCCAGACGTTCCACGAGGCGGTGCGAGCCTTCCGCGCGGTGGGGGAGGTCGTCGCGGAGATCGCCGTGCGCGAATCGTGAGGGCCGGACGCTGATGGAGGTCCTGTTCTCCCTCGTCGTCATCGTCACGGCGGTCTTCGCCTTCGTCAACGGCTTCCACGACGCCGGCGTCACGGTGGGCAATGCGGTCGCCACCCGTGCGCTCACTCCGCGCATCGCGCTGTCGCTGGCGTCCGTGTTCAATTTCCTGGGTGCGCTTCTGGGGGTGGGGATTGCGGTCACGGTGGCGGAGAACATCATCGAGTTCCCGCACCAGCCGCACGACCTCCTCGCGATCCTGCTGGCGGGCATGACCGCCGCCACGCTCTGGGGCATCGTCACGTACGTCGTGGCGATCCCCGTCTCCTCCACCTACAGCCTCGTGGGCGGGGTGCTGGGGTCCGGTCTGGCCTACGGCGCCCACGCCGACCTCGGCGGCCTCGTCCTCCGCCTCATCCTGCCGCTGCTGGCCGTCCCCGTCATCGTGCTGGGCGTCTCCGCGCTGTGCACGGCGGTGGTCTCCCGCCTCGCGGCGCATTCCGCGCCCAAACCGCTCTTCCGCCGCGCCCGCGCCGCGAACGCCGTCTTCACCGGCGTGCTCTCGCTGGGCCACGGCCTCCAGGACGCGCAGAAGTCCTGCGCCATCATCATGCTCGCGATCGTCGCCTACGAGGGGGCCACCTTCACGGACGGGGACCCCTTCGAGGTGAGCTGGCCGGTGCGCCTGCTCGTGGCCACGGCCCTGGCCGGGGGGACGCTGCTCTCCGGCTGGCGCGTCGCACGGACCGTGAGCCGCCGGATCGTCGCCCTCGACCCCCTCAAGTCCGCGATCTCCAACGGCGTCTCCGGGGTGACGCTGCTCGTCTCGGCGCTCGCCGTGAGCGTGCCGGTCTCGCTCGTCTACTCGGTGGTCGGCGCCAATCTCGGCACGCAGCTCGCAGGCCGCCGAGGCCGCATCCGGCGCCGCTTCCTCACACCCGTCCTCGCCGTGTGGGTGCTGGGCATTCCCATCCCCGCACTGCTGGGCGCGGTGTTCTCCGGCGCACTCATGCTCGCAGGCGTGTAGCGGCGGCCCGCTCCCGCTCCCGCTCTGCGCAGCTCGCCGCGGCCGTTATGCATGCACGAAAGCTCGGGATGCACACGCAATTGCACGTGCACCCCGAGCTTCTGCGGGGCTGTGAGGGCGCCCGAACCTCAGCCGAAGCGGCCGGAGACGTAGTTCTGGGTCTGCTCGTTCTGCGGGTTCTGGAAGATGTTGATGGTGTCGTCGTACTCGATGAGCTTGCCGGGCTTGCCGGTGCCCTGGATGTTGAAGAACGCGGTCCGGTCCGCCACGCGCGCGGCCTGCTGCATGTTGTGCGTGACGATGACGACGGTGTAGTTCTCCTTGAGCTCGTTGATGAGGTCCTCGACCGCGAGCGTGGAGATGGGGTCGAGGGCGGAGCAGGGCTCGTCCATGAGGATCACCGAGGGCTCCACCGCAACCGTGCGCGCGATGCACAGGCGCTGCTGCTGTCCGCCCGAGAGCCCGGAGCCGGGCTTGTCCAGACGGTCCTTGACCTCGTTCCAGAGGTTCGCCCCGCGCAGGGACTTCTCCACGATCGCATCCGCATCGGACTTCGACATGCGCGTGCCGTTGAGCCTGTACCCGGCGAGCACGTTCTCGCGGATCGACATGGTGGGGAAGGGGTTGGGGCGCTGGAACACCATGCCCACCTCGGCGCGGACGTTGACGGGGTCGACTCCGGGACCGTAGATGTTCTCCCCGTCGAGGAGGATCTCGCCCTCCGCATAGGCGCCCGGGAGCACCTCGTGCATGCGGTTGATGGTGCGGAGGAAGGTCGTCTTGCCGCAGCCGGAGGGGCCGATGAAGGCGGTGACGGACCGCGGCTCGATCTTGATGTTCACGTCTTCGACCGCGAGGAACTTGCCGTAGTAGACGTTGAGGTCGACTGCGTCGATGCGCTTTGCCATGAGGGTTCCTTCTTCTGCTTCTGTCTGATGAGCCTACGCCGTCAGCGGCCGGTCTTCTTGGGTGCGAACGCGCGCGCGATGATGCGGGCCAGCAGGTTGAGCAGCATGACGATGAGGATGAGGACGAGGGCGGCGGCCCAGGCACGCATCTGCGAGGGGTCGGCCGCGGAGGGAGCGGTGGGATTGACGAGCTGACGGTAGATGAAGACCGGCAGCGCCGTCATCCACTCGCTGAACGGGTTCCAGTTGGTCGAGGCGATGAAGCCGGCCGTCACGAGGATGGGGGCGGTCTCACCGGTGACGCGGGCGATCGCGAGCGTCACGCCCGAGGCGATGCCGGAGATCGAGGTGGGCAGGACCACCTTCATGATGGTGCGCCACTTCCGCACGCCGAGGGCGTAGGAGGCCTCGCGCAGCTCATTCGGAACCACCCGGAGCATCTCCTCCGTGGAGCGGACCACCACGGGGATCATGAGCACGGACAGCGCGATCGCGGCCGAGAGGCCCATCTTCACCATCTGCAGCTGGGCGGGCCCGTCGCCGATGAACGTGGTGATGAACAGCTGGACCGCGGCGAAGGCGAAGAGGCCCGCGACGATCGAGGGGATGCCCGTCATGACGTCCACGAAGAACGTGATGGCGCGGGCGAACCAGCCGCCGCGCGAGTACTCGACGAGGTAGACGGAGGCCATGAGGCCGATCGGCACGGAGATGAGCGTCGCCAGCAGCGTGATCATGACGGTGCCGATGAGACCGTGCACGAACCCGCCTGACAGCCGGGCGCCGTCCTGCTGGGTCGCGATGTCCGTGGCGCCGTTCGTCGTCGACATGTCGTAGATGAGCACGCCGGGGTTCGAGAGCAGCGTCGGCAGGCCCTGGGCGAGCACCGTCCACAGCACGGAGATCAGCGGAACGAGCGCGAGCAGGAATGCCGCCCACACGAGGTTCCGCCACAGGCCGTCGACGGCGCGCCGCCGGTTCTGGACCCGCCAGGTGATGACGTACATGCCCAGGATGAAGAGGACGGCCGAGAAGATGGCCCAGCCTGCGACGGAGAACCCCTCGCCCAGGACCGCCGCCAGCCCGGCGCCGACCGCCAGCGCGCCGCCGGCCGTCACGGACCAGACCCAGCGCGGCATCTGCCCGGCAGTGAGCGAACGCGCGGGGGCCTGTGCGGCCGGCTTGTCGTCGGTCATTGTGTTCGCGGACATCAGTTCGCTCCCGAGAATTCCTTGTGGCGGCTCACGATCCAGCGGGCGATCATGTTCACCGCGAGCGTGATGATGAAGAGCATGAGGCCGGCTGCGATGAGCTCGGACTGGCGCATGCCGAAGGCCTCCGGGAAGTTCAGCGCGATCTCGGAGGGGATCGTCGCATTGCGGCCGGAGGTGATGAGGCTCAGCGAGAAGACGCCGGGGGAGAGGACGAGGGTCACGGCCATCGTCTCGCCCAGTGCGCGGCCGAGGCCCAGCATGACCGAGGAGACGATGCCGGCGCGGGCGAAGGGGAAGACCGTCGCCCGCACCATCTCCCACTGCGTGGCGCCGAGGGCCAGGGCCGCCTCCTCGTGCAGCTTGGGGGTCTGGACGAAGATCTCGCGGCACAGGGAGGTGATGATCGGGAGGATCATCACCGCCAGCACGACGCCCGAGGTCGCGAGCGTGCGGCCGGTGGTCGAGGGGTCTCCCGCGAAGAAGGGCAGGAAGCCGAGGTGCTCGTGCAGCCAGCCGTAGATCGGCACCAGCGCGGGGGCGAGGGTGACCATGCCCCAGGCGCCGTAGACCACCGAGGGGATGGCGGCGAGGAGGTCGATGACGTAGCCCACGGGCGTGGCGATGCGGCGCGGCGCGTAGTGCGAGATGTACAGGGCGATGCCCACCGCGACCGGGGTCGCGATGATGAGCGCGATGATCGAGGCGATGATCGTCCCGCCCATGAGGGGGAGGACGTACTGGAGGAAGGTGTCCGCGCTGCTGATCGAATCCTGATCGGAGAACACCGTGGGCCAGAGCGCCGGCAGCGACTCCGTGACGAGGAAGATCGCCACGAATGCGAGCACCACGAGGATGAGCCCGCCGGCGCCGTAGGCGAGACCGGAGAAGACCCGGTCGCCGGAGGCCCCGCCCGTCCCGCCGGTCTGCAGACCGCTCGGGGCGCTGCGGGCCGGCGCAGGGGCGCTGGAGCTGTGTGCTGTGACCTTCTCAGTCACGGTGACTCCCTTCGGAGTACTGCAGTCCCGGGCAGGGGCCCGGAGACCGGTGGAGCGGATGGTGGAGGAGGGGACCCGGGGCTCCGGTGCGCGCGGCTGCGCCGTCGGTTCCTGGCGGGAGCATGCGTCCCGATGCCCCGACACAGCGGTGCCGCCGGCTCACTGCGGAGGTGAGCCGGCGGCAGAATCGTCCGGGGAGTTCGGCCCCGGGACGGATCCCTCTGCCGGATGCGGGTCTCAGCCCTGCACTCCGATGCTGCCGATGCGCTCGGCGGCGCCCTCGCGGGTCGCCTCGTCGATCGGGGCGCTGCCGGCGGCCTCGGCCGCGGCGTCCTGGCCCTCCTCGGAGATGACGTACTCGGCGAAGGCCTTCGCGAGATCCGCGGTCTCCTGGTCCTGGTACTGCTGGCAGTAGATGTGGTAGGAGACGAGGACGATCGGGTAGACGCCCGCCTCCTCCGTGGAGCGGTCGAGCTCGACCGAGCCGTCCTCGTTCGTCTCCGCGCTGGAGACGGCGGAGGCGGCGGCCTCGGCGGAGTAGGGGACGTACTCCTCGCCCACGCCCACCGAGACGGTGCCCAGCTCGCCGATCTGCGAGGCGTCCGCGTAGGTGATCGCACCATCGGTGGACTGGGTCAGCGAGACGACGCCGGAGGTCTGCTGCGCGGACTCGGCGGCGATCTCCGACGGCCAGGTCTCGACCTCGTCGAAGCCCCAGGCATCGCCCGCGGCCTCGTGGAGGTAGGCGGTGAAGTTCTCGGTGGTGCCCGAGTCGTCAGCGCGGTGCACCACCGTGATGGGGGTGTCGGGCAGTTCCACGCCCTCGTTCTGGGAGGCGATGGCCTCGTCGTTCCACGTGGTGATCTCGCCGGCGAAGACCTTCGCGATGGTCTCGGCGTCCATATTCACGGTGTCCACGCCCTCGAGGTTGAAGGCGACCGCGACGGGGGAGATGTAGGCGGGGACGTGGAAGACGCCCTCGGGCCCGCACACGCTCTCGGCCTGCGCCTTCTCCTCGTCGTCCATCGCGGCGTCGGAGCCCGCGAAGGTGTACTGGCCGTTGAGGAAGCCCTCGCGGCCGGAGCCCGAGCCCACCGGGTCGTAGTTGACGGTCAGGCCCGCCGCCGCGTCCGTGACGCCCTGGCTCCAGGCGGTCATGGCGGCCTCCTGCGAGGACGCGCCGCCGCCGA
Organism: Brevibacterium album DSM 18261; assembly: GCF_000426445.1. Classification (GTDB taxonomy): domain Bacteria; phylum Actinomycetota; class Actinomycetes; order Actinomycetales; family Brevibacteriaceae; genus Brevibacterium; species Brevibacterium album. The sequence goes on along the minus strand of NZ_AUFJ01000009.1, from coordinate 509,346 downwards.
TGAGGGTGCCGGAGACACCCGAGTCCTCACCCGCGCCACTGCTGCCGGCGCCGGCCTCGGGGCCTCCGCCGCACGCGGACAGGGTGAGCGCACCCACGGCGAGGAATGCCGCAGCAGTGCCGAAACGCTTGAGCTTCACGTCAGTGCCTTTCACTCATCTTCAGGTCGTGCCGGGAGAGGATCCTCTCGCCCCGGCTGCAGGCCTCACGCTACGAGCGCTCGGTGTATCGGAAGGTGTGCGGACGTGAATGGAAGGTGAATGACGGCCCACGACCGCGAGGATTCGGTCACAATCGCATCACAGGCGGAAGCGCCTGTGATGCCGCTCATGCGCCAGCCCTGTGCCTCTGCCGGTCTGTTCCCCTGCCGGCCCGTGCCCGCACCTCAGCGGACTCCGGGCACGCTCACCGCGCTTCGGCGCACCGCCCGCGCCTCCGCTCATGCGTCGATGGGACGGTACCGTTCGAACTCGACGATGCGGGGGACGGGGCCGGGGCGCACGTAGGCGACGAGGATCTCGCCGGGATTCATGAAGGGGTCCTCGGCCGGCAGCCGCTCGGCGAGGCCGGCGGGGGAGAACTCCGCGAGGACGTCGAGGACGGTCGGCAGCACCGGCCGGTGTGTGGACACGACGGCCGGGACGCCCTTGCGGAGGATCTTCCGCAGCACCCGCGCGGTCTTCTCCGGATCCGCGGCATTCGCCTTCTCGCTGAGGGAGCCGCGCAGCCGGATGGACCTGCCGGTGGCCGCGGAGAAGGGCTTGAGTGTGGCGACGCAGCGCTTCCAGGGGCTGGAGACGAGCTTGCGCAGGTCCCAGCAGCTCAGCAGCCCCGTGAGCGCGAGCGCCTGTCTCGTGCCGACGGCCAGCAGGGGCCGTTCCTGCTCCGTCTCGTGCCATTTGGCACGGGGGAAGGCCTTGCCGTGGCGCACGACGACGAACGGCCATGCGCCGAGGCTGCCGGTGGCGTGCGCGTGCACGACTCTGTCCAGCTGCTCGCGGTCGTGGTAGCGGGTGAGCAGCTGCGCGGCGCGCTCGGGGCTCACCCACCGGGTCTCGTCGATCTCCTTCGGATCGGCGATCTCGTCCGCAGGGCCGCCGGTGACCTCCGCGGCCCAGTAGGAGACGTGCTTCGTGAGCCTCCGGCCCACGGTGTAGCGGGCGCTGGGCAGGGGCAGCCCCAGGGTCACCCGGTAGCCGGTCTCCTCCCGGATCTCCCGGACGGCGGCCTCCGGCAGCGTCTCGCCCGGGTCCACCTTGCCCTTCGGCCACGACCAGTCGCCGTAGCGGGGGCGATGGATGAGGAGGACCTCGATGCCGTCGGGCGTTCGCCGCCAGAGGACTCCTCCGCCGGCGAGGACATCGGCGCCGAGGCGCGCGGACTCCCCGGCGTTGCTCACCGGAGCGGGGCTCATGCGGGCAGCCCCCCGCGGCGGCCGTGGGCCCGCACCAGGGTGTCCTGGTAGTCGCGCAGGGGTGCGCCCTCGGCATCGTGCGTCCGCCGGGCCCACTGTCCGCCCGGCTCCAGCCAGAAGTGGGCGGTCCCGTCGGAGAACGCGAGGTCGAACATCTCCCGCACCTTCGCGATGTGCTCGGGGCGCTCGAGGCGCACGAGCGCCTCCACCCGGCGGTCGAGGTTGCGGTGCATGAGGTCCGAGGAGCCGATGAGGGCCTCGGCGTGCGCGAGGTCCTCTCCGTGCTCGAACACGAACGCGCGCGAGTGCTCGAGGTACCGGCCCAGGATCGAGCGCACCTCGATGTTCTCGCTCAGGCCCGCGATGCCCGGGCGGATGGCGCAGATCCCGCGGACGAACAGCTGGACCTGGACGCCCGCGCGCGAGGCGAGGTAGAGGGCGTCGATGAGCTTCTCGTCCACGATCGAGTTGACCTTGATCCGGATGCGGGCGCGCTCCCCGCGCTGTGCCCTGCGGGTGGCCTCCCCGATGTGCGAGAGCAGCCCCTCGCGCACGTGGTTGGGGGCGACGAGGAGGCGTGAGTACTCGGTGCGCGGGGCGTAGCCGGAGAGCTGGTTGAACAGCTTCGTGACGTCCTGGGTGAGCACGGGGTCCGCCGTGAGCAGCCCCAGGTCCTCGTAGAGGCGGGCGGTCTTGGGATGGTAGTTGCCCGTGCCCACGTGCGCGTAGCGGGCCAGCCGTCCGCGTTCGTGCCGCACCACGAGGCACAGCTTCGCGTGCGTCTTCAGGCCCACGATGCCGTAGACGACGTGCACGCCGGCCCGTTCGAGCTTGCGGGCCCACGTGATGTTGTTCTCCTCGTCGAACCGGGCCTTGATCTCGACGACTGCGAGCACCTGCTTGCCCGCCTCGGCCGCCTCGATGAGGGCGTCGACGATGGGGGAGTCGCCGCTGGTGCGGTAGAGGGTCTGCTTGATCGCGAGCACGTCCGGATCCGCGGCGGCCTGTTCGATGAACGCCTGCACGCTCGTGGAGAACGACTCGTAGGGGTGGTGGAGGAGGATCTCCCTCTCCCGCATCGCCTTGAATGCGTCGGGCTGGTCGGAGGACTCCTCCGCCGCGAGATCGCGGTTCATCACCGGCACGGCGCGCGGGAAGTGGAGGTCCTCGCGGGGGATGGCCGAGAGCGCGCTCAGCCCGCGCAGGTCCAGGGGCTCGGGGAGCTCGTAGATCTCCGATTCGTCCATGCCGAGCTCGCGGACGAGCAGCTCGCGGGCGCGCGGGTCCATGTCCTCCGTGACCTCGAGGCGCACCGCGGGGCCGAAGCGCCGGCGCAGCAGCTCCTTCTCCAGGGCCTTGAGCAGGTTCTCGGCATCGTCCTCCTCGACCTCGAGGTCCTCGTTGCGGGTGACGCGGAAGCAGGAGGAGGAGACCACTTCCATCCCCTCGAAGAGGGAGCCGAGGTGTGCGGCGATGATGTGCTCGATAGCGACGAAGCGGCCGGGGCTGTCCGGGCCGATGGGGCGCGGATCGTCCGCACCGCCGGGCTCGGTGACGTTGAAGAAGCGCGGCAGCACGGGCGGGACCTTGACCCGGGCGAAGTGCTCGACGCCGGTGCGCGGATGCCGCAGGAGGATGCCGAGGTTGAGCGAGAGCCCGGAGACGTAGGGGAAGGGGTGCGCGGGGTCGACGGCGAGCGGTGTGAGGACCGGGAAGACGTCGGTGAAGAAGAACTCGTCCACCCGCCTGCGCTCGGCGCGGGTGAGCGCGTCGATCCCCACGAGGTAGATCCCCTCCTCCTCGAGCTGCGGGCGCAGCACATCGCGGAGGAGCTCGGCATGGCGGCGGACCAGCATGCGCGCGTGCTTGGAGATCGATCGCATGACGGCGCGCGGCTGCGCGCCCGTGATGGACGGCACCGCGAGGCCCGTCGAGATGCGGCGCTTGAGCCCGGCCACGCGGACCATGAAGAACTCGTCGAGGTTCGAGGCGAAGATCGACAGGAAGCTCACGCGTTCGAGGAGGGGGATCTCCGCGTCCGCCGCGGTCTCGAGGACGCGCTGGTTGAAGGCGAGCCAGGACAGCTCGCGGTCGAGGAAGCGGTCGTGGGGCGCGGGCAGCGCATGCTCCTCGCCGAAGGCGGTGACATCGTAGGGCATCTCAGGCCTCCGGCGGTGCGTAGCTGACATGGGTGACGGTGCGGACGAAGCCCGTGCCGCGATAGAGGGGCAGCGCGCTCGCATTGTCGCTCTCGACATAGAGCTCGATCGCCTCGGCGCCCGCATCCGCGAGCCGGCGCATGCCCTCGAGCAGCAGGGCGCGGCCGAGGCCCCGGGCGTGCAGCTGCGGGTCCACCGCGATGACGTAGACCTCGCCCATCCGCAGGCCGGAGGGGTGGTCGGAGTGCATCTTCGTCTCGTGGAATCCCGCGAGGCGGTGGTCCGCGGCGCGCTCGGCCATGACGACGGAGTCCCGGTCGAAGGCGGGGTCGGCAAGGCGCGCGGCGTACCCGGACACCGGCTGACCGCCCTGTTCGGGGTGCCAGCTGAATGCGGCGTTGTTCACGCGCGCCCAGTCCTCGGCGTCGCCGGGTGCGGCGCTGCGGAGGACGATGCCCTCGGGCACCTGCGGCGCGGGAAGGGAGAGGGGGGCTGCGGCTTCCGCGGTCGTGTCGTCGGGCGAGGCGGTGGCTCCCGCGGCCGCGCCGGGCTCCGCGACTGCCCCGCCGGACTCCGCCGGGGCCTCTGCAGCGGTCCCCGCGAGCCGGTTCGTCGTGAGCTGGAGGAGCTCGCGCGCTCGGGCGTACCCGGCCTCGGCGGCCAGGTGCGCAGCGGCGGGATGGTCCCCGTGCGACCAGAACCATGCGCGCTCGCCCTGCTCGGCGAGGAGGTCCGCCAGCGCCGTCACGAGGGTGCGGCCGTGCCCGGCACCGCGCAGCTGGGGCGCGACGACGGCCTCGGCGGCCCAGCGGGTGCCCTGCAGGGCCGCGACCGCGACGCCGGCGAGGGCGGGGGCTTCGGCCGAGGCCGGGGAGGAGGGCTCCTCGCCCGAGGCCGGGTCCGCGAGGGCGAGGACGAGCGCCTCACCGCGGGCGGCGGCCTCGAGGAGGCCGTCGGAGAGCGGTGCGATCCCGTCTGCGGCGGCGGCCTCGGCGAGGAGGTCCGCAGCCGGTTCGAGCGAGTCGAGCCGGACCACCTCGACCTCTGCATGGCGCTCAGGCATGTGCGCTCCCATTCCTCTCCTCCTCGTCGTGTGCCGTGCTCGCCGGTCGTTCCCTCCGCCCGGGCCCCTCCGATCCCGGTCCCTGTCCGGCGTCCCGGCCGGCGGGGTCCGTCCGGGCCGATCCGGTCTCCGAGGGACCCGCGGCCTCCTCGCCGACGGCGGATTCGCCCGGGTGCGCACCGGCGGCGCGCTCGGCGATCTCCGGCGAGAAACGGTATCCCACATTGCGCACCGTATGGATGACCTGGTCGAGCTCCGCCCCCAGTTTGGCCCGCAGGCGGCGGACGTGCACATCGACGGTGCGGGTGCCGCCGAAGAAGTCGTAGCCCCAGACGTCCTGGAGTAGCTCGGGCCGGGTGAGCGCCCGCCCGGCGTTGGCCGCCAGATGCCGCAGCAGCTCGAACTCCTTGAAGGTGAGGTCCAGCTGCCGGCCGCGGACGAACGCGACATAGGCGTCCTCGTCGATCCGGAGCGGGCCGACCTCGATGACCGCGGCCTCGGCGGCATGCTCGGGGGGCTGCCCGCGCGCGGCGGCGAGTCTCAGGCGGGCGTCGACCTCGGCAGGACCGGCGGAGGCCAGGACGATGTCGCTCATGCGCCATTCCGGGTTCGCGGCGATGAGCCCGCCCTCCGTGAGGACCGCCAGCACGGGCTCCTCGCGTCCTGCCTGCTCGCACACCCGCGTGAAGCCGGCCGCCGCCGTGAGGTCCGCGGTGGCGTCGAGCACGATCACGTCCGCGGGCGCCGCCGAGGCCAGCGCGTCCATGCGCGTCCCGGTGTGGGCGACGGAGTGGGGGAGGTGGGCGAGTGCGAGGAGCACGGGGCCCGTGGCGGGCCGGGCGCCCGGGGTGACGTGCAGGACGCGCATCGCGGGCTCCTTCGGGCTGGCACGTGTCGGAACGGGGCCTGGCAGTGTGAGGGTCTCCGGTGCAGGAGACCCGGACCTGCCCCTCCGGTCCGGACCCGAGCGCTCCGGGTGACCTCGGCAGTATATCGAGAGGTGCGCCTTCGCAGGCCGTGCACGGGAGCCCGCGGAGGCCTCTCGCCCCCGTCGGAGCGGGCGATGGTCCGGATGAGGCAGGATGGAGGGGTGTTGAGATGGATGCGCGTTGTGATCGCCCTGTGCCTGACGCTGGGACTCGGAGGCTCTGCCCTGTTCGGGTTCTCCGTGTTCGCGCCGGCGGCATGCCTCGTCGTGCTCGGCGTGGCCTACGGCTGGCCGCGCCTGACCGATTCCCCTCAGCCGCGCTCCACCTCGATCATGCTCGCGCTGTTCGGCATCGCCGGGGTGACCGCGACCTGGCTGTCGGAGACCTCGCCGTACCTTGAATGGCTCCCGACCCTGGCCGGCGTGGGACTCCTGTGGGCCTTCGTGCAGAACCTGGCGCGCGGGATCGGGGCCTCGCACGCCGTCGCGAACGTCTCCGCGCAGGTGGCGGGCCTGGTCATCTCCCTCTCCGCGGCCTCCTGGGTGGCCGCCTACAAGCTCCCCACCGACAACGGCAGCGTGCTCACCGGCCTCATCGCCCTCGTGCTCGCGCTCGCGGCGACCGCGCTGCCGCTGCCCGCGCGCTTCACCGCGCCGCTCGCGATGGCGGTGGGGCTCACGGGCGGCCTGCTCGGCACCCTCGGCAGCACGCAGGACGATCTCGGCCTGCTCGCCGCCGCGGTGCTCGGGTCCATCATGGGCCTGCTGGCCGCCGCCGTCGACCGCCTGCTGGGCCTCGTCGCCGACTCCAAGTTCCAGGCTGCCAAGCTGGCGCAGGCCCGCGGCACGCAGAAGGCGCGGCACTTCGCTGTGCAGCTGACGCTCGGGGCGGCCCCCATCGCGCTCGGCGGCGTCGTCGTCTACGTCCTCACCCGCGTCCTCGGCGCGGGCTGAGGCCGCGGACCGGACCGCTCGCATACAGGTCCGCGGGCTGGGATACGATGGGCGCATGGACTACTCCGGACTCGTCGTCTTCTTCGAAGCACTCGTCGTTCTCGCCGGCCTGGGCGCCCTGGCCGTCGGGATCAAGGTCGTCACCAACCTCTTCAAGGTCAAGCGCTGACCCATGCCGGTTGAGATCCCCGTCGATCTGCAGCCCGAGCTCGTTCCCCTCGCCTGGCTGATCGGCACGTGGGAGGGCCGGGGCGCCGTCGTCTACCCGGACGTCGAGGAGCGCGAGATCGCGCAGCGCATCGTCTTCGAGCGGGTGGGCGAGCAGCCCTATCTGCTCTACCGGTGCGAGACCTGGCTGCTGGAGCCGGCCTCGGGCGGGGCAGCGGACGGCTCCGAGGCCGGTGCCGGGGATGAGGGCACTGCCGGTGATGCCGATGCCACGGGTGCTGCGGTCGCGGGAGACCCCGCCGGAGCTGCAGAAGCACGGGAGGCGGGATCGCGGGAGCCGGGCTCGGGCGCGCCTGAGGCAGCCGATGAGCCGGTCGTGGGGCCGGTGCTGGGCGTCGAGACGGGCATATGGCAGCTCGCGCGGGAGCGCGGTGCGCATGACACCGGCCCGGGCCTGCTCCCGCCCACCGCCGATTCCCCCTTCGCCACTGCCGAGGCCGTCGAGGAGCTGCGCACCGAGCGCGGCGATTTCGCGATCGAGGCCTCGATCGCCTACCCGCACGGGCTCATGGAGCACTACACGGGACGGATCGCCGGACCGCGCGTGGACCTCGTCGCCGACGGCGGGGTGCGGACGCCGCAGGCCAAGGACTACCGCAGCTCCAGTCGCATGTACGGCCTCGTGAACGGCGATCTGCTGTGGGCCTGGGACATGGCCGCGGGGCGGACCGAGGCCGTCTCCCACGCCTCCGCCCAGCTCAGCCGGGTCACCCCCTCCGTGCTGGGATGAGTGCCGCGGAGGCGCGGCCGGCGGGACGCGCCCGCCTGCGCGGCGCACTCGTCTCCGCCCTCGTGGTGGTGCTCGTGCTGGCGCTGCTCGCGGCCGCTTCCGCTGTCGTCGTCAAGGAGCGTGTGGAGCGCCTCAGCTCTGCGCTTGAGGGAGCCTCCGCCTCCGCCGAGGACCTCTTCGACGACCTCATCGCCGATCCCGAGGCCGCTTCGGACAGCCTCGACTCCGTCCGCGTCGCCCTCGACGAGGCACGTGATGAGATGACGGCCTTCCCCATGCCGGTCCTCGAGTTCGTGCCGGGGGTGCGGAAGAACACGGCTGCGGGCGCGGAGGCGCTCGATGTCGCGGACTCCCTCGTCGACGACGTGGTCCCCACGCTCATCGACGCCGCCGTCCTCGTGGACCTCTCGACGGGCAGGCTGCGCAATCCCGGTGAGCTCTCCGGCGGATGGGGGCAGAGTGCGGATAGCGCACAGACGGTCATCCGCGAGGGCGCCGATGCCCTCGACGAGCTCTGCGGCGCCGCGGACCGCCTCGAGGCCATCGACACCGCGCCGCTCATGGACCAGGTGGCCGGCTCCGTCACCCGGTTCGCCGAGGCCGTCCGGGGTGCGTGCGAGCAGGCCTCGGAATACGAGACCGCTCTCGACGCATTGAGCCTGGGAGGACAGCTGGCGGATCAGCTGGGCGAATGGGGACGGGAGCTGGGAGACCGGCTCGGGGACCTGGGCGATCTGGGCTCCGGCCTCGGCGAGGGCTTGAGGCTGCCCGAGCTGGGCGACCTGCCCGAGATCAGGATTCCCGGATCGGGCGAGCTGCCCGAGATCCCGGACCTGCCGCCCGTGCCGCACCTGCCGGGACTCTGAACCAGCCGGGACCCTGAGACGAGGAGACGACGATGAGCACGCACAGCGGACAGGAGCGCGGCGAGGGCGCGGCGGCGGACCAGGGCGGCGCCCCTGCCGAGGCGCCGCAGCGGGCCACGACCGAGGCGCCCCTGCCGAACTCCCTCCGGTTCCCCCGCTCCGAGGCCGTGTACGGCACCGGCGCCCACGGGGGCGAGGTCGCGCACTTCGCGGAGCCCCTGCGCGAGCAGCGGGCGCTTGCGACGGGGCGCGCCCTGGCCGATCTCTCCGCGATGCGCGTTCTGCGCCTCACCGGGCCCGACCGCCTCACCTGGCTCAATTCGCTCACCACGCAGAAGGTCGACGGACTGGCCCCGGGCACCTCGACGGAGACGCTCGTGCTCTCGCCCACGGGGCACATCGAGGGCTGGCTTCGGATCGTGGACGACGGCGAGGCGCTGTGGGCGGTCTCGGACGTGCGGACGGGCGAGGCCGTGGACTTCCTCGACCGCATGCGGTTCATGCTCCGCGTCGAGATCGCCGATGTCACGGACTCGCACCAGGCGGTCGGCTTCATCGGTGCGCCTCCCGCGGACCTCGACGCGGCGGCCGTGTGGAACGACCCCTGGCCGGCGATCGGGGAGGGGTCCGCCTCCTATGCGCAGATCGACGCGGGAGCGCCCGCGGCCTCGGCCTCCCACCCCGGCCACGCCCTGGACTTCCGGATCGCGGTCGTGGAGCGCGGCATCCTGCGTGAGTGGGCGCATGCGGACCTCGCCGTCGCGGGCCGCGATGCCTGGGAGGCCCTGCGCGTGGAGGCCTGGCGGCCCGGCGCCCCCGAGGTCGACCACAGGGCGCTCGTGGGAGAGCTCGACGTCCTGCGCACCGCCGTGCACCTCGCCAAGGGGTGCTACCGGGGGCAGGAGGCGGTGGCGCGCGTGCACAATCTGGGCCAGCCGCCCAGGCGCCTCGTGTTCCTGCACCTGGACGGCTCCGGTCACGTGCTTCCCCGCGCCGGCGCCGAGGTGCGGGCAGAGGTCCGCGGCGCCCAGCGCGCCGTGGGGCATGTGACGACTGCCGCGCTGCACTGGGAGCTCGGGCCGATCGCGCTCGCGCTCGTCAAGCGCAGCCTCGACCCCGCGGCGCCGCTGCAGGTCGTGGTGACGGAGGGCGAAGGCGGTGCGGCGGCTCCTGCCGCGGATGCCGAGGGCTCAGGCGCCTCGGACGCGGGCACTGCGGTTGGTGGGAACGCCGCCGAGCTCATCGCGGCCGCGCAGGAGACCATCGTGGCGGTGTCGAAGGAGAAGGCCGTCACGGCACCCCCGCGCAATGCGGACGTGGACGCCCGCCGTCGCTGAGGCGAGAGCCTGCGCCGCCTGCCTCCCACCCCTTGCGCCGCTGCCCGCCCCGGCATACCTGAGCGTTCAGCGGCACAGGGGGTGGGGCTCGGGGGTGGTGACCGGGAACCGAGGTGTGCGGCACGCCGCTGCGCACCTTCATGGGCTTCCTGCACCGACCTGTGCCCGTGACAGCGCTCACGGCGCGCGATAGATTCGAGGCATGACTGTGCTTGAGACGGGCGGAGACCAGCTGCCGCAGGAACGCAGGATCGTCACCGAGATCCCGGGGCCGCGTTCCCGGGAACTGGAGGCACGGAGGAAGAGGGCGGTGGCGCCGGGCGTGGCCTCGAGCCTGCCGGCCTACATCGTGGCCGCCGGGGGAGGGGTCCTCCGGGACGCGGACGGCAACCAGCTCATCGACCTCGGCTCCGGCATCGCCGTGACGACGGTGGGCAATGCGAACCCCCGGGTGGTCGCCCGTGCCAAGGAGCAGCTGGACGCGTTCACGCACACATGCTTCATGGTGAATCCCTACGAGGGCTACGTCGAGGTCGCGGAGGCGCTCAACCGCCTCACCCCCGGCGACCACGAGAAGCGCACCGTCCTGCTCAACTCCGGCGCCGAGGCCGTGGAGAACGCGGTGAAGATCGCCCGCGTCCACACGGGGCGCAACGCCGTCGTCGTGTTCGACCACGCCTACCACGGCCGCACCAACCTCACGATGGCGATGACCTCGAAGGCCGCGCCGTACAAGAAGGGCTTCGGCCCCTTCGCCGGCGAGGTGTACCGCGCGCCCATGTCCTATCCGTACCGCGATGACGCGGCGGCGGGCACCAAGGTCTCCGGTGAGGACGCAGCCGCGCGGGTCATCGAGATGATCGACCGGCAGATCGGCGCCGATGACGTCGCGGCCCTCGTCATCGAGCCCATCCAGGGCGAGGGCGGCTTCATCGTGCCCGCCGAGGGCTTCCTCCCCGCGCTCGCGGAGTACGCGAAGGCCAACGGCATCGTCTTCGTCGCGGACGAGGTGCAGGCCGGCTTCGCCCGCACCGGCGCCATGTTCGCCTCCGAGCACGAGGGGATCGTCCCGGATCTCGTCACGACGGCCAAGGGCATCGCCGGCGGACTGCCGCTCGCAGCGGTGACCGGCCGGGCGGAGATCATGGACGCGGTCGGTGCGGGCGGCCTCGGCGGCACCTACGGCGGGAACCCCGCGGCCGTGGCCGCCGCACTGGGCGCGATCGAGGCCTATGAGAGCGACGGCCTCGTGGCCCGCGCCCGGGAGATCGGCGAGATCCTCGTGAAGCGCTGCGAACGGCTGCAGGCGCAGTTCCCGGAGGTCGGGGACGTCCGCGGCCGGGGCGCGATGCAGGCCGTCGAGCTCGTCCGGCGCGATTCGCTCGAGCCGAACCCGGAGCTCGCGAAGGCCGTGGCCCAGCACGCGGGGGCGAACGCCGTGCTCGTCCTCGTGACGGGCACCTTCGGCAATGTGCTGCGCTTCCTGCCGCCGCTCACGATCTCCGATGCGCTGCTGCACGAGGCCTTCGACGTGCTCGAGGAGGGCTTCGCCGCCGCGCTGCGGTGAGCTCGCGTCTCCGTTCCCGCGCATGTCTCACTCTGCTTCGCTGTCCCGGCGGATCAGCGAAGCAGAGTGAGACACGAGCGCGGACTGAGACGCGAGCGGGGATGAAAGCGCAGGCCGCGGACGTTGTCGCGGACATGACTGCGCCTCTCTCCCTCTCCGTCCTCGATCTCATCCCCGTCCGTCTGGGGCAGACCACGGGGCAGGCGCTCGCGGCCTCACGCGAGCTCGTCCGCGCTGCGGACCGCCTGGGCTTCACCCGCTACTGGGTCGCGGAGCACCACAACATGCCCGCCGTGGCCTCGACGGAGCCCGCGGTGGAGCTCATGCACCTGGGGCAGGGCACCTCGCGCATCCGTCTGGGCTCGGGCGGCGTCATGCTGCCCAACCACGCGCCGCTCGCGGTGGCCGAGCGGTTCGCCCTGCTGACCGCGGTGTTCGGCGACCGGATCGACATGGGGATCGGGCGCGCACCGGGGACGGATCCCTATACCTCGGCGGCGATGCGCGGGCACCTGGGCGAGGCGCGGGTGGTCGATGCGCAGGGTGCTCCCCTCGACCCGGTGGAGCAGTTCCCGCAGCACATCGTCGACATCCTCGCCCTGCTCTCCCCGTCCGGTGCCTCGATCCCGGTGCGGGGCGGGGAGCACGTCCTGCACGCCTCGCCGCGCGTGGACGAAGCGGCGCAGGTGTGGCTGCTGGGATCGAGCGGCTACTCCGCGCAGCTGTCCGCGGCGCTGGGCCTGCCCTACGTCTTCGCCAACCACTTCATGGGCAATGGGACCGAGGCCGCGATCCGGCTGTACCGCGAGTCCTTCACCCCCACTGAGCACGGCAGCGAGCCGCGCACCTTCGTCACGGTGAACGCGGCGGTGGGGGAGACCGCGGAGGAGGCCTGGGAGCTGGTGCAGCCGTTCGTCTACCAGATGGGCGCACTGCGGATCGGCCCCAAGCTCGAGCCGCAGCGCCTCGTGGGCGAGGACGTGGCGTCCGTGATGACGGAGGGGCACAGGAGGATCGGCGAGTCCATGTGGGACACGTGGGCGGTGGGCACCGCGGCCGAGGTCGCGGAGCGTCTGCGGTCCATCGCTGCGCACTTCGAGGTGGACGAGATCATGATCCAGCCGATCGCCGGCGCCCGTCCGGACGATCCCATCGACTCCGTCCCCGCGCGCGTGCGGACGGTCGAGGCGCTCAGCCGCGAGTTCGACCTCGAGCGGGCGTGAGCCTGCGCCCGGTCAGGTGACGGATCGAGGACTCGCGGCGCTGAATGGTTCCCCTCCGCGGGGTGAGCCGGTATCGTCATGTGTCTGAACGGTGTCTTCCCCCATGCATCGCCGTGGTGTGCGCTCCCGCGCGTCCGCACAGCGGTGCGAGACCGAAAAGAGAACGAACGTGAGAGCGAAAGCATTGCTGCCTGCCCTGGGCGTGTGCGCGCTGGCACTGACCGCGCAGCCCGCCCTGGCCTCGACCACTGCTCCCGGCGCCTCGGGAGCGGCCTCCCCGCAGACGATGGCCGGAGGTGCCGACGACGGGGGCGCGCTCCGCCTCGAGTCCGACGGCGAGCTGAAGAAGGGCGACACGGCCTTCGTCTCCGTGACGACCGCCACCGTCTGGTCGGAGAAGGATTCGCCGCGCAAGGTCGATGAGCCCGCGCTCGGCGCCTCTCCCGACCTCAGGGCCTGGGACAGGGCGCTCGACCGCAGCACCGAGACCCGGCGCGGCCTCACGGGGCTCGTGGAGACCCAGGCGGGCTACGGCTCCGAGGTCGAGATCCTCGAGGTGGACGGCTCCTGGGCGCAGGTGGCCGTCGTCGACCAGGAGACGCCCAAGAGCGAGGACGGGTATCCGGGATGGGTGCCCACGGCGCAGCTCGTGGAGAACGACCGCTTCGCCGAGCTCCGCGAGGACCAGCCGGCGGCCGTCGTGACCGCGAAGTCCGCCGAGCTCGCGGACGTCCAGTTCGCCGAGTTCGACGGCGATGCCCCCACGGCGCCGATCAATGCGGAGCTGCCCCTCATCGCGCAGGACGAGGACGACGTCCGGGTGGCCCTGCCCGCGGGCGGGGCGGCCTGGATCGCCATCGGCGATGTGCGGATCGAGGATCCCGACCACGGCTTCGAGCTCGATGAGCCCACAGGCGCCGATCTCGTGGAGACGGCGCGGCAGTTCGAGGGCGTCGACTACCTCTGGGGCGGCGTGAGTCCGCTCGGCTTCGACTGCTCGGGCTTCACCTACACGGTGTTCCGGGCGCACGGGATCGAGATCCCCCGCGATGCGGGCGACCAGCAGAACACCGGCCGCACGGTGTCCTCGACCAGCCTCGAGGCCGGCGACCTCCTCTTCTTCGCCCGCGGAGGCAGCGGTCGCGCCCACCACGTCGGGATGTACATCGGCGACGGGAAGATGATCCACGCGCCCAACGCTTCGAAGGACGTGGAGGTCGTCGACTGGCAGTCCTGGGACCGCGGGGGCCAGTTCGCGGGAGCCAAGCGCCACCTGTGAGCTCCTCCAGCTCCCCATGAGCGGATCCGAGCCGGCTGAGGCCCCCAAGGGTTCCTCCGGGCCCGTGGCCTCCCGGTTCGTCAGCTCAGCATGTTTGTGTCTCGCGGTCTCGCGGATCTCGCTCTCTGTGCCTTCGCCTTCCCACGCTGCAGCATGGGAAGGCGAAGGCACAGTGCTGTGAAGCGGAGATTCACCCGTGCTGCGGCGGTTCACTGTCGACGCGGAGGCGGGGAGTCCCGGTCCCAGGGGTCCGCGCTCACCCTCCGCCGGCCCGACGGCTCAGGACTCGCCGCGGAGCCGCATGGCCCGGGCGAGGTCGTCGCGGACCTCGATGAGCAGGCGCCGCTGCGCGGTCGGCGCATCCGGATGGGCGGAGAGCCACTCATCCGTCTTCGCCGCCACCCTGCGCGGTCTGACCGACCACCGCGGGTAGAGGCCCACGACGAGCCGGCGGGAGATCTCGATGGGCCGGCTCGCCCACCAGCGCTCGAGCTGCTCGAAGTACTCGGTCACGCGGTCCTCGAGGATCGGGTGGGGAGCCGGTGCCGTGAGGCCGGAGATGCGCGCGGAGATGAACTCGTTGGACAGCGAGAGGTCGTCGGTCGCCTCGTCCCACGCCCGATGGCGGGCGATGGCGAGCGGGCGGGCGGCGCGCACGCTCGCCGCGTTCACCGCTCCGGAGCCCGAGCGGTCGAGCGCCGCCTCCGCCTCGATGTCCTCGGGTTCGGCCCAGCCCAGGATCGTGAGCGTCCGCAGGGCCTCCCAGCGCAGGGCGTGGTCCGCGAGCAGACCAGGGGCGGTCTCCGTGAGGGGGTCCCCGACCTCCACCGTGAGCACGTGCGAGGCGAAGGCGCGCCCCGCGTGGGTGATCCGGTTCGCGACGACAGCCCCCGTGGTGCGCGCCGTCAGCGCGAGGGCGAACCGGGCGAGGCTCACCTGCCGGTCCGAGCCCTCGGGCACCGTCGAGACGGCCTCGAGGGCGGACTCGAGCATGGCCGCGACGGCGTCGAGGCGCTCCTCGACCGGCACCCACTGGCTCAGCGCGGTGCCCACGGTCGCCATGACGGAGGCGAGGATGCCCGGGTGCTCCTCGACTGCGAGCACCCCGGCCGCCGCCTGCAGGTAGGCGGGCACCGGCAGCTCGCCGTCGCGCGCGGCATTGCCGAGGGCGGAGAGCACGAGGGCGCGGTCCATGGAGTCCTCGAGCCGCCCCACACCGCTGATCGCCGTCTCCGTCGAACGGGGGTCGAGGCGGATCTTCGCGAAATCGGAGTCGCCGTGGTTGAGCAGGAGCAGCGCGGGGCGCGGCAGTCCCTCCAGCTGCGGCAGAGGTGCGGAGGCGCCCGTCAGCTCGACGTCCCAGGTGCGGGTGAGGACGAGGCGGTCGCCGAGGCCGGTTCCGTCCGGTTCGCCGTTCTCGGCCTCGTGTGCACCGGTCTCATGCACCCCGTCCGCCTCGGCCGGCCCGCCGTCCTTCCGGACTCCGCCCTCGGCGCCCGCCTCGGCACCGGCCCCGGGTGCGAAGTCGAACGCGGCGAGCGTGAGCCGGTGCGGACGGAGGATGGGCGCGGTCTCCTGGTCCGCGAACGTGTCGCGCTGGGTGAGGCGGGCGGAGGAGATGACAGCCTGCGCCTCGGCGGCAGACGCCTCCCCGCCTGCGCCGCCTTCTTCGACCTCCAGGCGCAGCTCGGAGGTGCCGCGGGTCTGGAGCCATGCCGCGGCCCAGGCGCGCACGTCCCGGCCGGGCGCCTCGGCGTCGAGGGCGGCGAGGAAGTCCTCGAGCTGTGCGTTGCCGAAGGCGTGGGCGGTGAAGTACGCACGCGAGCCCGCGATGAAGGCCTCGCAACCCACATAGGCCACGAGCGCCTTGAGCACGCTCGCGCCCTTCGCATACGTGATGCCGTCGAAGTTGAGCTTGGCCGCCTCCACGTCCGGGATGTCCGCGACGACGGGGTGCGAGGTGGGGTACTGGTCCTGGCGGTAGGCCCAGTCCTTGCGGCGCAGGGCGAAGGTGACCCAGCCGTCGGAGAACTCGGTGGCCTCGGCCAGGGCCAGACCGCCCATGTAGTCCGCGAACGACTCCTTGAGCCAGAGATCGTCCCACCACCGCATCGTCACGTAGTCGCCGAACCACATGTGCGCCATCTCGTGCAGGACGGTGTTGGCACGCGCCTCCCTGTCCGCCCGTGTGGCCCGGTCGCGATGCAGATAGGAGTCCGTGAACGTGACCAGGCCGGGGTTCTCCATCGCGCCGAGGTTGTACTCCGGCACGAAGATCTGGTCGTACTTGCCCCACGGGTAGGGGATGCCGAAGAGCTCGTGGAAGAAGTCGAGGCCCTGGGTCGTGACGGTGAGGATCTCATCGGCGTCCATGTGGGAGGCCAGGGACTGCCGCGCGTACACGCCCAGGGCGATCTCCTCACCCGTGGACGGGTGCCGGTGCGTGCCCGTCGCGCTCGCATAGGGCCCCGCGCACACGCAGGTGAGGTAGGAGGAGACGGGGAGGGTGCGGGCGAAGCGGTGCAGGCGCATCGGACCGCGGGCGGGGTCCGTGCCCGAGGCGCCGGCCGGGATCTCCGTGACCTGCTCCGCGGCCGTGTTGCTCAGGACCGTCCAGCCCGCCGGCGCGAGCACCTGGAAGGTGTAGGCGGCCTTGAGGTCCGGCTGGTCGAAGACGGCGGCGACGCGGCGGGCGTCCGTGGGCTCGTACTGCGTGTAGAGGTAGGTGTTCCCGTCCGCGGGGTCCGTGAACCGGTGGAGGCCCTCGCCCGAGCGCGAGTAGAGGCCCTGCGCGAGCACGATGAGGCGGTTGGCGCCCTCGCGGACGGGGAACGCGATGCGCGCGCCGTCGAAGGCCACGGCGGGATCGAGCGGCACGTCGTTGATCGTGATCGACTCCACCGAGGCCGCGATGAGGTCGATGAAGGTCTCCCCGTCCGCGGTCGCGGTGAAGTCCGCGGTGGTGCGAGTGCCGAAGACGGCGGTGTGCGGATCGTCGGCGGTGGAGAGATCGAGGTCGACCGCATAGTGGCCGGTCCGGAGCAGCGCGCTGCGCTCCTGTGCCTCCGCCCTGGTCAGATTGGTCGCGGCTGTCGTCGACATGGTGTGCGGCATCGTTCCTCCTGTGCGCCTTGCTGAAGCATTGCACACACGGCACGGCGGCGTCATCGCAGCTCTGCGCGCGTGTGGAGCGGAGGCGGAGGGAGGCGCACTAGAGTTGTGCGCGGAGCGGGCGGCACGGGAGAGGAGCGCGGTGGACCTGAGCGCGAGGCTGAGGCAGTGGAGCTCGGATCTGGGCCCCGTCCTCATGGGGCGTCTGCGCATGGGCACGCAGCGGATCCAGATCAACTTCGGCCAGATCGTGCAGCTCACGGTCGCGGCGATGGCCGCCTACTCGTTCTGCTACTTCGTCCTCGGCCATGCCTATCCGTTCTTCGCCGCGGTCGCGGCCGTGGTGGGGATCGGCCCCATGCAGGACAGGCGTCTGCGGCGTTCGCTGGAGATCGGCTGCGGGGCGGTGCTGGGCGTCCTGGTGGGGGACGTCTTCGTGCACCTGTTCGGCAGCGGCGTCTGGCAGCTGGGCGTCATCCTCTTCTTCGCCGTGTGCATGGGCATGTTCCTCAATTCCGGGGCCATCTTCGTCACACAGCTGGGCATCCAGTCGATCTTCGTGGTCACGGTTCCCGCGGAGCTGGCGACCGGCACCTTCAGCCGCACAGGCGATGCCGCGGTGGGCGTGGCGACGGCGATCCTCATGGCGCTCGTGATTCCCTCGGATGCGCGGAAGAGGCCGCGGAACCAGGCGGCCGCGCTGCTCGCGGAGCTCGCCCGCCTGCTGCGGGAGACGGAGGACGCGCTCCGGCGCGAGGACCCGCAGGCCGCACGCCGGGCGCTCTCGCGGGCCCGCGACTCGCAGGGCTACGTCGACTCCTGGCGCGCCTCGCTGCGGATCTCCGAGGAGACCGCCCGGATCAACGCGAATTCGCGCAGGTACGCCGCCGAGGTCTCGCGTCTGGGCCGGGCATGCGAGTTCGCCGACCGCGCGCTGCGGCTCATCCGCGTCATCCTCCGGCGCGCCGTCACGGCGACGGAGCGCGGCAGGGTGGACCCGATCCTCGCCGAGGCCTCGGGCCAGCTGGCCGAGGGAGCGCGCAGACTGCGCCTCGCGCTCCTGGAGGGCGGTGACCGGAGTGAGGCCGAGGAGGTCTTCACCGCGGCCGCGCGCACGCTGCGTCCGGCGCCGGGGCTGCGCGCGGACCTCGAGCAGACGACGATGCTCCTGCTCTTCCGCCCGCTGGCCGTCGACCTCCTGCAGGCGGCGGGATGCTCGCTCGAGGAGGCGAACGCGCACCTGCCCGCACTCGAGGTGGAGCCGGAGACGGGAGCGCTGCGTGTCGTGGAGGAGCCCGAAGCTGAGGGGCCGGGTGCTGAGGGGCCTGGTGGTGAGGTGCGATGACGCCCCGGTCTCGCTTGGACGCCCAGGTCTCACGCAGGCGTCCATTCACTCCGCTGAGACACCCACTTCTCGCGTGGACACCCAGCTGTTCTGCGGATCAGGTGGGTGTTCGAGAGAAAAGTGGGCGTCATCCGTGCTCGGAGGCCTGTTCACCGGATATGTCCTGAGCCCGTCGGCCTACTGCGATTCGACGATGGTGAGCATCACGGTGCCCGGTTCCGCCGTCGAATAGGTGTGCGGGACATCCCCGGCGTGGCGGGCATAGTCGCCCGCGAACAGGGTGACCGTGTCCCCGTCCGCGGTGAGGGTGAGGCTCCCGGCGCAGACGATGAGGTGCTCGACGGTGCCCGGGGGATGCGGCTGGGCCTCGCGCGGGGCACCGGGCTCCATCCGGATCTGGAAGACGTCGCGCCGGGCGCCGGGCGGGCAGGCGGTCAGGAGCGTGGCCGAGTACTCCGAGGCCGACGAGGGCAGCGCGATCCCCTCGCCCAGGCGGATGACGGAGAGGGGCTCCCTCGCCGGGGCGATGAGGCGGCTGAGCTGCACGCCGAGCGCGGTCGCCAGCGCCCAGAGGGTCTCGATGCTGGGGTTGCCGTTGCCGTTCTCCAGCTGGGAGAGCGTCGATTTGCCCACGCCGGCGCGCTTGGCGGTCTCCGAGAGGGAAAGGCCCATGCGCTCTCTCTCACGCCGCAGGGCGGCGGCCAGCCGGGACATGGGGGCGGCGGCGCCCGCGGCCTCCCCGCCGCTCGCGTCCGGCACCCCGGCGGCGACGCAGTGTGCGGTGCCTGCGGGAAGTGCTTCTGCGGTGCCCCCGGAGCGGTAGGCGGTGTCTGCGGATTCCGGCGCTGGTCCCATGGCGT
Organism: Brevibacterium album DSM 18261; assembly: GCF_000426445.1. Classification (GTDB taxonomy): domain Bacteria; phylum Actinomycetota; class Actinomycetes; order Actinomycetales; family Brevibacteriaceae; genus Brevibacterium; species Brevibacterium album. The sequence goes on along the minus strand of NZ_AUFJ01000009.1, from coordinate 490,283 downwards.
TCATCATAGTGACCGCCGCGTTCTCTTGACTGAACCACATGACAGAGGACAGTATATGGAACGTGAGTTCACTCAACAGAACGCGCGTCGGCGGGTCCGCGTGGACCGTCTTCCGGGATGCGGCGGTCATGAACCTCATGGTCTTCTTCGTCGCGCTGTCCTATGGTGCGATCAGCCAGGCGGCGGGATTCCCGCTCTGGCAGACGGTGCTGCTCGCGGCGCTCGCGATCGGCGGGGCCGCCGAACTCACCTTCGTGGGCGTCATCGCCGCGGGCGGCGCGCCTCTGCTGGCGGTGCTGGGCGGGCTCCTCGTGAATGCGCGGAACTTCGCCTTCGGACTGAGCATCGGGCAGTACGCGCCCGGCGGCTGGCGGTCGCTGTTCGCCGCGCACCTCGCCAATGACGAGACGACCGCGTTCGCCCGTGTGGGAGCCGGTGACCGAGAGCGCTGGTACCGCTTCGTCGTCTCGGCCGTCATGCTGTTCTGCTGCTGGGTGGGCGGGGCCGCCCTGGGGCAGCTGCTGGGCACGGTCATCGACGCCGAGGTGCTCGGCCTCGACACGGCCCTGCCCGTCCTGCTGTTCTGCCTGGTGGCGGGTGACCTCCGCGCGCCGTTCCTCGGCGTCACCGCGGCCGGAGGCGCCGTCCTCGCGCTCGCCTCCACGCCCGTGCTGCCCCTGGGCCTCGGCTCCGTCGCCGCGCTGCTCGCGCTGCTGCCCGCGGCGGGGTATGCGGCGGTGCGGCACCGTCGAGCCGCCGTGTCCGGAGGTTCTGCGGAGCCCTGGAGCACCGGGGGGCACCAGGGCTCCGTCGGGCCCGGAGGCTGCGTGGAGTCCGGGAGTTCTGCGGAGGCGAGCTCTGCGGAGGCCGAGGGCGCCGACGGACCCGAGAGCGCCTCGGCGGGCGCCTGCCCGGATCCGGGTGCGCCGCGCGGGGAGGAGTGCTGAGATGGAGACGATCCCCTTCCTCCTCGCGCTCGCCGGTCTGGCCGGCGGCACCTTCCTCATGCGGCTGCTGGGGGTGCGGCTGGGCGCGCGGGCCCGGGCCGGCGGAGAGGACGGCGAGGTCTCGGCCGCCCGCCTCTGGATGGACCGCGCGGTCGTCGTGCTCATCCTCGCGGTCGCGGTGACGGGAGGCCTCTATGCGGGGCGAGACATCGCGGACGCCGGACATGTCCTGGGCGTGGGCGCCGGCATGACTGCCTCGCTCCTGAAGGCGCCCATGCTGGTGTGCGTGCTGCTGGGAATGGCGGTGTGCGCACTCATCCGGCTGAGCGGCTGGAGCTGGTAGGGGCGCATCGCCGACCGGCGTCTCGGCGCTCGCCGGCGTCTCGGCGCTCGCCGGCGGACCCGACCGGACTGCGCACTCCATGGGCTCGAGCGGACAGCGCCGCGGCAGGCCTCCGATCCGGCGAATTCCAAGGGAGTGTCTGTAGGCTGGTGCGCATGCAGCTGCTCGGTTCCCTTCAGCACACCCTCATGCTCGCCATCGTCGTGGCGATCTTCGCGCTGTCGGTCTCGGCGCTGATCTCCTCGCTCCGGTACACGGATGAGATGTACCGCGCTGCGGACAAGAAGTCGAAGAAGTTCTGGTCGCTCATCCTCGTGGCTGCGGCCGTCGTCGCATTCCTCGCGCTGCCGCCGCTGGGCGGCGGGCGACTGGGCCTGCTCTCGATCGCCGGGCTCGTGGCCGCTGCGGTGTACTGGCTCGATGTGCGGCCCAAGCTCAGGCTGGTGGATCCCCGCCGTCGCAGGCGCTGATCCGCGCCCTCCAGGTCAGGCCGGGCGCACCATCCGCACCTCGGTGAGGCCTTCCGCCTCGGGATCGTCCTTGGCCGCGCCGTCGGTGCGGAACCCGTTCTTCTCGTAGAAGCGCCGCGCGCGGGGATTGTCCGCCGCGACCCAGAGCGAGGCCGGCTGTGTGCCGAGGACCGCGTCGAGGAGCGCCTGCCCTGCGCCGCTCCCGTAGTGCGCGGCCCGGATGTAGAGGGCATAGAGCTCACGGCAGCCCAGATCCGCATCACGTGAGGAACCGGTGATGGCGAAGCCCACCACTGTGCTTCCCGCATCCCGGGCGATGCGCACGCGCTCTCCGACGCTTTCGTGCGCGAGCAGGCTCCGCCACATCGCCTGTCGTGAGGCGAGTGCCTCCTCGCCGTAGAACTTCGCGGACAGCAGGTGGCCGTACGCCTCTCTCCAGCCGTCCACGTGAACGCGGGCGAGCGCTTCGACCAGGACCTCGTCGGGGTTGGGCTGCGGGATCGGCGCGGACACTGTGAGCTGTGCCATGAGGCGAGGCTACTGCATCGAGAGGCGGAGGGGTCCCACCGCGGCGAGGACGAGCACCTCGCCGTTCAGGCGGCTCCACTGCACTCGCGTGGTGGGCCCGGCGGTCCGGTGTGCGAACACGCCCATACAGGGAGCTGATCGCTCATATCCGCAGATCTACAAGCTAGTTGCTTATATCTGGGCGATGAGAAGCAGGGTGACCGCGAACCCCACCGCATAGTTGAGCCAGAGGAACGTGGCCCAGCCGCGATGTGCCTGTGCCGCCGAGGCGTCCGTGATCCGTGCGAACCTGGCCACGGAGACGAGGTAGGGGACCGCACCCAGTGCGGCCCAGCCGGTGATCGGGCCGGTGCATGTGGCGAGCAGTCCCGCTACCGCATAGCCGATCAGCGACAGGCGGACCGTGGTCCGGGCCCCCAGCACCGTCGCCACGGAGGCGAGGCCCGCCTCCCGGTCCGGCCCGATGTCCTGGACCGCGCCGAAGGCCTGGCTGGCCATACCCCAGACGAAGAACGCCGCGAGCGCGCACCATCCCGCCGCGGTGGGCCAGACGCCCAGCGCCGCGAGCGCGCACCATGCGGGGGAGGAGAAGTGCGTCGAGGAGGTCAGCGCATCCAGGACGGGCACCTCCTTGAACCTCAGCCCGCGCACGCTGTAGGCGACCACGGCGAACAGGCTCAGGCCGAGCACGGGAAGGAGCGCAGCGTGCGAGGTCACGAGCAGGAAGACGGCCGGGGGCGCGCAGGTGAGGGCGGAGGCCCACAGCACCGTGCGGTGCATCCGCCTGTCCAGCACATCGCCTTCCACCCCGCCCTTGCGCGGATTGCGCAGATCAGACTCGTAGTCGAACACGTCGTTGATCCCGTACATCGCGAGGTTGTAGGGGATGAGGAAGAAGAGGCAGCCCACCCAGAACCGGGCGTCGAGCCCACCCCCTGCGAGCAGCCATGCCGCGCCGAAGGGGTATGCGGTGTTGATCCACGACAGCGGTCGCGAGGTCATGAGCAGGTGACGCAGTGCGCGGCGCGGCGTGAGGGGAGCCTGATGGTGCCCGGGTTCCGGCCTCGGCATCAGCGCTCGTCCCTCGGGGGCCCGGACTGTGGGTGCTCCAGCTGGGGGTGCCCCGGCCGCGGGGGAGCATCCGCCTCGGGCTCCGCCTCGGGCTCGGGCTCGGGCTCCGGCGGCGTCGTGCCCGGGCGGGGCTCGTCCGGCTGTGTGCCCGGCCGTGCGCCTGCGCGCGGCCTCCGTCCGTCCAGCAGCACCCACAGCGCCGGCAGCGCGAGCACGGCGAACACGGTGTAGGAGAAGTCCTCGACGGGCATGAGGCCGAGGCGGATGCCGGAGATCTGTGCGTCCCCGTAGGCCACGAGGCCGACCGCGATCATGATGTTGTCGAAGACCGCCGTGAGCGTGAGCAGGACGAGTGCGGTGATGAGCGATGCCGTGCGGGAGAGCCGGGCCCGAGGCCTCCGCCGGTCCGCGCGCAGCGCCAGCGCGAACAGCGCCGCGGCTGCCGCGAGGAACCCCGCATTGATGATCCAGTACGTCATGCGTCCTCCCCCTGCTCGGCTCGGAGCGCCCGCTCGGCCGGCCTCGCACGCCGATGCGCGAGCAGCCGGGCCGATCCCGTGTGGACGTTCATCGTCAGCCAGCACAGGAAGGTGAGGAACAGCAGCTCTTCGACCGGCAGCTCGGGGGCGAGCTGGACGCCCGTCATATAGGGGGTCTCCCCGCGGAAGAACACGCCGAAGCCGATCCCGAAGGCGTCCCACACCAGGAACGTCGCCACGCCCGCGGTGTGCACGACCGCGGCGCGCCGGGGATCGGCGAACCAGAACAGCCGGTGCCTCCAGTCCAGCATGAGCATCCCGAACATGCTGAAGAGCAGGCACGCCATGTACGCGAAGGGCTCGAACGCACTCATCGGCCCCGCTCCCCACCGCTCAGCACGCGGAGGGCCGCGACGGCGTTCTCCGCACTCATGACGCACATGGGCAGGCCCACGCCCGGGGCCGTGAAGGCCCCCGTCCGCAGCAGGTTGTCCGCTCGCGGCGAGACCACCGAATCGCGGAACATCGCGCTCTGGCGCAGCGTGTGCGCAGGTCCCAGAGCCGTGCCCGACCACGCGTGGAAGTCCCGTACGAAATCGCCGGGGGCGCGCACGTGCCGCACTCGCGTCCGCGCGCGCAGATCGGGGACGCCCAGGCGTGCGCCCACCGCGTCGACGATGCGATCCGCGTACTCCTCGACCTTCCGCTGACCGGCGCGCAGCGAGGGGTCTGCGGGCACGGGGACGAGGAGGAACAGGTTCTCACAGCCCTCCGGCGCCACCGAGGGATCCGTGACGGAGGGCGCGCACACGTACACGCTCGCCGGCTCCGGCAGCGGGGCCGTCCGTCCGCCGAACACGCTCGCGAAGTTCCCCTCCCAGTCCTCGGTGAAGAAGAGGGAGTGGTGGGCGAGACCCGGGATCCGGCCCTCGGCGCCCAGCATGATGACGAGCGCACCCATGCCCGGATCGCGGTGCCGCCAGACGCGCGGGAGCACGCTGCGGAGGGCGCGGGGGAGGAGCCGCGTCTCGAGGTGGTGGAGGTCGCACGCGCCGACGACCCAGTCGGGCGCGAAGGTCTCCAGGCGCGTGCGGCCGGTGCCGGGTTCGCGCACCCGGGCCACGACCTCGGCGATGCTTCTGCGCGGTAGCGGTCCCGGCCGCGTTCGGGAGTGCGCCGGGCGCAGCGCGACCACTTCCGCGCCGGTGCGGATCTGCGCGCCGGCCTCCCGGGCGAGGTCCGCGAAGGCACTGACGAGGCTGTGCATCCCGCCGTGGGGATAGCTCACGCCGTCCACGAGGTCCATGCGGCTCATGAGGTGGTACAGCGCGGGTGCCCGCGCGGGATCGGTGGCGAGGAACACCGCCGGGTACAGCAGGATCTGGCGCAGCAGCGGATCGCGGAAGCGCGCATGCACGAGGTCCTGGAGCGAGCCGGTGAGGAGCCCGGGGAGCCGGGGGAGCAGCTGTGCCGCCGCCGAGGCGCGGGCGGGGCCGTGGTCCGCCTCGGCGTGCTCCGAGGCGGTCGCCGCCTGCTCCGCAGATGCCGCACGGGTCCGCTCGCCCGGCTGCTCGGCGAGAATGTCCGCGGCCAGCCCGCACAGGTGGCGCAGGCGGCGGGGCAGACCGGCGAGCCCACGGTGCTCCCGTCCGAAGTCCGTGCGCAGGGCGTGGGCACAGGCGAGATCGTAGAGCGCCGAGGCCTCCTCCACATACGCGTCCAGGGCAGCTGCGGCTCCGGGCTCACGGGCTTCGAAGAGCGCGTGCAGCGAAGTGCGGTCGGCGCGGACATCGAGGGGTGCGGAGGTGCTGAGCGGCTGGGCGCCGTGGTGCGGATACACGCGGTAGGAGGGGTCGAGGCGTACGAGGTCGAGCTGTTCGGCCGCGGTCGTGCCGAATCGCCGGAAGAACGCGTCGAAGACCTCCGGCATGAGGTACCACGAAGGGCCGGTGTCGAAGGCGAAGCCCCCGTCCTCGAGCCTGCCGGCGCGCCCGCCCACGGCCTCGGAGCGTTCGAGGACCACCACCTCGTGCCCGTCCCGGGCCATGAGCGCGGCCGCGGCGAGCCCGGAGATGCCCGCGCCGATGACGATGACGCTGCTCATGGACGCGGGCTCGAGTCGACCGCTTCCGGGCCGTGCCGTTCTGAGCCGTGCCGGTCCGAATCGCGATGCTCCGGATCGTGCCCGCTCGGCGTCGTGGTGCACCGCACTGGCGTGCTCGGCCAGGTGCGCACGGGGCGCCCGGCGGTGGCGCGGGCCGCGTAGCGCAGCTTGACGGGCCCCGGCACTCGCACCCGCCGGGCGAGGATCCCGTCCACCGGGGTGCCGGCAAGCCTGTGCGTGAGCTCGCCGAAGATCCCGTAGGCCGTCCACACCGCCGGGCGGACGGGCGGGGGCAGCAGGTCGACGGCCTCGGACGCGGTCGCGAGCTCCGTGAAGATCTCCTCGACGAGCCTGTGCTTCGCCTCCTCCGTGAACTCCGCGGCGGCGCGGCCCGGTGAGGTGAGGTAGCTGCGGGAGAGCCCCTCGGAGTCATGGGCCAGGTCCCGCAGGAAGTTCACCTTCTGGAACGCCGAGCCGAGTGCGCGTGCGCCCGGCATGAGCGTCTGCTCCGCGTCCGGGGGCAGCGGCGCTCCGTCGAAGAACGCGAGGACGCACATCTCGCCGACCACCTCGGCGGAGCCGTGGATGTAGGCGGACAGGTCCGGTGCGGGCAGCGGGGCGGGCTGAGGCTCCGGCACGGGCTCTGCGGCGGCGGGGAAGGCTGGCGCGGCCGGTCCCGGATCCACCGCTTCGGTGGACGGCGCATCCACCCGCATGGAGGCGAAGAACGGGGACCACTGCGCGGCGGAGATGCCGGTGCGGCGGGCGGTCCGGGCGAACGCGTGGGCGATGAGATCGGAGGAGAACCCGGTCTCGGCGGCGTGTGCGATGCGCTCCTCGAAGGCGTCGAGCTCTGCGCGGACCTGTGCCGCAGGGGCTTCCGGCCACGCCCCGTCGACGATCTCATCGGCCACGCGGACCACTGCGTAGACCGCTTCGATGTGGGTGCGCACGGCGCGGGGGAGGACGGAGGAGGCCAGGGAGAACGATGAGGAGTAGCGCTTGATCACGGTGCGGGCGGCTGCCCTCGCCGCCGAGTCGTAGAGTTCGGCGGCCTGCGCGGATGCCTCTTCGCGGGCACGCGTCCGGGACCGTCCTTCCGATGTGCGCTCCGCGCTGCGGGAGGGCAGGAAGAACAGGCTGGGGCGTGGGCGCATGCCCCCATTGTCCATGATGGCACAGACGCACCGCGCAGGGGTGCGGCAGTCCGTTCCGGGGAACGTGCGAGGGATCAGTGGGGAAGCACGAGCCGAGGGTGCGGGCCTTCGAGCCGTGCCACGGCGACCTTGACCTCGGTCAGCCCGTTCCTCAGCTCGCTCATATGGCCGTCCAGCCCGGCGACGAGTCTGTCGAAGCGCTCCTCGATCATGGAGGAGCGGGCATCGGTCCGCGCCTCGATCGCCGTGAACCGGGTCTCGGCCTTCTCCTCGGCGGTTGTGAACCGAGCGTCGACTGCGGCGAACCGTGCCTCCGCCTTCGCCTCGGCCGCCGCGAAGCGAAGCCGGGTGTTCTCATCGGTCTGGGCGAAGCGCTCATCCATGCCCGTGATGAGCTCACCGATGCGCCCGTCGAGGGCGGAGAAGCGGCTGTCCACAGCTGTGAATCGCTCGTTCACTGCGGCGAAGCGGGCCTCGGTCTGCTCACCCGCTGCGGCGAAGCGCGCTTCTTCCTTTGCGTCGGCGGCTGTGAAGCGCGCGTCGATCTTCTCATCGGTTCGGGTGAAGCGTTCGTCGACTGCCGTGAAACGTTCGTCGACCGCGGCGAAGCGCGCCTCTTCCTTCGCGTCTGCCTGGGTGAAGCGAGCGTCGATCTTCTCCTCCGTCCGAGTGAACCGTCCGTCCACTGCGGCGAAGCGGGCTTCTTCCTTCGCGTCGGCTGCGGTGAGGCGCGCGTCGACCGCTGCGAAACGCTCGTCCATGCGGCGGATCATCCACGCGAACCCGGCGACCGTCATCCCGCCGAGCGTCAGCAGCAGACCACCGGCGGTGACGATGGTTGCGATGATCTCCGCTGACACGGTCATACCTCCATTGTGCGCGACGGTCCGGCTGGTGTGCCAGTGAATCTACGGTATGCGCACCGGAGAGGGAAGGGGCCTGCTCCTGCCTGTGGACAGCTCCTCCCCAGGCTCCCGCATTGTGACCCGCAGTCGGCATTACCCCTGTGCGGAGAGGCGGCGCTCGCGGCGGAGGACAGCGGCCGTCCCCAGTGCGGCGGCAGCGGCCTCGTACCCCTTGTCCTCGACGGACGGCTGCCCGTCGCCGCGGTCCGCGAGGCCGGCACGGTCCAGCGCCTGAGCATCGTCATCACAGGTGAGGAGACCGAAACCGATGGGCGTGCCAGAATCCAGCGCCACCCGGCTCAGTCCCTGCGTCGCGGCATCGCACACGTAGTCGAAGTGCGGGGTGCCGCCGCGGATCACCACGCCCAGGGCGACGACCGCGTCGAAGCGCTTCGCGAGCTCTGCCGCGATGACGGGCAGCTCGAAGCTGCCGGGGGCGCGCACCACATGGGCGCTCACGCCCGCATCCCCGGCTGCCCGCAGGGTGCCGTCCAGCAGCCCGTCCATGACCGTCTCGTGCCAGGAGGCCGCGACGACGCCGAGGCGCAGGGTGCGCAGCGAGTCCTCGGGCGCATCGCTGTCGTCGGGGGTGAGTGCCGCGGTCGGTGCTCCGTGGTGTGCCATGTGTGTCTCTTTCCTTCTCGTGCTGTGCAGTGTGTACGGAATGGGCGCGCATCGGAGCGGAGCCGGTGACACCCGGGGGCGAACTCAGCCGTCGCCGATGCTGTGAACCGGCCCGGACGGCAGGCCCGGAGGGCTGATCCAGGCGACCGGTTCAGAGCACCGGTTCAGGAGACCGGGGCCAGGACCGCGGTGCTCAGGAGGTGGTGCATGCGGTCGCGCTTGGTCGCGAGGTAGCGGGCGTTCTCCGCCCGGCTCGGAACCTCGAGCGGCACGCGCTCCACGACGTCGATCCCGAGCGCGCGCAGACCGCTGATCTTCTCCGGATTGTTGGTGAGCAGTCGCACGGGTCGACCGAGGTCGCCGTGTGCCGCCGTGCCCTCGGCCCGGTCGAGTTCGCGCAGGATCGCGGCGGCCGCGCGGTAGTCGCGGGCATCGGCGGGGTGACCCAGGCGGAGATTGGCCTCGACGGTGTCCGCGCCCGAGTCCTGCAGGGCGTAGGCACGCAGCTTCTCCCACAACCCGATCCCGCGGCCCTCGTGGCCGCGCATGTAGATGAGGAGGCCTCCCGCGGAGGCGAGGGCGGTGAGGGAGGCCTCGAGCTGTTCGCCGCAGTCGCAGCGATGGGAGCCCAGCACATCTCCCGTGAGGCATTCGGAGTGCACGCGCACCAGCCGGGCCGAGGAATCCGCGGCCCGGGAGGGTCCGTCTCCTGTCCCGCCGGGGGCTTCGAGGGTGAGGTGCTCGGGGCCCGTCGGCAGACCCCCGGAGTCGAGTTCCCGCCAGGCTCGGGTGACGAAGGTGCCGTGCGGGGTGGGGAGGCCGACGGGCGCTGTGCCCACGACCGCGATGTCCGGAGTGCCTGCGTCCCCCGCAGGCACCGGAGCGGGAACGGGAGCCGCTGAGCCCTGTGCGGCGCGGTCCCTTGCGGCGGGCTGCGCCTCGGCTCCGGCAGCCGCGCCCGAGGCGGCACCGGCACCCGTCGCGTCCTCCGCCTCGGCGGCGTCGCGGGCTGCAAGCCAGGCGATGAGGTCCGCGATCGAGATCATGGTGAGGTCGTGGGCATCGGCGAACTCGCGCAGGGCCGGTGCGCGCATCATCTCGCCGGCATCGTGGACGAGCTCTGCGATGATCGCGACCTCTCCGAGGCCTGTGAGCCGGCACAGCTCCACGCCGGCCTCGGTGTGCCCGGGGCGCTCGCGGACGCCGCCGTCGCGGGCGATGAGCGGGAAGATGTGGCCCGGCCGGGCGAGCGCCCGGGGATCGGGTCGGGCCGCGGCGAGGGCGTGCGCGGTGACGGTCCTGTCTGCGGCGGAGATGCCGGTCGTCACGCCCTCGCGCGCATCGCAGGAGACGGTGTAGGCGGTTCCCTTGGCGTCCTCGTTGACCGCCGTCATGGGAGGCAGTTCGAGTGCCCGGGCGCGTGCTGCGGGCATCGGCGCGCAGACCACTCCCGAGGTGTGGCGCACCACGAAACCCATCCACGCGGGCGTGGCGGTGAGCGCGGGCATGACGAGGTCGCCCTCGTTCTCGCGGTCCTCGTCGTCGACGACCACGACGGGCCTGCCGGCACGGAGCGATGCGAGTGCGGCGTCGATCGGGTCGAGGCGGATCATGAGCGGTCTCCTTCACGGGTGGAGGCGGTCGGGGCGGCAGCGGCTTCGGTCGGCGCCGCGCCGCCGGTGGGGGACGCGCCGGGTGCGGGTTCTGCGGGTGCCCCGCCTGCGGACGCAGCCTCGGCGAACTCCGCGAGGCGGGCGGCGTACTTCGCCATGACGTCGACCTCGATGTTCACCGGGTCGCCGGGGGAGACCGTGCCCATCCGGGTGGCCTCGAGCGTCGCCGGGATGAGCCCGACCTCGACCCAGTGGCCGGCAGCCTCGGCGGACGTGGCGGTGTGCGGGCGCGCGGGGCTCACGGCGGTGAGAGTGAGGGAGATCCCGTCGAGGGCGATCGACCCCTTCTCCGCGGTGAAGAGCGCAAGGCGGGCCGGGACGCTCACGCGCAGTCGGACCCAGTCGCCCTCGTCCACGCGGGCGAGGACGATGCCGGTGCCGTCCACATGGCCCTGCACGATATGGCCGTCGAAGCGGTCCCCGGCCCGCGGGCAGCGCTCGAGGTTGACGACGGCACCGGGCGTGAGCGCGCCGATGGTGGTGCGCGCGAGCGTCTCGCCCATGACATGCGCGCGGAACTCGCGTGCCGGCGGCGCAGCGGAAGCCGCAGCACTCGGTGAGGCCGGATCCGGGGACGCCTCTGCGAGGGGCGTGGACGCCTCGGGGGAGGCCTGGGTGAGGCAGACGCCGTTGACGGCCAGTGAGCCGCCCTCGGGGAGACCGTCGAGCACTGCGCCCGCGCGGACCGTCAGGACCGCCGAGCCCTGGCCGGTGGGTGCGAGCGACGTGACCGTCCCCGTCTCCTCGATGATTCCGGTGAACATGTGTCAGTCCCTCCTGGTGTGGTGCTGCGTGGGCGGGGCGGCGAGATCCGCCTGCGCCGTGGGCGAGGGCTCCTGCCCGCGCGCCGAGGCGGCCGCGGGGATGAGCCGCAGAATCGTGTCCGTGTCCGTGTCCGTGCGGCCGGGCCGGTGCGAGTCCCAGTCGGCGGCGGGATCAGGCACCCAGCGGGGGGCCGCGGAGAGAGTGCCGATGCCCAGACCCGTGAGGGCCGGCAGCCCCTCGCCCAGGAGGACGGGGGCGATGTGGACCTCCAGGCTGTCGACGAGGTCCTCGCGGACGAGGGCCCCGGCGAGCCCGGCACCGCCCTCGACCAGCACGTGCTCCAACCCTCGGCGCCGCAGCTCCCTGAGGCCGGCGAGCGGATCGCGGGTGCGCAGCCGCACCGCGCGCGGATCGCGCGCCAGGTGCGCATCGGAGGGAAGCTCGCGCATGCCCATGACCACGGGAACGGGCTGGGCCGCCTCGGGCGAGCGCAGGGTCTCGGGGGCCCGCGCGGTCAGCCGGGGATCGTCCGCGAGCGCAGTGCCGGTGCCCACCATGACTGCGTCCGCGACGGCCCGCAGACGGTGGACCCTCGCCCGTGAGGTCGCGGAGGTGAGCCACTGCGAGGTGCCGTCGGCTGCCGCGATCCTGCCGTCGAGGCTCTGCGCGAGTTTGAGCGTGACATACGGGCGCCTCTGCTCCACGGCCCGCAGCCAGCGTGCGTTGAGGGCCCCGGCGCGTGTGCTCTCCACCCCGGTGCGGACGCGGGTGCCCGCGGCCTCGAGCACGGCGATCCCTCCCGCGGCCGCGGGGTTGGGGTCCGTGCGGGCGATGACCACCTCGGGCACGCCCGCGTCGATGAGCGCCTGCGCGCACGGCCCGGTGCGACCGTGGTGGCTGCACGGCTCGAGGGTCACGCACGCCGTCGCGGAGCTCAGGTCCATGCCCGCCGAGCGGGCGGCGGTGAGTGCCGCGACCTCGGCGTGGGGTGTTCCGGCACCCGCATGGTGGCCGGTCACGAGTCTGCCGTCGGCGGCGAGGATCGAGGCGCCCACGAGGGGATTCGCGCCCCGGGGGCCGCGGAGCGCGGCTGCGAGCGCGGCGTCCATGGCGCGCCGGAGTGCGGTCTCGCTGTGCGCGGGCGCAGCTACCGCGGGCTGCTGCGGTGTGCGGCTCATCCGTCTCTCCCGGTCTCATCCACCGGGATGTCGGGAGGTGCCGCTCGGCGGGTGCCGGCGCCATCGCCGGGCTGATCAGGGTGCGGTGCGGCGGCTGCCGTTCCGACCGTGATCCGCATGGGTGCGCCAGGCGACCACGATGTTCCTCCCATCCAGACTTTCACTGTCGGTCTCGGAATTCCACCGAATCGGCTGGACTCGGCCGTGGAGCCGGTCCAGGTCGCGGACTGTCACCGCCGGTACGGAATCTCACCGTCCCCGGAACACTGTGCTCAGGAGTGTAGCAGGACGGCGCGGAGCCGTGTGTCCGGTGTCTCACTGGGCGAGCTGTGTCCGTGCCTCCTCCTAGAGTGGAGGGACAGAGCAGTCGGAGACCGGACGGGGTGAACGGCATGGACGCGCAGAACGGGCAGGGCCGGGCGGAGCAGGGCGGCCCGGCGGAGTGGCGCGAGCATCAGGTCTGGGGTCCCGAGCCGGGCTCCCCGGAGTGGCAGGCCGAGCGTCGTGCTCCCGGGACCGGTGCCCAGCAGTCCGGTTCCGGGGAGGGGGAGAGCAGCCTGCACGCGGAGGCCACGCGCCTGCTCACACATCTCACCGGGCGCGCGGACGCACAGCTGCGCGAGGGGCAGTACGAGGCGATCGAGGCGCTCGTCGCCCGGCGCGCCAGGGTGCTCGTCGTCCAGCGCACCGGCTGGGGGAAGTCGGCCGTCTACTTCCTCGCGGCCAAGCTCATGCGGCAGACGGGGCGCGGACCCTCGCTCATCGTCTCCCCGCTGCTGGCGCTCATGCGGGACCAGGTCGCGGCGGCCGCGCGCGCCGGCGTCGTCGCACGCACACTCAATTCGGCCAATGCGGCGGAGTGGGACTCGGTGCAGGAGGAGCTGCGCGCCGGTGCGGTCGATGTGCTGCTCGTGTCCCCGGAGAGGCTCACCAATCCCACGTTCCGGGACACCGTCCTCCCGGCGCTCCTGGACTCCCTCGGCATGATCGTCGTCGATGAGGCGCACTGCATCTCCGACTGGGGCCACGACTTCCGCCCCGACTACCGGCGCATCGGCGCCATGATCCGCGAGCTGCCGGAGGGCACCCCCGTGCTCGCGACGACCGCCACCGCGAACTCCCGGGTGGTGGCCGATGTCGCGGAGCAGCTGGGGGAGGACACCCTCGTGATCCGCGGTGCGCTCGCCCGCGACTCGCTGCGCCTGGGCGTCTCTCCCGTGCGCCCGCCCACCGTGAGGCTGGCCTGGCTCGCAGAGCACCTGGGGGACTTCTGGGGCTCGGGGATCGTCTACACCCTCACGGTCTCCGCCGCCCAGGACGCCGCCCGCGCCCTGCGTGAGGCGGGCTGGGACGTGGCGACGTACACCGGCGGCACGGACCCGGAGGAGCGCGAGCGCCTGGAGCAGGCGCTCAAGGCCAATGAGCTCAAGGCCCTCGTCGCGACCTCGGCGCTGGGCATGGGCTTCGACAAACCGGATCTGGGCTTCGTCATCCACCTGGGCGCGCCCTCCTCCCCGGTCGCCTACTACCAGCAGGTGGGACGTGCGGGCAGGGCCGCGGCCTCGGCGGACGTCCTGCTGCTGCCGGGGGCGGAGGACCGGGACATCTGGGAGTACTTCGCCACCGCCTCCATGCCCGCGGAGGAGGACGCGAACGGTGTGCTGGCGGCGCTCGAGGCCGAGGGCGTGCTCTCCGTCCCCGCGCTGGAGACGCGCGTGGGCGTGCGCCGCAGCCGTCTCGAGCTGCTGCTGAAGACGCTGAGCGTGGACGGCGCCGTCAGGCGGGTGCGGGGAGGGTATGAGTCGACGGGTGCCGGGTGGCACTACGACGCCGAGCGCTATGAGCACGTGGCCGCCGTCCGTCGTGCGGAGGCGCAGGCGATGCTCGACTACGAGGCCGCGACGACGTGCCGCATGCGCTTCCTCACCGAGGCCCTCGACGACCCGGACCCCCATGACTGCGGGCGCTGCGACAACTGCGATGCGCAGTGGTGGGACGAGGCGGTGAGCGACGAGTCCCGGCATCGGGCGCGCGAGGTGCTGGGCGGTGTGGGCCTGCCCATCGAGGTCCGGGGGCAGTGGCCCTCGGGTATGACGAACCTGGGAGTGGGGCTCAAGGGAAAGATCCCTCCGGAGGAGCGTGCCGAGGAGGGACGCGCGATCGCGCGCTTCACTGATCTGGGTGCGGGCCAGCGGCTGCGCGAGTTCCTCAGCCCCACGGCACCCGACGCCCCGGTGCCGGATGACATCGGGGGTCTGTGCATCCGGACGCTCAAGGGCTGGCGCTGGGACAGCAGGCCGGACTGCGTGATCGCGGTGCCGAGCAGGAGGAGGCCGGCGACGGTGCGCTCTCTCGCAGCGAATCTCGCGGCCGCCGGGAAGCTGGAGGACCTCGGGGACCTCCAGCTGGTCCATGACACGGGCAGTCCGGACGTCAACAGCGCCTTCCGTCTGCGCGATGTGCACGCGGCCTTCGCACTGAGTCCGGAGCAGGCTGATGCGGTGCGGGGGCGGACGGTGCTGCTCGTCGACGATGTCGTCGTCTCCCGGTGGACGCTGACCGTCTGCGCCCGGGAGCTGCGCCTCGCCGGTGCGCAGGCGGTGCTCCCCTTCGCACTGGCCCTGCGGGGGTGAGGCCCGGGGCAGGCGGGCCCTGCGAGGCGGTGCGGACATGCGCTGCCGACCATGCGGTTCGGACCATGGGGTGCGGGCATGCGCTGCGGACCATGGGGTGGGAAGGAGCTGCGAGGGAGGCGCGCCGGTGTGCTCGGGGATATCATGAGGCGGGGCGGACGGCGCCCCTGACGATTCCGGGATCGGAAGCGAGGCCCCGCCATGACGACATCGGCCGACCACGACGCCTATATCGCCGCGGCCCCCGAAGCCTTCCGGCCCGTGCTGCAGCACCTGCGGGAGGTCCTCGCCCGCGTCCTGCCGGAGGCGGAGGAGATCGTCGCCTACAACATGCCGGGATTCAGGCTCGGCGGGACGGTCGTCGCGAGCTATGCGGCGTTCAGCAGGCAGTGCGGGCTGTACCTTCGCCCGGGCGCCCTGTCCGCGCACGCCGAGGAGATCGCGGCCGCCGGATTCAAGGCGACCAAGACGGGGATCACCTTCCCGCCGCGCACGCCGATTCCGGACGAGCTCGTCGAGCGGCTGGCGCTGACGTCCCGCGCAGAAGCGGTGACCTGACGGGCCCGGCCGCCGTCACACCCATCTGCCCGAAGCGGCGGCGAGCACTCGCATCCGGGCTGCGGCCTCGGCGAACGACCCCGCCGGGAGGCTGTGCGCAGGTCCCGTGACGGTGAGCGCGGCCTCGACCGCCCCGGTGGGCAGGCGCAGGGGCACCGCGACCGCGGTGATGTGTTGCTCCCATTCCTCGTTCGAGGCCGCCCAGCCCTGGTCGCGCACGAGGGCGAGCTCTGCGCGCAGATCCCCGGCATCGGTGAGCGTGCGCTCGGTGTGGGATTCCAGCTCGCCTGCCAGGGCGGCGCGGGAGGCGGCCGCATCATGGGCGAGGAGGAGCTTGCCGGAGCTGGTCGCATGCCCCGGCGTGCGCAGGCCCACGTAGTGCCGGGGGGCCATGAGCCCGGCGCCCACGGCCTGTGAGACGTTCACGGCATAGACATCATCGAGCACCGCGACGTTCGAGGTCAGGCTCAGCTCCGCGGCGACCCTGTCGCACAGCTTCTGGGCGATCTGCGAGAAGTCCAGACGACTCGTCACCGCGCTCGCCAGCCTCACCAGCCCGAAGCCGAGTCGGTAGGCGCCGCCCGCCTCCTGCTGTTCGACCAGGCCGTGCGCGGCGAGGGAGGCCAGCAGCCGGGAAGCGGTGGACTTGTGGACGTCCAGCCGCTCGGCGACCTCGCCCACACCGGCCGCCCCGCCGGCCAGCACCTCGAGTGCTTCCAGCGCCCGGTCCACCGACTGGATCGTCATGCCCGCTCCTCTCCCCTCTCCTCTGCGTGACAGCGCGCCATGCTCGCCCGTGGGCGCAGAGCGCTTGACGGCAGTGCCCACACGCGCTTGAATGGTTGCACAATACGCTCCTGTTGCATTATATGCAACAGGAGCGTGGGCGGGTGACGGAGATGCGGGCGAGTCCCGCCGCACCTCGGGAGGCCGCTCATCCCCTCTGACCCATCCCACTGACATCGCCGTCAAGGAGGCGCCATGACCGATTCCGCCGCAGCATCCGCCGGTACCACCCCCCACAGCGGTGCGCTCACAGTCCCCGCGCGGGTCTCCGCACCCCAGCCCACCCCCGTCGATCCCTCCGCGCGCATCGTCGTCATCGGCGCAGGCGTCGTGGGTGCGGCGCTGGCCGACGAGTTCGTCCAGCGCGGGTGCACCGATGTGACCGTCGTGGACCAGGGCCCCCTCTACAAGACGGGCGGCTCGTCCTCGCACGCGCCCGGCTTCGTCTTCCAGAACAATTCCCGCACCATGTGCCGTCTGGCCCAGCGGACCCTCGACAAACTGGACGGACTCGAGCTCGACGGGCGCAGGCTCCTCGACCGCGTGGGCGGGCTCGAGCTCGCCAGCACCGAGGGCCAGCTCCAGGAGCTGCGCCGTCGCTACGGTGCCGCCCTCGCATGGGGCGTGCCGGCGGAGCTCATCGACGCGGAGAGGGTCGCCGAACTCTGGCCGGGCATCGACACCTCCGAGATCCTGGGGGCCCTGCACACGCCCACCGACGGCGTCGTCCACTCCAAGCGCGCCGTCGAGTTCCAGGCCCGCCGCGCGGAGGAGGGGGGCGCCCGGCTCCTCGGCCTCACCCGGGTCGTCGACATCGAGGTCGAGGCAGGACGCGTCACGGGCGTCGTCGTCGAGGACGCCGTGCCTGAGGGCGGCGCCGCCGGTGAGGCGGCCGCAGAGGGCGAGGCCGCCTCGGGCGCGGCTGCGAACCGCCGCACGCTGCCCGCGGACGTCGTCGTCGCCACCGGCGGCATCTGGGGCCATCTGCTCGGGAAGCTGGGCGGTCTCAACCTGCCCATGCACCCGGTGGAGCACGGCTTCGCGTGGACGGCCGAGGTGCCGGAGCTGCCCGGTACGGCACCGGACGGGTCGGCGCTGGCCGAGGACGAGGCGGGCCGTCCGATGATCCGCCACCAGGGCTCCGGGCTCTACTTCCGGGAGTTCGGCAAGCGGATCGGGATCGGCGCCTACGAGCACCGGCCCATCCCCGTCGCACCGCAGGACCTCACGGACACCGCACACCTGCTGGAGACGGGGCAGGAGCCTGCCACCCGTGCATTCACCTCGGAGGACTTCGAGTTCTGCCGCTCCGAGGTCGCCCGCGTGCTGCCGGCTGTGGCGGACCTCCCGCTCGAGGACGAGTTCAACGGCGTCTTCTCGTTCACGCCGGACGGCGGGCCCATGCTCGGCCCCTCGCCGCAGGTCGAGGGCTTCTGGGCCGCACAGGCCATCTGGGTCACGCAGTCCGCAGGCTGCGCGCAGGTGCTCGCGGACTGGATCCTCACGGGTGACCCGGGCCTGGACACGCACGGACTGGACTTCGCCCGCTTCGACCCCGCACTCCTCAGCGACGGCTGGATCAGGGAGCGCGCCGCGGAGAACTACGACGAGGTCTACGACGTCCACTTCCCGCACCAGGACACGATGGTGAGCCGGGGGCTCAAGACCAGCCCCTTCCACACCCGCATCCAGGACGCAGGCGGCGTCTTCGCGGAGGCGAACGGCTGGGAGCGCCCGCTGTGGCACGCCTCCAACGCTGCGCTGTTCAGCGATCCCGAGTTCCGCTCCCGGCCGGTGAAGGCCTTCGGTCCGGCGGCCTCGGTCGGCTCCGCTGTGCCCGATCCCGCCCTGGACGAGGACCTCGACGCCATCGTGCCCGTCGCGGTGCCCCGCCGCGACGCCTGGGACCAGGTGAACTGGTCGCCGATCGCGGCTGCGGAGGCCTGGGCCACGCGCAACCGCGTCGCCGTCTACGACATGACCTCGCTCACGCGCTATCGCGTGCGCGGCGCCGGTGCAACGGCCTGGCTGGAGCGGCTCAACACCAACAAGATCGACAAGAAGCCGGGTGCGGTCACGTACTCGCTCATGCTCGACGAGAACGGCGGCATCCTCTCCGACATCACGGTCGCCCGCCTGGACGCGGACGAATACATGATCGGCGCCAACGGGCCGCTCGACCTCGACCGCCTCACCCGGCTCGCGCCCGCGGACGGCTCCGTCATCATCGACGACATCACGACCTCCACGTGCTGCATCGGCCTGTGGGGTCCGCACGCGCGCGACGTCCTCGAGCCGATCACCGAAGGCGACATCAGCCATGAGGGCCTGCGGTACTTCCGCGCAGCCCGCATCCGGGTGGCCGGGGTGCCGGTCCTCGCCCTGCGGGTCAGCTACGTGGGCGAGCTGGGCTGGGAGCTCTACACCGAGGCCGCCCACGGCCTGCGCCTGTGGGACGAGATCATGGCCGCCGGCGCACCGTACGGGATCGTCCCCGCCGGCCGCGCGGCCTTCGGCAGCCTGCGCCTGGAGAAGGGCTACCGCGCCTGGGGTTCGGACATGACGCGTGAGGACACTCCGGAGGACTCGGGTCTCGGCTTCGCCCTCAGGATGGAGAAGCCCGGCGGCTTCGTGGGGCAGGAGGCGCTCGCGGCCCAGCCCTCGCACGGCCGCAGACTCGTGGCGTTCGGGATGCGGATGGACGCGGGGCGGCCCGATGCCGGCTCGCCCGTCTTCGCCGGTCCGGCGGAGAACCGGGCGCAGGTGGGCACGGACGCCGCGGCGGTGGGCTGGGTGACCAGCGCGGACTTCGGCTATGTCACCGGTCAGGTCATCGGCCTGGCCTGGGTGCCGGCGGAGCTCGCGGAGCCGGGCACGGAGCTCGGCATCATGCGCTTCGGCCGTGTGCACACCGCCGAGGTGCTCGCGGAGCCGGTCTACGATGCCGGCATGGCGCGCATCCGGAGGTGAGCCACTCCCAGCCCGTCGAGTGAGCGGTCTCTGTCGGTCCTGCAGCTCAGGACCGACAGAGACCGCTCATTTGTCGGGCCTGCGGGGCATGGAGAGCGCGAAAGCTCAGGGCGCCCACGCAATCGCGTGGGCGCCCTGAGCTTTCGCGGCGTGCTTCCGGTCAGGCGTCGAGGACGAGGTCCGACTGCGCCGTCGAGCAGCACGGCAGGAACTTGCCCGCCTTGATCTCACGGGCGCGGATGCCGCCCTGGTGGTTCATGTCCACCTCACCGGAGAGCTTGACGGTCTTGCACGAGCCGCACATGCCTTCCTGGCAGTTCATCGCGATCCGGATGCCCGCCGCCTTGGCGGTGTCGAGGACGTTCTCGCCCTCGCCGATCCGCACATTGAGCCTGCTGCGCATGAACGACATGGTCAGCGCGCCCTCGCCCACGGTCTCGAACCCGGAGGCGTCGTCCCCGGCCGCTCCGTCGGTCTGCCCGCCGCTCGCAGCGGCGGACGGTGACGCACCAGCGGCTGCGGCCGCGGAAGGATCGACGATGTTGCCCTCGTCGTCGAACTCAGCGATCACGAGGGGCAGGGCCCCCGTCGACGGAGACGGGTCGTTCCAGTCGAAGGCGGCCTCAGGAGTGGCCGAGGCCTCCGCGGAGGAGGCATTCGCCTCGGCGACGTCGGCACCCGGCAGACCGCCGTCGGCATCCGATTCCGTGCTGAGGCCGTAGACCTCGAACGCGGCGGGCTGCTGCTCGTAGTACTCGTCCCCGGCCTCGGCGATCTCCTCCGCGATCTCCCCGGCCAGCGCCACCTCTTCCTTGTACTCGAGGCGGACCTGGCGGTCGCCGGAGAAGTACTCCATGTGCACGCTCACATCGTCCACGCCCAGATCGCGCAGCAGGTCCCCGGCCACGTTGAGGTAGCCCTCCGGACCGCAGGCGTAGACCTGGCGGCCGTTGGCATCGGGAGCGACCGACTCGATCATCGGGGCCGTCAGCCGGCCCACCATGCCCTCCCATGTTCCCGGCACGCTCCGGTCGCCCAGCGAGTAGTAGACCGTGATCCGGGAGTCGACCGAGGCCAGGTACTCCAGCTCGCGGGAGAACGCGAAGGTTCCCGGCTCCGCGCCGTGGTACAGCATCACGATGTCCGCGTACCCCGGCAGGGAGTGGATGGTGCGGATCATGGACATGAGCGGGGTGATCCCCGAGCCCGCCGCCAGGAACAGGTAGCGCGCCCGCCGGTCCGCGTCCGGGAGGTGGAAGGCGCCCACCGGCCCCAGCATCTCCAGGACGGTCCCGGGCCGCACGTTCTCATGCGCCCAGCCGGAGACCCGGCCGCCCTCCTCGCGCTTGATCGTGATGGAGAACGTCCACGGCTCCGTGGGCGCGCTCGAGATCGAGTAGCTGCGGTCAACCGGCTCCGCATCCGGCCCGTTCACGGGGAAGGCGATGTTGAGGTACTGGCCGGCGCGGAAGGCCAGCGGCGCCCCGTCCGTGCGGCGGAACACGAACGTCATCATGTCCCCGACCTCGGGCACGGTCTGCACGCACTCGGCCATGAACTCCTGCGGGTGCCACGGCCCCAGGGCCTTGGCCGCTCCCGCGGCGTCCGAACTCGCCTGCAGCACCCGGTTCCACGGCATCTCCACGCCGCGGATGCGGAGGGTGTCCGGAATCGCCGTGGTCGTGGTGACTGTCATGCCATGTGCTCCTTCATACGCTGCACGTACCAGTTGATGAACGCCTCGACCTGGTACTCGCTGCGCATGTACGGACCCTGCTCGTAAGCGGGGCTCGCCGCACCGCGCTGGCAGAGCTCCACGAAGTTCTTGTCCTGCAGATTGGTCTGCTTCCAGGTGTGGGTGAGTTCATCCAGATCGTAGTCGACGCCCTCCACCGCGTCGTCCGCGACCAGCCAGGTGGTGCGCACGAGCGTCTGGTGCTCGTTGATGGGGAAGGCGGAGAAGGTGATGACGTGATCGGAGAGGAAGTGGAACCAGGAGTTGGGCTGGAGGTGCATGGAGCAGCGTCCAAGCCGGAAGTCCGGCAGATCGCCCAGCAGCTTCTTGGACAGCCTGCGGCCTGTGGCGGAGAAGGACTCGCCCGCGCCGTCGAGGGATTCGCGGGAGATGCGGATGCCGGCGATGCGGGTGTCGAGCTCCTCGACGACCTCATACGGCAGGCCGTAGCGCCTGCACCGCTCCTCCAGGGCGTCCTGCGCGTTGAGGTTGCGCTGCCAGACGTCCTCGAGGTGCGCCGGGATGATGCCGTCGGTGAGGCCCCAGGTGGGGAACAGCGAGCAGGCGAGCTCCGGGTGGCCGTCGCAGTGGTAGCACTCCCGGTTGTTCTCCATGACGAGCTTCCAGTTGCCCTCCTCCACGATGTTCTGCTGGTAGGCGACCTTGGACTTCCCCAGCTCGTGGGGTGCGAGGTAGGGCTCGAAGATCTTGGCGGTCTCGTCGAAGTCCTCGGGCGGCTCGTCCGCGAGGCAGACGAAGATGAGGCCGGCGACCTCGCGGGAGTGCGCCCGCTTGAGGTTGTAGCAGCCCTTCGCGAAGTCCGCCTCGCCCGGTGCCGAGGCGTGGATGAGCGTGCCCTCGGCGTCATAGGTCCACGAGTGGTACTGGCAGACGAGGTTGCCGGTGGTGCCGCTGTCCTCCGTGAGGACCCGGGCGCCGCGGTGGCGGCACACATTGTGGAGGACGTTGATGCCCTCGTCGTCGTTGCGCAGCACGATGAGCGAGTACGGGCCGTAGTCCACCGTGACGTAGTCGCCCGGCTCGGGCACCTCGGCGACGCTGGCGGCGAAGACCCAGTGGCGGCCGAAGATCCCCTCCATGTCCGCCGTGAAGACGGCGGGATCCGTGTAGAAGGGGGCCTCGAGCGAGAAGCCCTCCCGGCGCTCTGCAAGGAGGCGCTGCAGCTCTTCTATGCGGGCCTCCGGGAGCGAGGCCGTCAGGCGGCCTCGCGTCTTGGGGGTCAGGTTCACTGCAGGGGCCATGGGATCTCTCCTGGAGTTGCGAGGGGTGGAACGGAAGTCTGCCGGCGCCGATGCGGCGCACCGCTGCTGCCGCTGCGGACACCGGTGTCTGCGGGGCATGCGGCAGCGCTGGGGGCGTGCATCGGCACACCGCAACATTAGGCATCGCCGGCCGGTGGGAAAAGCGCAGATTTCAGTTCGGAACCGTGCGGGGGGAGTGCATGAACGAATGCGCATCCGCGCAGTCGTGCAGATTGCCCGCGGCCTGCTCCCGGACGGTGTGAGGCGCGAGCGGGAGGCCGCTCCCCTTCTGCTTGACACTGTGCTCTGGGGCACAGCAGACTGCTCGCGACGGTGGATATCCCACTGATCTTCAGACTGATATATCTCCAGATCGGAGGCTCGAGGATGAGCAACAGGGCAGTCAGCTACGTGGGCCCGGGCAAAGTCGAGGTGATCGACACCCCGTACCCCGAGTTCGAGCTCAAGGACGGACCCGGCGTCAACCCGGCGAACGTGGGCCGGAAGGTGGACCACGGGGTCGTCCTCAAGACCATCGCGACGAACATCTGCGGCTCCGACCAGCACATGGTCCGGGGCCGCACCACTGCACCGGCAGGGCTCGTCCTGGGCCATGAGATCACCGGTGAGGTGGTCGAGGTGGGCCGCGACGTCGAGTTCGTCAAGGTCGGCGACGTGGTCTCGGTGCCGTTCAACATCTCCTGCGGCCGCTGCCGCAACTGCAAGGAGGGCCAGACCGGCATCTGCCTCAACGTCAACCCTGACCGGCCGGGCTCCGCCTACGGCTACGTGGACATGGGCGGCTGGGTGGGCGGCCAGGCCGAGTACGTGCTGGTGCCCTATGCGGACTGGAACGTGCTGAAGTTCCCGGACCGGGACCAGGCGCTGGAGAAGATCCTCGATCTCACGATGCTCTCCGACATCTTCCCCACGGGCTTCCACGGCGCCGTGGGCGCGGGTGTGACGGTGGGCTCCACCGTCTACGTGGCGGGCGCGGGCCCGGTGGGCCTGGCCGCAGCGACCTCGGCGCAGCTCCTCGGCGCGGCCGTCGTCATCGTGGGCGACCTCAACCAGGACCGCCTCGAGCAGGCGCGCAGCTTCGGCTGCGAGACCGTCGACGTCTCGCTGGGCAACCCGATCGAGCAGATCGAGCAGATCCTCGGCGTGCCCGAGGTGGACTGCGGCATCGACGCGGTGGGCTTCGAGGCTCGCGGCCACGGCAGCGATGCCGGGACCGAGGCGCCGGCCACCGTGCTCAACTCCCTCATGGAGATCACCCGCGCAGGCGGCAGCCTCGGCATCCCCGGCCTCTACGTGACCGGCGACCCGGGCGCGGTGGACGAGGCGGCCAAGCAGGGCTCGCTGTCCATGCGGTTCGGCCTCGGCTTCGCGAAGTCCCACACCTTCGTGACCGGCCAGTGCCCGGTCATGAAGTACCACCGCGGGCTCATGCAGGCGATCCTCCACGACAAGGTGAGCATCGCGAAGAACGTGCGCGCCACGCCCATCTCCCTGGACGAGGCGCCGTCCGCGTACGCCGCGTTCGACGAGGGTGCCGCCCGCAAGTTCGTCATCGACCCGCACGGGATGATCGCGCGGTGAGCGATCGCACCACCACATCGCCCCGGACCGGTGCTCTCCCGTCCGGGGCGATCTCGGTCGAGGACGCGCCGGTCAACCGGCTCGTGGTCCTCGTGGCGATCGGGGCGTTCGGCGGGATCTTCGTCGACGGCTACATCCTCGGCGTGATCGGCGGCGCCGTCGGGCCCGCCGGCGAGGAACTCGGGCTCTCCGCCCTGGATCAGGGCCTCATCGCGGCGAGCGCTCTCATCGGGATCTTCGTGAGCGGGATGTTCTTCGGGCGGATCGCGGACAGGTTCGGCCGCAAGCGCGTGTTCTTCTGGAACCTCGTGGGGTTCGTGGTCGTCTCGCTGGCCCAGCTCTTCGTCGTGGGGACCTGGGACCTCGTGGCGCTGCGGCTGCTGCTCGGCCTGCTGATCGGCGTGGAGTACGCGGTGGGCACCGCGCTGCTGGCGGAGTTCACGCCCCGGCTCAAGCGCAGCGTGTTCCTCGGCAGCATCGCCCCGTTCTGGTTCGTGGGCTTCATCGCGGCCTTCGTCGTCGCGCACTTCTGGCCCGCGGATCAGTGGCGCCTGCTGCTCGCGACCTCGGCGGTCCCGGCCTTCATCACGCTCCTCATCCGGTTCGCCATCCCGGAGTCCCCGCGCTGGCTGCAGAGCCGCGGCCGTGATGCGGAGGCGCAGGAGATCGTCACGCGGCACTTCGGCGAGCAGTACGCGCTGCCCGAGGTCGTGGGCGGGACGGACGAGGAGACCTCGCTGCGGAGCTTCTTCCGGGACAACGACTGGCGGCGGGTCCTGTACTCCGGCCTGTTCTGGTTCTGCCAGGTGGGACCGCTGTTCGCGATCTTCACCTTCATCGGGCCGGTGCTGGACAGCCTGGGGCTGGGCGGCGGGTTCTCCGCGGACCTGGTCATGAACGGGCTGCAGCTCGCCGGTGCGGCCGTGGGTCTGTGGCTGCTCTGGGCGCTGCCGCGCCGCACGTTCGTGATCTCGACGTTCGCGGTGATCACGGCCCTCCTGCTGTACCTGGGGCTCTGGCCCGATCAGCCGCTCATGCTCACGCTGGTGGTGTTCGGGGCGTTCGTGCTCATCATCACCGCCTCCAACAGCATCCAGTACGTGTACCCGCCGGAGATGTTCCCCACCCGCTACCGGAGCACGGGCGTGGGCTTCGCCGCGGCGATCAGCCGTGTGGGCGCGGCCTCGGCGACGTATCTGTTCCCCTTCACGCTCGAGACGATGGGCGTGACGACCACGCTCCTCATCGCCGCGGTCTTCCCGGCGGTGGGCCTGGCGGCCTCGTTCCTCTGGGCGCCGGAGACCAAGTTCGCCTCGCTCGACGGGGACTGAGTCCCGGGGTACGGCGTCCGGTGCGCCGTCCATGCGGGCCTCTTCCGGTCCCGCGCACTCGGCCTCCGCACTGACATGCTGCAGCGTGTCGGTGCGGAGGCCGAGTGCTGTATCCCGGAGGAAACGTGTCAGTGCGACGGCACCATGCGGTCCCGGCGGCGGGGTCTGCGCCTGAGCGGGAGCGCTGCGCACTCGAGTGCTGCGCGGCCCGCTCACGCCTCGATGACGAGGTCCGTGAGGGGAGTGGAGCAGCAGGGGAGGAACTTGCCCGCCTTGATCTCACGGGCGCGGATGCCGCCCTGGTGGTGCATGTCCACCTCGCCGGAGACCTTGACGGACTTGCACGTGCCGCACATGCCCTCCTCGCAGTTCGCGCCGATGGGCACCCCGGCGGCGAGAGCCGCTTCGAGGACCGTCTGCCCCGGATCGACGCGGACGTTCCTCCGCGTCCGGGTGAACGTCATGGTCAGCGACCCCTCGCCCACCGTCTCGAAGCCGTCCGCCGGGCCCGCACCGTCCGTCCGAGCCGCGTCTTCTCCGGAGCCCGCGCCGCCCGCGGGCTTCGCAGCGCCTCCCTGAACCGCGCGGTCCGCGACGCCTGCGGAGCCGTCTCCGCCGTCCCTCCGAGTCGCGTCGTCTCCTGAGCCTGTGCGGTCTGTCCCAACCAGCGGGGCGCCGAGGCCGCACGGTGCCGGGACCTCGGCCTCCGGACCGTAGACCTCCGGAGCCGGCTGCCAGTTCCCGTCCCGTGCCGCGGCCTCGGCGGCATCCCCGGCGAACTCGCTCGCCCAGGCGATCTCCTTCCGGTACTCCGCGCGGGTCCGTGCGCCGCCGGTGAAGAACTCCATGTGGACGCGCGCATCGTCGACGCCGATCTCGCGGAGCAGGGCGCCCGCGGCGTCGAGGTAGCCGCCGGGACCGCAGGCGAAGACCTCGCGCTCGGCCGCATCCGGGGCGACCTCCCGGATCATGTCGGCCGTGAGCCTGCCCGCCATGCCCTCCCAGGTGCCGCTGATCCGCCTGTCGCCCAGGGAGTAGTAGACGTCGATGCGCGAATCCATGTACGCGCAGTGCTCGAGTTCGCTGCCGAAGGCGAAGGCGCCCGGCTCGGTGCCGTGGTAGAGCATGACGACATCGGCCTGGCCGGGCAGCGAGCGGATGGCGCGGACCATCGACATGAGGGGAGTGATGCCGGAGCCCGCCGCGAGCAGGAGATAGCGCGCGCGGCTGTCCGCGTCCGGCAGGTGGAAGGCTCCCACGGGACCGAGCACCTCGAGGACCGTCCCGGGGTGCAGGTGCTCGTGGATCCAGCGGGAGACCAGTCCGCCCTCCTCCCGTTTGACGGTGAGGGTGAACGTCCAGGGCTCCGTCGGCGAGCTCGAGAGGGAGTAGCTGCGCTCGACGGGCTCGGCGTCCGGTCCGTGCACCGGGAACGCGATGTTGAGGTACTGGCCCGCCCGGAAGGTGAGCGGCAGCCCGTCCGTCCGGCGGAAGACGCAGCTGAGCATCCTGCCGGCCTCCGGCCGGGTCTCCACGCACTCGGCCGTGAACTCCTGCGGCTGCCAGGGCCCCAGGGCCAGCGCGGCGCCGTCCGCGGCGAGCCCTCCGAGCACGCGGTTCCACGGCATCTCCAGCCCGCGGATGCGCTCCGCCGTGGGGATCGCCATCATCGTGGTGCTGACCGTCATCGTCGGTCCTCCTCCCTGCGCCGGCCTCCTGGTGCCACCGTACGCACCGCGAACGTGCGAGAGAAGTGAAAGTTTCTGCCTGCCATCGTCAAATCCGCGTACACGCTCGAGGATCAGGACGACGTGCGAGTGAAGAACGCCGAGGGCCCCTCCAACTCGCGTCACAGACGCGGCCGGAGGGGCCCTCGGGCCCTCCTTCACCCACCGGTTGAGCGGTTTCTGACGTGCTGCGGCGCTCGGGCCGACAGGAACCGCTCACTCGGCGGATGGTGTCTCAGGAGAGGATGACGGTGCGCGCCCCGTTGAGGAACACGCGGGAGTCGCAGTGCCACTTCACGGCGTCGGCGAGCGCCTTGGACTCGGAGCCGCGGCCGGCGGCCACGAGGTCCTCGGGTCCGTAGGTGTGGTCCACGGGGATCACCTGCTGGGCGATGATCGGGCCCTCGTCCAGCTCGTCGTTGACGTAGTGGGCGGTGGCGCCCACCGTCTTCACGCCGCGCTCGTACGCCTGGTGGTAGGGCTTGGCCCCCTTGAAGCTGGGCAGGAACGAATGGTGGATGTTGATCGCCCTGCCGGTCAGCTCGTGCGAGAGCTCGTCCGACAGGATCTGCATGTACCGGGCGAGCACCACGAGGTCCACCTCGAAGCGGTCGACGAGGTCGAGCAGGCGCTGCTCCGCCTCGGGCTTGGTGTCCTTCGTGACGGGCACGTGGAAGAAGGGGATGCCGTGCCACTCGACCGTCTGGCGGTGGTCCGGGTGGTTGGACACGACGGCGACGATCTCCGCATTGAGCTCACCCATTCGGGCGCGGTAGAGCAGGTCGTTGAGGCAGTGGCCGAACTTGGACACCATGATGAGGACGCGCCGCTTCTCCTCGGTGGGCCGCAGGCTCCATTCGGCATCCATCTGCTCGGCCAGTGCGGCGAACTGCTCCTTCACCCGCGCAGGATCCGCGTCCTCGCCCAGGGAGAAGCGGATGCGGGAGAAGAACCGCGAGGTCCGCGGGTCGTCGAACTGCTTGAGCTCGATGATGTCGCCGCCGTGCTCCACGAGCACGCCGGTGAGCGCATGGACAAGGCCGGCCCTCTGCGGGCAGGCGAAGGTGAGGACGTAGTCGCGGTCGGCGGTCTGTGCAGCCATGTCGGTTCTCCTGGGTGAGAGGTGTGGTGTCCGGACAGCATCGTCCGGGTCGGAGGGAGAAGGGGAGGGGACCGGGGCGGCGCCCGGCGGAGCAGAGGTCCGCCGGGCACCGCCCCGGCCGTCAGCGGTCAGCCGGCGGCCGCGGTCTGCTCCGCTGCGGTCCGGTACTCGTGCATGCCGTCGAGCAGCCAGCGCACCATGTACTCGGCGAAGGACGAGCGGGGCAGGATGCGGAAGGTCTCCTCGCCGGTCCGGTGCACGATGACGGGAACCGGGCCGAGGAGTGTGGACGCGGCCTGTCCCACCGCGAAGGCGCGCGGGTGCAGGTCCACATGAGCGCCCTTCTCCAGCACCCCGCGCGCGCTGGGTCCGGAGAGCTCGAGGACGGTGCGGTTGCCGGAGAGGTCCATGACCTGGCCGGGCAGGCGCCCGGCGCCCGGGCGGTCGTCGTCGAGAGCGGCGGCGACCGTCTCAGCCTCGCCGTGGACCTGTTCCCGCGAGGCGTCCACCGCGAGGAACTCGTCCGGCGAGATCCAGATGCAGTGGAGGCCGGCGGCGTCCCCGGTCACCTGGCCCGCGCGGGTGGGCAGGGCCACGCCCAGCGCCCGCTCCACACGCGCTCCCGAGGCCGAGCCCGGCACCGCCCGCACACCGTACTGCGGCAGGAAGGGCAGCTCGCGGAGTGCGACGCCCGAGGGGCCGGCCACTGCAGCGGCGGCCATCTCCTCGGCGAGATCCTGGGCCGGGGAGCGGCGCAGGGCTCTCACGGCCTCGGCGTCGTGGGAGACCGGCTCGCCGGCAGGAGCCGGGGCCTCGCCCGCCTCGCGCGCGGCGGTCTCGGCGGCCACCTCCTCGGGATCGCCGTCGCGGCGCTTCCCCTCCGGGTCGTAGAGCACGGAGGAGACGATCTCCACGTCCACGAGCTCCACGCCGCCGGCGGTGAGCACGGGTGACTGCACGATCTCGCCCATGCGGTTGAAGCCGTTCTCCACCATCGCCAGACCGAAGGGCCGGCCGAGCACGGGGGAGTGGTAGGAGGAGGTGACGTGGCCGATCATGGGGACCGGTCCGGCCTCCGGGGTGATCGGGGTGCCGGCGGCCACGAGCTGCGCGCCCTCGTCCAGGCGGGTCCGCCCGTCCACCGGCAGCACGCCGACCATGTGCTTGCGGTCGCTGCGCGCGGTGTCCTCACGCGAGTACGAGCGCATCCCGATGAAGTCCCTCTTCAGCTTCGACACGGCCCACTCCATGCCCGCGTCCTGCGGGGTCACGGTGCCGTCCGTGTCCTGGCCGATGATGACGAGGCCCTTCTCCGCGCGGAGGACGTGCATGGTCTCCGTGCCGTAGGGGGTGATGTCGAACTCTGCGCCGGCCTCGGCGACGAGCTTCCAGGCGGACAGGCCGAAGAAGTTCTCGACGCTGACCTCGTATGCGAGCTCGCCGGAGAAGGAGACGCGGGCGATCCGGGCGGGGATGCCGTTGGAGAGCACCGTCTCGCGGAACTCCATGAAGCCGAAGCCCGCATTGGAGACGTCGAGCTCCGGGGCGATGCGGCGGATGACCTCGCGGGACCGGGGGCCGGCGACGGCGATGGTGTTCCACTGCTCCGTGACGGAGGTGAAGACGGCGTCCAGCTCGGGCCACTCCGTCTGATGCCACTCCTCGAGCCAGTCGAGGACCTTGGCCGCACCGCCGGAGGTGGTGGTCATGTAGAAGCGGTTGTCCGCGATCCGCAGGGTCACGCCGTCGTCGAACAGCATGCCGTCCGGGGTGCACATGAGCCCGTAGCGGCCCTTGCCGGGCTTCAGCTTCTTGAAGCCGTTGGTGTAGATGCGGTTGACGAACTCGGCCGCATCCTCGCCGCGGATCTCGATCTTGCCCAGCGTGGAGGCGTCCTGGAAGCCCACCGAGGTGCGCACGGCCAGGCACTCGCGAGCCACGGCCGCATCCATGTCCTCACCCGGCTGCGGGTAGTACCAGGGTCGCTTCCACTGGCCCACGTCCTCGAACTCCGCGCCGTGGGCGAGGTGCCAGGGCTGGATGTTCGTCACGCGCGCGGGATCGAACAGCTCCCCACGGCGGCGCCCGGCAAGAGCGGCGAAGGGCACCGGCGTGTAGGGCGGGCGGTTGGACGAGGTGCCCACGGAGCCGGGCGAGGCATCCGCGACCCCGGCGCCGGCCAGGATCGAGGAGATGACGCCCATCGAGAGGACGCTGCTGGTCTTGCCCTGGTCGTTGGCCGTCGAGATCGAGGTGTACCGCTTGATGTGCTCGACCGAGCGCATGCCGGCGCCCGTGGCGCGCAGCACGTCCGCGACGGTCTGGTCCCGCTGGAGGTCCACGAAGTGGGAGAGCCAGAGCTCAGGGGAGAGCTGCTCCTCGCCCGCGGCGACCGCACCGGACTCGTCCACCGCAGGCACGAGCCAGAGGGGGCGGATCGCAGCAGGGGCCTCGGCGGGCGCCTCGGGCACCACGAGGGGGGCGGTGTGACCGGTCGCCGAGGCGGCCTCGTAGCCTGCGCGCGCACCCTCGGCCAGCGCACCGGCGAGGGTGCCTGTGCCGTTGGCGGCACCGGCCACGGCCTGGTCCCGTACGGGGGCCTCCGGCACGAAGCCGGCGATCTCCTCGTCCCAGACCACGCGGCCCTTCCGGTTCGTGTGGAGGTGCAGGACGGGGGAGTGGCCGCCGGAGACGGCGAGGGTGTCGGCCGCGAGGACCTCGATGGGGCCGGCGGGCGTGCCCGAGGCGTCGAGCGGGGCGATCCGCACCGCGCCGAGGCGGCCTGCGCCCCCGGACCCGGAGGCCTCGCCCGGAGCGGCATCCGTGCCGACCACGGCGGAGCCGAGGACGCCGCGGACACCGGTGGCCTCGAGCGCCTGCTGGGCGCGGGAGGAGAGCTCGGGGCGGGAGTCGACGACGGCGGCGACGGCGATGCCGGCCGCGCGGAGGTCCTCGACGAGGACGTAGGCGCTGTCATTGGTGGTCGCGACTACGACGCTCTCGCCCGCAGCGGCCGCATAGCGGTTGAGGTAGGTGCGCACCGCGCCGGCGAGCATGATGCCGGGCCGGTCGTTGTCCGCGAACACGATGGGACGCTCGTGCGCCCCGGTGGCGAGGACGACGCGGCGTGCGCGGATGTGCCACACCCGCTGACGCGAGAAGCCGGGGCGGGCGGCGGCCTCGGCGTCATCGGCCCGGCGCTCGACCGCGACGATGTAGTTGGCGTCGTAGCTGCCGATCGCGGTGGTCCGGGGGAGGTAGGTGAACTCCTCCTGGCCGTGCAGGCGCTCGAGGGTGCTCCGCGCCCAGTCCACGGCCCCGCCGCCGTCGATCTCCTCGCCGCGGCCGGAGAGCAGGGAGCCTCCGGCCTCGGTCTGCTCGTCGACCAGGAGGGTGCGTGCGCCGGTCTTGGCGGCCTCGCGCGCAGCGGCGAGACCGGCAGGACCGGCGCCCACGACGAGGACGTCGGTGTGGACGTACTTGCGGTCGTAGACGGCGCCGTCGCCCGCGGGGTCGAGCACGCCCATGCCCTGCAGCCAGTGCGCCTCGAGCCCGTCACGGGCCTCGACCGTCGTGGCCGGGAGCATGGATTCCGAGGGCGCTCCGGGTGCGGTGGATTCGACCCGGAGGAGGGCGTTGGGCTCCTCGACGCCGGCGGCCAGGATGCCGCGGGGGCGCGCGAGGTAGAGGGAGGGGCCGCACTGCGGGCGGCCGGCGGCGATGAGCGCGCTCGCCACGGTGTCACCGGCGAAGGCCTCGACGGCCTGTCCGTCGACCGTGAGGGTGAGCGGGCGGCTGCGGTCGATGCCGTGCCCGGGGGAGAGCTCGGCTCCCAGACGTGTTGTGGTCATGCGTTGTCACTCCCGAGAGGTGCGGGCTGGTGAGGGGCTGCGGCGGAGCTGCCTGCGCCGGACGGCTGCGCACCGGCGGCGGAGCCCCGCGCGGCGGCGAGCGAGACGAGGTCCGGGGCCGGCTCGCCCATCGGATAGATCGCGAGGAACTCGTACGTCGCGGTGTCGCGGACGGCGTTGAACCACTTGCGGCAGCCCACCGAGTGCTGCCAGCGCTCGGCGAAGGGGCCCCTCGGGTTGTCTCGGTAGAAGAGGTACTCCGCCCATTCGCGGTCGCTGAGAGCCTTCGGGTCCTCGGGGTAGGCGATGTGCGCCTGGCCGCCGTAGTGGAACTCGACCTCGTCGCGCGGCCCGCAGTGGGGGCAGTCGATGAGAAGCATGGGTTGGCCTTTCTGGGATCTGCGTGCTGCCGGGCGCGCGTCAGTGGGCGACGGCGGCGGCGCCGTGCTCGTCGATGAGGTGACCGGTCTCGAAGCGGTCGAGGACGAAGGGCGCGTTGAGCGGGTGCGGGCTGCCCGTGGCGATGGTGTGGGCGAAGGTGAAGCCCGCACCGGGGGTGCCCTTGAAGCCGCCCGTGCCCCAGCCGCAGTTGACGTAGAGCTCGTCGATGGGGGTGGGGGAGACGATGGGCGAGGCGTCGAAGGTCGTGTCCACGTTCCCTCCCCAGGTGCGCAGCAGGTGCGCGCGGGAGAAGATGGGGAACAGCTCGACGGCGGCCGCCATCTGGTCCTCGATGATGTGGAAGCCGCCGCGCTGGCCGTAGCCGTTGAAGGAGTCCACGCCCGCCCCCATGACGAGTTCGCCCTTGTGCGCCTGCGAGACGTAGACGTGCACGTGGTTGGACATGACGACGGTGGGGTGGACGGGCTCGAACAGCTCGGAGACGAGCGCCTGGAGCGGGTGGGTCTGGATGGGCAGGCGGAAGCCGGCGAGGTCCGCGAGCGTGGAGGAGTCCCCGGCTGCGGCGAGGCCCACCTTGCCCGCGGCGATCCTGCCGCGGTTCGTCTCGACACCCACCACGCGGTCGCCGTCCTTGACGAAGCCGGTGACCTCGCAGTTCTGGATGATGTCCACGCCCATCTCATCGCATTTGCGCGCGAACGCCCAGGCGACGTGATCGTGCTTGGCGATGCCGGCGCGCGGCTGATAGGTGGCGCCCATGACGGGGTAGCGGATGTCGTCGGAGATGTTGATGATGGGGCACACCTCCTTGACCTGCTGCGGGTCGAGCCACTCCGCGTCCACCCCGTTGAGCACATTGGCGTTCACGCGGCGGCGGGACTCGCGGACGTCCTGGAGGGTGTGGGCGACGTTGAGCACGCCTCGCTGGGAGAACAGGAAGTCGTACTCGAGCTCCTCCGGCAGCTGCTCCCACAGCTTCATCGACTTCTCGTACATGCCCGCGGACTCGTCCCACAGGTAGTTCGAGCGGATGATCGTGGTGTTGCGGGCCATGTTCCCGCCGGCCAGCCAGCCCCGTTCGAGGATCGCGACATTCGTGATGCCGTGCTCCTTCGCGAGGTAGTAGGCGGTCGCGAGCCCGTGGCCTCCTCCGCCCACGATGATGACGTCATAGCTCGGCTTGGGGTCGGGATTCCTCCAGAGGAACGCCGGGTGTTCTGGCAGCTGTTCGGCCACGGATGCGCTCCTTCGCGCCGCTGGGATATTGGTGCTCAACTGATATATCAGCTGTGCATCTATAGTAGGGGCGATCGGTCCCCGTTTGCAAGAGAAGGAGCACGTGTGAGCCGGCTGGACATGGGCGAGTCCGAATCCCTGGCCGCCAGGGCCTACCGCGTGCTCCGCGACAGACTCGTGATGCTCGACATCGCGCCCGGCGAGCCGATCTCCGAGGCCCTGCTCGCCGATGAGATCGGCGTGGGCCGGACCCCGCTGCGCGAGGCGCTCAAGCGGCTCGAGGCGGACCACCTCGTCGTCACCTATCCCCGCCGGGGGACGTTCGCGGCGAGTGTGGACCTCACCGATCTCGCTGAGATCACCTCCATCCGCGAGGCGCTCTTCCCGCTCGCGGCGCGCAGTGCCGCCGCCGGCCGCGGCGGCTCCGTCGCCGAGGCGCTGGCCGAGGCGGTCGCGGAGGTGGTCGCCGAGGTGGAGGGCACGGGCTCCGCCGGGGCGGGTTCCGCGGGGACGGGCTCCGCTGGTGCAGGCTCTGTCGGGGCGGGTGCCCCTGTTCCGGAGGGTCGGCCTGCTCCCGACGACGGCGCCGAGGGCAGGCGCGCGCTCATGGAGCTGGACGTGCGCGTGCACCGGGTCATCACGGCGGCGGCGGACAGCCCCCATCTCGAGGAGATCCTCGTGCGCCTCGACGGTCTGGTGACCCGCCTGTGGTGCCTCATGATCGACCGGCTGCCCGTCATGCGCGAGCACATCCGCGAGCACCTGCCGCTCATGCGCGCGATCCTCGCCGGTGACGAGGACGAGGCCGAACGCCTGGCGCGTGAGCACGTCCGCCACTTCGACACCGAGGTCCGCGCGGTGCTGTGACGTCTCAGTCCGCGCTGATGTCTCTGCCCGCGCTCGTGTCTCAGGTTGCGCTCGTGTCTCGTTCCGCTTCGTCCGAAGGGGGGTGGAGCGAAGCGCAGTGAGACACCAGCGGGAACTGAGACGCGAGCGTCCCGGGTCCCGTGCGCCTCAGTCCCCGCGCGGCTCCGTGAGGACGTGCGTGCTCCGGGCGGTCTCCCTGAGCGCCTCGAGGACCTCGGCGAAGATCTGGTGCGAGCGGGCCCCGCGCCGGAGGACCACGAGGATCTTCCGCGTGGGCGCGGTGTTGCCCTCGAGCGGGATGCGGACGGCGCCCGAATCGCTGCTCAGCCGCATGAGCCGGGGGATGAATGCCACGCCCAGGCCGTTGCCCACGAGCGATTCCTGCGAGCCCCAGTCCGAGACCTGATGGGCCACGCGCGGAGTGGCGCCGGCCGCGGTGAATGCCGTGACGAACAGCGCACGGTAGGGGGTGCCGGGGCGATCGGTGATCCAGGGGTCGCCCGCGAGCTCCTCGAGCGCCACCGCGCGCCGGCCCACCAGCGGATGGTCCGCGGGGACGATGACGTCGAGGGGGTCGTCGAGGAGCGGGAGCTGCTCGAGGGCGCTCTCGCCCAGTTCGGGCGTGGCCTGCATCGCGACGATGACCGCCATGTCGAGGCGCTCGGCGATGAGCAGGTCGACGCAGCGGGCGGGATCGGCCTCGATGATGTGGACGTCGAGGGAGGAGTGGACCGACCGGAGGTGCGCGGCGACGGGGGAGAGCAGAGAGGCGGTCGCGGTCGAGAACCCGCCCAGGCGCAGGAGGGCCGGCGCCGCCTCGTGGTCGGAGTCGCGGACCTGCCCGTGGATCTCCTCCCACAGGGCGACGAGGTCGTCCGCGCGCTCGACGAGGGCCGCGCCCGCCGCGGTGAGGCGCAGGCCGCGCCCGTCCTTGGCGACGAGGCGGACGCCCAGGGCGCGCTGGTACTCGCGCAGCTGGGAGGAGACGGCGGAGGCGGAGTAGCCCAGCGCCTCGGCGGCGGCGGTCACCGTGCCGCAGGCGGCGAAGGTGCGGAGGACGGTGAGGCGGTGGTCGAGCATGGGGAGAACCTCTCAGCCTGCGGACGGCCAGGGATTGGGAAGGCAGCCGTGCAGGCCCTTGGTCTGCTGCTGCATGAGGGGTGCGCGCTCGCCGGGCCCGGAGCAGCTCTCGTGTCCGTGGCCCAGGGCGTGGCCCACCTCGTGATTCACAAGATACTGCCTGTAGACCTCGAGGGAGTCGAATTCGTCCGTGGCGGACAGCCAGCGGCGCGCATTGAGGACGACATCGTCCCCGCTGCGGCACGACAGCTCTCCCATGGTACGCGAGGGGAGGCAGAGGCGGTCGGTCGTATCCGGGCTCGCCACGGAGATGACCGCATCGGCCCCGCCGGGGTCCGTGAGCGCGAACGCCACGCCTTCGAGCTCCTGCCAGCCGCGGTCGTCGCGCAGGGTCCGCATGATGAAGTCCGCGGTGGGTTCGAGCGGGATGGGCAGCCCCTCCTCGACGCGGATCGCGACGGAGAAGCGGCGGGCCGAGGCGTCCTCGACCTCCGTGCGGTCGCCGGGCTCGGCCGTGAGCCAGGCGCCGCTGCCTGCCGCGGGCACGTCCGTGGGCATCGCTGTCGCCTCCGCCTGCGCGGGCGGAGCGAAGTGTCCGCCGCCTCCGCCTGCGCTCGCCCCTGCTCGGTCGCCGGCTCCCGCGCCTCCGCCCGCGGAGCCGCCCTCTGCGGAGCCGCTCGCCTCGGCGGTGGCCTCCGGCACCTCCTCGACGATGACGGGCGAGTGCCCCGGGGAGGCCTCCCCGGCCGGCCGCGTGCCCGCCGAGGCGCATCCCGCGGCCAGCAGGAGGACAGCGGCCGCGCTGGTGAGGGGGAGTGTGCGGGGCACGTGCATGGATCAAGGATGGCAGACCGGCCTATGGTGCGCTGCGTCACATCGGGTCTAGTATCGAGGCATGGGCCAACCGCATCACACGGCTGATCGCACAGGTGCGCTGCAGTTCATCGCAGAGCGGCAGCGGCATCCGGAGACGGCTTGTGCTTACCTCGGAACGGACGACGGCGACCTCGAGGCCGATCTGCTCGACCTCGACCAGCCCTGGGCGCAGACGCTGCGGGTGCTGACCGGCGAGAGCGGTGAGATCACGGGAGCCGCGGTCATCGAGTGGGATGAGGAGGTGGGGCGCTCCTGGGTCCACGGGCCCTGGCTGGGCGACGACGTCACCTGCGAGGAGGCGCTCGCGCTGCTGTCCGCGGTGACGGCGCAGTCGCCGGTCGGCGAGCATGAGATGCATGCCTCGACGAAGAACGCGCGCGTGGCGCGGCTGGCCCGGGCCGCCGGGTGGATCCCGGGGGCGGCCCATTTCGAGTACGTCCTGACCGGTCCGCTGGACGCGCCGCCGCAGGAGGCGACCCTCGTGCTCCGGCTGCCCACGGACGAGGACGAGCCCCATGTCGCCCGGCTGCACGAGGCGGAGTTCCCGCACGCCTATGCGACTGCGCGGCAGCTCCTGGATCCGGGCCAGCCCTATGCAGTGCTGGTGGCGCAGCTGGACGGGCGGGTGGCCGGGTACATCGCGGCCCAGTCGGAGGACTCCGCCCTCTACATCGACTTCGTCGCGGTGGACCCTGCGGCGCGCAGGCAGGGTGTGGGAGCGGCGCTGCTCTCCGGCATGGTGCGCCTGCTGGGCGGCGAGCGCATGCGGCTCACGGTGAGCGAGGAGCAGCCCGAGGCGCGTGCCATGTACTCCTCGCTGGGCTTCCGGGAGGGTGCCTCGAGTCGCGTGTACCGCTCCGCATGAGGGGCGGTGCCGCGTGAGTGGGCGGTCTTTCCGGCCGAGCTGACGATTCTCTGGCCGTGCTGACGGCTCGGAGAGTCATTCCTCCTGGTCGTCGCCGCGCTGCAGATCCTCCAGCCCGGCGATGATGACTCCGAGGCCGAACTCGAACTCCGCGTCCATGTCGCCGGTCTCCTCGCTCACCTGGTCCCCGTCGTCCTCCTCGGCCGGTGCGAGGGGGATGAACCGCCCGGCCGCCATGAGCGGTCCCAGGTGCGGGAAGCGCGCGGGGGTGATCGCCTCGGCGAGCGCATCCACGCCCTCGGCGGTGACCGCGAGGACTCCTTCGTCCGCGAGGTTGAGCTCGAGCTCGACGACCGAGGCGACGAACTGGGACACCATGAGGATCGCCGCGACCTTCTCCTCCTCGTCCGCCCGCAGACCTGCGAGCGCCTGCAGTCCCAGGTCTGCGGCCCGCACGGAGCTCGGCATGAGCACGGAGACCTGGCCCCGGGGGATCTGCAGCCCCCAGGGGTGCGCGCGGTGCCTCTCACGCAGGAGCGATGCCCATGCGCGCAGGGCCTCCCGCCAGTCCGCGGGCAGGGCGACTCCCTTCTCCGGCAGGCGGAAGGCGTAGTCCTGGAGCAGTCGCAGGAGTTCGTCCTTGCCGGAGACGTAGCGGTAGAGGGACATCGTCGTGAAGCCGAGGGCCCTGGCGACCGCCTGCATCGTCACGGCGCCCAGGCCCTCGGCATCCGCGATCTCGGCCGCTGCGGCGACGATCCGCTCGTGGCTCAGTCCGCGGTTGGGGCCGCGCTGCGGAGCCTCCTGCATGCCCCATGCGATCGCGACGGCGCGGGGCAGGCCGAGTTCGTTCGACTGCGCATCGGCTGAGCGGTTCCCGGTGTCGCGGCCGGGGGTGCGGGGTGCTTTCGGAGGCGTGGACATGGCTCGCATTGTCTCATCCGCCCTTCCGGCATCCACTGTTTACACCGCACACTGTGTATGTCACACTCAGTATATGACCTACACAGATGCGCCGCTCGTGGAGATCGCGGGACTCTCCAAGGGCTACGGCGGAAACGACGTCCTGACCGACCTCGACCTCACGCTGCCGGCCGGGGTGCACGCTCTGCTGGGCCCCAACGGCGCGGGGAAGACGACACTGGTGAACATCCTGTGCACGCTCATCCCCTATGACGCCGGCCGTGTGAGGGTGCTCGGCATGGACCCGCGGCGGGACCGCCGCCGGCTGCAGGGGCTCATCTCCCTCACGGGGCAGTACGCGGCGGTGGACGAGAGCCTCTCCGGGACGGAGAACATGCTCATGCTGGGGCGCCTGTTCGGGCTGAGCCGTCGCGATGCCGCCCGCCGGGCGGAGGTGCTGCTGGAGCGCTTCGAGCTCACGCACGCCGCGAGTCGTCGTGCAGGCTCCTACTCCGGTGGGATGCGGCGCAAGCTGGACATCGCCGCGAGCCTCATCGCCGAGCCCGCTCTCATCTTCCTCGACGAGCCGACCACGGGCCTCGACACCCGCAGCCGGCAGGCGCTGTGGGACGAGATCCGCGCGCTCGCCGCTGCGGGCACCTCCGTGTTCCTCACCACCCAGTACCTCGAGGAGGCGGACGTGCTGGCCGAGCGGATCATGGTCCTCAACGGCGGGAGGATCGTGGCGCAGGGCACCGCCTCCCAGCTCAAGGAGCGGGTGGGCGGCTCCACCGTGCAGGTCCACGACGCCTTCGGCCATGTGGTCGAGGAGATCGCCACACGGGGCACCGCGGAGGAGGTGGGGCGGCATCTGAGCCGCCTCGCGGAGACCGCGCCGAAGGTCATGGTCACGGTCCGCAGGCCCACCCTCGACGAGGTGTTCCTCGAGCTCACGGGTGAGCCGACGAGCGAAGAGAAGACAGCGGAGAAGAGGCAGGAGGCAGTCCGATGAGAAGCGATGCGGGGAACGTGAGGATGAGGGGGACGGCCGAGGAGCGGACCACCGGACGTGCGGCGCCCGGGGGAGCGGCACACGAGCATGCGGCCGCGGGGGCCGGAGTCCTCACGGGGCTCGAGGTGTTCACCGTCCGCAGCCTCAGGCATTCGTTCCGGGACGGCGAATCGCTGCTCATGGCGATCCTGCTCCCGCTCATGCTCATGCTGGTGTTCACCTTCGTCATGGGCGGGGCGATGGACGTGGGCGCGGGCGAGACCGGCGCCGACGCGCGGAGTGCGTATCTGTCCTATGTGCTTCCGGCGATAGCTCTGACAGCGGCGGGGTTCGGCGCCTCCTACACCTCGGTGGTGGTCTCGAACGACATGACGACGGGCTTCATGAACCGGCTGCGCACCATGCCCTTCCCGGCGACGACCGTGCTCCTGGGGCACGCGGCCTCCTCGATGGTGCGGAACCTCATGGCCACGGCGGTCGTGGTCGTGGCGGCATTCGCACTGGGCTTCCGCACGGATGCGACGATGCTGCAGGCGCTGGGGGCGATGGGGCTGATCGCGGCGTGGATCCTCGCGATCACCTGCGTGTTCGCCCTTCTGGGGCTCGTGGCGGGGTCAGCGGAGACCGCGAGCGGCTACGGCTTCATCCTCCTGTTCCTGCCCTACGTCTCCTCAGGTTTCGCGCCGGTGGACTCGATGCCCGGGTGGCTGCGGGGCTTCGCCGAGCATCAGCCCATGACGCCGATCATCGACGCCTCTCGCGCCCTCATGAACGGTGAGGCGGCAGGGTCCGAGTGGTGGGTGGGCCTGCTGTGGTGTGCGGGCTTCGTCGCCGCTGCGGTCTGGCTCACGGCGGTGGTCTTCCCGCGCCGCGTCGCCCGCTGACGACAAGGCGCATATCGTTTCGGACACGGAGCCGCGAAAGTGCGGCGGGGCCGGAGGAGCCGCGCTACGATACTCGTGGTGCACGTCTCCGGCCCTCTTCCTCAGGGCGTGCGCACCGTCACCATCCGCTGCATCCTGTGTGCCTTTCCCAATGAGGGGAACCCATGTCCCAGAGCACCACCTCCGTGCGTCCTGCCCGCTCCAAGAAGGTCCGCGCCGTGCTCGCCGGCGGCCTCGTGCTCGGCGTCGGCGCCGCCATCACACTGGCCAACTGGAACGACTCGGAGTTCGCCTTCGGCGAATTCAGCTCGGGGGACTTCAACCTGGAGGGGAGCACCGACGGCTCCGCCTACGCCGAGCATCCCTCCACCGCCGCCGCTCCGCTGAGCTTCAGCGTGGACGCGTCGAACCTCTCTCCCGGTGATTCGGTGTCCGCCCCGTTCGCGGTCCGTCTCGATGCGGGCACCACGTACGGTGCGGACCTCCTCGTGCAGGCGGCCGGAACGCAGGGCTCCGTCGCGGGCCTCACCTATCGGCTGACCGTCCAGAGCGCATTCGGCTGCGATCCGGAGCAGGCCGGGGACGTCCTGGTGCCGCCCGGGACCGCGCTGGGCTCCGGCACCTCGGGCCAGCCCCTCACCCTGGAGGCGGGGACCGGCGGCGATGCCGGCGCCCCCGTGAATGTGTGCTTCACCGTGTCCGCCGGCTCCGCGCTGGCGCAGGGCCAGTCCGGGACCGCGACCTGGGAGTTCGCGGCCGAATCGGACAGCTGACACGGCTGTGGGCACCGGCAGGCACTCGGCGCCCCGCGGGCGCAGGGCCTCGGTCCGTGCAGCGGCCGGCGGGCGCAGGGCATCCGGTTCCGCGGTCCGCCGCCGGACCCTGGCCCTGCGCATCCGCGCGCTCCTCGCCGGCGGCCTCGTCCTGGGTGCCGGCGCGACGAGCACCCTGGCCGCGTGGACGGACGAGACGACGGCGAGGGGCGAGTTCGCCGCCTCGACCTTCTCCGTGCAGGCCAACGCTTCGAAGCCGTACTCCGCCTCCGGCCCGTGGACCTCGGCGGAGTCCGATGTCGCGGTGCTCCGCTTCGATGCGAGCGGCCTCGCCCCCGGTTCCGTGCGCTATGCGCCGCTGGCGCTGCGCACGGGCACGGAATCGCTGGGAGGGAACGCGGTCCTCGGGCCGGCACAGGTGGTCTCCTCAGGGAGCGGTGCCGCGGATCTGGGGGCGGCTCTGCGCTACCGGGTCGTCGTCTCCGACACGTGTGCGGCGGCCGCCTTCACCTCCGGGGCCCGCTACCTCGTGGGTGCGGCCGGGGCCGCGGGAGGGGTGCGGCTGACGACCGGGCAGAGCGAGGCCTCGCCGCTGGCGCTCCCCGCCGCCGCGGCGAGCGCACCGGGCGCTCCCGTCCGCATGTGCTTCGAACTCACTCTGCCCGCCGGTGCGGCGAATGCGCTGCAGGGGCAGACCGCCACCGCCGACTGGCGCATCACCGCGATCTCGGAGACTCCGTGAACCCCGCCGCGCGCTCCGCTCGGGCCCATTCGGCCGGTGCATCCGCACGCCGGCCCGGAGCGCTGTCGCGTCTGCTGGGAGCCGTCCTCAATGTCGCGGCGGCAGGCGGGGCGGTGTGCATCCTGCTGGTGATCCTCGCGCTGGTGATGAATGTCAGCCTCATCCTGTTCCGCACCGGTTCGATGGATCCCACGATCCCGCAGGGCTCGCTCGCCGTGGTGAGGGAGATTCCCGCCGCAGAGGTCTCCGTGGGCGACATCGTCACGGTGGAC
The DNA here is from genome assembly GCF_000426445.1 of Brevibacterium album DSM 18261. Classification (GTDB taxonomy): domain Bacteria; phylum Actinomycetota; class Actinomycetes; order Actinomycetales; family Brevibacteriaceae; genus Brevibacterium; species Brevibacterium album. The sequence goes on along the minus strand of NZ_AUFJ01000009.1, from coordinate 448,570 downwards.
CGGGAGGGGAAGCTGCCCGTCACGCACCGCGTCATCGACATCGCGGACACGGGCGGCGGCGCCACGCGCATCACCATGCAGGGCGATGCGAACCCGGTGCCGGACCCGGCGCCGTACGATGTCACCTCCGTGCGCACCGTGCTCTTCTCCGTGCCGGGGCTCGCCGCGCCCGTGGCCGCTCTGGGCTCCCCCTATGTGCTGGGCTCCGTCACCCTGGCCGTGAGCGCCCTGGTCGTCTGGGCGCTGTGGCCCCGCCGGCGCGAGGGCGAGGAGATCGGCGTCGAGGCCGGTGGCGGCGCGGCGGAGGCCGAGGTGTCCGCCCCCCGCTCGGCGGCACCGTGAGCGGGCGTGCGGTCCGGGGCCGACGCCACCTCCGTCGCAGGCCTCGGAACCGGTTGCGGACTCAGGGCCAGAGGCGGGGCCGGGGTGCAGGGGCGAGGTCCGGGCCGGGCTCGAGGCGAGGGGCTCGCGGACGCGCACTGCTGGCGGGTCTCCTGGTGCCCGTTCTGCTGTGCGGCGGTCTCGCGCTGCCGAGACTGGCAGAGGCCACCGAGGCCGGATGGGCGAGAACCGTCGCCGTGAAGGGGGAGGCGGGTGCGATGACGGTGCCCGCGCCCGCGCTCACACGCGCCTGCGAGTTCCGCCCCGGGCTCCTGGGCATCGGCGCGCGGGTGCTGATCCACTGGCGGCTGCCCGCCGGCTACGCACTCGCGGACGCGGAGGTGCAGGCGTCCACGAGCGGGCTCGGCTCCGTGCTCGCGCCCCTCACCGGATTCAGCCTCTCGTCGAACACCGCCCAGAACTCCGACGGCACGCTGACGACCACTGTCCCGGCGAATCTGCTCGGCGGCCTGCTGGGGCTGGGCAGCGAACTCGAGATCGCCATCGGGGTCGTGGGCCCGGGCGGCTGGACCTCGTCGCGCGCCTCCATCGCGACCAATGCCGGCCTGATCGCCGGCCTCGGCGGGACCTGCCGGAATCTGAGCTGAGCAGCCGCTGGCCTGTCGGAGAGGTGTTCAAAATTCCACTACGTTCAAGTATCTTGAACATATGAACGTCGATGAACGCGGTGCAGCGCGAGATCAGGGGGCACTGCGGGCCCGCGACTCGGAACTCGGTCGCCGAGTCGCAGAAGCGCTCAGGGAGCAGGGCATTGAGGCGCGCTGGTCGGAGGCGTCCGGGGGAGAGGATCGGCAGAGGGGTCTGGATCTGCAGGACGGAACGCTGGTCATCCGGTGGCGGGGCGGGGGACGCGCATTCCCGGCGGTAGCCAAGCGACGTGTACTTCCACGAGACGTACCGCTGATGCCCGCTCCCTGGGAGGACGCGGTCCTTCTCACGGAGCATGTCACTTCTGGTCTTGCGGAGGCACTGCGCCGTCGAGGCTGGTCGGGGTGGGCCGACGCAGCGGGAAATGTGGACCTTGCTGCGCCGGGCTTGCGATTGAAGATCGAGGGCTTGCGGCCGCGTGATCGTGCGGATGGGGGCGTTGAGCGCGTGAGCGCTCCATTCACTCCTTCGGGTCTGCCGGTGACCTTTGCGCTGCTGGTCGCCGCTGCGCAGGGCCGTCACCCGTCGCAGCGTGAGCTGGCGGCATGGGCGCAGGTGTCTCTTGGCACGGTGAACCGGGTGCTGCGGGCCCTCCGCTCGGATGCAGGAGGGGTGCGCTATGGGTGGCAGGGGCAGGGCATTTCGCCGGAGGGTCGAGAAGTGCTGGCTCAGGACTGGATGCGTGCATATCTGCGAACGCAGCCTGCGGCTTGGCCGGCGAAGCGGTTCGAGAGCGCACGTTGGTCCAGTCCCGCGGACGTTCTCCATGCGGACCTTCCTTCGGGGTGCGCAATCGGCTCTGAGCTTGCGGCCTCTGCTGCGGGAGCAGCCATCCGCCCCGCCGGGGCACTCATATACGTGCCGGAAGACGCCTGGGGGGCCGTGCTGAAGAGCGGGCGGCTGCGAGCGGCGGAGGCGGGGATGGTCGAACTTCGCACCGCGTTCTGGAGCCCTGAGCTCCTGGACGGCGCACGCTGCACGCCTCCTCTGCTCACTCGTGCCGATCTGCTTCTTGAGGACGATCCGCGCCTGGATGACGTGGCGGCGCAGATGAAAGGGCAGCTGTGGCACTCATCGATCTGAGCGGCCGCGAGGACGTTCCCGTTCCCGAGGAAGTCATTGCGGCCCTCCTGGAGCGCTCTGAGGCCACGGGGCTGCAGGTGCTGGTCGTCGGGGCCGCCGCACGTGATCTCGTGATCCATGCGCAGTTGAAGGAGCGTCCGGCCAGAAGCACTCTCGACGTCGACATCGCCGTCGCGGTGGGCGGAGACGGGGACTTCACGGAATTCTGCGCCCCGTTCGAGAGGATCGGGGGCAGCGAGCACGCCTTCCGCGTGTGCGGGGCCGAGGTGGACGTCGTCCCCTTCGGGGGAACAGAGAGTTCCCGGACGGTCCGCTTCGCAGACGGGAACGTGCTCGACGTCCGAGGCATGGGTGAGGCTGCCCGGACTGCTGTTCGCGTTCGGATGCCCCGTGGGACCGAGGTCGATGCGGCGGATCTTCCCGCTCAGGCCGCCTTGAAGATCTTGGCATGGCGAGACCGGCATGTGCTGAACAGAAAGGACGCAGTCGATCTGGCGACTGTGCTGAACGCTGCGACGAAGGACCCCTTCGTCGAACATGTGTGGGGCGACGACAAGGCGCTGGAGGCGATGGAATGGGACATTGTGGGGGCGGCAGCGTTCCATGTGGGAGGGAGGGCCGCGGTCCCATTCTCGCGTGCTGACGGGAGTGAGGTGCTTGCTGTCCTTGAAGGCGAGGAGAGCAGGAGCATGCTCCTGACGGACATGCGGGACCGCAATGGCGAGACTCTGCTCACCGGGTTCGCTCGAGGCTTCGCGGCGGAACTCGGCAGGGAAGGTCGCCCGCCTCAGGGGCGCAGGCGGTAGGAGGGCTGTGCGGAGAGCTTCCGCGTCTCCGCCGAGGCGGCCTCCAGTCGAGACTCCAGCTCGGCGTTCCGTGCCGTGAGGCCTGTGACCTGTTCGGCGAGCTCCGCATTCCGCTCCGCAAGCGCCGTGTTCTCCGCCGTGAGGGCCTCATTCGTCACCGTGAGCTCCGTGATGCACGAGTTCAGCTCCATGACGCGGGCCTTGAGTTCGACCACACGGTCCTCGAGCCTGCGCACATCCACCGGCGGGATGGCGTCGACCGGGGCATCGACCGCTCCGGGCTCTTCGCGGTCCGCGGTGGACGAGGGGGCGTCCGCGGCAGTGTCTTCGTCGTCTTCCTCCGGCTCTGCGCCTGTGCTCGGTCCCGCCTCTGCCGCCGGCTCCGTGCCCACCGGAGCTCCCTCGACGCCTGCGCTCGCGGAGCTCTCCTCGACATCCGCATCCGCGGTCGAGCCCGCATCCGCGGAGGCTCCCGGTCCGGAGTCCTGCCCATCGGCGCCGGTATCCGTGCCCGGCGCCCCGGCCTCCCCCTCGGTGGCCGCTTCCCGGAAGCCGGCGGCGACGAGATCGGAGACCGGGATCTGCCAGGCGCCGCCGGCGCTCTTGGACGCGTGGGGGAAGGCGCCGCGGCTGAGGCTGCGCTGCAGCGAGGAGCGTGCGACCCCGCACTCCTTCGCGGCCTGAGTGAGGGTCCAAGCGGTCTCTGCCATCGGTGCTCTTCCTCCGGTGCGGCGAACGGTGCGGCGAATGCGCTCCCCATCCTAGGGCCCCGCCCCGGCACCTCCCGCACGACGGGGTCGCCGTGCTCGCGTACGCACTGTGCGTCGAACCGGAGAACCAGGGCCCGCATATGCCGTTTCACGCCCCACCACGGCCGGGTGCGAAAGGGAATGTGCGGGCCGTTTCCGGATGAGCCCGATCTGTGGCGGACCTCACCTGCGGGTCGCCGCAGAACAGCGGAATAACCTGCGCACCCTCAAGGTTGAGTCAGGTGTACGCAAGATTGGTGAGGCGCTGGTTGACATACCGGAAGCTCTCGCACAAGACTTGCCTCGGACATTGAGTCGAGAAGGCTCAAACGGAGACGAACAGGAGAGTGACAAGCATGGCTCGTGCAGTCGGCATCGACCTCGGCACCACCAACTCGGTCGTGGCGGTCCTCGAGGGCGGCGACCCCAAGGTCATCGCGAACGCCGAGGGCGCCCGCACCACCCCCTCGGTGGTCGCGGTCAACAAGAACGGAGACTCCCTGGTGGGCGACATCGCCAAGCGCCAGGCCGTCACCAATGTGAAGAACACCGTGGCCTCGGTCAAGCGCCACATGGGCACGGACTGGAAGACGGAGCTGGGCGGCAAGACGATGTCCGCACCGGAGATCTCCGCCCGCATCCTGCAGAAGCTCAAGCACGACGCGGAGGAGTACCTGAACGAGGAGGTCACTGACGCGGTCATCACCGTCCCGGCCTACTTCAACGATGCGGAGCGCCAGGCGACCAAGGACGCCGGTGAGATCGCGGGCCTCAACGTCCTCCGCATCATCAACGAGCCCACCGCGGCCGCCCTGGCCTACGGCCTGGAGCGCGGCAAGGAGGACGAGCTCATCCTCGTCTTCGACCTGGGAGGCGGCACCTTCGACGTGTCCCTGCTGGAGGTCGGCAAGGACGAGGACGACTTCTCCACAATCCAGGTCCGCGCCACGAGCGGCGACAACAAGCTGGGCGGCGACGACTGGGATCAGCGCATCGTCGACTACCTCACCAAGCAGGTCAAGGACAAGGACGGCGTGGACCTCTCGAAGGATCCCACCGCGCTGCAGCGTCTCAAGGACGCCGCCGAGCAGGCGAAGAAGGAGCTGTCGTCCGCGACCAGCACCAACATCTCCCTGCAGTACCTGTCGATGAGCGCCGAGGGCCCCATCCACCTCGACGAGTCGCTCTCCCGCGCCAAGTTCGAGGACCTCACGAAGGACCTGCTCGAGCGCACCAAGAAGCCCTTCGAGGCGGTCATCAGGGATGCCGGCGTCAAGCTCTCCGACATCGACCACGTGGTGCTCGTGGGCGGCTCCACCCGCATGCCCGCGGTCGCCGAGGTCGTCACGGAGCTCACCGGCGGCAAGGAGCCCAACAAGGGCGTCAACCCCGATGAGGTCGTCGCGATCGGCGCCGCCGTCCAGGCCGGCGTGCTGAAGGGTGAGCGCAAGGACGTCCTGCTCATCGACGTGACCCCGCTGTCGCTGGGCCTCGAGACCAAGGGCGGCGTGATGACCAAGCTCATCGAGCGCAACACGCCCATCCCGACCAAGCGCAGCGAGACCTTCACGACCGCGGAGGACAACCAGCCCTCCGTGTCGATCCAGGTCTTCCAGGGCGAGCGCGAGTTCACCCGCGACAACAAGGCGCTGGGCACCTTCGAGCTCACCGGCATCGCGCCGGCACCCCGCGGCGTGCCGCAGATCGAGGTCTCCTTCGACATCGACGCCAACGGCATCGTGCACGTGTCCGCCACGGACAAGGGCACCGGCAAGGAGCAGTCGATGACCATCACGGGCGGCTCCGCGCTGCCCAAGGAGGACATCGAGCGCATGGTCCGCGAGGCCGAGGAGCACGCGGAGGAGGACAAGAAGCGCCGCGAGGCGCAGGACGTCCGCAACAACGCCGAGACCCTGGCCTACTCCACGGAGAAGCTCGTCAGCGAGAACGAGGACAAGCTGCCCGAGGACGTGAAGTCGGAGATCACCGCGGACGTCGAGGCCGTCAAGGAGGCGCTGAAGGGCGAGGACGACGACGCCGTGAAGTCCGCCTACGACAAGCTCGTGGCGAACCAGCAGAAGATCGGCGAGGCCATCTACTCGCAGGCCGCCGAGGCCGGTGGCGAGGGCGCGGAGCAGGCCTCCGAGTCCGCAGACGCCGATGACGAGGTCATCGATGCCGAGGTCGTGGACGAGGACGAGGAGAAGAAGTGACCGAGAACGAGGGAACCCAGGACGGCGGCCCGGGCTTCTCGTTCAGCGACAAGCGGCGGGTCGACCCGGAGACGGGCGAGGTCCGTCAGCCGGATCAGGCTCAGGAGGGCGCGGGTGCCGCCGCGCAGGAGGCTCAGACCTCCGGCGGCACCCCCGCCGGCGAGGCGGAGGCGCAGGAGGGGGCGGCCTCGGCCGATGCCTCCGACCTCGGGGTCGAGATCCCCGACGACGCCTCCGAGCTCGACGCGGAGACCGCGGCCGGTGAGCTCACCGGCGACGCCAAGCGCGCCGCCGAGGCGCTCGACGACCTCCAGCGCCTCAATGCGGAGTACGCGGCCTACCGGATGCGTGCGACCCGGGACCAGGAGCGGGCCAAGCAGGCCGGCGTCGTCTCGGTGGCCGAGGCGCTCATCCCGGTGCTCGACGAGGTCCGCCTCGCCCGGGAGAACGGCGATGTGACAGGTCCCTTCGAGGTCCACGTCGCGAAGCTGTTCGAGGCGCTCGGCAAGCTGGGCGTGGAGCAGTTCGGCGAGGTGGGGGAGGAGTTCGACCCCGCCTTCCACGAGGCGCTCATGCAGCAGCCCAGTGAGGACGTCGAAGGCCCGACGGTCTTCATGGTCATGCAGCCCGGCTACCGCCTGGGCGAGCGGGTCATACGCGCCGCCCGCGTGGGCGTGCAGCAGCCGGCCGACTGATCGATTCGGCCTCTGACCCGGGCCGGTGCTCCACCGGCCCGGGTCGTCCATTTCAGGAGCTGAGCGAGTCCTCGTCCGAGCGGCTCGGAACAGCGCAAGCATTGACGAAAGGAGGTGCCAGATGAATCAGGGACCTCAGAACGACTGGTTCGAGAAGGACTTCTACAAGGTTCTCGGCGTCTCCTCGGATGCGTCGGACGCGGACATCAAGAAGGCGTACCGCAAGCTCGCCCGCAAGTACCACCCTGACCAGAACCCCGGCGACGAGAAGGCCGAGGCGAAGTTCAAGGAGGTGGGCCAGGCCCACCAGGTGCTCTCGGACCCCGAGTCGCGCGAGCAGTACGACCAGGTGCGCCAGATGGGCCGCGGAGCCAGGTTCACCGCGGGCAGCGGCGGTCCGGGCGGCGGAGGATTCGAGGACATCTTCTCCGGCCTGTTCAATCAGGGCGGAGGCGGCGGCGGTGGTGCACGCTACCGCACCACGGCGGCCGGCGGGGACGTCCCGCCGGACCTGGCGGACCTGCTCGGCGGGTTCGGCGGAGGATTCGGCGGCGGCGGATTCGGGGGGTCGCCGTACGGCGGGCCCGCGCCCGGCCCCGTCAAGGGCGGCGACTACAAGGCGTCCACCACCCTGAGCTTCACCGAGGCCGTCCAGGGGGCGTCCGTGAAGCTGAACATGCCCGGGGGCAAGCCGCTCACGGTGCGCACCCCCGTGGGGGTGAAGGACGGTCAGAAGGTCCGCATCAAGGGCAAGGGCAAGCCGGGGCCGAACGGCGGCGAGGCCGGCGACCTCATCCTCACGGTGAAGGTCGAGCCCCACCCGCTGTTCACGCGGGACGGCGACAACCTCAGGATGGAGCTGCCCGTCAGCTTCGACGAGGCCGCTCTGGGCGCGGAGGTCTCCGTGCCCACCCTGGGCGGGGCGCCGGTGCGCGTGAAGATCCCGGCGGGCACGCCCTCGGGCCGTGTGCTCCGGGTGCGCGGCAAGGGCGTAGCGGGGAAGAAGTCCACGGGCGATCTGCTCGTGACGGTGGAGATCTCCGTGCCCAAGGATCTGCCGGAGTCCGCGCGCGAGGCCGTGCAGGCGTACCGCGAGGCCACGAACGGCACCGATCCGCGCGAGGGCCTGGCGGAGCGGGCGAGAAGGGCGTGATCGGCCATGCGCATCTCGACGAGTGCTGCGGTCTACGTCATCTCCGTCGCCGCAGAGCTGGCGGGGATGCACCCGCAGACCCTGCGTCAGTACGACAGGCTGGGGCTCGTCACGCCCGAGCGCACCTCCGGCCGCGGCCGGAGGTACTCGGCTGAGGACATCGCCCGGCTCCAGCAGGTCCAGCGGCTCAGCCAGGACGAGGGCGTCAACCTCGCGGGCATCAGGAAGATCCTGGACCTGCAGGACGAGCTCGCCGAGGCGCGGGCCCAGGTCCGCGCGCTGCAGGCGCGGGTGGAGGAGTCCGCCGAGGCCGAGCGCACCTCGGGCAGGGTCTTCGCCGCGGGGAGGAGCGGGGACGTGTTCTCCATCCTCCGGGGCGAGCGGCCCCGGCAGCGCAGGGCGGGATCCGACCTCGTGATCTACCGGGGCCCGCGCCGCTGAGCGGCCCGGGACGGCCCGGCATCCCCGGGTCTGCCCGCTCCGCCCGGCCCGGGGGAAGCGGTCCTGCGGGGCCTGCCCCCGCGGTCGAGCCCCATGCGGGCGCTGCCGGTCCGTCCCACGCGCAGAGCGCCTGCGCACAGACTGCTCAGAGCGGTCTGTGTGCAGGCGCTCTGCGCTGTTCGGTCCGCGGCCGCCGGCGTCCCCGAGGCCCCGGAGTTCCGGGGCAGGGTTCCGGGCACAGAGTTCAGGGCGGGCGAGCTCTGGACGCGGAGCTCAGAGCCAGGCGGGAGGGGCAGGAAGCTCGTAGGACCTGCGGATGCCATCCGCCTCGGGGAGACCGCTCGCACCCGCAGCGGCCTCCGAGTGCGCGCGGGCGGCGACCGAGCGAGGCCAGCCGCGGCCCATGAGGAAGGAGAGGACCTCGGCGGCCTCTCCTGTGACCTCTACGGCTTCCGCGGCAGCGGCGCCCGTGCGGATCACCCGGTCCTCGTCCCGGTCCGTGAGCCGGAGAGCGTAATGGGTGGTGACGCCCTTCTTCTCCCAGATGGGGGCGATGTCGTCGAGCAGCCGGTCGACGACGGCCGCGGGGAAGTCGAGCGTCGTCGCGCCGATCCCGAGGTCGAGGGCGTGGACGAACACCTCCCGCGTGCGCAGCCAGGGGATCTGCGCGGCGGTGATGGTGCCGCCGCGGCCGGAGACGATCTCGGCGGCCCAGTCCGCCTCGGCCATCTTCGCGAACTCGTCCGCGAGCTCGTCGACGACCTCATGCGCGATCGCGATGGCGTCCTCACCGCTGGTCTGCGCGGCCGATTCCTCGATCTGCGCGTCCCGCTCCGCTCGCGAGGGGTACATGGGGTTCTCCACCCCGGTGCGCGCCCAGTCGAGCAGTCGCATGAATCCCTCGGCGTTGTGGACGACGTGCATCGCCACGTGCGTGCGGGACCAGTCCGGCAGGATCGAGGGCTGGCTCATGCCGGCCGGCGAGATCTGGTCGAGGATCTTGAGGTAGAAGCGCTCTCCGACGGTGCAGAGGTCGAGGTCGGCGCGCAGCGTCTCAGCGTCGTACGGCGGCGGTGCATCGTGTGTCATGCCGCCCACTCTAGTCTCGCGTCACGGGGCCGGGTGCGCTCGGGATTGCGGTCCGGGCCCGCCCGGACGGTGTGGTCTGCCGTGCTGACGCCTGAGGGTCGAATTCCTGTCGGCATGGCAGACGACAGCGGGGAACGCGGGGGAGCGACGACAGCGGGGAACGCGGGGGAGCAGCGCGTCCGGGTCTCGCGTGGGGAGACGCGTGCGGGGCGCCCCTCCGGAGAGGGACGCCCCGCACGTGGTGCCGCGCCGCTGAAGGCTCAGGCGGCAGACCGGGGCGCTGCTCAGCTCAGCGCGCTCAGCCCTGCTGGCGGCGGCGGGTCAGCATGACGGTCGCAGCGCCCACTGCGAGGAGGCCTGCACCGGCGGCGAGGCCGGTCAGCTCCATACCGGTGCGGGGCAGCTTGCTGCCGTCATCCTTGCCGCGGTCCTGGTCGTCCTCGCCGCCCTGGCCGTCGTCATCGCCGGGGGCGTTCGTCACGGTGAAGGAGCCGGTGAGCTCCTCGCCGGCCTCGTTCGTGGCGACGACGTCGTACTCGCCCAGGTAGACGGAGGGGTCGGAGGCATCGACGCCGTAGACGTTCCAGGCGACCTCGCCGTCCTCGTTCGCGGTCTCCGTGGTGGTCAGCGGGGTGATGTTCTCACCCGCGGGGGAGACGGCGAACTCGATCTCCTCGCCGGCCTCGGCGCCCTCGACGGCCAGGGTCACGCCCTTGTCCTCGTCGACGAAGTCCTCGGGGGTGATCTCCTCCGGGGTCACGGAGAGCGCGTACTCGACGGCCTCATCGGTCTCATCGTCCGTGGGGGTGGCGGTGGGCTCGGGGGATGCGGTCTCCGTGGGGTCCTCGGTGGGCTCCGGGGAGGCGGTCTCGCTGGGCTCGTCGGTGGGCTCCGGGGTCTCGTCCGAGGTCACGGTGAATGAGCCCGTCTGGGTGTCACCGTCCGCATCGGTGACGGTCACCGAATACGTGCCGACGAACTGGGCAGGGTCACCCTGGCCCACCACGATTCCGAGGACGGCGACACCGTTCTCGTCCGCGATCTCGGTGGTCTCGAAGTCCGCGACCTCAGCATCAGTGGTGACGGAGAACGCCACCTCACTGTTCGCCTCAACTCCCGAGGCCGTGATGACGACGCCCTTGTCCTGGTCCGCGAGGTCCGTATATGTGATCGTCTGCGGATCGATGGAGAGGCTGAAGTCAGCCTGAGACTCGACGTCGGCCGAGGAGGCGGCGGCCGGAACCTCGGTGAAAGTGGCGACCGGCGCCGCATTCGCGACGGCGGCGGGGCCGACGGCGAGGCCGGCGATCGCGACGGCGACGGCGGGGGCGAGGAGGATGCTCTTCTTCACTGGTGACCTTTCACAGCACATCCTCGGGCCGAGCGCGCCGTGCAGACATCTGCGCTGCCGTGCGCCTTCCCGCGGCCGGTGGGTGCTTCATGCTTCCATGGGTGGGCATTCACACGGTAACTGGAGAGTTCCGCCACGGAAACTTCTGGTCGTTATGTTCACCGTGCATTCTCGCCACCGTGCAGTTCCCGTCTCGGCGCGGATGGGAGGGGTGCCCCGGGACGAGCGCACCGTGGGACGTGAGAGGGACCGGCCGGGGCCGCAGTCCGGGGATGTCGCAAGCGCCGTCCCCTGAAGAGAGCCCCGCGGGGTCACCAGGCGCTTCTGTGCCTCCGCCGGAGCACCACGGTGGCCGTGCCCACGGTGAGCAGGACGGCTCCTGCTGCCAGGCCCGCCGTGCTCAGAGCAGTCAGCTCATTCGCGTTCGCCGTGGCGACCGTGTCGATCGGAGTGGGGAGTTCGTCCTCGGAGGCGGGTGGGGACGCGGCCGGGGCGCCTGCCGAGGCTTCACTCGCCGAGTCCTCGGCAGCTGGCTCATCCTCGAAGCGTCCCTGACCGGAGAGCCCTGGTACGGTCACGGTTCCCGCACCGGCGTCCTGCGCGGAAGCGTCCGCCTCCTGCGCGTGAGAGCCCTCGGCACCGCCGGTGGCGGGCAGGTCCTCGGCGCGGGGGCCGGAAGGACTGTCCGAGGTCGGGGTCTGCTCCGCGCCCGAGGCCCATGCGGTCTCGGCGTCCTGTCCGGTGGGGTTCTCCGCAGGGGCGTCCTCTGAGCCCGCAGCCTCTGCACCGTCGCCCTCAGTGTCCCGGGTGCCTGCGTCGCCGGTGCTTGCGGTCCTCGCAACGCCGGCCTCACCCGTCACGGTGAGCGCGGTCTCTGCGACGACGGCCGCGGAGGCGCCCAGCGGCGTGGCGATGACGGTGTACTCATAGGCGTCCGCCTCCGCGGCCTGGGCCCACGACGGCTGCTGCCAGGTCAGCTGACCCAGCCCCAGCTCGTTCGCGTAGCCAGTGGTCGGTGCCTGTGCGCCGGGCAGTCCGGAGATGCGGATGAGCGATCCCGGCTCCAGGCCGTACAGCGTGAAGCTCAGTCCCTGCGCGCCGAGCTGTTCTGCGGTTGCCTCGGTGCGGCTCGCGGCGAAGCCGAACCCGGCCTCCTCGACGGGGACGGCCGCCGGGCCCTCGTCGTCCGTCCGCGCGGGGTCCTCGCCTTCTGCTGAGGGCTCGCCGTCCTCCGCCTCGGTGCGACGGTCTGCGCCCGTGTCCTCCCGGGCCTCTGACTCCGCGGGGTCCTGCGCCTCTTCGGCGGCGTCGTCCTGCTGCTCTGCGGCCTCGGAGGCGTCCGCCTCGGGCTCCTCGCCCGCTCCGCCGCGCTCGGCATCCCCGTCCTCGGGGGCCTCCCGCTCCTCGGGGTCCTCCTGCGCCGGCTCCTCGGAGGGGGTGACGGTGAGCGCGGCGGTGAGAGCCTTCCTGCCCTCCGCGACGACGGTCACGCGATACTCGCCGGGCAGTGCCGCAAGCTCCTCGGGGTCGTTCGTCTCCGCGGACAGGGTCACACCGGACACGAGGCCCAGCTGCGAGCCGCGCGCTTCCCCGGAGAGCAGCACCTCCTCGGTCTCGGCCGACACCACGGAGTAGGCGATGCGCTCGGCCTCGCCCTCCTCGGCGGAGTAGGTGTTCAGGCCGTACACGGAGAGCGCGGCACCCTTCTCGGGGTCCGCGAAGTCCGCCGCGCTGATGGAATCGCCCGTGAGGAACTCGCCGCCGAGGGAGAAGCAGAACTCGCTCTCGGAGAGGTCGATGCTCGTGGGGCACGAGGTCGTCCCGAGGTCCGTGCCCGAGGCGGGCTGGGCGAATGCGGGAGCCGCTGCGAATCCGGACAGCGCGAGGGCTGCCACCGGTGCCACCAGGTGCTTCGACTTCATCGGGGCCTCTCAGTCCTTCTCCGGCGCCCCCGGGCGGAGTGCTCCTCCGATGCCTTTGCGGCACAGGAGCCCGCACTCCCGAGGGCTTTCTCCCACTTTAGTCCATTCCGAGCCTGCTCCGACCGGGGAGGGGCCTGACGCGGGGGACACCGAACCGTCCGGATGCTGCGTCTGCGTGCCGGCCGCTCACCACGGCCGGCGCACGGGCGCGCCTTCCGGACGGGCGGGACCGAGAAGAGGGGAGCGCGGAGGGGGCGGAAAGGGGCAGTGAGCGCTGGTGGCGTCCCTCACCCGGCGTCCCTCACCCGGCGTCCCTCACCCGGCGGACACGAAGGGGCTCGAGCTCAGGTGGTACTGCTCGAGCCTGATGCGGCGCTTGAGCTCCGGCGTGGGCGCGCGCACCACGAGGGAGGCCGGCATCACGCTCAGCTCCATCCGATCGGTGGTGCCGAAGGGATCGCCGTCGATCTGGACCTCGACGGGGTGCTCGACGCGCACGGAGAACCGTTCGCCCTGGGCGGTGGCGGTGTGGAGCCCGCGCCGCACGAGGCGTCCGGCGATGGAGGCGACCACGCCCACCCACTCGGCGAGGTTCTTGGGGCTGACGACGAGCAGGTCGAGCTGTCCGTCGTCGATCTCCGCCTCGGGGAACAGCCACACGCCGCCCTGCAGCCGGCCGCAGTTCCCGGCGACCACGGACCGCACCTTGAGCTCCCGCTCCTCACCCTCGTCCACGCGGACCCGCACGGAGACCCGGCTGCCCAGCAGCTTCCGTGAGCCGGCCTCGACATACGCCAGCCAGCCCACCTTGGCCTTGCGCGCCGGGCTCACATCGCTCATCACGGCCGCGTCGAAGCCGATGCCGGCCATGACGAGGAACGTGTGCGGCTCCTCTCGGCCGCCCAGCAGGATCGCACCGGTGTCGATGACGGAGTCCCGGCCGTCGAGGGCGATCCGCAGCGCTCCCTCCGTGTGGTCGAGCACCATGTCCAGATTGCGCGCGAGCAGATTGCCCGTGCCGGCCGGGACGATGCCCATCGGCACCTCCGTGCCCACCAGCTGCTCCGCGACGAGCCGGACGGTGCCGTCCCCGCCCGCGACGATGACGAGGTCCGCCCCGGCCTCCAGAGCGGCTCTCGCCTGCCCGCCGCCTGCGTCCTCAGGCTCGGTCTCGAAGACGAGCGGCGCGGGCCATCCCTTCTCCGCGCACAGCTCGCCGAGCAGCGCGACGGCGGCCCGGGCCATGTCCTTGGAGGGGTTGACGATGAGGGCCGCCTGTGTGGGAGCGGGCAGGGCCTCCGCTTGGGCCCCGGCCTCGGCCGCTCCCCGCTCCGCGCCCGAGGCAGGGGCGGTCTCCCGCCCTCCGCCCGCCCGCGGACGGCCGCGGGCCACGGCGACGCCGATCAGCAGGCCGAGCGCGGCGGCGCCCGCCACGATGAGCGCGAGGAGGAGGATGTGGAGCTCGAGGACCATAGCTGAAACGCTACCTCGCGAACTGTAGGCTTGACCCCATGATCGACCTGACGCAGCTGCGCGAACACCCTGACACCTTCAAGGCCTCACAGCGAGCCCGCGGGGCCAGCGAGTCCCTGGTCGACGAGGTCCTCACCGCGGACGCCTCCCGCAGGTCGGCGCTGACCGCGTTCGAGGCCGCCCGCGCGGAGCAGAAGGGCTTCGGCAAGCAGGTCGCGCAGGCCAAGGGCGAGGAGAAGGCCGCGCTGGTGGCGCAGGCGAAGGAGCTCTCGGACCGGGTGAAGGCGCTGCAGGCGGATGCGGACGAGGCGGAGTTCGCCTTCGACCAGGCCCTGCGCCGGCTGCCCAACCTCATCATCGACGGCGTTCCCGCCGGCGGCGAGGAGGACTCGGTGGAGCTGCGCCGGGAGGGAACTCCCCGCGATTTCACAGCCGAGGGCTTCGCCCCCCGGGACCACCAGGAGCTCGGCGAGCTCCTCGGTGCGATCGACACGCAGCGCGGGGCCAAGGTCTCCGGCGCGCGGTTCTACTACCTCACGGGGTTCGGCGCCCGTCTCGAGCTCGCGCTGCTGACGATGGCCCTCGACGTCGTGGAGCGGCACGGCTTCGTCCCCACCATCACCCCCACCCTGGTGAAGCCGGAGATCATGGGCGGCACCGGCTTCCTCGGCGAGCATGCGGATGAGGTGTACCGCCTGGAGGCCGACGACCTCTTCCTCGTGGGCACCTCGGAGGTGCCGCTGGCCGGCTACCACATGGACGAGATCCTCGACCTCTCCGGCGGGCCCAAGCGCTATGCGGGCTGGTCGCCGTGCTACCGGCGCGAGGCAGGCTCCTACGGCAAGGACACCCGCGGCATCCTCCGCGTGCACCAGTTCCAGAAGGTCGAGATGTTCTCCTATGTGAGGCCGGAGGACGCCGAGGCCGAGCACGCGCGCATGCTCGCGATCCAGGAGGAGATGCTCGCGAAGTGCGAGCTCGCCTACCGGGTGGTCGACATCGCCGCGGGGGATCTGGGCGACTCCGCCGCCCGCAAGTACGACACCGAGGCGTGGATCCCCACCCAGGGCACCTACCGTGAGCTCACCTCGACCTCGAACTGCACGACCTTCCAGTCGCGCCGCCTCAAGGTGCGCGAGCGCGGCGAGGACGGCACGCGCCCCGTGGCGACGCTCAACGGCACCGCAGCGAACACCCGCTGGCTCGTCGCGCTCCTCGAGACCCACCAGCAGGCCGACGGCACGATCCGCATCCCCGAGGCCCTGCGCCCCTATCTGGGCGGCATGACCGCATACGGCCCGGAAGGTGCTGTGCACGCATGAGCTATGTGGAACGCGGCGGTGAGACCGGGCAGCGTGCAGACGCCCATGACGCAGAGGGGGCGGGAGCGCGGCCGGGCGACGGCGGGTTCTCCCCGCAGCTGATCGCCCTCGACGTCGACGGCACGATCGTCGACTACGACAACCGGCTGTCCGAGCGTCAGCGCAGCGTGCTGCGGGCCGCCGCCGAGGCCGGCCACCACCTCGTGATCGCCACCGGCCGCTCCGCTCCGGGCGCGCTGGAGACGGCCAACCGCCTCGAGCTGACGGCGGGGTACGTGGTCGCCTCCAACGGTGCGGTCATCCTGCGCCTCGACCCCGAGCTCGAACACGGCTGGGAGGTGGTGCGGGCGGAGACGTTCGATCCCTCCGATGCGCTCGACCGCATGGTCGAGGTGCTGCCCACGGCCCTCTACATGGTCGAGAACGCGCAGCTCCAGCGCTATGCGAACGGGGAGTTCCCCACTGACGAGCTGGCGGACATGGACTCGATGGAGATCGTGCCGTTCGAAGAGCTGAAGAGGCACGAGGCGACCCGCATCGTGCTCCGCGAGCCCAACGGGACCACCGAGGAGTTCCAGGAATCCGTCGAGCGGATCGGCCTGCACGGCGTCTCCTATGCCGTGGGCTGGAGCAACTGGCTCGACATCGCCCCCGAGGGCGTGAACAAGGCCCACGGCCTGAGCTGGGTCATGGAGCAGCTGGGTGTGGACCACGCGGACACCATCGGTGCAGGTGACGGCCTCAACGATCTCGAGATGCTCGGCTGGGCCTCGTACTCCATCGCGATGGGCCAGGCGCGCGATGCGGTCAAGGACGCAGCGACGGTCGTGGCCGATCCCATCGAGGACGACGGCCTCGCCACGGCGCTGGAGGCCCGCCTGGGGCTCTGAGCGGTTCGCGCCCGGGGTGCGCATGCGAAAGCTCGGGCCGTCCAGGACGGCCCGAGCTTTCGCGTTGCCCGAGGGGCGCGGGCACCCACGCTGCCGGCTCGGGCTGACCGGCGGCGGGCAGCGCGGGCCCTGCAGCGGGGCCCTCAGGCGCCGTGGTCGTCCGAGGACTCGGCCGAAACCGCTGAGCTTCCGGTGCCGCCGGAGACGGCCCCGGGCACCTTCGGTGCACCATATGTCGCTGCGGCTCCGCTGCCGCCCGTCGCGGTGCCGGTGCGGGAGGCCATCGCGTTCTGCAGGAACTCCCCGAGGTCGAGGCCCGTGGTGGACTGGACCATCTTCAGGGTCTCCTGCATGCCCACGGCCACGTTCTTCGACAGCTTCGACTCGCCGTCGGCGGAGACGACGGAGAGGTTCCCGATGCTGCTGTAGGGGGCGGCGACCTCGTGCGCGACCTTCGGCAGGGCCTCGAGGATCTGCGAGAGGACGGCGGCGTCGTTGTACTTGGCGTAGGCCTCGGCCGCGGCCTCGATGGACTCGGCCTCGGCACGGCCGCGCGCGGCGATGGACTCGGCCTCGGCGCGGCCCTTCGCGGCTGCGGACTCCGCCTCGGCATCACCGCGGGCGCGGACGCTCGCGGCCTCGGCCAGGCCTGCGGCCTCGACGGCGGCGGCCCGGTTCTTTTCCTCCGCCAGCGCGGCCTCGGAGTCCTGCTCGCGCGCGTAGCGCTGGGCGTCGGTCTTCTGGCCCTCCTCGTAGCGGCGGGCGTCCGCGGCGCGCTCAGCCTCGTACCGCTTGGCATCGGCGGGCTTGCGGATCTCGGCGACCAGCTCGCGCTCGCGCAGCTCGTTCTGCTGCTCCGCGATCTTCTGCTTCTCCTCGAGGATCCGCTGCTCCTGCTGGGCACGGGCCAGGTCCTCGGCAGCGGCGGCCTCGGCCTTCTCACGCGCCGTCTCGCGCTGGATGGCGGCCTGCCGGAGCTCCAGGGCCTTCTGCGACTCGGCGATGGCCTCCTGGTCGGCGTTGCGCGCCTCGGTGGCCTGACGCGTGGCCTCGGACTCCGCGATCGCGGCGCGCTTGGCGGCTGCTGCGGCCTCGGGCTTGCCGAGATCCTCCAGGTAGGATCCGCCGTCGTCGGCGATCGAGGTGATCTGGAAGGTGTCGATCACCAGCCCCTGGTTGTTCATCGAGTCCAGGGCGTCCTCCTGGACCTTCTCCGCGAAGCTCTTGCGATCGCGGAGGATCGTCTCCACGGTCAGCGTGCCCACCGCGGAGCGCATGGTGCCGGAGAGGACCTCCTGGGAGTAGGAGTCGATGTCGTCCTGCTGGTCGAGGAAGCGCTGTGCCGCCTTGCGGACATCGGCGGTGCGCTCGCCGATCTTGATCTGGGCGACGCCGCGGAGCTTGAGCGGGATGTCGTTGGAGCTCAGCGCCTCGATCTCGACGAGGATCTGCCGGGAGGACAGTGAGAGGGTGTGGGCGCGGTCGAACAGCGGGCGTACGAAGGCGCGTCCGCCGACGACCACCCGCGAGCCCTCGTCCAGGCCCACGTCGCCGCCGCGCGACCGCTGCTTGCCGCCGGTGATGATGAGCGCCTCGTTGGGCGCGGCCACCCGGTAGGAGCGTCTGAAGACGATGTATGCGATGAGCAGGACGATGAGGACGACGACGAGGCCGCCCGCACCTGCCACGAGAGTGTTGATAGCAGTCATGCTCACGACCCTATGCGACTGGGAACGGCGTGAGAAAGCCCTGGGCCGCCCCTGTCTCCGGACTGGCACACGGGCGGACAGGTCCCACTCCCTCAGGAGGCCGGGAGCCCGGCCTCGGCGGCCGCGAGGGTGTCCGCGGCCCGCTGCACGTACGTCTGCGCCGAGCGCGGGAACTCGCCGAGGCGATCGGCGCTCCCGCGGCTCGTTCCCGCCGCGTCCGCCATCCGCAGGTGCGCGCGGAGCATGGCCGCCGTCTGCGCCGCCTGGGCGACGAGGGAGGCGGCCCGGGAGACGGCCTCGGGCACATCGCCGAGGCGCCGCCTGCCGTCGGCCGGGAGCACCAGATCCTCCAGGGGGACCTCGCGCTGGCAGCGCTCCATCAGGGTCGCGACCCGCTCGTCCAGGTCGTTGAGCTCGAAGGTGAGGCGGGAGACGGCCTCCACCGCGGCGGCGGTCGGGGCGTCGCTGACGACGTCCTCGGGCACGTGAGTCTCGCCGGCCTCCCCGAACTCCGCGTGGAGAGCCTGCGCGGTCTCGAAGAAGCGGTCCACCGAACGGGAGAACCGGTCGCGGTGCTGGCGCCACAGCCCGGTGCCGAACCGCCTCTCCTCCGGGGTGCGCCGGTCCCTGCCGAAGATCCCCCCGTCCAGGAGGTCGCGCAGACCCACCGGCTCAGGCCTCGGCGACCCGCAGGAGGATCTTGCCGATGTTCTCCCCCGCCTCCATGCGGGCGTGTGCCGCGGGAGCCTCCGCGAGCGGGAGGACCGTGTCGACCGTGGCGCGGATCGTGCCCTCGACGGCCTGCTTCCAGAAGGTGTCCGCGACCTCGGAGACGATGCGCGCCTTCTGGTCGTCGGGGCGGGCACGCAGGGTGGTGGCGATGATGGAGAGACGGCGGGGGAGCATCCGGCCGAGGTTCGCCTCCGCCTTCGTCCCGCCCTGCAGGCCGATGATCGAGAGGCGGCCGTCCACCGCGAGGGCCCTGAGGTTCCGGTCGAGGTACTTCGCGCCGATGACGTCGAGGATGACATCGGCGCCGTCGCCGGGGGCTCCGTCCTCGCCGGTGATCTCCCGGATCCGCTCGACGAAGTCCTCCTCCCGGTAGTTGATGACGGCATCCGCGCCCAGGGCCCGGCAGAACTCCGCCTTGCGCTCGCTGCCCACCGTGACCGCGACCTTCGCGCTCTGCGCCCTGGCCATCTGGATGGCGGCGGTGCCGATGCCCGAGCCACCGCCGTGGACCAGCAGCCACTCGCCCGGCCGCAGCCCGGCGGCGGAGAAGACATTGGAATGGACGGTGCACAGCACCTCGGGCAGGGCGGCGGCGTCCTCGAGCGAGAGCTCCTGCGGCACGGGCAGGAGCTGGCCGGCGGGCACCTCGACGTACTCCGCGTAGCCGCCCTCCGTCAGCAGCGCGGCGACGCGGTCGCCCGCAGCCCAGCCCGTCACGCCCTCGCCGATCTCCTCGATCCAGCCCGAGGCCTCGAGGCCGGGGATCTCCACCTCCGTGTTCGCCCCGGGCGGGGGCGTGTAGTTGCCCTGACGCTGGAGGACGTCGGCGCGGTTGATGCCCGCGGTGTGGACGCGGACCACCACATGGCCCGGCCGCGCGGTGGGGGTGGGCGTCTCGGCGAGGGTGAGGACCTCGG
The DNA here is from genome assembly GCF_000426445.1 of Brevibacterium album DSM 18261. Lineage (GTDB taxonomy): Bacteria > Actinomycetota > Actinomycetes > Actinomycetales > Brevibacteriaceae > Brevibacterium > Brevibacterium album. The sequence goes on along the minus strand of NZ_AUFJ01000009.1, from coordinate 428,975 downwards.
GGCCGCCGTGTTCCGTGAGTGTGATTGCGCGCATGCCGTCACTCTATCGGGCGCCCTGGCACGGTGGCTGGCACGACCGACGCCGGCGGAGGCAGGTGACGGTCGGCCGCGGCACCCTCACACGAACATGCGGAAGAGCGGGGAGTCCTGGCTGACCCGCTCGATCTCCAGCGGGGAGGCGTCCATGCGCTCCAGCAGCGGCCCGAGGTCCTCCTGCGCGCCCAGGGTGATCCCCACGAACGCCGGCCCGGTCTCCCGGTCGTTGCGCTTGACGTAGTCGAACAGCGCGATGTCGTCGTCCGGGCCGAGCACATCGTTGAGGAAGCCGCGCAGCGCTCCGGGCTCCTGCGGGAAGTTCACGATGAAGTAGTGCTTGAGCCCCTCGTGGACGAGCGAGCGCTCGAGCACCTCGGCGTAGCGGGAGATGTCGTTGTTCCCGCCGGAGATGATGCACACGACATCGCTGCCGGGCTCCACCTCCACGGGGGCTCCGGAACCCAGGGGACCCACCGCGGCCGGGGCGATCGCGCCGGAGGGCTCGGCGATGATGCCGTCCACCTGGTAGAGGTTGAGCATCTCCGTCGCCGCACGGCCCTCCTCGACCGTGGTCATGGGGACGCCGTGCCGCCGGATCATCTCGAGGGTGTAGTCGCCTGCCCTGCGCACGGCGGTGCCGTCTGCGAACGTGTCGATGCTGCCCAGGGTGACGGGGCGGCCGGCGGCGAGGGCGGCGGTCATCGAGGCCGCTCCGTGGGGTTCGACCCCGATGACGCGGGTCTGCGGCATGTGCACGGAGGCGTAGGCGGCGATGCCGGCGATGAGGCCGCCGCCGCCCACCGGCACGACGATGACGTCCGGAGCCCTGTCGAGCTGCTCGAGGATCTCGAGGGCGATCGTGCCCTGGCCGGCGATGGTGAGCGGATCGTCGAACGCGGAGATCACGAGCGCGTCGGTGACCTCCGCGTGTCTCTTGGCGAGGTCCGAGGCGTCGTCGTAGGTCGAGCCGTCGATGATGACCTCGACCCGGTCCCCGCCGAAGTGGCGGATGCGGTCGATCTTCTGCCTCGGCGTGGTCTTGGGCACGAAGATGGTGCCGTGGACGTCCAGGGCCTTGCAGGCGCGGGCGAATCCCTGGGCATGATTGCCGGCCGAGGCGCACACGACTCCGCGCCGGCGCTCGTCCTCGCTGAGCTGGAGGATGAAGTTGAATGCCCCGCGGATCTTGTAGGAGCGGACGGGCTGCAGGTCTTCGCGCTTGAGGTGGATGGTGGCGCGGGTGAGCTGGGAGAGGCGGTCCGAGACGTGCAGGGGGGTCGTGATGATCTCATCCGAAATGCGCGCGGCAGCACCCTCCACATCGGCGGCGGTCGGCAGCGGCTGGCGATTCCTGTGTTCGATGAGCATCGGCCAATTGTGCGCCAGGAACCTCAGTTCGTGCTGAAACATCCCACATTGCGACCGACCGGCCGATACCATGACGGACATGGCCTTCAGCAGCGATCTCGAGCGACTCCTTGCGCGCTGGCTGCCGCGCCAGCGCTGGTTCCCGCAGCTGGGCGGACCCGCTGGGCAGGAGCCGGACCTCACGCCCCTGTCCGTGGTGCGCCTCGCGGACGTCCCCGAGGCCGAGGGCGGCACGGTGCGCGTGGCGATGGCCGTGGTGGGAGTGGGCAGCGGAGAGCGCTCCGCCCGCATCGCGCTGCCCCTGACCTTCCGCACGCGGGAGGCACTTGCGCTGCGCGAGCACCGCGTGGGGGAGACGGACGACCTCCTGCTGGGGCCCGTGGGCGTATACGACGGTGCGGCCGATCCCGTGGGTGTGCAGACGCTCATGGAGCTCATCCGCTCCCGCGCTGCGCTGCCCGGCGCACACCTCTCGGGGCATCTCGCGGGGGAGGAGCTGGGGGGCGCGCCCGAGGCCGAGGCGTTCTCGCCGGATCCGGACCGGCTCGCAGCGGCGGCGGCCGAGCTGAGGGTCAGGATCGGAACCTCCCGCGGTCAGGAGACCCGCACGGTCGTCGATGCGCCGGACGGCTCCTTCGTCCTCACGCTCGTGCGCACGCTGAGCGACCGGCGTCCTCCTGCCGTCCGTGTGCCGCTCGCGCTCACGGCGGTGGGCTCGCGCACCGTGCACCCCGTCGTGGGCTGGGCGCAGGCCCGCTGGTTCGATGCGGAGGACTCGGCGACGCTCTCTGCGCCGTATGCGCTGCTCGCCCATGCCCTGCCCGACTCCCATCCGGTCTGGCGGGACGCCGTGCGGCTGGCGATGCGCGTGGACTCCGGGTCCGTGGGCTCGTTCAACAGGCAGGCGTCCTCGCTCGGGACGGTGGTGGGCGAGCTGCACGGCGATCTGGCCGGGGAGTTCGGCCTGGTCCAGAGCGGCGGGGAGCCCACGGCGCGGCTCGTGGGCCGCTGGCGCAGACGCGTGGACTGGGCGCTGCGGGTGGCGGGCGGACCGCTCGCCGGGCTCGAGGAGCAGCTGCGTGAGCACGCGCGCGCACTGGAGGAGCTCACGACGGTGGGACCGCTGCAGCGCATCCACGGGGAGCTCACGCTCGAGAACATCCTCACCGGCACGGCCGAGGGGCCGCGCGTCATCTCGTTCTCCGCAGACCCCGCTGATGAGCCCCGGCCGGCCGCGTTCGACCTCGTGGCCCTGCTGCGCAGCATCGACTATGCCGCCGGCTTCTCATGGCTGCGCGGCAGCGGTGCCCTCGAGCGGCGGAGCGCCGAGCTGAGGCGGATCGCAGGCGAGGGTCTGTTCGGGGGAGCGGAGGGGTCCGGGGCGGCCGGTGCCGCGGCCGAGGGCTCCCTCCTCGACGACTACCTCACCGCTCCCGAGCGGCTGTGGTGCGGGCAGGCGACCAACTCGCTGCTGTCCGGGTACTCGCACGCCGCGGGCGCCACCGCGAGCCTTCGCGATCCCGTTCTGCGAGCGGCGCTGGTGGACAGGCTGCTCGTGGAGATCGCGACGGAGAAGCGCAACCGGCCGTCGTGGGTGATCGTGCCGCTCGCCGCGCTCAGCACCCTCCTGGGCGGACGGGAGAGTGCGGACACCGCGGGCGAGGCCAGTGTCGCGGGAGTGGCTGCGGATGTGAGCGCTGGCGCGGCGGCGGTGGAGACGGACGCCGGTGAGGTCGAGGCGGAACCGGGTGCGGGCATCGGTGTGCCGGCTGCGGACTCTGTGACCGGAGAAGCGGGGAAGCAGGCTGGGACAGCGGGAGCGACGCCCGTGGTCGCGCCGCAGACCTCGGCACCTGCGTCCGAGGCGCTGACGGCAGACGAGACCTCCGAAGAGGAAGAGGCGGCCGTACCGACGCCGCCCGCCGAGAACGGACGATCTGCGGAGGAACCGCTGCGGAACCCGAAGGCCGCCGATGCCTCGCAGACGGATGCCTTCGGTCTTCCCCGGGAGGGCGCGGCCGAGGCGGTGTCCGGCCCGGTGACTGTGAACGAACGTGCGGACCTCATGGTTTCCGACGGAGGCCGAGGTGGGGCCCACGCCGGTGCCTCCTCGCAGGGGAGCGGTACCCCGCGAGGCACCGTGTCCGGCCTTTCGCTGCCGACCCTCGTCGACATGCCCGCAGCCGGATCGCCTCCCACGCTCACCGCTCCGCTGCCCACCGCTGCTGCGGAGAAGGCGGAACCCGGGGCTTCCGATGGGATGGAAGCCGCCGAGGATGTGCATGAGAGCGCGGCCGCGGTCGGCGCCGGGGCCGACGCCGGAGAGGAGTCTCCCGAGGGCGCGGACGCTCCTGCGTCCGCCGCTGAGCCGAGCGTCGCGGTCGATCCGGAAGAGGCTGATGACCACGAGGTGCGAGGCCAGCACGGCCGGTTCCGTGCGCCCGCGGCGTTCCAGGTGCCGGAGGAGCTGCTGAGGCCTGCCGGATCGCGGTCGCGCACCGGTGCGGGGAGACGAGGAGGGGCCGCGTCGCGGGCCGGAGGCGAGGCCGCAGAATCGCCGGACTCGGCTGCGGACCATGACGCAGTCGTGCCCGCTGACGCGGTCGAGTCCGTGGACGCAGCCGAGGCCGTCGATGCAGCCGCGGCTCCTGAGGCAGGCGAAGTCACAGCCCCCGGCGAGGGCGAGACCCCTGACGACAGCGAGGCCCTCTTCGAGCGTGAGGCCTCCGAGGCGGAGGACCTCCCTGAGGAAGACGGAGGACGCGACGGCGCTTCCGATGACGACCAGGACGACATCCGCGACGAAGACGACGAAGGCTTCGACGCACTCGATGACGAGGATGAGGACCTCGCAGGCGAGGATGTGGAGGAGGGCGATGCCGCACCTCGTCCCAAGCCGGTGAACGCGCGGCGCTGGAGCAAGGACGACTTCCTCTTCTGAGCCGGCCTCGGCGGCCGTGAGGGTCCCGCGCGGTGTCGCGATGCCCGCTCATCCGCCTCGCGGGCGCCTGTGGCAGAATACTGGGAGCACGAGCCGAGCGTTCGTGCGCAGGTGAGTTGACAGAGCGGCCGAATGTGACGGTCTTGAAAACCGTTGAAGGGCAACCCCCTTCCGTGGGTTCAAATCCCACACTCACCGCCGATTAGCCTCTTGACCAGGGGAAGCGCTGGGCCTGCCTGCAGCTTCTGCGGCGGGCCCAGCGCATTCGCAGGCGTTCGCGTCCCATCTCCCGCTCGTGTCTCGCTCCACATCGTCGTTCGGCGATTCTGACGAAGCAGAATGAGACATGAGCGGTGCCGGTGAGCGACACCGGCGGATCACAGGGATGCCCGGTATACTGGGAGCAATCAGGTTGTCGGCCCGCATTCGTCGAATCGGCAGGGCAGCACGAGGGGCGGGCGTCATGCCTACACAACCCAGCCGACCACATCTGCGCATCGAGTTCGCACCATCATCGCAGCACCCGGCACTGCCGGCAGCGTGGTGGCCGCGCACTGATGACCTTCAGCGCGAGCTTGCTCACCTCATCGAGGAGTTCCCGGTGAACCGCGGCAGAATCTCCCATGTCCGCTTCGCATACGCGGACTGGAGGGCACAGGACAACAACCCTGGCTTGTATCGAGTGGCCACGCGATCGTCGCACGGGCTGACCGCGATCTCGCTGCTGGCCGAATCCCCGGCTGCGCCGCCGGGCGGGGTCGTCGAGCTGGCACTGAGCGATGGGCGCCGGCTCCGGACGCTGGCGATCCCGTTCGATGCGGACCCGGACCTGGCTCTCAGCGTCATGGACGCCATCGCCTCGGGCGCAAACCGGCTGACCGAGGCTGAGCTCGCCCGCATGTGGGAAGCCGGCGATGATGACGGTCTTGATGCATGGGACGGTGAGGGAGGTGCTCCCGGCCCAGCACTGAGGTCGAAGTCGCTTTTCAACCTCAGCTGACCTCTGGGACGGGCTCGGACCAGGATCTCCCAAGCATGCGGAAGAGCCGGTTCACAGGGGCAACCGACCTTGCCGCATCCTCAATGTGAGGGCAGATCTTCGCACTTATACTTGATGTATGGGAAGCACTGCGAGGCGATACGGGGCGGGAGCCGCCGCACAGAGTCGGCGCTCGCGCGTCGTCAGGTGTCATCGTGGCCGGCAATAGGTACGTCGAGTCGTACCGCGAACTGAGTCGTGCCGTGCACGACGCCGGACTCATGCGCCGCCGCTACGGGTTCTACCTCACCCGGATCTGCGTCTGGGTGCTGGTCCTGGCGGCCCTGGTGGCCGCCATCGTCCTGCTGGGCGAGACCTGGTTCCAGCTGATCGTCGCCGCTCTCATCGGAATGGTGATGGCACAGCTGGGCTTCCTCTCGCACGAAGCCGCCCACCGCGAGGTCTTCGCGTCGCGGGAGTGGAACGAATGGGCCTCGCGCATCGTCGCGGGCCTGCTCATGGGGCTCAGCTTCAGCTGGTGGATGGCCAAGCACAACACCCATCATGCGCACCCGAACCAGGTGGGCGCGGACCCGGACATCGAGTCCAATCTGCTCGCATTCACCCCGGAGGCCAGCGATCAGCGCACCGGCAGGGTGAGCCGGCTGCTCGCCCGCCGCCAGGGAGTCTTCTTCGTGCCGCTGCTGCTCCTGGAGGGCCTGAACCTCCACGTCGCCTCGCTGAAGACCCTGTTCACCACCCGTGAGGTGCCGCACCGCTTCCCCGAACTCACGCTGATCATCGTCCGGCACGCCGCATACCTGACCCTGCTGTTCGCGGTCCTGCCGGTGGGCATGGCGATCGCGTTCTTCGGGGTGCAGGTCGGCACCTTCGGCCTCATGCTGGGAGGGGCCTTCGCCCTCAACCACATGGGCATGCCCACCGTGCCCGCTGGAATCCACCTCGACTTCCTGCGCCGCCAGATCAGAATGTCCCGCAACATCGAGGACGGGCCGCTGGTCCGGTTCCTGATGGGCGGTCTGCAGTTCCAGATCGAGCATCACCTCTTCCCCACCGCTCCGCGCCCCAGTCTCCCCGCGATGCAGAAGCTCGTGCGGGAGCACTGCGACCGGCTCGACATCCCCTACACGCAGCGCACGCTGGCCGAGGCCTCGTCCACGGTGATCGCATATCTCAACCAGGTGGGACTCAAGAATCGCGATCCCTATGTGTGCCCGCTCGTGCAGCGGTACCGCGGCTGAGCGGCTGCCGACAGAACCGGTGTGCTCCGGCTCTGTCGGCAGCAGCGGCAGACGGAGCACAGAACCCGAGAGGAGCATCCGATGAAGGTCACCGTCCATCAGACCCTGTGCGTGGCATCCGGGAACTGCGGCTTCGTCGCGCCGCGCGTCTTCCGGAACCGCGCGGAGAACGGCAGCTTCGTGGAGCTGCTGGACGCGGATCCGCCCGAGAGCGAATGGGAGGCCGTCGAGGAGGCGGAGTACCTGTGCCCGTCCGGTGCGATCCAGGTCGACGACCACCCGATACCGCCTCACTGAGCGCCCAGGGGCTCTTCCTGCCGCACGAGGCTCGCACTCTCAGAGCTCCTCGCCCCGGGGAGCGTCCTTGCCTGCCGCTGGGCGGCCGGGAGCGCCTCACACGGGCGCGGCCAGCAGCTCCGAGAGGTTCCGATCGACCTCCTCGACATAGCTCGGCTCGAAGCCGAAGAGGCCGAAGTGCCCCGCGATGGAGGGCAGTACGCGGAGCTCGCTCCCGGGTGTGAGGCGCTGTTCGGCTTCGCAGTCGGCGACCGGGAAGAACATGTCGCGGTCGATGGGCATGACGAACGTCTTCGCGGTGATGCGGCCGAGCGCGGCCGCGAGGTCTCCGCCGATGCTGCGCGCCACGTCGCCGCGCTGCCACTTCCATCCCATCGTCAGCAGCGCATTGGGGTCCATGAGCCGGAACAGGGCGCGGATGAAGCCGGCCTGGAACTCCTCGAAGTCCTCGGTGGTCTCACCATCCAGCATCGGCACCGCCTTCCAGAAGCCGGACTTCCAGAACTCCGTCGACAGGCCCATGACCGCCCAGATGTCCGCATGCCGCCCCAGGCCCGCCTGCACATCCAGGTGGGAGGCGTACTCGCCGCCGGCGAAGCCCGGATCGCTCGTGATCGCCTCCACGAGGGTCTGCGTGAAGAGGAAGTCGTGCGGCGTGTTCTGCGCGGTGCCCGCGATGGGGGCCGCGCGCAGCACCTTCTCCGGAAAGCGCACCGCCCACTCCCAGGTCTGCTGCGCACCCATCGATCCGCCCACCACGAGGGCCAGCCGCTCGATACCGAACGCCTCGCGCAGCAGCCGCTCCTGAGCCCGCACGTCATCGCCGATCCGCACGCGGGGGAACTTCGACATCGCGATGGAGGGGTCCGCCGCGTTGTGGGGTGACAGTGAGAGGCCGTTGCCGATCTGGTTGACCACGACGATGAAGTGCCTCTCCGGGTCCAGCGCACGCCCCGGCCCGATGTACACCTGCTCCCAGGTCTGGTGCGTCCCGGAGAACCACGTGGGGATGAGGATCGCGTTGTCGCGTGCGGCATTGAGCTCGCCATACGTCGCCACGGCCAGTGTGAGGTCCGGGATCACACCGCCGTCCTCGAGTTCGAAGCGCCCCACCGAGTAGAGCTCATACGGTCCCTGCACGTCCGGAGAGTAGAAGGGGTTCTCGATCGGCATGGTCGACCTCCTCGTCGCAGCCTGCTGGTGGCCTCAGCCTAGGTGCGGGCCCCGCCCCGGGCAACGGCCGCCCCTCACCGGTCCAGCGCGCGCAGGATCATGTCCACGTCCTCGTCCGTGCTCCACACGTGGAAGGACGTCCGCACACCGCCGGCCCTGCCCGAGGCGACCACACCGGCCCGTGCCAGCGCGGCGAGGTCCGCTCCGTCCGGATCCGGCCAGGACACGATGGCCTGGCCGCGCGGTGCGATCCCCAGTCCCTCGCACAGTGCGTCGCCGAGGCCCGCGGCATGCGCCCACAGGCTTTCCGGCCGCACGGAGGCGAACCATTCGAGCACCGGCACCGCGCCCACCACCGCGGGCCAGGCGGGGGAGACGTCGAAGCGCCGCGCGGTGTCCGCGAGCTCCATGTCCGGCCCGTACGTGGACGCCCACGGGTCCGCACCGGCACACCAGCCCGCGTGCGCCGGGACCATGCGCGCGCAGAGCTCCTCCGAGACCGTGAGGAAGGACAGGCCTCGCGGGCAGGACAGCCACTTGTACGTGTGGCAGACGGTCATGTCCCAGTCGTCCGCGGCGCACGGGAGCACACCCGCCGCCTGTGTGAGGTCGCACAGGGTCGTCACGCCATGTGCACGTGCGGCGGACCGCACGGCCTCCGCGTCCGCGACCGCGCCGTTCGCGGACTGGACGAGAGAGAAGGCGACGGCCGCGGTCTCCGGGCCCAGCGCCTCGGGCAGCTCCTCCAGCGGGACGGCGCGGACGTCGAGGTCGCCTCGGACGGAGAAGGGGAAGGTGACGGACGAGAAGTCTCCGGCGACCGTCACCACCCGAGCCCCCGGAGGCAGCGACTGCGCGAGCAGGGAGATCTGGGCCGAGGCCTGGGAGCCGATCGCGACCCGCTCCGGGCAGGTGCGCACGATCTGCGCGTAGGCCGCACGCGCTCGCCCCACGAGGGGATCGAAGTCAGCCGCCCCCACGGCACCGGCCTCCCACTGCTCCAGGTGCTCCCGCATGGCGGCGAGCGTGCCGTAGAAGGGGAGGCCGAGTGCGGCCGCGTTCGCGTAGCCCGGCCGCATCGCGAACAGGTGCGGGACGGCGTGCGGGTCGAAGGGGCGGAGAGTGGCGACGCTGCTCATGGGGCGAGTATAGGGAGTGCGGCCCGTGCTCTCAGGCCCTCCACCATGTGGCCGCGCGCCATGCCCGTTCGAGCGGACCCTGGCGGAAGCGCCTGAGCCACAGCGCCGACCAGAGCCACTGGACTGCGAGCACCGCGCCGCAGAAGACCATGGCGAACGTCCAGTCCCGCACTTCCGCGTGCGCGGGGTCGAGTCCGCTGGGCGCCAGGCGCAGTGCGACCATGAGCAGGGTGGCTGTCACGTAGTTGGTGAGCGCCATGCGGCCCAGCGGCGCGAACAAGCCGGTGAGCATGCGGCGAAGCGGCGAGTGGAGCAGCGCGATGAACGCGCTCGCATAGGCCAGCGCCATGACGAGGCCGAGTGCGGACTCCAGCGCGAAGCCCTGCCAGAGCGCGCGTTCGGTGTACGTGGTGGTGAGGAGGACGGCTGCGCTCGCGGCGGTGGCCCCGAGGGCGAGTGCGGCGGCGATCCGTCCGGTCCGCGGCGATTTCGCGATCCGCCGCACGAACCCCGAGGCTCCCGCCGCGAAGCCCAGCAGGAACAGTCCGGGGATGAGCGAGAGGCCGCCTCCCGTGAGGAGGAGTGCTGCCAGCAGCAGCGCGCCTCCGGTGACGGGGACGAGGATGCGCGCCCACCGTCTGCCCGGGAGGAAAGTGGCCGGCAGGAGGAAGACGAGGCCGGCGAGGGAGTAGGGCAGCAGCGCCTCGCCGGGCTGGAGGAGCTGATGCGCCGCGCCGAGGAGAAGCAGGGCGCCGAGGCGCCGGGCCAGTGCCAGCCGCGGTCGCGCCGCACGGGTGCTCGCGGTGGACCACATCATCCCGAAGCCCACCCCGAAGAGCAGGCTGAAGATCGGGAAGAACCGCTGCTGCACGAAGAGGTCGAGCCAGTGGGAGATCGGATTGGGCGCGCCGTCGGGCAGGAGCGGGTTGAGGCCCAGGACGCTCGGGATGTTCACGAAGATGATCCCGGCCAGGGCGAAGCCGCGCAGGGCGTCGAGGCCGGCGAGGCGCGGGCCCGTCCGTCCGGAGGCGGCAGAGGCCCGCGCTGCCGCCGGGGAGGCGGCCTCCCCGTCTGCCGCAGGCGGGGAAGCAGGTGCGGTGGAGGCGGGCGCTGCCGTGCGGGGCGATTCCGCCGAGGTGCGCACCGGTGCGGGCGCAGGCGTCTCAGAGGTCCGGGGAGAGGTCATGCCCAGAACGCTACCGGCCGGTAAGGAGGGGTGGGAGGGGGATTTCCCGCACCTCGGCGGCGGAAGTCCTCCGTCTCCGCGGAACTGAGCCCCGGGCCCGCGGAATCACAGCGAGCCCGAGGCGGTCCGCCTCGGCATCGGCCCGGGGCCGGGTTCCGGCCTCCCGGGTCGTCGCGACCGTCCTCAGACCTCCAGCACCGCGGTGGTGGAGCCGGGCTCTCGCTCGGCCTGCAGGCGCAGGAGCTCTGCGCGCAGCTCAGGGTCGAGTGCAGCGTCCAGGGCGGTGAGGGCGAGGGCCTTGGCGCCGTCGAGGGCGGCCTCGTCGCCGCTGGGGGAGACGGCATCGGCGGTGAAGCCCACGGTGTGCGGGACGCTCTGGGACTCGCGCAGCCAGATCATGCCGTGGACGGAGGGCACCGCCTGCGAGACGTTGCCCATGTCCGTCGAACCGCCGCCGAAGGCCGTCTCCCGGATGACCGGGCGACCCAGCGCCTCCAGGTTCGCGTCCCAGACCAGGCCCAGGCCCTCGTGGGTGAGGACGGGTGCGTAGGGGTACTCGGTCCGGTGGTGCTCCCAGCTGCAGCCGGTGGCGATGGCCGCGCCCTCGAAGCAGTTGAGCACGCGCTGCTTGACCTCGCGCCAGGTCTCGATGTCTCCGGCGCGGTACTCCACCTGCAGGGTCGAGGACTCGGGAATGATGTTGGTCGCCTGACCAGCCTGGGAGATGAAGGCGTTGGCATTGGAGTGCGGCGGGAGGTGCTGTCGCAGCATCGCGAGGTTGGTGAGGGCCAGCGTGGCGGCCGCCCCCGCGTTGACCGCGGCCCACGGTGCTGCTGCGGCATGCGCCTCCTTGCCCGTGAAGGTGACCTCGATGCGTTCGACCGCTGTGGTGTGCGTCTTCCCGATCGCCACCTCCTGCTTGGGCGAGCCGTGCACCATGATCGAGAACGCGGCGTCCTCCCAGGCGCCGGCCTTGAGCAGCTCGACCTTGCCGCCGCCGTGCTCCTCCGCGGGTGTGCCCAGGAGCTTGACGCGCAGGCCGGCGGCATCGGCCACCGGCTTGAGGGCCAGGGCTGCGCCCACGCCGGCGGCGGCGATGACGTTGTGGCCGCACGCATGGCCCACGCCCGGGAGCGCATCGTACTCCGCGCAGATCACCACGGTGAGATCGCCCGAGCCGTACACGGCCTCGACGGCGGTCTCCACGCCGTAGGCGCCCAGGGTCGTCTCGAATCCGGCCTCCTCCATGACACGGGCGACGGCGGCGGCGGACTCGCGCTCCTCCCAGGAGAGCTCGCTGAGCTCGTGGATCCTGTGGCTGAACTCGAGCAGGGCCTCTGCGGCGGCGTCCACGGTGCCGCTCGCGGTGCTGCGCAGCTCCTCCTGTGCGGCGGCCGAGGCCGTCTTCCCGGGGCCGGTGGTGAGGTTCTCTGTCATGTCTGCTCCTTCGCGAGAGGTCCGTGCGCGGGTGCTGACCGCCGACAGCCGCGAGCCGCTGCAGCGGGTGACCGCTTCTCCGAGTCTGCCTCAGCTCGGCCTCCCGCGGCGCGGGCGTCCGCATACTGCGCGCTGGTGCGGGAGCCGCTGAGAAGGGGCTCGCTGCTGCGGAGTCCGCGTTTGCGGGGAGCGTGCTGTTCGTGGTGTCGGTCCGCGCTGCCGCATTACCCTGATCCGTATGAGCACACCTGCCGCACGGCCGGCCGCCGACCGGAACCTCCCCGGCCCCGAGACCGGCTGGGTCTCCGTCTTCGGCAGCGGGGAGCCCGTCACCCTCTTCGCCCACGGCTTCTCCGGTCAGATCCGCGACACCCGGCCGTTCGCCGCGGGCATCGCGGGCACCCGGGCGCTCGTGAACCTCGGCGGGCACGGTGGCCGGCCCTCACCGGGACCGGGCTGGGACTACGGGACCGTCGCCGCCCAGCTCGCGCAGGCGCTCGCCGCCGCCGAGGCCGCAGCCGGTGCGCGGGTCTCCCGCGCCCTCGGCGTGTCCATGAGTGCGGGCGGATTCGCGCGCCTGCTCACCGCCGGAGACCCCGCGGCGCTGGCCCTGGAGCGGATCGCGTTCGTGCTGCCTGCGTCGTGGGCGGGGTTCTCCCCGGAGCAGCAGGCGATCATCGAGACGGGCGTGTCCCATGTGCGTGCGCTGCTCGAGGCCGGGGACCGCGCCGGGCTCATCGCGCACTTCCTCGCGCGCGAGCCGGTGGAGGTGCAGGCGCTGGAGCCGGCCCGGGCGTGGGTAGGGCAGAAGGTGGATGCCCTGCTGGAGACGGACATGTCCGAGGGCGTGGGGCTGGCGGCCGAGGTCGCGGTGGCGGACCCGGGTACGGCCTCGGCGGATGCGGCGCGGTACTCCGGTGAGGTCCTGGTGCTCACGCACGAGGACGATCCCTCGCATCCGGTCGAGGTCGCGGAGGAGTATGCGGCAGCGTTCCCGCGGGCGCGCCTCGAGGTGCTGCCGCCGGGTTCGATCCTCTGGCGCGGGCGGGCCGAGGTCCGCCGCATCCTCACGGAGTTCTTCGTCGGGTGAGCAGGGGCCAGAGAGTGGCGGGTGCCGGTGAGGGGGCTGTCGGCAAAGCAGCGGCACGTGGGGGTGCGGGCGCTGCGTCCGGGGAGGCAGCGACTGTGTCCTGTGCGGCCGTCGAGGAGGCTGGGGCCGCTGACACGGATTCCGCCGGAACGGCGCCGTATCGGGTGCTGGTGGACACCTCGGTGCTGGCGCCGGAGCCGCTGTGGCTGTGGCTGCGGGCCGTGCGCAAGAGACGGAAGCCGGCGCTCGAGCTGGTCGGCACGTACGGCGTCAAGCGGGAGCTGCACCCCGCGCTCAGGCAGATCTATCGGGAGTACGACCGCGGGCAGCTGCACGAGGCTGCCCGTCAGCGGATTCTGTCGCTGACACCGCTCGACACCGCGGGCATGGAGCAGGTGCACAGGCCGTGGGTGCTGGACCCGGGAGACGTCCACCTCGATGTCGCCGCCGTCGCCGCCGGTCTGGATGCGATCGTCACCGACGACGTGCGTGCCTTCGCGGAGCATCCGGAACGGCCGTACCGCGTCATACGGGCCGACGAGTTCCTGTGCGAGCAGACGGAGGACTGGACGGACGAGGACTTCGGCGCGGCGCTGGACCACTACGGGATGCACAGGGCGAAGGCGGTGCGGAAGATCGGCGTCGAACCCGCCTCGGGCTCCGTGAGCCACCTGCTGCGCCGCTCACATGCCCGGCGCTTCGCCACGCGGGTCATGCGCGCAGCACGGCGGCTGGGGAGATGAGGGGGAGCCGCCTCGCTGCCTGTGCCGGGCGTCCACTGCGGTGTCAGAGTCCGGAGATGAACCCGCACTCCAGTGCGCGCACCACCAGCTGTGCCTGATTGGATGCGTCGAGCTTGTACAGCAGCCGTGCGGTGTGGGTCTTCACGGTGTTGGGGCTGATGACCAGCTCCTCCGCTGTCTCCGCGCGGCCCATGCCCCGGCAGATGAGTTCGAGGACTCTCAGTTCGGCCGGCGAGAGGTATGGCATGGGACCGCTGCGCGTCTGTATACCGCCGCTGATGATGAGGTCGCCGGGCAGTTCGCTGAAGAGGGCGGAGGGATCATCGTCCATAATGGCGCGGATGGCCTTTCCCAGCACCTCGGGCGGAGCGGTCTTTCGGACGGCCGCGAGCGCGCCGGCATGCAGGGCGTTCGCCAGTCCGGGGCCGGGCGCCACGGTGGTGAGGACGAGGATCTTCGCGCCGGGATCGAGCGCACGGATCCTCTGCGTCGCCACGACGCCGGTCATGACCGGCATGGTGAGGTCCATGAGGGTGAGGTCCGGCCGCAGACGTTCGTACTCCTCGACTGCGGCTGCCCCGTCCGGAGCGGTGCCCGCGATCCTGACGTCCGGAAGATCGCCGAGGAACGCCTCAAGTGCGCGGAGCGTGTAGAGGTCGTCGTCGACCAGCAGGAGCTTCAGGTCTGCGCTCACAGAAGTATCACCTGCAGTACTTCTTGTAGAGAGCCGGGTTGGTCTTCTTCCACTGTGAACACTTCATGGGTTTCATAGGCAGCGGTCCAGCCGCTTGCACCACCTGCTCCGCAGCGTGACTCTGCCCCGGTGAGCGGAGGGAATGTGCGGACTGCGCGCCTGCTGCCGTGTGTGCGAAGGCCAGTGAGAGTCCCGCGAGCAGAAGGGGCATGTTCCTGATGCGCAGTGCGGATCGTGACATGGTTCGCACTGTAGCCGCGCCCGGTGCCGAGTGCGTCACCCGACTGGGTGATTCTCCCGTAAGCCGCCGGCCACCGGCAGCGTCAGCACGGTGCGAAGCACAGTGTCCTCCTCGTTCTCCACGATCTCGAACCTCGCAGTCCCTCCCATCGCCTCGGTGCGCCTGCGCAGCGAAGCGCCGAAATCCGGTGTCACCTGTGTTCCCGACTGCACGCTGCTCTCGACGCGCAGCACGAGTCCGCCCTCGGCGCCGTACCCGTGGACGGTGCTGGGCGCGCCTTCCGGGCAGTGCCGGATGATGTTGGTGCATATCTCCTGAGTGAGCAGGGTGGCCTCGGAGAGAAGGATGTCGTTCGATGTCTGCGGGAGCTCCTCCAGGTGGAACGTCGTCGGATGCTGTGCCGTCCTCATCGTCACGGCCAGACGCTCGCACCACTGCGCGAACGCGGTGAGGAAACCGATCTGTCTGTCGTCCGGCTCTCTGCGCATCCGCAGGATGTACTGACGGAAATTCTCCTCACCGGCGGAGAGGACGACGGACAGCTCTGCTTCGATCTCCCGCCGCTGCTCCGGGTCCTTGCATCTCTGCTGCACGGCAGTGAGGGAACGTGCTGCCGAAAAAGTGTGCGAGATCACGTCATGTGTGTCTCGGACGATCGAGTCATGCTGACGGTCGAGTTCGCGCTGGTGGGCCGCGGCCGCTGCGGCGATTTCGACCTTGCGTCTCTGGAAGGTGCGTTCGAAGTAGAGGAAGGCCGTTCCGAGGGCGACGTCCGGGAAGAGTTCCGCGACGGAGTACATGAGCGTGGAGACGGAAAGCTCTGCCGTCTGCATGGTGAACATGGCTGAGAGCAGGACATTCGCGGCGAAGGCGAGGGCAGCCATGCGCCAGCGGCCGAACGCGATGAGCAGTGCTGCTGTGCTGAGCTGGGTGCCGAGGAGGACCAGTCCCATGAGTTCCGGAGAGGGTTCGCCGGGAAGCGGCATGCCCAGGAGGGTGGCCACGGCGAGGCCTGTCAGTATGCATGTCGAAGTCCCGGGCAGCCACGGCGCAACGAGAGTCAGGACCAGGGGGAGTAGATCCACGACGATGTACTCGCCCACGCCTCCATCACCGTCAGCTGCGGTGGGAGGCACCATGAGCAGCGCCATCGCCAGATACCAGACCCGAACGGCGGGGTCGATGAAACGGGCCCCGAGGAACCAGCGCAGGGCGCGCCGGAGCCGCTGAGGAGCGTGAAAGACTGTCACTGGCCCAACTCTACGGAGGCGTCGGGCTCCACCGCTCAGGGAGCTGGATGCTTGCGCCCGTGGTTCGAGTGACGTCGCGATCGGGTGCGATCACAGCGAGCCGACTCTGCATGGATCACCCCTGAGGGTGACGCGGCCCAGCCGAACGTATCGGATGATGGACTCATCTCGTATGAACAAGTCGGGTGTCGACGAAGCCAGCTGCCGTCGTGCAGTTGGCTTCGCCGGTCTCGGATGGCTTTGTCGGACGGGTGGGAACGGCCGCCATGGCAAGCTTGAGTGCCGGGAACGCTCAAGGTCGTCGCACCTTCCGAAATGCTGATGGAGGGTGAGCGGTGTGGAGTTCATGGTCTTTTGGGCGATTGCAATCAGTTTTCTGACCGGATCCGCCGTTCTGATGCTGCCGCAGGTTTCCGGCGTCGTGCTGGCGGGGCTGTGGGGCGCTGCGGTGATCGTGGGCACTGTTGCCCTGTCTGATCATGACCCTTCGGGATCGGTTCTCCAGTTCCACGGCATCGCGCTTCTTGGCGTGCTCGCGGCGTTCAGCGCAGGATTCGCTGTGGCTGACATGATCGTCGGTATGATTTCCAGGGGAAGGCGCGCATGATTCCCAGTTCAGGTCCGGCACGGATCGTGTTCATCACCCTGCTGGCGCTCACCGGCCTGCTGCTGATGCTCAGCGTCGGTGCGACCGTCTGGTCGCAGGTGAGCTATGAGGGCTGGGTCAGCAAGGCTGTCATCGCGTTCGTCCTCTGGGTGCTGTTCGTCCCCTGCTTTGCGGCTTCGGGGATCTGGACTCTCGTGCTCGCGGTGAGGAAGCGCCGCCCCTGACCGCTGAGAGCTGGGTCGCGGCGCGGGGATCCCGGTGTGCCTCACCTGCCGCCCCCGGGCCAAACCCGCACCGCCACCCAGCCCCGCACCACGGCCCCACACCGCGGCCACCCAGCCCCGCCCCCGGCCGGCTGAGGCCTCGCCCCGCTAGACTCGGGCCCGTGCACGCAGTCGTCTTCTCACTCCACACCTCCCCGGCGGCGCAGCCGGGCGCCGGTGACGCCGGCGGCATGAACGTCTACGTCTCCCACACGGTCGCGATGCTCGTGCGCGCCGGCCACACCGTGGATGTCGTCACCTGCGATCCCACGCAGACGGGGCCCGCGGTCCTGCCCAGCGGGGTGACCGTCCACCACGTGCCCACCGGCGCGCGGACCAAGGACGAGATGGGCGCCCGTGCCGAGAGCATCGCCCGCACCCTGCTCGCCGATCCTCAGCTGGGTCCGCTCGTCCGTGCAGCCGACCTCCTCTGGGCCCACTACTGGGTCTCCGGGCTCGCCGCCTGCGAGCTCCGAGCACTCCTGCGCGCGGAGAACGCCGCACACGTCCCCGCCCTCGCTGTCTCCTTCCACACGCTCGCCGCGGTGAAGGACCGCGACCTCGGCGAGGCCCGGGAGCCGCAGGCGCGCCGTGACGCCGAAGTCCGCATCGCCGCGGAGGCCGATCTCGTCCTGGCGAACTCGCCGACCGAGGCCGCCGATGCCCAGCACCTCCTCGGCGCCGACCCCGCGCACACCGTCGTCGCCCCGCCCGGCATCGACACCGCCACCTTCCGCCCCGGCGCCCTCCAGGAGGCCCGGCGCGCCCTCGGCGTGGAGGATGCGGACCTCCTCGTGCTCTGCGTGGGGCGCATGCAGCACGTCAAGGGCACGGACGTCCTCATCGCCGCCCTCGACGAGCTCGCCCGGACCGAGCCCGCACTCGCCTCCCGCGTGCGCGCGGTGTTCCTCGGTGATGCCTCGGGCGAGACCGACCCGAGCGGCCTGCGGGAGGCGGCCCGCACCTCGGCGGCGGCCTCCCTCATCGAGTTCCGTGCGCCGGTGCCCGCGGACCGGGTGGCTCAGTGGTACCGCGCGGCGGACCTCGTCGCGGTCCCCTCGCGCTCGGAGTCCTTCGGCCTCGTCGCCGCCGAGGCGCAGGCGGCCGGCTCTCCC
Source organism: Brevibacterium album DSM 18261 (assembly GCF_000426445.1). Classification (GTDB taxonomy): domain Bacteria; phylum Actinomycetota; class Actinomycetes; order Actinomycetales; family Brevibacteriaceae; genus Brevibacterium; species Brevibacterium album. The sequence continues at coordinate 411,154 of NZ_AUFJ01000009.1, read as the reverse complement.
GTCCTCGCCTCCGCGGTCGGCGGGCTCACGCACGTGACCGGCCAGGGACGCGGCGGCATCCTCGTGGACGGCGACGACCCCGTGGTGTGGGCGCACGCACTTGCGGGGCTCCTGGGCGACCCCGCGCTGCGCGCCCGGCTCAGCACCTCGGGGGCGGAGCACGCCGTCGAGCTCGGCTGGGACCGCGCAGAGCGCGGCATGCTCGCAGCGCTGGAGGCGCTGACCACCGAGACCGGAGGGCCGCAGGCCCAGGGCACCGCGGACGGCGCGGCGGCCTCCCCGGCCTCCGTGATCGCGCTCGTGCGCGCCTGGGCCGCCGAGAACGAGGTGGAGGTCGAGTCCGTCGCCGCCGAACAGATCGTCGTGGTCCTGCCGGGGGAGCGGAAGCTCAAGACCAATGTCTCGATCCGGGCCGGTCGCCATGCGGTCGACCTCCAGGCCTTCGTGGTGCGGCGGCCGGACGAGAACCGTGAGCGCTTCTTCCGGTGGATGCTCCAGCAGAACGGCCGGCTGCCCGGCCTGTCCTTCTCCGTCGACGGCTACGACGACGTCTACCTCAACGCCTCCCTGCCGCCGGAGGTGTTCGCAGGCGCGCACGCGGAGGAGGTGCTCGACTCCTACCTGGGCCGCTTCCTCACCGTCGCGGACTCCTCGTTCAACGAGCTGCTCGTCCTCGGCTTCCTCACCTCCATGAAGCGCGAATGGGCCTGGCGGCTGGCCCGGGGCGAGTCCACCCGCAACCTCGAGGCGTTCCGGCACCTGCTGGACACCGAGGACAACGAGTTCATCGGGACGTTCACACCGCTTGAGGGCGAGGGCTGAGCCGGACTGCTGCGGTGCCGGCGCGCACCCCGTGCCAGAATGGCGCTATGGCGTACAACCTCGTGCTGCTCCGTCACGGCGAGAGCGAATGGAACCAGAAGAACCTGTTCACCGGCTGGGTCGATGTCACCCTCACGGACAAGGGACGCGCGGAGGGCGTGCGGGCCGGTGAGCTCCTCGCGGAGAACGGCCTGCTGCCGGATGTCGTCCACACCTCCCGCCTCAAGCGCGCGATCCTCACCTCGCAGATCGCGCTCGAGGCCGCCGACCGCTCCTGGATCGACACCACCCGCTCGTGGCGGCTCAACGAGCGCCACTACGGGGCGCTGCAGGGCAAGAACAAGAAGGAGATCCGCGAGGAATTCGGGGAGGAGCAGTTCATGACCTGGCGCCGCTCCTTCGACACGCCGCCGCCGGAGCTCGACGACGCAAGCGAATGGTCGCAGGCCGGCGATCCGCGCTACGCGAACCTCGGCGCCGCTCTGCCCCGCACGGAGTGCCTCAAGGACGTCATCGAGCGCCTCCTGCCCTACTGGTACGACTCCATCGTTCCTGACCTGCAGCTCGGCCGCACTGTCCTCGTCGCCGCGCACGGCAACTCCCTGCGCGCGCTCGTCAAGCACCTCGACGGCATCAGCGACGAGGAGATCACGGGCCTGAACATCCCCACCGGCATCCCGCTCCACTACGAGCTGGACGAGGCGACGCTCGCCCCCGTCACCGCGCGCGGCACCTACCTCGACCCGGAGGCCGCGCGCGAGGCCGCCGCAGCGGTCGCGAACCAGGGCAAATGAGGCCGCTCCGGCTCTGAGCCGTGTGCTCGGTGCCGGGCACCCGGCCCCCAGCTTCACGTATGTGCGTTCTGCGCGATCCGGCTCTTCCGGGCGCAGAACGCACATACGTGCGCAGACGGCCCGGCCACACGTATGTGCGCCCTTCACTCCGCTCACGCGCAGAGTGAAGGGCGCACATACGTGAAGGGCGGCTGCAGGCGATCGCCCGCAGCCGCCTTGCTCAGTCCACGCCGGGGATGAGCTTCGAGTCCCAGTTGCCGGTGAGCAGGTACTCGATGCGCTGGGCCACGGACACCGCGTGATCGCCGAACCGCTCGAGGTAGCGGGAGAGCAGCGTGACGTCCGCGACCTCGGCGGGCTTGAGCGTCGAGTCCGAGATCTGCGAGAACACGCGCAGGTGCAGGGTGTCGAGGCTCTCGTCGAGGTCGTCGATGGTGGGCACGGCCTCCAGGCCGGGGGAGGAGACCAGCTCGTGGATGGCGCGCGCGATCCGGGCCGCGGCCTCGGTCATCCGCGAGAACACCGGTTCGAAGCCGGAGGGCACGGCGGAATCCGGGTAGCGGATGCGCACCTGCTGTGCGACGTGGCGGGCCAGGTCGCCCATGCGCTCGAGCGAGGCGCTCATGCGCAGGGAGGAGATGACCACGCGGAGGTCGGCGGCGACGGGAGCCTGCAGGGCGAGGATCTCCGCCGCGGACTTGTCGAGTTCGAGCTGCAGGCGGTCGATCGCGGTGTCTGCGGCGATGACCTCCTCCGCGAGCTCGAGGTTGTTCTCGTGGAGCGCCAGGCTGGCCTTCTCGATCGCGGCGACGACCCTCTCCGCCATCTCGGAGAGCTTGTCCGCGAGCCCGTCGAGCTCGTTCTGGAACACTTCGCGCATTCGCAGGCTTCCTTTCCCATGTGCCGGTCGGTGCGGATCGCGCCGCGGCGTTGCCGGTGGGCAGGGATCCGCCGAACACTGTCTCAGCGCCCGGTGAACCGTGCGCGTCCTCCGGGTGAACCTTTGTCCCCATTCTAGGCGGAGGGGCCGTCTCGGCGCGCCGCGCGTTCACCGCGCGTTTAGGCTGGGAGCGTGGATCTGCTCATCGTCGCCGTGCTCACCGGATCAGTGGGCCTCGCAGTGGGGGTCGCCGGCATCATGGCGTTCCGGCTCTCCGCGGCCAGTCGCAGCGCCGCCGATCTCCATTCGGACAACGAGCTGCCCCACGGGATCGCGGAGGTGCTCGCGGTGCTCCCCAGCGCCGCGATCGTGCTCGACGCCGGCGACGATGTCGTCAAGGCCTCTCCCACCGCCTACACCTTCGGCCTGGTGCGCGGGCACCGGCTCATCGCGCGCACGCTCGAGAAGGTGGTGGAGCGGGTGCGCACCCGCGGTCTCATCGAGGAGATCGACTTCGAGCACGCCGCGAGCGAGGCCGCCACCCCCCGGTTCCTCCACGCCCGGGTCGCCGCGCTGGGGCCGGCCTTCGTGCTGGTCCTCTGCGATGACCAGACGGAGTCCCGGCGCGTCGACGCGATCCGGAGGGACTTCGTGGCGAATGTGTCCCACGAGCTCAAGACGCCCATCGGGGCCGTCGCCCTGCTCGCGGAGGCGGTCACGGACTTCGCGGACGATCCCGAGGCCGTCGCCCGGTTCGGCACCCGCATGCAGAAGGAGTCCGCGCGCCTGACCCAGCTGGTCCAGGAGATCATCGACCTCTCGCGCGTGCAGGACCACGAGGCCCCGCACAGCACTGCACGGGTGTCCGTCCGCGAGATCGTCGCGGACGCCGTGGACCGCGCGGGTACGGGCGCCGGCGCCAAGGACATCGAGCTGTCCGTGGTCCACGGGGGCGACTGGTACGTGGACGGCAGCTACGAGCTCCTGGTGAACGCGGTGCGCAATCTGCTCGACAATGCGGTGGGCTACTCCAATGAGGGCACGCGGGTGGGCATCGGCACCCGGCTCGAGGACGAGCGCGTCGTCATCTCCGTGACGGATCAGGGCATCGGCATGACGACCGAGGAGACGGAGCGCGTCTTCGAGCGCTTCTACCGGGTGGATCCGGCGCGCTCGCGCATGACCGGCGGCACCGGCCTCGGGTTGAGCATCGTCAAGCACATCGTCGCCACCCACGGCGGTGAGGTGCGGGTGTGGTCGCGTCCGGGACACGGATCGACCTTCACCATCGTCCTGCCGCAGGCCGTGCACGGGGGAGGCGTCCGGCCGGCCGCGGACCCCTCCGGCGGTGACGCGGCGCCTGCCGCCCCCATAGACTCCCACACACAGCTCGCACAGCGCCCGGAGCCTCTGCCGCGGGCAGGACGGCCTCCTGCGGACGAGCCCTCTGCGGATGAGGCTCCCGCCGATCATGCGCCGCTGGGCGAACCGAGAGAAAGAAGGAAGACGACGTGACGCGCATCCTGCTTGTCGAGGACGAGGAATCGTTCTCGGATCCGCTCTCCTACCTGCTCGGCAAGGAGGGGTACGAGGTCGCGGTCGCCGCGGACGGACTCGATGCGCTGGCGGAGTTCGACCGAACGGGTGCCGATCTCGTGCTCCTCGATCTCATGCTGCCCGGTGCCTCGGGCACGGAGGTCTGCCGCCAGCTGCGTTCCCGGTCGAACGTGCCGATCATCATGCTCACGGCCAAGGACTCGGAGATCGACAAGGTCGTGGGCCTCGAGCTGGGTGCCGACGACTACGTGACGAAGCCGTACTCCTCGCGCGAGCTGCTGGCCCGCGTCCGTGCTGTGCTGCGCCGCAACTCCGAGCCCGCGGATCTGGAGGAGGCGGTGATCGAGGCCGGCGGTGTGCGCATCGATGTGGACCGGCATGTGGCCTCCGTGCGCGGTGAGGAGCTCTCACTGCCGCTCAAGGAGTTCGAGCTCCTCGAGATGCTGGTGCGCAATGCGGGCCGCGTGATGACCCGCGGGCAGCTCATCGACAGGATCTGGGGGCAGGACTACGTGGGTGACACCAAGACCCTCGACGTCCACATCAAGCGGCTCCGGGCCAAGGTCGAGCGCGAGCCCTCCACGCCCACGTTGCTCGTGACGGTGCGCGGACTCGGCTACAAGTTCGAGGCCTGAGGCGGGCTGCCGACTCGGCGGCTGGCTTCGGTCTCCGGCCCGGCCACCGGGCCGGACAGCGGAAGGGGCCGGTGCCCGGGAGCGCTCCCGGGCACCGGCCCCTTCCGCTGTATGCGCCTCCGATCCGGTCGGAGGTCAGCCCTGCGTGCCGGTGCCCTCCGCGGCGCCGCCCTGCGTCGTGCCGGTCTCGCCCTCAGTCGCCTGCTCGCCTTCGGCGGGCGCCTCGGTGGCGCCGGAGGTGGGCTCGAGGCCCTCGAAGTAGGGGAGCTCGGAGTTGAGGACCTGGACGCGGACCTCCTGCGTCTCCGAACCGACCGTGACCTCGACGGGAATCTGCGAGCCCGCCACGACGTCGAGGCCCTCGATGTTCACGGGCTCCGGGACGGCGGCCTGCTCCTGCGGAGTCTGCGCGCTGGCTTCGGCGCCGGCGGGGTTCTGCTCGTGGACGGCGTTCGCGGCGAGGGAGACGTCCACCGGCGCTCCTGCGCCCGCATCGATGCTGACCTCACGGGGCTCATCCGTCGAGTTGATGAGCGTGAAGAACATCTGCGCATCGCCCTCGTCGTTCTGCACGAGCACCAGGCCGCGCACGTCGACGCCGTCCAGGGTCGCCCAGGCGCCGTCGCCGCCGTTGTATTCGTAGCTGGCGGTCTGCTGCGCGGAGAGCAGGGCGGCGCATCCGCTCAGGGGGACGATTGCTGCGAGTGCGGTGAGCGCGAGTGCAGTGCGCACGGGCCTCTTCTTCACGTTCCAGGCTCCTAGGACGGGACGGCGACTGTCGGATTCGCCTCTCATCGTACCGCTGATTCGACCCAACGTAGAACTGGCTCAGCAGTCCCTGTGAATCCGCCGGTGGCGGCCCCATGCCCGGAGCGGCGGGGACCTTATCACCGGAGAGACGTGATGCGCCTCATCTCCGCGGCGTGTCTCATGGTAGACTCAGGTTCGCGAAAGGGGTTCGAACATATGGCATTTCAGGTCGGCGACACCGTCGTCTATCCGCATCACGGAGCGGCTACCGTTCAGGAGATCAAGACTCGGACGATCAGGGGCGAGGAAAAGCTTTATCTGAAACTGCAGGTGTCGCACGGTGACCTGGTCATCGAAGTCCCCGCGGACAACTGCGATCTCGTGGGCGTGCGCGATGTCGTGGGTGAGGAGGGCCTCGAGAAGGTCTTCCAGGTGCTCCGCGCCGAGGTGACGGAGGAGCCCACCAACTGGTCGCGGCGCTACAAGGCCAACCTGGAGAAGTTCCAGTCCGGCGATGTCATCAAGGTCGCCGAGGTCGTCCGCGACCTGTGGCGCCGTGAGCAGGACCGCGGCCTCTCCACGGGGGAGAAGCGCATGCTGTCCAAGGCCCGTCAGGTGCTGGTCTCCGAGCTCGCCCTGGCTGAGAAGAAGGAAGAGGAGGAGGCCGAGGCGCTTCTCGACGAAGTGCTCGCCTCCTGAGCCCGCTCCCCTGACTGTGAACCGGCTGGTCGCCCCGCGCGACCGGCCGGTTCTGCTGTCTGCGGGGACGCGAGTGCGGTGAGCCTCCGCTCGCGTCCGCGCCTAGGATCGATGCCATGCGCACTGCCCTCATCATCCCCGCTGCTGGCTCCGGCACCCGGTTGGGCGCGGAGGCGCCCAAGGCCTTCGTCTCCCTCGCAGGCCGCCCCCTGCTCTGGCACGCGGTGCGGGGTGCGGTCCTCTCCGGAGCCGTGGACGCCGTCGTCATCGCCGCACCGGCTGCACTGACGGCCGAGGCCGAGCGCATCGCCGCCGAGGCGCTGCCGCCCTGGCCGGGAGCCGTGCGGGTGGTGGCGGGAGGGGCTGACCGCAGCGCCTCGGTCGCGGCGGCGCTGGAGGTCGCGGATGCCGCCGAGTACGTGCTCGTGCACGATGCGGCCCGCTGCCTCACGCCCGCGGCCGTCTTCCGCCGGGTGGTGGAGGCGCTGTCCGCCGGCGCTGAGTCCGTGGTCCCGGTCCTCCCCGTCGCGGACACGATCAAGCGAGCGGAGACCGGGACCGGCACGGCTGCCGACGGGCAGGAGGCCCTGGTGGGAGACCTCGACAGGGCCGCGCTGCGCAGAGTGCAGACGCCGCAGGGCTTCCGTCGCGAGGTCCTCGTCCGTGCGCATGCGCTCCAGCGCGACGATCCCGATCCCGGGGCCACCGACGACGCGGCGCTGACCGAGCGGCTGGGCGTGCCCACCGTCCCTGTGCCCGGTGACGAGGCCGCGCTGAAGATCACCCACCCCTTCGACCTCACGATCGCCCGACTGCACCTCAGCGCCCAGCCGCATCCCACAGGAGAGGACTCCGCATGACCGCTTCCGGGAACACTGCGCCGATGCCCGACCCCACGCGCGCCGAGGCCGAGCAGTCCTCAGGCGGCCCGGCCGCAGAAGCACCGGTCCGGGAGCCTTCGGCCCTCCTGCCCCGCGTCGGCACCGGCGTGGACGTCCACGCGTTCTCCGCGGATCCGGAGCGCCCCATGTGGATGGCGGGCCTCCTGTGGGAGGGGCAGGGCGGTCTCGAGGGCCATTCGGACTCCGATGTCGTCGCCCATGCCTGCTGTGATGCGCTGTTCGCGGCGGCGGGGATCGGCGACCTGGGCGCGCATTTCGGGACGGACAGGCCGGAGCTGGCCGGCGCCTCGGGCGCGGAGCTGCTGCGGGAGGCGGCGCGGCTGGTGCGGGAGGCGGGCTTCCGGATCGGCAACGTCTCCGTGCAGGCGGTCTGCGTCCGGCCCAAGATCGGAACGCGGCGCCAGGAAGCGCAGCGCGTGCTGAGCGACGCGGTGGGCGCGCCGGTCTCCGTCTCCGGCACCACCACCGACGGCCTGGGCCTCACCGGCCGGGCGGAGGGCGCGGCGGCGATCGCGACGGCACTCGTGGTGCCCGGCTGAGCCCTCGTCGAGCCCACCCCCCCCGGGGCTCCGGGCCGGCGTGCGCGAAGACTCAGGACGTCGCGGCAATTGCGGCGCCGTGCTGAGTCTTCGCGCACTCCATGCGGAGCCTCCGCGCGCCTGCACGTCAGCTCGTGCGTGCTCAGCCCACCCGCGCGTTCCTCCTGGTCACGAGCAGTCCCGTGAGCCACAGCGCCGCCGTCACCGCGAACGTGCCGAGCAGCTGTGAGCGCACCTCCGGCACCGTCATGCCCAGGGCGATGATCCCCAGCACCCCGGCGAGCGTGGCCCAGGAGAGGACGGGGAAGCCCCACATGCGCAGCGGCAGGGTCTCTCCCGCGGCTTCGGCCCGGCGGCGGAGGACGATATGGGAGATGATCGCGGAGGCCCATGTGATGATGAGGGTGGCGCCCGTGATGTTGAGCAGCGCGCCCAGCGCCGATTCCGCCCAGAAGTAGTTGAGTGCCACCGCGGCGAACCCGAAGGCCGAGGAGGCGAGCACGCCGGCCCTCGGCACCCCGCTCCGGCTCAGCGTCGCGAGCCGGCGCGGGGCCATGCCCTCCCGTGCCAGGGAGTAGAACATGCGGGAGGAGCCGTACACGTTCGCATTGAGGGAGCTCAGCAGTGCTGCGACGATCACGAGGCCCAGCACCGCGCTCAGTGCCGGCAGCCCCGCGCGGTCGAGGACCGCGACGAACGGGCTGGAGAGCAGCTGCGGATCGTCCCACGGCAGGGCCAGCACCATGATCGCCACGGAGCCCATGTAGAAGAGCAGGATGCGCCAGATGATGGTGCGCGTGGCGCGTCCGATCGACTTCTGCGGCTCCGCGGTCTCCGCCGCGGCGACGGCGACGATCTCGATGCCCCCGAACGAGAACGCGACGATGAGCAGGCCCGCGGCGATGCCCGAGATGCCGGTGGGCGCGAAGGAGGAGCCCGTGACGACGCCGAACCCCGGGCTGTCCGCCGGTGTGAGCCCCAGCAGGAACAGCACACCGACCACGAGGAAGAGCACGACGAAGGCGACCTTGAGGAACGCGAACCAGAACTCGAACTCGCCGAAGTTCCGCACACCCCACAGATTGATCCACGTGAACAGCAGCATGAACGCCGCGGCATAGGCCCACTGGGGGAAGAGCGGCACCAGTCCGGCCATGATCTGGGCGGCCGCCGTGGACTCCGCCGCGATCACGAGACACAGCGTCGCCCACCAGAGCCAGCCCACCGTGAAGGCGGCGGTGGGGCCCAGCGCCTTGCCCGCGTAGTAGGCGAAGGCCCCGGGCGCGGGATCCGCCGCCACCATCTCTCCCAGCATCCGCATCACCGCGATGACGATGAGCCCGGCGAGGGCGTAGGAGACGAGGACCGCAGGCCCGGCGGCGGCCACGCCCGCACCGGAGCCCACGAACAGGCCCGCCCCGATCGCCGAGCCCAGGCTCATCATCACGAGGTGGCGGGGCTTCATCCCGGCGCGGAGGCCGGTCTCGGGGTTCTGCTCACTCACAGGGGCACTCTAGGACATGCGCGAGCGCGCTCCGCCGCCGAGGCCGGGACCGCCCGGATCCGCCGCGACCCCTGGCCGTCCGCGTTCACCGCGCACGCGAAGCGCCCGGCCCCCATGCTGGGGACCGGGCGCAGCGGCTCACGTGCTCAGTGTCCGCGGTCGATCCACTCCTGCAGGTGCGGCTTCTCCGCGCCGATGCTCGTGGCGTCACCGTGACCGGTGAGGACCACGGTGGGCTCCGGCAGGGCGAAGAGCCGCTGCGAGATCGACTCGATGATGGTGTCGAAGCTCGAGTACGAGCGGCCCGTGGCTCCCGGACCGCCCTGGAAGAGGGTGTCGCCGGAGATCAGGACCGGTGCCTCGGCGGTGCCCTCGGCCGGCCGCACGGACTCCGGCAGTCCCACCGGCTCGCTCACGGAGAAGCACGTGGAGCCGGGGGAGTGGCCGGGGGTGTGGAGGGCGGTGAGCGCCACGCCCGCGATCCGGAACTCCTGTCCGTCCGCGATCTCCGCATCCGGTGCGGTGTCGTGGACCATGTCCCACAGCACGCGGTCCTCCGGGTTGAGGTGCACCGGCGGATCGCCCAGCGCTGCCTTGGCCTCGAGGGCGAAGCGGACGTGGTCATCGTGGCCGTGCGTGAGCAGGATCGCCTCGACCGTCCGGCTGCCCACCGCCTCGGCGATGGCCGCGGGGTCGTGCGCGGGGTCGATGACGACGACGGAGGAGTCATCGCCCACGATCCAGACGTTGTTGTCGACCTCCCAGGTGCCCCCGTCGAGCGAGAACGTGCCGGAGGTGATGAGCCGTTCGATGCGCGCCATCAGAGCACCACCACCGAACGCAGGACCTCGCCCCGGCCCATCTTCGCGAACGCCTCCTCGACGCCGTCGATGCCGATGCGCTCCGAGACGAAGCTCTCGAGCGGCAGACGGCCCTGCTCGCTGAGGTCCACGAGCATGGGGAAGTCGCGCTCCGGCAGGCAGTCGCCGTACCAGGAGGACTTGAGGCTGCCGCCGCGGCCGAACACGTCCAGCAGCGGGACGCTCAGCTCCATCTCCGGTGTGGGCACGCCCACGAGGACGACGGTGCCGGCGAGGTCACGCGAGTAGAAGGCCTGGCGCCAGGTCTCCGGGCGGCCGACGGCGTCCACGACCACGTCCGCTCCGAATCCGCCCGTGAGCTCCTGGACCGCGGCGACGACGCCGTCCTCGTCCAGCCCCGCGGAGTTGATGGTGTGGGTGGCGCCGCGCTCCCTCGCCCATTCCAGCTTGGTGTCGTCGCGGTCGATCGCGATGATCCGGCTCGCACCGGCCAGGCGGGCGCCCACGACCGAGCCCATGCCCACGCCGCCCACGCCGATCACGGCGATGGTCTGGCCGCGGGTGATGCCGCCGGTGTTGATCGCGGCGCCGATGCCGGCCATGACGCCGCAGCCCAGCAGGCCCACGACTGCCGGATCGGACTCCGGGACCTTGGTGCACTGCCCCTCGGCCACCAGCGTCTTCTCCGCGAAGGAGCCGATGCCGAGCGCGGGGGTGAGCTCAGTGCCGTCCTCGGCGAGAGTCATCTTCTGCGTGGCATTGTGGGTGGCGAAGCAGTACCAGGGCTCACCGCGCTTGCACGCACGGCACTCACCGCAGATCGCACGCCAGTTGAGGATGACGAAATCGCCCACCTCGACGTGGGTGACGCCCTCGCCCACCTGGGAGACGACGCCGGCGGACTCATGACCCAGCAGGAACGGGTAGTCGTCGCTGATGCCGCCCTCGCGGTAGTGGAAATCGGTATGGCAGACGCCGCAGGACTTCACGTCCACGACGACCTCGCCCGGTCCCGGATCCGGCACCACGATGTCCACGAGCTCGACCGGTGCACCCTTGGCACGGGAGATGACTCCCTTGACTGTTGCAGGCATAGTGTTCCTCTTCAGATGTTCTCTGTGTGCCGGCTCCCGGCCGCGTCGCCGTTCCGTGCCGCCGCGACGGTGCGGAACGGCAGTGCACTGGGGAGCCGCTGACGAAGGTAGGGGGTTATGGCGCCTCCCACTCTATCGGTGAGGACGGACGCGGCACACCGGGGTCCGCAGCGCGCCGCGCAAGGCCCCGCGCAGGGCATTGCAGAGGCCCGGGGCCGGTGATCGCGGAAGGATCACCGGCCCCGGGCCTCGGGTGTCGTTCGGACGGTCTCGCCCCGGTGAGACGAGACGGGGCCGCCTCGGCAGGAGGAGGCTCCGCCTCGGCCGCCGGCGGGACGAGCGCGGGCGGACTCAGCCGGCGTCGCCGCCGGTGGCGTCGGGATGCCTGCGCAGGTGGAGGATCGACCAGGTCAGACCTCCCCAGATGGTGCCCAGGGACACGATCATCATGACGACTGCGGCCGCGCTCATGCGTTCTCACCTCCAGTGCGCCTGGTTGCGGATTCCGGGGCGGCGGCCTCCTCGGCCTCGAACTCCGCCCGCGCCCGCTCGACCCGCTCCAGGCTCTTCCTGGGCCATGGGACGAGGCTGAGGAGGATGGAGAGGCACACGAGCACGGCGAGGAGTCCCCAGCCGAAGAGCACGAGGTGCCAGGTGGGATAGCCCTCGTAGCCCTCCTGCGCGAACACGACGACCTGCTGGACGAGCATGAAGCCCAGCACGACGGGCGTGATGACGCAGACGCAGATGATCCAGATCCGGCCCACCTTGAAGGAGGAGATGCTGTTGAGGTGGTCGCGCAGCCGGGGCAGCGCCCGCAGCAGCCAGCCCACCGCGATGATCGCGACGAGCGCGATGCCGACGATGCCCAGGTTGTTCGTGAACGCGTCGATGGTGTCGAGCACGCTCAGGCCGGTGGCCGTGGGCATGATGAGGATCGAGGCGACGGCCATGAGGCCGCCGACCACGATGGTGGAGGTCCGCTCGCTGATTCCGGTCTTGTCCGCGATCGCCGCGATGGGCACCTGGATGATCGAGACGAGCGAGGTGAGACCGGCGAAGATGAGGGACACGAAGAACAGCACGCCGAAGATCGCGCCGCCGGGCATCTCGCCGATGATGGTGGGGAAGGCGATGAAGGCCAGGCCGACGCCGTTGCTCACGACCTCGTCCACGCCCACACCGGCCACATGGGCCATGAAGCCCAGCGTGGCGAAGACGCCCACACCGGCCAGCATCTCGAAGCTCGAGTTCGCGAAGCCCACCACCATGCCGGAGCCGGTGAGATTGGTCTTCTTCTTCAGGTAGGACGCGTAGGTGAGCATGATGCCGAACATGATCGACAGGGAGAAGAAGATCTGCCCGTAGGCCGCGACCCACACGGTGGGGCTGGCCAGCGCGCCCCAGTCCGGGGTGAACAGCGCATCGAGCCCGGCCGCGGCACCGGGCAGGAACAGCGCGCGGACCACCATGATCGCGAAGATGACCGCCAGCAGGGGCACGAAGACCTTGGAGAACCGGGCGATGCCGTTCTGCACGCCGGCGATGAGGATGACCAGGCAGACCACCCACACGGCGACGAGCGGGATCATGACCGCGGGGACGAAGCTCCCGGAGAACCCGGCCTCCCCGCTCTGCTGGAGGTACTCCGCGATGAAGAAGCCCTCGGCGTCCTCGCCCCAGCTCTGCGTGAAGGAGAAGCCGGTGTAGGAGATCGCCCAGGCGACGATGACGGCGTAGTAGATGCCGATGCAGACGGCGATGCCGGTCTTGAACCAGCCGATGGGCTCGGCCGCCCGGTGCAGGGAGCGGTAGGCCAGCGGCGCCGAGGACCGGGCCCGGTGGCCGATCGCGTACACCATGAACAGCAGGGGGATGCCCGCCGTGAGGAGTGCGACGAGGTAGGGGATGATGAATGCGCCGCCGCCCGAGTCATAGGCCACATAGGGGAATCGCCATATGTTGCCCAGACCGATCGCAGAGCCGATCGCGGCCAGGATGAAGGCGGTGCGGCTGACGAACACCTGACGTTCAGGTGCCTTCACTGCCGACATGGGAAGGGGTCCTTTCGTTTCGCCTCGGTGCGCGGAATGGGTCATCCCGGCAGGAGAGGCTGAGTGAGCGCAACGGATTCTACGTCTCACATCACCGTGAGCTGTGAAGCGTATGAGGATCGTGTCAGAGGTCACCCGGCGATGCAATGCCGGGCGGCCGAGTCCGGCGCAGTCGTCGCCCGATTGTGATGAAGGCGCCCTGTGCCCGACCGCGTTCGCCCCCGGGGAGGTGCGCCCTCCCCGATAGACTGGGGCGGTGACCATTCGACTGCACAGCACCGCCGCCCGCGACCTCGTTCCCCTCACGCCCGTCACCGACGGTGAAGTGGGGATCTACGTCTGCGGTGCCACGGTGCAGGGGGCACCGCATATCGGGCACATGCGCTCCGCAGTCGTGTTCGACCAGCTGCGCCGCTGGCTGCTCTACCGGGGCCTGCGGGTGACCCTCGTCCGGAACGTCACGGACATCGACGACAAGATCCTCGCGAAGTCCGTGGAGGAGGGGCGGACGTGGTGGGCGCACGCCTACCGCTACGAGCAGGTCTTCACCTCGGCCTATGCCGCTCTCGGCGTCCTGCCGCCCACCTACGAGCCGCGGGCCACCGGCCACATCACGGAGATGGTCGAGCTCATCGGCCGGCTCATCGCCGCCGGGCACGCCTATGCCGCCGAGGACGGCTCTGGCGACGTGTACTTCGACGTCCGCTCGTGGCCGGACTACGGTGCGCTCACGCACCAGAGCGTCGACGACATGGCCGACGCCGCGGACGCCGATCCGCGCGGCAAGCGCGACGTCCGCGATTTCGCGCTGTGGAAGGGGCACAAGGAGACGGAGCCGGACACGGCGTCGTGGCCCTCGCCGTGGGGCCGGGGCCGGCCGGGCTGGCACATCGAGTGCTCGGCGATGTCGACGAAGTATCTGGGTGCGCAGTTCGACATCCACGGCGGCGGCCTCGACCTCCGCTTCCCGCACCACGAGAACGAGCTGGCGCAGTCCACGGCCGCCGGCGACGCCTTCGCGAACATCTGGATGCACTCCGGCCTGCTCAGCGTGGACGGGGACAAGATGTCGAAGTCGCTGGGCAACTCCGTGTTCGCGCACGATCTGCTGGAGCGCTTCCCCGCCGCCGTGCTGCGGCACTTCCTCTCCACCGCCCACTACCGCTCGGTCCTCGAGTTCTCACCCGAGCTCGTCGAACGGCAGCGGGCGGCCTACGAACGCGTGTCCGGATTCGTCGAGCGCGCGCGCGAGGCGCTGGTGCGCGCAGGTCTGGAGGTGCCGGTCCCGCAGGCCGCGGTCGGCTACGACGACCGCCTCGTCGACGTGCCCGAGGACTTCGCGATCGCGATGGACGAGGACCTCTCGATCCCGCGGGCGCTGGCCTCCGTCTTCGCCACGGTCCGCACCGGCACCAAGCTGCTCACGCAGCTGCGGCAGGCGGAGTCGGCGGTAGCCGGCACCTCGGGCGCGGCTGCCGCAGGCGGGGACGCCGAGGCGGCAGTCCTCAGCCGTGAGCTGTTCGCCTCCGCCGTGGGCGGGGAGGAGGGCACGGACCCGAGCGGGAGCGCGGACGTGCGCATCCTCGGCCTCCGGCTGGCGCATGCGCTCGCGCAGACCGAGCTCATGCTCGACATCCTCGGCACCAATCCCACCGATCCGGCCTGGGAGGGTGAGCGCGGCACCGCGCAGGCCTCGGCGGCAGAGGGAGGGCGCGGCGGCGAGGTCGTCTCCGCGCTCGTGGAGCTCCTCGCGAGCCGGCGCGCGCAGGCCAAGGCGGACAGGGACTACGAGACCGCGGACGCGATCCGTGCACAGCTGCGGGAGGCCGGCGTCCTCATCGAGGACACCCCGGACGGCTACCGCTACGATCTGGCCTGAGACAGGCCTCCACCGGCCGCGCGGGCACCATGCCGGCACCGGCCCACACGAGAGACTACGGAGACACCATGGCACCGGCATCACGCGGCGGAGCGATCCGCAAGGGCGGCAAGAAGGGCCCCACGAAGGGCTCCGGGGGCAAGGGGCGGCGCGCGCTCGAGGGCAAGGGCCCCACGCCCAAGGCCGAGGACCGCGTCTACCACAAGGCGTACAAGAGCCCCGAGGACAAGCGGCGCGAGCAGCAGCGTCAGCAGTCGAAGCGGCGGAAGAAGGAGGCGGGCGCGGACCTCGTCGCCGGCCGGAACTCCGTCGTCGAGGCGCTGCGCGAGGGCGTGCCCGCCACTGCGCTCTACGTGTCCCCGCGCGCGGACTCGGACGAGCGCGTGCGCGAGGCCATCGCGCTCGCCGCGGACCGGGGTGTGGCGATGCTCGAGGCCGGCAAGCAGGACCTCGACCGGCTCACGGACGGGGCGATCCACCAGGGCATCGCCCTCCAGGTGCCGCCGTACGAGTATGCGCACCCGGACGATCTGCTCCGGCTGGCCGCCGACCGGTACGAGACGCCGCTGCTCGTGGCCCTCGACGGCATCACGGACCCCCGCAACCTGGGCGCGATCGTGCGCTCCACGGCGGCGTTCGGCGGGCACGGCGTCATCGTCACCGAGCGTCGCGCGGCCGCGATGACGGCCGCGGCGTGGAAGACCTCCGCCGGTGCGGCCTCCCGCATCCCGGTGGCCCAGGTGGTGAACCTCGTCCGCAGCCTGCAGGAGCTGAAGAAGCAGGGCGTGTTCGTCCTCGGGCTCGACATGGACGGGGACGTGTCCCTGCCCGGCCTCGCGCTCGCGGATCAGCCCGTGTGCCTCGTGGTGGGCAGCGAGGGCAGGGGCCTCTCCCGCCTCGCGCGCGAGGTCTGCGACCAGGTGGTGTCGATCCCGATCGCGGCGACGACCGAATCGCT
Organism: Brevibacterium album DSM 18261; assembly: GCF_000426445.1. GTDB lineage: Bacteria > Actinomycetota > Actinomycetes > Actinomycetales > Brevibacteriaceae > Brevibacterium > Brevibacterium album. The sequence continues at coordinate 395,266 of NZ_AUFJ01000009.1, read as the reverse complement.
CAACGCCGGTGTGGCCGCCGCCGTGAGCCTCTACGAGATCGCACGCGCCCGAGGTGCCGGCCAGGAGGCCGCCGCGCAGGAGTGACTGCGCGGCAGTTGAGGCGTTCCCACCCCTTGTGCCGCTGGCCGACCGGATATGTACGGGCGGCCAGCGGCACAAAGGGTGGGAAGCGGGAGTGGGCGCGCGATCTCGCCTCGGGGCTCCGCGCTTTGGTGCTTCGCGCTCCACGCCCATTTTTCACGCAGACGCCCAGCTGTTCGCAGGAACAGCTGGGCGTCTGCGTGAAAAATGGGCGTTATGCCGCTTGGAAGCTGCCGCAAAAGGGGTGCGACGCCGGCGGGAGTGTCAGGAGATCACTTCGACCTCGAACAGGCCGAAGGCGGGAACTGTCGTGGATCCGCCGATCATCGTTGTGTAGCTGTAGCTCCCTTCCACTGTCACCCACAGTTTCACGACGTCGTCAGTGACGAGCGAGTCCATCGCTGGGCAGTCGCTCACTCGATCCCCTGCAAAGACGACTGCGTTCTCATCGTATTCGTAGAACTCGTTCTGCCGGGATTCCGCAACATTCACGCGCATCGTGCACTTCCCGGTCGCGGAGTCGAGCTGTGTGATCTGACCGTAGACCACGATGTGCTCGCCTGTGTGGTCGTCCGGCGCCTTCGCGATCTGAGCGAAGTCACGGTCTTCGACTTCGGCGAAATCGCTGCGCTCAAGGCCCTCCGTCTGCGAAGCGGGCGGTGGGGCCGAAGCGATAAGAGCCAGTATCAGCAGAAGAGACGTGACCGCGGATGTCAGGAGGGCCAGTGCCGAGAGCACCAGCCCAGTGACTGACATAGGCCGCAGGCGCCTACGTCGCATCGCGATGATCGCCAGGATGACGCCGACTGCGCCCAACACCAGACCGAGGAACGGAATCAGCCCGGTCAGAAATGCGGCGGCAGCGATGATGATCGCCGTGATCTGCAGGCCGGTGGGTTCTTGCACGGCCTGCTGTCCCTGGTTCCAGTAGGGCTGAGGGTGCGGAGCCTGCTGTCCGTATGGAAACTGCTGTGACAATTCATTCCTCCAAGATGACCACTGTGGGTGCGTACGCTCTCCCCACCCCTTGCACCGCTGGCCGCCCGGATATGTACGGGCGGCCAGCGGCACAAAGGGTGGGAAGCGGGAGTGGGCGACGCCTACACCTGGACGACGCCCATCAGGATCGCGATGATCAGCAGCACGATGCTGAAGGCCCACGTGATGAAGAAGGAGTACTTCAGGTGCTTGCCCATGTTCGCCTCGGCCAGGCCCAGGGCGAGCCACAGGGCCGGGGAGAACGGGCTGACGAAGGTGCCGATGATGTTGCCCAGCAGCAGCGCGAACGCGGTCGAGGTCGTGGCGACGCCGAACTGGCTCGCGGTCGCGTCGACCAGCGGCAGGACGGAGAAGTAGTAGGCGTCCGTCGAGGTCATGATGTCCAGCGGCACGCCCAGGAAGCCCACGATGATGTGGAGGTAGCTGCCCACGGCATCGGGGATGACTGCCAGGAGGGAGAGAGCGATGGACTCGAGCATGCCGGAGTCGCGCAGCACCCCCAGGAACACAGCGGCGGCGATGATGACCGCTGCCATCATGAGCGCATTGGGGGCGTAGACCTTCATGCGGTCCGTCTGGATCTTCGCGGTGCGGAAGTTCAGCGGCAGAGCGAGTGCGACGCCGATGAGGAAGGTGAGGGCCGGCGACAGCCAGCCGCCGAGCATGACCGTGAGCAGAGCGGCGGTCAGGAGCACGTTGGTCCAGTAGACGAGGCGTCCGCCGGCGATGTCGCGCTGCACCTCCTTGCGGGAGGCGAGCTGACGGGCGGTGAAGTCGTCCGCGATCTTCCGCACGTCGACGGGCCCGCTGCTCGCCGCGACTCCGGAGTGCACGGCGATCCGCCTCTTCTCGCGGATTCCCAGCACCACGGCGAGGCACAGGAGCAGGACCATCGCCGCGCCCTGCACGGGCAGGAGCTCGCGGTAGAGCTCGGCGGGGTCGATGCCCGTGGTGGTCGCTGTGCGGGCGAGCGGACCGCCCCACGGCACCATGTTGATGATCGAGGCGGACAGAGCCAGCAGCAGGAGGAGCAGGTAGCGGCTCATCCCCAGCGCGGTGTAGAGGGGAAGCAGCGCGGGGATCGTGAGCAGGAAGGTCGTGGCGCCGGCGCCGTCGAGGTGCGCGACCGCGCCGATGAGCACGGTGCCCACCGTCACGAGGACCACCCGGCCGCGCGTGGCGAGGATGAGCCCGCGGATCACGGGATCGAACAGGCCCGCATCGGAGAGGATCCCGAAGTAGATGATCGCGAAGATGAACATCACGACGACGCTCATGACCGAGGCCAGGCCGCCGTCGAACCACTCCTGGAGGTCGGTGAAGGTCGCACCCGTGGCGATCGCACCGAGGAGCGGGACCACCACCATCGCGACGACGGGCGAGACCTTGCCCCAGATGAGGAGGCCCACGGTCGCTGCGATGGACAGCAGGCCGATCGTGGTGAGCAGGGTGTCTGGTTCTGTGAGTTCCATGATGAGTGCGTTCCCGGGACGGAGGCAGGGCGCGGGCGGGAGGCCTGCGCCGGCCGTGCGCCCTCGCGAAGCCTATACAGCGCCCCGACGGATGTCGCTCCGATCCGTTATGACGTGACGGATCTCGCATCGGAGGCACAGGGGGGCCAGCCCCTCCTTCACCGGGTGAGCGGTTCCTGTCGGTATGCCACGCTCAGACCGACAGGAACCGCTCACTCGGCGGGATGCGGTGAAGGAGAGCTCAGACGCGCGGGGTGAAGCGCCCGTCCTGCGCCATCCACCCGCCGTCGACGAGCAGCGAGTGGCCGGTGACATAGGAAGAGGCGTCCGAGGCGAGGAACAGCACAGGGCCCGCGATCTCGTGCAGGGAGCCCCAGCGGCCCAGCGCGCCCTTCGTCGCGTAGGCGTTCCACCACTCCTCATCGGCCTTGATCTGCTCCGTGAGCGGCGTCTCGAAGGGGCCGGGCAGGATCGAGTTCACGCGGACGCCGGAGCCGCCCAGCTCGCTCGCGAGGGTCTTGGTCAGCTGGACCACGCCCGCCTTGGCCGCGGCGTAGATGCCCTGACCGGGCTCCACGACGAGGGCGCGGAAGCTCGCGAACGTGACGATCGAACCGCGCCCGCGCTCGGCCATGCGCGCGCCGAACGCCCGCATGAGCCGGTACGTGCCCTTGAGGTTGACGTCGATGACGCGGTCGAACTCCGCGTCCACGGTGTCCGTGAGCCGCTTGCGCACATTGAGGCCGGGCGTCATGACGAGCACCTGCGCCTCCGCGAAGCGCTCCGCGAGGGCGTCGACGGCCGCGGTCGAGGTGATGTCCAGCTCCACGGCCTCGGGCCCGTTCGCCTCGTGCGCGCCGTGCGTCCGAGCCGCGATGATCTCCGCGGTCTCCCGGGCGCCGGCGAGATCGAGGTCGGCGCAGACCACACGGGCGCCGGCATCGGCCAGCCCCACGGCGGTCGCGCGGCCCAGGCCGGAGGCGGAGCCGACCACGACGGCCGTCTGCCCGCCGAGGTCGAACAGTGCGGGGATGCGGGGGAGCCCGTCGTGGTGCTCCTGGGGGACGGGGTTCTGCGAAGCGGTCATGGGTGTCCTTCCTGCGGCACTGCCGGACGGGTCGCATCCTCATGATGCCCGACTCGCCCCTCGTGGGTGTGTCACCGCTCATGGTGGCGCACTCCGCGGGCACGTGCGCGGCGACGTCCGCATACCGGATCGAGGTGCCGCGGCCGCACTAGGATGGGGGCCATGGCGGTCACTGTCGGGGATGTCGCGCAGCGCGCGGGGACGTCCGCGACCACTGTCTCCCGCGTCATCAACGACCGCGGCCCGGTCGCTGCCGCCACGGCGGCGCGGGTGCGGCAGGCGATGGAGGAGCTCGGCTACTCGCGCTCGACCCTGCTGCCCGTCGCACACCATCCCCTCGTCGCCGTCGGGGTGCCGGTGCGGCCGGAGCACTGGCAGCTCGAGGTCATGGGCAGAGTCTCCGACGCCCTGCAGCAGATGGGCATGCTCACCTCCGCGCCGGCGCTCGGCGCCGATCTCAGCGAGCTGCGCGCCACGGTCCGCGCGGGTGCCTCCCTCGTCGTCACACCCACCTTCGCACCCCTGGACGTGCCGCTGCCCGTCGTCCGGTTCGCCGAGGCCACCGCCCGGCCCGAGGACCGCCCCGCGCACAGCGGCGAGAGGATCGCCGCGCGCATCGACCTCACCGGCGGGCTCTCGCTCGCGTTCGATCACCTGTCCAAGATGGGGCACAGGAGGATCGGCCTCATCTGCAATGACACGGGGATGCTGGCCGATCAGCTGCAGGACCGCTTCCTCAGCGAGCACCCGATGGCGGGCCTCTCCGAGCGCCTCCCGGAGTGGATCGCGCGGGTGCCCAAATCCGCCTCGGGGGGCACCGAGGCCGCGATCGCGCTCAAGGACCGCACGTGCACGGCCGCCATCGTGCAGTCGGGCCTGCAGCTGTACGGGGTCTTCCGCGGGATCGCCGCACGCGGGCTCGCAGTGCCGCGCGACCTCTCCGTCGTGGGGCTCGGGGATTCGCTCACGGTGCGCTTCATCCGCCCGCCTGCCACCGTTCTCGGCTTCGACACGGACGCGATGGCCGAGGCGCTCACAGCGGGGGCGCGCACCGCTCTGGGAGTGCCGGGGCCGGGACTGCCGTCCGTACCGCCCACCTTCCGCCCCATGCTCATCGCCCGGCGCTCGACCACGGCGGTGCAGCGATGAGCGCGGAGGCCTCATCGGCCGTGCACGCGGCACCGGCCTCGGCAGCCGCGGCGGGAAGGACAGCGGGGGTGCGCGCATGAGCCGGCCGACGCTCAAGCGGCTGGCGGAGCTCAGCGGTCTGTCCGAGTCCACCGTCTCGCGGGTGCTGCGCGGCAGGCAGGCGACCTCTCCTGCGGCACGAGAGGCGGTCGCGAACGTGCTGCGCAGCCTCGGTGTGGAGCCGCCCGCCGCCCCGGCGGGGAGCGGTCCGCGCCCCGAGCTCATCGCCGTGGTCTCGAATGCGCTGGTGGGGCCCGATGTCGATCCCTATGAGACGGTCGCGCTCGCCCTCAACCGGCGGATCTTCTCCCTCGGCCACATCGCGCTGCGGTCCACCGCCGGGCTGCCCGCGGCCGGTGCCGTCGACCTCCTGACGCCGCTGTTGGAGCGCGGAGCGGCCGGGGTGATAGTGCTCGGCGGTGCGCATGCGGGACGGGAGGCGGTGCGGTTCGCGAGCGCCGGACTGCCGGTGGTCCGCATATCGAATGCGCGGCATGCGGGGCTGCCGCAGTTCGTCCTCGACGCCTCCAGCGGCATCGCGACCGCCGTGCGGCACCTCGTGCACATGGGGCACCGCCGGATCGGCTTCGCGGTGGCGAAGAACTCGGCGGCGGACGAGCGGATCAGCGCCTTCCGCCGTGAGATCGCCCAGACGCTCCACGTGCAGGCCACGCGCGCCGAGGCGCCGGTCGCTCTGGCCGGGTCGGGCCTACTGGCAGGTGCCCAGGCCGCGGAGGAGCTCCTCGAGCGCGGCTGCACCGCGGCGATCAGCTCCACCCCCGCGCTGACGATGGGCTTCCTCGAGGCAACCGAGCGGGCGCGGCTGCGGATGCCGGAGGACTTCTCCCTGCTGACGGTGGGCGACATCCCGGACGCCGATGTGCTCGATCCGCCCATGTCGCAGGTGACCTACGACTGGACGAGCCTGGCCGAGTCCGCGGTGGCCGAGCTCCTGCGGATCGCGGGGGAGAAGGCCGCGGGACGGGATCCCGGCGAGCCCGCGAAGTTCGCCGTGGTGCCGGACCTCGTGCTCCGCGCCTCGGTCAGGCCCGTCCAGCGGCGGTGAGGACGGCGGCACGGGCGTCCGCGTGCTCGGATGTCCACCGTCCTGCTCAGTGCAGGGCTGCCGCGCGCTCGACGGCGAGGCGGCCCAGCAGCTCCGCGACGGCCTCGGGGTCCGCGATCCGCAAGGGGGCGAGTGTGTCCGCCTCTCCCACCTTGACCGCCACCGAGTCCGCCGTGCTGCGCTGCAGGCGCGCGAAGGCGTCCTCATCGGTGACGTCGTCGCCGATGAACAGCACGGCCTCGGCGCCGGTGGCCGCGATCATGCGCTCGAGCCCGTCCCCCTTCGTCTCCATCCGCACCGCGAACTCGGTCATGTCGTGCCCGGCGAAGCTGCGCAGGCGGGGCATCGCCTCCGCGAGCTCCCGCAGCCGCGCGGTGAGGTGAGCGGCGCGTGCGGCGGGCAGTCCGCGCGTGTGCGCCGTGCGGCCCAGCGGCTTGCGCTCGATCCGCAGCGGCCCGCCCGGTCCGCCCTGGTCCTCCGCCGCGATCCTCTCGAGTGCCGCATCGAGCGCGGCGAGGGCCCCGCGCTCCTCCTCCGTCAGCGGTGCGAAGAAGGCCGTCGCCGAGGACGCCTCCAGCGCGGAGAAGTCCGTCTCCAGTCCGTGCGAGCCGATGAAGAGGGTGGGCTCCGGCGCCCGGGAGAGCGTGCGGAGCACCGCGAGGTCACGGCCGGAGATGAAGCCCACCGGGGTGAGGGGCAGCGCGCTGAGCGCGCGCACCGCCTCGGCGGAGGCCGGCAGCGGGGCCGAGGTCGCGGGATCGTCCTGCAGCGGCGCGATCACACCGTCGAAGTCGAGCGCGATGAGCGTCGTGCGCGCCTGCGTGAGGGGCGAGAGGTCGATCGCGCCCGGTGTGCGCATGACGGTCATCGGGCGGTGCCCTGCCCGGAGGCGCCTTGCCCGGAGGCACTCTGTCCGGTGCCGCCCTGTCCGGGGGAGACCGGATCGCGTCCGCCCGAGGAGCCCGGGGCGGCGAAGGACGCCACCGCAGCAGCGCTCGCCTCGGTGCCCCCAGCCGCCTCGGCGACACCGGCGACCCCGGCCGCCTCGGCGTTCTGGGCCGCCTGGCGGACCTCGGCCGCCTCACGGTCGAGCCGGGCCTCGGCGGTCTCACCGGCCTCGCGGTCGAGCCGCGCCTCGCGTCCGGTGCGGGTCTCGCGGTCCTCGTCGGCCTCCCAGGCCTCGGTCTCGGATTCCCAGCCGGCTGCGCGGCGGTCCTCGGCCAGGGAGTCGAGGGTGCCCAGGAAGTTCGCCGACCATGTGCGGACATCGTCCGAGCGCAGGCGCTTGCGCATCTGCTTCATGCGCCGGGTCTTCTCCGCCGCCGGCATCCGCACGGCGGCGAGGATCTTGGCCTTGAGCCCCGTGATGTCGTACGGATTGACCGTCACGGCCTGGGTGAGCTGCTCCGCGGCACCTGTGAACTCGCTCAGCACGAGCACGCCGTCATCGTGCGTCCGGCATGCCACGTACTCCTTCGCCACGAGGTTCATGCCGTCCCGGAGGGCCGTCACGAGCATGACGTCGGCGGCGAGGTAGTAGGCGGCCATCTCGTCTCGCGGGTAGGAATGGTGGAAGTAGTGCACCGCCTGGTGGTCCAGGGTCGAGTGCTCGCCGTTGATCCGGCCCACCGCCTGCTCCACGTCGTGGCGGATCTTCACGTACTGGTCGATCCGCTCGCGGCTGGGCGTGGCGATCTGCACGAGCGTGGCCTCGCCCGGACGGATCGCACCGTCGTTGAGCAGTTCCCCGAAGGCCTTGATGCGGTGCCGGATGCCCTTCGTGTAGTCGAGCCGGTCCACGCCCAGGAGCAGCACCTCGGGATCGCCGAGCTCCCTGCGGATCTCAGCGGCCCGGGCGATGATGCGCTCGCTGCGGGCGAGCTCGTCCAGGGAGGTGGCGTCGATGGAGATGGGGAAGGCGCGCGCGTGCGCGGTGTGCGAATGCGCGCCGGTGTCGTCCTGGACCGCGATCGCGGTGTCCCGGGTGGGCCTGCCGAGGCCGATCCGCACGGCGCGCCGGAAGTTCGCGGCATCGGCCGGACGCTGGAAGCCGATGAGGTCCGCGCCCAGCATGCCGCGCACGATCTGCGAACGCCACGGCAGCTGGGCGAAGATCTCCCACGCGGGGAACGGGATGTGGTTGAAGAAGCCGATGGCGAGATCCGGGCGCAGCTCCCGCAGCATCTGCGGAACCAGCTGCAGCTGGTAGTCGTGCACCCAGACGGTCGCATCGCGCTCCGCGATCTCCGCCGCCTGCCGCGCGAAGCGCTCGTTCACCCGCACATAGGCCTCCCACCAGGTGCGGTGGTACTCCGGGTGCACGATCACATCGTGGTAGAGCGGCCACAGGGTCGCGTTCGAGAAGCCCTCGTAGTAGCGCTCGAGCTCCTTCGCGCTCAGGGGCACGGGCACGAGGTGCATGCCGTCGAGGTCGAAGGGGGCGAACTCCGCATCCGCGGCTCCGGCCCAGCCCACCCAGGCGCCCCTGCGCTGCTGCATGACGGGGGCGACGCCGGTGACGAGCCCGCCGGGCGACGTCCTCCAGGCGGGCGGGTCCTGCGTGTCGTCGCGGTCGACCGGCAGCCTGTTCGCAATGACGACGAAGTCGAACAGGGCGCCGGGGGCGCCCGCGGCGGTGGTGGTCTCGGTGGAAGTCATCATCTCCGCCTCTCTGAGAAGTCCTCAGGTCTCTCCCCTAAGCTTAGACGCGTGGAAGCGGAGGAACTCGGCGGATATCGCCTCATCGAGCAGCTCGGATCGGGCGGCATGGGTGTGGTGTATCTGGGCGTCGACGGGGAGGGCTCCCCGGTGGCGGTCAAGGTCCTCCATCCCCATATCTCCGGTGACGAGACCGCGCGCAAGCGCCTGGCCCGCGAGGTCCGCACCCTGCGGCGCATCCACCATCCCCGCATCGCGGAGGTCCTCGACGCGGAACTCGACTCCGACCGTCCCTTCATCGTCACCGAGTTCGTCGACGGCACCACCCTGTCCGCGGACGTCCGGGACAACGGGCCGTTCGCGGAGGACGAGCTCGTCCACTTCGGCCACGCCCTCCTCGACGCCCTGAGCGCGGTCCACCGCGCCGGCGTCGTCCACCGCGACCTCAAGCCGGCGAACGTGATGATCATGGACGGCGAGCCGATGGTCATCGACTTCGGCATCGCCCAGGTCGCGGACGAGGTGAAGGTCACCGCCACCGGCCTCGTCATGGGCACGCCCGGCTACCTCAGCCCGGAGATCGCGGACGGCAAGGCCTCGAGCGAGAAGACGGACTGGTGGGGCTGGGCGGCGACGATGGTGTTCGCCGCCACAGGCCGCAACCCCTATGGCTCCGGCCCGCTCGAGGCGGTGCTGGGCCGCGTCGCGATGGGCAAGGTCGATCTCGAGGACGTGCCCGCGCGCTTCGTCCCGCTGCTGCGCGCGTGTCTCGAGCCCAAGCCGGAGAGACGTCCCTCCGGGGCCATGATCCTCCAGGCGCTCGTGGACATCGAGTCCGGCCGCGTCCCCGAGCTGGGCGGGAGCGCCCGCACCCAGATCCCGCAGCCCGGCCAGGCGGCCGGGTTCGCCGGCGGTGCACTGGCCGGCGGTGCACTGGCCGGCGGTGCACTGGCGGGGGGCGCCTCGGCGGGGATGTCCGGCGCGGCGCACGCCGGCGGGCAGATGGGCCAGCCGCGGCCCACCCACGGCGCCCACGGCTCCGATCTGCCCGGCAGGACGTTCGGCCCCTCGGGCCAGGCGGCTGGTCCGCAGGGCACGCAGGTCTACGCGCCTGCGGTGCAGCAGGCCCCTGCGGGATATGCGCATGCCGTGCCCGCCCCGCAGGTGGGATCGCCTCATGCCGCCGCGCGGATGCGCCCCGCGCATCCCGGTGCGATGCAGTCCGGTGCGATGTTGTCCGGTCCGAGTGCGCAAGGGGCCTATGGCTCTCCGCCCCCGTCGGGCTCCGGGGAGCGGCCCTACGGTGCGCTCACGCTCGATCAGCGGGACGGTGAGCGGCAGGCGACTGCGCCGGTGGGCTACGACCCCGGCTATCCGCAGCCGTATGCGTCCCCGGAGCGGCGGGGCGGCGGCACATGGCTGCTGCTCGGCCTCAACGTGCTCGGGATCGCGCTGGCCGCACTGGGCCCCTTCGTCGTCCTCGCGCTCGCGGGGGTGTGGCAGATCCTCGCACGCACGGCCGGCCGGCTGTTCCTCGCGCACCGGCGGCGGCTGGCGGAGTACGGACCGCAGGCGGCCTCGGGCTGGAGCTCGGCGGCGAAGGCCCCGGGCGCGGCGATCGCGTCCGTGTTCACGACCGTCTTCTCCTCACTCCTGCCGCTCATCGCCGCGGGTGCGGCCGCAGTCCTCATGCGCTTGGACGTGCTGGGGATCGTGCCTGCGGGCAGGAGCTCGGACTGGAGCATCTGGGCGGCGGCAGCCGTGTTCGGTCTGGTCCTCTGGCTGGGACCGGGATCCGCGAACCTGCGGCGGGGCTCCCGGGCGCTGGTGGCACCGGCGGTGCGGACGACGGCGCGGGAGTGGATCTGGGCGGGAGTGCTCCTGCTCCTGTCCGTCGTGGCGCTGAGCACTGTGCTCGGCGGGGCGGCGACCCTGTGGTGGCCGATCCAGGGCAGCCCCTTCGAGTTCCTGCCGGAGCCGGGGATGCGCTGATGTCCGCGCGCACAGAGACAGCACATATCGCTGTGGGAGCAGCGGAGGTGCGCACGGGCGCGGACGATGAGACGATGTCCCGGAACTGACGATTGAAACATCAACGACCGTGAGGAAGCATGGCGAACAAGTCTTCGAGTGAAGAGCGCCGCAGTGCGGCCAGGGAGCAGGCGCGGCAGATCGCCGAGGCGCAGGCCAAGCGGGAGAAGACCGTGAAGGTCATCGTGTACTCGAGCATCGCCGTCGTGGTGGCGGCGGTGCTCGTGGTGGTGGGCGCTCTCGTGTGGAACTCCACGCGGCCCACGGCGTCCCCCCAGAACCTGGCTTCGGGCGCTTTCGCCCTTGCGAGCGACGGTGACGGGCTCATGGCCGTGGCACCGGAGGCAGCGGCCGAAGAGGTCGAGGCGTCCGGGCTGCCGGGGGTCGAGGAGAGCCAGACGCCTGCCGATGCGCCGCGGGTGAAGGTGTACCTCGACTTCCAGTGCCCCGGCTGCGCGGCGTTCGAGGACGCGAATGCGCAGACGGTGAACAGGCTTGCCGAAGAGGGCTCGATCATCCTCGAGTACGAGCCGGTGGCGATCCTGGACCGCTTCTCGATGGGCAATGAGTACTCGACGCGCTCGGCGAACATGGTCACGTGCCTCGCCGACTCCGGCCAGGCCGCAGTGTTGCCCGAGGTGTTCGCGGCGCTCTTCGCGCAGCAGCCGGCCGAGGGCACCGAAGGCATGTCCGATGAGGACCTCATGGGCATCGCGGAGGAGGCCGGTGCCGACATGGGCGCCGAGGTCTCCGAGGCCGCGGGCGAAGGGCTGACCGTCACCGAGTGCACCACGGAGGTGGCCTTCGAGAAGTACGTGGCGGCGGAGACGCAGACGGCTCTGAACGACGAGGGGCTGCAGGGCACTCCGTACATCACGATCGACGGCGAGCCCTACGAGGGCGACTGGGGCAATCCCGAGGCGTTCGCGGCGGACCTGGTGCGCGCGATCGGCTGAGGCAGGCTGCTTTCCGGCATCCCACCCCATGCGCCGCTGGCCGCCCACATATGACGGGGCGGTCAGCGGCGTTTCGGGTGGCTCGCGTCCGCGGGAACGGGGTCGGCGGGTTCGCGCGGCACCGCTTCCGTGTCGTAGACTTTCAGCGCTGTGTGCGGCGTCCGCGAGTTCGGTCGGGTGAGCTCGCCTGTGGCGCACGCGCGGAGCAGCGCCTCCTTAGCTCAGCTGGCCAGAGCATCTGTCTTGTAAACAGAGGGTCGCCGGTTCGAATCCGGCAGGGGGCTCCCTGACGGAGAGAAGGCCCTCCGACCTGGCATCGCTCCAGGTCGGAGGGCCTTCTCCGTACGATCGCGGCCCGCGGTGCCCGGACTCGCTAGCATGGGGCGGTGACTTCACCCGGAACTCCCAGCAGAGACAGCACCTCGCAGCAGAACCGCGGCCCGGCCTCGACGGCAGAATCCGAGGGCCGCGGCCCCGGCCTCCTCGACCGCTTCTTCGAGATCTCCACCCGCAACTCCACGGTGGGGCGCGAGGTGCGCGGCGGCGTCGCGACCTTCTTCGCGATGGCCTACATCGTCGTCCTCAACCCGCTCATCATGGGCACGGTCGCGGATTCGGCAGGCGAGTTCCTCGGTGGGGGAGCCGACCCCAACCTCCCGGCCATCGCGGCGGCCACCTCGCTCGTCTCGGGCCTGCTCACGATCCTCATGGGCCTCGTCGGCAACTTCCCGATGGCGGTGTCCTCGAGCCTCGGCCTCTCCGCCCTGCTCACCTACGGCATCGTGGCCCTGCCCGGCATGACCTGGGCGGACGCGATGGGCCTCGTCGTCATCGAGGGCGTCATCCTGCTCATCCTCGTGCTCACGGGCTTCCGCACCGCGATCTTCAATGCGGTGCCCGCGCAGCTGAAGACGGCGATCAGCGTGGGCATCGGCCTGTTCATCGCGATGATCGGCATGATCAACACCGGCTTCATCTCCTATGAGGGCGGCCCCGGATTCCAGCTGGGCATGAACGGCTACATCTCCGGCTGGCCGCTCGTGATCTTCCTGCTCGCCCTCTTCGCCCTCTTCGTCATGTGGGCGGCGAAGGTGCGCGGTGCGATCCTCCTCTCGATCATCGGCGCGACCGTCGTGGCGCTCGTCCTCGAGGCCGTGTTCCGCGTGGGGCCGCAGACCGGCCCCGACGGCGAGGTCGCCAATGAGCACGGCTGGGGCCTGTCCGTGCCCACGCTCGACCAGCAGTGGCTGAGCCTCCCGGACTTCTCCGTGCTGGGCTCCTTCAACCTGCTGGGCTCCTGGGCCCACATCGGGATCATCTCCGCCGCGCTCGCGGTCTTCACGATGCTGCTCGCGAACTTCTTCGACCTGCTCGGCACGATGGTCGCGGTCTCGAAGACCGGGCGCATCGAGGATGAGCGCGGCGAGATCCCGCACGCCAAGCGCATCATGGTGGCCGACGCTCTCGGCGCGATCGGCGGAGGCCTGGGCGGAACCTCCTCGAACTCCGGCTTCATCGAGTCCACGGTGGGCGCCGGCGACGGCGCGCGCACGGGCCTGGCCAACGTCGTCACCGGCGTGCTGTTCCTGCTCACCATCCTGCTCGCCCCGCTCGCCGCCGTGATCCCCACCGAGGCCGCCTCGCCCACCCTCGTCCTCGTGGGCTTCCTCATGATGCAGCAGATCACGGACATCGACTGGAAGGACCTCGAGCTGGCGATCCCGGCGTACATGACGATCGTCATGATGCCGTTCTCCTACTCGATCACCAATGGGATCGGCGCGGGCTTCATCACCTACGTCGTCATCATGCTGGTGCGCGGCCGGTTCCGCGAGGTGCACCCGCTCATGCACCTCACCGCGGCGCTGTTCGCCGTGTACTTCATCTCCGGCCCGCTGCAGGACCTGCTGGCCGGCGGCTGACGCTCGGCCCAGGGCCCGCATATTCCCTCTGACACCCGACCACGCCTGGGTGCCGAAGGGAATATGCGGGCCCTGCCGTGCGGATCAGCCGCGGTTCTCTCCCCGCACGCGGGTGAGCTGCGGGTACTTGGGCTCCAGCCCGTCACCGGAGGAGACTCCGCGGAGCCGGCGCGAGACCCAGGGCGCGAGGTGCGTGCGCACCCATGCAGCCTCCTCGGCGACGGCCTGGCGCACCTGCCGGCCCGGCCGCTCCGGCATCGCGAAGCCCGAGCGGGTGCCCGGCGTCCCCTCGAGGGTGGCCAGCGCCTGCCGGGAGACCAGCTCGTGCCCGGCGGGGCTGAGGTGGATGCGGTCCTCGGCCCACATCTCGGGGGCGTAGAGATCGCGCATGCCCCAGACGTCGAGCATGTAGCAGCCGTGCCGCTGGGCGATCGTCCACAGGTGGCTGTTGTACGTCGCCACGCGCGGCCGCATCGCCTTGAGCAGAGGGCTCGAGGTCTCCGTGTCGTAGCCGTTGACCATGAGGACGGTGATCCCGGCCTCCCGCAGGGCCACGATCGCGTTCTCCATCTCCGTCGCCAGCGCGTCGATGCTGGTGTACGGCCGGAGGCAGTCGTTGCCGCCGGCGCAGATGCTCACAAGGTCTGGCGCGAGCTCGAGCGCGCGCGGCAGCTGCTCCGCGAGCACCTGATCGGCGAGCCGCCCGCGGATCGCGAGGTTCGCGTAGGTGAGGTCCTCGGAGCCCGCGGGCGAGGTGGCCAGCTGCTCCGCGAGCCGGTCCGCCCAGCCGCGGAACCGCTCCTGGGACTGGGCGGGCTCGAGGGCGGCCGTGCCCGCGGCCTCGGCGAGGCTCGCACCCAGGGCCGCGGCCTCGGCGGTCGCCCCCGCGGTCCTCTCGGGGGCTGCGCCTGCGGGCGCGTGGACGTCCATGAGGCCCTCGGTGAACGAGTCGCCTATGGCCACGTAGCTTGCGAACGTCATGACGTGTGCACTCCTGGGGCATCCGGTGGGCGGGAGGCGTGGGCGGCGCGGTCCGCAGACCTCCTGCGGGAACCGTGAGAGCTTCCCCCACGTCCCCGCCATCCTAAGGGCACCTGCCACGGGAGCGGAGGTCCGGCGGTAACGTAGTCCGGGAGACGCCGCCGCACCGCGCGAGGGCACTGCGCACCGCGGATCAGCGACGGCACCGGTCCCAGCCGCGTCGCCCCTCAGGAGGTCCCGTGTACCGCTCCGTTCCCGTTCCCGCAGTCCGCGACATCGTCTTCGCGGGAGGCCGCGTCCTGCCCGTCGCGGATGCCGAGGGAAGACGGGCGGCACCCATCGACGCGGGCGTGGTCGTGGTGCGGGAGGGGCGGATCGCGGCGGTGGGACCGGCCTCCGAGGTGGAGATCCCCGCCGGCGTCGAGGTCGTCCGCTGCGAGGGCCGGGTGGTGACCCCCGGCCTCGTCGAGGCGCACGGCCATCTCGGCGTCCACGAGGACGGCGAGGCATGGTCCGGCGACGACACCAACGAGATGACGGTGGCCGACGGCTCCAAGCTGCGCGCCCTCGACGCGATCAACCCGCGCGAGCTGGGCTTCCGGGACGCGCTGCGCGGCGGCGTCACCTCCGCCGTCGTCAAGCCCGGCTCCGGCAATCCGATCGGCGGCCGGACCGTCGCGGTGAAGACGTGGGGCCGGATCGTCGACGAGATGGTCATCCGCGAGAACGTGTCGGTGAAGTCCGCGCTGGGCGAGAACCCCAAGCGCGTGGGCGGCGAGAAGGGCCGCCTGCCGTCCGTGCGGATGGGCGTGGCCGCGGTCCTGCGCGAGGCCTTCGTCGAGGCGCAGAACTACGTGGCCTCGCGCGCGGCCGCCCATGTCGAGGGCAAGCCCTTCGCGCGGGACCTCGGGAAGGAGACGCTCGCCTCGGTGCTGTCCGGGGATCTCATCTGGGACCAGCACTGCCACCGCGCCGATGACATCGCCACCGCCGTGAGGCTGTCCGAGGAGTTCGGCTACCGCCTCGTCGTCAACCACGGCACCGAGGGGCACTTCCTCGCCGACTTCCTCGCGGAGAAGGGCGTCGACGTCATCGTGGGCCCGCTCATGACGAGCCGGTCGAAGGTCGAGCTGCGGGAGCGCACGCTCGCGACGCCGGCCGCCCTCGCCGAGGCCGGCGTCCGCATCGCCCTCACCACCGATCACCCGGTCATCCCCATCAACTTCCTCATCCACGAGGCGACCCTCGCCGTGAAGGAGGGCCTGGACCCCGTCGTCGCGCTCGAGTCCCTCACGATCAACCCGGCTGCGATGCTCGGTCTCGACGACCGCGTGGGCTCGCTGGCGCCGGGACGCGATGCCGACATCGCGGTGTGGTCGGCCGACCCGCTCGACGTCCACGCCCGTGCGGAGCGCGTCTACGTCTCCGGACGCGAGGTGTACCGCTGGGACGCCGCGAGCGGGGAGGCCGAGGTGGCCGACCCGTTCGGCCCCACGCGCGCAGCACAGCCGGCCGGCTCCGCGGAGAGGGGCGTCGGAGGCCGGTGACCCAGGCCCCGAGGACGCCCGAGGATGAGCGGGGTCCGTCGGCATCCGACGGACCCCGCGGAAGCGCGCCCGCAGACGGCCGTGCCCCGGGCGAGCGCACGGCGAGGACGGTGCGCTCCGGGAATGAGGCGCGCTCCGGTGGTGCGGGCCGCTCCGCCGGTGAGGCCGGCACGGCGCCCACGGGCGCCTCGGCGGCGAGGGTGCGCGGGGAGGCCGGCAGTGACCGTGAGGCCGGTCGGGGCCGCGAGGCCGGCACAGCACCCACGGGTGCCGCCCGCACCGCTCCCGACTCAGTCCGCGGCTCTGTGCCGGACAGCGAGGCCGGAACCGCCCCGACCGGCGGCCGCCCCACTCCGCCGACGGGCGATGCACGCACTGCACCGGTGGGCGGGGTCGGCACCGGAGGGTCGGCACGGCGTTCGCAGGTGCGGAGCCTGCTGGGCCGCACCTCGGGTCAGCGTCCCAGCGTCAATCCCGCCCGGGCCGCGCAGCGGATCGCCCGCCGCGCGGTGACGAAGATCGTCGACGACTCGCAGCCCAGCACCAATCCCATCCCGATCGTCGCGGTGCTGCGCGGCACGCCCTATTCCGCGCCCGTGGAGGCGGCCGCGAAGAACGAGGACGAGGCCCGACGGATCCTCGACCTCGCCGTCGACATGGGCGCGATCATGATGCGCGCCGGCTCGTCCACACAGGACGTCCAGGTGTCCGTCATCGCCGTGTGCACCTCCCTGGGCCTGTCCACGGCGGAGGTCGACCTCACCTCCAATTCGCTCACCGTGCACTACATGGACCCCGAGGGGCGCATGCTCACCGTCATGCGGGTCAACCGCGAGGAGTCCCTGCACTTCGCGAAGCTCTCCGCCGTCCACGCGCTCGTGACCGAGCTCGTGGACGGGAAGCTCGACTACCAGGAGGCCCGCGACCGCCTCGACGCGATCCGCCGGCAGAAGCGGCCGTACCCCGAATGGCTCGTGTCCGTGGCCTGGGGCGCGCTCGTGGCCGGCTTCGTGAACCTCGTGGGCGGTTCCTGGGTGTCCTCCCTGCTGGGCTTCGTCATCACGCTCGCGAACATGCGGTTCGGGACGCTGCTGGGGCGGACCCGCATGCCCTATTTCTTCATCGTCGTCTTCCAGGCGATGGCGATCACGGTCATCGCGATGCTCGCGAACACCCTCCACCTCATCTCCACGCCGCAGTTCCTCGTGGCCTCCGGCATCGTGCTGCTCCTGCCCACCATGGGGCTGGTCTCCGCCGTGCAGGACGCGCTCACGGACTTCCCGCTCACCGCCTCGGGCAGGGTCATCCAGGTGGGGCTGTCCTTCACCGCCATCGTCACCGGCATCGCCGCAGGCATCACGGTGGGCGATGCGGTGGGGCTGCGCACCATCGAGGTGACGCTGCCGAGCACGGGCACGCAGTTCCTCACGACACTCGTCTCGCTGTTCGCCGCCCTGCTGGTGGCCGCCGGGGGAGCGATCGGCATGCAGGCCTCGAAGCGCCTGCTGCTGCCCACCAGCCTCATCGGCCTCGCGGGCTTCGTCGTCATGGTCCTGTGCCTGGTGGCGGGCCTCCACGGCATGCTGACGAGCTTCCTCGCCTCCACCGTCGTCGGCCTCCTCGCACGCCCCACGGCGCTGCGGCTGGGCGCGCCGCCCTCGGTCATCCTCATCCCGGGGATCTACCCGATCCTGTCGGGACTCTCGATCTTCACCGCCGCGTACACGATCGTCCAGCCGGCGGAGGGGGTCAACCTCTCCGACGGGCTCTCCGCGCTGTTCACGGCGGTCGCGACGAATGCCGCGCTCGCGGTCGGCGGCGTGTTCGGCGGCTTCCTCGCCACCGCCCTGCCCTACGGGAAGGCGGGGCGGCGGTTCATGCGCAGGCGTGGGAAGAGCGCCGCCGAGGCGGATTCATGAGCCGGGAACCCGCTCGCTGAGCGCGGGGACGGGGCATGAGGCGCGGACTGCCGGCTGAAGCAGGGTGCGAGCGGGTGCCCGCCTCGGCAGCGGCTGCCGGCCTCCGCCGTGCGGGCGGCTGCCGACCCGCGCCGGAGGCTCACTCCAGGCGCCAGTCCACAGGCGCTGCGCCCATCTCCTCCAGCAGGGCGTTCGTGCGGGAGAAGGGGCGCGAGCCGAAGAACCCGCGGGAGGCCGACAGCGGCGAGGGATGCGCGGACTCGACGGTGGGCACACCCCGCAGCCGCGGCCGCAGCGACTGTGCGTCCCGCCCCCAGAGAATCGCGACGAGCGGCTGCTCGCGCTCGACGAGGGCCTCGATCGCCCGGTCCGTGACCTGCTCCCAGCCCCGGCCGCGATGCGAAGCGGGCTTGCCGGGCATCACGGTGAGGCACCTGTTCAGGAGCATGACCCCCTGCCGCGCCCAGGGGCGGAGATCGCCGGTCTGCGCGGGCGGGATACCAAGGTCCTCGGCGAGCTCCCGGTAGATGTTCGTGAGCGAGCGCGGCAGGGGACGGACGTCCGGCGCCACGGAGAAGGAGAGCCCGATGGGGTGGCCCGGGGTGGGGTAGGGGTCCTGGCCGACCACGAGGACCTTCACCTCGGCCAGGGGGTTCTCGAAGGCGGCGAAGATGCGGTCCCCGGGCGGCAGATAGCCCCTGCCCGCGGTGTTCTCCTCGCGGAGGAAGGCGCCCATCGTGCGGATGACGGGCTCCACGGGGGCGAGCGCCTGTGCCCAGTCCTCGGCCATGATCGTCTCGAGCGGTTCTGCGGACATGGATGCCAGCATACGGGCGCCGGGCTCCGGACGCCGCCCCGCACCGGCGGGGCACCGGCTGCGCCTGCGGGGCACCTGCCGCGGGGATCGCTCCCACGGGGACGGCCGCGCGCACGCGCACAGCGGGTGTGCGGGCATCGCTCTCGTCCGGTGCGCTCCGTGCGGGAGACGGCGATGCGCGCACTGCGTACGGATGGCTATGCTCGGAAGGCAGTTCAGTGACGAACACCGCGCTCACGCCGTGCGCCCTCGGGGCGGAGGCCGGCAGCGGTGCCGCTCACGCGGTGCGGAGGCGCCGACGTACGAAGGAGGCACAATGACAGGATTCCCGGAGAAGAAGCACTGGCCGATGCTGATCGGCGGCGAGTGGGTCGATGCGCTTGACGGCTCCACCGCTGACGTCATCACCCCCATCGACCGCAATGTCGTCATCGCGACCGTGCCCCAGGGCAAGGAGGCGGACGCCGACCGCGCAGTGGAGGCCGCACGCGCGGCGTTCCCCGCCTGGGCGGGCCTGCACTTCAAGGAGCGCCAGAAGCTCCTGCTCAGGGCCGCGGACGCGCTCGAGGCGAAGATGGAGGACCTCGCGCAGCTCACGGCGCTCGACACCGGCAACGCGCTGCGCACGCAGGCGCGGCCGGAGGCCCAGACCCTCGTGGACATCTTCCGCTACATGGGCGGCGTCGCCGGTGAGGTCAAGGGCGTGACCCTCCCGGCCGGGGACGAGCAGCTGCAGTACACCCGGCGCGAGCCCCTCGGCGTGGTCGCGGGCATCCTGCCCTGGAACTCGCCGCTCATGATCGCGGCGTTCAAGACCCCGGCCGCACTCGCCGCGGGCAACACCCTCGTCCTCAAGTGCGCCGAGGACGCCCCGCTCACCATCCTGGAGATGGGCCGCATCATCGCGGACGTCTTCCCGGCGGGCGTGCTCAACATCGTCACCGGCAAGGGCTCCGTGATCGGCGAGCGCCTGGCTGTGCACCCCGGCGTCGACAAGGTCTCGTTCACCGGCTCCACCGGAGTGGGCCGCCACATCGCGGAGATCGCGGGCAGGCGGCTGGCGCACTCCTCGATGGAGCTCGGCGGCAAGTCGCCGACGATCGTGTTCCCGGACTCGGACACGGACGCCGTCGCAGACCAGGTGGTCCTCACGACCCGCTTCGCCAGGCAGGGGCAGTCCTGCACCTCGGGTTCGCGGCTGTTCATCCACGAGGACATCTACGATTCGTTCCTCGCCAAGGTGGTCGAGCGCGTCGCGGCGATGAAGGTGGGCGACCCGCGCGACGAGGCCAGCGACATCGGTGCGGTGAACTCCGCCAAGCAGTGGAACACCATCCAGAACTACATCGAGATCGGCGAGTCGATGGAGGGCGTGGAGATCGCCTACGACGGCCGGAAGACGCTCGAGGCGGGCGAGCCCGGCTTCTACCACGCGCCCATCATCTTCTCGCGGGCGAGCAACGACTGGCAGACCTCCAAGGAGGAGATCTTCGGTCCCGTGCTCTCCGTCATCCCGTGGAGCGATGCGGACGAGGTCGTCGAGATGGCCAACGACAACGAGTACGGCCTCGCGGCATTCGTGTTCTCCAAGGACCTCGATGCGGCGCTCACGACCGCCAACCGGATCGAGTCCGGCTGGGTCCAGGTCAACCAGGGCGGCGGCCAGGTGGCCGGTCAGTCGTACGGTGGGTACAAGCAGTCCGGCCTCGGCCGGGAGGCCTCGCTCGAGGGCATGCTCGAGGGCTTCACACAGATCAAGCAGATCAACGTCAAGCTCGGCTGATCGAGTCTGCCGCCCCACCATCCCCGCAGGTCAGGGATGGTGGGGCGGTTTCATGTGCGCACTGCTGCCGGGCTGAGGGGGCGGTGTGCTGCCCGTGGTGGACGCGGCATAGGCTCGTGCCATGACCGCCCAGGCTCTCGCCTCCCGTGCTCCGCGCTCCCGGGCCCTGCCCGCGCTCGGCTTCGCCGCTCTGGCCGTGGGCCTTGCGATCGCGGGACTCGTGTGGGCGAAGTGGTGGCCGTACACGGAGAGGACGGCCGGCCTGCTCGGCGGCGAGGGCTGGACGGCCGCACCGCTCATCGAGACGGCGGTGCGGTCGGAGTCGTGGTGGAGCGCGGGCTGGGAGTTCACCGTCGCGTACACGGCCTCCGTGTGGAAGGCGCTCCTCGTCGCCCTCGTCCTCGCCGCGGCCGTCCAGGCGTTCGTGG
The DNA here is from genome assembly GCF_000426445.1 of Brevibacterium album DSM 18261. GTDB lineage: Bacteria > Actinomycetota > Actinomycetes > Actinomycetales > Brevibacteriaceae > Brevibacterium > Brevibacterium album. Next base: position 374,330 of record NZ_AUFJ01000009.1, on the reverse strand, counting down.
GCTCGGACCGGATGGCGGCGCTCCTGCGGGGGCGGGGGCGGCATCGGCGCGGCCGGGAGCCGCTGAGGGCCGCGATCCTCGGCCTGCCCACCATGATGTGCACATGCTGCACGGCCCCCGTGGTGGTGGGCCTCAGGCGGGCGGGTGCCTCCGCGGCCGCGGCGACCGCGTTCTGGCTGGCGAACCCGGTGCTCAATCCGGCCGTCATCGTCTTCCTGCTCCTCGTCGGACCCGCGGAGTGGTCGCTGGCGCGCCTCGTCGTCGGCATCGCGCTCGTGGCCGGCGGTGCATGCATCGCCGGGATCCTGGCCGACAGGGCGGCGGCCCCAGCACCGGCGGCGGCCCCGGTTCCAGCACCGGCTGCGGTGACGCTCCCGGCGCGTGCGGACCGTGCGGCTGCTCCGGAAGGGGAGTCAGCTCCCTTCCTGCCGCCCTCGCCGGGCTCCCTCCCGGCGGCCGAGGCGCCTGCCGTGGGGGCAGGCGCGGCCTCGAGGGCCGACCCCGCACCGGCCTCGGCGGAGGGCTCGGCCTCGGGCGCAGGCGCGGCAGCCGAGGGGAGGGTCCGCGGTCCGCTCGCCCGCTTCGGCCGGGAGCTGGCGCGATTCTCGCTCACGCTGGTCCCCGAGTACCTCATCCTCGTCTTCGCGGTGGGCGCCGTCGCCCATCTGGGGCAGTGGTCGATCGCGGACGCGCAGTGGACCGTCCTGGCCGTCCTCGCCTTCGTCCTGCTCGGCGTGCTCCTCGTCATCCCCACGGGCGGCGAGATCCCCGTGCTCCTCGCGCTGGCGGCCGCGGGCGCCGGACCCTGGCCGACCGGGGCGGCGCTCATGTGCCTCAGCGCGGTCAGCCTCCCCTCCCTCATCATGGTGGGGAGAGCGCTGTCCTGGCGGGCGGCCTCGGCGATCGCGGGCCTCGTCGCGGCAGCGGGCCTCCTCGCGGGAGCGCTGCTCGCGGTCTGAGCGCGAGGCACGTGCCGGAACGAGCGGACGCGCAGGCGGTGCACAGGTAGACTCGGCCCTCGAAGGAGGCGGTATGGCTGAGGAGAGGAAGGACTCCGCGGAGTCGCAGGACGGCACGGCCGGACTGAGCGACCGCGACCGGGAGATCCTGGAGTTCGAGCGGACGTGGTTCACCTACGGCGGTGCCAAGGACCACGCGATCCGCGAGCGCTTCGACATGTCCGCGGGAGCCTATTTCCAGCGGCTCGCCGCGCTCCTGGACGATCCGGCCGCCTATGCCCACGACCCCGTCCTGATCAAGCGCCTGCGCCGCATCCGGGACGGACGGCAGCGCAACCGCTCGCACGCCCGCGTCGCACGCTGAGGAGACCCAGTGCCCACCTACCCCGAAGACGAGTTCGACCGGATCGCACCGACCGGCCGCCGAGGCGCGCACCGGCGTGAGGCGGAGCCCGGGCAGCGCGGCGCCTATGTGATCATCGCGGTCGTCGCGGTCATCGCGGTCCTCCTGGTCGTGGCCGTCGTCAACATCATTCGCACCTCCTTCAGCAATCCGGAGGAGAACGTGGCGGAGCCGCCGGCGGCCAGCGAGCCCGCGGAGCCCGGGGGCGAGGAGGACGCGGAGGTGCCCGGCGAGGAGGCGACGGACGAAGCGAGCGCGGAGGTGGACAAGACCACCGTCACCGTGGGCATCTACAACGGCTCCGGCGTCAACGGCGCGGGCGCGGCCTTCGGGGAGGCCGCCTCGGCGCAGGGCTGGTCCGTCGACGACGTCGTCACCTACTCCACACCGGACAGCACCTCCACGGTCTTCTACTCCGCCCCGGAGTACGAGGCGCAGGCGGCTGTGCTGGCGGAGGAGCTGGGGATCGAGAGCATCGAGGAGTCCGCGGAGTTCCCCCAGGACATCACCGCCGTCATCGCCTCGGACATCGCGGAGCAGGGCCCGCCGGCAGTAACGAATGAGTAACGCGGGTCCGCGCGCCGATTCGGGGCAGCGCGCTGCGGGATAGGCTGATCGAGTCGTACAGCGTTGAACGCTGCCCGGCGGAAATGCAGTATCCGGAACGGAGCACAGAGCTATGGCTCAGGGAACAGTCAAGTGGTTCAACGCTGAGAAGGGCTACGGTTTCATCACCGACGCCAGCGGCGATCAGGACGTCTTCGTCCACTGGAGCGCCATCCAGATGGACGGATACCGCTCCCTCGAGGAGGGCCAGACGGTCGAGTTCACGGTGGGTCAGGGTGAGAAGGGCCCCCAGGCGGAGCAGGTCACGCCTCTCTGACCTGGGGTCTCTGCCAGGACACGGCTCCCGCACCGGCGCGGGGCCGCACGCACCGGATTCCGCTGAGGGCGAGCACGTGCTCGCCCTCAGCGGAATCTTTTGCACTCTCGGGGTGAGAGTGCTAAAAATTGGACTGTGAACCTCGCACACGACTAGAGGGCACCGCGTCTCTGCGGCATGGAGCAGGGAGGCGGGTCCGGCCGTCGCGGGCATGTCGGGTCGGGGGAGACGCACCACCCGCAAGAGGGAGGAAGCAAGCCACATGGCAAAGCTCATCGCATTCGACGAAGAGGCACGTCGCGGCCTCGAGACCGGCCTCAACACGCTGGCCGACGCCGTCAAGGTGACCCTGGGCCCCCGTGGCCGCAACGTCGTCCTGGAGAAGAAGTGGGGCGCCCCCACGATCACCAACGACGGTGTGTCCATCGCCAAGGAGATCGAACTCGAGGATCCCTACGAGAAGATCGGCGCGGAGCTCGTCAAGGAGGTCGCCAAGAAGACGGACGACGTCGCAGGCGACGGCACCACCACGGCCACCGTCCTCGCCCAGGCGCTCGTCCGCGAGGGTCTGCGCAACGTCGCAGCCGGCGCTGATCCGCTGAGCCTCAAGCGCGGCATCGAGAAGGCCGTCAGGGCCGTCACGGACGTGCTGCTCGACTCCGCCACGGAGGTCGAGACCAAGGAGCAGATCGCGGCGACCGCGGGCATCTCCGCAGGCGACCCGGCGATCGGCGAGCTCATCGCCGAGGCCATCGACAAGGTCGGCAAGGAAGGCGTCGTCACTGTCGAGGAGTCCAACACCTTCGGCCTCGAGCTCGAGCTCACCGAGGGCATGCGCTTCGACAAGGGCTACATCTCCGGCTACTTCGTCACGGACACGGAGCGCCAGGAGACGGTGCTCGAGGATCCCTACATCCTCATCGTCAACTCCAAGGTCTCGAACGTGAAGGACCTGCTCCCGGTCCTCGAGAAGGTTCAGCAGTCGGGCAAGCCGCTGCTCATCATCGCCGAGGACGTCGAGGGCGAGGCCCTCGCGGTGCTCGTGGTCAACAAGATCCGCGGCACCTTCAAGTCCGTCGCGGTCAAGGCCCCGGGCTTCGGCGACCGCCGCAAGGCGCAGCTCGCCGACATCGCGATCCTCACCGGCGGTCAGGTCATCGCCGAGGAGGTCGGCCTCAAGCTCGAGAACGCCACCGTCGACCTGCTGGGCACCGCCCGCAAGGTCGTCGTCACCAAGGACGAGACCACCATCGTCGAGGGTGCGGGCGACTCGGAGGAGATCGCCGGCCGCGTGGCCCAGATCCGTGCCGAGATCGAGGCCTCGGACTCGGACTACGACCGCGAGAAGCTCCAGGAGCGCCTCGCGAAGCTGGCCGGCGGCGTCGCCGTCATCAAGGCCGGTGCCGCGACCGAGGTGGAGCTCAAGGAGCGCAAGCACCGCATCGAGGACGCCGTCCGCAACGCCAAGGCAGCGGTGGACGAGGGCATCGTCGCCGGCGGCGGCGTGGCGCTCATCCAGGCCGGCAAGACCGCCTTCGAGGGCCTCGAGCTCTCCGGCGACGAGGCGACCGGTGCCTCGATCGTCAAGGTCGCGGTGGACGCGCCGCTCAAGCAGATCGCCTTCAACGCCGGCCTCGAGCCCGGCGTCGTCGCCGCGAAGGTCCGCGAGCTGCCCGCCGGCCACGGCCTCAACGCCGCGACCGGCGAGTACGAGGACCTGCTGGCCGCCGGCGTCAACGACCCGGTGAAGGTCACGCGCTCCGCACTGGAGAACGCGGCCTCCATCGCCGGCCTGTTCCTCACCACCGAGGCCGTCGTCGCGGACAAGCCGGAGCCCGCTCCGGCCGCCGGCGCCGACCCGACCGGCGGCATGGGCGGCATGGACTTCTGAGTCCGACCCGTCCTGCTGGGACACCGGAGCCCCGTGAGCGCATGCGCCCGCGGGGCTCCGTGCTGTCCGGCGGCTGCGCTGTCCGCTTTCCGCTCTGCGCTTTCCGCTCTGCGCTGCCTGCTCCGGTTGTGGTCTGCCGTCCGAACGCGCAGACGGCTGATTCCGGTTGGTGCGGCAGACCACAGCCGCGAGCGCGGGCCGGCGGACCCGAGCCGGCGGCGAGCGCGTGCTGGCGGCGTCGGATCCGCACGGGCACCGGCCGGCGAGGGCTCGCGGATCCGCGGGACCTGCTCGCCGACCGCAGCCTACTCGTCCGGTTCGGGCTTTCCGCCCTCCTCGAGCTCCCGCTGGGCCTCCGGGTCGCCGAGGTGTGCGCGTGCCCGCAGCGTGAGCAGCCGCTTGCGCTCCTCGATGATGGACTGCCGGCGCGCGAGCGTCGAGACGAACCCGCTGCCCACGCCGATGATGACGAAGAGCGGCCAGAAGAAGTAGAAGCCGCCGGAGCCGATGGCCGTGAATGTCCAGATCGCCAGGCAGATGCCGATGGGGCCGGCGAGCAGCCCCCAGGCCTCGCGCTTGACCCGGGCGGAGTAGTAGGCGCGGGCTGCCTCGTCGATGGCCTCCGGTGTGGTGGGCACCGGGTCCCCGGACTCGCGCAGCCGGGCGAGGGCCTGAGCCGTCCGGGCGTCGAGTTCGGTGCCCGGAGCACCGTGGGAAGGCGGGGGCGCGATGTCCTCGAGCAGCGGCACCGCATCGCCGAGGCGTTTGATCGCTCCGGCGGCGGTGAGCCTCTCGTCGTGCTCATCGGCATCGAGCAGTCCCTGCGCATAGGCTTCGCCGACGGCGTCGAAGAGCACGGCGCGGTCGGAGTCGGAGGCGCGCAGCTCGGGCTGTCGGTGCGGATCGGCGCTGAACTCCGCCCAGATTCCCTCGTCGAGAGGCATGTCACTACGGTACTCCAGTCCCGGTGCCTGCGGCTGGGGTGTCTGCGCGCGGACCCGGCTGCAGCTCCTGCCCCCGCCGCGCGCAGGTGGGCCGGCTCGCCGGCCGCGAGCGGGCCGAGGATAGTCTGAGCGCATGCAGCTCGTGATCGCCCTCATCCTCCTGGCCGTCCTGGTGGGAGCGCTGGCGCAGCGGATCACGGGGATGGGCTTCGCGCTCGTCTCCGGACCGTTCCTCGTCCTCCTGCTCGAACCGGTTCCCGGCGTGGTCCTCGTGAACCTGTGCGGTCTGGTGTCCTCGATCATCGTGCTGTGGCGCACGCACCGGGAGGTCGAGTGGAAGCTCTCGGCCTGCCTCGCCGCAGGCGGCCTCGTGGGGACCTTCCCGGGCGCCATGCTGGCCGTCGCGCTGCCGGCGCACGCCCTGGAGATCCTCATCGGCGTGCTCGTGGTGGCCGCGCTGGCGACCTCGCTCCTGCTGGGGAGGCTGCTCACGAGGCCCCTGGCGCGCAGGCGCGGCGGGGCGGTTGCGGCCGGCCTGGCCTCGGGCGCGATGAATTCGGCGGCGGGGATCGGCGGTCCTGCGCTGAGTTCCTTCGCGGTCCTCACCCGCTGGGACCAGCGCGCCTTCGCCGCATCCATCCAGCCGGTCTTCGTCGTCATGGCGACCTTCGCCGTGGCCTCCAAGCTGCTGCTCGACCATTCCGCCTGGCCCGCGCTCAGCCCGGGGACCTGGCTCATGATCCTCGCAGCGCTCGTGCTGGGCCAGCTGCTGGGGGAGTGGCTCTCCCGATTCACCCCTGTGAGCACCGCCCGCACGGGCATGCTCACACTCGCCTTCCTGGGCGGGCTCCTCACCATCGGCCGAGGCCTGGGGCTGTTCTGAGCGAGCACATCCCGGGCGGCTCCGGGCCGGGTCCCACACAGTCGTCATTCAGTTTGGACTGGGATACTCGGAACCGGAGTTTCGATCCGCTTCCGCGTCGAGAGGTGTCGCCATGTCCTTCGTCTTCCTGCTGCTCCTTCTCGGTGTGGGCGCGGCATTCCTCATCGGCAGCCGCCGTGAGAAGGCGAGGAAGCAGGCGCAGCTGCAGGAGGAGCTCACCCGTGTGAGCCGCACCGCGGAGGAGGACGTCACGGCCTTCGGCGAGGAGGTCGCGGACCTCGACATCGTCACCGCCGGCGCGGAGCTCGACGAGGGCGGGCGTCAGGACTACTCCCGTGCGCTCGACTGCTACGACCGGGCCAAGGAGACCCTCTCGCAGCTCTCGCGGCCGGAGGACATCCGGCATGTGACCGAGGCGATCGAGGACGGCCGCTACGCCGCCAAGTGCGTGCGCGCCCGGGTCGAGGGCAAGCCCCTCCCGGTGCGCCGCCCGCCGTGCTTCTTCAACCCCCAGCACGGGCCCTCGGTCGAGGACGTCGACTGGGCGCCGGCGGGAGGCCAGCCCCGGCCCGTGCCCGTCTGCGCCGCGGATGCTGAGCGCGTGAGCTGCGGCGCCGAGCCCGCCGTCCGCACCGTGCCCGTGGGCAACGGCCTCCAGCGCCGCGCCTACTGGGAGGCCGGTCCGGCCTATGCGGAGTACAACCGCGGCTACTTCAACTCCTATGCGGGCTCCGGCCTGCTGCCCGGCGTCCTCATGGGCGCCATGCTGTTCGGCGGATTCGGCGGCGGCTGGGACGGCGGGATGGACGGCGCCGGTGAGATGGGCGGGGACGCCGGTGGAGACATGGGCGGCGATTTCGGCGGCGACATGGGCGGCGGCTTCGAAGACGGCGGCGGCATGGACTTCGACTTCGGCTTCTGATGGGCGAGATGACACAGCAGGGAACCGGAGCGGCGATGCCTGAGCCAGGCGCACCCGCGCGCGCGACCGCCGGCTTCGGCGCTCAGGGCGCGACCGCGGATGTGCCGGAGGGCATCGAGACCGTCGAGATCCGCGATGAGGCGATCACGCTGGGCCAGCTGCTCAAGCTGCACGGCATCGCAGGCACGGGCGCCGAGGCGAAGGACATGCTCGCGGCGGAAGCGGTCCTCGTCAACGATGCGGTGGAGACCCGCCGCGGTGCCAAGATCCGTCCCGGGGACGTCGTGGACGCCGCAGGCGAGGTCTTCACTGTCGCCACCCGCGCCTGAGAGCGCCCCGCTCCTTCACCGATGCAGTCGGTGCACCGACCATGCGTATGCGGCCGCCACGACGACCAGCCCGGCGATCGCGGTGATGAGGACGGAGGCGGAGCCCCGCCCGTTCGCGCAGATGCCGACGAGGGCCCAGCCGAGGGTGAGCGGATACAGCGGCAGCTGCGCACCCCAGCGTGCGGTGACGAGGACGCCCACCAGAGCGCCGAGGATGAGGACCGCGGTCTGCCAGGGAGCCGCCTGCGGGTCCGCAATGCCCGCCCCCAGGTCCGAAGCCCAGTTCTGTGCGGCGGCCGCGGTGGCCCAGCCCGCGTACATCCCCACAGTGGCGCGCAGGAGCATGCGCGGCGTGCCGAGCAGGGGCGCGGCAGCGAGGCGCACGGCATCGATGAGAACGGCGGCCATGACCGTAAGTACGAGAGAGGTGGCCCAGTTCCACTCCGCCGCTGAGAATCCGATCCACACAGCGGCACCCGCGCAGGCGATCACCAGGTCCGCCAGCAGGCGCGACTGGAGCCGCATCTCCTCGGACCGCGCACTGCCCAGGTGCTCCCTTGCTCCCGGCCCGTGAGAAGCCTGCCCGCGGAGACCGCGCACGAGGACGATGATGGCCAGCGCCAGCGTCAGCGCGTAGATCAGCCCCCAGATCGAGAAGGTCCACCCGGCCGGGGTGATGAGCAGCGGGGTGGTCGATTCGTTCGGCATCGCGCCCGGGCCTAGCGCGGGCACGAGGGGCACCGCCGCCTGTGCGAGAGCGGTGCAGAGCAGCAGCCAGGCGAGGACCGGGGGTGCCCTGTGCGTCATCTCCATGCACCGAGCCTAGGCGGTCGCGGCGGTTGCGGGCGGATCTTCCGGCACCGGGACCGCAGGCGCCTCCCGCCTCGGCAGCGGTTCCGCCGGGGACGGTTCCGCTCGGCGACTCCATGCAGCGGGGATGCCCCCGGCTCCGCTCAGCGGCGGCCGCTCACCGGTCCATGCCGGGGGCGTCCCAGAGCGGGGACCACTTGGAGAGCTCCTTCTCCACCGGCAGGTCCTCGTCGAGGATCCCGCGCATCTGCAGCTCGAAGGCCTCATCGCGCCTGTGCTGGCCCGCCTGCACGAAGGGGTAGAACGTCCCGCGCTTGTACAGGTACACGAGCGCGAGCGTGCGGGGCGAGGACTCCGCGCGGAAGTAGACCACGGAGCACAGCAGCATGGGGCCGAAGCCCTGCGCCTCGAGCGCCGCATTGACCGCGTGGAGGCTCGTGACGAGGTCCGGTGCGCTGGGGACGTCCTGACTCACCACCTGCCACGTGTAGCCGAACCCGTCGTTGACCTGGGAGACGTCCGTATTGGGATCGGCGGAGATGAGCGCCCTGGCCTCCTCCTCCGCGCGGTCGAACGCGCCGCCCTCCACCTCGCGGAACGCGACCGCTCCCACACCGGTGGGTCGGAGTCCCGTGCGGGCCTCGAGCGTGAGCGCGGCCGGGGGCACGGCGAAGAGGTCGTCGAGGTTGGGCTCCTTGGGCTTGGAGCGGGCGAAGATCGCGTCGAGGAATCCCATGTGCGTGTGCGTCCTTGTGCCGGAGGGGTGGAAGGAATCAGTACTCGCTGGAGAGCTGCCGGCTGATCCGGTCCAGCTGGGCGAGGCGCTTGTCCAGGCTCGGGTGGGTCGAGAACAGGCTGCCGAACTCGAAGAAGGCCAGGTGCGCCGCGCCCGCGCTGCTGCGCAGATCCTGCTTGGGCAGCTGCGAGGCGGAGTCGCTGATCTTCACGAGTGCCGCGGCCAGGGTCGAGGGGCTGCCCGTGAGCAGGGCGGCGGCGCGGTCGGCGGCCAGCTCGCGGTAGCGGGAGAGCACTCGGATGAGGAAGAAGCTGAGCGCGTAGACGACCACGCCCACGAGCATGAGGACCAGCTGCACCGGGAGACCGTTGTTGTTGTTGCTCCTGCCGCCCCCGGTGTAGAGGAACGTGCGCATCATGAGGCTCGCGACGACGCCGGTGACCCCGGCGACGGTCATGACCGTGACATCGCGGTGGGCCACGTGCGAGAGCTCGTGGGCGAGGACCGCCTCGACCTCCTTGGGCTCAAGCCGGTCCAGCAGGCCGCGCGTCACGCACACCACGGAATGCTGGGGCGACCGTCCGGTGGCGAAGGCATTGGGCACCCGGGTGTCGGCGAACGCGACCCTCGGCTTGGGCATGTCCGCCTGCTGGCACAGGCGGTCGACGAGGGAGTGCAGCTCCGGAGCCTGTTCGGGAGTGACGACGCGAGCACCCATGGCGCGCATCGCCACCGAGTCGGAGAAGTACCACTGGAACCAGAAGATGCCCGCGGAGAGCAGGACCGCGACGACGACTCCGCCCGAGCTGCCCCCGAACGCCCACCAGATGCCCAGGATGAGCACCACGTAGATGAGCCCGTTGAGGAACATCGTCAGGCCCATGCGGAACGAGAGTCCTGCGTCCTTGGCGAATCGCGAACGGGCCATGTGCGCTCCTTCCGGCAGCGGTCCGGTGCCGCGGCCCGGGGGCCTGCGGCTCATGTGCTCCGCGCGGTCGGCGCGGAGGGTGTCTGCGTCCCGCGGGCACGGACCGCTGGAGTCCGGGCCCGCGGGAGAGGATCAGCCTCCGTTGGGGACGAAGCCCTCGCCGGAGAGCATCTCCCTGATCTCTGCGATGGTCGCGTCCTCACCGGGGACCACGACATCGGAGCCGCCCAGGAAGTCGTCGGGCACAGGCGCGCCCGCCGTGACGATGAATTCGTGCAGGCGGGAGAGCGCCGAGTGCACCGCGGTCTCGTCGCCGGACTCGAACGCCTGCTCCACCTCGTCGTCGAACTTCTGCAGATCGGAGGCGCTGGCGTCGGTGAGGTCGAACTGGCCCTCGCCCAGGATGCGGATGATCATGCCTGACCGCCTCCCTGGCCGGTCTGCGTCTCCGGTGAGGTCTCCGCATCCTCCGCCTCGAGCGCCGCGCGCGGGCCGCCAGCGGACCCGCCGGGCAGCGACTGGCGCATGCGCTGCAGCTCCAGTTCGACGTCCTGATCGGCGGAGAGGGACTCGAGCTGAGCGGCGATGTCATCGCGCGGGGTGCCCGTCACATCGTCGAGCGCGCCCGAGGCCAGCAGCTCGTCCACGGCGCCGGCGCGGGCCTGCAGCTCGTGCGTCTTGTCCTCGGCGCGCTGGATGGCCATGTTGACGTCGCCGAACTCCTCGGAGATGCCGGTGAAGGCCTCGCCGATCTTGGTCTGGGCTTCGGCGGCGTTGTACGTGGCCTTGAGGGTCTCCTTGCGGGTGCGGAACGAGTCCACCTTCGCCTGGAGGCGCTGCGAGGCCATCGTGAGCTTCTGCTCCTCCGCCTGCAGGTTCTCGTGCTGGGCCTGCAGATCGCTGAGCTGCCCGCCCAGCCCGGAGCGGCGCGTGAGCGCTTCGCGGGCGAGGTCCTCGCGGCCGATCTCCATCGCCTTCTGCGCCTGACCCTGCAGCTTCTCCTGCTGCTGGGTGAGCTGGTTCATCTGGAGCTCGAGGCGCTTGCGGCTCGTGGCGACGTCCGCAACGCCGCGGCGCACCTTCTGGAGCAGCTCGAGCTGCTTCTTGTAGGAGTAGTCGAGGGTCTCGTTGGGGTTCTCCATCTTGTCGAGGGCCTTGTCCGCCTTCGCCCCGAAGATGGTCTTCAGTCGCTGGAACATGCTCATTCCTTCTACTGCTCCGTTCTCCGCACCACCGCTCGCGCGATGAGCTGTGTCGTCGTGGAAGCGCACAGCTGGCACCGCGTCAGCTTCTCCCCGTCAACCCTACTGCGTGACGCTGAGATTTTCCGCCGTGGACGGGGAGCGGAACGGCGCGGGACGGGGCGTGCCGGGCCGGTGGCGGGAGGCACGCGGCAGGGGCGGAGCGGGAGTCGCCGACGGGCACGAGGCGGGGATGCGCGACGGGTGCTCGGCGGATGCGGAGCGAACGGGACCGGCCGGCCGCTCAGGGGTTGAAGAGCCGGGTGTTGGCGGCCTCGACCTCCTCGTACTGCAGGCCGGCGGCGCGCAGGGCCTCGTTGATGGACCGCAGCGAGTCCTGCACGTGCCGGTTGACCCCTGCCCACTCCTCGGCGACGGATTGGAAGCCCTGTGCCGCCGCACCTTTCCAGGAGTCGGCGAGGGAGCGCAGCTGTGCCATGAGCGCATCGGACTGGGCGCTCAGCTCGCCGGCTGTGACTGCGGCGTGCGCGGCGGTGGTCAGGACACGGTCGGAGTCGACTTCGAACAGGGACACGGCTGCCTCCTCGAGGTGGGTGCGGGTGAGCCCACCCTGCCCTGCACGGTGCGCCTGCACCAGAGGCGCCTCCGCCCTGTGGACGGCGATCGTCCGTCCACAGGGCAGATGTGCACATCGCGGGGTCTGCGCGGAAGCCGCCTGTGACCTCGGCCCGCAGCCGCTGAGCGGGAACCGCCGAGCGGCTCAGCGTCGGGCTCAGCGTGCGGCGAGCGTGACCGAGAGCTTCTCCTCCGAGCCGCCCCGCACCACCGTGACCTCCACGGTGTCCCCGGGTGCTGCCGAGCGCACGAGCGCCTGCATCGAGACGCCGGAGTTCACCGGCTTGTCGCCCACCGCGATGATCTCGTCGCCGGGCTGGAGCCCGGCCTGCTCCGCGGGGGTGCCGGACTCCACCTCCTGGACCTGCGCGGAACCGTGGGCGATGCCGCCCACCTCGACCTGGGAGTCCTGCATCGTCACGCCGAGGAACGGGTGCCGGGCCTCACCCGTGCTGATGAGCTGATCCGCGATGCTCACCGCCTGCTCCACGGGGATCGCGAAGCCGATGCCGATCGAGCCTCCCTGGTCCTCGGAGCCGGGCGCGCTCATGGTCGCGGCGGAGGAGTTGATGCCCACGAGCCGGCCGTTGCCGTCCACGAGCGGCCCGCCGGAGTTGCCGGGGTTGATGGCGGCATCGGTCTGGATTGCGCTCGTGATGGTCGTGGCGATCTCCTGTTCGCTCACATCACCGATGTTCTGCGTGGTCACGGGCCGGTCAAGGGCGGAGACGATGCCCGTCGTGACGGTGTCGGCCAGGCCGAGGGGATTGCCCAGCGCCATGACCGGATCGCCCACGCGGAGGCTGCTCGCGGCGCCGCGCTCGAGGACCGTGAGATCCTCCGGCACGGTCTCCAGCTCCAGGACGGCGACATCCGTTTCCGGATCGCGGCCCACGAGGCGGGCATCGATCGTGCTGCCGTCGCCGAACACCACCTGGATCTCGCCGCCGTCCGTGTCCGCGGGAGCGACGACGTGGTTGTTGGTGACGATGTGCCCGGACTCGTCGTAGACGAAACCGGAGCCGAGGCCGGAGATCTCGCCGTTCACGCCCACCTGGATCGCGGCCACGCCAGGCGAGACCGCGTCCGAGATGCCCGCCCAGTCGGGCGTCTCCGTGGTCTGTTCCAGCGGCTGGCTGGTCGAGGGCTCACCGTCGCCCCCGTCTTCCTGGGCCTGCGAGGTGCCCGGCAGCTCGAGGCCTCCGGCGAGGAGGGCGCCGCCACCGCCCAGGACGCCTCCGAGGAGGGCGGCCACCGCCGCGATGCCGATGACGCCGCCCCAGCCGGGTCCTCTGCGGCGTCGCGGTCCGCCGGGCGCCCCGTCGTGCTGCTGGTCGTGGTGAGCATGGGCGCCGTGGGCGGCGCTGTGCGGACCTGAGTCGCCGGGACCGGGGCCACCGGGAACGGGAATGCCGGTGCCGTGACCGGGGCCTCCGGGGCCGTGGGCGGGTCCTCCGGGGCCGTGGGCGCCTGCATTGGATGTGCCCGAACCCTGCGGGCCTGTGACCGGAAGCGGTGCGCTTGCGGACCCGGCTCCGTGAGGGGCTGTGCCCTCAGCTGCCGAGGCTCCGGGGCGGGCGCGCTGCCACTCATGGGGGGCAGCGGCGTGGGAGCCCTGCGCGGCGCCCTCCGGTGCGGAGCCCTGAGCGGGCGCGCCGTGGGGCGGACGGGCACCGTACGCGCCCGGGGGTGGGACTGCCGGCACGGAACCGGTTGCGGGAGTCCCGGACGGAGGCGGAGGCACGGCTGCATCGGAGCCGATCTGAGGGCTCACCCGGGTGGGCTGCCCGGTGTCCGGGGCCGGCCTCGGCGAGGTGCCGGCGGAGAAGCCCGGCTCTCCGCGGTCCGTCGACCCCGGGCTCCCCGAAGGGACAGGGCCGCCCGCGGAACTTGGGCTGCCTGCGGAGCCGGAACCCCCTGCGGAGCCCGCGGCTGCGGGCGAGGTCCCTTCCGCCGCCCCTGTTCCGTCCTCGTGCGGCGGGGGCGTGCTCGGGGCGGGGAACGTCTGCCGGGACCCGTTCGCGTGCCGACCGGTGGAGCGGGGGAGATCGGGAGGCTGAGTCATGGCTGTTCCTTACTGTGTGGGTTCGGTGGTCTCAGGAACCGGAGGTGGGGGTGATGGGGCGCCGGACGGAGTCCGCGCCGGGGACGGGGAGGTCGACGCGGAAGGTCGCGCCGCCCCCGGGGGTCGGATGGACGGAGATGGTGCCCGAGTGGTTCTCGACGATCGCCTTGACGATCGAGAGCCCCAGGCCGGAACCGCCGGTGTCCCGCGTGCGCGAGGCGTCGAGGCGGTAGAAGCGCTCGAAGATCCGGTGCGCCTGGTCGGGCTCGATTCCTTCGCCGTGATCGCGGACCTCGAAGCGGACGCGGCCGTAGGGGAAGCCGGAGAGATCCTCCCCGAGTTCGAGCGGGCCGGTGACGAAGGGATTGGAGTTCGTCATCTGCGCCTGCACGGGGGCGGGCTGTGCGGTCCCTGCGGGGTCCGCCGAACCCCGGCCGGACTGATCCGGGCCCGCCGTCCCCGCGCTCGTCCAGGCCGGGCCGGTCGGCGCGGAGCCGGTCTGGCCCACTGCGAAGGCGCCGCTGGGACCTCCCCCGGGAACGCCGGCATCGGCCTGCGAACCGCCGTGCGAGCCGCCCTGCAACAGGCGGGGCAGCCTGCCGGTGGCCCGCCCGCCGCCTCGGCCGCCGTTCCTGCCCGCCTGTCGGCCGCCTCTGCCCGGTTCGGAGGAGGACCCGGCCGAGGCGCCGGTCGCCGGTTCGCCCGGTGCCCCGCCGCCTGCGGGGGGAAGGACGCCCACGGCGAACTCCACCGCCGTGCCGTCCGGCGTGTGCCGGATCGCGTTGCCGGAGAGGTTGACGATGACCTGGCGCAGGCGCGATTCGGAGCCGAGCACCGAGGGCGTCTCCTGCGCATCGCCGCCGTCCAGGCCCACGAGGCTGATGTCGCGGTCCGGGGCCTGAGCCACGGCATCGGCGGCGGCATCGCGCACGATGCCCCCGATGTCGACGGGCCCGATCTCGGCGGGCCTGCGCTCGTCCAGCCGGGCCAGCACGACGAGGTCCTCGACGAGCACGCCCATGCGCTTGGCCTCGGCCTCGATCCGGTCCATCGCCTGCCGCACCTGTTCGGGGTCCGTGATCGCGCCCTGCCGGTAGAGCTCGGCGTAGCCGCGGATCGTGACGAGGGGCGTGCGCAGCTCGTGGGAGGCATCGGAGACGAACTGGCGGATGCGCTTCTCCGAACGCGTGCGGCCGTCGAAGGAGTCCTCGATGTGGCCGAGCATGGTGTTGAGCGCTGCGGAGAGCCTGCCCAGCTCCGTGTTGTCCGGATACGGAGTGACGCGCTGGGACAGATCGCCGGCCGCGATCTTGGAGGCCGTCGACTCGATGTCCTTGAGCGGCCGGAACGTGTTGGTGATCGCGAAGTAGCCCACGCCCGCCACGAGGGCCAGCGCCAGCATGCCGATGCCGAGGATGGTGTTGCGCGCCCGCTCGCTCACGGTGTCGATGTCCTGCTCGAACGGCACCGCGATCGCGACGAGGAGCGGTGAGTCCGTCACCCGCAGCACGCGGACCCGCCATTTCGAGGACGTCCCGTCCGTGGTGAAGGGGGTGCCCTGCATCGCGGTGACGGTGTCCTCGTTGATCGAGGGCAGGTGCGGGGTGTTGTCGGTGCCCGGAGCGACGGGAGGGAAGAGCCTCTCACCGGCGGCGTCGTAGAACTGCACGTAGTAGGACTCGGGGAGCAGCTGGCGCAGGGAGTCCTCCGCGGGGGAGCCGACGGCGCCGTCGGAGAGGTCCTCCTCCGGGGAGACGCTCGCCGCGGCCTGGATGGCCAGTGCGTCGGAGGCCTGGATGAGGCGGGCGTCGGTGCGCTCGATGAGGCTGGAGCGGAGGTTCTCCAGCACCCAGGCGCTGGTCCCTGACATCACGATGAGCATGAGCGTCATCATGATCGTCAGCAGCTTGGCGGTGAGCGACCATTCGTCCCAGATCACTCTCCGGCGTCGTCGGGTGTGCCTGCTCACGTCTGCGGGGTGCTCCCTGATCGCTGGGTTCCGTCCGACCGCCTGTGCCGAGGCCCGGGTGCGTTCCCGGGCTCGTGCACTCGCGGGAGGGGAGCCGGTCCGAGCCGGCTCCGCGTCACTTGCTCTCCGGCGTGCGGAGCATGTAGCCCACACCGCGCTTGGTCTGGATCATGGGCTTCCACTCCAGTTCGATGGGCGTGCCGGCCTCGTCCGTCGTGGGGGCGACGTCGATCTTGCGGCGCAGGTAGGAGATGTAGGACTCCACGATCCCGGTGTCCCCGCCGAAGTCGTACTCCCAGACGTGGTCGAGGATCTGCGACTTCGACAGCACGCGGTTGGCGTTGAGCATGAGGTAGCGGAGGAGCTTGAACTCGGTGGGGGAGAGGTCGATGAGGATGCCTCCGCGGCGCACCTCGTGGGTGTCGTCGTCGAGCTCGAGCTCGCCCACCTCGATGACCGCGCTCTCCTCCTCCTCGAGGCTGTGGGTGCGGCGCAGGACGGCGCGGATGCGGGCCACGACCTCCTCGAGGCTGAAGGGCTTCGTGACGTAGTCGTCGCCGCCCACCGTGAGGCCGGTGATCTTGTCCGAGGTGTCGTCCCGGGCCGTGAGGAAGACGACGGGGATGTGCTTGCCCATCTGGCGCAGGCGCCGGGTCACGGCGAAGCCGTCCATGTCCGGGAGCATCACATCGAGGACGAGGAGGTCCGGCTCCTTCTGCTCCGCGATCTTCAGCGCGTCCGTGCCGTTCGCGGCGGAGAGGACGTCGAAGCCGGCGAAGCGCAGGCTCGTGGACAGCAGCTCGCGGATGTTGGGCTCGTCGTCGACGACAAGCAGGGTTGCCTCGGTGTCGGGTTCCTGGGAGAGGGGGTTCTGTGTACTCATAACGTCAGTCTGAACCCGCAGTCTGGATGTTTCCTGGAATAAGGCTGAATATGATTGTTGCGTACGTCACATTTCATCCAGGGTCTGTCGGTTCTGAGTTCCGGCTGTGTGCGGAGTGGCCGCGGGCTGGGCGCGCGGTGGGCGGGGCTGGTTCAGTCCTGCGACAGGCGGGCGCGATACGCGGCGACGTGTGTGCGGTTCGCGCAGTTCCCGCGGTCGCAGAAGCGCTTCGACCTGTTGCGGGAGAAGTCGATGAAGACCCCTCCGCAGCCGGGTGCTGCGCATGTGCCGATGCGGCTGAGTTCGCCGTCGACGATGAGGTCGGTGAGCGCCACGGCGATGTCCGCGGCCACGCGCACGGAGAGGGCCGCCTCATTGGGCACCGCGTGCAGGTGCCAGTCCCATTCGCCGTGCTTCTGCAGTTCGGGCAGCGTGCGCGTCCGCCGGTAGAGCTCGTTGACGAAGGCGGCCGTGCGTCGCGCGCGCTCCTCCCCCTTCTCCTCCAGGAGCGCCGTGCGCATGTCCTCGCGCAGGATGCGGAGGGCCTCGGCGTCCGCCTCGTCCGCGTGCAGCGGGGGTGAGAAGGAGTGGCGCCGGGCGAGGTCGCGGACGTCTGCGGAGTTCCCGATCGTCTCCTCCTCGAGGTGCGAGTTCGCGAGCTCGGTGAGCATCCCGAGAACGGACCTGTTGTGCGTGGAGATCTGCATGTGGTGAGTCTCGCACATGTAAGGACCATCGGCACCTTGACTCATGACTCCGTGCTCGTGTCTCATGGATCGTGCGCCGCTGTTCCGCGGCCGGAGAAGGACTCCCGTCCGCCTCGACCCCACCCTGCAGCCTCCTGCCCGGTCCGACCTGCGCCCGCAGCGCCCCTGCTTCCTGCGGAGTGCGGGTGCTGCGACCGGCGCCCCGGCGCGCGGTGGGGGCCGTGAGCCGGCGGCCGCGGGTCCTCACGCACTCTCGAGGAGGTCCTGGGAATGAACCGCACCCTGATCGGATTCGGCTTCATGCTGCTGTCGGCGTTCTTCTTCGCGGTCTCGGGGCCCATTGCGAAGACCATGTACGCGTCGGGCTGGTCGCCCGGCGCGGTCGTGCTCGTGCGGCTCGCCGGCAGTGCGCTCATCCTGCTCATCCCCACGCTCGTGACGCTGCGCGGCCGCTGGGGCGAGGTGGTGCGGTCCTGGCGCATGGTCGTCACCTACGGCATCGTCTCGATGGTGGGCGTGCAGCTGCTGTACTTCCTCGCGGTGCAGGAGCTCACCGTCGCCGTGGCCCTGCTGCTGGAGATGACCTCGCCGTTGCTGATCGTGTTCTGGCTGTGGGCGACGACGCGCATCCGGCCCGCGACCGTGACGTTCATCGGCATGGCGCTCTCGCTCCTGGGCCTCATGCTCATCCTGGATCCCTCCTCCAGCCACATCTCGGTCACGGGCGTGCTCTTCGCGATGGGTGCGGCGGTGTGCCTCTCCAGCTACTTCCTCGTCTCCGCCAAGGCCGATTCCGGCATCCCGCCCGTCGCGCTCACCGGCCTGGGCATGGCGGTGGGGACCGTGGTCATGGCCCTCATCATCCTGCTGGGCGTGCTGCCCGCGGACTTCTCGGCGGCACCCGTGCAGATGGGCGCGGTGTCCGTGTCCTGGATGGTGCCGCTCACGCAGATCGTGCTGTTCACGGCCGGTGCCTACGTGTTCGGCATCTGGGGCCTGCGGCTCGTGGGTGCCACCGTCGGCGCGTTCGTCAACCTCACCGAGGTGCCCTTCTCCGTCATCGTGGCGTGGCTGCTCATCGCGGAGCTGCCCACCCACATCCAGATGTACGGCGGACTGGGGATCCTGGCCGGCGTCGTGTTCATCAAGTGGGGCGAGGTGCGCCAGGAGCGCCGCATCCAGCGGGCCGTCGTCCTCTCCGATCCCGCGACCGGTCCGCTCTCGCTCGCCGCCGTGCGGGCAGGGACGGAGGGCGAAGCCGAGGCAGGGGCGGACAGCACGGCCGAGGCGGGGACGGGCGGCGTGGTCGAGGCGGGGACGGGCGGCGTGGCCGAGGCGGGGACGGGCGGCGTGGCCGAGGCGGGTGGCGCCTCGGGCGGCGGAGTGGAGGATGCCGCCGAGGCTTGGGCTCAGGGGGAAGGCGAGCCTGCCTCGGGCGCTGACGCGGCGCGGGTGCGCAGCGTCTCCGTGTAGCAGCGGCCCCGCGCCGTCGGCCTCGCACCACAACTCGCTCGCCACCCAAAGTGCCGCTGGACGCGCCCATATGTCGGGGCGTCCAGCGGCACTTTGGGTGGCAACCTGTGGTGTTTGGGGTGGCTGGCGGTGCGCAGGGTGTGGCGGATGAGTGCATCTGCCACCATTGAGTGCATCCCGGACACCATCGTCCGGACACCAGCGCCCAGGCACCATCGTCCGGACTCAGCGCTCCGGACACCAGCGCCCGAGGAGAGTGATCGCATGACTGCCCCCGATTCCGCCCTGCGGGCCGAGATCGCCGAACGCGCCGCCGCCCACGGACTCGACGTGGACGCGGAGACCATGAGGACCGTCGAGGCGGGCCTCGACTACCGCGTCGCCTTCGCCTCGGCGGAGGATGGGACGGAATGGGTCCTGCGGATCCCGCGCCGGGCGGACGTCTCCGAGAAGGTCGCGGACGAGGCGCGGATCCTCGGGCTGGTGCGGGACCGGCTGCCCGCCGCCGTGCCGGACTGGCGCATCAGCGGGCCGGACCTCATCGCCTATCCGCGGCTGCCGGGCGAGCCCGGTCTCACGCTCAGCACGGACGGAGAGCCCCAGTGGCACTTCGACCGGGAGGACCCGCACTATGCGCGCTCGTTCGGCCGGCTCATCGCGCACCTCCACGGGATCGGCGCCGAGGACGCGAGGGCGGCGGGAGTCTCGGTCCGGACCGCGGACGAGGAGCGCGCGGAGTGGCGTGCGCGCCTCGAGCGGGCCTCGGCGGCGTTCGCGATCAGCGATGGGCTGCGCGCGAGCTGGGAGGTCTGGCTCGACGATGACGGGCTGTGGCCGGAGTTCACCGCCCTCACCCACGGCGAGCTCTACCCGGCGCACCTCCTGCTGGATTCCGACGGCGAAGTCCGCTCCGTGCTCGACTGGACCACCGCGAAGGTGGGCGATCCCGCCGTCGACTTCATGTACCACCACATGCTCTCCGGCCCGGAGGCCTTCCGGCTGGCGGTCGAGGCCTATGCGGAGCTCACCGGGCGGGTGCCGCGGCGCCTGGGGGAGCGGTGCGAGGCCCTCCTCTCCGCTGGGCCGCTGAGCTATGCCGAGTACGCGCTCACGACGGGCGATCCCGAGCACGCGGCCGCCGCACAGGCACAGCTCACACCCACAGATGCGTGAGCCGGCGAAGCATCCCACCCCTTGTGCCGCTGGACGCTCCGACGTATCGGAGTGTCCAGCGGCACAAGGGGTGGGGACGTGGGGATGCGCCTCTCGCGCTACCTCCGCAACACCTTCTTCGCGGCCCAGTTGCCCACCATCTGCAGGGACTGGACGAAGACGATGACGACGGCCACGGCGAGCCAGGTGACCTCCGGACGGAAGCGGTTGTAGCCCTCGACGATCGCGAAGTTTCCGATCCCGCCGCCGCCGATGATGCCGGCCAGCGCGGACATGTCCGTGAGCGCGATGATGACGAAGGTGTAGCCGAGGATGAGCGGTCCCAGCGCCTCGGGCAGCATCACCGTGAGGATGATCCGGGTGCGCGAGGCTCCCATGGCGCGGGCGGCCTCGATGACCCCGGGGTCGATGGAGACGAGGTTCTGCTCCACGATGCGGGCGATCGCGAAGGTCGAGGCCCAGATCATCACGAACACGACCGCGTCGTTCCCGATCCCGCTGCCGATGACCGCGATGGTGACCGGCTGCAGCGCGGCGATGAGGATGACGAACGGGATGGGGCGGATGAGGTTGACCACGAAGTTCGTGAGCAGCCAGACGGGGCGGTTGGCCAGCAGGCCCCCGGCCCGCGTGGTGTAGAGCGCGAGCCCGATCACCAGGCCGATGATCCCTCCGAACACGAAGGCCCAGGCCACCATGTAGATGGTGTCGCCGATCGCCCCGAGGAGCTCGGGGCCGTAGTAGGACCAGTCGAGGTCCCTGTACGTCTCGATCATCCGTGCACCTCCTGCACCCGGCCGGCCGACGAGAGCTCTGCGATGAATGCGTCGACGGCGGCGTCCGCGCCGTCCACGGCCACCGTGAGGAGGCCGTAGGACGCGTTCTTGGTGGTGTTCATGCCTCCGTGGACGATCTCGAACGTGACCCCGTGCGCGCTCGCGCTGCCCAGCACGGTGCTGACGGCGCCCGAGTCCTGCAGCGACACCGTGACCAGCCTGCCGCCCACCGTCTCGCGGATGCGCTGGACGTCCTCGGCGCTGGGCCGGTCCTTGAGGGCGGATTCGACGAAGCCGGCCTCGGCGCTCTCACGGGGATTGGAGAAGATGTCGTAGACGCGGCCGGTCTCCACGATGCGGCCGCGGTCCATCACGGCCACGCGGTCCGCGATGGCCCGAATGACCTCCATCTCGTGCGTGATCGCGACGATCGTGATGCCGAACTCCTCATTGGCGCGCCGCAGCAGGCGGAGCACCTCGCCGGTGGTGTTGGGGTCCAGTGCCGAGGTGGACTCGTCCGCCAGCAGGATGTCGGGTTCCGCGGCCAGGGCGCGGGCGATGCCGACGCGCTGCTTCTGGCCGCCGGAGAGCTCCTCGGGGTGCTGCCCGGCCTTCTCTGCCAGGCCCACGAACTCGAGGAGCTCCGCGACCCGCTCGCGCCGGCGGGCCTTCGACCAGCCGGCGACCTTGAGCGGGTACGCGACATTGCCGGAGACCGTGCGCGAGTGGAAGAGGTTGAACTGCTGGAACACCATGCCGATCCGCGAGCGCACCTTGGGCAGCCGCGATTCCCGCATGGCCGAGATCTCCTGTCCCAGCACGGTCACGGAGCCCGAGGTGGGCTTCTCGAGGCCGTTGATCATGCGGATGAGCGTGGATTTGCCCGCGCCGGAGAAGCCGATGATGCCGAAGACCTCGCCGCGGTCCACGTGCAGGGAGACCCTGTCGACCGCGGTCACCGCCCTCTCCCCGCTCCCGAAGGTGCGGGTGACCTCCTTGAACTCGATCAGATGATCGGAGCTCACGCGTCCGCGTCCTCGGCCGTCTCGCGCAGGAAGTCCTCGTACTCGGCGAGGGCGTCATCGATCTGGGTGCGGTCGGCCTGCGTGGGGACGGAGGTGCCCTCGGAGAGCTCGTCCGCGGAGGCGAGCACGCGCTCGTCGTGGTAGAGCGCGGCGATGTCCTGGAGCACCTGATCATCGCGGTCCTCCGCGCGCACCACGAAGCCGTTGACGAAGGGGAAGGCGCCCGGGTCCTCGGGGTCGTCCGCGGTGAGCGCGGAATTGGGGTCGAGCTGTGCGTCCGCGGCGAAGCCGTTGTTGATGATCGAGCCCTGGACCGACTGCAGCGCGTTCACCGTCTGCGCGGCGTCGACGGGGTGGACCGTCACGGTGGAGGCCTCCTCGTCGATGTCCGCAGGACGCGGCTCCGGCACATCGTTCTTCAGGGTGACGAGCCCGGCGGCGACGAGCACGTTGATGCCGCGGGCCTGGTTGATCTCGTCATTGGCGATGGCGACCTCATCGCCCGGCTGGAAGTCCTCGACGGAGTCGTAGACCTCCGAGTACAGGGGCAGCGGGATGATCTCCGTCGACCCGATCATGGTGAGGTCGTCGTCGTTCGCGACGTTGTAGTTGGCGAGGTAGGCGATGTGCTGGAACCAGTTGGCGTCCAGGTCGCCGTTCTTCAGCGCGGGGTTGGGCTGGTTGTAGTCGTCGAAGCTCACGATCTCGACCTCGTGGCCCAGCTCGTCCGTGGCGATCTGGGCCAGCAGGCGGTGCGTCTCGTTGGGCGTGGTGACGCCGATCCGAATCACATCGTCGTCCGCGGCGTCACCGCCGCCGAACACGGAGCAGCCGGAGGTCAGCGAGAGCGCGGTCAGCCCGGCGACGACCGCGAGCCCGCGGCGGAGGCGTCGCGGAGAGGTGGGGAGCGAAACTGACATGAGGTCTCCTCGTGTGCGGGGCCTGCGGTCGCGGATCGCGCGCCGCAGGGAAGTCTGTCGAAGCAGGGGCCACGCTAATCAGCACGGTGCCCTCCTGCGACAGGCCTGCCACGGACCGTCACATTGCGGCTGTGTCCTTCCGCACACGAGGAATGGGCCCGCCTCGCGGCCTCGCCCTGCGGTCTCGCCGGGTGAGCGGTTTCTGCAGGATTCACCCGTCTGAAACCGACAGGAACCGCTCACTCGGCGGGTCGGGTTCAGACGGACTGCGCGGTGAGCGGGATGCGGCCCCCGGCGAGCACCATCTCGACCTGGCGG
Organism: Brevibacterium album DSM 18261; assembly: GCF_000426445.1. Lineage (GTDB taxonomy): Bacteria > Actinomycetota > Actinomycetes > Actinomycetales > Brevibacteriaceae > Brevibacterium > Brevibacterium album. The sequence goes on along the minus strand of NZ_AUFJ01000009.1, from coordinate 351,516 downwards.
TCCGAGAGCCGGTGGCGCAGCGTCACAGTGCGTCCGCCGATGCGGGCGATGAGAGTGTGCCCGCCGGTGAGCGCCTCGCGGATGCCCTCGAGGACGACCTCGTCGCCCTGCTTGACCGCGTCGCAGTCGCCGGGGTCCTCGAACTCGAGGGGGAGGACGCCGAAGTTCGCGAGATTCTGCCAGTGAATCCGTGCGAAGGACTTCGCGATGACCGCACGCAGACCGAGGTGGCGCGGGGCGATGACGGCGTGCTCGCGGGAGGAGCCCTGCCCGTAGTTCTCGCCGGCGACCACGACATGGCCGCCCGGGGTCTCCTTCGCCCGCTCGGGATAGCTCGGGTCGATCCGGACGAAGCTGAAGTCCGCGATGCGGGGGATGTTGCTGCGGTACGGCAGCACGCGTGAGCCGGCGGGCATGATCTCGTCCGTCGACACGTCGTCGCCCATGACGAGCAGGGCGGGGACGTCCAGCCGGTCCTCGAGCGGCTCGAAGGAAGGCAGCGAGGCGATGTTGGGTCCCTTCACGAGCTCGACCTCTGCCGCCCGGTCCGGGTCGAGGGGCGCGAGCAGCATGCCGTCGAAGGCGCTGAAGCGCTCGGGCATGGCGGGCCTGGGATAGGGCATCCCGTGCGATTCGGTGAGGGTGCGCGGGTCCGTGATCCGACCGGTCAGGGCTGCGGCTGCCGCGGTCTCCGGCGAGCACAGCCATACGGCGTCCTCCTCCGTGCCGGAGCGTCCGGGGAAGTTGCGCGGCATGGTGCGCAGCGAGTTGCGCCCGCTCGCCGGCGCCTGCCCCATGCCGATGCAGCCCATGCAGCCGGACTGGTGGATGCGCGCGCCGGCCGCGACGAGCGAGGTGAGCCAGCCGCCGGAGATGAGGTCGGCGAGCACCTCGCGCGAGGTCGGGTTGACGTCGACGGAGACTCCGGGGTCGCTCTGCCTGCCGTGGAGCATCTCGGCGACGACGGCGAAATCACGCAGTCCGGGGTTCGCCGACGAGCCGATGACCACCTGGGAGACCTCTTCGCCCGCGGCCTCGGCGACCGGCACGACATCGCCCGGCGAGGACGGCCTGGCGATGAGCGGCACCAGCGCGGAGAGGTCGATGCGCTCCGTGAGGTCGTAGGTCGCCCCCTCATCCGCGACGAGGTGCGAGTGGGCGTCCGGGCGTCCGACGGCGGTGAGGTAGTCCCGGACTGCCTCGTCGGCCGGGAACACGCTCGTGGTCGCGCCGAGCTCCGCACCCATATTGGCGATGACATGACGGTCCATCGCCGTGAGCCCGGCCAGGCCGGGCCCGTGGTACTCGATCACCCGGCCCACGCCGCCCTTCACACCGTGACGGCGCAGCATCTCCAGGACGACGTCCTTGGCAGAGACCCAGTCCGGCAGCTCACCGGTGAGCTCGACGCCCCAGACCTCGGGCATCGTGACGTAGAGGGGCTGGCCGGCCATCGCCATCGCCACCTCCAGGCCGCCCACGCCGATCGCGAGCATGCCGAGCGCGCCCGCCGCGCAGGTGTGGGAGTCGGAGCCGATCATCGTGGCGCCGGGCCTGCCGAACCGCGATTGGTGCACGGGGTGCGAGACGCCGTTCCCGGCCTTCGAGAACCACAGCCCGAAGCGCTGTGCCGCCGACTGGAGGAACAGGTGGTCGTCCGGGTTCTTCTCGTCCGTCTGCAGCAGATTGTGGTCGACGTACTGCACGGAGAGCTCGGTCCTGATGCGGTCGAGGCCCATCGCCTCGAGCTCGAGCATGACCATGGTGCCGGTGGCGTCCTGGGTGAGCGTCTGGTCCACCGTCAGGGCGATCTCACCGCCCGGTTCCATGGCGCCCTCGACGAGGTGTGCGGCGATGAGCTTCTCGGTGACGTTCTGGGCCATGATCGTGTCCTCCCGTGTCCGTCGCGCGTCCTCCCGGAGCGGGCGCCGTTCTGCGCGGAAGCGATCGGTCCGGATGAGCGCTGCGGCTCGGCCGGGGCCTCGGCGGAAGCGGCGCCTGCGCCGGATTCCACTCCCATGGTAGGCGGAGGGGAACGGCTGTGTCAGGCGGACTCCGCGCGGGGCCTCGGGACAGGCTCGACGAACCCGGACGGGGAGACGGCGTCGTGCGCGACAGGGGTGAGACGCCTCACCGTGATTCGATCGTGTACGCGTAGCCCTGCTCCGTGAGGAAGCGGCGGCGGTGTGCGGCGAAGCGCTCGTCCACCGTCTCGGCCGCGACGACGGTGTAGAACGTGGCCGCCTGCGCGTGCAATTTGGGGCGCAGGATGCGGCCGAGTCGCTGCGCCTCCTCCTGTCGCGAGCCGAAGGAGCCGGACACCTGGATGGCGACCGAGGCCTCGGGCAGGTCGACGGAGAAGTTCGCCACCTTCGAGACCACGAGCACCCGGACGGTGCCCGCGCGGAAGCCCGCGTACAGCTCCTCGCGCTCCCGCTCCGGGGTCTTCCCCGTCAGCACCGGTGCATCGAGCGCCGCGCCGAGCTCCTCGAGCTGATCGAGGTACTGACCGATCACGAGGATCTGCGCCTCCGGGTGGGCGGCGACGAGATCGCGCACGACCGGGATCTTCGCATCCGCGGTCGCGGCGAGCCGGTACCGGTCCTCGCCCTCGGCGCTGCCGTAGGCCCGCCGCAGTCCGGCGTCGAGGCGCACCCGCACCTCGTGGCACGCGGCCTGGGCGATGAAGCCGGCCTGTTCGATCTCCTTCCACGGCACCTCGAACTGTTTGGGGCCGATGAGGGAGAACACCTCGTCCTCGCGGCCGTCCTCGCGCACGAGGGTGGCGGTCAGCCCCAGCCGCCGCCGGGCCTGCAGTCCGGCCGTGAGGCGGAAGACGGGCGCGGGCAGCAGGTGCACCTCGTCGTAGATCACGAGGCCCCAGTCCCTGGCATCGAGCAGCTCCAGGTGCAGGTAGGAGCCCTTGCGGCGGGTCGTGAGCACCTGATATGTGGCGATCGTGACGGGGCGGATCTCCTTGACGCTGCCGGAGTACTCGCCGATCTCCTCCTCCGTGAGCGAGGTCCGGCGGAGCAGCTCCGCCTTCCACTGCTTGGCCGAGACCGAGTTCGTCACGAGGATGAGCGTGGTCGCCTTCACCCGCGTCATCGCCGCCGCCCCCACGATGGTCTTGCCGGCACCGCACGGCAGCACCACTACGCCGGACTCGCCCGCGAGGTAGGTGTCGACGGCGCGAGTCTGGTACGGGCGCAGCTGCCAGTCGCCGTCCGTGAGCTCGATCGCGTGCGCCTCGCCGTCCACATAGCCGGCCGCATCGGCGACGGGATGTCCCAGCTTGAGCAGGACGTGCTTGAGCTCGCCGCGCTCGGAGGGGTGGACCACGACGGAGCTTTCGTCGAGGCGCGTGCCCGTCTTGCCGGCGAGGTCCGGCTGCTCGAGGAGGGAAGTGAGGAGGCCTGCGTCCGTGCTCTCGAGGACGAGCCCGTGCACGGGGGAGCGCACCAGTGTGAGGACGCCCCAGCGGTCCATGACGTCGACGATGTCGAGCAGGAGCTCGTGCGGCACGGGATGCTTCGCGTAGTCGAGGAGGACGTCCACCACGCCCTCGGCATCGTGCCCGCTGGCCCGGGCGTTCCACAGGCCCAGCGGCGTGATCGTGTAGGTGTGGATGTGCTCCGGGGTCTTCGACAGCTGGGCGAAGGGGGCGATGGCGATCGCGGCCTCGGCGGCGTCCGGGTGGTCGGATTCGAGCAGGACCGTCCGGTCCGACTGCACGATGAGGGGACCTCCCGTGGTCACGCTCGGCTCGATGCTCATGCTCCTCCTCGTGCTCGGCTCACACTCGTTCCACCTCGACGATGCGCGAGGCGGCGATCCGCACCGCGCTCCCCGCCGAGGAGCGTCCCAGCACCCGTCCTGCCCGCACCGCCTCCGGGACCATCCGGATGCGCCGCAGCGAGCCGTCCGAGCTCACCGCCACCAGGTCGACCGGTGCGCGGACCGCGGCGGCCTCGCTCAGTTCGGCGAGGACCTCCTCCGGGCCCGCTCCGGCATCAACCGCCGAGGCCGCCCCCGCATTCCCGGCGGTGCCCGGTGCCGCAGCGGCCGTTTCACGAGAAACGGACCGCGCGTCTGCCGCACCTGCCGCTTCTCGGCCCGCCCTGCGCTGGGCGCCTTCGTCTGACACAGCCGTCCCGGTGCCGGCCGCTGCCGGACCAGTGCGACCGCGCCCGGTTCCGCTGCGACTCGCGGCAGCGGTGCGGCTGGCGCGCAGCCGGGCGATGTGCGCCTCGGCGTCCTGCGGCTGTACGCGCGTGCTCCGGACGACCGGAGGCTCAGGTCGCACGGGGGCGGCGGTCCGGTCGGAGCGGGTGCCGCGGCTCTCGGTGTCTGCGCGGAGCACGGGGCGGTCCTCCGTCTCCACGAGCGCCATCACCCGGTCCGCGGGTGCGGAAGCGATCGCCACGGTGGGGGAGAGCCTGCGCATGCCGGTGGCGACGGAGGCCGGATCGTCGAAGATGACGTCGAGGTCCGCGGGGTCGTCGACGACGATGACGCTGCGCGCCGCGGCGACCCGGATGCGGGTCAGCCGCGAGGCCTGCGATTCGACCATGTGCGTGAGCGTCGAGGGGACGCCGGTCGAGGAGAGCTCGGCGAGGTCGGCGAGAAGGGACTCCGCGTCCCTGCCCGCGCGCAGGGCCGCGGCGATGGTCTCGTCCGTGACGCGGAAGACCGTGCCCTGCCCGCGGGTGTCGATCTCGGCCAGTGCCTCCAGCCGGGTCTGGACCGTGTGCTCGAGGGGCCCCGAGGCCACCGCCGTGAGATCGGACTGGAGCGTCACCGTGGTCTCCAGCGGTGGCAGGAGGGCCGCGACGGCGGCCAGGAGGTCTGCGGGCAGGGGAGTGGTCGAGGTCCCTGCATCGGTCTGCGACCGCGTTCCGGAAGCGGTGCGGTGGCGGTCCTCGGCGGAGGCCGGTCGCCGTGCCTGCGATGCTGTGGGGCGAGTGGCCGGGGCCGTCGTGGTGGAGGGCGCAGCCTCGTCGGCATCCGCCGGAAGAGGCTCCGGTGCGGGTGCGCGGGGGCCTGCCGCACGGGGCGCCTCGGGGTCGTCGCGGAGCCAGCGGGCGAGTGTGCGGCCCAGAGGAGTGAGCGCGTGCGCATGTGCCCGGCCCAGGGGAGAGGCGGTGAGCCCGAACGATTCGGCCTCGTCGAGCACCTCGGCGAGCTCATCGGAGGTCAGCACCGCCAGCAGCGGGTGGGAGAAGGTGAGGAGGGCGAGCAGATCATCCTCCTCGACGCCCTCGCCCGAGGCTGTCGCGGCCCTGCCAGATGCGGTACCGGAGGCTTCCGCGGCTCCGGCTGCCTCTGAGGTGCCGCCTGGTGCAGTGCCGACCCGTGTGCTTCTGCCCGCCTCTGCGGCTCCGGCTCCGGCCTCGTCCGTGGCCAGCAGTGCGGTGAGCACGAGGCGGCGCAGCAGCAGGATCTGCGGGTGAGAGACGGGGAAGCCGGGGAAAGCGGTGCGGGAGTGCTCATCGCGTCCCAGGAGGTGCACGCGCTCGCCCGCCGGGGTGCTGCCGGCGAGGACGTGGACCACATCGGCGGGGTGGGTGAGCCATGCCCACACGAGCTGCGCCCAGACCTCCTCGCGCGGTGCCGCGGCGGCGGTGTCATAGGTCGGCGTGGGCAGCCAGAGGGGATCGGAGGGATCGGGCGATGCGCCGAGCCAGCCGAGGTGGGAGGCGAGCTCCGCGGTGAGGGCGAAGCGCGCGGGGCTCAGGCCCACGGCGCGGGCGAGGACCTGCGCATCGCGTTTGCCGACGCCGCCGCTGACCAGCTGGGAGACCTCGTGCCGGGCGAATTCGCCGGTGGCCGCCAGCGCCCGCGCCACGGCACCCGCCGCTCCGGCCGCCTGCGCATTGTCCAGGAGGGGTGCGGACACCTGCGCGGTGTGCAGGGGGCGGGGATCCCGCGCGGTCTCCCAGGGCAGGGCCGAGGCGCGTTCGGCCGCGGTCATGGGCAGGAGTGCGGCGACCTCCGGATGCACCCGGTACGCCGAGGCGGTGAGCGGCCACGCATCTGCGGTCGCCTGGGTGACGCCCGCGTTCTCCTCCGAGAAGGCGGGCCAGAGCAGCCCGGCCGCGATGGCCGCGGTGAGGGCGGGGGCGAGGGGGTCCGCCCCTGTCTCGGCCGCTGCCTCCGCGGCTGGCCCCGCTTCGCTGCGAGTGGTTCCTGCGTGCCCCTCGGCGACTGCGTGAAGTTCCCTCTGTGAACCCCCGGCGCCCGGCTCGCCTGGCGCGGCGCCCGGCGCGCCGGTCGCGGTGTCCGCGAGGTGCTCCCGGGGTACGTCCGGTGCGATGCGGGACCGGACGGCGGCGCGATGGACGATGCGCAGGGCGGCGGCGTCGAGCATCTCCAGTCCCGCAGCGGCGGCGGCGCGTGAGGCGGCGAGGGTGGCGAAGCGGCGGGCATCGGGCGCGTCGGTGCGCAGCAGGTCCGTGCGGGTGCGGGCGATCCGGTCGAACCAGGGTGCCGGCGCTGCGGCCAGCCAGGCGACGAAGGAGAGTGTTTCGCGCATCCTCCCGATTCTACGCGGGAGAGGGGCGAGCGGCGGTGGACAGCGACCTCCCTCAGCCTCGCCCGCCCCTCACCTCCGCACGCTCAGCCGTGGAGGGCTATAATGATCAGCGCGCGGCGTTCCACGCCGTGCCCACAGCCCACGCCGGTGATCCCCGGACCGCTCAGCGGTGCCGCGCGGACACCGGTTTCGTCACCCGCGGAGGAGGTGTCCGATGTCAGCAGCAGCCCAACCACAGGCCGGCGCGCAGACAGGCGCAAGTTCGGCAGCGCAGAGACCGCCCGGCGCGGTGACGGGGTGGATCGCTGCAGTGCTTGCGGGCATCGGCCTCCTCAGCCTCGCGCTCGTCGTGGTGACGGGCCTCATGGGGGTGGTCGTCTCGCCGGTCTTCACCTGGGCGGGACTGGTCCTCCTCCCGATCGCGTTCGTCCTCCTGATGATCGTCCTCGTCATGCAGATCGTCAGGCGCACGCGGATCACCTGAGACCCACCCGCCCAGCGACCGGACGGAGCTGATGTCGCCCGGGCTGCGGGACTGCTGAGACTCGCCCCTCCTGGGAAGCTCGGCCTGAGGCGACCGGACCGGCTCCGATCGGCTGTCGAAGCGCCCTGCTGCACCCATGCGGAGTGAGCTGCCCCGGACTCGACCGGCAGCGGTCCGGTGATCACCCGCAGGCGAACACCCTGACGATGCTCAGTGCGCAGTGATGATTCGGACCGTTCCCCGCCCGCCCGCGCCGCTCCCGTACAGAGGGCCCGCCTCGGCTGAGATGCGGGGATCCGCACAGGGAAGCCCGAGCGCGGCGAGCGCCGATCTCAGAGATTCCGGAGCGCAGGCCGCCCGCGGGGACTCAGGCCCCCGCCCCGGGGCGAGCACATCACCGACCCACCAAGACCCTCCCACCCAGACCAGACACACGAAAGGAACGCACATGCCCACTGGACGCGTGAAGTGGTTCGACGCCGGAAAGGGATTCGGCTTCGTCACCGCCGACGACGGCGAGCAGATCTTCCTCCACAGCTCCTCCCTGCCCGCGGGCACGGAGGTGGCCCCCGGCACCCGCCTGGACTTCGACGTCGTGGACGGCCGCAAGGGCAAGCAGGTGCTCAAGGCCCGCATCGTCGAGGCCCCCGCACGGGTCCGCCGCAACCCGGAGAAGACCGCCTCCATGATCGAGGACGTCATCCGCATGCTGGAGGACACGTCGAGCGGCCTGCGCCGCGGGCGGTACCCTGATACCGGGCACTCCCGTCGCGTCGCGGAAGTGCTCCGCGCAATCGCAGACGACCTGGAGGGCTGATGTCCGGACTGTTCGACCGCTGGATCGCCTCGGTGCAGAGCACCCCCCGAGCCGAATCGGGCGACGGCACTGCGGTGGAGCCGTCCCAGCCCGCCCTGTTCGACACGGGCACCGCCGAGGCCGCTTCCCGCGATGCGGAGCCGGCCTCGGCCGCCGAGGCCCCGGCCCCCGCCGTGGAGCAGCCCCCCGTCGCTGAGACCGCCTCGGCCGGGGCCGTCCCGGAGTCGGCCGCCGCGAAGGCCCCTGCCGCACCCGCCCGCCCCGCACGGAAGCCCGCGCCCCCTGTCCTCGACGCCGTCCTCGCCGCCGCCGTCGACGTGGCGCGCGAGGCCATCGCCGAGGCCGCCGGCGCCTCCGAGATCGGCGCGCACCTGGGGGCGGTGGCCGAGGGGACGCGGCTCGTCACCCACAGCTTCGAGTGCACGACACCCGCCTACCGCGGCTGGCACTGGGTGGCGGTCCTCGCACGCGCGCCCCGCTCCAAGAAGGCCACGGTGTGCGAGACCGCCCTGCTCCCCGGTGCGGACGCGCTCCTGGCCCCCGAATGGGTGCCGTGGGAGAACCGCGTGCAGCCCGGCGACATGGGCCCCAAGGACGTGCTCCCCCGGGAGGAGGACGATCCCAATCTCGACCTCGGCCTCGAGCAGGTCGACGCCCAGCCCGGCGACGACATCGATCAGGTGCCCAATTTCGAGTTCGGCCTGGGCCGGGTGCGCGTGCTCTCCCGCGAGGGCATCGCGAAGGCCGCCGGCCGCTGGGAGCGCTCCGATGCCGGCCCCGAGGGCGAGTACGCCAAGAAGGCCGACGCGCAGTGCTCCACCTGCGGCTATCTCATGCCCATCGCCGGCAGCGTCCGCACCCGATTCGGGGTGTGCGCCAATGCGTGGTCGCCGTTCGACGGCCGCGTCGTGGCGCTCGACGCCGGCTGCGGCGCGCATTCGGAGACGGACGTCGCGCGGCACAGGCCCGCACCGTCCGAGGCGGTCCTCGACGAGATCAACGAGCCCCTCGAGATGATCGAGACGGGCGCCGGCTCCGCGCAGCGCGACTGAGCTCCGCAGCGGAGCGCGAGCCCGCCTCGGCGACGGCCTTCCGGACAGGCGCCCGCTACCCACCACAGCTGAATCACTGACGTCCTTCGAAGGGGGCGCTCTCTCACCCGATGTCCTCGATGTTCCGGTCCCTGCAGGAGCCCAACTACCGCAAGTGGTTCAGCGGCGCCCTCGTGTCCAACACCGGCACGTGGATGCAGCGGACGGCGCAGGACTGGCTCGTCCTCACGCAGCTCACGGACGAGGACGCCGCCGCCCTCGGCATCTGCATGGCCCTGCAGCTGGGGCCGCAGCTCGTGCTCTTCCCCTTCGCCGGCAGCATCGCGGACAAGTTCCCCCGCAGGAAGCTCCTCCTGCTCACGCAGATCCTCATGGGCACGATGGGCCTCGTACTGTTCGTCCTCACCGTCACGGGGGCGATCCACCTGTGGCACGTCTACGTCCTCGCCCTCGCGCTCGGCATCGTCGCGACGGTGGACGCGCCCGCGCGGCAGGCCTTCGTCTCCGAACTCGTGGGCGACGCGCTCGTGACCAACGCGGTCTCGCTCAACTCGGCCTCATTCAACAGCGCGCGGATGATCGGCCCGGCGGTGGCCGGCGTGCTCACCGCCGCGGCCGGGGCCTCGACCGTCTTCCTCATCTCCGGCCTGGCCTTCGCCGGGACCGTCGGCATGCTCCTGTGGCTGGATCCCGGCCGCCTGCACGCCCCTCCCGCGCGCAGGTCCGAGGGCGGCCGCGGCCTGCTGGGTGGCTTCTCCTACCTGCGGACGCGACCGGACATCGTGATCGTGCTGGCCGTGATCTTCGTCGTCTCCACCTTCGGCATCAACTTCAACATCTACACCGCGACGATGGCGCGCGTGGAGTTCGACCGGGACGCGGAGGCCTTCGGACTGCTCAACTCCGTGCTGGCCGTCGGCTCCCTCGCGGGCGCGCTCATCGCGGCCAAGCGCGAACAGCCGAGGCTGCGGATCGTGTTCTTCGCCGCGGGCGGCTTCGGACTGGCCTGCGGGATCGCCGGGGTCATGCCGGGCTACTGGTCCTTCGCCGCCGCTCTCATGCTCATCGGCTTCTCCTCCATCACGATGCTCACCAGCGCCAATGCGTACGTGCAGACGACGATCCCGCCCGCCGTCCGGGGCCGTGTGATGTCGATCTACATGGCCGTCGTCATGGGCGGGGCGCCGCTGGGCGCGCCGTTCGCCGGCTGGGTCGCGGACATGCTGGGGCCGCGCGCCGCCCTGGGAGTGGGGGCGGCCTCGGGCGTGGCCGGGATGCTCGTGGGCGCCGTCTGGATGCTCGGCGCCAAGCATCTCCGGGTGCAGCGGGCCACCCGCCCCCGCAGGCTCATCCACTTCACCTACGACGGCCACCCCTGAGGGGCGCGCATCTGAGGGGAGTGCGCGCCCTGAGGGGAACGGCGGTCTCGTCCGGAGAGGCGACCTCAGGGCATTCCGGCGGATGAGGTCGCAGGGGTGCGGGACTGCCTGCTGGAGGGCGGCCTGGGCGGACGGTCGGGCGGCTCCCGTAGACTCGGGCGCGACCGGCAGCGGCACGCTCGGCACGGGTGCCGGCGACACCAGCGCGAACGGAGTCCCCCGCCATGACGACCGATCTCATCGTCACGCTCATCGCAGGCCTGCTCATGCTCGTGGGCTGTGTGGGAATCGTGGTCCCTGTGCTGCCGGGCTCCATCCTCATCGGCGTGTGCGCGCTCGTCTGGGCGCTGGTCCTGGGCGGAGGGCCCGTGTGGACCGCGTTCGCGGTCATCGCGGTGCTGGTAGGGATCGGCATCTCCGCCTCGTGGGTGCTCACGGGCAGGAAGCTCAAGGAGCGGGGCATCCCCAACAGCTCCCTGCTGCTGGGCGGAGTCCTCGCGGTCGTGGGCTTCTTCGTGGTGCCGGTCGTGGGCCTGCTGCTGGGCTTCGTCGCCGGCCTCTGGCTCGCCGAACGGCGCAGGCTCGGCGACGCCCGCGAGGCCTGGGACACCAGTTGGAGCGCCCTCAAGGTCGCCGGCGTGGGCATCCTCATCGAGTTCGGATGCGCCGCCGTGGCGCTCGCCGTGTTCGCGGGCACCGCGATCCACCACTTCCTCACGCTCGCACCCGCGTGAGGCTGCGGGCGCGAGCGTGAGGACGCAGGGCGGGTCTCAGGCCTGCGCCGCCTCCGCGCCCCAGGCGTTCAGCACCCAGTCGATGCACGCGAGCAGAGCGCGCACCTCGTCCGGGTCCACCGCGGTGAAGGTGGCGATGCGCAGCTGGTTGCGGCCCAGCTTGCGGTAGGGCTCCACGTCCACGATCCCGTTCTCGCGCAGCGCCTTCGCCAGTGCCGCGGCGTCCACGGACTCGTCGAAGTCCACGGTGCAGACCACGGCGGAGCGGTCCGCGGGATCGGCGACGAAGGGTGCGGCGACGGGTGAGGCCTCGGCCCAGTCGTAGACGAGAGCGGAGGACTCGGCGGTGCGCGCCGCTGCCCAGCCGAGCCCGCCGTGTGCGTTGATCCACTCGATCTGCTCGGCCAGCATGATGAGGGTGGCGACCGCGGGGGTGTTGTAGGTCTGGTCCTTGCGCGAGTTCTCGAGCGCCGTGAGCAGGCTGAGCGAATCGGGGATCCAGCGGCCGCTGCCCGCGATCTCCTCGATGCGGGTCACCGCCCGCGGCGAGACTAGGGCCACCCACAGCCCGCCGTCGGCCGCGAAGTTCTTCTGCGGTGCGAAGTAGTAGACGTCCGCCTGCGCGATGTCCACGTCCAGCCCCCCGGCCGCCGAGGTGGCGTCGATGACGACGAGGGCGTCCTCCGCCGCGTCCTCCGGCCTCACCACGGGAACCGCGACACCCGTGGACGTCTCGTTGTGCGGCCAGGAGTACACGTCCGCCGAGGCGTCGACCCGGGGGAGCGCACCGGTGCCCGGCTCGGCGTCCACGAGGAGGGAATCCGCGAGGAACGGCGCCTTCTGCGTCGCCTTCGCGAACTTGGAGCCGAACTCGCCGAAGGCCGCGTGCGAGGCCCGCTCGCGGACCAGGCTGAACGCGGCCGCGTCCCAGAACGATGTCGAGCCGCCGTTGCCCAGGATCACCTCGTAGCCCTCCGGCAGGGAGAAGAGCTCGGCGAGCCCGGTGCGCACGCGGTGCACGAGGGACTTCACCGGCGCCTGCCTGTGCGAGGTGCCCATGACGGTGCGGCCGGCGGCCGCGACGGCGTCGATCTGAGCGGGGCGGACGCGCGAGGGACCCGCTCCGAAGCGGCCGTCGGCGGGCTTGAGATCGTCGGGGATGATGACCTGGGTGGGGGCTGTATCACTCACGGGCCGATCCTACTGGGGCGTTCGCGGGTCCGGCGGACCGTCTCACTGCAGTCCGGGCGGCGAGCTGCCGGGCGCGCTCCTGCGGGAGGACCGCTGACAGGCCGCGTGCGGAGGGATCGCGGCCGCCTCCCCGCGGCCCGGGCATCGCGCGGGAGTACGGTGGGCGCATGGACGAACTCACGACACCGACCCCGCACGGAGGCGGGGGAGCGCTGCCCCCTGATGCCCCCGCCTCGGCGGAGGCCCGCGATGCGCTGACCCGGCTGGCCCGCCAGCGGGTCGAGTACGACGACGCCGATCTCGCGCTGCCCGGCGGCAGCCCCGCGGAGGTGTTCGCGCAGTGGTACGAGGAGGCGGGCGAGGCCCTGGCCGAGCCGAACGCGATGGTGCTCGCCACGGCGGACGAGGCCGGTCCGGCCGCACGGATCGTGCTGCTCAAGGAGGTTGATGCGGAGGGCTTCGTCTTCTACACCAACTATCTCTCGGCCAAGGGACGGCAGATCGGCGCCGATCCCCTCGTGGCGCTCGTCTTCCCCTGGCATGAGATCCATCGGCAGGTGCGTGTGCGCGGCATCGCGGAGAAGGTCGTTCCGGAGCAGTCGGACGCGTACTTCGCGCTGCGCCCGCGCGGTTCGCAGCTGGGCGCGATCGCCTCCGAGCAGTCACGTCCCATCGCCTCGCGCGCGGAGTTCGACGAGAGGATGACCGCGCTCGAGGCCGAATGGGAGGGGCGGGAGCCCGTCCGGCCCGAGCACTGGGGCGGGTACCGGGTCAGGCCCTATGAGATCGAGTTCTGGCAGGGGCGGCGCAACCGGATGCACGACCGCTTCCTCCTCACGAGCCGCGAGGGGACGCCTGCGCCTCTGGACGAGGCCGATCGCTGGTCGCAGGTGCGTCTGCAGCCCTGAGCGGGACCGGGCGCGCGCCTCTGCGGGTTCGGTAGGAGGCCCTCAGTACCGGTCCGCGCGCACCGCCCATAGAATGGTCGTCCAGGCCGGGGCGGCGGTGCGCCGTCCGCGCCGAAGGTCCCGCACGCGTGTGAGGGGCACTCGGCGCAGGCCCCAGCAGCGGCGCGCCCGATGGCAAGGAGAGAACAGAGACGTGAACGACCTCATCGACACGACCGAGATGTACCTCAAGGCGATCGTCGAGCTCGAGGAGCAGGGGATCGTTCCGCTCAGGGCCAGGATCGCCGAGCGGCTCGACCACTCCGGTCCCACCGTGTCCCAGACCGTCGCGCGGATGGAGCGCGACGGCCTCGTCATCGTCGACGAGGACCGGCACCTGGAGCTCACGGAGGACGGGCGGCGCATCGCCACCCACGTCATGCGCAAGCACCGACTGGCCGAGCGCCTGCTCGCCGATGTGATCGGCCTGGACTGGGAGCTCGTCCACGACGAGGCCTGCCGCTGGGAGCACGTCATGAGCGAACAGGTCGAGACCCGCCTGCTCGCGATCCTGCCGGAGCACCGCACGGACCCGTACGGCAATCCCATCCCCGGTCTCGCCGAACTGGGCGCCGAGGACGCGGCACCGCGCGCGGCGGTCTCCGTCGTGCGCGCGGTGAAGCAGGGACGGACTGCGGGCCTGCGGATCGCCTGGCTCGCCGAGCCCCTCCAGGTCGAGAACGAGGTCCTGCGCCAGCTCAGGCAGACCGGGATCGTCCCCGGCGCCACGGTGACTGCGGAGAGCGACGGCGATTACGTCACACTCCGGGCCGAGGGGGCCGAGCAGGTGCTCGACCTGCCCACGGAGACCGCCGCCTTCGTCTTCGTCACGGCCGAGGGCTGAGGCAGCTCTCCCGAAGGGGTCCCCGCGGTTCTGCGCGTCCGCGGTTCTCCGCCCCGGCGCCCGCAGCCGTGGGCGTCCCTTCGGTTACGGTCCGAGGTGTATGGAACACATCACTCGATATCTTTCCGCATCACCGCCGTTACCTTTGTGACCAGCGCTTCTATGGGAAACCCCACCTGCGTCCTCGGGTTCCGTGATCTTCTCCGTGACACAAACGTGACATGGCGTTGCAGATCGTTTACAGTTGTCGAGGCGCCTCCACCAGGGGGCGGTCCGAGCCGGGTTCCGCACGCCGCGCCCAGCACGATCGGACATATTGGACCTGAGCGGCGGCGAGGCACCGGAAGACCGTGAGCGCAGCTCTCAAGGCAGGGCAGAGCATCTCCAGCTCGGCGCGCCGCCTCGTAGGAATTGGAGAGGACACCGTGGAACTTCGCAAGCATGGTCGCCGCGCGGCCGACACCCGCGTGAAGACCCCGCTCACCGAGCTCACAGAATCGCTCAGCGCCAACTACGGCGTCGTGGGGCGGCGCGCAGCCGTCGTCGCGGCCGCAGGCGGCCTGGTCGTCACCGCGACCCTGCCGGCGATGGGCGAGGACGGCGGCGAGCAGGCGGCGGTCACCGCCGAGGCGGAGGCCCAGTCCACGCCCGAGTTCGTCAACCAGGCCAAGACGGTCGTTCCCGAGGCGGAAGAGGACGCGCAGGACCTCGTCGGCGCCGTGTCCGTCGAGAACGTCACCGCCACCTCCGCTCCCGAGCCGGCCCCCGAGCCCTCGGTCTCGAGCAACGACGACAGCAGCGATTCCGGTTCCTCCTCGGAGGGCTCCGGCGAGTCCTCCGACAGCGGCAAGTCCGATGAGGGCAGCGACGTCGCCCTCCCCGACGGCTCGAAGGCCGAGCAGGTCATCGCCATCGCGAAGCAGTACACGGGCGTCCCCTATGTCTACGGCGGCACCACGACCAGCGGCTGGGACTGCTCCGGCTACACCTCCTTCGTCTACTCCAAGGTGGGCGTGAACCTCCCCCGCAGCTCCGGCGCACAGGCTTCGTCCGGACGCACCGTCTCGGCCTCCGAGGCCAAGCCCGGCGACCTCGTGTACCGCCCCGGCCACATCGGCATCTATGCGGGCAACGGCATGATGTACGATGCCGGCTCCTCGAGCTCCGGCACCTCCTACCGCAGCCACTCCTGGATGGGCAGCGTCACCTACATCCGCGTGCTCTGAGTCCGCTCGGACTCCCGGTCCCGGTGCCCTGACGGTGCCGGAGCCCGGTGCGCATCCCTCACCCCCGCAGCGACCACAGGTCCGGTCGCTGCGGGGGTGAGGTGCGTTCCGGGGGCATCCACGTGCGCGCTGGAGTGCGGGGTGCGGGTGCCGGGGGCGCTCGAGGCGCGCGGGCTGCGAAGCTCCGGCCGCCTCGGCGGCCCTCTTCCTGAACCCGGGGTGAACGCCGGTGAACTGCATCCGGAGTGTTCCTGGGAGTGCGCCCGGACGGCGGCCGCGCTCTTCCCCGCGGGCCGGTGAACCCCTAATGTGGTGTGGGTGAGTCCGGAAGTGCGCATGGTCGGCTGGGTGAGCTGTGAGCGAGCAGCTCGCCGCGATGCGGTGCGCGCGGCGGACGCCCTATGCTCCGCGGATCCCATCGATCCTGCGGATTCGATATGCCCTGCGAGTGCCCCGGTGCGCTCGGGACGGCGTCGCGCTCTGTGCGCGGCGCCGTCTTCTGCGTTCTGCGGCCTGCGCGGGGCGGCAGGAGGCGGACCATGAAGACCCTGGTTCTCAACGCCGGCTACGAGCCGATGTCGGTCGTGTCGTTCAAGCGCGCGCTCGTGCTCGTCCTGGCGGGCAAGGCGAATGTGCTGGAGGCGGATGCCGCCCGTCCCGTGCGCAGCGAGCAGCTGTCGCTGGACCGGCCCACCGTCATCATCCTCACGCGCTATGTGAAGCCTCCCTCGGCCCGCACCGCGGCGCTGTCCCGTCGCGGCGTGCTCAGGCGGGACGGGCACCGCTGCGCCTACTGCGGGAGGAGCGCTGCGACGGTGGACCACGTCATGCCGAGGTCCCGGGGCGGCGCGAACTCGTGGACGAACCTCGTGGCCTGCTGCCGCAGCTGCAATTCGCTGAAGGGCGACCGCACTCCGGAGGAGATGGGCTGGTCGCTGCTCGTCCGGCCCGAGGCCCCGGACGCCGGCCGGTTCTGGCTGCGGGAGGTCGACGCTCCGGCCGAGGTGTGGGCGCCGTTCCTCGAGCTGGGCCGGGCTGCCTGAGCGGGCTGTCGCCCTGAGTGCGGCTGCGCTGACTGGAGCGGGCTCGGTGCGGCTGCGCTGACTGAACGCGGCCTCGGCGGCGGCCTCGCGATGCGGCGGCGCACGAGCGGCGAGATCGGAACCCTGCGGATCGTGCGCGTCCGTCCGCCATGCGGTGACCCGCAGATCGCATCCCGGCGAAGCCTGTGCGATGCGCTCACGAGCGGTAACGTGTGTCCTGCAGCACATCTCCGCCGCGCAGCCTGCGCGGCCGATCACGAGGGGGAGTCATGACCGACCGCTCAGACTCGCAAGTCGCCGACCCACAGGCCATCGTCGTCGGCATCGACGGCTCGAACGCGAGCCGCAATGCGCTCCGCTTCGCGATCGGCGAAGCCCAGTCCCTGGGTCGTTCGATCCGCCTCGTGGGCGCATACACGGTGCCCAGCGTGGCCGCCGCGACGATCGACGTCTCCTATGTGCCCATCGACGACTCCGCCGTGCGCGCCGCCGTCACGGCGACGCTCAAGGAGGCCGCTGCCGAGGTGAAGGCCGCCGATGTGCCGGTCGAGGCGGTGATCGAGATCGGCGACGCGGCCGGCGTCCTCGTCGAGGAGTCCAAGGAGGCGAGTCTCGCCGTCGTGGGATCCCGCGGCAAGGGCGGCTTCGCGGGCAGGCTGCTCGGCACGGTGTCGTCCGCGCTGCCGGCGCACTCTGCCTGCCCCACCATCGTCGTCCCGGTGAACTGGAGCCCCGATGCCGAGCGCTTCCCGGGCCCCAGCTCCTCGCGGCCGGTGTGGAGCAGCGTGGACGGAGAGATCACCGTCTCCGATGAGGGCGAGACGGTGCCGGGAGCGGACTACTCCGGCCAGGTGGTCGTGGGCGTGGACGCGCTCGGCAAGGAGTCGCCGGCACTGTGGGGCGCGGCCGACATCGCGCACCGCCGCGGCACCCCGCTCCACATCCAGGCGGTCATCACCACGACGGTGATCGGCCCGGAGTGGATCCCGTCCACCGGCGATCTCGAGCGGCTCATCGCGGAGGGCACGGACAAGCTGGAAGCCGCGCGCGCCGCGGTGCGAGAGCGGCATCCGGAGCTGGAGGTCCGGTGGACGCTGTTCGACGGGCAGCCCGCCGAGGTGCTGGTGCGCGCCTCCGACACATGCGACATCCTCGTGATCGGGTCGCGGGGCCGCGGGGGCTTCGCCGGGCTGCTGCTCGGCTCCACCTCGCAGTCGGTCCTCCCGTACTCGGCTGCGCCCACCATGGTGGTGCGCGTCAAGCGCTGAGACCCGCGGGTGCGGGCGAGCGGGGCCGAGGCCGCGCCGGACCGCACGCGACCGGATGGGGGTGCTCCTGTCGGAGCGCCCCCATCCGCCCTGCACGGACACGGCGCAGGCACTGCTACACTTCTTGACTGTCGTCCGCCCCAGTAGCTCAGGGGATAGAGCACCACTCTCCTAAAGTGGGTGTCGCAGGTTCGAATCCTGCCTGGGGCGCGAATGAAGGCCCCTCACCGTGCGCTGCGTCCGGTGAGGGGCCTTCGCTCACACTGCCTGCCCCGCGCTTCCCACCCCTTGTGCCGCTGGACGCCTCGACGTGAGTGGGCGTCCAGCGGCACAAGGGGTGGGAAAGCTCTGCCGGCCGCCGATCTGCGTGCGAACCGGTGCGCCGTATGGGAGTACGGGCGTCCAGCGGTTAGGCTCGATCACGTGTCACATTCCGATTCCACTCTTCCCCAGGCCGGGGCCCGGGCCGTCGGCGAGGCGTTCGCCGCATGGCAGGCCCAGGCTGCCCGGATCGGCGGTCGCGACACCATGCTGCACTTCCGCGACTCCCGTGACGGCTCGATCGACCTGACGGGCGCGCACCCCTCCGGGCTCGCGCAGCTGCTGGCCGGCCGGGCCACGCGCCTGTCCAGTCTGCTGCGCGATCCTGAGCACCTGGCCGATGCCCGCCGCCGCGCACGGTCCATCCGCTCCAAGGCCGACCAGCTCAGCCGCGAACGGGGCCTCACCACCGCCCACCTGGCGATCGGCTTCGCCTCCTGGAGCCGCGAGGGCGAGACCGGCCGCGAGGAGTTCGGCGCGCCCGTGGTGCTCCGGCACGTCACGCTCGTGCCGCGGGGCTCCAGCGTCGACGACTACGAGATCCGGCTGGGCTCGGAAGTGCACATCAATCCCGCCCTCGTCGACTACCTGCACCGCGAACACGATGTCGAGATCGACGTGGACGAATGGGCGGATTCGACCCGCGCCGGACACGGGTTCGACCCCGCCCCCGTCTTCGAGCGCCTGCGCGCCGTCACCCGCGCCGTGCCCGGCATGCTCGTCAACGAGCGGCTCGTGGTCTCCACCTTCGCCAACATCGCGGATCCCTACACCACCGAGGAGTTGCCCGAGGCGCACCCGCTGCTGCGCGCCCTGGCAGGCGATGCCGAGGCCCGGGTCGGCTTCGGCGGCTCCGAGGCGACCGGGACGTCGGCCGCTCCCACCGGGAACCGCGCGTCCCATGAGCCGGACGCCCACGACGGGAGCCCCCGCCGCGAGGCATTCGGTGCGGGGGACGGCGAGACCCCCGACGCCGAGGCGACCGACGTTGAGGCGACCGACGCTGAGGCCCGCAACGCTGAGGCGACCACCGAGGCCGAGGCCGCCTCGGGCACGGGGCCCTCCTCCGGAGAGCCCGCCCCCGCAGAAGACGGGGAGATCCCCGAGTCCGCCCCTCGGACCCGCGCGGCGTCCGTCGGGACCCGTCGCTCCCGTGCGGCGGCGCGCCGCCTGCGCGCCACCGGCCCGCTGCCGCTCACGGACCGGGCGCCGCACGAGGAGTTCCTCGCGATCGATGTGGACGGCGACCAGCAGGCCGTCGTCGACGCTGCGCTCGACGGGCAGTCCCTCGTGGTCGACACGCCGCCGGGCACCGGGGCCACTCAGCTCGCCGTCGCCCTCGCGACCACGCTCTCGCACGCCGGCCGCAGCGTCCTCTACGTGGCGCAGGACGCCGCCGACCTCGACGAGTTCGGCCGCCGCATGGAGGCTGCGGGGCTGACCGATTTCACCGTGGACGGACGCGGCGACAGGGAAGAGCTCCGCCGTGCCCTCATCAAGCTCATCACCTCTGCGGAGCGATCGCCTAAACCCGAGCTCACAGGGCTCGTCGAGACCCTCACCGAGCACCGCACCGCGCTCTCCGAGCACATCGAGTCCCTGCACCGGATCCGGGAGCCCTGGGGAGTGTCCGCGTACGAGGTCATGCAGCGCCTCGCCGCGCTCACGAGCGTGCGCCCGGGTCCTTCGACCTCAGTGAGGTTCGGCCGGGAGGTCCTCGAGCTCACCGACGCCGAGCGCAGCGGCCTCCGTCGCACCCTGCTCACCCTCTCCGACCGGGGTGCGTTCACCCTCGACGTCGCGGACACCGTATGGTTCGGCGCGCGGTTCGAGACGAACGAGGAGGCTGAGCGTGCGCGCTCCCTGGCAGAGCGGGCACGCGAGCTCGTTCCCGCCTTCTCGCAGGCGGCGCTGCCCGTCCTCCGCAAGTCCGGTCTGAATCCGGAGCGGACGGTGGGCGCCTGGGGCCGCTCGCTCGAGCTCCTGCAGGAGATGCGCGCGACCCTCGACGTCTTCGGCCCGGAGGTGTTCGAGCACAGCCTCGCGGACCTCATCGCGGCCACCGGCACCTCCGAGTACCGCGCGCAGCACGGCCGCGAGATGGGCCTGCTCGAGCGCAACCGTCTGCGGAAGGCGGCGAAGGAGTTCCTGCGGCCGGGCGCCTCGGCCCCGGACATGCACGCGGGCCTCCTGGCCGCCGCGGAGCAGCGCCGGGAGCTCAGGGAGCTGGCGGGCGCGGACATCCGCCCCAAGGTGCCCCGCGGCGTGCCCGAGGCGGTGGCCGAGTACCGCGCACTGTCCGCCGCGCTCGCAGCGCTGAGCCCGTACCTCGAGGACACGCCCGACGGCGGCGACCTCGAGGGGATGCTCGTCGAGGAGCTCGAGGCCCGGCTCGACGCCCTCGCCGAGGACCGCCTCTCCCTCCGCGATCTGCCCGAGCGCACGCGCCTCGACGACGAGCTCCGCGATGCCGGGCTCGGGGAGCTGCTCGACGACCTGCGCGCACGCCGGGTGCCGCACGAGCTCGTGGGCCTGGAGTTCGACCTCGCTCACTGGGCGACGGTGCTGCAGGACCTCGCCGGCGCCGATGCCCTCATCGGCGCGCACGACGGCGATGTGCTCAACCGCATCGCAGCCGAGTACCGGCTGGCGGACCGCCAGTACGTGGCCGCGGGCGCCTCGCGCCTGCGCTACAGCCACGCGAAGCGCTGGAAGGCCGTGATCGGCGAGCACCGCAACCAGGCGCAGGAGCTGCGCCAGGAGCTCAGGAGCCCGCACCTCGACGTCCGCCGGCTCTCGACCCGGGCACCGGAGATCCTGAGCACGCTCGCGCCGGTGTGGGCGGCGAGCCCGTTCCGCGTGCCGGAGCTGTTCGCGGAGGGGCCGCGCTTCGACACCGTCATCCTCGCGGACGCGGGCCGGCTCACCACCGCCGAGGCGCTGCCCGCCCTGGCTCGTGCCCGGCAGGTCGTCGCGATGGGCGACGAGCGGCTGCTGGAGCCGCGCGAGTTCAGCGTCGCCGTGGACCGCCGCCCGCGCGGGCCCCGGAAGGAGAGGGCGCGCAGCGTGTTCGCGGAGCTGTCCGAGTTCCTGCCCGCCCGTCGCCTGCACACGAGCTACCGGGTCTCGCCGCTGGAGCTCGTCGAGCTCGCCAACCGGCACTTCTACGACTCCTCCATCTGCATCGTGCCCACGGCGCTCACGGGGGAGGGGACCGGACTGGAGTTCGCCTACGTGCCCGATGCCCTCGGCACCCCCGACAACGTCACGGGCCAGGTCGAGAGCCTCGACGTCGAGGTGGACCGGGTGGTGGACCTCGTCATCCGGCACGCGCGGACCCGCTCGCGGCAGTCGCTCGGCGTCGTCACCCTCACCCCCTGGCACGCGCAGCGGGTGGCGGCGGCGATCCAGAAGGCGATCCGCCAGTATCCCTATGTCGCCTCGTTCTTCGAGAGCCCGGGCCGTGAGCCGTTCATCGTCACGGACGTGACGCAGGTGCACGGAATGGTCCGCGATGCGGTGATCCTGTCCCTGGGCTACGGCCGGACCCGGCAGGGACGGGTCATCCACAGCTTCGGCGTGCTCTCCGAGCCCGGCGGTGAGCGGTGCCTGGCCGCGGCGCTCACGCGCGCCCGGCGGCGCCTCACGGTCGTCTCCGCGTTCGAGGCGGAGGACTTCGACCCTGCGCGCCTCAGCGGCGGCGCGCGTCTCCTGCCGGACATCCTCGCCGAGGTGGCGAGCGGCGGCGAGCCCACGGCACGCGATTCCGGTGCCGTCACGGGCACCAATGCGCGCGCGGACGGCGGACGGACCGACCCGAGCCGGATCGCGACGGAGCCCTTCGAGGAGCTGGGCGACCCCATCGTCGCGGACCTCGCGGAGCGGCTGAGCCGCAAGGGCGTCATGGCGCACCTCGACTACCAGGGCATCGACCTCGCGATCGCGAACTCCGCAGACGATCTGCACGGCATGGTCGTGGCGGTCGAGACCGACGGCCCGGCCTATGCGGGCACCCGGAGCATCCGCCAGCGCGAGCGGCTGCGCTCCGAGCAGCTGGCCCGCCGCGGCTGGCGGTCCGTCCGCGTATGGACCACGGACGCCTTCGTCGACCCGCAGCAGCAGGCCGGCCGCCTCTTCGACGCATGGCGCGAGACCGTCGAGGAGCTCTCCCCGCAGGCGCTGCTCAACGCCGCCCGGGCCGCCGCCGTCGTCGTGGACCGGCAGGGCAGCAGGCCGCGCGTGGCCTCCGGGCTGCCCATGCACATGTATACGGACGACCAGCTCGTGGCGATGCTCGAGTGGATCCAGTCCGACGGCGTCGCCCGCGGCGACGCCGAGCTCAAGGAGCAGCTGCGGGCCGCGCTGGCGCAGAAGAACCGCCGGGGGCGCACCGAGTCCGCCCTGGAGGGCGCCGTGCGCGCCTACCGGCGGCAGCTCGCGGAGCTCAAGCACGGCGGGGAGGCCGGTGCCGAGGGCGGCGCGGGAAGCGGGCGCGGTGCGCCGGCAGCGGAGGCCGCCGAGGCCCGGGACAGCTCTGCGGAGGGCCTCGGCGCGGCAGGTCCGCCGGTATCGGAGGGACCGCACGACTCCCCGGGGCGCGCGCGCGGCGAAGAGCACTCCGAGGACGGGGACTCCGCGGCGTCCTCGCGTCGCCTCGCACGTGCGCGGCGCGGCGCCGCCGAGGCCGAGTACCCGCGCGACGAGGACGGCGAGCTCGTGGGTCCGCCCGCGGATTCCGTGCTGCCGCCCTATGACACGGACAGCCTCCGGCATGCCGAGCTGCGCGATGCGGGTCTGCGCCCGGTCATGGACGAGATGTCCGAGGAGACGCTCGCCCGTGCGACGCAGGCACAGCAGCCGGATGCGCTCTCCGCCGAGGATCGGGAGGCGGGCGCCGGGGGAGAAGAGCGCCCAGGCGAGGTCGAGAGTGCGGACGGCGAGTCTGCGGAAGACGGCGGGCCCCATGAGGAGGGGGGCTCCGATGACGGGAGTGCCCGACATGAGGACGCCGCCGGTGAGGGCGCCTCGGACGAGGACGACGCTTCCCTGCGCGACAGGGCATGACGGCCCGTGTCCGATGACGTGACGGGCGGACGGGAGCTGAGCCCGGCCGCCCGTGCCGCGATCGCGAAGTACCGCCGTCTCATGGGCAACCGCGCCGAGTCGGAGGCGGCGAGCCCCGATGCCTCCGGCCCGGGCGACCCCGCGCTCGAGAGGTATCTGGCGGAGCGACCGCCGCACCACAGCCCGCCGCGCAGCGAGGCACCGGTCAGGAGGAGCGCTCCGGGACGGGAACCGGGTGCTGAGCATCCTGGTTCCGCGCCCTCCGGCTCCCCGGCGGCTGGTCCGGTGCCATCGGATTCCGAGTCCTAGGGTCGTCAGCCAGTCGTTCCCGCAGCAGTCTGTCTTCGGGCGGGTGATTCCGCGCCGGGAGACGGCGAGGCGCCGTCTGCCGCCCCCGCCGCGCGATGAATGCTCCGTGCCGGGAGCTCTGCGCTGGGTGCGGGGGCGGACGACGGCGTCTGCATGCAGGATCGGAAGGGGCGCTGCACCGCAGGTCACTCCTGTGACCTCCTGTGCCAACCGCCCCTGAGGGGTTGTGACCGTCAGTGGCGCGGTGCGTCCCCGGGCCGCTCCGCGCCGCCGTCGGAGCCCTCGATGCGAGCGTCCGGCACCTGCTGCTGGCGGGACGTGGCGAGCAGATCGCGGATCTCGGCGAGGAGCTCCTCCGAGGTGGGCGGCACCTCCTCCTCCGGAGCGCCCTTCTTGCGGAGCTCGTTGATCTTGTTCATGGGCGCGATGATGATGAAGTAGACGACCGCCGCGACGATGAGGAAGTTGATCGCGGCGGTGATCACCGCACCGAAGTCCACGAACGTCGCGGGATTGCCCTCACGCAGCTGGAATCCGAGGCCTTCGACCTCCGCCGAGCCGAACGACGCGATGATGGGATTGATGATCTGGTCCGAGACGGCGGTGACGATCGCCGTGAAGGCGGTGCCGATGATGACGGCGGTCGCCAGCTCGATCACATTGCCTCGGAGGATGAAGTCCCTGAAGCCTTTGAACATCGGATTCCTTTCACGGCCGGGAGCCCGGCGCAGGTGAGACGAGGGAGGGCGGACACATGTCCGACCGCGGCCGGTCCTCGGGCCCCGGGCTGTTCCGGGGCAGGTCCGGCGAGATTCTGGTCGTGCGCCGAACAGATTACACGCAGGAGATGAGGGCGAGAAGGCGATGCGCCGATCCGCTGCGTCTCAGTTGAGCAGGGCGAAGCTGAGGTGCGCTCCTGCGGCCCGCGCGAGCCTGCCCGCATCGGCCTCGGCGACAGCGAGCGTGACGACGGTGGTGCCCGGTCCCAGCCCGGTGCCCTGGGCCTGCACGGAGGTCACGGTCGCCTCGTCCACGAGAGCACCGGTGGCAGCGGGAACCGAGGCGCCGTCGCCCGTCTCCGATTCGTCTGGCATTCCGCCGGAGAGGGCCGCACCCTCCTCTTCATCCGGGCTCCCGCCTGTCAGACCGTCCGCCGCCTCGCCGGGCACACCGGCGGAAGCGCCCTCGAGGAGCGGGTCCATCGCCGCATAGACGCGCAGCCGGTGCCCGGGTCGCAGTGTCGCCGCCGTCTGCGCGTCCCCGAACACTGTGGGCACCAGGAGTGAGCCCGCCTCCCGCGTCGCCGTGTCCGGGGCGAGGACGGAGGCGTCCGTGAGCGGCGCACCGGAGGTGAGCCCGCCGCTGAGGGCGGCCCCTGTCGCCTCAGAGGCGGAAGCGAGTGCTCCGGCGGGGACGAGCGCACGGGGGTACTCGGCGATGCGGAGGTCGTCACCGGTGAGGACGGTGCCGGGGGCGAGATCGCGGGCGGCGACGAGGACGGGGGTCGCCTCCGTCCGAGGGAGGAGCGCCCAGGCGGTGCAGAGTGCGGCGCAGCAGAGGAGCGCGATCCCAGCCCTGCGCGGTGGGATCCGGGAGAGCACGGCGCGGACGCGGGCGATGAGCCGGAGGAGAGCTTCCATGGGGGAAGCCTGGCGCAGACGGCTCGGCCCGGACAGTGACTTCCTCGATCTGTGGACGGCCGCGTGTGTCCGCCACCCGATTGTGACCTCGAGTGAGTGAGGTTCGCCGAGCGGTGTGTGACCTCAGGCGGCAGAGGCCAGGCTGCATCATTCCGGCTGCGGACGTGTTCTCGCGGGCCTTTCCACGAACTGACGGGCAGTCACCTCGGCAGGCTCCACTGGGAGGAGGGCCTTCTGCGCGCACTTGCCGCGCACATCGCCGCCGGCTGCCGGGCGTTCCTTCGCGCCTACCGATGGTCCGATGACGGTTCCCCGCAGTAGCCGCCGGGAACCGCGGGGCTCAGCTCGCGGCTGCGGCTGTGCTGCTCGAGGAAGAGGAGCTCGCCGAGGAGCTGGATGAGTCTCCGGACGAGGAGGAGCTGCTTGAGGCGGAGCTGCTCGAGGCTGCCGGGGAGGAGGCGGTGGAGGACGAGCGTGAGTCGGTCGCGTAGAAGCCCGAGCCCTTGAAGGTCACGCCCACTGTGCCGAACACCTTGCGCAGCCGGTCCTCACCGCACTCCGGGCACGTGGTGAGGGCATCATCGGAGAACGCCTGGTGGATGTCGAAGGCGCAGTCGCAGTTCTTGCAGCGGTAGGCATATGTGGGCATGGGATGACCTTCCATTCAGGGACCGGCAGAATCATACTCCTCGGCCGGGGCGGCGCTTCTCATCCTGTATGGCCTCAGGCAGACACAGGCCGCATACAGGCACGGGCCTCATCCAGACAGTGCCTCATGCAGACCGGGTCTCGTGCAGTCCCGTCTCGGTGAGCGCCGCGGAGACGACGAGGTCCCAGTCCTCGCGGGGGAGCGAGGCCGTGCGCTCCCCGTCCCAGCACACGCCGACGAACTGCAGGCGCGAGAGCACCGGAGCGGTCGCGGACCCGCCGTCCTCCGTGAGGTCCCCGACCGGTCCGAACGTCCGGTCGTAGAAACCGCCCCCGTTGCCCAGCCGCACGCCGCGGGCGTCATAGGCCAGGCCCGGGACCAGCACGAGGATGGGGCCGGACCCCGGGATGCGGGCCAGCGCCTCACCGGCGGGGGCGGCCTCGTCCGGTTCGCGGATGCCCCAGATCTTCGCGGGCAGCTCGGCGATGCGTCCGTGGAGGCGCCCCAGGCGCAGGGCCTCACCCTTGCGGGTCGCGGGCAGGAGGACGGGCAGGCGCCTCGCGGCGTCCTCGAGCGCGGCATTCACGCTGGGCTCGCCGGGCAGGGCGGCGTACCCCACGACGGCGGCGGGGCGGAGCTCGCCGATCAGCGCGGAGGCATGCGCATTCAGCGCCTCCGCAGCGGAGCGGGCGGCTCCCGGGAGGGTGCGGGAACCGGGCCGGCCCGCTGCGCCCGGAGGCGCCTCGGTGGCACCATGCCCGACCGAATCGGATCCGGACTCGACGGCGAGATCCGCCTCGTGGGCGAGTTCGGCCTCGGCGCGCTCTGCTCGAGCTCGTCGTGCTGCGCGGATCGAAGCGCGCAGGTCCGCCTTCTCGTGAGGGGTGCCACTCATCCCGGACAGCATAGTCGCCGAGGTGCTGCCGCAGTCGCAGCGTGGCCGGCGCAGACGCAGGAGGACTGCCAGCAGTGGCAGAAGGACTGACCGCAGCCGCCGCGGATGCGGCTGTGCCCACATCGTGACCACGATCTGCCTCCAGGACGGAACATCCTCCGCGGAAGCTCGCTAGACTGTCGCGCATGTCCGATGAAGCATCTGCAGCGAGTCCCTCACCCGTGCGCAAGGCCGTGGTCCCGGTCGCAGGCATGGGCACACGTTTCCTGCCGGCCACCAAGGCGATGCCCAAGGAGATGCTGCCGGTGGTGGACAAGCCCGCGATCCAGTACGTGGTCGAGGAAGCCGTCCATGCCGGGCTCACGGACGTCCTCATGGTCACCGGACGCAACAAGAGGCCGCTCGAGGATCACTTCGACCGGGTCGACGGCCTCGAGTCCGCGCTGCGGGCCAAGGGCGACGACAAGAAGCTCGAGCTCGTGCAGCAGTCCTCGGAGCTCGCGGACATCCACTTCGTACGCCAGGGCGATCCGCTCGGGCTGGGCCATGCGGTGCTCAAGGGCGAGCTGCACGTCGGTGCCGAGCCCTTCGCCGTGCTCCTGGGCGATGACCTCATCGACGAGCGCAGCCCCATTCTCCCGGACATGATCGAGGCGCAGCAGCGCACCGGCGGCAGCGTCATCGCCCTCATGGAGGTGCCGGAGGACCAGATCAGCCTGTACGGGTGCGCTGCGGTGGAGGCCACCGACATGGACGGCGTCGTCCGCGTCACGGACCTCGTGGAGAAGCCCGCGCGCGAGGACGCCCCCTCCAATCTCGCGATCATCGGCCGCTACGTGCTGGCCCCGGAGATCTTCCCCGCCCTGCACGCGACCGCGCCGGGACGCGGCAACGAGATCCAGCTGACGGACGCGCTCAAGACCGTGGCCGCGGACCCGGACTCCCGCGGCGTCTACGGGGTCGTGTTCTCCGGCAGCCGCTTCGACACGGGCGACAAGCTCGCCTACATCCAGGCAGTCATCGAGCTGGCGGCGCGACGCGAGGACCTCGGCGAGGACCTGCGCGGCTGGCTGCGCGAGTTCGTCGCCGACCTGGACGACTGAGAGGGTGGGCCGCTCGCCGCTGTGGCCGGCTGAGCTCTCGCACGGTGAGGTGCTGCTGCGGCCCCATCTGCGCTCGGACCGCCGCGAGTACAGGGAGGTGCGGGCGGCGAACCGCGACTGGCTGCGGCCCTGGGAGGCCACGGTTCCCGACCCCCTGTGGGCCCGCCCGGGCTTCGCGGAGATGCGGCGGCTGTCCCGGGCCTCGGCGAAGCAGGGACGGTCGCTGCCCTTCGCGATCGACATCGGCGGACGCTTCCGCGGGCAGCTCACCGTCTCCGGATTCGAATGGGGCTCGCTGGCCGCGGCGCACCTCGGCTACTGGATCGACCGGCGGGTGGCCGGACGCGGCTATGTCCCCCTCGCCGTCGCGCTCGCGGTGGACCACTGCTTCGCGGCCGGTCTGCACCGGATGGAGATCGCGATCCGGCCGGAGAACTCAGCCAGTCTGCGCGTCGCGGACAAGCTGGGCTTCCGCCGGGAGGGACTGCGCGAGCGGTACATGCACATCGACGGCGACTGGCGGGACCATCTGATCTTCAGCCTCCTGAGCGAGGACGTGCCGTTCGGCCTGCTGCACTGGCACCTGCGGGAACGGGAGCGGACTGCCTCTCCCACCTTCGAATCCGGAGAGGGCTGAGGCTCGTCCGGCTCACAACTTCCGGTGAGGTGAAGACACACCCGCGGTGATCCGATCGTGATCGGCTTCCCGAACCTAGAGTTGGAGCGTGGACACGAGCATCGCCATCGCCCTCATCGCAGCAGCGCTGTTCGTCTTCATCGTGCCCGCCGCCCTGCGCCGCGGCGGGGAGGTGCCCGATGACGAGCAGCGGACCACCGACCGTGCACGGACCGTCGAGGTTCCGCGGGTCCCCGCGTGCGCCGTGGACCCCTCGCGTCCCGTGCTCCTCGCGGACAGAGCGCATCCCGCCGCAGTGGGTCTGCCGGATGCGTCGGCCGAGTACGTCCGCACTGCACCGGAGATCAGCCTGGGCTGCGAGCAGCCGCGCTTCACGGTGGTGGACGGCACGGCCGCGGAGGTCCGGGATGCCGCGGACGCGCCCGGTGAAGCGGCACAGGTGCCGCATGCGTCCGCCGGGGCCGGACGGCAGCACTCCGCCGAGGCTGCATGCGAGGAGCTTCCCGAGGCCGAGGTCTTCGAGCTTCCGCTCGCAGCGGGCTCGGCGGTGCTCCTCGCAGGGGCCCAGGGCTCTGCCGGCCCGGAGGCCTCGCCGTCGGCACGACCGTCCCTCACCGTGGTCACTTCCCCCCGCTCCCAACCGATGGAACCTGCCATGAACCATTCGCCCCGCACCGCTCCCCGACGCATCGCCGCGGCCGCCGAGCGGATGCCCCGCGCACTGCCGGCAGACGTCCGCGCCCGTCTTGACCACTCGTATTCCGCGGGAGCCAGACGCGCCGCCAGGGGCCCGGGCGCCGGCGCTCGGGAGGAGGCTGCCGTCCGGGAGGGCCGGGAAGCGGACCCTCGCGCCACGCCGCGGGCGGGAGCCGCAGGCTCTCCGCGCACTGCGTCCGGCGCCCCGATGGCCGGAGCCCCCGCTGCGGGGTCCCGGGCCGCAGACGGGAGCCGGGCCGGTGCGGGCGCGCAGGAGCGGACCGGTGCTCACCGGGTCGAGGTCTCCGCCGCCGACCGCCGCCGCATCCGCGGGCTGCGTCGGATCCTCCCGTTCTGCGGGCTGGGATTCCTCGTGCTCGGGGCAGCCGCACTCGTCATGCTGGGGTTCGTGCTGTTCGGCGCGCTGCCCTGGGGTGTGCCGGTCATCCCGGCTGCCCTGGCACTCGCATGCCTCTTCGTGCTGCGGTCCCTCAACCGTGAGATCACCGCGCTCCGGCGGGGCATCGAGGCCGCCGAGAACGCTCCTGCGGCGCGCGTGCGCGGGGCCGCCGGACGTGCGCGCGAGGCTGTGCAGCGAGCCGGGCGGCAGGCCGCTCCCGGCGCCGCGGGGCCCCGAGCGCGGGAGGTCGTCGAGCTCGGGGCCTCCGCGGACCCGGTCACCGCCGAGGTGCCGGTCGTGCGCGCCGCCGCGGAGGAGCCCGCAGCCGCCGCATCGGCACCCGGTGCGGGCTCTGCCGCGAAGGCACCCGCAGCCGTGCAGGCCGCCACCGCGGCGAAGGCGGCTGACGACGCTGCCGAGCCGGCCCCCGTTGAGACCGAGCCCCGCAGCGCCGGGGAGCACGAGCGCGGCGCCCCCGAGGAGAAGGGAGCGCCCGCGGAGCGCACCGAGCGTGCCCGCACGAGTGCGACCGCGGCCGCCCGCTCCATCGTCGAGCGCTCCCATGCGGCCCCGTCGCTGTCGCTCGGCTTCGCCCCGGCCACAGGCAGCGGCGACGCCTCCCCGGCGACCGAAGCTCCGGCGGCGGAGACCTCGACTGCGGAGGCACCGGCTCCGGCGGAGACCGCACCGGCAACCGCCCGTGCCGCGGACGCCTCCTCGGCGCCGGCCGCAGAGTCCGCCGAGGCACCTACTGCGGAGCCTGGTGAGGGGCAGGCCGCCTCCGAGCGCTCCGAGGAACCGCCCGCAGAGGCTTCTACCCGCGGTGCTGCCGGCGACGCACTGGCCCGCCGCATGCGTTCGGGCGACTGGACCCCCTCGGCGGTGCCGACCCCCACGTACGTCGACGCTCCGGTGGCAGAACGTCAGGTGCCTCGGCCCGTGGTCGCCGACGCCTCCTCCTACTCGCTCGCCCCCGCGAGCAGGGAGTCGCTTGCGGAGCAGTTCGCGGACGAGCTGGGCTACCGCCCCGCGCTCGCGGATGCGGCGGCCGAGGGCGAGGCCGATGACTCTCCGCTGGGACACGGCCGCACCGCGACGCGGAGGCGCACGGCGGGCGACGCGTCCAGCGCGGCCGATGAGCCGGCACAGGCGGACCTCGGCGGCATCCTCGCCCGCCGCCGCGCCTGAGCCCCCCTCAAAACGCCGAGTGAGCGCTTTCTGTCGGATTCGGACGCTGAATCCGACAGAAAGCGCTCACTCGGCGTCTGCGCGTGTGAACCTCAGCGGGCGTTGGCCCGGGGGATCGCCACGTACTTGAGCTCCAGGTACTCGTCGATGCCGGTCGAGCCGCCCTCGCGGCCCAGACCGGACTGCTTCACACCGCCGAAGGGAGCGGCCGGGTTCGAGACGAGGCCCGTGTTGAGTCCCACCATGCCGGACTCGATGCGCTCGGCCAGGCCCATGGCGCGGTCGATGTCTGAGCAGAACAGGTACGAGGCGAGGCCGTACTCCGTGCCGTTGGCGAGCTCGATGGCCTCGTCGTCAGTCTCGAAGGTGACGATGGGGGCGACGGGGCCGAAGATCTCCTCGACCCGCAGCGTCGCGCTCTCCGGCACGTCCGTGAGCACGGTGGGGGCGTAGAAGTAGCCCTCGCCGCCGAGCTTCTTCCCGCCCGTGAGCACGGTGGCACCGGCCTCCACGGCCTGGTCGACGAGCTCGGCGACCTTGTCCAGCTGATCCTGGTCGACCAGCGGGCCCACCTGAGTGCCCTCGGCGAGGCCGTCGCCCACCTTCATGGAGCCGATCCGCTCGGCGAGCTTGCGCGAGAACTCCTCGGCCACGCCCTGCTGCACGTAGATCCGGTTGGCCGCGGTGCAGGCCTCGCCGCCGTTGCGCATCTTGGCGAGGACGGCGCCCTCGACCGCCGCATCCACATCGGCGTCGTCCATGACCAGGAACGGGGCGTTGCCGCCCAGCTCCATCGAGGTCTTCATGACGTTCTCCGCGGCCTGCTTGATGAGGTTCACGCCCACCTCGGTGGAGCCCGTGAAGGAGATCTTGCGGGCGATGCCCGACTCCATCCACGGGGTCACGACGCGGCGTGCGGAGGAGGAGGTGACGACGTTGAGCACGCCGTCGGGCAGCCCTGCCTCGCGCAGCACGTCCACGAGCATGAAGGACGTGAGCGGGGTCAGCTGCGCGGGCTTGAGGACCATGGTGCAGCCGGCGGCGAGCGCGGGCCCGATCTTGCGCGTGCCCATCGCCAGCGGGAAGTTCCACGGGGTGATGAGGATGCACGGGCCCACCGGCTCGCGCGAGATCATGAGGCGGTTCTTGCCGTCCGTGGACTGCGTGAAGTCGCCGCTGATGCGCACGGCCTCCTCGGAGAACCAGCGGAAGAACTCGGCGCCGTACACGACCTCGCCCTTGGACTCGGCGAAGGGCTTGCCCATCTCCGCCGTCATGACCGCGGCGATGTCGTCGGCGCGCTCGTGCAGCAGCTCGAAGGCGCGGCGGAGGATCTCAGCCCGCTCCCGCGGCGCGGTGGCCGCCCAGCCGGCCTGCGCCTCGCCCGCGGCGCGGATCGCCTCGAGCGCATCGTTCTCGGACCCGTCGGCGATGGTCGTGATGACCTCGCCGGTGGCCGGATTGCGGACCTCGAGGGTGCGTCCGCCCTCGGCCTCGCGCCACTGGCCGCCTATGAAAACGCCCGTGTTCAGCTTGTCGATGATGGGGGTGAGGTCCACGTCTTCTCCTCTTCGTCGGCGACGACTTCAGGTGCATTCGGAATCATCGCCGACCCGGTGCTCTGGGGGCGTCCGGACCGGCTCCTGTGCAGTGTAGTCGCGGAGGCTGGGCGGAGTGTGTCCCGTCTCATGTTCTCCTGCGGCTGCGGGGCTGGGACGGGGGCGGGCGCTGCGCGGACGGCCGTATCGTGGATGCATGGACGAGAAGACGGACGAGCCCGTGATCACGACCCGCCGGCTCTACGACATGCTCGACGAGCCCGCTGGGGAGTCCGGCACGGAGCGGACCGGCGCAGGGGGAGCGGGAGGCGAGTACCGCGTCCTCGTCGACCGGCTCTGGCCGCGCGGGGTCGCGAAGGCGCGGCTGCGGTACGACGAATGGGACAGGGAGGTCGCGCCCTCGGCCGAGCTGCGGCAGAGGTTCCACTCCGGTGCGCTCGGCTTCCCGGAGTTCGCGGCCGGGTACCGGGCCGAACTCGCGGCCTCGCCGGCGCCAGGGGAGCTGCTGGGTCGCTTCGGACGGTCGGGGCGGGCCGCGCTCGTCCTCCTGTACGGTGCGAAGGACGAAGCACACAACCATGCCCAGGTGCTCGCCGAGCACCTGCGGGAGCAGGAGCGCTGACATGAGGAACATCGACGCCGAGGCCGTCGCCGCCACCGGCTTCGCCCCCGCGATCGCCGCGATCCGGGAGGCGGTGGTCGACTTCGACCCGGAGGACGACATCCCGCGCAGCATCGTCGGCCTCGAGCACGGGGAGATGATCCTCATGCCCTCGGAGCTGGGGGCCTACACCGCGGTCAAGGTCGTCACCCGGACCCCGGACAATGCCGGGCGCGGGATCCCGACCATCCAAGGCAGCGTGCTGCTCGCCGACCGCACCACGCATCGGCAGCTCGCCCACATCGATGGAGCCGCGGCGACGAGCCTGCGCACCCCGGCGCTCTCGCTTGCGGGCGTCGCCGGCTTCGCGGCGGCTCGCTTCCCAGCGGGCGTGCGCCTGGCGGTGGCGGGCGCAGGAGCGCAGGCGCTGCCGCACGTGCGCGCGGCCCAGGCAGTGGTGCCGGTCCTGCGCGTGGTGTTCGGCGTGCGGACGGCCGGGCGCGCGGCGGAGCTCATCACGACGCTCGCAGCGGAGGGGATCGACGTCGCCGAGGCCGTGATCGGGGAGGGCTTCGACGCCGCGGTCGCGGAATCGGATCTCGTCATCACGGCGACCGCCGCCGCGGAGCCCGTCCTCGCCGCGGAGGCCGTGCGCGAGGACGCGCTCGTCGTCGCCATGGGCTCGCACTCGGCCTCGGAGCGCGAGCTCCCCGGGGCGCTGCTGGGTCGGGCCCACGTGATCGTCGAATCGCTGGGCAATGCCCGCCGGGAGGGCGGCGATGTCGTCATGGCGATCGAGGAGGGGCATCTCACCTGGGACGACGTGCACACTCTCCGCGAGGTCGTGACCGGCGGTGAGGGCGCCTTCGCTGCGGGGCGCCCCGTGGTGTTCAAGACCTCGGGGATGTCGTGGGAGGACGTGGCCGTGGCCGCGGCGATCTACGAGGCGGATGCGGAGCGGGCCGGATGAGGGGCGTCGGCGGCGAGTCGGTGCGCGCGGGAAGCGCTGGGCTGCACGCGGCGGGCCTCGTGGCCTCGCAGGCGGGTGAGGCGGACATCGCCGAGCTCGTCGCACTCGTGCAGTCGGCGTACCGGGGCGACGCCTCGCGCGCGGGGTGGACGACGGAGGCCGATCTGCTGGGCGGCCAGCGCCTCGACGCCGCCATGGCCCGCGAGATGCTCGCGGAGGAGGAGACTGTGGTCCTGCTGTTCCGCGCGGCTGCGGGGGAGGCGGAGGGGTCTCCTGCCCCGGGTGCCCTGCAGGCGTGTGTGCAGCTGGCACACCGTCCCGGCGGCATCGCGTACTTCGGCACGTTCGCGGTGAGGCCGGAGCTCCAGGGGCGCGGGATCGGGCGCGCGGTGATGGTCGCGGCGGAGGAGCACGCGGTCGGGCGATGGCGGGCCGAGCGCATGCGCATGACCGTCATCCGCCAGCGGACGGAGCTCGTCGACTACTACCGCCGCCGCGGATACGCACCCACCGGCGAGACCGAGCCGTTCCCATACGGGCAGGAGCAGTTCGGGCTGCCGCAGCGCGACGATCTCGAGTTCGCGGTGCTGGAGAAGCCGCTGGGCGAGGCTGCCGCGCCGCAGTCCCTCTGAGCGCGGCAGCCTGCTCTGCTACCGGGCAGACGGTTCCCCCACCGCGGTGGGGGAGGGCGCGCGGGCGATCACCACGGCACCGACGATCAGCCCGATGACGGAGAGCGCTGCTGCGATCACGAACGGATCTCCGGTGTGCAGGGCCGGGGCGAACCCGAGACCTACGCAGATGGCCACACCGGATGCTCCTCCGAGCTGGTCGGCCGCTCGCTGGACGCCGGAGGCGATCCCGGCGTCTTCCTCGGTGGTCCCGGAGACCGCGATGTACTGCAGACCCACGATCCCGAAGCCCATGCCCGCTGCGATCAGCAGCATCGCGGGGAGCAGCCATGCCGCTCCGCCGTCCATGACGGCCGCGAACGCGACCACCGTCATCGCACCCGCCGCGGCCGCGAGCCCGATCAGCACGCATGCGCGTGCACCCCAGCGCTCCAGCAGCCGGGGCACGAGCACCGATGCCGCGATCAGCGCCACGGCCAGGGGCAGCATCGTCAGGCCTGCGCCCAGCGGGCCGATTCCGAGCCTGTCCTGCAGGTAGAACGTGAACAGCAGGAACGAGGTCGACAGCGCGCCGCTGAGCAGCATCGTCGTCAGGTTCGCTCGGAGCCTGGGGCGGTCCGCGAAGAACGCCAGCGGGACCAGCGGGTTCGGCGACCTCGACTCGACCCGCACGAACCCGATGGCAGTCAGCACCGAGCCGACCAGGGCGGCTGCGCTCACCCACGGGCTCGCGTCAGGTTCGCCAGCCTGGACCGCGGCGCAGACGAACAGCAGCGGGCATGCCGTCAGCAGCAGCGCCCCCGGAAGGTCCAGGCGGCCGTGCGCGCGGGGCACAGACCGGTCTGCGGGGACCAGGGCGAGCACAGCCGCGATCACGATCAGGATGAATGGCACCGAGATCAGGAAGATCCAAGGCCAGCCCAGGTGTGCGGTGATGATCCCCGACAGGGCGAACCCGAGAACCAGGCCGCAGCTGGCGACCGCGGCCCATACGCTCAGGGCGCGCGATCTGCGCGGGCCCTCGGGGAAGAGCAGCACGATGGTCGCCATCGCGGCGGGCAGCGCGACGGCCTCGCCCGCACCCTGGAGCAGCCTTGCGGCGACCAGGACCGGGAAGGAGGGGGCCAGCCCGGCCAGCAGCGAGGCTGTGCCGAACACCGTCGTGCCGACCAGAAGGGTGCGGCGACGGCCGAGAAGGTCGCTGAGGCGGCCGCCGAGCATCAGCAGTCCGCCGCCGGTGATGGTGTATCCGACCACGACCCAGGTCAGGGAGTGGCCCTCGACGCCGAAGTCCGCGCCGATCGAGGGCAGCGCGATGTTGACCACGGTCACGTCGACCGCGATGAAGAACTGCAGCATCGACATCGCGCACAGCACGAGCCATGCGCGCACGGGGGCGGGATCGAGCCCGCGGGTGGAAGGGGGATTGCCTGAACGCATCGATTGCTCCGTCGCTCTGAAGAGTCACCGGGCAGCGCGAGAGGGCCGCTCCGGTCTGATTGCGAAGCGGCTGGACGTTCCAGATGAGATGCTGTGCCGGACGTCCCGCCGCTAGCGGGAGGTCCTGGTCACTGCCGCGCAAGCGGCCGAGCACGAAGCGCCTGACATGCTGCACATGCTAGCAGCGGGAATGGGCGCGCCGGTGGCGGGCGGTGGGCCGGGACCGGCTCAGTGCCACGTGGAGGATGATCGCGCCTGCGAGTGCCGCGAGCAGGAGTCCGGAGACCGGCGAGATCGCCTCGCCCAGGAGGATCGCGCCCGCGATGTTCGCCGCGGCGAGCTGGCACATCATGAGCACGCCCGCGGTAGCCGGCGCGATCCGCGAGATCCCGTCGAAGTAGAGCAGGTACGGCACCACCGTCACTCCCACCGCCAGCAGGACGATGAGGCCGATGACCTGTCCCGGCCGTTCGGCGCCCAGCGCGAGCCCCTGTGCGGAGGCCAACGGCAGGAGTGCGAGTGCTGCGGCAGTGAAGGTGAGCGCGGTCCGGCCCAGCACATCGGAGCGCTCACCCGGCTGCGGCCCCTGCCGCTCAGATCCGGCAGCGTCGCGTCCTGTCGGCGCAGACGCAGCAGCGCTGCCTCCGAGGCCGGGGGAGCGGGGTGCGCGAGGCCGTGCTCCGCCCGTCGCGAGGCGCTTCGAGACGAGGGTCATGAGCGAATGGGAGGTCGAGGCGGCCACGGCGAGGACGGGTCCGAGGAGCGTGAGCGAGGCGTCCGCCCCGCTCACCGCCAGCAGCGCGATGAGCGCGGCGATGGCGGGGATCATCGTGAGCCAGCCGGCGCGGTTGAGGGTGAGCCCCAGCATGGGGATGGAGAGCACCGCCATGACGATGGGCCCGGTGGCGAGGACGAGCGTGCTGCCCAGCCCTGCGCCCATGCTCGCGACCGCCGCGTACATGAGCGACTGCGCGGCCGCCAGCAGCACCCCGGTGATCGCCAGGGCGAGGCCCTGTTCGCGGAGGAGCACGCCGAGGCCGGGTCCGCCGCGCAGAATCCTGCGGAGCGTGTGGAGCGCGAGGAGGATCGCTGCGGCGAGTGCGAAGCGCCAGAACGTCAGTGCCGCGGGGGAGAGCGCCGATGCCGCGAACACGAGCGCTGCCACCGCGGCACCCACGCCCCACAGCGAGGCCGCGGTCGCGACCTGGAGCGCGCCTCGGGCACCCGTGCGGCCGGCTGACCGGGGGCGGCCGGCTGCAGTCCGGGCGTCGGCCTCTGCTGCCGCGTGCGCCTGTCCTGCGGCACCCGTCCGGAGGAGGGCGTGCGCGGCGGCCTGCTGAGCGGTCTGGGCGAAGGGTGCAGTCGTCATGCCGCAATGCTAGAGAAATGTGCGCGGCATTCGATTGCCTATCATGCCTTCTATGTGTGCATCTATGGCATGATCTGCTCATGGACGCCGTGGATGAGGACATAATCCGCCACCTGCAGCGGAACGCCAGGCTCACGAACACGGAGCTGGCCGATGCCGTGGGACTCACCCCCAGCCCGTGTCTGCGCAGGGTCCGCCGGCTTGAGGAGGAGGGGATCATCCGCGGCTATCACGCCAGGGTGGACGAGGCCAGGCTCGGGCGCGGGACCGAGGTGCTCGTATTCGTGGAGATGGGGCTGAAGACCAGGGACACCGCGGAGGCCTTCGAATCCGCGCTCGCCCCGTTCCCCGAGGTCATCGAGCTGCGGCGGATGTTCGGTCTGCCGGACTACCTGGTCCGGATCGCGGTGGCGGACCTCGCCGAGGCTGAGCGCTTCATCGCCGGCACCCTGAGCGCGCTGCCCGGCGTGGCCCGGGTCGATTCGCACCTCACCATGAAGCTCGTCAAGGGAGGCGGCTGAGGGTCGGCTCCCGTTGATTCCGGCCTGCTTCGCCGAGGGGGCAGCGCTGAGCTGCAGGGCGCGGACGCCTCCGACCGTGGCACCGGCGAGCGCGTCTCCGCTCTCGGATCTGTGCGCGCTCAGGTGAGCGCAGGTCTCTTCAGCGGAACTCTGCGACGAGCCGGGTCAGGATCGGGTAGGGCAGGCTGCGCGGGCGCATCTGGTTGACGGTGCCGGAGACGTGGAGGTCCAGTTCCGGAGAGTGGTAGAGCACGGTACCGAAGGAGCCGGAGTGGCCGATCATAGCCGGGATCCGCATGAACGGGCTGAGCGCCGGGGGAGTGCGGTACTGCATGATCCCGATGCCGCAGGCGAGCGGTGTCAGGCGAGAGAACACCGAGTTCCAGCGCGCGGTCATCTCGCTGAGGACGCGCCCCGGGAACAGCTCGCCGGCGATGAACGCGCGCAGGAAGCGCACCTGGTCGGCGGGCGTGGACACGATGCCGCCGGAGGCCGGCTGCGAGGCGAGGGCCTTCGGTGCGTGCAGGGGTGTGCGGCTGTGTCTCACCTCTGCGACGGACCCGCAGCGCTCCAGCGTGTCCGGTGTGAGCGCCCAGTCGCCGAGGCCGAGCGGTGTGATGATCCGTGCGCGGCAGGCCTCGGCCCAGCTGCTCGAGGTCGCGACCTCGATGATGCGGCCCAGCAGGTCGTAGTTGAGGTCGCTGTAGTGCGCCCTGCCCGGCGTCGAGGGCGGGAAGGGGCTCGGCAGGGCCCGGCTGCGCTCGAGGAGGTCTCCGAGCGTCCAGGTGCGGTCGGCGCGCAGCATGTGGGTCTGAACGGTGGTGCCGTCGGGGTGCTTCTGCTCGAAGTAGTCGGGGAGTCCGGAGGTGTGCGCCAGCAGCTCTCCCACTGTGATCGCCGGACCGTGATCGCGACCGCCGTGCACGTTCAGTCCCCGCATCGTGTCCTCGCCGAGCAGGTCGGCAGCCGGGGTGCCGAAGGTCAGCACACTCTCTTCGCGCAGCTGCATGATGATCGCCGCGGTGTGCAGCTTGGTGATGCTCGCGATGAAGAACGGCCGGCGAGTGTCCCCGTACTCCCAGACGAATCCGGTGGAGGGCTGTTCGATGCGGAAGCTCATGGACGAGATCCGGGAGTCGGAGGCGCCGCGGGCGGCGATCCGTTCGAGCCGGTCCGGGGAGGGATGCCTCATGGCGCGATTCCCTTCAGCTGCTGCTCGGTGGCGTCCAGCCAGTCGAGCTCCGTCCTGGCGTGGGCGATGCCGTTGGCCAGGGTGGCCAGGCGGAGGGTGCGCGCGACCGGGGTGGCCTCGGCGATCTCGTCAGACCCGTCCGCGTCCGCGGCGGAGATGCTGATCGCCTTGAGCGCCGCCAACTGCGCGCTCACCTCCTGCCTGCGCGTGTCCAGCAGCTTCTGCACTCCTTCCACAGGCATCCGGGAGGCGAAGAACAGCCGGGCCAGGAAGGGTTCGCGGGCCACGGTCGTCTTCAGGGGCGAGGCGAGCCAGCGGTCCAGTTCGGCCAGCCCTTCCTCGGTCGTGCTGTGCAGGTGGAGATTGGGGCGCTGGTCCTGGACCACCGTACGGCGGGACGCGAGGCCCTCATCGACCAGGCCGGCCAGTGTGCGATAGATCTGCGACTGATCCGCAGTCCAGAAGTGTCCGACGCTCTCGTCGATGACCCTCTTCAGCTCATAGCCGCTCATCGGCTTGATGGAGAGGAGTCCGAGGATCGAGTGGCGCAGTGACATGGGCATATGATACTGCACATATGTGTGCATGCATATAGCCGAACTCTTCCGCCTCGGCTGTGCGCCGTCCGCTGGGGGGCGACGGAGCCTCAGCGCCTGTAGGACGGCTGTCGGCGACGGCGACAGCCCGCTTGAGCGCCGGCGTTGAGCGTGTCAGCTGTTCGGCGCCCGAAAGAGGCGGGCGCGGCCGGCGCGGTAGCCCAGGAGCACGAGGAACAGAAGCGGATAGGCGACGGCGATGTAGACCGGGCTGAGGGGCACGCCGACGAGCCGGTCGATCCAGTCCTCCAGGTATGTACAGCCCGGGACGGTCTGTGCGAAACCTTCCTCGGGGGCGACGGCGGCCCCCGTCATGAGCAGGGGGACCGTCACGAGGGAGAAGAGGCCGGTGACCAGCAGGGCGAGATTGAGCGCGCGGTCGGACCGGTGCAACAGCCAGCCCGTCACCAGCAGGGCGAAGCCGTAGGCGGTGAGGATCTCGCCGGGGAACACGAGGAGCGCGTGGGCCGCGCCGAACAGGAGGAGCAGGAGCGCCCGGCGCCGCACGGCGCGCCTGATGTCTGCAGGTGCCGTGCGCCGGGACTCCTGCCGGGCGACGCTCCATGCGACACCGTAGCCGAAGAGGATCGCGAACAGCGCGAATGCGCGGTTGTCCAGGAGCAGGATCGCCGCGAACGTCGCGGCCCGATCGGGGGCGGGTTCGGCGGAGGCGTCCACGCCGAACCCTGCGCCTGCGTAGGCACCGGCGTAGGCCATCGCGATGAGCAGCAGCATCACGCCGCGAGCCGCATCGGGGGCGAGGAGTCGCTGGGGAAGGGCTGCCTGTGCGGAGGAGGAGGTCATGCGGTCGGGCTCATCTCGTCGGGGCGTGCAGAGGCTCACCCCCGATGATGGGCTCCCGCGCCGGAGCCGCGAGAGTGCCGGTGGTCACGGATTCGCGCTGCGGACATCCGGACCGCAGACCTCAGCGGGTACGGAAGAGGCGCCCGCCCCGCACGGCAGCGGAGCGAGCGCCTCGGGGCGCGGCGGCCTCAGCCGGCGAGCATCGCCGGCAGCACCAGTCCGCCCACGAGCACGACCGGTCCCACGATCACCATCGAGAGGCCGAAGCGCACGAGGAGGCGGGTGAGGCGGCTCTTCTCCTCCTCGGGGGCGGTCGCGACCACCGTGGCGCCCAGGGTCGAGAACGGCGAGACGTCCACGACCGCCGAGCACACGCCGAGGGCCGCGATGAGCGCCCAGCCCGGCAGGCTGCCGTCGGCGATGAGCGGCAGGGCCAGCGGCACGAGCGCTGCGAGGATGCCGGTGGTCGAGGCGAAGGCGGAGACCAGCCCGCCCACGAGGCACAGCACGAAGGCGGCGATGAGCGGCGAGCCCACGGACTTCGCGGCGTCGCCGAGGAGCTCGACGGCGCCCATCTCCTCGAGCAGGCCCACGAAGGTGATGATGCCGCCCACCAGGAGCACGGTCGACCAGTCGATCTTCGCGACGGCCGCCCTGCCCTGACTCGGGTCGATGAGCAGCAGCAGACCGGAGAGCGCGAAGCACAGGAGCCCGATGTCCGGGTCCCCGCCGGTCGCGGCGATGATCACGACGGAGGCGAGCAGGACGATGATCGCGGCGACCGTCGCCCACTGGACGGGCGTGAAGGGTTCGACCCGGGAGAAACCGGCGCCGCCCTCGGCGGGTTCGTCCCGCTGCTCGGAGAAGCGGGCGTCGTCATCATCGCCCTCGCCGAACTCGATGGACGAGGTCGAGGCCGAGCCGCGGGAGACGGCGGCGGCGACTCCGGCCTCGGCGGTAATGGGGGTCCGGCGACGGCCCCAGACCGCATAGGAGAAGACGAGCATGAGGGCGTAGACGCCCACGGCGATGCCGAACAGCAGGAACGGGTTGAGTTCGATGCCCGCACCGTGCGCGGTGGAGTAGGTGACGATGCCGTAGAGGCTCGTGGGCGCGAAGCCGCCGGCACCGATCGCGAAGCACATCGCCAGGCCCATGAGCGCGAAGTCGACGCCGTAGCGTCGGGCGACCTGCATGCCCACCGGCATCATGACGAGGCCGGCCAGCGGCGCGCCCATCGAGGCGATCGCGGCGGTGATGACGAAGAAGACGAGGGGGAGCAGGAGCGCGTTCGAGCCGACCTTGGCGAGCGCCCTGTCGATGAGCTTGTCGATGGTCCCGTTGATCTGGGCGATCGCGAAGAAGAGGGTGACGCCGGCGAGCAGGACCATGATGCTGAGCGGGAAGCCCGCGATCACGTCGTCGAGCGGGATGTCGGTGAGCAGCAGGGCCGTTCCCGCTGCGCCGGCGAGCATGAGCACGCCGATCGGGATGCCCCGGATCGCGCCGAGCGCGAACATGGCGACGAAGATCGCCAGGGCGATGAGCTGTTCAGTCATGGTTCCTCAGAGTACGCGAGCGGACGGCACGTGCGCGTGTGCGTGCAGGTGTGGGGCTCTCACAGGAGCGACGAAGAAGCATACCGCGTCCGGGGAGGGAGGCGGCCCCGCCCCGGAGGCGTCTCCTCGTGACGCGGCGACACGTATGCACTTCCTGCAGGGATCAGCGCTCAGTGCCGCAAGAAGTGCATACGCGGGCTCGCACGGCTGCCCCGCTGCGGGAGCCGGGAGCGCAGGCGTCCTCACCCCAGGAGGAGGGCGCCGCCCAGGCCGAGCGCCGCCACCACGAGCGTCGTGAGAGCGGCGACGAGCACGGGGCCGAGGCCGAGCCTGCGCAGCTGCCCCACGCTCACCTGCGTGCCCAGGGCGAACATCGCGGCCGTGAGGCATGCGGTCTGCACCGTCGCCAGCGGGGTCAGCGCGCCTTCCGGGATCCAGCCGAGGCTGCGTACGGCCACGAGCAGCAAGAAGCCGAGGAGGAAGCCCGGGACCAGCGGGGTTCGGGCCACGGGGCCGGCGGAGGGTGCGGGTGCCGCTGCCGAGGTTCCTTCCGAGGGAGCTCTCGCGGCGCATGCCGTACGCACCGCACGTGCCCCGGTGACGGCGAGGACGGCGACGACGGGCGCGAGCAGGGCGACCCTCGCGAGCTTGGCGACGACCGCCGTCTCCAGCGCCCCGCCGCCCACGATCCCGCCGATCGCCACGACCTGCGCTACCTCGTGGACGCTCGCGCCCGCCCACAGACCCGCGGCCTCGGGAGACAGCCCGAGCGCGGCGCTCACCAGCGGCACGAGCGCGATCATGAGCGTCCCGAAGGCCACGACGAGCGCGACCGCGGCAGCCGCGTGCTCCCGGGTCGCGCGCACCGCGGAGTGCGCTCCGGCGACGGCGGCGGCCCCGCAGATCGAGAAGCCCGCGCCGACGAGCAGCGTGAGATCGGCGGGCACGCGCAGCAGCCGCCCGCTCAGCAGCGCCGTCCCGAATCCCGCCAGCACCACCAGCACCACGAGGCCGAGGCCTCCCGCCCCGAGCGCGAGCACATCGCCGAGGGCCAGCTGTGCCCCGAGCAGCACCACGCCGGCGCGCAGCAGCGTCTTCGCGGCATAGCCGAGCCCGGGCGCCAGCACTGTCGGCAGGCGGGCCGCGTTCGCGATGACCGCGCCCAGGACGATGGCGACGAGCAGCGGGCTGAGCGCGCTGAGCGTGCTGGCGAGGAGGACGGAGGCGAGGGTCGCGGCGGCCGCGAGAGCGAGTCCGGGCAGCATCGCACGGGTGGGCAGCACCTCGCGGCCGGGAAGAAGAGCGCGAATGCCCGCATGCACGGTGGGTGCGGAGGACTGGCGGGAGGGGGCGGGAGAGGACATGCCTGCCACTCTCCGCCGGGGCCGGCCTCGGCGGTAGCCTGAGATTCTCACCCACCCCATACCGGATCTGTATGGGCTGTGGGAGACTGCGGAGATGACCCTGCCTCCGAGTCCCGCCGGGCCGAACCGCGCAGAGCCGGACCAGAGCATCGGCTCCCTCCCGGTCCGCGATCTGCCGGACACCCGCG
This sequence comes from Brevibacterium album DSM 18261, assembly GCF_000426445.1. GTDB lineage: Bacteria > Actinomycetota > Actinomycetes > Actinomycetales > Brevibacteriaceae > Brevibacterium > Brevibacterium album. Next base: position 308,299 of record NZ_AUFJ01000009.1, on the reverse strand, counting down.
TCCTGCTCCTCCTCGTCCATCTCCTGCGCGCCGGCCGCGGCGGGACGCTGAGCTCGATCGGCGAGGCCGCGCGGGCGGCCGGACTCGCGCAGCCCCATGCCTCGCGCGCTCTGCGCACCTTCGAGGCGCAGACCGGCCTTCGTCTGCTCGTCCGCTCCCCGCGCGGCACCGCGCTCACGGAACAGGGGCGGGCGGTGGCCGCATGGGCCGAGCCGGTGGTGGACGGGCTCGACCGCCTCAGCGCCGGCATCGCCGCCCTGCGGCAGGAGAGCACGGCGCAGGTACGCGTGTGCGCGTCCCTCACGGTGGCGGAGTTCCTCCTGCCGGTGTGGCTCGAACGGTTCCGCGCCGCCCATCCCGAGGTGCGGATCCAGCTCGACGTCGCCAATTCCCACGACGTCGCCGAGGCGGTCCGCTCCAGCCGCGCGGACCTCGGGCTCATCGAGGCGCCGGGCGCTCCGGTGGGGCTGTCTTCCCAGGTGATCGGCGAGGACGAGCTCATCCTCGCGGTGGGTCCTGACCATCCGTGGGCGCACCGCACGGCGCCGGTCACGGGGGAGGAGCTCGCGGCCGCGCCCCTCCTCGTCCGCGAGCCCGGTTCCGGCACGCGCGATGCGGTGGAGGTCGCGCTCGCACCCTGGGGCGGGCCCGCCATCGCCGCCGAGCACGCCTCGAACGCGGCGATTCGGGTGGCCGCACGTGCGGGCATCGCACCGTGCGCGCTCTCACGGCTTGCACTGCACGAGGCGGTGCGGACGGGGGCGCTGGTCGAGGTCCCGCACGTGCCCGAGGTGCGCCTCGCCCGCAGGCTCCGCGCACTCTGGCCGTCCGGAAGCCGCCTGCGCGGGCCGGCCGCTGACCTGCTGCGGGTCATCCGCCGGCCGGTCTGATCTGAATCGCAGTGCCGCCTCGCGGATGGCATTCCCGGGCGGCTCCTCCCGTCCGCCCGGAACCGCGTCACGGCCGTGCACATTGCGGACAGGCGGGGGACGCGGCCCTCACGAGGTCTACCCTGATCCCATGTCGCACCCCGGAGACTCCGCCCAGCCCGCAGCCGCCGCGCACACAGCCGCCGCCCCCCTCCGCCCCGAGACCGTGGTCGTCGAGACTGCTCGACCGCCGCGCACGGATGACGCCCCTGTGAACCCGCCCATCATGGTCTCGTCCACCTATGTGGGCACGGGTGCGGTGGCGGACGGCGCCCGTGCCTACGGCCGCTACTCCAATCCCACCTGGGACCCCTTCGAGGAGGCGCTCGCCCGGCTCGAGGGCTGCGAGCTGCCCGGCCTGCTGTACGGCTCCGGGCTCGCCGCGATCGCCTCGGCGCTCGAGCTCACGGCCCCCGGCGGCACCGTCATCATGCCCGAGCACACCTACCAGGGCGCCCTCCTGGGGGCGCAGGAGACCGCGGAGAAGGGTCGCTTCGACCTCGTCACCGTGGACATCGCGGACACCGAGGCGGTCCTCGCCGCCGTCGCCCGCGCCGCCGAGGAGAAGGCGGGGCTGAGGCACACCGCCCGGCCCGGCGAGCACGCGGTCGTCCTGTGGGTCGAATCGCCCACCAACCCCATGCTCGAGGTCGCGGACCTTCCGGCGCTCGCCTCCGGTGCGCATGCCCACGGGGCCCTCGTCATCGCCGACAACACCTTCGCCACGCCCCTGCTCCAGCGCCCCCTCGAGGTGGGTGCGGACGTCGTGGTGCACTCGGTGACGAAGTACCTCGCGGGGCACTCCGATGTGGTGCTCGGCGCCGCTGTCGCGAAGGATTCCGGAGTGCGCGATGCGCTGCTGCACGACAGGTCGATCCGCGGCGGGATCGCCGGTCCCTTCGAGGCCTGGCTGGCTCTGCGCGGACTGCGGACCCTGGCCCTGCGGGTGGAGCGGGCCTGCGAGAGCGCGCAGGTGGTCGCCGAGCGTCTCGCCGACCACCCCGCCGTGCGTGCGATCCGCTATCCCGGGCTGTCCGCGGACATCGGGCACGAGAGGGCGAAGGCGCAGATGAGCGGGTTCGGCGCGATCATCTCGATCGACCTGGGCTCCGCCGAGGCCGCCGAGGCCGCAGTGGAGGCATGCCGGCTGTGGACGCCCGCGACCTCGCTGGGCGGGGTCGAGAGCCTCATCGAGCGCAGACGCCGCCACACCGCCGAGCCCCTCACCGTGCCCGAGGGCCTCATCCGGCTGAGCGTGGGGATCGAGCACGTCGAGGACCTGTGGGCTGACCTCGACCGCGCGCTCGGCGTCGCCGGGGCCTGAACGCAGGGGCCGCTCCACAGCGTATGCACTTTCTGCGGCGCTGAGCGCTGATCTCTGCAGGAAGTGCATACGCGCAGCCCGGAGCGCCGCTGCCCGCTCCGGTCCTTCCGCCGCGTATGCACTCCCTGCGGCTGTAGACGCTGAATCCTGCAGGAACTGCATACGTTCCGCCGCCCGCTCCGCGGCTGATGCCCGCACCCCCAGGTTTGCGATTTTCCTGTTTCACAGACAGGAGTGGTTGCGATAGTCGCAATCGCTCTCTAGGGTGAAGCGCAGACGCAACGATGCCGAAGGAGCGCACAGACATGAATCCACCGGAGAATCCGGGGCGATGCATGGCGGGCGAACGGCCACCACTGCCGGCCCCCGCCATGTGGACGGCCTCACGGCGCGCAGTGCTCGGCGGTGCTCTGGGCCTGGGCCTGGCGGCGCTGCTCTCGGCCTGCGGGGAGACGCCCGCGGCCTCGCCCCAGGTCGATGTGCAGGGCCCTCCCGTCGAGGGCGGGGCGCTGAGGGTCGGCTTCGTCGGCGGCGGCGCCTCGGACACGCTCGACGGCGCGGTCGCGACCAATCTGGGCGATATCGCGCGGGCGATCAACATGTACGACACGCTCATGCACTTCGACCACGACTACGTGCTCCGTCCCATGCTCGCGACCTCGGCCGTGCCCAATGACGACGCCACCGTCTGGACGGTCGAACTCCGCGATGACGCGAAGTTCTGCGACGGGCGGCCCGTCCGCCCCGAGGACGTGATCGCCAGCTACATGCGCATCATCGACCCCGAGGACCCCAAGTCCGGTGCGGCCTCGCTGTCCCACCTCGACGAGATCGCCAAGGTCGGTCCGCACACCCTCGAGTTCCGCCTCTCGGTGCCGGACGCGGCGCTCGACGGCAACTTCGGCGGCTACAGCAACATCATCGTCCCCGAGGACTTCGACCCGGCGAACCCCATCGGCTCGGGCCCCTTCATGCTCGAGAGCTTCACCGCCGCGCAGTCCACGGTCCTCGTGCGCAACCCCCACTACTGGGGCGATGAGGGGCCGTACCTCGACGAGGTCAGCCTCCTGAACTTCAACGACACCGATGCGCTCATCAACGCCCTCCTGTCCAACCAGGTGGATGCCATCGCGCAGATCCCGCCGGCGCTCGTCGAGGTGATCGGCGCCGATGAGCGCATCAACATCCTCGACTCCGTCACCGGCATGTACCTGCCCTTCACGATGCGGGTGGATCGCGCGCCCTTCGACGACGTCCGCGTCCGCCAGGCCTTCCGCCTGGCGGTCGACCGGCCCGGGATGGTCGAGCAGGTCCTCTCCGGCCGCGGGACGGTGGGCAACGACATGTTCGCCGTCTTCAGCGAGGGGTATCCGGACGAGCTGCCGCAGCGTGAGCAGGACCTCGAGGAGGCCCGCCGGCTGCTCGCCGAGGCCGGCCACCCCGACGGCATCGATGTCGAGCTCGTCACCGCGCCCATCCAGTCCGGTGTGGTCGAGGCCGCTCAGGTGTTCGCGGAGCAGGCCGCCGAGGCCGGCATCCGGATCACGATCAACCGCATGGACCTCACCGCCTACTGGACGGACTACCTCAGCTACGACTTCTCGCAGACCTTCTGGTACACGCGCGACTTCCTCGGCCAGTCCAATGCGGGCATGATGCCGGACGCGCCGTTCAACGAGACGCACTGGGACGACGAGGAGTACATCGAGCTCGTGGGCCGCATCCGCTCGGAGACGGACGAGGTGCGGCGCGGTGAGCTGATCGGGCAGGCCCAGCAGATCCTCTACGACCGGGGCGGGCTCATCATCTGGGGCTTCGCCAACCAGATCGACGCGTACCAGAGCTATGTGGGCGGACTGCAGGAGGACCGCAGCGGCATTCCGCTGTCCGGCTTCCAGCTGCACAGGGTGTGGATCGGAGACGTCGGATGATCGCCAAGCTCATCGCCAAGAGGCTCTCCATCAGCCTCCTCATCCTGCTGGCGATCTCGCTCATCGTCTTCTTCGCGACACTCCTGCTGCCGGGCGACCCGGCCCGGGCGATCCTGGGCCAGCAGGCCACGCCCGAGCGCATCGCCGCGATCAACGCGCAGATGCGCCTGGACGACCCCGCCTGGCAGCGCTACCTCGCCTGGCTGGGCGGTCTGTTCACGGGCGACCTCGGCACCTCGGTGGCCTCCGGCCAGCCCGTGTCCGAGGTGGTCGGCGACCGGCTCTCGGCGTCCGTCTTCCTCATGATCGCCGCAGCGGTCATCAGCGTCCCGGCGGGCATCCTGCTCGGCATCTGGTCGGCCCTGCGCCGCGGCCGCGCCGTCGACTCCGCGATCACCGGCATCGCCCTCGTGCTCGCCGCGCTCCCGGAGTTCGTCATCGGCATCGCCCTCGTGGCGCTGTTCGCGACCACCGTCTTCCGGCTCCTGCCCGCCGTGACGATGGCTCCGCCGGGCACGGACGTCTGGGACTTCCCCAGCCAGCTCATCCTGCCCACCGCGGTGCTCGTCCTCGTGGTCACCCCCTACATCGCCCGCATGATGCGCGCGACGATGCTCGAGGTGCTCGACTCCGGCTACGTCGAGATGGCCCGCCTCAAGGGCGTGCCGGAGCGGCGGGTCATCCTCCGCCACGCGCTGCCGCACGCGATCGGGCCGGTCGCCCAGGTCGCCGCGATCCAGCTGGCGTGGATGGCCGGAGGCGTGGTCGTCGTCGAGTTCCTGTTCCGCTTCCCGGGGCTCGGCCAGGCGCTCATCGACGCGGTCAACTACCGCGACGTCCAGGTGGTCCAGGCGATCACGATGCTCGTGGCGGTGATCTACGTGATCGTGAACCTGCTGGCGGACATCGTGGGCATCCTGGCCAATCCCAAGCTCCGCACCGGAGGTGAGAAGTGATGAGCACAAACGCAGACAGCACTCGCACGGATCCCGTGGTGGAGCCGGCCGTGGCGCAGGCCGCGGACCCGGAGCGCGCAGCGGGCACGGGGAGGCGGAACACCGTCGTCACCCGCTTCTGGGCGCAGCGCCAGTCGCGGCTGGGCGTGGCGCTCACCGCCCTCGTCGTGCTCGTGGCGTTCCTGGGCCCGCTCCTGCTGCCATGGGCCACGGGCTACACGCAGACGGAGTTCGCCGACCGCCCGTTCCAGGGCTCCGGCGTCTTCGGCACCGACGACCTCGGCCGCGATGTGCTCTCCCGGTTCCTCGCAGGCGGCGTCTCGCTGCTCCTCTACTCCGTCCTCGCGACGGCGCTCGGCATGTTCCTCGGCCTGCTCTTCGGCATGGTCTCCGCCTATGTGGGCGGGGCGCTCGACTCCGTCATCATGCGGGCCAACGACGTGCTGCTCGCGATCCCGCAGCTCGTGTTCGCCCTGCTCGCCATCACGGTGCTCGGCCCGCAGCCGTGGGTGCTCGTCACCGTCATCGCGATCACGCATGCGCCCCGCATCGCCCGCGTGGCGAGGTCGGCCGCGCTCGGCGTCATCAACGAGGACTACATCAGGGCCGCGGAGATGTATGCGATGCCGCGGGCGCGCATCCTCTTCCGCGAGATCCTGCCGAACATCACCGGTCCCCTCGCGGTGGAGGCCGGGCTGCGGCTCACGTACTCGATCGGCTCCATCGCCTCGCTGTCCTTCCTGGGCCTGGGCATGCAGCCGCCGGCCGCCGACTGGGGCCTCATGATCAACGAGAACCGCATCGCGCTGGCGGTCCAGCCGTGGGGCGTCATGCTCCCCGTGCTCGCCATCGCGATCCTCACGATCGGCACGAACCTCATCGCGGACGCGATCGCACGGGCGTCCGCCACAGCGAACATCGGAGACGCATGATGGCGCATCCCCACGCAGACACGACGGTCATGTCCGCGACCGGCGCCCCCATGGTCGCCGGCTCCATCTGGCACGCCCGCAGGGAGAGCGGCGGGAACATCCTCGAGATCGAGGACCTGCGCATCGGCTCGACCGCGGGGAGGGAGATCATCAAGGGCGTGAGCCTGAGCCTGCGGCCGGCGGAGATCCTCGCGCTCGTGGGCGAGTCCGGCTCCGGCAAGACCACGGTGGGCCTCACGGCGCTGGGCCACCTGCGCCGCGGACTCGCGCTCACCGGCGGCACCGTCACCCTGTGCCCGTCGAACAGCACGGAGCCCGCGGAGATGACGAGCCTGGACGACGCCTCCCTGCGCCGTCTGCGCGGCGCCCGCGTCTCCTACATCCCGCAGGATCCCGCGCTGTCGCTGAACCCCAGCATGCGCGTGGGCGAGCAGATCCGCGAGGTGCTCGACATCCACCGGTTCGGCACGAGCGCCGAGGAGCGCGCCGAGCGCGTGCGGAGCGTGCTGCGCGAGGTGGGCCTGCCGGACGACGACGCCTACCAGAGCCGCTGGCCGCACCAGCTCTCCGGCGGGCAGCAGCAGCGGATCGGGATCGCGATGGCCTTCGCGATGTACCCGGACGTCCTCGTGCTCGACGAGCCCACCACGGGCCTCGACGTCTCCACGCAGGCGCTCGTCCTCGAGACCATCCGCGAGATGACGGTGAAGAACAACGCCGCGGGCCTCTACATCACCCATGACCTCGCCGTCGTGGCCGAGATCGCCGACCGCGTGGCCGTCATGCTCTCCGGTGAGCTCGTCGAGGAGGGAGCCGCCGAGGAGGTCCTCCGCGCGCCGCGCCACACGTACACGAAGACGCTCATCGCCGCCGTCCCGGACCTCGCCGGCCGCAACCGGATCAGCGAGTTCGAGGCCCGGCGCCGCGCGGCCGCGGGTGAGGAGGAGCTGAGCACGGGCGGGTTCGGGATCGTCGAGGAAGGCGCCGAGGCCGAGACCGAGACCGGTGCCGAGGCCGGCAGCGCCGTCGCCGGCACCGATTCTGCCGGGAGCGTCGCCGCCGGTCCCGCCGCAGGCGCCTCGGGCACGGGCTCCGACTCGGGGGGCGCCACCACCGCTGCTGCAGGCGCCTCCGCCACCGCCGAGGCCGCGACGGGTGCCGCCGAGGGCGACGCTCCGGCCGAACCCGTCGTGCAGGTGCGCGGTCTCACGCTCGCCTACGGGCGCAAGACGGTGCTCGACGGCATCGACCTGGACCTGCGCGCCGGCGAGTGCACCATGCTGCTGGGAGAGTCGGGCTCCGGGAAGACGACGCTCTCGCGCTCGCTCGCGGGCATCCTCGACACCTGGACGGGCTCGGTGGCGTACCGCGGGGAGGAGCTCGCACCGTCCACCCGCAGGCGGACCGTGGACCAGCGGCGGGAGATCCAGTACATCTTCCAGTCGCCGTTCTCCTCGCTCAACCCGCGCCGCACGCTGGGGGAGTCGATCAGCGTGCCGCTCGAGATGTCGAGCGGGCTGAGCGCGGCCGAGCGCCGGGAGCGCGTGGACACAGCCCTCGACGCCGTCCGGCTGGGCCGGGCCTTCCGCGATCGCCGGCCCGGCGACCTCTCCGGCGGTGAGCGGCAGCGCGCGGCGATCGCCCGCGCGCTCGTGAACATGCCCACCGTGCTCATCTGCGACGAGATCACCTCGGCCCTCGACGTCTCGGTGCAGGCCAGCATCATCGACCTGCTCTCGCGTCTGCGGGAGGAGCGCGGGCTGACGATGCTGTTCGTCACCCACAACATCGCGCTCGCCCGCCACGTGTCCGCGCGGGTGGCCGTGCTCAACCAGGGCCGCATCGTCGACGAGGGCCCCACGGACGCGGTCCTCACCTCTCCCACGCACGCCTACACGAAGGAGCTGCTCGCGAATGTCCCCACGCTCTGATGCCCCCGCCGCCGAGGCGCCTCTCGTCCCCCGGGAGGCGTCCGCCCGAGTGCCCGTGACAGCGGCATTCGCAGACGGCTTCCCCGCCGCGGAGAGGCTCGCGGAGGTCTTCGCCTCCCACGCCGAGGCGGGAGCCGGCGGCATGTCCTTCGCGGTGCACCGCGCCGGCGGCGAGCCGCTCGTGCGCCTGCACGGCGGAGTCACGGAGCGGGGCGGGGAGCAGCCGTGGGGCGCGGACACGCTCGCGGTCCTGTTCTCCGGGACGAAGGGGCTGACCGCGACCGTCGCAGCACTGCTGACCGACCGCGGCCTGCTCGATCCCGAGGCCCCCGTCGCCCGGTACTGGCCCGAGTTCGCAGCCGGCGGCAAGGAGGACGTGCGCGTGCACCACCTCCTCTCGCACACGGTGGGGCTGCCGTACGTCGATCCGGACCCGTCCTCGGCGGAGGAGCGCGTCGACAACCGCCTCATGGCCGCCCGGCTGGCCGCACAGGCGCCGCTGTGGGAGCCCGGCACCCGGGTCGCCTACCACGCGCTCACCTACGGGTACCTCATGAGCGAGCTGATCCTGCGCGTCTCCGGGACCACCGTGGGCACCCTGCTGCGCACGGAGCTGGCAGAGCCGCTGGGCCTCGACCTCCACCTCGGGCTGCCCGAGGCGGAGGAGGCCCGCGTCGCCCCGATCTTCCGCGCCGAGGGCTACCGCATCTCGACCTTCCTCAAGGACGATCCCGAGCGGCGGGCCATCGTGGACCGCATGTACGGCTCGAGTCTCACGGGCGGTGACATGCCCTTCAACACGCGGACCTACCACGCGGCGGAGATGTCGGCGGGCGGGGCGCTCGGCACGGCGGAGTCGATGTCGCGCCTGTACTCGCTGCTCATCGCCGGCGATCATCCCGTGGTGTCCGCGGAGACCCTCGCACTCTTCACCCGCACATGGTCCGAGGGGAAGGACGCGATCAACGACCGGCCCGTGCGGTTCGGCCTCGGCTACGAACTCGACGACCCCATCGGCACCTACGGTCCCGTGCGCCCCGCCTTCGGCCACACGGGAGCGGGCGGAGGTCTGCACGGGGCATGGCCGGAGCGGGGACTCGCGTTCTCGTTCCTCACCAGCGAGATGCAGAGCGAGGACGTCGACCGCAGGGTCAAGGACCTCCTGGCCGTCCTCGCGGAGGCGGACGGCTGACGGGCATTCCGCAGCAGCGGGGAGGAGAGGCGGTGATCACAGTGGACGATGCGGCATTGTCCGGTTCGCAAGCGCTGACTAGCATTCAGTCCGTGGCCACAGAATCGCAATCATCGGCTGCCGCGCTCGGTCTCAGGAACCGGGTGAAGGCGTGCATCTCGGAGTCCGGCGCACCGCAGCGCGAGTTCTCCCGGCGGGTGGATCTCGACGAGACCAAGCTGTCGAAGTCGCTGCGCGGCGTGCGCCGGTTCAAACCCGATGAGCTCGTGCGGATCGCGACGGTCGCCGGTGTGACGGTGAACTGGCTGCTCACCGGCTCCGACTCCTCGGCGGGCACCACCGCGGTGCCGCTGCCCTCCAGCCTGCCCCGCCGCGTCCGGGACACCCCCGATCACGTGCAGAAGCGGCGCGAGATCATCGAGGCCGCCTGGCGGCTGTTCGCCGACCGCGGCCTGCACCGGACGCGGATCGCGGACATCGCGCGGGCCTGCGGGGTGAGCAGCTCCGCCGTGCACTACCACTTCCAGGACAAACAGGAGCTGTTCGAGGAGTGCCTGCGGTTCTCCGTCAAGCTCGCCTTCGACTGCCAGGTGGCGACGCTGCACCTGGCGGCCGGTCCCCTGGAGCGGCTCAGGCATCTCATGGCCCTGCAGCTGCCGGACGACGAGGGCCTGCGGGCGGACTGGTCGATCTGGCTCCAGAGCTGGAACTCGGTGGCGGTCGAGGGCGGTTCGCGGGAGAACCACACACAGGCCTACCGCCGCTGGTACCGGACCGTCTACGACGTGATCGCCGAGGGGCAGGACTCGGGGATCTTCGCCGATGCCCCCACGGAGGACCTCGCCACACAGCTCACGAGCCTGTTCGACGGGCTGGGCATCAAGGTGCTCGTGGGCACCGTGACGCCTGAGCGCATGCGCGCGCAGGTGGACAGCTTCATCGACCGCGTCCTGCTCGCGCACACCTGAGGGGCCGCCCAGCTCACCGGCGCGGCAGCGCAGACCCGCACACACTCGCACTCCTGACCCCAGCACTCCCGACCCGGACACCGCATCCGTCCACCCCCGACCCAGACACCGCACTTCGGAGCCCAGCGCTCCCGACCCGAAAGGGGCACCCCATGGGCCGCAAGGTCATCCTCACCGCCGCGCTCACCGGAGCCGGCGACACCACCGGCAAGAGCGAGCACGTGCCGGTCACCCCGGAGCAGATCGCGAACGATGCGATCGCCGCCGCCCGGGCCGGCGCCTCGGTCGTCCACATCCACGTCCGCGATGTGGTGACCGGGCGCCCCTCACGCGATACGGACCTCTACCGGGAGACGGTGGAGCTCATCGCCGCGAGCGATGTGGACCCCGTCATCAACCTCACGGCCGGCATGGGCGGCGATCTCGTGATCGATCCCTCCGAGCCCACGCGGCAGCTGCCCGGCACGGACCTCGTGAGCGGTCTCGACCGCCTCCCGCACGTCGAGGAGCTGCGCCCGGAGATCTGCACGATCGACTGCGGCAGCCTCAACTTCGGCGAGGGCAGCTCGATCTACGTGAGCACCCCTGACATGATGCGCGAGGGCGCGGCCCGCATCCGCGAGCTGGGAGTGAAGCCGGAGCTCGAGATCTTCGACACCGGCAACCTGTGGTTCGCGAACATCCTCGTCGAGGAGGGGCTCGTGGACCCGCCGCCGCTGTACCAGCTGTGCATGGGCATCCCCTACGGCGCACCGGCGGACGCGGGCCTCCTCACCGCCGAGGTGAACATGCTGCCCGAAGGCGCGCAGTGGACGTCCTTCGCGATCGGCCGCAACCAGTTCAAATGGGCCGCGCTCTCCGTCACGATGGGCGGGCACGTCCGCGTGGGACTCGAGGACAACCTCTACCTCAGCAAGGGGGTCATGGCCACCAACGCACAGCTGGTGGAGAAGGCGGTCGACCTCATCGACGGCCTCGGGGAGTCCGTGGCGACCCCGGACGAGGCCCGCGAGATCCTCGGGCTCGGGAAGGCGGGACGCTGATGGGAGACCTCGAACCGCGCACTGCTCCTCCTGCGCTGGAGTCGATGACGACGGTGGCCTGCGTGGGCATCGGCACCATCGGCGGCGGCTGGGCGGCGTACTTCCTGGCCCGCGGCTTCCGGGTGCGAGCATGGGATCCCTCGCCCGCGGCAGAGGCCCGCGTCCACGCGCTCATCGACGCCGCCTGGCCGGCCCTCACGGAGCTGGGACTGGCCGAGGGCGCCGATCCGCGGAACATCTCCGTGCACACCGACCTCGCCGAGGCCCTCGAGGGAGCGCAGTTCGTCCAGGAGTCCGCGCCCGAGGTGCTCGAGATGAAGCGCGGACTGCTCCGGGACATCGACGCCGCGGCCGCGCCGGGCGTCGTCATCGCCTCCTCCACCTCGGGCTATTCGATGACGGAGATGGCCGTCGAGGCGGCGACTCCGGAACGCCTCGTGGTGGGCCACCCCTTCAACCCGCCGTACCTCATCCCGCTCGTCGAGGTCGTGGGCGGTGAGCAGACGGCGCCGGAGGCCGTGGAATGGGCCTCGCGCTGGTACGAGTTCATCGGCAAGTCCGTCATCACGATGGACCGCGAGGTGCCCGGCTTCATCGCCAACCGCCTGCAGGAGGCCCTGTGGCGCGAGGCGCTGCACATGGTCGCGAACGGCGAGGCGACGGTCGAGCAGATCGACCGCTCGATCACGGACGGTCCCGGTCTCCGCTGGCCCATGCACGGCCCCATGCTCACGTTCCACCTGGCGGGAGGTCCCGGCGGCATGGCGCACATGCTCGACCACTTCGGCCCGTCGCTGCTCTCGCCGTGGACCCGTCTGGACGCCCCGGAGCTCACGCGCGAGCTGCGCGATGCCGTCGTGGCCGGCTGCGACGAGGAGGCCGGCGTCCGCACGGTCCCGCACCTCGTGGCGGAGCGGGACCGGGCGATCATCGCCGTCCGCAGGGTCATCGACGGCTTCCGCGCGGCAGGCTACGGCTCCGGGGCCTCACTGCCGGAGGACTGAGCGGCCGAGCTCGGACCGTCCGGCGCTGTGGTCTGCCGTGCGAACGCGAGAAGCGCCTTTTCCTGTTCGCACGGCAGACGACTCTCACGCGCACGTGCTGGACCACGCATGCGAGGGCGGGGCCGGAACATCGTGCTCCGGCCCCGCCCTCGTGCGGTCGCCGTGTGCTCTCCGCAGATGAGCCCCTGCGCTCAGCTGGGGCGATGCTCCATGGCCCTGCCGTTCTCGTAGCTCGCCTGGGCGTAGGGGAGGAAGTCCGTCTCCGGGTCGAACCACTCGTCGAGATCCTCGACGGTGCCCTGGTCCTCGTAGCCGAGCTCCGCGAACCGCTCCTCCCATTCCGCACGCTTGTCCTGCACGTCCTCGGTGAGGGTCTCGCTCACGAGGCCGTTGCCGATCGCCTCCTCGGTGAGCTCGGCGGAGTAGGTGCTGATCTCCTCCTGCAGCTGATCGTCGAACGCGGTGACGGTGCCGCCGGCGTCCTTCGCCTGGCCCACCGCGGCGGCGTTGCCCCCGATGACGGCGAGCATGCCGCCGGAGGAGGCGAGGGCGTTGGAGTCGAAGATGATCTGCTGGTAGGCCAGCGGCAGGTCCTGGAACCTCGAGCCGGCCAGGTAGGCGCCGGGCGAGCGCGAGAAGCTCGCGGTCGTCGTGTAGCCGAGGTGCGGCGCGACCTCGAAGATGCCGGACTCCGCCGAAGGCACGAGCTGACCCAGGGTGCAGTCGACGGTGCCGCGCTGGAGGGCCTCGAAGGTCTCCGCGTACTCCATCGAGACGGGAGAGCCGCCCAGGTGCTGGACCTGGGCCGACTGCGAGGCCGAGGCGATGCGCACCTGCAGGCCGGCGAAGTCGTCGGCGCTGTCCACCTCCCGGTTGCAGACCGTGTAGTAGCCGCCGGAAGCGGCCAGCGGGGTCAACGGGGTGAGATTGCGCTCCTCGTAGGCCTCGAGGACGGATTCGTTCTCCCAGCCGAGCTCATTGCCCACGGCGTTGGTCACGAGCTCCCCGACGAAGGGGGAGGCGGGCATGCCGGCGAGTGCGGTGCCGAGGTCGTTGACCGCGGGGAATTCGGCGGGGAGGTAGACCGGCAGGGTGTAGGCGAGGTCGAGGCGGCCGTCGGAGAGGGCGTCGTGGACTTCGCCGTAGCCGGCGATGGCCTGGCCCCAGATGAGCTCGACCTCGATCTTGCCGCCGGAGCGCTCTTCGACGATCTCCTTGAAGACGGTGCCTGCGGGTGCCATGACGGAGTCGGGGGAGGCGGCTGAGGGCTGGAACTTGATGGTGACGGGGTCGAGGTCGGCCAGGAGCGCGTCGACGTCCTCCTGGGGGGCTCCGTACTCGAAGCCCTCTGCTGAGCCTTCTCCGCCGCCTCCGCCTTCCGTGCCGGCGGATCCGGCGCAGGCGGTGAGCGCAAGGGCGAGTGCCGCACCTCCTGCTGTGAGTGCCGAGGCCGTGGTCGCGTGCCTGTGGACTGTCGTCCTGTGTGTCATCGCTGCTCTCCTTCGAGTCGACGCTAAGGAGACTGTATGTGACGCAGCCCACATTCGGAAGGGTGATCGAGCGTATGTTCAGAGTCGTGCGCGGGGCGCTTGCCCAAAGGCGTGCGCGAGGCCCCTTCCCCCATCCGCAGCGTGGTCTGCCGTGCGAACGCGAGAACCCTCTGTGGCCGTTCGCACGGCAGACCGCTCTCACGAGCACACGCGAGATCACACGCGGGATCACACGCATGAGGGCGGGGCCTGAACGGAGTGTTCCGGCCCCGCCCTCATGCGGTCACCGCGCGCATGCGCTCACCGCACCTGCGCGCTCCTCAGGGGCCGCCCCGCGCTCAGTTGGGGCGGTGCTCCATCGCGTTGCCGTTCTCGTAGCTGGCCTCGGCGTAGGGCAGGAAGTCCGTCTCCGGATCGAACCACTCGTCGAAGTCCGCGACGGTGCCCTGGTCCTCGTAGCCGAGCTCGGTGAACCGCTCGTCCCATTCGGACTGCTTCGCGGTGATCTCCGCGAGGATGTCCTCGGAGATGTGGCCGTTGCCGATCGCCTCGTTCGTCAGCTCCTCGGAGTACGAGGCGATCTGGTCCTGCAGCTCGTCGCTGAACGCGGTCACCTCGCCGCCGGCCTCCTTCGCCTGGCCCACCGCCGCGGCGTTGCCGCCGATCACCGCCTGCATGCCGCCGGAGGAGGCGAGGGCGTTGGAGTCGAAGATGATCTGCTGGTACGCGAGCGGCAGGTCCTGGAAGCTCGAGCCGGCGAGGTACGCGCCGGGCAGACGCGGGATGCTCGCCGTCGTGGAGTAGCCCAGGTGCGGTGCGACCTCGAAGATGCCGGATTCCGCGGAGGGCACGAGCTGGCCCACGGTGCAGTCGACGGTGCCGCGCTGGAGGGCTTCGAAGGTCTCGGCGTACTCCATCGAGACGGGGGAACCGCCCAGGTGCTGGATGAGCTTGCCCTGCGAGCTGGAGCCGGCCCGCGCCTGCAGGCCCTGCCAGTCATCGGGGGAGCTCGCGGGGTTCGTGCACACGGAGTAGTAGCCGCCCGAGGCCGCGAGCGGCGTCAGCGGGGTCAGTCCCCGCTCCTCGTAGGCGCCCAGGACGGATTCGTTCTCCCAGCCGAGCTCATTGCCCACGGCATTGGCGACGAGCTCGCCGTGGAAGGGCGAGGCCGGCAGCGCCGCCATGACGGTGCCGAGGTCGTTGATCGCCGGGAACTCCGCGGGCTGATACGGGGGCAGGGTGTAGGCCATGTCGAGGCGGCCGTCGGAGAGGGCGTCGTGGACCTCGCCGTAGCCGGCGATGGCCTGGCCCCAGATGAGCTCGACCTCGATCTTGCCGCCGGAGCGCTCCTCGACCATCTCCTTGAAGACGGTGCCGGCCGGCGCCATGACGGAATCGGGCGAGGCCGCCGAGGGCTGGAACTTGATGGTGACGGGATCGAGGTCGGCCAGGAGCGCGTCGACGTCCTCCTGGGCGGCACCGTACTCGAACCCCTCTGCTGAGCCTTCTCCGCTGCCTCCGCCTTCCGTGCCGGCGGATCCGGCGCAGGCCGTGAGTGCGAGGGCGAGGGCTGCGCCCCCGGCGACGGCGGTCACCGCACGGGGCAGTGCGGAGCGGACTGTCTTCACTGTCGTCATCTCGGCTCTCCTTCGAGTCGAACTTCTGCGAGCACGTCCGTGCTCAGGGGTCTCAGCTGCGCTGAGGCCGGGCGACCGTGCTGTCGCTCCGGTTGCTGTGGGTGAGGGTGTGCGCCGCCGGCGTCGGCGGCGCACACCCCGGGAGTCTCAGCGGACTCCGGCGGGCGCCCTCGGGCAGGGCGCCCCGCGATCGGTCAGGACGGGCGGTGGGGGAGGAGCACCTCGTCGTAGATGGCCTGGCCGAGGGGACGGAAGTCGGAGTCGACGTCGTACCACTGGTCCATGTCCGCGGTGGTGCCGCCGTCCTCGTAGCCCAGCTCTGCGGCCTTGGCGGTCCACTTCTCCGAGGCCGCGGTGACCGCGGCCTCGAGGTCACCCTCGATGGGGCCGGACTCATTGATCTTCGCGAGGTTCTCCTCGTTGAACGCGGCGATCTCCGTCTGGAACTCCTCCGGGAACTGCTCGATCTCCCCGCCGGCCTCCTTGGCCTGCCGGATGCCGTCGGCGTTGCCTCCGATGGTCGTCATCATCTGGCCCTGGAAGTAGTCGGCATAGGAGTCGAAGATGACCTGCTGGTAGGCCAGCGGCAGCTCGGCGAAGCCGGATCCCGCCACGAGCGCGCCGGGGGCGCGGGAGAAGCTCGTCTCCGTCATGTAGCCGACATTGGGCGCGACCTCGAAGATGCCGGCCTCCGCAGAGGGCACGAGCTGTCCGAGCGTGCAGTCGACAGTGCCGCGCTGCAGGGCCTCGTAGGTCTCCGTGTACTCCATCGACACCGGCGAGGCACCCATGTGGGAGATGAGCTCCCCCTGTGTCTTCGAGGCGATGCGCACCTGGCGGCCCTGGAAGTCCTCCTGCGTCATGCCCGTGGCGCTGCAGACGGAGTAGTAGCCGCCCGAGGCCGTGATCGGAGAGATCGGGGTGAGGCCCTTCTCCTCGTACTCGGCGACGATCTCCGGGGTGTTCCAGGCGACGTCGAGGGCCATCGCGTTCGTCACCATCTCCCCGACGAAGGGGGAGGGGTCGCTGCCGCCGAGGGCGTCACCGAGGGCGTTCAGTGCGGGGTACTCCGCAGGCTTGTACACGGGCAGGGAGTATGCGAGGTCCACGCGGCCGTCCGCAAGCGCGGAATCCAGTTCGCCATAGGGGGCGATGGCCTGACCCCACACCATGTCGACGGTGATCTTGCCGCCGGAGCGCTCTTCGATCGCCTCGGCGAGCACGGTGCCGGAGGGAGACTGGACGGACTCCTGCGAGGCCGCCGAGGGCTGGTAGATGATCGTGACCGGGTCGAGGTCCGCGAGCGCCTCGTCGATTGCGGCCTGGTCGGCTCCGGCCTCGTAGCCCTCACCTCCCCCGCCTGCTCCTGCGCCGCCCCCGCTGCCGGCGGAGCCGGCGCAGGCGCTCAGCGTGAGGGACAGGGCGGCTGCGGCGGAGATGGCGCCTGTGAGGCGCCGGGTGCGGCCGGTCCTGCGAGGGGAGGTGGCGGGCAGTGCCATGGGTGGGATTCGCTTTCTTCTTGTGTGGATGGGAACTGTGAGGGGAAGGGCCGGGGCCCGGCCCCGGACACGCCCGAGGCGCGGTGCGGCGGACCGCTGCACCGCGCCTCGGCGGGCAAGCGGGCTACTGGGTGGCGGTGCCTCCGGCCGCCCGTTCGAGCAGGGCCGGCAGCCATTCGGTCATCTGGGGCACGAAGATCATGATGACGAGGAACAGGATGACGATGGGCAGGAACCAGATGAGGGAGACGAACACGTCCTTGAGGGTGATGTCCTGGCCCATGTTGACCTCGGGGTTCTTCGTGATGTTGTGCACGATGAACGGCAGCAGGCCCACGGGCGGGGTGATCATGCCGAGCTCGCCGAGGAGGACGACGAACACGCCGAACCACAGGGGGTTGACATCCATCGCCGCCAGCGTGGGCAGCAGGATCGGGACGGTCAGGAGCATCATCGACAGGGTGTCGAAGAACATGCCCATGATGACGTAGAGGACGATGAGGACGAGCAGGAAGCCCAGCCGGCTCAGCCCCAGGCCCACGATGAAGTCCGTGACCATCGGGGCGAGGCCGGTGATCGCGAGCAGGCGGGTGAGCATCTCCGCGCCGATCATGATGAAGAAGATCGCTGCGGTTGCGGAGACGGTGGACATCGCCGCATGGCCGACCTTGCTGAACGGCCTGTCCCTGCGGGTGTGCAGGAGGGTCAGCAGGAGTGCGGTGAGGGCGGCGGCCGCGCCGGCCTCGGTGGGGGTGAAGGCGCCGGAGAACATGCCGCCGAACAGCACGATCATGATGACCGGGAAACCCCAGATCTCGCCGAGCGACTGGAAGCGCTCGCCCCAGGTCACGACCTTCCTCTCACCCGTGCCCTTCTTGCCGCGGCCCACCAGGCTGGGGGCGAAGATGCCGATGCAGAAGATGAAGATCCCGTACGTGACGGCGATGAGGATGCCCGGCACGGCGCCGGCCATGAGCTGCGGGCCCACGGGCACGGAGGCGATCCCGGCGAAGATGACGAGGAGGATCGAGGGCGGGATGAGCCCGCCGGGCAGGCCGGAGACGATGACGGTGCCCACGGCCATGCGCTTGTCGAAGCCCGCCTTGAGCATCTCCGGGATGCCGGCGCGGCCCAGGGTGTAGGTCATGCCGATCGTGGAGCCGGAGACGGAGGCCAGACCCGCACCTGCGGCGGTCGTGCCGATGCCGATGCCGCCGGGCAGCCAGGAGAACCAGCGGTCCGTGGCCCGGTAGATCCGGGAGGCCATGCCCGACTGCGCCAGCAGCATGCCCATGAAGATGAACATGGGCAGGACGGAGTAGGACCACTTCGAGACCGAGTTGAAGGGCGCGGTCGCGAGGATGTTCGTGGTCGCGGGGATGCCGGCCAGGCCGTAGACGCCGATGAGGCTGGGCACGGCCAGTGCGATCGCGACGGGCACGCCCATGAACAGGAGCACGAGCATCATGCCGATGCACCACAGGCCGGCGGTGGGGCCGGAGCCGGAGGTGAAGAAGCCTGCGAGCGTGACGGCCAGCAGGCCGAAGCAGACGAGAAGGGTGACGTAGCCGGGCTTGGAGCCGCGGCGGGCCGATGGCAGCAGCGGGGGGAGCGTCTGCGCCTCGGCGGAGGTCTGAGTGGAGGTCATAGCGGTGTTCCGTTCGTGGTCCGTCAGCGGCGAGCCGGGGCTCACAGCGTCGTCTCTGCGGGATCGGTCTCGACCTTCTCGCCCGTGAGGGGATCGAGATCGCTGCGGCCGGTGCGGGCGATGACGACGATGTCGAGGATGTAGAGCACCGCCATGCTCGCGAAGACGAGGGGGACGAGGAAGTAGACCGGCCAGGTGATGATGTCGGTGACGCCGGCCGTCGAGCCGATCGAGAAGTTCTTCATCGCCTCCTGGAACCCGAACACCATGAAGCCCACGCTCGCGAGGCCGCACACGATGCAGGCGAAGATCTTGAAGATGTTGCCGGTGCGCTGCGAGAGCCGGTCGGTCACGAGCGTGACGGTGATGTGCTCCTTCTGCAGGTGAGCTGCAGGGATGCCGAGCAGTGCGACGGCCGGCAGCCACCAGTACGCGACGATCTCGTTGGTCCCGTAGATGGGGGCGTTGAAGAAGAAGCGCATGAGCGCGTGGGCGACGACGTGGAGCATCATCGCGATGACGGCGAGCGCTGTCACGGCGGAGAGCACCCGGTCGACGATCTGGTTCATATTGTGCATATGAAGTCACCTTTGCCTTCATCTGTATGCCGCACGCCGAGTGTGCACGGCCGCGGACGACGTGGATGAACTTATCGAATGATCATCACAACCGCAATGTGCTCCCGAGGATATCTGACGAAGTTCTCAAGTTGTGACCTGCGGAACGCGGAGGGTCCGAAACCGGTGTCCGCTCGCTGCCTCGTTCGCCGCCCGCTCATTCCTCCCCCTATGCAAGTTGCGTCTGCGTGCCGGCCGTGCATCACGGCCGGTGCGCAGACGCAACTTGTTGTTGGGATTCGGGTGGTGCGGGACCTGTGGTGCCCGGGCGGGCGGAGGGAGGGGCCTCAGCGGTGGCGGGAGCGGATGTCCTTGCCGATGATGTGCTTCATGACCTCGGTGGCGCCGCCGTAGATCGTCTGGATCCGGGTGTCGCGGAAGGCCCTGCCGATGGGGTACTCGAGCATGTAGCCGAACCCGCCGTGGAGCTGCAGGCACCGGTTGACGATCTCGACCTGGAGCTCGGCGGCGACCATCTTGGCCTTCGAGGCGTCCACCGCGGTGAGCTCGCCCGCGTTGAGGGCGAGTGCGCACTTGTCTACATAGGCCTCGACCGCATCGAGGCGGGCCTCCATCTCCGCGAGCTCGAACTGCGTGTTCTGCAGATCGCCGATCGTCCGTCCGTAGGCCTCGCGGCTGAAGACGTACTCCGCGGTGCCGTCGAGCGCGGCACGGGCTCCGGCGA
Organism: Brevibacterium album DSM 18261; assembly: GCF_000426445.1. GTDB lineage: Bacteria > Actinomycetota > Actinomycetes > Actinomycetales > Brevibacteriaceae > Brevibacterium > Brevibacterium album. The sequence goes on along the minus strand of NZ_AUFJ01000009.1, from coordinate 288,513 downwards.
TCGCGCCGGAGGCGATCGTGAGGCGCTCATAGGGCAGGTTCACCATGAGGTGGATGAACCCCTGGTTGAGCTCGCCGAGCAGCTGCGAGTCCGGCACGCGGACGTCCTCGAAGCTCAGCTCCGAGGTGTCCTGGGCGGCCAGCCCCACCTTGTCGAGGTTGCGCCCCTTGGTGAAGCCGGGGGTGCCCGCGTCCACGATGAACAGCGAGGTGCCGCGGGAGCCCTTGGCCTCGGGGTCCGTCCGCGCGACGACCACGACGAAATCGCAGTTCTGGCCGTTCGTGATGAACGTCTTCGCGCCGTTGATGACCCAGTCGTCGCCGTCCCTGACGGCACGTGTGCGGATGTTCTGGAGGTCCGAGCCCGCTCCGGGCTCCGTCATCGCGATGGCGCTGATGAGATCGCCCGAGGCCAGGCCCGGCAGGTACTTCTCCTTGAGGTGCTCGGAGCCGAAGGCGGTGAGGTAGCCGGGCACGATGCCGTCGGACACGCCCCAGCCGCCCGTGGCCGAGCCCACGCCCCGCCGGGCGACCTCCTCCGCGCGGACCATCTCGAAGCGGAAGTCCTCGATGCCCCCGCCGCCGTGCTCCTCGGGGTGGGCGAAGCCGATGACACCGGCCTCGGCAGCCGCCTTCCACATGGAGCGGTCGACGATCTTCGCCTCCTCCCACCGCTCGAAGTGGGGGACGACCTCCTTGTCGAGGAAGGCCGAGACGGTGGCGCGGAAGTCCTCGTGGTCCTGGGTGTAGAGATCCCTCTTCATGCTTCCCGTCCCCCTCAGAGCAGCTCGAGGATGGTGGCGTTGGCCTGTCCGCCGCCCTCGCACATGGTCTGCAGGCCGTAGCGGATGCCATTGTCGGCCATGTGGTGGACCAGGGTGGTCATGAGGCGCGCGCCGGAGCCGCCGAGCGGGTGGCCCATCGCGATGGCGCCGCCGTTGGGGTTGAGGCGCGAGGCGTCCGCTCCCAGGTCCTGCAGCCAGGCCATCGGCACCGGTGCGAAGGCCTCGTTGACCTCGAAGGCGCCGATGTCGTCGATGCTGAGCCCCGAGCGCTTGAGCGCCTTCTGCGTGGCGGGGATGGGGGCGGTCAGCATGATGACGGGGTCGGAGCCGGCGAGCACGGCGGTGTGGACGCGTGCGAGCGGCTTGAGTCCCAGCTCCTTCGCCCGGTCGCCGCTCATCATGAGGAGGGCTGCGGAGCCGTCGGAGATCTGCGAGGCGTTGCCGGCGTGGATGACGCCGTCCTCCTTGAAGACCGTGGGCAGCTTGGCGAGCTTCTCCAGCGTGCCGCCGGGGCGGATGCCCTCGTCCTTCGTGACGGTGCCGTCAGCGGTCTCGATCGGCACGATCTGGCTCTCGAAGCGCCCGGCCTCGGTCGCGGCCTGAGCCTTGGCGTGCGAGTCGAGGGAGAAGGAGTCCAGCTGCTCGCGGGTGAAGCCCCACTGCTCGGCGATCATCTCCGCGCCGATGCCCTGGTTGGGGCGCACGCCGTCGTAGCGGACGCCGAACTTCTCGCCGTAGGGGCTCTTCCCCTGGGAGGAGGAGCCCATCGGGTTGCGGGACATCGACTCGACGCCGCCGGCGATGACGATGTCGTACTGGCCGGAGACGATGCCGGCGGCCGCGAAGTGGACGGCCTGCTGCGAGGAGCCGCACTGGCGATCGACGGTGACGCCCGTGACGGTCTCGGGGAAGCCCGCGGACAGCGCTGCGGTGCGGGCGATGTCGCCGGTCTGCTCGCCGGCCTGGGTGACGCAGCCCCAGATGACGTCCTCGACGAGAGCGGGATCGACGCCCGCGGTGGCGACGAGGTCCTCGAGCACGGCGGCGGAGAGGTCTGCGGGGTGGATGCCGGAGAGGGCTCCGTCGCGCTTGCCCGTGGGGGTGCGGCGGGCGGCCACGATGACTGCGTCTGGCATGGGATTCTCCTTCGAATGGGCCGGACGCTCACACGGCCGGCATGCTTGGCGACGCACCTGTCGAGACGGTACTTATCGTGCGTTCAGCTTCACATATCGCCGCAAACCAGTCAATATGGACTGGTGCGGTGAGAGGCACCGCAGATTCGCAGACGCACTCGCTCGAAGGGGAGTCATCACATGCAGATCAAGGATCAGGTCGCATTCGTCACGGGAGGCGCGTCCGGCCTCGGCCTCGCCACGGTCAGGGAGTTCCTGAGCCGCGGTGCCAAGGTCGTCGTCTTCGACCTCAAGACCACGCCCGAGGCCGATGCGCTGGGTGACGACGTCATCGTCGTCGAGGGCGATGTCACTGACGAGGACGCCGTCCAGGCCGCCCTGGAGCGGACGAAGGAGCTGGGTGACCTGCGCGTCGTCGTCAACTGCGCGGGCATCGGCGGCTCGCACCGCATCGTGGGTCGCAAGGGAGTCTTCCCCCTCGACGTCTACAAGAAGATCATCAACGTCAATCTCATCGGCTCCTTCAACGTGCTCCGCCTGGGTGCGGCCTTCATGGCGGAGATCGAGCCGGCGGGCGAGGAGCGCGGCGTCATCATCAACACGGCCTCCGCCGCGGCCTTCGACGGCCAGATCGGCCAGGCCGCGTACTCGTCCTCGAAGGGCGGGATCGTGGGCCTGACGCTGCCGGCCGCCCGCGACCTCGCGAGCCAGAAGATCCGCGTCATGACGATCGCCCCCGGCATCTTCAAGACCCCGCTCATGCTGGGCGCCTCGGAGGAGACGCTGAAGTCGCTGGGCGAGCAGGTCCCGCACCCCAAGCGTCTGGGCGAGCCGTCCGAGTACGGTCTGCTGGCCGCGCAGATCGTGGAGAACCCCATGCTCAACGGCGAGACCATCCGCCTGGACGGCTCCATCCGGATGGCGCCGCGCTGATCCGCAGCCGCGAGGTGGAGACGCCCGGCCAGACGGCGCAGCCCGGTCAGCGGCGGGGGAGGGAGGCCAAGGAGGCCATCCTCTCCGCCGCGATCGCGTGCCTGCTCGAGGACGGCTACGCCGCGACGACGACCCTGCGCGTACAGCAGCGCGCGGGCGTCTCGCGCGGCAAGCTGCTCCACCACTTCCCGTCCAAGCGGGAGCTGCTCGCCGCCGCCACCCGCCGGCTGACGGAGGATCGCCTGGCCGCCGTGGGGCTGTCGGAGGAGGGCGCCGAGGCCGGTGCCGGTGCGGCGGCGGGCTCGCCGGAGGGAACAGCTGCGAATGGCGGCGCGGACAGCGGCTCCTCCGGTGAGATCGCGGGTGCACCGCCCGCCGAGGACCGGGGTGCTCGGCTGGAGTGGATGCTGGACCGGCTGTGGTCGAGCTTCTCCGAGCCCAATTTCTGGGCGGCGGTGGAGACCTGGGTGGCCGCGCGCACGGACGCGGAGCTCGCAGGGCAGATCGTCGACCATGAGCGGAGCGTGCTCCGGAGGGTGCGGGCCAACGCCCATGTGCTCGCGGGTCCGCGGCTCAGTGCGCATCCGCGGTTCCCGCAGGTGCTGGACCTGCTCTTCACCAGCATGCGCGGCATGGCGCTCACCTACGCGTTCTCCGGCAGGCCGATGGACACCGAGCCGATGCGCGCCACCTGGCTCGCCTCCGCTCAGATGCTCCTGGATGCAGAGGACTGAGCTGCGGATGCATCCGCCTCGGGCACGGGCTCTGCAGAGCCCTCCGCCTCAGCCGGCGCCGCAGCGCCGCCGCGCGGGGTGACCACACCCTGCTCGATCGCCATGCGGCGCACGAACACCGGAGCGGCGAACACGGACGGGAGCATGAGGAAGCCCACCGGGGCGGCGGTGATGACGATGACCGACTGCAGTGCGCCGATCCCGCCGTCGCCGATCGAGATGAGGACCGCCGCGGCGATGCCCATGACGACCGCCCACGTCGCCCGCAGGCGCGTGGAGGGCTCGCCGGAGGCGGTGCAGGACTGCGCGATCGCGAACGACATGGAGTCCGTCGTCGTGGTGACGAACATCGTGGTGAGGACCAGGAAGAACACAGTGACGGGCAGCGAGAGCGGCAGCTGCGCGGAGATCGACATGACGACGGCGGGAACGCCGTCGGACGCGTACGCGCCGGTGACGCTGCCCGGGTTCCGCAGTTCCAGCGCGAGGCCCGTGCCGCCCAGCACCGCGAACCAGAGAGTGGTGACGACGGGCGCGAGCACGGCGTTGCTGAGCAGCAGGTCGCGAACGGTGCGGCCGTGGGAGATCCGGGCGACGAAAACGGACATGAGCGGCGCGTAGCCCACGAACCAGCCGAAGAAGAACACGGTCCAGCCGGAGAGCCACGCCTGGTCGCCCTGGTAGAGGGACAGGCTGAAGAAGTCGGTGACATAGGTGGCGAATCCGCCCGCCCAGGCGCGCAGGACGTAGCCGGCGGAGCCCAGCAGCAGGACCGCGGCCATGAGGATCAGCGCCATCCAGATGTTCACGCGGCTCAGGATCTGGATGCCCCTGCCGAGGCCGGAGGAGACGGAGAGCGCCGCCATGCCGGTGAGCACCGCGATGATGGTCAGCTGCATGGGGTAGCCGTCGGGGATCCCGGTCAGCACGGAGATCCCGTAGGAGACCTGCAGACCCAGGAAGCCGATGGGCCCCACCGTGCCGGCGACGACGGCGAGGACGGAGACGATGTCCGCCACCGTGCCCACCCAGCTGGTGAGGATCCTCTTCCCCATCACCGGGTAGAGCAGCGTGCGCGGGCGCAGCGGCATGCCCTTCGAGTGTGCGTGGGACATCACGACGGCGCCCAGGGTGCCCAGGATCGCCCAGGCGAGGAAGCCCCAGTCCACGAAACTCTGCGCCAGCGCATTGGTGACCCGCTCCTGCGCGGTGGCCGCCGCGCCGAAGTGCGGCGGCTCGTCGAGGTAGTGGGCCACCGGTTCGGCGGCCGCCCAGAACACGCCCCCGCCGGCCAGCAGCGTGGACATGATCATCGCCAGCCACTTGAAGCGGCTGTACTCCACGGTGGCGGTGCCGCCCATGCGTGCGCGGGCATAGGGGGTGAAGGCCAGGACGACTGCCGCGAGGAAGGTGGCGAGCAGCAGGAGCTGCCAGTAGCCGCCGAACCACTCCGAGGAGGCGGCGAACGCGGTGTCGATGCCGCTCGTGACGGCGTCGCGGAACACGAGGGCCAGGAGGATGAACATGGCCAGGACGCCGATGCTGATGAAGGCGACCGGGCGGTCGGGTGCGGAGGGACGTGCGGGCTGAGGGGACGCGGCGCTGGAGCGCTCGGGCATCGGTTCTCGCTAACGTTGAGGTGCGCTGCGCGCTCGGCCGGACGGCCGAGGCGCTGCGGTTGCGCTGCACGACGCTTCAGAGGCGTCGAGGCGAGCCGGGGGCCGGAGTGTGTCCTTCAGCCGCCGGGCTCGCCTCATGTGCAGCACAACAGTCAACCACAAGAGGGGTTGCGGAGCCCACCGCAGAGCGCCGCAGGTGGGAAACGTCTCAGCGGAGTGCCGGGTTCCGAGTAGCGGCTCCGCCACGGCCTCACCGGGCGAAGCTGGTGCTTACGCATTGTCGATGATGTCGACGCCGGCAGCGGTCATCCATGCTCTGGCTTCGTCGCCGAGGTTGTGCGTCACGAGCGCGTGGACTCGATCGGTCGGGCACGCCGTGAACGTGGCTGAGGTGCCGATCTTGTCCGCGGTCGAGACGGCGAGGACGCGCTGGGCCGAGTCGATGATCGCTTTCTTGACCTCGGCGTCGTGCGTCGACGTCGCGGTCAGCCCGGCTTCCTCATCCCAGGCGCAGACGCCGACCACGGCGCAGTCGGCCCGGAACTCGCGTATCTCCCGGATCGCGCGATGCCCCGACCAGGCAAGCTCCTCGAGGTCGAGCTCGCCTCCCGGGGTGATGATCCTAGCCCCAGGACATGCGCCCAGTGCTGATGCAGCCGGAACCGACAACACGAGAGCGGTGATGTCGCGCCCGGCGAGGGCTTGCGCGACGGCGGCGCAGGTCGTGCCGGTGTCGACGATCACGCTCGCACCATCGGGAATCAGCGTCGCCGCTTTCGCGGCGATGGTCTGTTTCTGCTCGATGCCGCTGTCGGCTCGCATGCTGTAGGGCAGCCGTGCGCCTCGTGCGGGGAGGCTGACTGCGCCTCCGTGTGTGCGGCGGAGCATGCCTTGGCGTTCGAGTTCGGCGAGGTCTCGCCGGATCGTCATCGTCGAGGTCTCCGTTACGCGTGCCAGCTCGCCCACCCGTGCGCCGCCCGGCACCCTGACGGCATTGATGATCGTTTTGAGGCGAACTGAACGTTGCATGTGTTCGATTCAAACGCGAGAGTGCTGGACATGCAACAGTCACAGGCCGGTCGGCGGGCGCGCGCGGCGACGATGGTCGCGTTCGCCACGAACGGGACGCTCCCGGCCACACTGCTCGCCCGCTACGCCGAGGTGAAGGACGCGCTCGATGCGGACGCCGGGGTCTTCGGGCTCCTCGTCGCGGGATTCATGATCGGCGCAGCCGGAGCCTTCCAGACGCCGGGAGCGTTCCTGCGACGCTGGGGCAGCCGCTGGGTGACCTCGCTCGGCACCGCATGGATGGCCGCTGCGTTCCTCCTCGCTGCCGCCGGTGTCGCGCTGGGCAATCCGTGGATCTTCACGGCCGGCCTGGTGCTGGCCGGATACGGAGACGCCGTAGTCGATGTCGCGCAGAACTCCCAAGGGCTCCGAGTGCAGGAGGCCCACCGGCGCTCGCTGCTGTCCTCGATGCACGCAGGATGGAGCATCGGTGCCGCTGCCGGCGGCATCGTGGGAACCATCATGGCGTCGGCCGAAGTGCCGCTGCTGATCCACCTGGCTGTGTGGGGCGTGCTCTGCACTGTCACGATGGCGTGCGCTGCGCGTTCGTTTCTTCCCGACCGTGCGGCCAGCGCAGGAGAAGGTCCTGCATCGGAGCCGCTCGGTCGTCGCGCCGCGTGGCTGCTCATCCCGCTCGCGCTCGTCGCTCTGGCCGGCGTCTCCGTTGAGGATGTCGGCAACAACTGGTCGGCCGTGTTCCTCGCCGCCGAGCGCGACGTTTCCCCGTCGATGGCAGGTATCGGGTTGAGCGTGATCCTGGGGGCGCAGTTCATCGGGCGGATGATCGGGGATCGCTTCATCGACCGGGTCGGAAACAGGCCGGCCGTCATCACCAGTCTCATCCTCATCGCCGGCGGACTCATCACGGCCGCCTGGACGTCTTGGGTGCCACTGACCCTGACAGGCTTCGCGTTGGCGGGCCTCGGCTGCGCGATCACCGTGCCGCTGGCGTTCGCGGGCGCTGATGCGCTGCCGGGCCTCAAGGCGCATGCCGGAGTGACCTGGGTCAACTGGATCATGCGAGCCGCCACCATCGCGCTCACACCCGCGATCGGAGGCATCACAACGATCGCGTCGCTTCCCATCGCGATCACGGCAGCAGCGTGCATCACCCTCGTCGCTCTCGCTGCGCAGATACGATCACCGGGGAAGCCTCGTGAACGCTAGAAGGTCCGCGACAGAGGAGGACGCTGCTTCTGCTGCTCCGCGGCGTGCCGGGTTCCAGGTGGTGACCTTGCGACCTATTCGGTCTGACGAACGTGGTCAGAGGCCGGCACGGTGGTGTTGGTCCAGCTTGCGAGGAGGCGGAAGCGCTCCTCGGTGGGGCTGTCGGGCCCGGCGCTGCAGGTGGTGATGGAGATGCCGGGTTCGCCGGGCATCTCGAGCACGTCGTAGGCGACGTGGAGGTCGCCGACCTCGGGGTGGCGGTAGGTCTTCTGCCCGGTGCGGTGCTCGTGGACGTCATGGTCGGCCCAGTCCTGCCGGAACTGCGGGCTGCGGGTGGAGAGCTCCCCGATGAGCGCGGTGAGGTCGGCGTTGAGGGGGGCGCGTCCGGCATGGAAGCGCAGCATCGCCGCGGTGAGGCTGCAGGCCAGCGGGCAGTCGGGCCTGTTCGGGGGGTGATGTTCGCGCGCCGGGAGATCAGGAACTCCCGCATGTCGTCGTCATCACCGGCGCCTCCTCCGGGATCGGCGAGGCAGCCGCGAAGCTGCTCGCCGGCCGGGGCGCGAAAGTCGTCCTCGGCGCCAGGCGTCAGGACAAGCTCGACCGGATCGTCTCCGATATCGAAGCCGCAGGCGGCCAGGCCGTCGCACAGGTTCTCGACGTCACAGTGCAAGAAGGCGACGATGCGATCGTGCAGCTCGCCCAGGACACATGCGGGCGTCTCGATGCGACCTTCCTCAACGCGGTCTACGGCGGCACGAAGTGGTTCGTGCGCGACTTCATGGAGGTGCTGCGCATGGAATCGGCCCAGGAGGGCACGAACATCCGCACCGCGACGATCTGCCCGGCCAACCAGCCCTGGTGAACCAGCAGACCGGAGCCTGCAGCATGTCGCGCGTCCCGATCACCGGTTCTATCGACGGCCTCCGCCTCGCCCACCTGACCGGCGGCGGCACCGATGAGCCGCGCTCGCCGGCCTCACTCACTGTTGAAAGGAAGACCCTGTGGAGGTGCTTCTCATCGGCGCTGCCGGACGTGTCGGCACACGCCTGGCTGCAGCGCTCACCGCCCACGGCGACACGGCCTCGGGTATGCACCGCAGCCCCGATCAGGCCGACACCGTCGCCTCCTCCGGCGCGACCCCGGTGGCCGGAGACCTCATCGACGACACTGTCGACGAGCTCGCACTGAAGCGCCGATCGGCACGCAGCTGCTTTCGCTGCCCCGCGGAGTCCGGAGAGTCGGAGGGAGATGTGCTCAGCCGCGGACGTTGAAAGCGCTGGGATCGAGCTCGCGCGGTGCGATCCACAGGCCTCGGGCCCGGGCCGTGACGGTGCCGTCCGCCGTGATCTCCCCCTCCATGAACCGCTTGCGGCCCTCCACACGGATGAGGCGGCCGCTCACACGCACCTCGGCGTCGAGGGGAGTGCCGGCATCGTAGGTGAGCGTGAGCTCGCGGGTGAACGCCGGCGGCAGCCCCGAGGAGTGCGCGGCATCGCCGAGGATCTGGTCGAGCATGAGCGCGACGATCCCGCCGTGCACGCGTCCGGGAGGCCCCTGGTACTGCAGCGGCAGCACGACGTCCGCATAGGACTCGTGGGTGCCGGTGCCGTCCGCGGCCACTCCGGCTGCGGCCACCGGCGCCCCCTCGGCAGCGGACGCTCCACCCGCCGCGCTCGCACCTGCCTCGGGCGCGGACGAGGCCGGCCCGCCCGCGGGCACATCCTCGCCGCCCGCGGGATCGAGCCGCCTGTGCCGGATCACGAGGGGCGGTGCGATCGGATTGCGGGCCGAGGAGGCCGGGGTGATGTCGCGCGAGAAGCGGGCCCGGGGCGGCGCAGGATCGCTCACCTCGACGGCCTCGGGGGCCTCTGCTGCGGCGGAGAGGTCCGCGGCGATCTCCCTGATGCGCGCTGCGAGAGCGGCATCGTCCCGTTCGGAGACGAGCGCATTGATGAGGCTGCGCGTGAGGCGGGTGCTGTGCTCGGCGAAGGGGGAGACGCTGGTCATCGCGTCCTCTCTGCTGTCAGTCGGCATGAGCCGGTGGGCGGTCGGCCGGCGTGCGCCGGCGGATGAGGCGGGACGCTCCGGCGTTCTTGTCTGCGGATGCCGTTCCGGTTAAGGTCCTTAGCAAACGTTCAGTCAGAGCTGTCGTCCCTCGCAGTGTAGCTCTGTGCGGGCAGGCCCCGCGCAGAGCGAGTCCGCATCGCCCCGTCACGAGGAAGTGATCCGATGTACCCAGGAGCCCACGCGGCCCAGCACCCGGACAAGCCCGCCCTCATCCTCGCCGACACCGGCGCGGTCCTCACCTATGCCGAGCTCGAGGAGCGCTCCCTGCGGCTGGCCAACCACTTCCGCTCCCTGGGCGTGCTGCCCGGCCAGCACCTCGCGATCATCGCGGAGAACCGCTTCGAGATCGTCGAGGCGATGTGGGCCGCACTGCGCACCGGCACCCTCATCACCGCCGTGAACTCCCATCTCACGGCGGAGGAGGCCTCCTACATCGTCCACGACTGCCAGGCCGAGATCGTGCTCCTGTCCGGTGAGCTGGACGATGCCGCGGAGCTCGCCGAGCGCTGCGCCGATGTGCCCCATCGGATCTGGATCGGCGCGCCCCTGCCCGGTTTCGACCCCTACGAGGAGGTGCTCGCCGCGGCCTCGGCCGAGCGCCCGGACTACGAGCCCTGCGGCGACGACATGCTCTACTCCTCCGGCACCACGGGCAGGCCCAAGGGCATCCTCCCGGAGCTCAAGGACCAGTCCGTCGAGGACCCCAACATCCCCATCGTGCAGCTCTTCACAGGCGTCTACGGGTTCGGCCCCGACACCGTCTACCTCTCCCCGGCGCCGCTCTACCACGCCGCGCCCCTGCGCTTCGTCCGGACCACCCACGCCCGCGGCGGCACCGCCGTCATCATGCCCCGCTTCGACGCCGAGGCCGCCCTCGCCGCCATCGAGAAGCACCGGGTCACGCACTCGCAGTGGGTGCCCACCATGTTCATCCGCATGCTCAAACTGGATCGGGAGGTGCGCGAGTCCTATGACGTGTCCTCGCTGCGGGCCGCCATCCACGCAGCCGCGCCGTGCCCCGTCGAGGTCAAGCGGCAGATGATCGAGTGGTTCGGGCCCGTCGTCTACGAGTACTACTCCTCCACCGAGGGGCCCGGGGTCACGCTCATCAGCTCCGAGGAGGCGCTCGCCAAACCCGGCTCCGTGGGCCGCGACGGCTATCTGGGCACCATCCGCATCTGCGGACCGGACGGCGAGGAGCTGCCCGCGGGAGAGGTGGGCACCATCTACTTCGAGGTCGATCCCGACAAGCCGATGTTCCGCTACTTCGGCGACGAGGCGAAGACCGCGGCCTCCCGCCACCCCGTCCACGAACGCTGGGCGACCACGGGAGACCTCGGCTGGATCGACGAGGACCGCTACCTGTACCTCTCCGAGCGCAGGGGCTTCCTCATCATCACCGGCGGCGTCAACATCTACCCGCAGGAGATCGAGAACGCGCTCGCCCTCCACCCGGACGTCCGGGACGTCGCCGTGGTGGGGGAGCCGGACGAGGAGCTCGGCGAGGTCGCCGTCGCCTACATCGAGCCCGAGGAGCACGTGTCCCCCGAGCGGGACCTCGGCTCCGAGGTGCGGGAATGGCTGACCGGCCGCCTCTCGAAGTTCAAGGTTCCCCGGCGCATCCGCGTGATCGATGCGCTGCCCCGCACGCCCACCGGCAAACTGGTCAAGAGGAAGCTCGATCCCTCGCTGGCCCGCGGCTGAGGCCCGGCCCGCGCAGCACCCACCCAGAAGGAAGACAGAGAAAGAGGACCATGACAGAGCAGGCACCCCTCGTCGTCACCACCGACGACTCGGGCATCACGACCCTCCGCTTCAACCGCCCCGAGACGCTCAACGCGCTGAGCAAGGAGGTGGCGGTGGGGCTGCTCGAGGCCCTCCGCGCCGCGCAGACCGACGGCACGCGCGCGATCGTCCTCACCGGCGGCGACCGTGCGTTCTCCTCGGGCGCCGATCTCCAGGCCAAGCGCGATCCCGGTGCGACGGGAGGAATCCTCACGGAGATCAACCAGATCATGGTGATCCTGCGCGATTCCGCCGTCCCGACGGTCGCCGCGGTCTCCGGCGCGGCCGCCGGCGTGGGCTGCTCGCTGGCCCTGGCCTGCGACTACGTGATCATGGACGAGAAGTCCTTCCTCATGCTCGCCTTCACGAAGATCGGCCTCATGCCCGACGGCGGTGCGAGCGCCCTCGTCGCGGCCTCGGCGGGCCGTCACCGCGCCATGCGCATGGCGCTCACCGCCGAGCGCGTCTACGGCGAGCGCGCCTACGAGTGGGGGCTCGCGAGCGAGCTCGTCACCGATCAGACCCCGCAGGAGCGCGCGGCCGAGGTCGCCGCCTCCTTCGCGGCAGGGCCCCCGCTCTCGCTCGCCGCCACCCGCCGGGCCGTCAACGCGGAGACGCTCGGCACCCTGCAGGAGGTGCTGGACCGCGAGACCGTCGGACAGGGCCTGCTGCTGGTCTCCGAGGACTTCGCGGAGGGCGGGGCGGCCTTCCGCGAGAAGCGCGCGGCGGTCTTCACCGGGCGCTGAGCGGGGACCGGCACGGCACCTCCGCGCATCTGTGCTCCCTGCACCCGCTGTCCCGTTCCCGCCACCGAACGCACGCACACCCATCGACAACGCAAAGGACGCCATGAAAGCTGTACAGGTCGTCACCCTCGACGGACCCGATTCCATCGAACTGCGCGAGGTCGCAGCCCCCGCGCCCGGACCCGGTGAGATCCTCATCGACGTCGCCTACTCCGGGGTGACATTCCCCGAGCTGCTGCAGACGCGAGGGCTCTACCAGCTCAAGCACGAGCCGCCGTTCACGCTGGGCGCCGAGGCCTCCGGCACGGTCACCGCGGTGGGCGAGGGCGTCGAGGGCTTCGCGCCCGGCGACCGCGTCGCCACGATCTCGAACAAGGGCGGCTACGCCGAGGCGATGGTCGCCCCCGCGAACGCCACCGTGAAGCTGCCGGACTCGGTCTCGCTCAAGGCCGCGGCAGGCATGCCCATGAACCTCCTGACGGCGGACTTCGCGCTGCGTGTGCGCGGCCGTCTGGAGCCCGGCCAGACGGTGCTCGTCCACGGCGCGGCCGGCGGCCTCGGCACCGCGCTCGTGCAGATCGCGGTGGCGATGGGCGCCACCGTGGTCGGCGTCGTCTCCACGGAGGAGAAGGCGGAGACCGTCCGCGCCCTGGGCGCTGCGCACGCGGTGCTCAGCGACGGCTTCAAGGACGCGGTCAAGGAGCTGTTCCCCGGCGGCGTGGACCTCGTCGCGGACCCCGTGGGCAATCCGAAGGACGGCGACCGCTTCACCGATTCGCTCCGCTGCCTGAGCACGTTCGGCACGGTCCTCGTCCTCGGCTTCACGGCCGGTGCGATCCCCGAGGTCAAGGTCAACCGCCTGCTGCTCAACAACGTCGGCGTGGCCGGCGTGGGCTGGGGCGCGGCCTTCGCGAAGGACCGCGACCTCGTCCGCCGCCAGTGGGAGGCCATGTGGGACCACCTCGCCGCGGGCCGGCTCGATCCGGTGATCCACGGCGTCTATCCGCTCGAATCCGCCGCCGAGGCGATCCGGCAGCTCGAGACGCGGGCCGTCCGGGGCAAGGTGCTGCTCGAGGTGCGGGCGGAGTCCGGCGAGAACGGGGAGGGCTGAGATGCAGGCGCTCGATCTCACCGGCCGCACCGTCGTCGTCACGGGCGGCAACCGGGGCATCGGCCTCGGCATGGCCAGGGGCCTCGTGGAGGCCGGGGCGGACATCGCGATCTGGGGACGTAATGAGGAGGTCAACGCCGAGGCCGCGGCCCAGCTGCGCGCGCTCGCCGAGGAGCGCGGGACCGCGGGCTCCGACGCCTCCGCCGGCCTGGCCCCCGGGGTCGCGGCATTCGCCTGCGACGTCTCGGACCCCGCACAGGTGAACCGTGCGATGGAGCAGACGCTGGAGCGGTTCGGCCGGCTGGACTCGCTCATCGCGAACGCGGGCGTGTCCGGCATGTACGGCCGCCTGCACGAGCTCGACCTCGAGGCCTGGCGGAAGGTCTCGGCGGTGAACGTGGAGGGCGTGATCTCCGGCTGCCAGGCCGCGATCAGGCAGTTCCTGGACCAGGGGGAGGGCGGCTCGCTCGTGCTGCTGGCCTCGCTCGCGGGCATCGAGGGCGCGGGCCGGAACTCGCTCTACGGTGCGACCAAGGGCGCGGTCCTCGCGCTCATGCGCGCGATCGCGGTCGAGTACGGGCGTGAGGGCATCCGCGCGAACGCGATCCTGCCCGGCTGGATCGAGACGGAGATGACGCAGGGCTCCGTGAGCAGCGAGGTGTTCACGCGCAAGGTGATCTCGCGGGTCCCCTACCGCCGCTGGGGCACGCCCGAGGACTTCGCGGCCGCCGCCGTGTACCTCGCCTCGCCGGGCTCGTCGTTCGTCAACGGGCAGCAGTTCGTCATCGACGGCGGTTACACCGTATTCTGAGCAGCGAGACGCGCGTCACATCCCTGTGCGTGCGCGAGCCGGTGCCGCGGGACGCGCAGTCCTCCGCGGCACCGGCTCGGTGCCGAGGCACCCTCCGCGTCGCCGCGGCGGGTTCCGCCTGCGGCGTCCCCGTCCGCTCCGACACGATGGAGGCCTCCATGCTCCGCGGTATCCCCTCGACCATGGGCGATGACCACCAGCTCAACGTCCTCTCCCTGCTGCGGCACGCCGCGGCCAACTTCCCCCGGACCGAGGTGGTCCACCGCCGCTCCGACGGCGGCTGGGGCCGCTCCACCTATCGCGAGGAGCTCACCCGTGTGGCGCGGATGGCCGGTGCGCTGTCCGGCCTCGGCGTGGGCGCGGGCAGCACCGTGGGGGTACTCGACTGGAACTCGCGCCGCCACTACGAGGCCTATTTCGCGGTGCCGAGCCTGGGCGCGACGATGGTCCAGCTCAATCTGCGCCTGGGCGAGGCCGATCTTGCCTACGTCGTCAACCACTCGCAGACCGAGTACGTCATCGTCGACGAATCGCTGCTGCCCATCGCGGAGAAGCTCGCGGGCGAGTCCTATGTGAAGCAGTGGATCGTGGCCTCCGACCGGCCTGCCGGGGAGGTCAGCACGAGTCTGCCCGGCGCCGTGTTCCTCGAGGAGCTCATGGCGGAGGCGGCCGAGACCTACCCCTTCGAGGAGGTCGAGGAGTCCACCGCCGCCTACGCCGGCTACACGACGGGCACCACGGGCCGGCCCAAGGGGGTCTACTACTCCCACCGGGCCTCCTATCTGCACGCGGTGGGCGTCGACGCGGGGCTGTGCCTCACGTACGAGGACGTGACGATGCCCATCACGCCCATGTTCCACGTGCTCTCCTGGGGATTCCCGCAGGCGGCGACGGCCGTGGGCGCGAAGATGGTGCTGCCGGGCCGCTTCTCCGCCGACGACATGGGCGCGATCGCGAAGGCCTTCGTCGACGAGGACGTCACCGTCGCCAACGGCGCTCCGGCGATCTTCGCGGGCCTCCTCCAGTACATCAGGGCGCAGCCCGAGGCGCCGGACCTCTCCCGCGCCCGCCTCGTCAGCGGATCCACGGAGCCGCCGGTCTCGCTCATGAAGGGCTTCCGGGAGCTCACGGGGGCGGAGATCATCCACGGCTACGGCGCCTCGGAGACGAGCCCGCTCGTGAGCCTCAACTGGCGGATCAAGCCGGAGCTGGGCGAGATCGGCGAGGACGCCGCATGGGACCTCAAGCGCGCACAGGGCCTGCCGCTCCTGGGCGTCGAGGTGAAGATCGTGGACCCGGTGGGGGAGGAGCTGCCGCACGACGGCTCCTCGATGGGCGAGCTGCTCATCCGCGGACCGTGGATCACGACGTCCTACCACAAGCTCTCCGACAGCGCGGACCGGTTCCTCGACGGCTGGTGGCGCTCCGGCGACGTCGCGGTCATCGACGGGCACGGCTACATCAAGCTCACCGACCGGCTCAAGGACGTCATCAAGTCCGGCGGCGAGTGGATCTCCTCCATCGACATGGAGAACGCGATCCTCGACGATGCGCGGGTCAAGGAGGCCGCAGTCATCGGCGTCCCGGACGAGAAGTGGGACGAGCGGCCCGTCGCCTACGTGGTGCCGGCCGAAGGGCAGAGCCTCACCGCCGAGGACGTGCGCGAGGGCCTGAGCTCCCGCTTCGCCAAATGGCAGCTGCCGGACGAGGTGGTCTTCACCGAGGAGCTGCCGCGCACCTCCGTGGGCAAGCTCGACAAGAAGGCGATCCGCGGTTCGCACTCCGGCGGAGGTGCGCAGTGAGTGCGGGCGCCGGCTCCGGCCAGGGCGCTGACTCCGGACAGGGTGCAGTCCCTGAGCGGGATGCCGGCTCTGAGCAGGGCACCGGTCCTGAGCAGGGCGCGGAGCAGACACCCGGACCCTATGGTGCACCCGGCAGCCCCAGCGTGATCGAGGCGGCGGAGCGCGTGACGGTGGGCGTCCGTGCCGAGGGCTTCCCCACGGAACATCTCGCGGTTCTGTTCGACGGGGTCTTCTCCCGGCTGTTCCCTGCCCTGGCGCGTGTGGGCGTGAACCCCGCAGGACCGGCGCACGCCCTCTACACCTCCCTCCCGGGGGAGACGGTGGACATCGAGGTGGGGATCCCGGTGGATCGGGTGCTCGGCGGCGAGATCGACCTCGGCGCGGTGGACGTGCCCGGTGCGGGAGAGGCGCAGCTGGTGGCCGTGGCCTCGGCGCTGCCCGGCGGACGGCTGGGAGCCGCTACGCACCTCGGCGGCTTCGACGGGCTGGGCGAGGCCTGGGGGACGTTCCTCGAGACCTTGGGCTCACGCGGTGAGGCGCCCGCGATGCCGTTCTGGGAGGTCTACGTGACCGAGCCCAGCCCGGACATGGACCCGGCCGATCTGCGCACCGACCTCTTCACGGCGCTGCGCGACTGAGAGGCTGCTCTGCGCGTCTGTTCAGCGCGGGCAGGCCGGCGTCACGAAAGCTCGGGTCGCACAAGCAATTGCGTGTGCGACCCGAGCTTTCGTGCGCATGCGGGTGATCGGCGCACGGACACTCCGCAGACACGCGCTGCAGCGTGTAGATGCGGAGATTCCGTGCGCACGGGTGTCGGGGCTGCGCGTGCGCGGTCCGCGGGTTCAGGGGTGGGTGAGCAGATAGGCGCCGGAGCGGTCGAAGTCCGTGATCTGCCAGCCGTCCGCGGTCAGCTCCGTGATCCCGCGGCGGAGGGCGTGGCGCCATGCGTCAGCGAGCTGCGGGTCCGTTCCGCGCAGCGTCTCGATGTCGCTGGGGATCGCGAGCGACACGAGCTCGGCCTCGCGGGGGACGTCGAGCTCGATGGGCCGGCCGCCGGCGTCGATGCTGAGTGCGGGGGCGGCATCGGCGAGCCGGGGGCGGGCGGCCGGTGTATCCTCGGCTCCCGCAGTCGCTGCTCCCGACCCTCCGGCATGGGCTCCCGCCGCAGCCGGTGCCCCGCCCCAGCCCACGGAGCGCTCGAGGTCCCAGCTCACGAGCAGCCGGTCCGAGGCGGTGCCCTCATTGACGCCGTCGCGCATCTGGCCGTAGAAGTCCTCGTGGTACTCGATCGCCCGGGCGCCCAGGCGGCCGATGTTGAAGTATGCGTTCCTGCTGATGAGCGGATCGAAAGTCCACGTCATCTCCGTGATGCCGCGCTGCAGGCACCACAGACGCTGGTGGAGCTTCATCGCCGCCCCCGTGCCGCGGCCTACCTCGTCGTGCCTGACCCCGGCGATGTGCGAGTGCATCGACCACTCCGGCGGGGAGGAGAAGAAGCCCACCGTCACGCCGATCAGCTCACCCGTCTCCGGCACCACCGCCGCGGCGACGTAGTTCTGGGCGTGCGCGAGGGCCATGAGGAGGCTGGGCTCCATCACCGTGGTGCCGGCCGCGCCCACATTCCACACCTCGTCGAGGAGGAGGGAGGCCTCGGCGGCGGTCTGCGGGTCGTGGATGAGCCGCAGCTCGACCCCGGCGCGCTCCTGCGCCTGTTCGAGTTCGCGCTCTGCCGCCTCGATGGTCCGGGACCTGGTTCCTGCTGCGTCGTCCATGACGTTATTCTGCCACCGCAAGGAGCGTCTGCGCCGGTGAACACAGGGATCGCGAGCAGGAGCCGTGCGCAGGGGCAGGTCCTGAGCCCCTTTGCGTCCGGCCCGGGACTCTAGAGTGAGGTGCATGGACGCAGACGAGGAGACACGGGTTCCAGAGCCTCCGGCGCGCGCGGCGGTGATCGGCGCCGGCACGATCGGGCTGTCATGGGCGCGGCTCTTCGCTTCCCACGGCACTGCCGTCACGGTCTTCGACCCGCGTGAGGACCTCGCCGCGGCCCTGCGCGAGACGGAGTCGGCCGCCGGCCTGCCGCCGGCCTGCCGCCGGGCACGCTGGTGCGGGCGGACTCACCGGAGGAGGCCGCCTCGGGCGCGGACTTCGTGCAGGAGAGCGGACCGGAGGTTCCCGCAGCGAAGCGGGAGCTCTTCGCGCGCCTGGCAGAGGCGGCACCGGCACACGCGCTGCTGCTGTCCTCCTCCTCGGCGATACCCGCCACGCGCATCGCCGAGGAGCTGCCTGCGGAGACCGCCGCCCGCGTGCTGATCGGGCACCCGTTCAACCCGCCGCACATCATGCCGCTGGTGGAGGTGGTGCCGGGGGAGCGGACCTCCGCCGCGGCGACCGAGGTCGCACCGGCCCTCTACCGGGCCTACGGCAGGGCGCCCATCCGGCTGCGGCGGGAGGTGCGCGGGTTCGTGGGGAACCGGCTGCAGAACGCCGTCCTGCGGGAGGCGGTGCACCTCGTGCAATCGGGCGTGGTCGAGGTCGCGGATCTGGACACGGCGGTGAGGAACTCGCTGGGGCTGCGCTGGGCGGCCGTGGGACCGCTCGAGGGCATGCACCTGGGCGGGGGCACCGGAGGGCTGCGGGCGTTCATGGAGCACATCGGCCCCTCGTTCGCCGCGATCGATGTGCACGAACCGGACATGTCTGAGGCCGGGACGGAGCCCGTCATCACGCAGGCCGAGGAGGCGTACGGACTCCCGCCCGAGGCCCGGATCGCGGAGGAGCGGGACCGCGTGCAGGAGGCGATACTCCGGCTGAGGGCTGAGGGCTGAGGGCTGGGAGCCCTCAGACGGCGGCGCGGAAGAAGTAGGTGGTCCGGGAGGCGATCAGGCCGGCCTCGTCGAAGCGCATGAAGTCGGCGAAGCCCTCGCGCGCCTCGGAGCCGTCCTTGAGCGTGCCGGAGAAGGTGCCGCGTACGGCCACCCGGTCGCCGTCGGCCACCGTCTCCGTCACGGTGTGGCTGCCCGTGACGATGATGCGCTCGCCCCGGTAGAAGTCCGCGATCTCCGCACCGCGCAGAGTGGGATAGCCGGGCCTGTCGTAGGTGGCATCGGGGGCGAAGAGCGCGATGGTCGCATCCGCGTCGCCGGCGTCCACGGTGGTGTAGTAGTGCGCGGCGAGCTGCTCGGCATGGGTCTGCGGCGGAGCGGAAGGCTGCTCGGTCATGGGTCTCTCCTCGGGTGGCGGTGTGCGGGGCGGTCGGGACTGGGAACCGGAGGTCGGGTTGCGGAGCGTGAAACACGGCCCGAGGCTGTGAGAGCCGCGAAGCTGTGATGAGTCTCAGCATCCTTCACTGTGCTTTGCGTCCTGCTCTGTGACCTGCCTAACGTAGGAACCACACTAGCTGGCGGCTCCGTCGGCTGGAGCGCTGGTCCCCGTGACCGTGCAGGCACTGCCGTGCGTGCACCATGTGAGAGAAGGAGTGCATCGATGTCGATCTATCAGATTCTCAATCCCGCGACCGGTGAGGTCGTGGAGACGTATCCCACGGCCACGGACGCTCAGATCGCCGAGGCCCAGCAGCGTTCCCATGACGCCTTCGCCGAGTGGGCGGCCCGGCCTGTGGCCGAGCGGGCGGCGGTCCTGAACCGGGTCGCGGACCTCTACGCCGAGCGCTCGGACGAGCTCGCGGAGATCATCCACCAGGAGATGGGCAAGAAGATCGCCGAGGCCAAGGGCGAGCTGAAGCTGTGCCAGCTGATCTATCGGTACTTCGCCGAGCACGCCGAGGCGTTCATGGCCGATGAGCCCCTCCGCGGGACGGCGGCCGAGGATCAGGCGTTCGTGCGTCGCCGTCCGGTGGGGTCGATCCTGGGGATCATGCCCTGGAACTTCCCCTACTACCAGGTCGCCCGCTTCGCCGCCCCGAACCTGGCGTTGGGCAACACGATCATCCTCAAGCACGCACCCCAGGACCCGAAGTCCTCTGCGGTCATGGAAGAGATCTTCCATGAGGCCGGGGTGCCTGCGGATGCCTACATCAATGTGTATGCCACGAATGAGCAGGTCGCGGACATCCTCCTGCCCTCACCCCTGAATCACGGAGTCTCGGTGACGGGGTCGGAGCGGGCCGGGTCCGCGGTCGCTGCCGAAGCCGGGAAGAACCTGAAGAAGGTCGTGCTCGAACTCGGTGGTTCGGACCCGTACATACTTTTGGATTCTTCGGATGTGAAGAAGTCGGCGGAGACGTTCTTCGCCACCCGTATGGGCAATACGGGTCAGGCATGCAACAGCCCGAAGCGGATGATCGTCGCCGAGGACATCTATGACGAGTTCGCCGCTGAGCTGACGGCTCTGGCGAAAGCCAGCACGCCGGAGGATCCGACGGTGGAGGGTTCACCCCTGTCTCCGTTGTCTTCGCCTGCCGCGCGGGAGCGGTTCATGGAGCAGGTGGAGGCGGTCAAGGCCGATGGTGCGAAGGTCCTGGCCGGTGGTGAGGCCTATGACATACCGGGGGCGTTCGTGCAGCCGGTGGTGTTCGAGGACGTGAGGCCGGGCATGCGCGGCTACCATGAGGAGCTCTTCGGTCCGGCGTTCATGCTGTTCAAGGTCAGCAGCGAGGACGAGGCGGTGGAGCTGGCCAATGACACGCCCTTCGGGCTGGGGTCCGCGGTGTTCTCCGATGATCTCGAGCGTGCAGAGCGTGTGGGGTCCCGGATCGACGCGGGCATGGTCTTCCTCAACACGCCTGAGACCACGCGGGAGTTCCTGCCGTTCGGTGGGGTGAAGCGTTCGGGTGTGGGTCGGGAGCTGGGACCGCTCGCGATGGACGAGTTCGTGAACAAACAGCTCGTCTTCAAGAAGGGCTGAGCGGCTCAGGAGGAGTCGCACGCACAGAGAGGGGGTGCAGGACCCGGCGGTCCTGCACCCCCTCTCTGTGCTCTCATCTCTCCCGGAGTGCGCTCAGCCCGGAGGCGGCTCAGTCGCCGTTGTGGTCGTCCCACTCGCCGCGGCGGGCCTCGGGCTTGGTGGGCAGGATCGTCAGCACGAGGACGATGAGGCTGCCCACGGAGGGCACGAGGTACAGGAGCATGAACCAGGCGGAGAACCCGGCGTCGTGGAGACGGCGCGAGGTGATCGCGAGGCTCGGGACGATGATGGCCAGGCTGAACAGGCCGGAGAGGATCGCCCCGAGGATCAGGAAGACCCCGCCGACGCCCATGCCGGCGGTGGCTCCGGTGCTCATCCCCGACTCGTAGGTGGCTGAGGCGGAGACCGCGCTGGCGATCATCGCGAAGTAGCCGATCATGAGCGGGATCGACAGCACCAGTCCGATGAGGCCGATGCCCAGCTGCGCCCACCAGAACTCGCTCAGCGAGGCGTAGCCTGAGAAGCGCGCGTACTTCTTGAAGTAGCGCTTGAGAGCCTGCATGAATGTGGCCCCGTAGAGGGGCTGGCTGAGCACGGGCTCACCGTCGGGACCGACCGCCTGAGGGCCTCCCGGCAGCACGGTGGTGCTGGTGGGGGCGAAGCCCGGGGCGCCCTGTGCTCCGGGAGCGCCATAGGTGCCGGGGGCGCCGTACGGGGAGCCCTCGGGAGTGCCGTAGGGGGCGTTCTGCGGCTGGCCGTAGGGGGCCTGGCCCTGCTGGGGTGCGCCGTACGGGGGCTGACCGCCGGAGCCGCCCGGGTCTCCCGGCTGAGGAGCGACGGGAGGCTGGACCGGCCCGGAGCCGTAGGGCTGTGCGGGACCTGATCCGTACGGCTGCCCGCTCTGCGAGGGATCGTACGGATTGCTTCCGTGGGACATGGTTCAGTCTCCAGTCTGCGTTCTCGGGTGCTGCGTGCGGTGGCGAGGACGTGCGACCCCTCCGTAGGAAGACAATATAGGGGAGACGAGTCCGCTGGAAAGGAAGCCGATGTCGCAGAACCGCACCATAGCCGTCGCCGCCCTCGTGATCATGGCGGGGGAGAATCTGCTCACCGTCCGCAAGCACGGCACCACCTCCTTCATCCTCCCCGGCGGGAAGCTGGAAGCGGGGGAGACCGCCGCCGAGGCCGTGGTCAGGGAGGTCTCGGAGGAGCTGGGGCTGTCCGTGAGCGGGGATGAGATCGGCCTCCTCGGACGGTTCACGGCAGGGGCTGCGAACGAACCGGATCACGTGGTCGAGAGCAGCGTGTTCGTCTTCAGCGATCTGCGACAGGACTTCGACCCTGCGGCCCTCATCGGAGAGGCGGAGATCGCGGAGCTCGCCTGGATGCCGCTGCGGGAGCTGCCGGAGGACACCCCGGAGCGACAGGTCGCACCGCTCACCAGGGACCATGTGGTCCCCGCACTGCTGGAGGCCATGCGGTAGGCGGTGCCTCGGCGGGCCGCATCAGCCGAGCAGGCGCCTCCTCCGGGGACGCGGCCGCCTGGGTGATGAAGAACCGGCTGCGGCGGTCGCAGTGCGGGGCTTTCCGCGATCGCGCCCGTCACTGGCGGATCACTCATCACTGACGGATCAGTGATCATCACTCATGATGAGTGATCCGTCAGTGATGACTTAGCGAATGATCGCGCGGTGGCACACGCAGGCGGGACCCGGGTGGTGCGGTGAACGAGCTCGGTCATGCCGCTCCCGCGCTGCCGGGGGCCATGCGGTAGGCGGTGCCGACGCCTGGGCGGGCCGTGTCATCCGAGCAGGCGCCTGGCTCCCGGAACGCGGCCCCACAGCAGGCTCGCCGCGAGCGAGACCGCGAAGCAGCCGAGCCAGAGGCAGACGAAGAGCACCGCCGTCGCTGCGAAGCCCAGCTCGAGGGGGAACAGGGCCCCGAACACAGCGTCGATGAGGAGCACGTGGACGAGGAAGGCCCCGAAGGAGGCGCCCGCGAGCGTGCGGAGCCTCGTGACGCGCCTCGACGGCGGCTGCGCAGCTGCCGCGCCGGTCCCGGAGCCCGGTGCCTTCCCGCCCCCGGTTCCGGTTCGCCCCTCGGAGCCCTCTGTGCCGCGGGGGCCGGTTCCGCCTCGGGCGCCGGGCCTCTCCCCGAAGCGCCGCCACAGTGCGGATGCGAGCAGGACGACGCAGACGCCGAGGAAGGCGGTGAGCGGGTTCGCGTTCTCGATGGGATAGTGGATGCGCGTCTCCCAGAGGAAGACCGCGCCCGCCGCTGCGACGAAGACGAGCCCCGTCGCCCAGTGCGCCCACGGCCGCAGCTGCAGGGTCTCCGCCGCGTGGATGAGCAGACCGCCTCCGACGAAGTAGACGACGGCGTACGTGGTCAGGCCCCATCTCCAGCCGCCGAGGTCGCCCGTGACCGTGCTCTGCGCGACTTCGAACAGCACCGGCCCGGCGGAGAACAGGAGCCCGAGTGCGGCCAGCCTCCACGGCCTCCCGCCGCGGACGACGAGGACGGCAGCGCCGAACACCGCGATGAGGGGGATGTACAGGTAGAGGTACCACAGGTGGTATCCCGGTCCGGCCGCGCTGAAGGGCAGCTGGGCGAGCGTGCCGCGGAGGTCGGTCCGGTCCCAGTCGAGGAGCTTGTGCACGAGGAGGTACGCCAGAGACCAGAAGGCCAGCGGGACGGCGTGCCGCACGATCCTCCTGACCATCGTCGCCTCTCCCGTGGGCGGAGCTCCTGCGAGGACCGCCCAGCCGGCGACGGCGAAGAACATCGGCACGGCCCAGGGATTCACCGCCTCGGCCAGATGGCCCACGAGGAGCGCCGCGGACTCCGGGTGTTCGTCCCGCGCGCGGCGGATCAGCGTGCCCCCGGCATGGCCGAGCATGACCGTGAGGCAGGCGGTGAGGCGGAGGAGGTCGACATCGCCCCGGTAGGCGCCGGCGGCCGGGCTTCCGCGTGAGGGGGTGGGCCGCGAGGGGCACGGGCGCGTGGGAGCCTCGCGGACGGGCCGCGGTTCGCGGTGAGAGGCACAGCCCTCCGGAGGCGAGTGCGCCTGAGCGGCTCCTGTGGTCCTCGCGCCTCTCTCGGCGTCCGGGGGCAGGTGTCGGCGGTGGGTCATCGCTCGGCTTTCCGCTGGGGGCTTGAGGGGCTCCCGGGACGGTAGTGACGGATGGTTGCGGGCAGGTGGCCCGGCGGTGGACCAGGGGGAAACCGGCTGTCCTCACGCCTGTGCCGTCTCACGATCAAAGACATCTCATTCGGTCTATTGTCATGACAAAGTTGCGTGTCTAAGGTCACATCATGGCAGCAGGGACGCACATGCCCAAGCACACCGAGGTCCGGGAGTGGATCGAGGGTGAGATCCGCGCGGGGCGCTTCGCGATCGGCGACCGGCTCCCCACGGAGGCCGAGCTCATGGCGATGTTCGGCGTGAGCCGGAACCCCGTGCAGAAGGCGATGTCCGGGCTCGTGGAGTCCGGCCTCGTCGTGCGGCGGCGCGGGGCCGGCAGCCTCGTGGCTTCCACGGGACTGCGCGGAAACCTGCTGCGCACGCTCGACACCAGGCTGACGGAGCCGGAGGTCGCGGGAGCCCACCGGGTCGACGGCGTGCGGGTCGCGACCGCGGCGTCCTTCCCCCTGGCCGCGGGCGTGCTGAGCGACAGCGCACCGCTGGCCGAGCTCGTGCGCACCAAACTCGACTCCGGCTCCGCGCCGATCGCGCTGGAGCGGTGCATCGTCGACCTCTCCCAGGTGCCGGACCTCCTCGAACAGGACCTCGTCCACCTCACCACCACTGCCCACTACACCGCCCGCGGAATCGCGGACCGACGCGTGACCTCGGTGCTGAGCGCGGTGCACCTGAGCGCTCAGGATGCGGCCCTCTTGGGGGTCGCCGAGGACACTCCGATCCTGCGGCAGGTGCGGACCATCCACATCGGGGAGGGGACTTCGCTGGAAGTCGCGGAGTTCCTCTTCCATCCCACGAACATCACCATGGAGGTGAGTCAGCTTGAAGCCACATGAGAGCACGCGCATCGCCGTCGTCGGAGCCGGCGTGATCGGGACCATGACCGCCTGGCAGCTGGCCGAGCGCGGTTTCTCGGTCACCGTCTTCGAACAGTGGAACACGCCCAACGACCGGGGCGCCTCGGCGGGGGAATCCCGCATCTTCCGCACGGTCTACAAGGAGGGGGCGGAGTACGTGCCGCTCCTGCAGAAGTCCCGGGACCAGTGGGACCGGCTGCAGCGGGGAGCGCGCGGTGCGCAGATCCTCGAGATGTGCGGCGGCCTGACGATCGGCCGTCCCGAGGAGCCGGACGTCGCCGCCGTGATCGCCTGTGCGGAGAGCGCGGGGCTCGAGCACCGCGTCCTCGACGCCGAGACGATGGCCCGCGAGTACCCGCAGTTCCGGCTCGATGACGACGAGGTCGGGGTGCTCGATCCCGCGGCCGGGGTGTTCCGCCCCGAGCTCGCGGTCCTCGCCGCACGCGATGCGGGCATGCGCGCGGGAGCCGAGTACCGCACATATGCGCGCGTCCTCAACATCCGCCCGCAGAGCTTCGGGGTCATGGTCGACACCGCGGCCGGGGCCGAGGCCTTTGACACCGTCGTCCTCGCCTCGGGGCCGTGGGCGAACGAGCTCAGCGGCCTCGGACGCGAGGTCCTCGCGCCGAGGCGCCTCGTGGCGGGCTGGTTCCCCGCCGGCGACGTCGAGCTGCACCGGCCTGCGCGCATGCCCATCTCCATCCGCAGACACCCCGAGGGCGGCTTCTCCTGCTTCCCCGTGCTCGACGGGATGGCGGTGAAGATCCTGCCCCACCACCTGCCCTGGCAGGACCTGGAGACGGTGGGGCAGCTCCCGCGCTTCGTCGAGCCGGAGCTCGTCCAGGCGGCGGAGCGGGCCGTCGCCCGCCTCATGCCGGGGCTCGATCCCACGGCGATCCGCATCTCGACCTGGACGGAGGGCTTCACCGCCGACGGGGCACCCGTCGTGGGGCCCTCGCCTGAGGACGAGCGCATCCTGCTCGCGGTGGGCATGTCCGGGCAGGGCTTCAAGTTCTCCCCGATGGTGGGCAGCATCCTCGCGGACTACGCGGAGCACGGAGCATCCGCAGACGCGGTCTCCGTCATGGACTCGCTGCGCTGGAGCCGGAGCGCGGCCGGGGGTGAGCGGGCATGAACGTCGGGATCACGCTCATGATCGGGCTCGCCTCGCTCATCGTCATCGGGCTCGGCGCGCTCATCTCCTTCCTCGTGAGCCGCCGGCACAAGTCCGAGGCGGACTGGATGGTGGGCGGTCGCAGCCTGCCCGTCTACGTCCTCGCCTTCACCCAGTACGCGACCGCGGTGGGGGGCGGCGTGCTGGTGGCGCACGTGGGCATCGCCTACTCCTGGGGCTTCTCGGTCTTCTGGTACGAGGCCTTCGTGGTGGTGGGCATGCTCATCATCGCGCTTTTCGCGAACTGGCTGCGCAGGCGGCGCTTCGCCACCATCCCCGAGGTCTTCACCCGGCTCTACGGACAGCACAAGGTGCTGCTGACGGTCACGGCGGTGAGCGTCATCATCGTGCCCTTCGGCTGGCTCGCCACCCAGTTCGTCGCCTTCGCCAACCTCTTCAGCGAGGTGACCGGCGTGCCCTTCGCGCCGCTCATCATCGTCATGGCGCTCATCAGCCTGCTGTTCGTGCTGCCCGGCGGGCTCACCTCGGTGGCGTGGTCGGACTTCTTCTTCGGCGTTTTCATGATCGTGGCCTCGGTCGTGGTCGCCGGCTATGCGGTCTGGATGGCCGGGGGCTGGGGCAGCATCGCGGCACAGGTGCCGGATGAGCTGTTCGCGATGCCGGAGGGCCTGGCCGCTGCCGGGTGGACCACGATCCTCCTGTGGCTGTTCGCGATCCTGCCCGGCACCCTCACGAACCAGCTGTACTACCAGCGGGTGTTCGCGGCGAAGTCCGGGAAGGAGGCGCGCACCGGCATCTACCTCAGCGCGGTCATGGTCATGGTGGCAGGCGGATACGCCCTCCTCATCGGCCTCGCCGTCCGTGCGATGCATCCGGACCTGGGCGTGGACGGACGCGAGGGTGCGGCGGGCTGGTTCCTCGCGCAGGTCCCGGTGTGGCTGCTCGCGGTCTACGGCGCGTTCCTCATGGCGACGATCGTCTCGACCACGGGCTCCGCCCTGCAGTCGGTCGTGGCGAACATGATCAGCGATCTGCGCAATGCCTATGTCACCCGGGAGACGAGCGAGCGCACGCGGATCTCGCTGTCCCGCTGGTGCACCGTGGGCGTCACGCTCGTGGCGGCGGTGCTCGCGATCGTCTACCCCGAGGCGCTGGGCTGGCTCGTCGCCACGTACGCCTATTCCGCCTCACTCCTCGCCGTCCCCCTGCTGCTGGGCATCGTCATGAGTCGCCGGTACCGGGTGCGCACGCCGGTGGCCTACGCCTCTATGATCGCGGGAGTGATCGGGTGCGCAGGAGCGCATGTGCTCGGCACCGAGGTGCCGTACGCGGTGTTCGGGATCTGTGCGAGCCTCGCCGGCTATCTGCTCGCGCTGCTGTTCGTCCGGCCCGTGCGGATGCCCGGGGGCGCCGTGCCCGAGGTGCCCGAGGACGCCTCGGGCGCCGCCTTTGAGGAGAGCCCGGGTGCCGCTCCCGCCGGGGAGCCCCGTCCATGAACATGCAGTCCGGTCCCGTCCAGGGGCCGCAGAGGAGAACGAGGAAGTGATCGGCCAGTGAAGATCTGTGTCATCGGCGCGGGAGTGCTCGGGCTGGGCATCGCCTGCGAGCTGAGCGCGGCGGGCCACGCCGTGACGGTGGTGGAGCGGGAGCGTCCGTTCGCGGGTGCGAGCCGCCGTTCGTTCGCGTGGATCAATGCGAACAACAAGTTCCCATCCTCCTACCACAGCATCAATGCGGAGGGCATCCGCGCGCACGCACAGCTGCAGGAGCGGCTCGCGCACACCCGGAGCGAGGACGGGGAGACCTGGTTCCATGTGAGCGGGGGCATCCTCGCGGACTTCGGCGGAGAGCGGACCGCGACCTATGCGAAGCGGATCGCGGATGCCGAGGCGGAAGGCTATCCCGTCCGCCGCGTCGCCGCCGCCGAACTCCGGGAGCTGGAGCCGGCGATCGCCTGGCCCGAGGACCTCGACGAGGCCCTGCTCCACCCCTCCGAGGGCTACCTCGACAACGACGTGCTGGGTGAGGTGCTGCAGGCGGCACTCGCACAGCGCGGCGTGGAGATCCGGACCGCCGAGGCGGTGCGGGTGGAGAGCGGGACTGCTGCGGGCGATTCTGCTGCCGGCGGCGGGACCGATGGCGCGGCGGATGGCGTCGGTGGCGCGGCCGGGCTCGCAGGCGGTGCGCGTGTGCACTTCTCGGACGGCAGCTCGGAGGCCTTCGACCGGATCGTGGTCGCGGCTGGGGCGGCTTCGCGGGAGCTGGCCGCGGCCTCGGGCCTGAGCATCCCCATGGCGGATCTCAGCACCGCGAGCGAGCGCACGCACAGCCTCCTCGGGCTCACCCAGCCTGCGGACGTGGACCTGCGTCATGTGTTCATCTCCGATCGCATCAATGTCCGACCGCGGCACGACGGCCGGCTGTGGGTCCAGGTGCCGCGGGTGGAGGCGCGCGTGGCCGAAGGGGAGTCCCCGGAGCTGCTGGCCGAGGTGTCCGCCGTGATGGAGGAGGAGCTGGAGCGCCTCTTCGGCGTACGCGTGCCGATGGAGACCGTGATCTTCTCGGGCCGGAGCTTCCCGGAGGACGGGCTCTCGATCATCGGCTTCCTCGACGAGGCGGAGACCGTCTACTGCGCGGTGACGCACAGCGGGATGACGCTGGCCGCGCTGTTCGCACAGCTGACGGCTCAGGAGCTCGCGGGTGAGGAGTCCGCACTGCTCGCGGACTTCCGGCCCTCGCGGTTCACCGAGGGGCGGACGGCGGGAGGGCGGTCCACCTCGGCGGACGACGCCTACTTCATCGGGAAGCAGTGAGCCGGAGGGCGTAGGGGCACGAGGCCGGAGGGCGCCCGCGGGCGGTGCGCACCTCCGCGGCTCTGCCCCCGGCTCACAGAGCCCAGCGCGGATCCCGTGCCGTGTCAGCTGGGGCGGGTCTCCGGGGAGACCGTCTTCGCCGGGTCGCGCTCGGCCAGGGCGCCCACGGCCTCGTCGATCGCCGTGAGGGTCTCGGCGTCGAGCTCCACGCCTGCGGCCAGCGCGTTCGATTCGATCTGCTCCGGCCGCGAGGCGCCCACAAGGGCCGAGGCCACGTTGTCGTTGGCGAGCACCCAGGCGATGGCGAGCTGGGCCATCGTGAGGCCGAGGTCGGCGGCGATCGGCTCGAGCTTCGCGACGGCGCGGAGGGTGTCCTCGGCGAGGAACTTCTCGATGGCCCTCGCCCCGCCGTGCTCGTCCGTGGCGCGGGAGCCTGCAGGCAGGGGCTGCCCCGGCCGGTACTTGCCGGTGAGGGCGCCCTGCGCGATGGGCGACCAGACGATCTGGCTCATGCCGAGCTCGCGGGAGGCGGGAATCACCTCGGCCTCGATGACGCGCCAGAGCATGTTGTACTGGGGCTGGTTGGAGACGAGCTGAATGCCCAGGTCCTTCGCGAGCGCGTGGCCGGCGCGGATCTGCTCGG
Source organism: Brevibacterium album DSM 18261 (assembly GCF_000426445.1). Taxonomy (GTDB): domain Bacteria; phylum Actinomycetota; class Actinomycetes; order Actinomycetales; family Brevibacteriaceae; genus Brevibacterium; species Brevibacterium album. The sequence goes on along the minus strand of NZ_AUFJ01000009.1, from coordinate 259,234 downwards.
CGTTCCACTCGGAGACGCCGATGTAGAGCGCCTTGCCCTGGCGGACCACGTCCGCGAACGCCTGCATCGTCTCCTCGAGCGGGGTCTCGTGGTCGTAGCGGTGGGCCTGATAGAGGTCGACGTAGTCCGTGCGCAGGCGCTTCAGCGAGCCGTTGATGGACTCCATGATGTGCTTGCGGGACAGCCCGGAGTCGTTGTGGCCCCTGGGGCCGGTGGGCCAGTAGACCTTGGTGAGGATCTCGAGGGATTCGCGGCGCTCGCCTTCCAGCGCCTCGCCGAGGACGGATTCGGCGACGGTGTTGGCATAGACATCGGCGGTGTCGAAAGTGGTGACTCCCGCGTCGAGAGCGGCGCGCACGCAGCTGGCCGCCGCCTCGTTCTCGATCTGCGAGCCGTGCGTGAGCCAGTTGCCGTAGGTGACCTCGGAGACCTTGAGACCGGAGTTGCCCAGATAGCGGAATTCCATCGTGTGATGCCTTTCTGTCTTTGCCCGTGGAGGGGAGGAGATGCAGTGTCAGCGGACCACGCGCAGCCGGGGGCGGGAGCCGGCCTCGGCGGTGGGAGCCTCGCCTGCCGCGGGGCCGTCGTGGCTGCCGGCAGCCGAGGCCGAGTCGGCCGGCGGAGGCGTGCCCGTCCCCGATGCCGTGAGCGCATGGCCGAGGGTGAGCCCGTGGATCTCCTCGGCGGGCACGCCCAGGAGGTCTGCCATCGCCTCGGTGCCGAGTCCGTGCTTCTCGCGCAGGCGGGCGAGCACGGTGGTGAATACGCGTGAGCGCTCGTGGAGGATGCCGTCGGGCTCGCCCGTCCGGTAGCCGAGGGAGGCGAGCTCCCCGGCCGTGGTCCGGTAGGTCCACTCCGTCAGCTGCCCCGTGGTCCGCAGCCGGTAGGCCAGCGCGACCGCCGAGACCCGGAACCGCCTCTTCGCCGCGAGGATAGAGGTGACGGACGGCTCTCGGCCCAGTACCGCGGAGACCTCGGCCGCGGGCAGCAGGAACGCCGAGGCGAAATGATCCGCCTCCCGCTCGATGTCCGTCACGGCGGTCTCGTCCAGGCACGAACCCGAGTGGAGCACGAGGTGGCCGAGCTCGTGGGCGAGGTCGAAGCGGGCGCGCTCCGCGGTCTTCTGCCGGGACAGGAAGACGTATGGGGCGCCGTCGTCCCACACGCTGAAAGCGTCCACATCCGAGGTCGAGCCGGGCAGACCGAGGACGCGCACCCCTTTCGACTCCGCGAGCTGGACGAGGTTGGGAGCGGGCATGACGCCGAGGTCCCACTGTGCGCGCACGGTCACCGCAGCGCTCTCCGGCTCCATGCCGCTGAGGTCGGGCAGGTTCAGCGCGGGCAGGCGGAACCGGTCCGTGATGAGGCGGTAGACCTCGGTCCCGGTCCGGCCCGCGGCCACAGCGGAGTGCTTGACGCGCGCGGAGGTGCGCCTGCGGGCGCGGAAGAAGGCGCGGGTGCCGTCGATGGGCTCGACCTCGCCGCGGGTGAAGTAGCCGAGCCGGAAGCCCGTGGCCTGGGCGAGGGCGGGGGCGAGGCGCTCGGGTGCCCCGCGGGTCTCGTAGTTCGTGACTGACCGCGGCTCGACTCCCAGGTGCCGTGCGAGCTCCGCCTTCGTGAGTCCTGCACGGGCGCGGGCGAGGGTGATGCGGGTGGGCTCGAGTCTCACGCGATCTCGTCGATGTCGAAGGGAACCTCGTCATCGGTGTGATGGTGCGGACGCATCGGCACCTCGAAGCCGGAGGTGTCCACAGGGGGCAGGAGGATGCGCCGCCGCCAGCGGGAGAAGACCACGGCGTCGGGCTCGTCGTCGCCGCTTCCGGAGAGGAGGGGCAGGGAGAGCTCTGCGCGGAACTCCGGGCTGTCCTCGAACCAGTGGTAGAGGAGGAACCAGATGTGGTCCGCGGTGAGATCCGCGGGTTCGGCCTCCGGGCTCAGCAGGGCGAGGCCGGTCTGGGCATTGCGGCGGACGGCATCGACCGTGGCCGGGCCGCGGTGGCTGAAGGTGGAGGGCTCCACATCCGGTGATACGCCGGTGGCGTGGTTGCCGCGGACGGGCATGAGCGTGATGCGGCCGTCGGGGGAGACGATCCGGGGTGAGTTCCCCGGGTTCACGCGCTTCCACCCGCGTTCGCCGAGGGTGTGGCGCAGGTGCGCGACAGTCTCTGACCACAGGGTGAAGCCGGGAGCGGTGACCGGGTGGTCCGCAGTGATCCGGCCCGCAGCCCGCACGCCCGCGGCCACCGCCGAGGTGAGGTCGTCTGCTCTCAGGCCCATCTCTGCAAGAGCCGTATCGGCCTGCATATCGGATGCGTTCCGGGTGTGGGAGAGCTGCTCGGGGATCATGGACGCTCCTTCCGCCGCCCTCAGTCTAGTGCGCGAAACCGGAAAATGCACCGGCTCGGATACCGTCGAGGTCCTGTCGGATGGAACGCCGCTCGGGGCTGGGGGAAGCGGTCCGGCACCGGACGGAGCCGGGCGGAGCTTCACACCTGATCGCGGGCCTGGGGGTGGCCGGCCTCCCTCGCGCAGTGCGAACAGCAGTAGGTGGAGTTCTCCGATTCCACGCCGTGGCCCAGGATCATGCATCCGCAGTGCGCACAGCGCGGGGCCATGCGGTGGGCCGCGCACTCGAAGCTGTCGAATGTGTGCGACTCGCCGCCGCGGGTCAGGGTGAACGCGTTGTCGTAGGTGTTTCCGCAGGTCTCGCAGACTGCCATGGCACTGCCTCCCGAGAGTGGGTGATTCGCATGGTCACATGTGCATATGCGGTTTCGTCCCAGGATGCCGGGATTCGCGTATTCAGTCAAGGAATCCTGTTCTCTCGGACAAGCGGACGCGTTTCCCCGGCGAACGTGCGGGAGGCGCCGTGAGGAGGCGATGGCGATCCGCGGGAGGAGCTCCGTGCTCCTCTCGCTAGGCTGGATACCATGAGCAGACTCCGTCCCCGTGCCGTCGCTTCGAAGGCCGTCTCCGCCGTGCGGCGGGGCACCGCCCTCGCCAGGCGAGCAGGCGGCACAGCCGCCGATCGACTCGCGGCCGCGCGGACCTCTCGGGTTCTGGGCCCGCGCGATGATGACGCTTTCACCGTGATCGTGCACTTCGCGGGTGATGCGGCCTCGGCCTATCAGCTGGAGCAGTGGCTGTGGCCCCTGGAGCGGCTGGCCGCGGAGGAGTCGGTGGGCATCCTGTGCCGCGGGGCGCGGACGGCGGAGCGGATCGCGGGGCGGACGGGCCTGCCGGTGCGCTATGGGCGGAGCATCGCGGATCTCGATGCGGTCCTGGGGGCGGAGTCCGTGCGCTGCGTCCTCTACGTCAACCAGGCCACGCAGAACTTCCACGCGCTGCGCCACCCCCGGCCGGCTCACGTCCATCTCTCGCATGGTGAGAGCGAGAAGGCCTCGATGGTGACGAATCAGCTGAAGGCCTATGATCTCGTCTTCACGGCGGGGGAGGCAGCGCGGGAGAGGCTGAGGTCCCAGCTCATCGGCTTCGGCGAGGACCGGATGATCGATGTGGGGCGCCCGCAGCTGGACCAGCCTCGCCCCCTGCCCCGGGAATGGATGGATTTCGCCGCGAGCCACCCGGCGCGGCCGGGGAAGACGGTCCTCTGGGCGCCCACGTGGGAGGGCGATTCCTCTTCCATGGCATACGGCACGCTCACGCGCAGCGGCGAGGCGCTGGTCCGGGAGCTGGCGAGCGCGGGTGCGCGGATCATCTATCGACCTCACCCGAGGACGGGGTTCCTGGACCGGGAATTCAGGAATGCACACAGACGAGTGAGCGAGCTCGTGGCGCAGGCCGGAGGCTTCGTCGATGTGACGCCGGCGGTGGGCTGGCAGTTCGACGTCGCCGATGCCTGCATCGCGGAGATGTCCTCGGTCGCCTTCGACTGGCTGGCGACGCACAAGCCGCTGGCGCTGCTGGAGCCTGCGGACGCGCGGGCGGTGCGGCAGCGGGGCGGGCTGTTCGACCGAGTGCCGTCGTTCCCGGCTGAGAATGCCGCACAGGCGGTGGCCTCCGTGCTTCGACAGCTCCCCGGAGTCTCCGGGGGGCACGGAGGTGCGGCCGGGGAGGGCGGGGGTGCCTCGGGCGCAGAGACGGATACGAGAGAGCTCGCAGCGGCGGCCGAACACTACCTCGGTGACACCGCGCCGGGAGCGCAGATGCGCAGATTTGCTGACGCGGTGCGTCGTGTCGCAGAGGAGCGCGTCATCCTCCTGCGGGCACGGGCTGGCTGAGGCCGGAGGCAGCTTTGGAAGGCCGAGCCTGGGGGACTGCTGGGTGAACGGCGCGGTGACGGTGGGTTAATCTGTCTGGGTTCGGGACGCCCGTCCCTGCCCAGCCCCAGACCCACCGAACGGAGCATCGATGCGCCGGATCATCACCTACGGCACCTTCGATCTGCTGCACTACGGCCACATCCGCCTGCTTCAGCGCTGCAAGGCACAGGGCGACTACCTGGTCGTCGCCCTCTCCACCGACGAGTTCAACGCAGGCAAGGGCAAGAAGTCGTACTTCTCCTACGAGGAGCGACGCAACATGCTCGAGGCGATCCGCTATGTCGATCTCGTCGTCCCGGAGGAGACCTGGGAGCAGAAGGAGGCGGATATGGAAAAGTACCACATCGACGCCTTCGTCATGGGTGATGATTGGACCGGGAAGTTCGACTTCCTCAAGGACAAGGTCGAGGTCATCTACCTGCCGCGCACGCCGGAGATCTCCACCACTCAGATCAAGAACGACCTCGGCGGGAGCTGAGGTGCATCGGCCGGTCGGTCGGAGGGGCGTTTCAGGCAATCGTGAAGGGTGATCGAGAAGTGGCGATGAGAAGACGTCTGCTGACGAAGACGATGCGGGCTGCGGCCCCTCTGCTGTCTCGCATCCCGCTGAAGGTGCGCAAGGGCGCCCGTGAGCGCGTGGATCCGACGATCGCATGGGGCGTCGCCCGTTCTCTTGCGAGCAGAGGGCGCGCGGGGGAGGGACCTCTCGTCACGGTGGTCGTGCCCGTCTACAACGTGCAGGCGTATCTGCCGCGCTTTCTGGCCAGCCTCGCCGCTCAGACATATCGGAACCTCGAGATCCTCATCATCGACGATGGGAGCCCGGACCGTTCCGCGCAGATTGCGCGGGCCTGGGCTCTGCTGGATCCGCGGATCCGCGTCGTGAGCCGCGAGAACGGCGGCTTGGGCGCAGCGCGCAACACCGGTGCTGAGGAGGCGAGGGGCGAGTACATCACGTTCGCGGACTCCGATGACGAACTGGCACCCGATGCGATCTCCGCCATGCTGAGCACGCTGCGGCGCACCGGCTCCGATTTCGTGGTCGGCACCATCGTCCGGCTGCAGGGAAACCGGAAGTGGATTCCCCACTGGGCACGATCGGCGCACCGTGAGACGCGTCGCTCCATCACCCTCGCCGAGCACCCTCAGATGATGCTCGACGTGTTCGCATGCAACAAGCTCTGGCGGACTTCCTTCTTCCGCGAGGTCGTCGGCGGGTTCCCCACTGGCATCGCCTACGAGGATCAGGAGCCCTCGCTCAAATCGTATCTGGGAGCGTCGGCGTTCGATGTGATTCCGGATCAGGTGTACTACTGGAGGGTCAGGGACGACGGGTCATCCCTGTCACAGCAGAAGACGAAACTCCGGGACCTGGAGGATCGTCTGCAGGTCACGCAGGCCTCCGCCCGGCTCATCCTCGCCCACGCGGATCGGGCTGTCCGCGAGGAGTGGTTCCGCAAGCTTCTCGCATACGACTTCATCCAGTACGCGGAGCAGGTTCCGAGGACCGGCCCGGAGTACTTCGAGGTTCTCTCTCGGGGGCTTCGGGAGATCCTGGATCTGTTCGATGAGGTGCCCTGGGAAGCGGTGCCGATCTATCCGCGGCTTGCCGGACGCTTCGCGGCCAATGGTGAGTACGAGGACCTTCTCAGCGTGCTCAACGGGAAGATCACGAGGGGCACCGGCTACCGACTGGAGCAGAGCGGCCCCACTCTGCTCGCGGTGCCCGGATACGCGGAGGAGTTCCGCGCGGCGCTGCCCGAGCGCCTCTATGAGATCCGGCCGGAGAGCCTGGAGCTCGTGACCCGCGCGGAGCGCGCCCAGTGGCTCGACGGGGACCGGGTGACGCTGGAGATCTCCGCGTTCTGCCGCAGCGCTTTCGAAGACGCTCCCGACGAGGGCGGAATCACTCTCTCGATCGAGAACACCGCAACCGGAGAGCGACGGGAGCTGAGCACTGAACGGTGTCTCGCTCCCCACCTCAACGAGGGCTCTGGATCGGAATGGCGAGATGCCCGCGGTTCGGTGGTGCGGACCACCATCGACACGCGGGAGCTGATCGCTTCCGATTCCGGTGGCGGGGTTCTGTGGAGACTGCTCGCCACCGTGACGGTGGGCGGGCACGCTGTGACCGAGATCGTCAAGACCCGGGCTGGAGACGCCGGTGCCGCAGTGCTGGGGTTCTCCTCCTTCTCCGCGGGGGTGCGCACCGTGCTCACCCATGATGATCTCGACGGGCTGGTCCTCAGGTCTGCGAACCCGCAGGTCTGGGCCCATACAGAAGAGGTTGACGGCAGGCGTCTGAGGCTGACGGCCGAGGCGCTGAACGGGAAGCACATCCTCAAGCTGGTGGTCTCCAATCGACGCTCGTGGCAGTCGTTCTCTGTGAAGCCCGTCGGCTACGACCACTGCGGGCGTGCAGAGTTCGACTTCGAGCTCCCGCAGCTCCCGAACCAGCATCGGACTGCTGATCGTCATACATGGCAGATCAAGGCGGAGTTCGCCGATGGGCGGTCCAATCAGGTTGCGTCGTCCTCCTCGACTCACGAGTTCGATGAGCGCAGCTGTGCACCTGCCCCGCTGATGCTCTATGCCAACAGCCACGGCTATCTCCGCGTGATCGAGCACCCCTTCCTGTTCACCTGCGACGGCCTGGAGCTGAGCCCGGATGGAACGGTGATCCGCACGACCGGTGTGCTCCGGTCCTCCAGCCCGGTCGAGCCATCCGCTCTCTCCCTCTCCGGCGCCGGGGTCGACATCGCGCCGTCGGAGTTCGAATGGGAGGACGCGCATGGCAGATATTCCGCAGCCTTCCCCCTCACCCGCACAGACTGGTACGGCCGGACGACGGGGCTGTCCCACGGCGGTTACACGCTGCGGTGGACAGCCCCCGCGGTCCGCGGGGACGGGCAGGCCGAAGTGCAATGGGCACTCGTGTCCGATGCCGATGCCAACCGCTTCCCTCTTTGGCGCGGTGGCCGCTTCAACCTCATCCGAGCGACGCGCACCCGGAGCGGAAGGGCTCTGTGGCTCCGATTCTCGGCCCCCAGCGCACCAGAGGAATTGGGGTTGCGCAGTCGGCGTCTCATGATCGACGAGGCATTGCGGCAGAACGCACGCGATGGTCTCGCGGAGACTGTGGTGTTCGAGAGCTACCACGGGAAGCAGCTTGCGGACAGCGTGCGCGCCCTCTGGGAGACCGTGCGCGAGCAGCACCCACATCTGCAGACGTACTGGTCCGTCGCCTCGTCCGCGGTCTCGGTGCCGGAAGGCGCCGTGCGGATCATCCAGGGAACGCCGGAATGGCTCGAAGCTGTCCACCGCTCCCGTTACCTCGTCAACAATGCCAACTTCCCGGGCTACACCCGCCTGCAGGACGGGCAGCGGTACATCCAGACCTGGCACGGCACCCCCATGAAGAGGATCGCCGAGGACATGCCCCCGGAGAATCTCTCCCTGGGCTACCGGCTGCTCATGCGCAGAGAAGTCGCGCGCTGGGAGTTCCTCCTGGCGCAGAACCCGTTCTCGGAAGAGGTCCTGCCTGCCGCGTTCCGGTATTCCGGTCGTACGCTCGCTCTCGGATACCCCCGGAACGATGTGCTCCGCTCACCCGATTCGGCCAGCACGCGAGCCGCTGTGCGTCATCGGCTCGGCATCGACGAGGACGCCCCCGTCGTGCTCTATGCGCCCACCTTCCGCGACTCCAAGAGGACTGCGGGCGGCTTCGTCTTCGACACGGCCTTGGACTTCTCCGAGCTCACCTCGATGCTGCCGGAGGGGGCAGCGGTGCTGGTGCGCGGCCATGCGAACACCGTTCCCCCCGATCTGGCGCCCCATGCGGGCAGCATCATCGACGTGGGCACGTATGGGGAGATCAGCGAGCTGTTCCTCGCCGCCGACGTCCTGGTCACGGACTACTCCTCCCTGCTCTTCGACTTCGCGGTCACGGGCAAGCCGATGATCTTCTTCGTGCCGGATCTCGAGGAGTACGAGTCGTCCACGCGGGGCTTCTACCTGGACTTCAGGGAGATCTGCCCCGGGCCGATGACCCGGACCACGGCGGAGACGGGGAGCCTGGTCCTCCGCGCCCTTGCGGACCCTGGGTCCTTCCGGGACAAGCGCTATGAGGAGTTCGTCGAACGGTTCGCACCCTGGGATGATGGGCACGCCTCTGCCCGTGTGCTGTGTGAGCTCGAGACCGCGGGCTGGTTCGGCGCAGAGGCGGATGCCGCCGTGGTCTCTCGGGAGTCTGGATCGTCCAGCTCCGCCTCTGCTGCAGGAGAACGGCGATGATCACAGTCGAACAGGTCAGCTCTGCGGTGCTCCCGGCAGGCTTCCCCGCAGTTCGCGCGATGCCTCGACCCTCGGAGCTGAGGCAGGAGGGCTACGAGAAGCAGTACGATTCCATGACCGTCTTCTGCGATGCTTTCTATTCCGACGGCCGCATTGTCCTGTCCGGCCCGCCGCTGTTCAATCTGCGTGCAGCGATCGACTCCGGCAGCTTCAGGCTCGATCGGCTCCTGCCGATGCGGCCCAGGCTCAGCGACCTGTGGAAGACTCAGCGGTCCTTCGTGGACTGGGGCACCTATTCACTGCCGCGGAAGGTCTTGCGCAAGGCTGTTCTCGCCCTCGCCGGGTGCCGGGTCCTGTCGTTCGATGTGGCCTCCGAGGGGAGGACCGCGAGCTTCCGGATGCCGCTCCAGCCGGACGGTGCCGCGCGGTTCTCAGGTCGCAGGGTTCTCTTCACCCTGCAGAAGGGGAATCGCCTCGAGTGGGTGCGCGACTGGGCCGAGTACTACCACCGGATCCACGGCGTCGACGCCGTCGTCATCTACGACAATGGCTCCCCGGACTATCGTCCTGAGGACCTCGCGAAGGTGCTCTCCGAGGTCGACGGCATTGAGGAGGGCTGCGTGCTCTCGTGGCCCTTCCCTTACGGACCGGGGTCTCCGCGAGACGATACCTGGGACTCGGATTTCTGCCAGTACACCGCACTGGAGCACATGCGCTGGCGGTTTTGCCGAGACGCAGAGGGCATCATCAATGCCGACATCGACGAGCTCGTGGTCTGCGATGACGGACGTTCGGTGTTCGATCATCTCAAGGATTCGGAGTCGGGCTTCGTGGCGTATCAGTGCAACTGGGTGGAGGCTGTGGCGACCAGGGAGATCGGTGCGGAACGTCACTTCTGGGACTTCGTCTACCGTTCGAAGAAGCGGATGCTCGGCACCAAGAAGTGGACGGTCGATCCTCGCAGGATGCCGGACGATTCGCAGTTCTGCGTGCACCGGGTGAAGGACGGCCCAGTGCTGGAAGTCGATGAGTCCATCCGTCACCGGCACTTCTTCGCGATCAACACCGATTGGAAGCGGGAGCGGTCCGCGGTGCGACCAGTCGATCCCGAGATCCACTATGTCGACGAGCCGCTTGTGGCTGCGCTGGCAGAGGCATTCGGTGAGAACCGGCTGCCTGAGGACGTGCGCGCTGCGAGCTGAAGGAGACCGAGAATGAAGCGACCGCGAAGTGGCGTGCCCGGGGCGAAGGCCACGGCGCGATCAGCGCTCGCAGCTGCGAAGTCGGGTGCCATCAGGGCGCTGCCCGATTCCGCGGGCGCCCTGCTGCGCTCTCTGCGTCCGATGCTCGGCTCGCAGGCGCGCGTGCAGGCAGCCGCTGCGCGCAGCTCTGCGAGCGGCCTGCGCGGTGCTGTGGGGGAGGCCCGGAGGTCCCTGGGCTCGTATCGCAGGGCTCGCGCGTTCGAGGCCGCCTGCGCGAAGCCGCTCGACCCCCGCCTCGTGGTGTGGGAGAGCTTCGGCGGGAACGGGGCGCTGTGCAACCCGGCGGCGCTGTTCCGCGAGGTCGTCGATGCGCCCGATCTCACTCATCTCACACACGTCTGGATGCTCCGTCCGGAAGCCATCGCCGCTGGCGGGGGGCTGCTCGACGAATTTGCGGACCATCCTCGGGTGAGGACTGCGGCCTATCGCAGTCCGGAATACTTCGCGCTACTCGAACGCGCCACCGTCCTCGTCAACAACGCGACCTTCCCCGTCGAATACGTCAAGCGCGACGGGCAGGTCTATCTCAACACCTGGCACGGCACCCCACTCAAGCACATGGGCTACGACGAGCCTGACGGCGCCTGGGCCTCGCGCAACGTGCTGCGCAACTTCCTCTCCGCGGACTATCTGCTCTCCTCCGGTCCGTACATGACAGAGCGCATGTACCGCGATGCCTACCGGCTGGAGGGGGTCTTCTCCGGGCTCATCGTCGAGGACGGCTCTCCGCGCACCGACCTGCAGTTCGCCGAGGCCGGGAGCTCCACCGAGACAGGCCGGGGTGTGCCCGTCCTCCTGTACGCACCCACGTGGCGGGGGAAGTCCTTCCGTGCTCCGCAGGTCGAGGTCGCCGCCCTCGCAGAGACCCTCAGTCGTCTCAGGAGCATGCCCGAGCTCGAGGGCTGGGAGATCCGGCTGAAGGTGCACCAGTCCGTATATGCGGCGGTTGCCGATGACCCACGGCTTGCGGGTGCGCTGGTCGAGAACTCCGTCGAGACGAACGCACTGCTGGCCCGGACCCGTCTCCTCGTCACCGACTTCTCGTCGATCTTCATGGACGCGCTCGCGACGGACATTCCCGTGGTCTTCTTCGCCGAGGACCACGCGGAGTACCTCGCCGCCCGCGGCACCTACGTTCCGACTGAGGATCTGCCCGGTCCCGTGACCACGGATCTGGACGGACTCTCGGACGCACTGCGGGAGATCCTCGCCCATGAGCGCGCAGAGCCGCGACAGGGAAGGTTCGCGGAGTCCTATGCTGCGGCGAGACAGCGGTGGGTGCCCCATGACGACGGAGGCTCCGCCGCCCGTCTCGCAGATCTGGTGTTCCGAGGCCGGGCCGAGGCCGTGCACAGGCTCGTGGATCTGCGCCCTTCCGGGGGGAAGGCGCGTCCGCTGAGACTGGTCGTTCACCTGGGCGGTCTCAAGCCCAACGGGATCTCGACCTCGGCGCTCGGGCTGCTGAGTGCTCTCGACCCGCAGTGCTTCGATGTGACCGCCGTGTACCCCGACCCCTCGGAGCCTGCACGGCGCGAGGTGCGCAGCCGCATCCCGCGCCACATCCGCCAGCTGCCGGTCGGTGCCGGGCTCGACCGCTACTCCCTGGCGTCCTCCTACACCCGTCAGCTGGATGGGCACCGGCCGGCGACGGGAACCCCGGAGCGTGACGCGGATGGGGCTCTGTGGCGACGGGAATGGCGCCGGATCGCCGGCGAGGCGCAGTTCGATGTCGCAATCGACTTCTCCGGCTACAGCGCGAAATGGGCGCGGATGATGCTCACGGCGGACTGCGGTCGCAGCCTTCTCTGGATGCACAACGACCTGCTGGCCGACTCCCGGAGGGTGGTCTCCGGTGCTCTGCCGTACTCCCGGTCGCTGCGTTCGGTCTTCGCGCTGCTGAAGGACTTCGACGGACTCGTCTCCGTCTCCTCCGAACTCGCCGCCATCAATGCGGAGAATCTCAGAGACTTCGCAGATGCCGGTTCTTTCCTCCATGCGCGCAACACCATCGATGCTGCCGCGATCCTCGCCGGTGCGGGGCGTGAGAGCGTCGACGGTCAGCAGACCGGTGACGTTGACGCCGGACTGATCCCCGGTGACCTCGACAGTGCGCTCGATGCGCTGCTGGAGCGGTACGGACGCGCCGGTCTGGAGGAAGCGGTCGAGAGGCGGAGTCTGTACTCCGCGCTGCGCTCCCGCCGCGGTGAGGGGCCGGTCTTTGTGACGGTGGGCAGGATGTCCCCGGAGAAGAACCACGCCCGGCTCCTCGAGGCCTTCGCCCGCGTGCTCGAGGAGCAGCCGGAGGCGCTCCTGGTGCTCGTGGGCGACGGACCGCTGCGGGAAGAGCTGGAGGACCGCGCAGAGGGGCTTGGCATCGCCGCCCGGGTGATGATGACGGGCCGGATCCCGCATCCCTACGTGGTGCTGAGCGAAGCGGACTGCTTCGTTCTCTCGAGCGACTACGAGGGGCAGCCCATGGTGATCCTGGAGGCGCTCGTGCTGGGCCTGCCGGTGATCAGCACCGCCTTCGGCTCCGTCCGGTCCGCGCTGCCTCCCGGGAGCGGGCGCGTCGTGGAGCGGAGTGCAGAGGCGCTGGCCGAGGCCATGCTCGACTGGCGATCCGTGCCCGCTCCGGAGTTCGACGCCGCGGCGTACAACGCCGAGGTCGTCGAGGAGTTCGCCGCAGTGGTGAGCGGGCGCGGCTCCGACGACTGATTGGCCGGCTGATGAACGGCCGGTAAACTGGTCTGATGTCCATAGACGGAAGCGCAGGGGGACCATGAGCACAGCAGTCCGTCGCGACCGCCCCACGCTCGCGGAGCTCCGCGCGGTCGCGCAGCCTCCCGAGGTGAGGTCCAGGAAGAATGCGGAGCACTGGACCGCGGAGCTCTACCTGCGTCACATCTCCATCTACTGCACCGCACTGCTCGTGCGCACCCCGATCACCGCCAACGGCGTGACCGGGCTCATGATCCTGTCCGGCTGGGCCATCGCCGCAGCCCTCTTCATCCCGGGGGTCTGGGGGGCGCTGCTCGCGCTCTTCTTCTCTCAGCTGCAGCTCTACTTCGACTGCTGCGACGGTGAGGTGGCGCGCTGGCGGGGCACCAAGTCAGCCAAGGGCGTGTTCCTGGACAAGGTCGGCCATTACACCACGGAAGGTGCAGTCGCGGTGGCCCTCGGCTTCCGGGCGGTCGGTGATCTGAGTCTTCTGCGGACGGATCCGGGTGCGGCCTATCTCTATGTGGTGGCCGGCCTGGTGCTGGGCTGGTTCGTCCTGCTCAACAAAGCCCTCAACGACATGGTTCACGTTTCTCGGGCATTTAACGGGCTCGACAGGCTGCCGGACACCGCGCAGGCCACGGCGATCCCCTCCGGGGCCCTCGCGACGTTGAAATCCGCGGCCCGATTCGTGCCCTTCCACCGCATCTACCACTCCGTGGAGATGTCGATCCTCGCGGTGGTCGCGGCCCTCGTCGGACTGATCGGCGGACTCGGGGCCGAAGCGGATCGCGTGCTGGTCCTCGGGCTCGCCGTCCTGTGCGCGGTCTCCGTCGTGGGGCATTTCGTATCGATCATGGCGTCGAGGAGGCTGGGATGAGCACGCGGAGCGAGGGCGATGCCGCGAGGTGGAGACAGGAGGGTCTCCTCGCTAGCTCCGTGGATGGACGGCTGGAAGGTGGCGAGAGCGCGCGAGGGCTGCCGGACGAACCGGGTGCATGGGACCGTGAGGAGCACCTCCGCCGTGATGTGCACGTGCTCCGGGACGCAGGCTCCCAGGCGGCTGAGAGCACGTTCGAGATCATGCCGGCGACGGGGGCCCGTGCACGCACCCGGAGGACCGTGGAGACGTCGCAGCGGCTTCCTGCGGAGGCCGAGCAGGCGGGTGCGGGCCAGGCGCGGTACGGCTTCGGAGTCGTCGTCCTCACGCAGGGCAGGCGGCCCGAGGACCTGGAGCGCGGATTCCGCTCTCTCCTTGTGCAGAAGGGCGTGGATCTCGACATCGTGTGCGTGGGCAACGGCTGGGAGCCCACCGGCCTGCCTGCGGAGGTGAAGACCCTCGCGCTCCCGGAGAACCTGGGCATCCCCGCCGGCCGGAACGAGGGCGTGCCGCATGTCTCCGGGGAGTTCCTCTTCTTCCTCGACGACGATGCCTGGTTGCCGGACGAGACGACGCTCCTGCGGATGGCGCAGATGATGCGGGCGAAGCCGCAGATCGGCCTCATCCAGCCGCGTGTCACGGATCCCTCGCGCGACGATGCGCCCAAGCGCTGGATCCCACGCCTGCACAAGGGTTCGGCGGAGCACTCGTCTGCGGTCTTCTCCGTCTGGGAGGGCGCGGTCTGCCTCCAGCGGCGGGCGTTCGACCAGTCCGGCGGCTGGCCGGCTCCCTTCTGGTACGCGCACGAGGGGATCGAACTGGCCTGGAGGATCTGGGACGCGGGCTTCCAGGTCTGGTACGCCGGTGATCTGGCGGTTGCACATCCTGTGATCGATCCCAAACGTCACGACGAGTACTTCTACATGAATGCGCGCAACCGGGTGTGGCTGGCCAGGCGCAATCTGCCATGGCCGCTGAGCTGGGCCTATGTGGGTTCCTGGACCGCAGTCCAGTGCGCGCGCTGGGCGCGTCGGCCACAGCAGCTGCGTGCCTGGTTCTCCGGCTGGAGGGACGGTTGGAGGGACGATCCGTGGGGTGAGGACGAGACGCCGAGGAAGCTCTCGGGCAAGGGGCTGCTCGCGATGTCCGTGAACGGCAGGCCCCCTATCTTGTAGGACATCTGGTGTGCACACCGGTTCGCGCAAGCTGCAGCTGTCGGCGATGCCCGGCGGTGGCGCTCGCAGACCTACGAATCGAGATCGGAGAAGCGGCCGTGCCGGCCGTCGAGGTGAGGAAAATGACTGTTCTGGTTACCGGCGGTGCCGGGTACATCGGCTCCCATGTGGTACGCCTGCTCGAGGAGCGCGGCGACGGCGTGGTGGTCGTCGACGACCTCTCGAACGGGGTCCTCGCGAGGATCGGCGCACATCCTCTAGAGAGGATCGACCTCTCCGCCGCGGACGCCGAGGACGCGCTCACGGACGTCCTGCTCCGTCACGACGTGGACTCCGTCATCCATTTCGCCGCGAAGAAGCAGGTGGGTGAGTCCGTCGAGCATCCCGTCTGGTACTACCGGCAGAACGTCAGCGGGCTGGCGAATCTGCTTGCGGCGATGCAGCGCACGGAAGTCGGTGCGCTGGTGTTCTCCTCGTCCGCAGCCGTCTACGGCATGCCGGACGTGCCGATGGTCCACGAGGACATCGAGTGCCGCCCCATCAACCCTTACGGTCAGACCAAGCTGATCGGAGAGTGGATGATCGACAACGCGATCCGCGCGACCGGTCTGCGGGCGGCCAAGCTGCGGTACTTCAATGTGGCCGGCGCGGGCTGGGACGATCTCGCGGACACTGCGGTCATGAACCTCATCCCCATCGTGCTCGACCGGCTGGCGGCGGGGAAGGCGCCCATCGTCTTCGGCGACGACTATCCCACACCGGACGGGACGTGCATCCGCGACTACGTTCATGTGAAGGATCTGGCCGAGGCGCACATCGCTGCCCTCGACTACCTGGCAATGGGGGAGCCCGCGGAGACCGTGTTCAATGTGGGAACCGGGCAGGGCGCCTCCGTGAACGAGGTCATCGTGGCGATTGCGGAGAGCACTGGACAGGCCGTGGTGCCGGAGATGGGAGACCGGCGGGCAGGCGATCCGCCGCAACTCGTGGCGGATGTGAGCCGAATTGCGGCGGAACTGTCTTGGAAGGCCGAGTACGGACTCGACGAGATCGTGAGGAGTGCAGTCCGCGCACGAGGGTGAGGTGTCGGTCGCCGGAATGATCACGAATGGACCGTTCTGCAGAGCACCGGCGGGAGCGCGGCAGCAACCGACGCCGCTCCTCTCGGCGAGGGCAGACACGGCGTATAGGCGTGTATCATCTCACCCCCAGTCGTCGCTCGGAAGTCGGTGCGAACCGGATGCGGCGCGCCTCGACCTCATGAGCAGCAAGCGGGGGCGAGGCGCGGAGACGGTGGATGCGGCACCTACCTCCCGCTTGAGAGCCGCCTCAGCGCCCGCTTGAAAAGATCCGTGCTCCTGTTCCCGGCGCGATCGCTGCGCTCCGAGCCATGCACGCGCCGTGCGAGGTCGGCCACCTTCTTCCGCATGGATTCGTGCTGGTGATTCGACTTCTTCAGTGACTTGCTCGTGGCTGCATGCCTTGTCTGGATGATCTCCATCATCTTCTGGACATCTTTCGAAGCCCCTGCCAATGTGCTTTTCTGGGCGTTCGGGAACGCAGTCTCGCGGAGCTTCTCAGAATACTCCTCGAGGGCTTTCTCCTGCCCTCGCTCGTAGATGTGGCTGAAGCCGTTTTCGTGAAGATACTTCTCCACCTTGTCGAAGCGCTCGGTGTGCCCGGAATTGAAGGCGGTGAAGTCCGCATTTCCGAAAAGCTCTTCCACTGTGTCGGGGATGCGGTCGCTCTGTGCGTCGAGATGTGGTATCTCGTGGTACTCCGCGAGCTCCAGTGTGCGCTGGTCATGTGCGAGAACGACCGCCGGAGTCCCTGCAAGCACCGCAGCGATGTTTCCGTGGATCCGCGCTCCGAATGAGAATTCCATGTCTGACATGCGGCCGATCCAGGTTGACGCGTCAAGGTGATATTCAGCCACATTGTCGGCGAACTGTCGGTGATGTTTGTTCAGGGGGTATTCGGGTGAGGACCCGGGGTGCGGAGAGGTTCCCCAGAGGAGCATTTCAAGTGTCGCTCTGTCCTGTGGCATGTAGACAGCGTTGAACCGTTCCTCGGCATCTCTGATGAGCGCTGCCCCGAAGGGGTTGGAGGTTTCAATATTATAGGCGATAGGTGCGCCCTCGGAAATGGACGTCGAGGGTCTCACGGTGTGGCCTGGGCCGTTCATCGTCATGGAGGGGCAGCCGATCACTTCGACATCACTGAAGCCCAGGGATCGAAGGTATTCCGCGGATTTCTCTCCGCGTACTGACAGGGCGCTGGACTTGTTCAGCACTGCCCGTGCGAAGCGCTTGATCGTGGGCTCCATCTTGCGGAGTGCTGCGGTGTCTCCTGACGCGGGTATCTGCACGCCGCCTGAGAGCATGATGAAGGGAATCGTGAGTTTCTCGATAAACTCTGCAGTGCGCAGCATCTCAGTCTCGAAGCTCGGACGAAATGCATTGGCGAGGGGAAGGATGAAGCCGTCGTACTCGTCGTTGACTCGGTCTGCCATATGGCGGTTTATTACATACCTGTTGGCCTCGACCTCTGTTCCCTCCGTTGAGAAGAGTTTGTGCGATGCTGCTCCGAATATCAGATTCCCATTGTTTCCGCCGATGGAGTTTCTTTCCAGCGTATCGAATCCGTCGATCGCCTCGAAGGGCGTCTTTCCGAGCCGCATAAGGTAGCGCTTCGTCATGTCCTGGTCCCCGGGTTGACTGCTGCGTTCAGTGTTGCCACCTTCGTAGCATATCATAATGCCTTTCGCTTTTCATTCTCCCGTTGCCCTGTGAGGCTCTCGATGGAGACGGCCAGCGCGAATCTAGACAGAGCTACCGCAGAGCGCTGAGCCCGACCCGGAGGAGTTCGAGGTCTCCGTTCGTCAGCAGTAGGAGCATGAAGCGCGCTTTGGGGCTGAGGGCTGGAGAGGCGGCGGATGCGCCGAACTCCTCCGCGATCGACCGTGCGGTCTCGAGAGAGAGCTCCGCGTCCTCCACGTCCCGCTTCCGCCGGAATTCGGTCACGAGGTCGAACGTGAGCAGTCTGTTCCAGTAGGCGGCACGGGCGAACTCCCGGCGCGCGACGGGGGCCTCGGCGCTGGACTCGATCATCCGGAAGACGGCGTAGAAACAGCGGTAGAACTCCTCGACCGGCAGGATATGGCCCGTGAGGTGCTTGCCCGCCGATTGTTCGTCCGCATGGCGCACCCAGAAATAGCAATCCACATCCGCTTCGATCGCGATGGTGTCGGTGTGGATATAGGCGCACATGGCGAAGGGGTGATCCTCTGCCATGCGGAGTGTGGGGTGTCCCTATGGTTGTTGTTAAGCAACCGTGGGGACGCGGGGCTCATAGAGAGTCCCAGTCTTGATCATCGCGTACATGACGTTCAGGCGGCGACGAGCTAAGCACATGACCGCAGCGTTGTGACGCTTCCCCTCACCACGTTTCCGCTCGTAGTACGCCTGCGATCGCGGGTCGTGACACGACGCGACCCACGCGGACCGGAACAACGCGTTCTTCAACCGCTTGTTCCCAGCCCTCGCGGGGAACTCACCCCGGATCGAGGTCCCCGACCGGCTGGTCACCGGAGCGATCCCGGCATAGGCAGCCAGGTGGCCTGGGGTGGGGAACGCGGACATGTCGCCAGCGGCCAGGAGGATCTGCGCTGCGGTCTTGACTCCGACTCCCGGCATGGACGTCAAGACCTGGGAAAGAGGGAAGTCATCGACCAGTTTCTCGACTTCACCAGCGACGATGTTCCGCTGATGCTTGAGCTCCTTGATCTGTGCGGCGACTCTTGGGATGACGAGCTCGACTGCGTCGGCGCCGGGCACCGTGACGGTCTGCTCAGCCAGTGCCGCGAAGGCTTGGTCGATGAGCGGGCCGGGATCTTTGCGGCTGTGGTTCCGCGCCCACCGCTTCACACCAGCCCTGCCGGCAGCCTTGAGCCCGGCGGGCCCGTGATAGCGGATGAACAGCTCCAACACGATCGCTCGAGTGAGGGTGACGCCTGCGAAGACGCGCTCCAAGGAGGGGTAGATCTGGACCAGGAGGGACCGCAGCCGGTTGATCGCTCTGGTCGATTCCCTTGCCAGGTCCTCGTCGAACCCGGACAGCACCTTCAACGCCGACAGCACGTCGGAATCTCGGTCGACAGCACGGAGGGTGTGCGGCATTGTCCGGGCTGTGTCGGCGATGATTAACGCATCCCGGGCGTCGGTCTTCGACCTACCGGGGTGCAGGTCGGCGGCCTTCCTCATTGCCAGGCCGGGCAGGTAGGCGACATCCGCGCCGACGTCGCGGGCTACCGCGATCGGCAGTGCACCGATCATGTTCGGCTGATCCACGACGACGAGCACCGCACCGTGTTCCTGCAGATCAGTGATCACCGCGCGCAGCGCGGTCTCGTCTTGGGGCAGTTCGTGGTCGTAGACCCGTTGGCCCTCGGGTGTGAGAGCGCACCCGTGATGGGCGGACTTCCCGACGTCGAGTCCCAGCGTGATGGCGTATTCGGGTGTCATGACAGGCTCCCTTGTCCTGTTGTATCCCTGGTCGCTGGTGTCATGACACCCGATACTGGCGCCCACGTTACGAAGAGACCTCAACCGAGGCTGGGCCGCGTCCCTATCAGCAGTCAACGCGTGTCCTGGACTCCTGGCGGCAACATCCCCCCGGACCATCGATGACAGGGCAAGACAGCCATACCAGGGCCAGCGACCAGATCCTCTGGTGAGGACCTACCAATGAATGTAACGGGGCGGGGTCCCAGTGCCCTCCGCGGACGCCCAGTTGTCGGACGGGCCGCGGGCGGACACCGCTGCCGCGATCGGACGCGCGGCGCAGGGCGGCGAGCTCGGCGCAGCCGTCACGGCGCTGGGAGAGGCGTTCTCCTTCGAAGCGGTGCTGGCCGAGGTGCAGCGCCAGGCATCCGCCGCCGATCTCGTCCGCAGTGGCGAGAAGGTGTTCGTGACGGTCGGTCGGCTGTCCCCGGAGAAGAACCACGAGCGTCTGCTCCGCGCCTTCGCGCAGGTTCATGCGGAAGCCCAGGACACGCGGCTCGTCATCATCGGCGGGGGACCGCTGGGGACGGAGCTCGCCGCGCTCGCCGGATCCCTCGGGATCGCCCGGGCCGTCACCTTCACCGGCGTGCTCTCCAACCCCTACGGCGTGATGGCGGAATCCGACTGCTTCGTGATGTCCAGCGACTACGAGGGCCAGCCCATCGTGATCCTCGAGGCGCGAGTACTCGGCCTGCCCGTCCTCACCACGCGGTTCGGCTCCGCGGAGAGCGCGATGGAGGGCAGCGACGGGCTCATCGTGGAGCGCTCCGTCGATGCGCTGGCCGAAGGCATGCGAGCGTACCTCCGCGGTGAGACCGGCGCGCGGCGGCTCGACCCTGCGCAGTACAACGCGGAGGTCGTCGAGGAGTTCCGTCGCGCAGTGCTCGGCTGAGCCGCCGAGATCGTCGCCCGCTGCCCCCTCCGCCGCCCCGTGTTCGCCTCGGCCCTCCGCGGTGACACGGGACCTCGGCATGTGCGGTGTGATCGACACCGTACGAGTCAGGCAGAATGGCCCCATGAGCATCGACTTGGAGATCGCACAGGCAGCGTCGCTGAAGCGGATCACGGAGATCGCCGAGTCCGTGGGGGTGCCCACGGAGGACCTCGTCCCCTACGGATGGACCAAGGCGAAGGTGCCGCTGGCCATCCTGCGGCGGATCGAGGAGGAGCGCAGGCCGGGGAAGCTGGTCCTCGTCACGGCGATGAGCCCCACGCCGGCCGGTGAGGGCAAGACGACCACGAGCATCGGCCTGGCCGACGGCCTCAACGAGCGCAACCGCCGTCGTGAGGCCGCAGGCGGGGAGCCCACGGGCAATGCGGTCCTCGCGCTCCGCGAGCCCAGCCTGGGCCCCGTCTTCGGCATGAAGGGCGGAGCCGCCGGAGGCGGTCATGCCCAGGTGGTGCCGATGGAGGACATCAACCTCCACTTCACGGGCGACTTCAACGCGATCGCACTGGCCAATAACCTCGCCGCGACGATGCTGGACAACCACATCCAGCACGGCAACGAGCTCAACGTGGACGTCCGCCGCATCCACATCAGGCGGGTCGTCGATCTCAACGACCGCGCCCTGCGGAGCACGGTGATCGGGCTCGGAGGGCTCGGCGGCGGGGTCCCGCGCGAGGACGGCTTCGACATCGTCGTCGCGAGCGAGGTCATGGCGATCTTCTGCCTCGCGACGGGGATCGAGGACCTGCGCGACCGTCTCTCGCGCATCGTGCTCGCACACACCCGCGACCGGAAGCCCGTCACCGTCGCCGACATCGGGGCGGAGGGCGCGATGACCGCGCTGCTGCGCGATGCGCTCGCCCCCAATCTGGTGCAGACCCTCGAGCACACTCCCGCGTTCATCCACGGCGGGCCCTTCGCGAACATCGCACACGGCTGCAACAGCGTCCTCGCGACGAAGGCCGCGATGGCGCTCGGCGACTGGGCGGTCACCGAGGCCGGCTTCGGGGCGGATCTGGGCGCGGAGAAGTTCCTCGACATCAAGACGCGCTCCGCCGGCATCTGGCCGGACGCCGTCTGCGTCGTCGCGACCGTCCGTGCGCTCAAGTACCACGGAGGGGTCGAGAAGGCGGATCTCGAGGCCGAGAACGTCGAGGCGATGCTCGCGGGCATGTCCAACCTCGAACACCACCTGAATGTGCTGCGTGAGGTGTACGGTCTCACTCCCGTGGTCAGCCTCAACCGCTTCCCCAGCGACACGGATGCGGAGGTGGCCGCGGCGGTCGAGCATCTGAACGGCCTGGGTGTGCGTGCGGTGCCCGCCGAGCACTGGGCCCGCGGCGGGGAAGGGGCGCTCGACCTCGCGGATGCCGTCATCGCCGCGGTCGCGGAGCGCGAGGCGGCGGAGGAGGGCACCGGTGCAGCCGCTGCCGCGGAGCCGCCGCGCTCCTATGCGCTCGGCGACACCCCCGAGGAGAAGCTGGAGAAGATCGCCTCGAAGATCTACCGGGCCGGAGAGGTGGACATCCCCTCCTCCGTCGCGGCGAAGCTGCGCAGATTCGCCGAGGAGGGCTACGGCGAGCTGCCCGTGTGCGTGGCCAAGACCCAGTATTCGCTGAGCTCCGATCCCACCCTGCGCGGGGCACCCGAGGGTCACACCCTCACGGTCCGGGACGTCCGGCTGTCCGCAGGGGCCGGTTTCATCGTGGCGATCTGCGGCGACATCATGACGATGCCGGGCCTGCCGGCCTCTCCGGCCGCCGAACGCATCGACGTCGATGCCGAGGGGCGGATCACGGGCCTGTTCTGAATCAGCGCAGCGTGTGCAGGGGGAGGTCCGCTGCGCAGGACGCGAGCGACGATATCGCCCGGAGGCCTACTCCGCCCGTGGCACGCGCGTAAGCGCAGCATCCCCGCGCACCAGGTGCGCCACGAGCAGGTCTGGCGTCACCGCCGCGGGGTCGTACTTGTAGCGCAGCTTCTGCACGGGAGAGCGGCGGAGGATCGCCTCTACGTCCACACCGCTGCGCGGTTCCAGCAGCCGTGCGTGGAACGCGTGCGCGGCCTGTGACGAAGGGGCGTACGCGGCATCCCACTCCTGCCGGAATTCCTCGTCGAGCCGGTAGAGCATCTCGAACACGTGATGCAGATGGTAGTAGTGGGGCAGGTACGGGTGCTCTTCCCACCACAGGTGCAGCGCGGAGCGGAGGAGCGCGACGATCCGGTTGCCCGGCCGCGCCGCCATGAACCAGCTCGAGATGCGCGGCCCGGTGTAGCTCGGGGCGGTGAAACCGGCCGTAAGACAGCGGTCCAGGAACGGCGCCGCCGCCGTTCCCAGCCAGCAGGTGGAGTCCAGCCAGGCGCCTCCGTAGCGGTGCAGCAGTTCGACCCGGAGGATGTCTGAGAAGTACGTCTTGTTCGCCCCCACCGCGGCCTCGATGTTCCGGGGGATGCTCACGTAGTAGGGGAGGTCCGCATCGCTGAGCACGTGCGCACTGCCCTCCGCGGCCTCCTCGATCCGTGCGAGACAGCGCTGCACCAGGGGCGGCGCCGAGGACCTGCCCTGTGCCCAGTAGCTGAAGACCGGGAGTGGGCCGCCCACGCTCCCCTCTCCTCCTGGTGCGGCATCCGCTCGGCGCCTGATCTCCGCGAGCCTCTCCGCCACGAAGAGACCCGTGGTCCTCCTCGCTCGGAACGCCCGCGGGTAGGTCTCCAGCGCGGCGCGCGCATCGAACGGCAGCGGGTCGTCGAGCGCGACCGCCTCCCTGCACACTCGCAGGCTGGAGGCGTCGTCGCGCACCCGGTCGTAGGCCTCGGCGAGCTCGTACCGCAGCTGCGCGTCTTCCGGAGCGAGGGCGACAGCTCGTTCATAGGCGGCCGCGGCGGAGCGCCACCGCCGCTCGTTGAGCAGCGCGCGGGCCTTCTGCACCTGGTGTTCCGGCACGCGCTCCAGGCCGGCCGAGGCCGTGACCCGGGCGCGCGTCCGTTCCATGCGCTCCTGTGCCTCCGCGAGCATCGTCGTGAGCGTCTTCGCCGTCTCTTCCGTGAGCGCCGGCAGCTGCCTGATGTGGTCCGACACCAGCGCGAGCTCCTCCGCCGTGCCCGCCTCCGCGAGCAGGTGGCAGACGCCCTGCAGCCGCTCCTCGTCCAACGGCTCCCGCGTCCTGGGATCGCGCAGCAGCAGGTCCGGGTCCTTCAGTGTCCGCGTGGACGGGGAGACCTGCCTCGCTCCGGTCCAGCCATAGGTGAAGCAGGCGTCCTCCGGCGTGTCTCCGTCGAAGTAGGGGAGGGCGCCCGGCGACTGTGTGAGCATGAAGTCGTCCCAGTGCACTCCGCCTGCGCCTGCGCTCATGCCGCACACCAGACGGATCCAGGCGACGGTGGCCTCCGCCGGCACGGTGAAGGTGAGTGTCAGCTGCCGTGTACCGGGCCTGTTGGGGGCCGGTTCCGAGACCGCGACCCGCCAGTCCGTCCTCCCGCCCATGACGCAGCCGAGCGCAATCGTGAGGGCGTCCTTGTGCAGCGCGCCCCGGAGCCGCTCCTCGAGGTGGACGGTGACCTGTGCCGTGTATGTCTCGCCCGGGCGCATGCCCAGACGGAAGGCGCCCTCCTCATTCCGCCCTCCCGGAGCGATGTGGGTGTCGCTGCTGCGGCTCGTCCCCTCCACGAACACCGACTGCCGGCCGCCGGCGCACCAGGCGGTCGAGGCCCGGGCGGTGTTGTGCACGTGCGTGTAGAGGCCGCCCTCCGCATAGGGCATCTCGAAGTCCGAGCGTCCCCGGGTTCCGGGAGCGGTCTGCTCGAAGCTGGGATTGGGAACGAGATTGACGATGGTCGACATGATTCCTCCCTGGTCGGTCTCAGCGCAGCGCCGCGGAGATCCGGGCGGCCAGTCTGCGGGCGGCCTCCCCGTCGTCGTGGGGGACGAACTCCCGCTGCCAGCGCCTGTAGGCCTCGGACGGGGTCCAGCCTCCGTAGAGGGTCTCCGTGAGCGCCTTCGCGAGCGCGGTCTCCGTGCGCAGCAGCGGTCCCGGAGCCTCGGCGGCGAGATCGAAGTATCCGCCTCTGCCGGTCTCCAGGTAGTCCTCGTAGTCGGGGGTGAAGTACAGGATCGGCCTGCCCGTGACGGCGAAGTCGAACATGATGGAGGAGTAGTCGGTGACCAGGCAGTCGGCCGCGGCCATGAGGTCAGCGGGTTCCGGATACGAGGTCACATCCACCACCCGGTCGCTCCTGAGGTCTTTCCCCCGCCGCAGGGTGACGCTGTGGCCCCGCGCGAGGAGCACGGCGTCCTCGGGAAGGCGTGCCATGAGCCCCGCTGTGTCCAGGGGGCCGAGGCTGCCCTTGGCCTCCGGGCGGAACGTGGGGGCGTAGAGGACCACCACGGCCTCGGGGGAGAGGCCCAGGTCCGCACGGGCACGCGCGCGCAGCGCATCCTTTCCGCTGCCGCCCAGACGGTCGTTGCGCGGATACCCGGTCTCCGCGACCTCGCCCTCGAAGGCATAGGCGCGGCGGAGGATCTCCGTGGAGTAGGGGTTCTGGGAGAGGAGGAGATCCCATTCGCGGGAGCCCTTCCGCAGCCGCTCGACCGCTTCCGGCTTGCCGCGCCGGTGGGGCACGTCCGCACCGAGAGCCTTGAGGGGCGTGCCGTGCCAGGTCTGGACGATGTACTGGTCCTTGTGCCTCCTGAACCCGCTCGGCAGCCAGGTGTTGAAGACGACCAGCCTGCTGGCGCCCAGTGCCTGCCAGTACGCGCGGCTGCCCGCGATGACCGGCTCCGCCTGGGCCGGGTACTCCACCGAACGGTCCGCCACCGTGACGTAGTAGGGGCCGGGCACGCCCTCCGCCTGCAGAGCCTCGAGGAGGGCCGGTGGGTTGTCCGAGACGGTCTTGCCGTACCAGGATTCCAGGAACACACCGTCGGCAGGGGAAGGTTTGCCGGGGCCGGTCCAGGCAGAGGCCAGCGATCTGCGGCTGCTGCGCCCCCTCTCGTCGAGGCCGAGCGGCGCGGCGAAGTCGAAGTAGAGCTGTCCGTCCGGCGCGTGCTCGGCGCGGACGGCGGCGGGACCCTGCAGGGGGAGCGGAGTCCGGGCGCTCAGCGGCCCGGTGAGGACCACGGGGACCTCGTCCCCGTCCTCGAGCACGGCCCAGGCGCGATACCCGCCGGAGGGCGGCGCGTCGATCTCCGCCCGCCACGCGCGGTGTGCCAGGGGGATGCTGAAGCGCGACGCCTCCGCGCGCTCACCGCGGAGCTCCGTGCGGGCCCCGCGGAGCAGCAGATGCGAGACGGAGTCCGGTGCCGTCGCAGCCAGCGTGATCGCGAGGTGCGCGTCGGACAGCGTCACATCCGCGGCCGGGCAGCGGCGGGGTGCGCGGGTCAGCCGCACCAGGCCGCCTGTCCCTCTCTCCAGCGTGCAGCCGGCGAACGGAACCGGCTCCCAGTCCGCGGCACTCCAGTGCACGTGTCTGCGGGTGCCGTCGTCACCGGTGAGAGCGATGGCCCAGGAGCCGGGGTCAGGGGCGCCGACGACCGGCCCGATCCGCAGCTCGCTGCCGCCGCCGGCGCTGTGGGTCAGGTTCAGCGGCACCGGGCACGAGGCCCTCTCCAGACTCCACTGCGCGCTCACCGGTGCGAAGCCGGGGACGAGGCCGAGGGGCACCGTGAGCTGCTCTCCTTCCGGGTGCGGCGGCCCCTCGGCGAATGCCTCGGGTGCCGAGCGGAGGAGGCACAGCCCGCGTTCCTCGCTCCACTGCGGCGCGAGGCGGAGGCCGGACGCTACGAGCGACTGCAGATGTCCCGCCGACCCCCAGCGATACCTGTGGGTGAAGGGCGTGACCTCTGCGGCCTCCGTTCCGTACTGCACGACCAGCTGCAGCCGGTCGTGCGGCGATCCGCAGAGATCCTGCACCCTGCACACGGCCCGGAAGGACGCGGCGGTGAGATCGTGGCCCTTGTCCACGAAGCCGTTGGCATCGAGCCAGGGCGCGGGCTCCGTGGGCAGCTCCGTTCCAGCGGTGAGGAGGGCGGATGTCTCGGAGTGCGGCTGCTCGCCGCCCGCGGGGACCGTGAGCACACGGAGGACGGGGGGCGCCTTCCGCGCCCGTCCGCCCACTGTCACCCATCCATCCACCAGGAGCGCAGAGCCTTCCCAGCGCACCGCACGCAGATCTGCTCTCACTCCGTGCACCGGTCCGAACGCCGCCGGTGCCGCTGTCGGGGTGGTCTCTCCTCCGGCTGCGTCGTCTGCACGGTGTGCGGCTCCTGCGTGTGAGGGCGCGCTCACCTTCCGCTCCGCCTGCGCCGCCCTCAGCCGTGCGGTGAGGCGATGCCCCAGCACCCTCAGTGAGCGGCCTGCGCGTCCGGGGTTCATACGGCCCTCACAGCGGAGAGGAACTCGGCGCGTGTGCGTGCGTTGTATGCCCTCCAGTCGAATTCCTGCTGCGGCACGGCACCCTCCAGGTAGGCGCGCATACCCTCGGCGAGTGCTTCGTCGGAGCGTTCGACGATGAGTCCCTGCTCCTTGCTGAGCGCGTCCTTCACCGAGGCGAACCGGGTGGACACGATGGGCAGGCCGAGGACCCTCGCCTCGAGTATGACCATCGGCTGACCTTCGTAGTCACTGGAGAGGACGAAGCAGTCTGCGGCCTCGTACAGCGGGAAGGGGTTGGGCACTTGGCCCGTGAATGCCACAGCATCGGCGAGTCCGAGGCTCTGCACCAGTGACTGCAGGCTCTCACGGAGAACTCCGTCACCCACCATCACCAGCCGCGTGGCCGAGTTCTCCCGGTGCACCTGCGCGAATGCGCGGATCATCCTCGCCTGGTTCTTCTCGGGGCTCATCCGGCCGATCGTGAGGAAGGTGGTGTCCTCCGACGGCGGCAGGAACCTCGAGAGCACGGTCTCGAACTCCACCGCCTGGGCGACGGCCTCGCCGCCGTACGCATCGGTGAGCAGGCGGACCTGCGTCCGCAGATCGGCTCCCGGCGGAGCCTCGGCCTGGGGCCGCTGCAGTTCGAACTGCGGGCGGGCCCGGGCGAGGGCCGCCTCACCGTCGATGAGGTTCCGCGCATAGGTGAAGGTGGTGTGGGGCGCATAGTGCTGGAGCCCGGCACGGTTGAGCTCGCAGAGGCTGGGCGATACGGCGACCACGGTGTCGAAGTCGTTGTACAGGTCGAAGACCTGCTTGAGGCGGCGCTCATGGGGAGTGGAGTCGTTGATCTCCTTGGACACCTCGGAGACCATGTCGTTGTGCTGCCAGATCGACTTCACTCCGGAGGGCGCTGCGGCGAAGACCCCCGCCCACAGTGGCCCGTAGCCGGAGAAGTCGATGACGTGGTCGAAGCGGGCGTCTCCGAAGCAGCGCCGCCACTCGTCGTGGAAGTCCTTCCGGGCGCGCGGTGCGCGTGCATCGTCTCCCCAGGGGAACTCGGCTCCGAGAACCTGTTCTGCGGGCTTCTTGCCCGTGGTGAAGCGACCGATGCGGGGGAGCAAGCGGATGCGGGAGTCGATCCGGCTGAGGAAGTCGAGCGCATCCGGCCGGGTGCTGTGGCCGTAGGCCACGGAGACGTCGAATCGGTCGAAGTCCAGGGAGTTGAGCATGTTGATGCACGAGCTCGTGATGCCGTTGGGCAGCAGGCCGCCCGGATAGAGCAGCAGGCTCGTCCGCCCGTCCGAGAAGTCGGAGATCACGGTCCCGCCGGTGTCCCTGCCGCGGAACACGAGGTCCACCACACGCTGCGACGCCCGTCCGTCGTCGTGGGGGTTGTAGGTCTGCCGCGCGGCATGGAGGCGGTCCGTCACGGCCTCGTCCGGCGCGGTGAGGAGAGCCTCCGCCGCGGTCTCGACCGTGGTGACGATGGGCCCGGGCCAGTCCGCGGGCTCCTGGTAGAGGCCGCGGTAGCCCGAGTAGGAGTCGTAGTCGGGAATGTAGAACAGGATCGGCCGTTCGAGGGCCTGGTAGTCGTAGAAGATGCTCGAGTAGTCGGTGATGAGTGCATCCGAGACTGCGAGCGCCGTATTGGCAGGGATGTGGTTCGGCACGAGCCGGTCGCGGAGCTCGGGATGCGCATCCGCCTGCGCGAGGACGCGCTGATGGACCTTGAGGAGAACCCGCCAGCCGGGGCCCAGGCGCTCCTGGAGCTCGGTGACGAACTCCGCCGTGGAGGCCATCTCGTCCAGGGGATCGTAGAAGGACGCGCCCTTCCAGGTGGGAGCGTACAGAGCGATCTTCGCGCCGGCGGGCACGGCAGTCCCGCTCGCGCGAAGACGTTCGAGGATGTCCTTGCGGCCGATCGCGTCGGTGAACTGATGGTCGATGCGCGGATATCCGACCTCGGCGATCCTCCCGCGGAAGATCCCGTCCAGGCGGTAGCCCTTGCGCAGCATGGTCTCGGTGGTGAAGGGGTTCGGTGACAGTATCCAATCGGCCGCCAGGAAGTTCCTGATGATGTTCCGGGTGTCAGGCCCTCCGTCCTCGACGTCGTACCCCATCCGCTTCAGCGGCGTCCCGTGCCAGGTGTTGATGTAGGTCTGCTCCGGCCTTTTCGCGAGCTCCGGAGGGAAGGTCGAATTGTTGATGAGGTACCCGGCTGTCCCAAGTGCGTAGTAGTACTCGAGGGACTTGTACTCGATGAAGCGCACATTCTTCGCCTTCTCGAACTCCGTGACGATCGGATCGTTCAGGCAGTCCTCCTCGAGCACCCAGAGATGCTTGAGGTGGGACATGTCCGGTGCTGCCATGAGTGCACGGAATATCGCTTCAGGGTTGCAGACCGCTCCCCGTCCGGAATTCGCCTCGTAGAGGACGGTGTTCTTCCTGACGGGGAGGCGGCGGGACCGGGCTACCGTCTCCGTGACGAGGCGCCTGTGCGCGCGACTCCTGAGGGAAAGCTGTGCCATCGAGGTCTCCTGGGTTGGGGAAATGCCGTGAAGCGTAATTCACCTAGATCGATGATTCATCGGCGAACTCCGCCTCTTCTGCTGTCGCACTGTACATCTCAGTTTCGAGAGAGCGTCCTGAAAGGGGAGTGGGGCTGGGTGGGAATCTCCTGACCTCAACGGTCCTGCGATTCGAGGAATGAATGTTCTGCTTTTCCTGGAAGAAGTATGAGCGGACGATGAGGCGAATGCGGAGGAAGTGCAGAAGCGGATGCTAGTTTGTCCCGATGCCTGTGCGGGACAGACGGATCGACAACGCCAAGGGCGTCCTCATCGTGCTCGTGGTCCTCGGGCATCTGCTTGAGGGATTGAGCTCCGGGTGGGACGACGGCCTCGGGCGCCTCGTGCTCACCTCGATCTATGCGTTCCACATGCCGGCCTTCGTGTTCCTCGCGGGCATCACTGCTAAATCGAAGCGGCTGGGCGAACGGATCCTCAATCTCCTCCTTACGCTCCTCGCGGCGCAGCTCGTCTACTACGTCGCGGAGCGGCTGGCCGGTGACCCCTTCGAATGGAGCTGGATCAGGCCGCACTGGATCCTGTGGTTCCTCTTCGCGATGATCGCCTGGTACTTCACGGTGCCGCTCATCGAGAGGGCTCCGCGGGTCATGGTCGTGGTCTCCGTCGCCACCGGGCTGCTCGCCGGGGCGGTGCCCTTCGCGGACTATGAGTTCTCACTGTCGCGCGCGCTCGTGTTCTGGTCCTTCTTCGTTCTGGGGAAGGTGTTCGGCCGCACCCTGCTCACCTGGCCCTCCGCTCTGCTGCCGTGGTTCAGGGTCGGCATGGTCATCGCTGCGGCCTGCCCGCCGCTTGCCCTGTTCGTCGCGGACCTCGAGCGCGAGTGGCTCTACGGCAGCCGGAACTACGAATGGCTCGAGGTGGGACTCGTCCACGGCATCTTCATCCGCCTCTGCCTCTATCTCATCGCGGGTCTCGCCATTGTTGCGCTCCTCACCGCCGTGCCCGATCGGACAACATCCGTCACCACCATCGGGGCACGTTCTCTGTCGGTCTATCTCCTGCACGGCCTGGCGGTCATCCTGCTCACTCCCACCCTGGCGACGATCTATGACGGAGGCTATGAGCGAGCGGTGCAGATCGGTGCGGTGGTCCTCTGCGCGCTTCTCGCCTGGGCCCTGGCTCAGCTGCTCGCCGTCCGGCCTCTGCACTGGGCCGTTTCGGAGCCCAGCAGACGGCTCGCCGGGCTCCTCCTCAAGCCCCTTTCCACTCGCTCCCGCCCTCGGTCCGTCGCCATCTCGTCTGCCGGGCGGCAGCATCAGCCCGTGCCACGGCACTTGTCCCGGCACGTCGAGAGCATGTGAGACCGCGAGCGCTCTGACGTGATCCCCAGCAAGTCTTCTGTGTCGGAGGCGCCCGCATCCTGCCATCGGTCGTAGAGTGGGTGTCCGTCAACTCGGGCGTGCCAGCCGTGCGTCCCATCCCAGCCGAGGAAACACGCATTGGACAGCTCCCGACAGGTCGCCGCGCACCCCGAGCCCCGGCCCGCCACACCTGCCGAGGACGCCGCCCCCTCCTCTGAGGACGTCCGGCGCGCCTCCCGCTGGGCTCGTCTCCGGCGCCTCGTGCGCGAGGTCTTCTCGTTCCTGTCCGTGGGCGGACTCGCCTACATCGTGGACGTGGGGCTGTCGAACCTGCTCCTGTTCGGCTTCGCGGGCGTCCCCGCGCTGCTCGACGGCAGCCCCGTCAAGGCGAAGGTCGTCTCAACCGTCGTCTCCGTAGCCGTCGCCTGGCTCGGCAACCGCTTCCTCACCTACGGCAGCAGGAACTCCGGCTCCGAGTTCTCCACCATCTGGAAGTTCGCGGTCGCCAATGCCCTCGGCATGGTCATCGTCGTCGCGCCGCTCGGCGTCACGTGGTACCTGCTGGGGCTACGCGATCCGCTCACCTACAACATCTCGACGAACATCGTGGGCATCGGCCTCGCGATGGTCTTCCGCTTCTGGATCTACCGCACGTGGGTGTTCCCCGACCGCGGCGAGGCCCCGGCCCCCGAACGCGAGGTCATCGGCTGAGCCCGCGCACCGCCGCGGCCCCGGCCCGGTAGGCGCGCACCACCGGCGCGGGCGCCAGCGTCCGCAGCTCCGCCCGCACTCGCCGCAGATCCTGCATCGCGGCCTGTCGTCGCAGGCCCGGGAGCTGCCGCTCGCGGGCCCGGAGGGCCAGCAGTGCGAGCCCGCGCTCGAGCTCCCCGTCCTCCGCATGGAAGTAGTTCTCCTCGAGCCAGCGCTCGGAGGCGAAGGGGAGGTCCCCCGCCGCGATCTGCGCGAGCGTGCGCTCCGTGCCAGAGCCCGCGAACGCCTCGTTGAGCATCTCGTCGTCCACCCCGAAATCCGAGATGATCGCGGTGGGCAGCCCGCGGTCCAGCGATTCGAGGGCGGCGGTCGAGGACACCGTCACGAGCGCGGAGGACGGCGTGAGGAAATCGGACATCGGCCCGTACCCCTCGCGCACCTGCGGTCCTGCCTCGCCCGCGGCGCGCAGCTGCGCGAGCAGCTCCCGGTAGCTCACGTGCTCGTGGTGGGTCTCCTGCTCGCCCTCCCGCGAGCGCAGCTTGACGACCGCCTCGCGCCCGGGCGCAGCCGCGGCCCATGCGGCCAGCGCGCGCAGGACGGCCTCCCGCTGCTCCCGCCGCACCGGGACCTTCGCCTGCGGGGCGAAGACCAGCCTGCGCACACCGTCCGCGCCGCCCCGGGCAGCGGGCGGCGCCTGAGATTCGAGCATCGGCAGCCGCGTCGTGAGGATCTCGGCGGGCAGGCGCAGCCCGGCGTACACCCGCGCGTACTCGGCCGCCTCGCGGTGCGAGTGCGTGAGGAAGGCATCGCCGAGGCGCCGGTACCGCGCGCCCTTCCCCGTCGCCGGCAGCCCCACCCCAGGCAGCCCGGAGACCAGCCCCGGCCGCGGGCGCAGCCGGGCCGCGGTCGCGTGGATCTGCTGGACCACCGGCCCCGTCGCGGCCGCCAGCACGATGTGCGGCCCCAGTTCGGTCAGGAGTGCGGCGAGTCCGCGCCTGCCGATGACCGCAGGCCTGCGCCCGGCCCACGAGGTGCCGGCCGTGGCCGCCTCGATCTGCGCTGCCGCGGGCAGGATTGGGGTGTCCATGAGCACGAGCCGGGTGTCGAAGTCCCCGAGGCGGTCGAGCAGGCGCGCCGCCCATTTGAGGTACGACTCGCTGTCGGCCACCGCCACGAGGCGCGGGCGGTCGGGACCGGACGGGAGACGGGGCCCGGCGGCGGTCCTCGCCGCGGAGTCGCCCCGGTTCAGCACGCGCTCGCCTCCGCCGCGCACCGCGTCCCGGCCGCGTCGTCCACCCATGCGCTCAGCATACGGAAGCTCTCCTCGGTCATCCGGCGGAAGCCGTGCGGAGCATCCTCGGTCCACCAGTCTCCGGGGACGTCCCGGAGGACGAATGCGGCGCCCGGGTGCATGGTGGACAGCCCCACCACCGCAGTGGAGGGCACGCTGTGCACCTGTGCCCCCGCAGGCAGCGCGGACAGCCGCAGTTCGAGCGGCAGGCCGGCACTCTCCACCGTGAGCCCCGGAATGCAGGCGATCCGGTCGAGCGCCTCGGCGGTCTCGCGCCGGTGCGGGAAGTACACGGCCGGCCGTGCGGCGGCGACCTCGCGCAGCCAGGCCTCGTAGCTCTCCGCCCGCACGAGGCCGTCAGCGGCCATCGCGGAGCCGATCACGACGGCCGGAGCCTCCGCCGGCGAGGCGGGTGCGGGCTCGGCTGCGGAGCCCGCCGGGGCTCCCGGAGGCGCATCTGCTGCGGGGAGCGCCGCGAGACCGGTGCCGCGGGTTCGCGCGAGCTCGAAGGTGTGCGGATGCACGAGGATGCCCGCGCTGCGGACGTCGGCCGTGAGCCCGGCATCCGGGCGGAGAGCCGTGAACCAGTCGACGCGGCCCTTGCCCGCGAGCCCGCGCAGGCGTGCGGCGAAGGCCGAGGACAGCTGCCGGCGGACGGGATCGAGCCGCTGCCTGGGTCGTTCCAGGGGCCCGGGGCCGGCCACGAGCTGCCGCATGACCGACAGCGTCGCGAGACCGTCGTCCAGCACCGTGATCCGCGGGAGGCGCCGGAGGAACCAGCCCTCCAGCAGGATGCGCTGGATCCGGCCCGAGCACAGATCCCCGAGCAGCAGCCGCTCCGCACCCTCCCGCACCAGCTGCGCGGCCGTTGGCAGGCTCCGTGAGACGGAGACCCCGGCAGGCAGCAGCACGGTGGGGAAGCGGTCGAGGAAATCGCCCATGCCGCGAGCCTCGGCCCGGACGTGGACGACGGCGCGCTGGCCGGTGCCCCGGCCTCCCGCCTGCACATCGGCCGGACCTGCCACGGCGTGCAGCGCCTCCAGCGCGGAGAGGAACTGGAAGGGCGATTCGACGAGTGCGTGCACGGCGGGCGTCCTGGGCATCTCGGTCACCTGGCCTCCTGTCCTTCCCCTGCCGCCCCGGGGCCGGTGGGCGCACCTGCGGGGGCCGGTCGAGCATGTGCCCCCGTCGTGGGAGCTCCGCCGGCGGCCCGTGCGAGGGCGCTCCGCACCCGGCCGCCGGCCTCGGCAGCGACCCGTCCAGCGCTCGTCCGCATCCTGAGCCCCGTCCGCCCGGCCAGCGCCGCAAGCGGCCGGAAGCCCTCCACCACCTCAGGCGGCAGCGCGTGTGCGGCAGTCTGCACAGCCTCGCGCGCGCCGCGGCCCGCAGCCCGGCGCGCCCTCTGCGGCAGCGTCCCTGCCCGGGGCGGCAGCCCGCCGGGCAGATCCAGCTTCGTGAGGCGGCGGCGCTTGAAGTACGCGGAGGCCTCCGCGCCGTGCGCGGTGAGGAACGCCTCGGCCCGTGGGCGCAGCACCGCGAGGATGCGGGACTGCATGCAGTAGCCCACGGCATCGACGAGCTCCTGCAGGGTGTAGGGGCTCTGCGCGCGGGTGCCGGCTCCGCCGCCGGCGTCACCGCCCGCCGGACCCGCTTCTGCCGGGGCTGCGCCCGCCGGACCCGCGCCCGCCGGGTCGCCGAACAGGTCGCGGCAGATGGTGACGGGGATGCGATTGCTGTTCTCGTACGGTGCGAAGGCCTCGAGGGCCAGCTCCGTGCCGAAGGAGCGCGCGGCGGTGCCGTAGAGGCGCCAGGCCGTCACCATGCCGGTGGAGAAGCAGCTGTAGACGGCCTCAGGCCGCATCCGCTCCGCGCACACCTCGACCGGCAGGGAGGCCGGGAGCAGCTCGAAGCCGATGCCCGCGGCCCGGGCCCGTTGCTCCAGCACCCCGCCCACCGCCGAGGAGGCCGCGGGATGGGCCTTGAACAGCACCGTGCTCGCTCCTTCGGCGGCCGCGCGGCGGACCATGTCCTCGTACACCGCGGTCTCCTCCTCGACGGAGAGCAGCCCGATGTCCGAGAGGTACTGGCCGATCACGAGGACGGAGCCCGGCGGGGCGGGGGAGACCTCGGCGGCGGTGCGGGAGGCGACGTCGGCGATGACCTCCCGCAGCGCCTCGGCGGGGACGGGGATGCGCCGCACCCCCGGGAACTCGCTGAGCAGGAGGGGGGTGAGCCCGGGCACGAGGTCCATGTGCAGCAGACCGGACAGGCGGTGCCAGACGAGTGGGGAGAACCGGTTGCGCGAGGGGCCGTACGTCATGAGGCCGTCGGAGTGGACGAAGAGCTCCGCGTCGGCGAACACGGCGGCCAGCGGCTGCGCCGGACTGCTCTGGAGGGACTCGAGGAACAGCTGGATCTCCGCGCCCTCGAGCTCCCACGCCCGGGCGAGGAGCCTGCCCCACACGGCGCGCTCGGTGGTCTTCACGCTCCACTGCGCCGGGTGCATGGGCCGGATCCAGGCATTCAGGTCGATGACCCGATCGAAGCGGGCCACGAGCGGAGCGGCCTCCGGCTGCCCTGCGAAGGACGGACCCACCTCGCTCACGAGGCGGGTGTCGCAGACGAGGAGCACGCGCTCCTCGGCCTCGTCGAGGAGGCCGGAGTCGAGCGCGGCGGAGATGTTCACGAGCTGCAGCCACGAGGACGCGGCGAAGACCTGCTTCATGCGCTCCTCCTCGGGGTATCGGGTGCGGTGGGGCGGGGCATGGTCGCGCTGCTGCGCCGCCGCTCGATCTCCCGCAGGATGGGACGCAGCGCGGCCTGCCGCTTGCGGGTGAAGGAGCCGAGGAGTGCTGTGAGGTCGTCCTCCGACAGGCCGGCGCCCACCTCGGCGACCCGGCGGATCAGCTCCGTGCGGAGCCGGCGGCTCATCTCGGCGCGGCGCTGGAGATGGAGATCGGCGAGGGCGAAGAGGTTGTGCGCGGCCTTGAGCGTGTGGGCGTTCGAACAGCCGAGGGCGCGGGTGCGCGCGAGGGTCTTCGCACAGCTGGCGATGAAGTCGAGCTGCGTCTCGTCGTAGACCGCCGTGATCGAGCCGGCGACGTCCCGCCGGTAGTAGACCCCCGGCGTGTCCACCACCGCGAAGGTCTCGGACTCGAGCATGAGCCGCCAGTTCCACTCCCGGTCCTCCGCGCTGCGCAGGTCCTCGTCGAAGAGGAGGAGTCCGGAATCGAGCAGGTGGCGGCGGAAGACGCCGGTGGGCGGATTGGGGTAGTCCACCATCGTCTGCTCGAAGCCGCGCACGGTGTAGTCCGCGCAGCGCAGCCGGCGGCCGCGCAGGTGGACCGGGGCCGCCTTGAGCGAGCGGTGCTTGCCTGAGGCGAGGATGATGTCCGTGCGCACCGAGTCCGTGCCGAGCGCGTCGAGGGCGGCCAGCATGACCGCGAGATGGCCGTTGCCGTACCAGTCATCGGCGTCGAGGAAGGTGAGGGCCTCGCCGCGGGCCGCGCGCAGACCGCGGTTGCGGGCGGCGGCGACACCGGTGGGACGCTCGCTGCGCAGCAGCCGGAAGGAGCCGAAGCGGTCGGCGAAGCCCGCGGCGACCTCGCCCGTGAGGTCGCTCGAGCCGTCGTCGACGAGCACCACCTCGAGCTCCTCGCCCGGCACGCCCTGATGTGTGAGGGACGTGAGCGCCTCGGCGATGTGCGCCTCGGCGTCCTTGGCCGGGATGACGACGGACAGGCGGGGTGGTGGGGTCACGGAATGCGTCCTTGGGTGTGCCGGGGAGGGCGTGGCGGGCGGAGAGAGCGGGGGCGAAGCGGCCCGGCGGGAGGCGGCTCCTGCCTCCTGCCGGGCGCCGGCTCACTTGCGCAGGGAGGCGATCTTCGACTCCTCACCCGGCATGATGCGCTTCTCGCCGTCGCCCAGGGCGCGCTCGATCACCCGCACGCCGCGGCAGAGCGCGATGAACTCCTCCGGCTCCATCGAGGCGGACTGGTCCGAGCCCCACATGTTCGTGTCGAGGGTGATGTGGCGCTCCACCGTCACCGCGCCCAGGGCGACGGCCGCAAGCGAGATCTCCGTGCCGATCTCGTGACCGGAGTAGCCCACCGGGACACCGTAGCGCTCGCGCATCGCCGGGATCGCCAGCAGGCCGGCCTCCTCCGGCGGCAGCGGGTAGGTCGAGGCCGCGTGCATGAGGACGAGCCTGTCCTGGTCGAAGACCTCCACCGCGGCGTCCAGGATCGCCCAGTCGGCCATGCCCGAGGAGCACAGCACGGGCTTGCCCGTCGCGGCGACGGCGCGCAGCAGCTCGAAGTCCGTGAGCGAGGCCGAGGCGATCTTGTAGGTGAGGGCGTCGAACTCCGTCTCGAGGAACTCGACCGAATCGACGTCCCACGGCGAGGCGAACCACTGCAGGCCGAGCTTCTGCGCGTGCGCGTCGATCTCCCGGTACTGCTCGCGCTCGAACTCCACGCGGTACTTGTACTCGAGGTAGGTCATGGTGCCCCAGGGGGTCTCGCGCATCTTGGACTTCTGGGCCTCGGGCACCGCGACGTCCGGGTTGCGCTTCTGGAACTTCACGGCCTGGGCGCCGGCCTCTGCGGCCACGTCCATGAGCCGCTTGGCGATCTCGACATCGCCGTTGTGGTTGATGCCGATCTCGCCGATCATGTAGACGGGCTCGCCCGGACCCACCCGCAGATCGCCGATGGCGACGGGGGCGGGGGAGGCGGCCGGCATCCGGTCGAGGGCCAGCGCCGGCCGGAGGACGGTCTGCGCGCCGGGGGTGCTCGCGGCGGTCTGCTGCGCGGCCTGCGCGGTGGCCGGCTCTGCGGCGGACACGGGCGCGAAGGCGAGGACTGCGGTGGAAGCGAGCGTCTGGCTCATGCGAACTCCTTGAGATTGCGTGCAGAGGGGGTCAGAGCTGCCGTGGGCAGCGGGACGGATCGGTGGTCGGACTGCGGGACGGGCCGCCGAGGCATGTGCCCGGGGCTGCCTTCGCGGCGGCCCGCGGCGGCCTCGGGCGCGGCCTGCAGGACGGAATCGGGGATGAGGTCGCAGACCTCTCGCACTGCGCCGTGCCCGCCCTCGCGGGTGAGGACGAGACGGGCGGCGGTGCGCACGGCCGGGTGGGCATCGGCGACCGCGATGGGCCAGCCCACCACGCCGAAAGCGGGCAGATCGTTGAGGTCGTTGCCCACATAGGCAACGCGGGCGGGGTCCAGGCCGCGGGCGGCACACCAGCCTTCGAGGGCGGAGGCCTTATCGTCG
Organism: Brevibacterium album DSM 18261; assembly: GCF_000426445.1. Lineage (GTDB taxonomy): Bacteria > Actinomycetota > Actinomycetes > Actinomycetales > Brevibacteriaceae > Brevibacterium > Brevibacterium album. The sequence continues at coordinate 221,576 of NZ_AUFJ01000009.1, read as the reverse complement.
ATGCCCTGGAGCACCTCGGTCCGCAGCTTCTCCGCGCGGCGGGTGACGACGGGGTTGCGCTCTTTGGAGAGGATGAGGACGGGGAAGCCCGCATTCACGAGGCGACCCACGCCCATGCCGTCGCCGCGGTGCACGCGGACCTCCTCGCGGCCGTCCTCGGAGACGAACGCGGAATCGTCGGTGTGGACCCCGTCGAAGTCCGTGACGAGGGCGTCGACGTCGAGGTGCGAGGGCGGCTCCTGTCCCTCAGCGAGCGCGCGGACCAGGCTGAGATCGCTCATGGAGTCGATCTCCCTGGCGTGCTCCGCGGGCACCTCCTCGATGCCGATGCGGCCGAAGAAGCGGTGGCCGCTCTCCAGGAATCCCCGCGTGTCCATGACGTAGAAGGCGCCCGTCTCGTTGAAATGGGGCTCGCGGTCCTGGCGGCGGGGGCGGAAGGAGGCCTCGTGGCCCACGGCCTGCGCACGTGCGTCCGGTCCCAGTTTCCAGAGGAAGGAATGGTCCTCGACGGCGGAGAAGACGACGTCCGCGCGGTCGTCCGCCACCTGCGCGATTGCGCTGTCGAGGGCGGCGGGGTCGATGAACGGCGAGGTGCACTGGAGGAAGACCGTGACGGCGGGGAGGCCAGCGGACTCTGTGCTCCCCGCGTTCGCTGTGCCCGGGCCACTCACTGTGCCTGGAGCGGCGGCGTTCGGGACTGCGGTGCCGGGGGTCTCAGCGGTGCTCAGGGCGTGCAGTGCGTGGAGGAGGGCGGACTCGCTGCTCGCGTGGTCCCCCGCGATCTCCGCAGGCCGGTGGATCACCTGTGCGCCGGCGGCTCGGGCCTCGGCGGCGATGCCCTCGTGATCGGTCGAGACGAGGACCCGGTCGATGTGCCGGGCGCCGTGGGCGGCGTCGATCGCGCGGGCCAGCAGGGTGCGGCCGGCCACCTTCTGCAGGTTCTTGAGCGGGATCCCCTTGGAGCCGCCGCGGGCCGGGATGATCGCGACCGCCGTGGGGCGGGCGGCGCCGGGCTGTGCTCCGCCGCGGAGTCCGGGGGGTGTGGTCGAGGTCGTCATAGGCGGCCACGGTAGGCCGCGCATGGTTGCGCGCAGGTGAACGGAGGGCGGCGTATGCGCAAGGATCGGGTGTTGTCACCGGCTGTTCATCTGCCGGATGTGCCGAGGACGACTAGAGGCTCCCTCATCTGCACTGTCCCCGATCCGCCACCATCTCTTCATGTGAGCGCTTCCTGTCGGATTCCGCCGTCGGAGCCGACATGAAGTGCTCACCCGGCGGGGATCGGGGAGTGGGGAGTGGGGAGTGTGGGGCTGTCAGGGTGCGCCGGGGCCGTTGGGCAGGAGGCCGAGGAGCCGGTCGCGCAGACGGTCGTGCCGCGTCGTCGCCACGCCCAGGACGGCGCGGGAGGCGCGGCGGACCGCCTGGGGCCGCACGAGCCGGGCGGCCTCGTACCTCCGCAGCGCCTGCGGCAGGGGATGAGTCTCCAGAAGACGGCTCAGGGCGGCGGCGTCGACGAGGGACTCGTTGGCGCCCCGGCCCAGATTGGGCGCCATCGCATGAGCGGCGTCCCCGATGAGCACGGCGTACCGCGGGCCGGGAGCTCCGAGCGCTCCCGCCGGAGGAGCACCCAGCCCGGCCCCGGAGACATCCGCCCCACCCCGGACCTCTGCGGCCTGATCACCTGCGGCGAGGGGGACGGCCTCGGCCTCTGCGGCCCGGGGCATGGTGCGCACGAGGCGGCCGGGCCAGCGCGACTCCCAGAGGTCGTTGACGAGGGTGTCGGCCTCGCGCGCGTGGGCCAGGACGCGCTGGGGGTCCTCGGCCCAGCCCTCCCAGCGCCGGCGGAGATGCGCCAGGGCCTCCTCTCTGCCGGAGAAGCGCTGTGCGGGCACCGTTGCGAACCAGTTGATCCCGCCGCCGGGCCGCGGTGTGATCCCGAAGAGCCCGTCCGCCCGCCACACCTCCTGGAACCTGCCGCCCACGGGATCCTCGTCGATGACGCCGCGGATCACGGTGACGGGGAGCCTGCGGGCGGCCGAGGCAGGTCCCCAGAAATCGCGGCGGACACGGCTGTGCACCCCGTCGGCACCGACGACGAGGTCGGCCTCGAGACCGCGCGCGGAGTGGACTCGATGGCGGTGCACCCGCACGGACGCGGGCAGGGCCCCACGTAGGAGGTCGCGCAGCTCCGTGCGGGGGACGAGGGGGATGTCGACCTCGCGCATCTGCATGTGCGCGAGCGTGCGGCCGCGGGCATCGCTGAGCCGGCCCTCTGCGACCCTGACGGCGCGTCGGCGCACCTCCTGCTCCAGGCCCAGCCGCGCGAGCGCCCGCAGACCGCCGGCCTGGAGGCCGAACAGCGTGGGCACCGCCCTCGGATCCCAGTCCGCCTCGTGCAGGTGCACCTCCCAGCCGCGCGGCAGCGCCGCCGCCAGCGCGAGACCGGCGATGCCCGCCCCGATGATGTGAGCTGTGGTCATGCTCCGAACCTACCCGTGGGAACGGCGCGTGCCCACCCTGTGCGCCCGCTCCCCCACGGGGCGCGTATAGCTCTGGGTGCGCGCAGCTCAGGACGCGTGCAGCTCTCGGCGCGTGCGGCTCTGTGAGGGAGCACGCAGGCCGGCCCCGTAGAATCGCCCCCGCAGCTCTGCTCCGCGAAAGGATCTCCGCCATGAAGTTCGGCCGTATCGTGTGGATGCTCTTCCGCCTCCTGCGCGGACCGCAGGGACGCTCCGTGCTGGACGGGGCGGAGGTCGCTGCCCGCCGCGCGACCAAGGGGCGCTACGACGACAGGATCAGGCAGGCCCGGCGTGCCGCGGGCAAGGCGCTCGGCCACGAGGGCCCCGGAGGCCGCCGAGGCTGAATCGGCGCCTCTGCCCGACCGGTCGATCCGGCCCGATCTGGAAGCTCGCACTCTCGGCGAAGCGGTCCCGATTGAGACGATGCTGCTGTGAGTCGCCGCACCGATGCACGCCATCGAGCCACCCACCCGGGGCTGGGCCTCAGATCCAGGTGGGGTTCCACATCCGGATCTCCCAGGCCTCGCGCGGGATCCAGGTGGCCGTCCACACCGGCCAGAAGAACGCGAAGGCCATGATCGCTCCGGCGAGCACGAGCCCCACCACCGTCCGGCGCAGCACCAGGGTGCCCTCGGGCCGCGGGGATCCCGCCTCGGCGCCGGGCTGCCTGCCCCACAGCAGACCGAGCGCATACGTGAGCCCCAGGACCACGAAGGGCACCATGACGATGGTGTAGAACGTGAAGATCGTCCGCTCCTGGTACATGAACCACGGCGCCCAGGTCGCGAGCAGCCCTGCGAGCACGGCCTCGGCCCGCCAGTCCCGGCGCACGGCCCACGCGAACAGCAGCACGAGGACCGCCAGCGGCGCGAGCCCCCACACCACGGGATTGCCCACCGAGGTGATCGCCGAGGAGCACTGGTCGACCGCGCAGCCCTGCCCCCCGGCCTCGGCGGTCTTGTAGTAGAAGCTCGTGGGCCGCCACTGCACGATCCAGCCCCACGGATTCGACATGTAGGTGTGCTCGGAGTCGAGGCCCACGTGGAAGTCATAGGCCGCCTTGTGATAGCGGGCGAGGCTCACGAGCCAATCGGGCAGGAAGTCCCACCAGCCGGAGTTCTGCTCCGCCCAGTCGCGGTAGTAGCCGCCCCGATTGACGATCCATCCCGTCCACGAGACCACGTAGACGGCGAACGCGACGGGCACGAGGGAGCAGAAGGCGGGAACCGCGTCCTTGAGCAGCGCCGCACGCCACGGATGCCGCACGCCCATGCGGCGGCGGTGCCCCCAGTCCCAGATCACGGTCATGAGGCCGAACACCGCGAGGGCGTACAGCCCCGACCACTTCACGCCCATCGCACAGCCCAGCGCCAGCCCCGCGGCAAGCCGGTAGGGGCGCATGCCCAGGGAGGGGCCCCAGGCCTCGGGCGTGAGCCAGGGCGCGCGGGCGCGCAGATGCGAGCGCAGGTCTGCCGCCGAGGCGCCGGCCCCCGCCGCCGTCAGCGCCCGGTCGATCCGGCCCCGGGTCTGCAGGCGGTCGGCCACGAGCAGGCCGAACCCCGCGAGGACGAAGAACATGACGAAGATGTCCAGCAGGGAGGTGCGCGAGTGCACGAGGTGTTCGCCGTCCACGGCCAGGAGCAGGGCCGCGATCGCACCCAGCCAGACGGAGCCCAGCAGCTTCCACGCGATGACGCCCAGCATGAGGATGGACAGCGTGCCCACGAGCGCTGCGGAGAACCGCCAACCGAACGTGTTCGCCTGCCCGAACAGCTCGATGCCCCAGCCGATCAGCCATTTGCCCAGGGGCGGGTGCACCACGAAATCGCCCTCGCCGAGCACGACCCAGGGGTCGCCGGCCTCGAACGCCGGATTGGGCTCGTCCGGCCAGCTCCGCTCGTAGCCGAAGTTCGCGAGCGACCAGCCCTCCTTGACGTAGTACGTCTCGTCGAAGATGAGGGTGCCGGGAGTGCCGAGCCGGAAGAAGCGGAGGACTCCGCCCACCGCGGCGATGAGCGCGGGCAGCAGCCACCCCCAGGTCCGGACGCTCAGGCCCAGGACGACGGTGCCGGGGGCTGCCGCACGCGCACGGCCGCGACGCGTGCGCGGGTCCGCGGCAGAGGACGTCGCGGCAGTCGGATCGGCGGTGGGGGCAGTCACAGGCGCCAGTGTACTTGCGGGTCCGGCTGTACCGGGGAGCCTCGGGCGCAGTAGCCTTGACGTGCTGTGAGCGCGGGCCCCGGTGCGCGGGGGCCGGACCGGCGGGAGGAGACCAGCATGAGCACAGGCGGACGCGATCCCTATGATCCGCAGGGCGGCTCCGGGTCCTACGGCTCCGGGCCGGATCACTCGCACCCCGTCTACGGTGCGGGTTCGGAGGAGCCGACCCGTGTCTTCGGTGTGAGCCCGGAGGAGCCGACTCTCGTCTACGGCAGGGGAGAGCTCTCCAGCAGCAGCCCGTTCGACACCGGTGCCGAGACCTCGGGGTCCTCCCATATGATCCCCGCGCCGGAGGAGAGCCTCCCCTCGGGCGGCCCCTATGGCCCGGGCCCATTCGGCGCAGGCGCCTCCGGCTCCGCTGCGTACGGCTCCGACCCCTACGGCTCGGCCCCCTACGGCTCCTCCCCGGCGGGGCAGGGCTCCGGCTACGGCCTGCCCGCCTACGGCGCCTCCGCACCGCAGTCGTACCCCGCGGCGGGCCAGGGCATCGACCCCTATGGCGCCGCCGCCTACGGGGCATCCACCTACGGCGCCGCCGGGTACGGCGGCTACGGGCAGCCCCCGGCCTACCGCCCCACCAACGCCATGGCGATCGTCGCCCTCGTGTGCGGCCTCGCGGGTCTCTTCACGGGCATCTCCGCCCTCGCCGGCATCATCTGCGGGCACATCGCGCGCAGCCAGATCGCCCGGACCGGCGAGCAGGGCGGGGGCATGGCGCTCACGGGCCTCATCATCGGCTATGTGGTCACCATCGGCTGGCTCCTGTACTTCGGCCTCATGATCGTGCTCTTCATCTTCCTGGGGGCGGGCTCCCTCGCCGCGGCCGGGGCCTGAGCGGGGTGGCCGCAGACAGGACCGCCGAGGGCGGTGCGCTCGTGCTCGTCGGCACGCCCATCGGGAACGCCGACGATGCGAGCCCGCGCATGCGCAGCGCCATCGAGTCCGCGGACGTCATCGCCGCCGAGGACACTCGCCGCTTCCACGCCCTGTGCGAGCGCCTCGGGCTGCGCACGCAGGCGACGGTGCTCAGCCTGTTCGACCACAATGAGGCCGCCCGCGCCCCCGAGCTCGCGGATCATGTGGCCGCCGGTCGCACCGTCGTCCTCCTCACGGACGCGGGCATGCCGGCCGTCTCCGATCCCGGCTACCGCGTCGTGCGGGAGGTAGCCGGGAGGGGACTCGCCGTGACGAGCGTGCCCGGCGCCTCGGCCGCGGTGACGGCACTGGCGGTGTCCGGCCTCCCGAGCGACCGCTGGGCCTTCGAGGGCTTCCTCCCGCGCAAGGCGGGGGAGCGGCGCCGGCTCGCCGCAGCGCTGGCCGGGGAGCAGCGGACCCTCGTGTTCTACGAGAGTCCCCACCGCATCGCCGAGGCGCTGCGCGATCTCGCCGAGGGCATGGGCGCCGACCGCGAGGCCGTCCTCTGCCGTGAACTCACGAAGACCTACGAGGAGGTGCTCCGCGGCACCCTCGGCGAGCTTGCCGAGACTGCCGCCGAAGGACTGCGCGGTGAGATCTGCCTCGTCGTGGCACCCGGTGCGCCGCAGCCCGCCCCCGCGCCCGAGGCCGTCTCCGGTGAGGTCGCAGCCCGCGTCGAGGCGGGGGAGCGGGCCAAGCAGGCGGCCGCCGAGGTGGCCGCCGCGCACGGACTGCGCACGCGCGAGGTCTACGAGGCCTATCTCCGGCAGAAGTGAGCGCCGGCCACCCCGCATTGAGCGTCAGCCACCCCTCGTGCCGCTGGCCGCACCGATGCGTCGTGGCGTCCGGCGGCATTTCGGGTGGGGAGGTGCGAATGCGTGTGGAGACGAACGGGTGGGACGGCACCGGTGCACGGGGCGAGCGTATGGGACGGCGCGCGTGCGTGCCGTCGTGTGCGCATCGCTAGACTGAGCGGCACTATGACGTTCTACATCACCACCGCGATCGCGTACCCCAACGGCACCCCCCATATCGGCCACGCCTACGAATACATCGCGGCGGACACGATGGCCCGCTTCCACCGGCTCGACGGCGAGGACGTCTACTTCATGACGGGCACGGACGAGCACGGCCTGAAGATGCAGCAGACGGCGGAGAAGGAGGGCATCACAGCCCGCCAGCTCGCCGACCGCAACGCCGCGGCCTTCCGCGCGCTGCAGGACTTCCTCGGCTCCTCCTACGACCGCTTCATCCGCACCACGGATGCGGATCACCACGCGGCCTGCCAGGCGATCTGGCAGCGCATGGAGGAAGCCGGGGACATCTACCTCGACTCCTACTCCGGCTGGTACTCCGTGCGCGACGAGGCCTACTACCAGGAGGAGGAGACCGAGGTCCGGGAGGACGGCGTCCGGTACTCCCTCAGCACCGGCACGCCCGTCGAGTGGACGGAGGAGGAGTCCTACTTCTTCCGCCTGTCCCGGTACCAGGAGCCGCTGCTGGAGCTCTATCGCGAGCACCCGGAGTTCGTGGGCCCGGACGCGCGCCGCAACGAGGTCGCCTCCTTCGTGGCCTCGGGGCTCAAGGACCTCTCGATCTCCCGCACCACCTTCGACTGGGGCGTCCCCGTGCCCGGCGATGAGCGCCATGTCATGTACGTGTGGGTGGATGCGCTCACCAACTACCTCACGGGCGCGGGCTTCCCGGACGTCGGCTCGGAGCGGTTCGCCCAGCTGTGGCCGGCGGACGTCCACATCATCGGCAAGGACATCCTGCGCTTCCACGCCGTGTACTGGCCGGCCTTCCTCATGAGCGCCGGCATCGAGCTGCCCGGGCGCGTGCACGCCCACGGCTTCCTGTTCAACCGCGGCGAGAAGATGTCGAAGTCCGTGGGCAATGTCGTGGATCCCTACGACCTCGTGGACTCCTTCGGCCTCGACACCGTCCGCTACTTCGTGCTGCGCGAGATCCCCTACGGCCAGGACGGCTCATACTCCGCCGAGGGCATCATCACCCGCAAGAACGCGGACCTCGCCAATGAGTACGGCAACCTGGCCCAGCGCTCGCTGTCGATGGTGCGGAAGAACCTCGACGGCATCATGCCGGAGCTCGCGGACCTCACCGCGGAGGACGAGGAGCTGCTCGCCGCCGCGCGCGCTCTCCATGGGACCGCCCGGAGGCACGTCGAGGTCCAGAGCCTGCACCTCTATCTCGAAGCGGCCTGGAAGGTGCTCTCCGCAGCCAACCGCTACTTCAGCGCCCAGGAGCCGTGGAAGCTGAAGAAGACGGATCCCGCGCGCATGGCGACGGTCCTGGCCGTGACGCTCGACGTCGTCCGCCGGGTCACGCTCCTCGTGCAGCCGGTCATGCCGGAGTCCGCCTCGCGGATCCTCGATCAGCTGGCCGTCGCCGAGGATGCACGCACCTTCGCGGCTCTCGAATCGCCCGTGGCGGCGGGTACGCAGCTGCCCGCTCCGGAGCCGGTCTTCCCCAAGCACGTGGAGGACGCGCCCGCGGAAGCGGTCCGGGCCTGATGGGCTCCCGTGCCGCCGGAGAGTACCCGCCGGTTCCCGAGGCGCTGCCGTTCCCGGTCGTGGACACCCACACGCACCTCGACATCTGCGTGGGTGCACGCGGTCCGCTCAGGGCCGGCGAGCCCGCGCCCGAGGTGGTCCCGGCCGAGGACGAGTCCTTCCCGCCGCTGTCGTTCTTCCACGACACCGCGCAGGCCGCGGGCGTGACCCGGATCGTCCAGATCGGGTGCGAGATGGGCGCGGCCCGGTGGACGGCGGAGATCGTCGCCGCCGAGGCCGCCTCGGGTCGCGACTGGATGCTCGGCGGGGCGGCGATCCACCCCAACGAGGCGCCGCGGCTGGCGGCGGCGGGCGTGCTCGAGGACTCGCTCACGGAGATCGAGCAGCTGTGCCGGTCCGAGCGCATGCGCGTCGTGGGGGAGACCGGCCTCGACTGGTTCCGTCTGGATGAGGCCCAGGTGAACGGCGTGGCCGTGCCCGCCGAGCGGGCCCGCGTATGGCAGGAGGAGTCCTTCCGTGCGCACATCGAGATCGCCAAGCGCCTGGGGCTCGCCCTCGAGATCCACGACCGCGAGGCGCACGCCGACGTCCTGCGCGTGCTCCGCGATGCCGGCGCCCCCGAGCGCACCGTCTTCCACTGCTTCTCCGGCGACGCGGCGCTCGCGCGGGAATGCGCGGAGCGCGGCTACTTCATGTCGTTCGCCGGCAACATCACGTTCAAGAACGCTTCCGGTCTGCGCGAGGCCGCCGCGCTCGTGCCGCCCGAGCTGCTGCTCACGGAGACGGACGCGCCGTTCCTCACCCCGCATCCGCACCGAGGCCGGCCGGGCGGCCCTTATCTCACTGCGGTCACGGCCCGGAAACTGGCCGAGGTCCGGGGTGAGGAGCTCGCTGACCTGTGCGAGCAGGTGACGGCCAACGCAGAGACCGTGTTCGGGCCCTGGAACCTATAAGGCCGTGAGGTAAGGCGCGGGCTGGGACGCCGGTCGCGCGGAACCCGCGAGGACTTGTAGGGCTGTGGGACAAGGCGCGGGCTGGGACTTGGGACGCGCGGAACCGGCGAGCGGCTGTGGCGCTGGGTGGCACGGCGCGAGCTGGGATCTCTGGCGCAGAGGCCCGCGCGACGAGGGTTCTGTCACATCCTTTGTAACGGCGGTAGCGATTAGATAACGAACCGGTTACACTCGTTGCAGTCGTTCCGTCCCTCCCGTCTTCTGATTGGACTTTCACGTGATCTCAGCTCTGCGCAACCGAAAGGTGCAGATCGCCGGTCAGGCCGTCGTCATCACCGCTCTGGTGGGCGGCACGGCTGCCTTCGTGGGCCTCAACAAGCAGGTGAACCTCGTGGTCGACGGCCAGTCCGAGCAGGTGCGCACCTTCTCCGGCAGCGTCTCCGATCTCCTGGACTCCCAGGAGATCGAGGTCGAGGCCGGTGACCAGGTGCAGCCCGGCGCGGACGCGAGCATCACGCGCGGCATGGACATCGTCGTCAACACCTCGAAGGACCTGCAGCTCACGCTGGACGGGGTCTCCTCCGCGCAGAGCACCACGGCGAACACGGTGGGTCAGGCGCTCGCGGAGCTCGGCGTGGACCCGGAGGGCGCGGAGGTCTCCGCGGATCTCAAAGCCAGCCTGGCCGACGGCCAGAACAGCGAGTTCTCCGTCATCACCCCGAAGACGGTCACGGTCGTCGCGGACGGGGAGCGGACGCCGGTCGAGATCACCGCCGCCACGGCGCAGGAGGTCATCGACGAGGCGGGCGTCGAGCTGGGCGAGGCGGACACGCTCTCGCTCCCGGCCTCGGCCCCCGTGCTCGACGGCGGCGTGGTGGAGGTGCTGCGCACCAAGACCGAGGACAAGACGGAGACCGAGGCCATCGCGAAGAAGGTCACGGAGAAGAAGGACGATTCGCTCGAGCGCGGCAAGCGCGAGGTGGAGCAGAAGGGCAAGGACGGCTCCAAGGAGATCGTCTACTCCGTCACCACCGTCAACGGCGAGGAGATCTCCAAGGAGAAGAAGTCCGAGGAGGTCGTCGCCGAGCCGGTCGAGGAGATCGTCAAGGTCGGCACCAAGGCTCCGGCGCCCGCACCTGCTCCCAAGGAGGACGAGGGCGAGTCCGGCGGCTCGGATGACGGCGGCTCCGGCGGAGGCGGCAACTACTCCGGCGACATGAGCACGGCCGAGATCAAGGAGATGCTCGGCGGGTCCGGCAGCCGCTGGTACAAGATCGTCGAGTGCGAGTCGACCTTCAACCCGCGTGCGGTCAACCCCAACGGCCACTATGGACTCTTCCAGTTCAAGCTCGCCACCTGGCGGAGTGTGGGCGGCTCCGGCAACCCGATCGACGCCCATCCCACCGAGCAGTTCAAGCGGGCCAAGATCCTGCAGGAGAAGGCAGGCTGGGGCCAGTGGTCCTGCGCATGATCCCCGGACTCCCGCACGTGGTCTGCATCCGGCATGCCGACACCTGACCGCTGCCGAGCGCCGCACTCACCATCGTGAGCGCGGCGCTCGGTGCGTCGCCCAGCCGTGAGTGACCGGGCGCACAGCAGGTGACCGGACGCACGCAGGCCGGCGCTCCGGCGGCCGGGACCCGCCTCACACAGCAACATCCACCACGAGCATCACCCACCACGAGCAGCGGCGGCAGGCGCCGCGGGGGAGACATGAAGCGCAAGGGCATCCAGATCGCAGGGCAGGCCGTCGTCATCACCGCACTGGTGGGTTCGACCGCCGCCTTCGTCGGCTTCAACAAGAGCGTCGACCTCGTGGTCGACGGACAGCACCAGCAGGTGCGCACCTTCGCGGGCTCCGTCGAGGAGGTGCTCGCCGGGCAGAACCTCGACCTCTCCGGCGAGGACCGCATCCAGCCGGGCGGGGAGGCCTCCGTGACCCGCGGCATGGACATCGTGGTGAACACGCAGAAGAGCGTGGCGCTCAGTCTCGACGGCGTGGCCTCGGAGGAGACCACCCATGCGAACACGGTGGACGAGGCGCTCGCGGACCTGGGCGTGGATCCGGCCGGGGCGGAGGTCTCCGCCGCCGGCGATGCGCCGCTGGACCCCGCGTCCCCCACCGAGCTCACCGTCGTCACCCCCAAGACCGTCACGGTGCGCGCGGACGGCGAGTCCCATGAGGTGCAGGGCACCGCCGCGACGACGGGTGAGGCGCTCGAGCTCGCCGGCGTCGCCGTCGAGGACACGGACATCGTCTCCTCGCCGCTCACCGCCCCCATCGCCTCGGGGCAGACCGTCGATGTGCTCCGCACCGAGACGAAGACGGAGACCGTCGAGGAGACCGTGGAGAAGAAGGTCACCGAGAAGAAGACGGACAGGATGGTCGAGGGCGGGAAGAAGGTCGAGCAGAAGGGCGCGGACGGCAAGCGCGAGGTCACCTACGAGATCGGGCTCATCGACGGCGAGGAGGTCTCCCGAGTCGAGACGGACGAGAAGGTCCTGGAGGAGCCGAAGGAGGAGATCGTCCTCGTCGGCACCGGTGACCCCACGGACCCCGACAGCTACGAGATCTCGCCGGACGGCCAGGAGGGCGGGACCATGTCCACGGCCGCGATCAAGGAGATGCTCGGCGGACCCTCGAGCCCCTGGTACAAGATCGTCCAGTGCGAGTCCGAGTTCAACCCCAAGGCCGTGAACCGGTCCAACAACAGGTACTTCGGCCTCTTCCAGTTCGGCATCCCCACGTGGGAGGGCGTGGGCGGCTCCGGCAATCCTGCCGATGCCTCACCGCAGGAGCAGTTCATGCGCGCCAAGATGCTGCAGGAGCGCCACGGCTGGAGCCAGTGGGAGTGCGCCGGCATGGTGGGCGTGGGCTGATCCCCGTGATGCACGGGAGCCGCGGCCGAGGCGGGACTCAGGTCCCGCCTCGGCCGCGGCTATTCGCACTTCTCCGGGAGTCCGCTGAGAGCGCGTCCGCGGCCTGGCACTCGAGTTGCACGAGTGCCAGTGCGGAATTAGAGTCGAGCTAGCACACGCGCCATGTGAGTGCTAACTGTGCGACACCGGCCTGCTGCCCGGCACCCGCGACGACGGGCGGCGAATCGCGGAATCCCGCGTGGAGGCTCACGCGTCGCACGACGACAAGACAAACCTTCGTCATAAGGAGAGTGTCCGCACATGTCGGTCTCCATCAAGCCGCTCGAGGATCGCATCGTCATCCGCCAGGTCGAGGCAGAGCAGACCACGGCCTCGGGCCTGGTCATCCCCGACACCGCCAAGGAGAAGCCGCAGGAGGGTGAGGTCGTGGCAGTGGGCCCCGGCCGCGTCGCAGACAACGGCTCCCGCATCCCGCTGGACGTCAAGGAGGGCGACAAGGTCGTCTACTCCAAGTACGGCGGCACCGAGCTCAAGTACGGCGGCGAGGAGTTCCTCGTCCTCTCGGCGCGCGACGTCCTCGCAGTCATCTCCTGACCGCTTCCTCGCTGACGCGACGCCGTTCCGCCCCCGCGCGGCGCGGCATCGTCACAGGATCAACGCACACGAAGGGGAAGTGAAGAATGGCAAAGACCCTGCAGTTCGACGATGAGGCGCGCAAGGCCCTCGAACGCGGCGTGAATGTCCTCGCCGACACCGTCAAGGTGACGCTCGGACCCCGCGGCCGCAATGTCGTCCTCGACAAGGCATGGGGCGCACCCACCATCACCAACGACGGCGTGACCATCGCCCGTGAGGTGGAGCTGGACGACCCGTACGAGAACCTCGGCGCACAGCTGGCCAAGGAAGTCGCCACCAAGACCAACGACGTGGCCGGCGACGGCACCACGACCGCCACCGTGCTGGCGCAGGCGCTGGTCCAGGAGGGCCTGCGCAATGTGGCCGCCGGTGCCGCCCCCGGCCAGCTCAAGGCCGGCATCGAGAAGGCCGTCGACGCCGTCGAGGACCGTCTCCGCGAGATCGCCCGCGATGTGGACGGCTCCAAGGAGATCGCGTTCGTCGCGGCCCTGTCCGCGCAGTCGGAGGAGATCGGCGGGCTCATCGCCGAGGCCTTCGAGAAGGTGGGCAAGGACGGCGTCATCACGATCGACGAGTCGCAGGCCGCCTCGGTGGAGCTCGAGTTCACCGAGGGCATGCAGTTCGACAAGGGCTTCCTGTCGCCGTACTTCGTGACGGACGCGGACCGCCAGGAGGCCGTCCTCGAGAACCCGTACATCCTCATCAACCAGGGCAAGATCTCGAACATCCAGGATCTGCTCCCGGTGCTGGAGAAGGTGCAGCAGGCGGGCAAGCCGCTGTTCATCGTGGCAGAGGACATCGAGGGCGAGGCGCTCTCGACGCTCGTGGTCAACAAGATCCGCGGCATCCTCAACGTCGCGGCCGTCAAGGCCCCCGGGTTCGGCGACCGCCGCAAGGCGATCCTGCAGGACCTGGCGACCCTGACCGGCGGCGAGGTCGTGACCCCGGACATGGGCATGAAGCTCGACCAGGTCACGCTCGAGCAGCTGGGCTCGGCACGCACCGTCACCGTCACGAAGGACGCCACCACGGTGGTCGACGGCGCGGGCGAGCAGGCCGAGGTGGACGCCCGTGTGGCGCAGATCCGCGCCGAGGTCGAGAACACGGACTCCGACTGGGACCGCGAGAAGCTCCAGGAGCGCCTGGCCAAGCTCGCCGGCGGCGTGGCCGTCATCAAGGTGGGCGCGGCGACCGAGGTGGAGCTCAAGGAGCGCAAGCACCGTGTCGAGGACGCCGTGTCCGCGACCCGTGCGGCCATCGAGGAGGGCATCGTGGTGGGCGGCGGCTCCGCACTCATCCACGCCGCTCGCGTGCTCGACGGCAACGATCTGGGCCTGTCCGGCGATGCCGCGACCGGTGTGAACATCGTCCGCCGCGGTGTCGTCCAGCCCCTGCGCTGGATCGCCGAGAACGCGGGTGAGGACGGCTACGTCGTCGTCTCCAAGGTGTCCGAGCTCGAGGCCGCCGGCCAGGGCTTCAACGCCGCGACCGGCGAGTACGGCGACCTCATCGGCGCAGGCGTCATCGACCCGGTGAAGGTGACCCGTTCGGCTCTGCGCAACGCGGCCTCCATCGCCGCGCTCGTGCTGACCACGGAGACCCTGGTCGTCGAGAAGAAGGACGAGGAGGACGAGGACTGAATCCTCCTCCGCCCGGACCGGCGTGAGCACCGCGGGGCCGCTGCTGCAGGCAGCGGCCCCGCGGTGCTTTTCTCATGCCTGCTGCTGCGCGCTGCCGGTCCGCTGCGGGTATGTGGATTCTGCGCCTCCGGTCGGCTGAGCGCGCAGAAAGTGCATACGTGTGCGGATGAGCGCAGCGCAGAGGCTGAGCGGGCAGAGGCTGAGCAGGGCGAGCTGTGCGACGATGGCAGTATGACTCCTGCTCAGCACTCGCCGCACACCGCCGGAGCCGCACAGAGCGGCACTCTCCTCATCCGCAACGTCCGACCCTGGGGCGGTGGGGCCCGGGACATCCTGATCGAGGACGGCCGGATCGCCTCGCTCACTCCGGTGGGTGAGGGCTCAGCACGGGTGTCCGTCCCGGAGATCGACGGACGCGGACTGCTCGCAGTTCCCGGCCTCGTGAATGCGCACGCGCACGTGGACAAGTCCTGGTGGGGCCTGCCGTGGGAGTCCTTCGGCGGCGAGCCCGGCACGGACGGGCGCATCCGCCACGAGCGGGCCGAGCGCGACCGCCTGGGCATCCCGGGAGCGGACATCACCCGGACGGTGCTGGAGCGGATGGTCGCGAGCGGCACCACCGCGATTCGCAGCCATGTCGACGTGGACCTCGGTCTGGGCCAGCGCGGGATCGAGACCGTGCGCGAGGCAGCCGCAGGCTTCGGCGGTGCACTCGAGGTGCAGATCGTGGCCTTCCCGCAGGACGGCGTGCTGCGCAGGCCCGGCGTCATGTCGCTGCTGCGGGACGCGGTGCAGGCAGGCACGGAGAGCATCGGCGGCCTCGATCCCGCGACGATCGACCGCGATCCGGTGGGGCAGATCGACGGGATCATGGAGATCGCGGGCGAGTTCTCCGCGGGCGTGGACGTCCATCTCCACGACCCGGCGGACCTCGGCGTGTTCCAGATCGAGCTCATGTGCGAGCGAGTGGAGCGGCACGGGCTGCAGGGGCTGGTGAACATCGCGCACGGCTTCGCGGTGGCACAGGTGGACGCCGCCCGGCGGCGCGATCTGCTTGCGCGCATGGGCGAGCTGGGCATGTCGATGACGACGGTGGCTCCGCCCCGGCTGGGCGCGCAGCAGCTGCCGATGCGCGAGCTGGAGAAGGCGGGGGTGCGCCTCGGGCTGGGCACGGACGGCATCCGCGACCTCTGGAGCCCCTACGGCACGGGAGACGTCATGGGCATCGCGTGGCAGTTCGCCCGGGCCGGAGGCTGGGTGCGCGATGAGGACCTCACACAGGTGGTGCGGCTGGCGAGCAGTGACGGTGCCTGGGCGGTGGGCCGCGACGACCACGACCTCGTGGTGGGAGGGCGCGGCGACGTGGTGCTCGTCGATGCCGAGAACCCCATGGATCTGCTTGTGCGGGGCCCGCAGCGGGAGCTCGTGGTGGGCGCCGGGCGCATCCTCCACCAGCGGGACGGGCGGTGACGATGCCTGTGCCCGGCCTGCCCAACTTCCGTGATCTGGGCGGACACCGCACGGCGGAGGGGAGGAGCGTGCGCTCGGGCCTCCTCTACCGCTCCGTGGACCTCAGCCGCCTGGACGCAGGAGGTCAGGAGGCGCTGCGGAAGCGGGGCATCCGCACCGTGTTCGATCTCCGCACTGCGTCCGAGTGCGAGGAGCGACCGGACCGGCTGCCGGCGGGCGCACGACGCGTCCCACTCGATGTCCTGCGCGATTCGCAGCAGACGGCCCCGGCGCACATGTCTGCGTTCTTCGAGGACCCCGCCCTCGCGGGGGAGTTCCTGAGCGGCGGCCGCGCGGTGGAGCATTTCGCGCAGGCGTACCGGGACATCGTCTCGCTGCCCAGCGCGCTCGAGGCGTACCGCGGCTGGTATCGCGGTCTCCTGGACTTCGGTGACGCTCCCTCGCTCGTGCACTGCACCACGGGGAAGGACCGAACCGGCTGGGCGGCGGCTTCGCTGCTGCTCACCCTGGGCGTGGACGCGGACACCGTCATGGCCGACTACCTCCGCACCAACACGGATCTTCTGCCGGCGCTGCAGCCGCTGTTCGACCGCTTCGCCGAGAGCGGCGGGAACCCGGCGATGCTCGAACCGGTGCTCGGGGTCCGGGAGGAGTACCTCGTGACGGCGCTCGCAGAGGCGGAGACCCGGTTCGGCGGGATCGAGGGCTATGTGCGCCGGGGGCTGGGTCTGAGCGAGGACGAACTCACCCGCCTGCGCGGCCTGCTGCTGGAGGACTGAGCCGGTGAGGAGGGCGCGGCCGGCTGAGCGCGTGTTCCCGGTCATGTGGGTCTCGGGGAGAATCGGCGGACGGTGGATTGGCTGCCGCCTGTTCGCGGGCCCTCGGCATCATGCGTCGATTCTGCGAACCCTTGCCTTACTTTTTGCCTTCTCGTAAGATGTAGGTGTCTTCCGAAAGGAGATCCGATGTCTGAGGCGACGGTGACCAGCAAGGGTCAGATCACGCTGCCGAAGGAGCTCAGGGACGAGCTCCACCTCACCACGGGCTCGAAGGTGGCGTTCATTCGAGCGGGAGAAGGGCTCTATCGGCTCATTCCCCGGACTCGGAGCATCCGGGACCTCATCGGAATCCTGCACGACCCGGAACGCGCCCCGATGACGATCGAGGAGATGAACGAGGCGATTGCCGATGGCTGGGCTGCCAGTGGCGCGCAGGGCGTGGAGCGGCAGGAGCGAGAGTGAGTGCACTCGGCCGTTCTGCGACGGGGGTGGACACCAATGTGCTCCTCCGGGCTCTTCTGCAGGACGATGCCACTCAGTCGTCTGTCGCCGCAGAAGTGCTGCTGTCCTTCTCCCGTGAGGCTCCCGTATTCGTCACGCAGATCACACTCGCAGAGACGTACTGGGTGCTCCGGCGTTCTTGCGGGCTGTCACCGCAGGAAGGGCTGGCGATCATGCGCCGCCTCCTGGAGACGGAGTCCCTGGAATTCGACGACAGTGAAGGTGCGCTGCGTGCCCTCGTCCTCGCAGAGCAGGGGGCGGACTTCGGAGATGCTCTGATCGCCGGTGCCATGGAGCTGTTCGGAGTGGAGCGCGTGGTGACCTTCGACCGACGGGCCGCGCGGCGGCTCGGATGGGATCTGCTCGTCGGTGCGGACGAGTCCCGCTCGCGCTGATCTCTGCCTCACATCCGGAAATCCTGCGGCACCCTCGTGCGTTGTGGCAGGTGACCGAGGCGCTGCCCGCACTCCCGCGGGCGGGCCGATTCGGCCGGAAGCACGGAGGAGCGCACATGACGGACATCGCGACCGTCACCGTATTCGGCACTGGGGTCCTGGGTTCCCAGATCATCATGCAGGCGGCCTACAACGGCAAGCAGGTCACGGGCTACGACATCTCGGACGAGCTGCTCGCAAAGCTGCCGGACCGCTGGGAGTGGATGCGCGGCTTCTACCGCCGCGACCTCCCGGACTTCGACGAGAAGCGCTTCGACGAGGCCATCGCCTCCATCCGCACCACCACGGACATCGCCGAGGCCGTCGCGGAGGCCGATATCGTGATCGAGGCGGTCCCGGAGAACCTCGAGCTCAAGAGGAAGGTGTGGTCGCAGATCGGCGAGGCGGCCCCGGAGCGGACGATCTTCGCCACGAACTCCTCCTCCCTGCAGCCCAGCGATTTCGCAGATGCCACGGGTCGTCCCGAGAGGTTCCTCGCCCTGCACTTCGCCAACATGGTCTGGCTGCACAACACCGGCGAGGTGATGCGGACGGAGAGGACGGACGATGCGGTCTTCGACACCGTGCTGGAGTTCGCTGCGGAGATCGCTCTCGAGCCCATCGCCATCCGGAAGGAGACGCCGGGCTACGTGCTCAACAGCCTCCTCATCCCGCTGCTCAACGCCGGTGCCTATCTCTATGCGAACGGAGTGGCGGACCCCGAGGACATCGACAGGACATGGAAGGTCGCCACCGGTGCCCCCAACGGCCCCTTCGAGATCTACGACACCGTGGGCTTCAACGTGGCGGTCAACATCATCCGGAACAATCCGGAGGACGCCACCCTGCAGGAGTTCGCAGACCTCCTCGAGGAGCGCGGCATCAGGCCGGGCCGGGCCGGTCGCGCCGACGGCGCGGGCTTCTACACCTACAACGAAGACGGTGAGGCCGTGGCTCCCGTCGAGGAGTGGCGGCTGGGCTCCTGAACCGCTGGGCGCGAGGCCGCGGCTCCCGCAGGGGAGCGGCGGCTGGGCACCTGACCGGTGCTGAATGGCGGCCTCGGGCAGGAATGGCGGATCTGCGGGCGGGAATATCCAGCGCTCCCGAGTGTTGACTTGAGTGACATACGCTCAACTCAACGGGAGGCTGAATTGCCCACCTTCTTCGGTCCGTCCGGTGCGGGCGGCGACTCGTTCGAGAGCTTCCTGGCCCGGCTCATGCAGAGTCAGGGGCAGGCGCGCCGTCCCATCGACATCACCCGGCTCCTCACCCGGCGCACGCACGCGCTGCTCGAGGTCGCAGGCAGATTCGCGGCAGAGCACGGCCACGCAGAACTCGACGTGCTCCACCTCGTCCGGGTCATGATGGACCACGATCAGATCGGCCGGCACATCGCCGCCACCGGCGCGGACCCGCAGGCGATCGCACAGGCGGCGGAGTCCCGCATGCCGGAGCGCGCCGAGGGTGCCTCGGAGAGCTCCGACGAGCAGGCTGCGGCCCAGGTCTCCCTCACCGCGGCCACGCAGCGCGCCCTCCTCGACGCCTATCAGGTGGCCCGCAGCTTCGGCTCCACCTACATCGAGCCCGAACACGTGTTCTTCGCGCTGGTGCTCAACCAGGACATGTCCGCAGGCCAGCTGTTCGCTCAGGCGGGCGTCACCCCGCAGACCCTGCATCAGGCCGCCGCAGAGCAGGCGGCGCGACAGGCCTCCGGACAGTCCGAGGCCACGGCGAGCGGCGCCTCGACGGGGGAACCCACCGGAGAGGGTGCCTCCGGGACTCCCACGCTCGACCAGTACGGCCTCGATCTCACCGCGCTGGCACGTGAGGGGGGCCTGGATCCGGTCATCGGCCGGGCGGAGGAGATCGAGCAGACGGTCGAGATCCTCGCCCGTCGCACCAAGAACAACCCGGTGCTGATCGGCGAGGCCGGTGTGGGCAAGACCGCCGTTGTCGAGGGGCTGGCGCAGGCGATCATCGCCGATGAGGTGCCCGCCCAGCTGCGCGACCGGCGCGTGATCTCCCTCGACCTGCCCGCCATGCTCGCCGGCACCCGCTACCGCGGCGACTTCGAGGAGCGCCTCACGAAGGCGATCGAGGAGATCGCGGACAGCGAGGGGCGCATCATCGCCTTCATCGACGAGCTGCACACCGTGCTGGGCGCCGGCGGCAGCGGCGAGGGCATGGACGCAGGCAACATCCTCAAGCCGCGCCTGGCCCGCGGCGACCTGCACCTGGTGGGCGCCACGACGCTCAGCGAGTTCCGCCGCGTGGAGAAGGACCAGGCGCTCGCCCGCCGCTTCCAGCACGTGACGGTGGACGAGCCCTCGGAGGAGGACGCTGTGCGGATCCTCGCCGGGGTGAAGGACCGCTACGAGGAGCACCACGGCGTGCGGTATACGGACGAGGCCCTGCGCGCGGCCGTGGAGATGTCCTCCCGCTACATCACGGACCGGTTCCTGCCGGACAAGGCCATCGACCTGCTCGACCAGGCAGGTGCGCGCATGAGCCTGCGCCGCGGACCCAGCCGCGAGCTGCTGGATCTCCGCGAGAAGCGCGCACAGCTGGACGCCGCGAAGGCCGCAGCTGCGGCCGCCGAGAGCTTCGAGGAGGCCGCCCGCCTCCGTGACGAGATCGAGGAGGTGGACGGGCGGATCGCCGCGGCCGAGGGGAGCGCCGCTCGGCGGGATGCGGCTGCGCAGGACGCCTCCGCGGTCTCGGGTGCCCCCGAGGGTGCCGCCGCCCAGGGGAGCACGGCCTCGGGCGCGTCCGAAGCCTCCGCCGCAGGCGAGGCGAACCAGATCGTGGACGAGCACGAGATCGCGGAGATCGTCGCCCGGTCCACAGGGATCCCGGTCGCCCGCCTTGCGGAGGGCGAGCGCGAGCGCCTGGCACGCCTCGAGGACGAGTTGCACGAACAGGTCGTGGGGCAGTCCGATGCGGTCTCCGCCGTGGCCCGTGCCGTGCGGCGCAGTCGTGCGGGGCTGAGCGACGAGGGCCGGCCCGTGGGCTCGTTCCTCTTCCTGGGTCCCACAGGCGTGGGCAAGACGGAGCTCGCCCGAGCACTGGCCGCCTCGCTGTTCGGCGATGAGAAGGCCATGATCCGCTTCGACATGAGCGAGTTCGGGGAGCGGCACACGGCCAGCCGGCTGGTGGGCGCGCCTCCCGGCTACGTGGGCTTCGACGAGGCCGGCCAGCTCACGGAGCAGGTGCGCCGCCGTCCGTACTCGGTGATCCTCCTCGACGAGATCGAGAAGGCGCACCCGGACGTGTTCAACCTGCTGCTGCAGGTGCTCGACGACGGCCGGCTCACGGACGGACAGGGGCGCACCGTGGACTTCCGGAACACGGTCGTCATCATGACCTCCAATGTGGGGGCCGAGTTCCTCACGAGCTCGATCGGCACCATCGGGTTCTCCGCCGAGGCCGGCGACGCCGCGGATGCCGGCGTTATGGACGCCGGGGTGCGCAGCCGGGTGATGTCCCGCCTCAAGGAGACGATGCGTCCGGAGTTCCTCAATCGGATCGACGACATCGTCCTGTTCGGGAAGCTCGACCGTGAGGAGCTGCGGCGGATCGTGCAGATCCAGCTCGAGGACACCCGGCGGCGCGTGCGGGCGCAGGGCTTCGAACTGGAGGTCGGCGAGGACGCCGTCGACTGGATCGCGGAGCGCGGCTGGGAGCCGGAGTACGGAGCACGGCCGCTGCGGAGGGTGCTGCAGCGCGAGCTCGACGACCGGATCGCTGAGCTCCTCATGGCCGAGCGGCTGCGCGCCGCTGACTGCGTCGCGGTGACGGCGGCAGACGGCGAGCTCCGCGTCGCGGCGGCCGCCCCGGCGCAGGCTGCGTGACCCGGGGCCTCACCGTGCGGCCGTGAGGCATTGCGGGCGGGCGGGTGCGTCGGCTTGGGTCTGTGGCAGGGAATCCGTACGGTCGCTTTCCATGAGCAGTCCGTGCGATGACCCCTCGGCTCCCCGCCTCTGCGTCCGCCCGCCTGCGGTCCCTCCGCGGCTGATGGCTGCGGTCCTCGCCGCCGCCGCGCTCTGCGGCCCGGTCGCGCTCCTCTCCCTCCCGGCGCGTGAGGCACTGGTCCGAGCCTTCGCGGAATCCGCGCTGGGCAGGGTGTTCGCGCCGCTCGCCGATCCCCTCTTCCTGCTCCTGGTGGGCATCACCGGAGTGCTCGTGGTGGTGACCTGGCTGCGCAACCGGCAGAGGTTCTGGATCCTCGTCGCGGCTGCGCGGCCGGTGGCGGCGAGGCTGTCCCGAGGCCCGGCCGCGCAGCCTGCCGCCCCTCCTGCCGGGCGCTGACGGCGCCGCAGCGCCGGCTCTGCCGCGGTGCTAGCCTCGCAGTCATGCGCCCGCCTCTGCCCCCGCGCGAGGGGATCACCGCCCAGCGCCTGCGCGCTCCCGGCGGCACGCGGACGCATGCGCGTTCGCACGAGACCCCGCCGGAGACCGTGGGGGAGTGGCTGCGCGGAGACTTTCCGGAGGCCTCGGCGGCGGAGCTGGAGGCGCTGACCACGACGGGCGAGCTCACGGACGAGAGCGGCTGCCGGGTCGCCCTGGACAGCCCGCTCGTGCCCGGCGGCTTCTACTTCTTCCACCGCGACTTCCCGCCGGAGGAGCGGCTGCCGGTGGAGATCGGCGTCGTCCACGAGGATGCGGAGCTGCTCGTCGTCGACAAGCCGCACTTCCTCGCCAGCACGCCCAACGGACGCTTCGTGCGCGAGTGCGCCGTCACCCGCCTGCGAGTGGAGCGGGATGAGCCGGACCTCGTGGCGATCCACCGCCTCGACCGGGTGACGGCGGGCCTGCTCGTCCTGTCCCGGCGGCCCGAGACCCGCGGCGCCTACCAGACGCTGTTCCAGGAGCGGCTCATCCGCAAGACCTACCGTGCGCTCGCTCGGCTCCCGGAGGGCGGGGGTGCGGGTGGGGCCGAGGCTGGTGCCCGAGGCCGCAGCGGGCCCGAAGGCGCGCTCGCACCGGCGTCCGGGCGCATGCTCGCACCGGGCTGGGCCGCCTGCCGCGTCTCCCGTCTGCACAAGCCCGAGGGCGGACGGCAGGTGCTCGAGGAGCCGGGCCCGCCCAATGCGCGGACCGAGGCGCGGCTGCTGCGCGTCTGCGAGAACGGGTGCGGGAGCCCTGGCGGCCTCGGGAGCTCTGCCGGGCACAGGGGCACGCATCCGGACGGTGCCGTGGGCGAGTTCGAACTCCACCCGCTCACGGGGAAGACGCATCAGCTGCGCGTGCACATGAATGCCTGGGGGATGCCGCTGGTGGGCGACCCGGTCTATCCCGTCGACCTCGAACCCGATCCCTATGACCTCTCCTCGCCGCTGCAGCTGCTTGCTAGCAGGCTCGAGTTCCGCGACCCGCTCACCTGGGAGCCGCGCGTCTTCGAGACCCGCCTGTGCCTCGGCGGGGTCTGAGGTTCGGCCGTCCCGTATCCTGCGAGAACCTGCCGAGGGTGCCCGCCGGAGCCCGTCCGCCCGGTGCCCCGGCCTCCCGCGAAGGAAGGGCCCTCCCCATGATCCGTCAGTCCCGCTCCGAGGGCATCGTCACCCTCGTCCTCGACAATCCGGGCCAGGCCAACGCTCTGACCGCCCCCATGCTCACGGAGCTGTGCGCGGCGTTCGAGGCGGCCTCGGCGGATCCCGAGGTGCGTGGGGTGCTGCTGACCTCGGCGGGGGAAAAGGGCTTCTCGGCGGGTATGGACACCGCGCAGTTCGACCACGCGAGCCCCGTGCGGGCCGGGGAGACCATCGCGCGCCTCGGGCGGGTGTGCGAGGCGGTCAAGGCCTGCGCGGTGCCGGTGGCCGTCGCGCTGCGGGGGTACTGCATCGGGGGAGCGCTGGAGATCGCGGCGGCCGCGGACTTCCGTGTGGGCGGCGAGCGCTCGTGGTACTCGATGCCCGAGGTGCGCATCGGCATCCCCTCCGTCCTCGAGGCCGCGAACCTCCACCGCCTCATGGGCTGGACCAAGGCCGCGGAGCTGATCCTCACCGCCCGCCGCTTCAGCGCGCAGGAGATGGAGCGGTGCGGCTTCCTCACCGCCCTCGTCCCGGACGCCGAGGCCGAGTCCCGTGCGCTCGCCCTCCTGCTGGAGACGGCGCTGGCCGACAGGGAGGTGCTCGCCCAGCAGAAGCGGCTCTTCCGCACGTGGCAGAACACCTTCGAGCGCGAGGCTGTCGCGGACAGCCGGAAGGAGTTCGCTCTCGCCTTCGCCCGCCGGGAGGGGTGACGCCCTTCGGGTGAGGCGCCGTGGTGCTCCCCGTCGCAGGGCACCGGGCGAGGCGCCGACCGGCCTGCAGCGTGTGCGCGTGCCGCGGACGGCCTGCTGTCCGCGGCCTCCCAGCGGTCCCTCCGGATGGGCCGGTAGGGTGAGTGCGCCCTCGGACGGAGGCCGTGCGCATCGCTGCCGGCCGGAGACCCGAGGGCAGAGGCACGAGAACGACGGGGACGGAGACGGATGCGACGCGGAACTGCGGCACTGCTCGGCATACTCGCCCTCGTCGTCATACTCGTGCTCGTCGGAGGCATCTGGGCGCTGGGGTCTCTCCTCTCCACGCCGGCTCCCGCGCCGTTGGACAGGCAGCCGGGGCCGGCCTCGGCGGACTACGGACCCGCGGAGGGCTCACCCGCGCTGCCCGCCGCCCCCGCGCTCGGGGGAGTGCAGGCCCAGGACCCCTCTGCCGAGAGGGAGGACGGTGGCGCCTCGGCCGCCGGCCCGCCTCCCGCCGCCGGCTCGCCCGCAGCGGAGTTCGCGGTGGCCGGTGAGTGGGCTGAGGAGCTGAGCACGCGCACGGGGATCGGTGCGCGGGCGCTCGCCGCCTACGCCGGTGCTGCGGAATGGGCGAAGTCCACCTATCCCTCCTGCGGGGTCGGGTGGAACACGATCGCCGGGATCGGCTGGGTGGAGAGCCGCCACGGCACGATCAGCGGTGCGGAGGTCGACGCGGACGGTGTGGCCCGCCCCGCCATCATCGGGATCCGGCTCGACGGTGAGGGCCCTACGGCGCGGATCCCGGACACCGACGGCGGCGCGCTCGACGGGGACACGGAGTACGACCGTGCCGTGGGTCCGCTCCAGTTCATCCCGCAGACATGGGAGCGGTACCGCGTCGATGCGCGCGGGACGGGAGCGCCGGACCCGCACTCGATCGACGACGCGGCGTTCACGACCGCCCGCTATCTGTGCAGCGGGGACCGCGATCTCACACGGGACGAGGACTGGCTCTCCGCGGTCTTCGCCTACAACGCGTCACAGGAGTACGCGGACAACGTCTTCACGGCCGCGCAGTACTACGCGGACGTGTGACTGCGGCCGACTGCGCGGTGCGCGCTCAGCCGTGCGAGCCGTCGAGTCGATGCTCCAGTCCCAGCCGGACCGCGGGCCATTCCGCCGCCGTGATCGAGTAGACGACGGTGTCGCGCAGGACGCCGCGGTGGATCTGGTGGCTGCGGAGGATGCCGTCCTGCTTGGCGCCGAGCCTCTCGATGGCACGCCGTGAGCGGTGGTTGTGGAAGTGGGTCCGGAACTCCACCGCGATGCAGCCGAGCTCCTCGAAGGCGCGCGTGAGGAGCATGAGCTTCATCTCCGGATTGATGCTCCCGCCCTGGGCCGCGGGCGCGATCCAGGTGGAGCCGATCTCGAGGCGGCGATTGGCCGCGTCGATGTTCATGAACGTCGTCATGCCGATCGCGTGCCCCGATTCCGCGTCCACCACCGCGAACGGGGCCATGCGGCCCGCGCTCTGCTCCTCGAGCCGCCGGGCGATCTCTGCGGGGACGCCCCCCGGGGCCGGGATCGAGGTGACCCAGACATCGCCGAGCCGGCCCGCTGCCTCGGCGAGGTCCGCGGCATGGTCCTCGCTCAGCTGCTCGAGGCGGACGCGCTCGCCCAGCATCTCCGGGGCGGCGGTGAAGTCCTGCGGCTCGGGCTCATGGGCGGGCGCCTCGTGGCGCCGGCGGCGACGGGGGACGGGTTCGGTCGAGGTCTGGGAGAGTGAGAGTCTCACCTGGTCGGCCCCGGCGGAGATTCGGCGGGGCTGCCCGGAGCGGGACGCGGACTGAGCCCCGGGCTGCGCCTCGGGCCGGAGGTTCTTCCCGTCACGATGATCCATGATCCACGACGGTAGGGGAGAGTCCTCAGAGAATCCTCAGTGTCTCTGAATCGGTAGGGGCGGTGGGATGTGTGGGCACGTGCCCACAGCTTCAGGTCAACCGGCGGTCCGCGTCGAGCGGCGGATGGGATCGGCGATTCAGAAATCCCAGTCCTCGTCACTTGTGTCCACCGCTGTGCCGATGACATAGGAGGAGCCGGACCCTGAGAAGAAGTCGTGGTTCTCGTCCGCGCCGGGCGAGAGGGCCGCGAGGATCTCGGGCCTGACCGCTGTCTCCTCGGTGGCGAACCGCGCCGGGTACCCCAGGTTCATGAGAGCCTTGTTCGCGTTGTAGCGGACGAATGCGGACACGTCGTCCATGAGCCCGAGAGGCTCATACAGCTCACCGGAGTATTCGAGCTCCAGTTCGTAGAGCTGTTCCAGCAGGGCGAAGGTGAACTCACGCATGTGCTCCTGCCGTTCGGGGCCGTGCGCTTCGAGACCGCGCTGGTACTTGTAGCCGGAGTAGTAGCCGTGGACCGCTTTGTCGCGGAGGATGAGCCGGATCATGTCCGCCGTGTTCGTCAGGGTGGCGTGCACGGAGAAGTGCAGGGGCAGGTAGAAGCCCGCGTAGAGCAGCAGGGACGACAGCAGCGTGGAGGAGACCTTGCGTTTGAGCGGGTCGTCCCCGCAGTAGTGCTGGAGCACCGCCTTGCACCTGCGCTGGAGCAGGTCGTTGCCCACCGCCCAGCGGTAGGCGTCGTCGATCTCCGGTGTGCTGGTCAGCGTGGAGAACACGCTGGAGTAGGAGCGGGCATGAACCGACTGCATGAACGCGATGTTGGTGTAGACCGCCTCCTCGTGCTCGGTGCGTGCGTCCTGGATCTGGCAGATCTCCCCGACCGTGGCCTGGACCGTGTCGAGCATCGTCAGCCCCGTGAAGACGCGCATCGTCAACGTGCGCTCCGGGGCGGAGAGGCCGCGCCAGGCCGGGAGGTCGTTGGACAGCGGGACCTTCTCCGGCAGCCAGAAGTTGGCGGTGAGGCGGTTCCAGACCTCGAGATCCTTCTCATCGGAGACCCGGTTCCAGTTGATCGGGCGCAGGCGGGCGGCAGGGTCGCGCCTGTATCCGGGAGGAGTGACGGAGGACCTGAGGAGTGAGGTGGGCGTGGTCATGGGGTTCCTTTCAGGAGTGTGCGGGTGTCGAGGGCGGCTCCGCCCAGAACAGGGACAGGCCTTCGTCGACGCGGGCGACATCGTGAGGCGTGCCCAGCAGCTCGAAGCGGTAGAGCTCCGGCACGCGGCATTTCGCGGAGATCACGGGTCCGGCGAGGCAGTAGTGCTCACCGAAGTTGGTGTTCCCCGCCGTGATCACCCCGCGCAGCAGCGCCCGGTTGACGGGGTCGTTGAGGAAAGCGATCACCTGCTTGGGGACCGCTCCGGAGCGTGCTCCTCCGCCGTACGTGGGCACCACGAGCACATAGGGCCGAGAGACCCGGATCATGCCCTCCGGCCTGGGCCGCAGTGGGATGCGCACGGCCGGGCGTGCGAGCTTCTCGACGAAGCGCCGCGTGTTCTCGGAGACGCTGGAGAAGAACACCAGGTCCGCTGACTCCCCGCTCGACAGCTCGCGGACCGGTATGGGCCTGCTGCGGTTGTCCGTCTGCACTTTCCCGCTCTCCTCCCTGGCAGGGCTCTTGATCCTCAACCACCAGATGTTGTGTTCCGTGCGCTCTCGAAGCGCGATATCTAGTTCTAGCACTGCCGCCGGGCGGGTGTCTACTGCCGTACAAGCAATTGAGTTTTGCATGGCAAACATTGAAGGCGGTGAGTGCGGGCTCTCCGGGCGGTCCGCTGCGGGAGGCCCTGGCGCGCGCCTCTGCGGCGGGCTGCGGTGAAGCAGCTGCTGCCCGCCCGCTGCGCGGCTCCGTCCGGGTGACGGCTCTCATGCCCGGCGGGGCCCTCGTGCGGAGTACCATGGAGGGCACGGTCGACGCCGGGCGGAGAAGCGGTTCCCGCGGCCGGCACCACACTGCGCGGAGAGGGAGAGATGGCGGAAGATCACACGGGCCATGCGGCAGCGGCGGCGGGGGGAGATCCGTTCGGGCTCACGGGTCTGACCTACGACGATATCCTCCTGCTCCCCGGCGAAACGGACGTGATCCCGTCCGAGGCCTCGACCGCCACGCGGCTCACGCGGGAGCTCAGCATCAGCATCCCGCTCGTCTCCGCCGCGATGGACACCGTGACGGAATCGCGGATGGCGATCGCGATGGCCCGGATCGGCGGAATGGGCATCATCCACCGCAACCTGTCCAAGGAGGACCAGGCTGAGGAGGTCGACTACGTCAAGCGCTCCGAATCGGGGATGATCGACAACCCGGTGACGATCACGCCCGACCGGACGATCGCGGAGCTCGACGAGATCTGCGGCCAGTACCGCATCTCCGGCCTGCCGGTCGTCGACGAGGGCGGTGTGCTTGTGGGCATCATCACCAACCGCGACCTGCGCTTCATCCCCCATGCGGACTTCGCCACGGCCACCGTGGGCGAGCACATGACGACCAGCCCGCTGCACACCGCGCTGGTGGGGGTGGGCCGCGAGGAGGCCTACCGGATCCTCGCCGAGCACAAGATCGAGAAGCTGCCCCTCGTCGATGAGGGCAATGTGCTGCGAGGGCTCATCACCGTCAAGGACTTCGTGAAGCGCGAGGAGTACCCGCTCGCGGCGAAGGACGGGCAGGGCCGCCTCCTCGTGGGCGCGGCCGTCGGATTCTACGGCGACGCCTTCGAGCGCGCCGGTCTGCTCGCCGAGGCCGGGGTGGACGTGCTCGTCGTCGACACCGCCAACGGGCACGCCCGCGGTGTGACGGACATGATCCGCCACCTCAAGACCGATCCCGCGTTCCGGGACGTCCAGGTGATCGGGGGCAACGTCGCGACGACGGAGGGCGCGCAGGCCCTCATCGATGCCGGGGCCGATGCCATCAAGGTGGGTGTGGGGCCCGGCTCCATCTGCACCACGCGCGTGGTCGCCGGTGTGGGCGTGCCTCAGGTGACGGCGATCCATCTCGCGGCGCAGGCTGCGCGTGCCGCGGGCGTGCCCGTGATCGGCGACGGCGGCCTCCAGTACTCCGGCGACATCGGCAAGGCGCTCGTGGCCGGTGCCGACTCCGTCATGCTCGGCTCCCTGTTCGCGGGCACGGCGGAGAGCCCCGGCGACCTCATCCTCGTCAACGGCAAGCAGTACAAGGCCTATCGCGGCATGGGTTCGCTGGGCGCCATGGCCCCGCGCAAGGGGAAGTCGTACTCCAAGGACCGCTACTTCCAGGCCGACGTCGCCACGGACACGGATCTCATCCCCGAGGGCATCGAGGGCCGGGTCGCCTACCGGGGTCCGCTGCGCCAGGTTGCGAACCAGCTCACCGGCGGTCTGCGCCAGACGATGTTCTACGTCGGCGCGCGCACCATCCCCGAGCTCAAGGAGCGCGGCCGCTTCGTGCGGCTCACGACCGCGGGGCTCAAGGAGAGCCACCCGCACGACATCCAGATGACGGTCGAGGCTCCCAACTACCACGTGAAGTGATCTGGGGGCGCCGGTGACTGCGCACTTCGAGCTGGTTACGCACAGCCGGCACAGTCCGGAACGTCTCTGCGAGGTGTCCCTGAGCATCGACGCGCATCTGTCGTCCATGACCCGCTCGGGAGAGCGAGCGGTGGCGGGGGTGACATCGGGCCAGATCACGTGCGGTGAGTCCGTCACGTGGCGGGCGCGTCACTTCGGAGTGATGTGGACGATGACCTCCAGGATCGAGGTGCTCGAAGCCCCTCACCGTTTCGTGGACGCGCAGGTTGCGGGACCTTTTCGCTCCTTCCGCCATGAGCACATCTTCGAGCCGGAGGGCGGGGGCACGCGGATGCTCGATCGAGTGGCGCTGAGTGCGCCTCTGGGAGGCCGGCTGGTTGAGCGTGCGGTGCTCATGCCCTACCTGCGCCGACTCATCCGCATGCGCAACCGCCATCTCCTCACGCTGCTGGAGGCGTGACCGGTTCGTCCAGGACGCCCGCTTCTCGCACATATGCCCACGCCTTTCGGCGGATTCCGGGTGAGCGTGCGTGAGGCGGGCGTCCTGCTTTCGGTGAACCTTCGCCTCGCCGTTCGCAATCAATTGCGCAACTTTTGTGTTGTTTGAACAAAACACCTGAGTTACTGTGTCGATACTGCGACGGGGTTCCACGGGCGCATCAGCGCTGTATGCATCGGAGCCCCGCGTGGCAGCGCTGCGCGGGAGCCGATCCGTGCGAGCATGACTGGCGGACCGAGGTCCGGCAAGAACCCGGATGCGCGCCGTGCGGTGATCGCACAATCCGCACTGCGCGCATCGTCACTTCCCCGATACGCAGAGGTTCGCGCATGAAGAATGGACTCAAGACGGCCGCGGCATGCGGCACTGCCGTGGTGCTCACATCGGCGCTGGGCCTGGTGGCCGGTGCCGCCGTCGCGGCAGATCGCACCGAGGTCACGGAAGCAGACCTCGTGGACGTGAGCGAGGACGGTCTGGGCCTGCCCGGTGCCCGGTCGAGCTCCTCGGCGACGGCTGCGGCCGCCGAGGCGCAGCCGCAGACCCGGAATCTGGCACCGCTGCTGCGCGCACCCGATTCCTATGCGGCGACCTCGGCCGCATTCACGCAGTCCGTCGCCCAGCATGTGCAGGAGTCCTCCCAAGGCGACCTGAGCGGGGGCTTCCAGGCCTCCACGATGGCGCAGGAGGAAGCGCCCGCACCCGCCGGCTCGGTGACCGAGCTGACCGAGGACGGCATCGCGATCGCCGCGCTCTCCGATGAGGTCGACCTGCCCGCGGACGCCCCCGGGGTCGTCGGTCTCGTCTTCGACGACTATGCCGCGGTCGAGTTCGAGATCAGGACCAGGACCGAGGACGGCTGGTCGGACTGGCGCCATGTCCATGTCGAGGACGCCGGCGACGAGGGGAAGCCGGGTACGGACCCCTTCTACGTCGCAGACGCGGAGAGCCTGCAGCTCCGGATTCTGGGCGAACAGGGCGCGCCGGAGCACACCCGGATGGTCCTCGTCGATCCCAAACGACTGGCCTCCGACGCCGAGGCGATCCGTGACAATCCGCCGGCGGAGATCCCTGCGAGCAGCGCCTCGGAGGAGACTGCCGGCGGTTCCGGCGAGTCCGGGGGCGCGGGTGGTTCCGAGGACGTGGGAGTGCAGGGGGCGGCGAACGTCACTGCCCGCGCGAACTCCGGGCGGACCTGCACCACGGGCGGCTGCACGTGCCCGCAGTGCGCTGCCGCGGCCTCGGGCGCACAGGGCACAGCCGCAGCCGCGAGCGCGGAGGGCGAGGCGCAGGCGGGCATGCAGGACGCCGCGCCGGGAACATCCGCGGAGCACGCCGTCCACCGCCCGGCGGGAGAGGGTGCCTCGGTGCAGAACGTCGCGAAGACCGAGGCGAAGAAGCCGGAGATCCGCTCCCGCAAGTCCTGGGGCGCGGACGAGAGCCTGAAGAAGGGAAGCCCGGACGTCGCCTCGAAGGTCTCCGCGGCGGTCATCCACCACACGGACGGTCAGAACGACTACTCGCAGGAGGACGTCCCCGCGATCCTGCGCGGCATCTACGCGTTCCACGTGAATGGCCGCGGGTGGGCCGATGTGGGCTACAACGTGCTCGCGGACAAGTACGGCAGGCTCTGGGAGGGCCGGGCCGGCGGTGTCGACAAGGCCGTCGTGGGCGCGCATGCCGCGGGCTACAACACCGGCACGTTCGGCATCTCCGTGCTCGGCTCGTTCGACGAGAAGGCCCCTCCGCAGGAGACTCTCGATGCCGTGAGCTCCGCCATCGCGTGGAAGCTCGGGAAGGACGGCGTCTCCGCGGACGGGAAGGCGACGGTGGCGGGGGAGCGGATCGACGCGATCGTGGGCCATCGCGATCTGGGGACGACCTCGTGCCCGGGCGACGCGTTCTACGCGGCCTTCGGCGATGTGCGCACCACCGCGAAGGAGATCCAGGACGGCCGGGACCTCGAGGCGGAGAAGAAGGCCGCCGAGGAGAACGCCGCCGAGGAGGAGAAGGCCGCCGAGGAGGCGGAACGGAAGAAGGCCGAGGACGAGGAGAAGGCCGAGGACGACGGGCTCCAGGGCGGTGTGGCGGACGGGCTCTCCGGCGGCGCCGCCGATCTGACCTGAGTCCTTCGGAGGGGAGTGCGTGCGCCCGATAGGCTGACGGCATGTCTGTCGCCGGTCTCTCCGTCAGCACCCAGAACTATCTCAAGGTCATCTGGAACCTGCAGGAATGGTCGGACGCGCCCACCAGCCCGAGTCTCATCGCGGAGCGGGTGGGGCTGCGGCTCTCGACCGTCTCCGGCGCGCTGCCCAAGCTCGTCGAGCAGGGGCTCGTGGTGCACGAGCCGTACAGCGGAGTCTCCCTCACGGAGGCGGGGCGGCGGAGTGCGGTCGCCATGGTGCGCCGGCACCGGCTGATCGAGACGTTCCTCGTGCAGACGCTCGGCTACGGCTGGGACGAGGTCCACGACGAGGCCGAGCACCTCGAGCACGCCGTCTCCGATCTCATGATCGACCGGATCGATCAGCTCCTGGGCAGCCCTGCCCGTGATCCGCACGGAGACCCCATCCCGGATGCGGAGGGGCGGGTGGAACGGCCTGAGGCCATTGCGCTTGCGGACGCGGAGCCGGGGACGCGCGTCGT
Organism: Brevibacterium album DSM 18261; assembly: GCF_000426445.1. GTDB lineage: Bacteria > Actinomycetota > Actinomycetes > Actinomycetales > Brevibacteriaceae > Brevibacterium > Brevibacterium album. The sequence continues at coordinate 189,265 of NZ_AUFJ01000009.1, read as the reverse complement.
GGTGGAGAGGATCTCCGATGCGGATTCCGCGCTGCTGAAGTTCCTCGCCTCGCGCGGGATCACGGTGGGGGCCGTGCTCGAGGTGGGGCATGGCGAGCCGTATTCCGGGTCCTTCCCCGTCACTCCCGCCGGGAGCGAGGCCACCAGCCTGGGCACGGCAGCCGCCGCGCAGGTGTTCGTCTCCAGCCGGGGCTGAGGGCGCCCGTGCGGCTGAGGGCCTCGCCGGAGTGACGTCCGGTCTGAGGGCCCTGCGCGGCCCCGGCGCACTCTCTCAGTTACTCTGTCAAGCTCTATCAGGCGCTGATAGAGCTTGACAGAGTAACTGAGAGAGTGTGATGGAGTAACTGTCGGAGTCGCCTTCTTCACCGGCATTCCGAGAGCGTCCCATGCCGCGCATCCTGCTGTTCGCCCTGGTCCGAGGCGTGCCGGGCGTGCGATTCGGTGCGGCGTACCCGGTCCTGACCGCACGCCGCGGCTCTCCGCCCGGCGATCACCCGGCGCACGAGCTCGATGACTCCGCTCATGAGAACCGCAGCCGTGAGTCCGACCGCGACGGCCAGCAGCGGCCGCTCGGCGAAGGCGAGACCGCCCAGGTATCCGATCCCGCCGATGCAGACCGACCAGAGCAGACCGCCGATCGCCGCGTACACCGCGAACCTCCTCCGTGGATACTGCGTGTACCCGGAGGCGAACGTCGCGAGGGTGCGCCCGCCCGGCATGAAGCGAGCCGTGATGATGACGGACCCGCCTCGGCTGAGCAGCGCGCGGCGGACCCATTCGAAGGCCCTCTCGCCCCCTCGGAACCGACGCAGGTGCCGCGAAGTCCCATGCGCCCCACGGCCGATGTGGTGGCACGCGGTGTCGCCGACGAGCGCGCCGAGCGTCGCGGCGAGGATCGTGGGGACCAGCTCGACAGCGCCCGCAGCCGCATACGTGCCGGCCGTGATGAGAAGCGTCTCGGCCGGAACCGCGGGGACGACTGCATCGACCGCGACGGCCAGGAACAGCACGAGCAGGAACCACGGCGAAGTGATGCCGGCTTCGAGGAGGCTCAGAACGGTGTCCATGAGGTGTCCTTCCGAGGTGAGGTGAGGTGGTGGTCGGTGTCGGTCGGGCGCGTTCCCGCCGTGCGTGGGACCGCGCGGGCGGTGAGGTGGTTCGTCCCCTCAGCGCGCGCGTTCTCGCCCGCTGCGCGTGTGGCCGCGCTCGCCGCCTCGGCGATGGCGGAGCCCGAGGCGGCCGCGGTGCGTGCGAGCCTGCGCCGGTGCGCGTGGATGCCTGCGGTGAGGACGGCGAGAACCAGCACCGCGCTCAGGAGCAGGGGGCCGAGCGGCGTCCCCGCCGCCCCGAGCGCACGTCCGGCACTCACCCAGACCAGTGCCCAGAGCCCGGCGCTCACCGCGCTCAGCCCGAGGTACCGGCGCAGCTCCAGCGCTGAGGCCGCGGCAAGTGCGGTCGCGGGAGTGCGACCGCCGGGCACGAACCGCGCGCCCAGCACGGCGAAGTGCACCCACCGCGGCGCGCGCCGATCTCCGCTCGCGTGCGGGTCTCCGCCCTCGGTCCGGCAGCCGTCGAACCCGCCGCCCTCGGCCCGGCAGCCCGCAGGCTCGGTGCTCGCTGGTGTGGCGCTCGCTGGTTCGGAGCCCCGGCGGACGCTGAGCGCCGCCGAGGCCCGCGGCAGCCAGCGCCGCAGCACTCCGGGCACGGCCCTGCGCACGGTCAGGAAGACCGCCAGATCACCGAGGAAGACCCCCAGCGCCAGCACCGGGACCATGATCCGGGCGTCGAGGGCGGGACCGGTCGTGAGCAGACCGCCGGTCAGCGCCGTCGCCTCGCCGGGGCCGAAGGGCAGTGCGGCGAGGAGGGCCGCCAGCAAATAGGACAGCGGTCCCGCGGACTCCAGCACGGATTCCAGTGCGGCGCTCATGATGCCCTGCACAGAGGCAGAGTCCGCAGCGGGGACTCGCGCACCACCGCCCGGTAGTGGCGGATCAGCTCGGCGTTCACCACGTGCCACGAGCGGTCCTCGACGCTGGGCCGGGCCGCCTCCGCCATGCGCCGGCGGGTCGCAGGATCCAGCAGCGCGGTGACCGCGCCGCGCAGGCCCGCACGGTCGTCGGGCGCATAGAGCAGGCCGGTGGAACCGTGCCGCACCCGATCGAGCAGGCCGCCCGAGGCCGGTCCCACGACGGGCACGCCGGAGGCCAGGGCCTCCTGCGCGGACTGGCAGAACGTCTCCTCCGCGCCCGGATGGACGAAGACGTCCAGGGAAGCCATGATCCGGGCGAGCTCCTGTCCGGACCTCTCGCCCAGGAAGGTCGCGCGGTCGAGCGCCTGTTCCAGCCGGGGCCGCAGCGGCCCATCGCCCACGATCGCCAGCCGGGTGCCGGGGAGGTCCTGGATCGCCGCAAGATGCTCGAGGTTCTTCTCTTTCGCCAGGCGGCCCACATAGCCCAGGACGACCGGCTCCTCGGGCAGGGCTCCCTCGGATGCGGGCAGCCACGCGGACGCCGGCCTCCGCAGGCGGGGAGAGAAGCGCTCGAGGTCGATGCCGCGCCCCCAGCGATGCACGGAGGGGACGTCGAGCTCCGCCAGCTGGGCGAGGCTCGCGGTGGAGGGTGCGAGCGTGCGGTCCACCGAGCAGTGGATGCGCTGCACCTGCCGCTCCAGGGCGGGCACGGCGGCGGCCAAGCCGTAGCGGCGGGCGAACCCGATGAGATCCGTCTGGTACACGGCGACCGTGGGGACGCCCAGCGTCCGGGCCGCACGTGCGGCGGCGGCTCCCAGCATGAACGGCGAGGCCAGATGCACGACGTCCGGGCGGAAGTCCTCCATGATCGCCGCGATCCTCCGGCGGCTGCCCAGTCCCACCCGGAACCCCGGATAGCCGGGCAGGGGAGCGGCGGGCACGGTGCGCACGCGGGCACCGGCGTAGCAGTCGGGGCCCGAGGCGGCGATCACCTCGGCGGTGTGGCCCGCCTCCCGCAGGTGTTCCAGGACGCGGCACACCGAGGCCGTCACCCCGTTGGTCTGGGGGAGGAACGACTCGGTGACCACGAGGACCCGGAGCGCGGGGCCGTCCGCAGCCGGGCGGATGCGGTCGGAGTGTGCATGGAGGGTCGGGAGACTCATGTCTGTGCTTTCTGCGGGGACGGCCGACGGACGCGTCGGAGGAACGTCTTCCACGCTAGAATTCGGCGCTCCTGCCCAGAACGGTGCTGACTTCACGAGGGCCGCAGACGGCCGCAGCGCAGACTTACGGCAGACCGGAACGGGGGTGCGGTCCTCCCTATTGAGGGCCCGTGCACCCCGCCCTAGGGTGAAGTCCATGAGCACACGCCCGCCCGCCGCGATGCGCGAGACCGGTGTCGAGTCGTATCGGCTGCTCCGGCGAGCGGGCCTGCGCACGGCCGGGACCCTGCTGGGGTTCGCCTACGGGCTCATGCTGTTCGCCGCCCTCGTCGTCCTGCGCTGGAGCCCGGGCTTCGCCGTGAAGGTCCAGCGGTGGGACCGGCGCCGCCTCGAGCGGTTCTATCGGCTCCGCGTGGTGGAGGGGAGCGAAGGTTCCGCGCCTGAGCACCCCGCCCCCGGTGCCTCGGCGCACACCGATCCGCCCCCACGGCCGCTGAGCCTCGCCGGGCAGGCGCTCATCAGCATCGTGGGCGGCTACCTCGCCCTGCACATGACGCTCCAGCTCATGGGCACGGTCTTCGCCGTGCTGACACAGCTGCTGGTGGCGGGTCCGCTGTCCATGATCGTCCTCGACTTCGCGGTGTGGACCATCTACCAGCCCCTGTGGCTCTCGGGATGGGTCTTCGTGCTGGCATCCGGGGGCGCGGCATGGCTCGCCGCCGAGGGCACCGCATGGCTGACGGAACGATGGGTCCGCCGCACCTCCACGGTGGAGAGGACCGGGACGGTGGAGGACTGGATCGGGCAGCTCATCACCACGCGCCGGGGCGTGGTGCGGGCCATCGACGACGAGCGGCGGCGCATCGAGCGAGATCTCCACGACGGGGTCCAGCAGCACACCATCTCGCTGTCGATGCTGCTCGCCCGCGCGCGGCGCAGTCAGGACCCGGAGCGGGTCGCAGAGCTGCTGGAGCGCGCCCACACGCAGTCACAGGAGCTCATCGAGGAGATGCGGCAGGTGGCCTGGCGCATCTATCCGGCCGCGCTCGATGACCTCGGCCTCAATCAGGCGCTCACCGTGGTCGCTCAGAACTCCCTGCTCCCGGTGGAGCTGCACGATTCTCTCACCTCCCGTCCGGCTCCCGAGGTGGAATCGGCGACCTACTTCGTGGCCCGGGAGGCCGTCACCAACACCGTCAAGCACGCCGGGGCCACCGCCGTCAGACTCACGCTCGAGACCGTGACGACCGCCGGGATGCCGCTGGTGAGGCTCGTGGTCAGCGATGACGGCCGGGGCGGCGCGGACCCGCAGGGCTCTGGACTGCAGGGGCTGCGCAGACGGGTCGAGGCCCTGGACGGCGCGTTCAGCGTGAACAGTCCCGCGGGCGGCCCCACCGTCGTCACGGCGGAGATCCCCTATGAGTGAGCACGACGAGACCCGGACGCGCGGACGCCCGGGTGCGAGGATGGGCAGATGAGCGAACACGGCCTGAGCATCGCGATCGCGGACGATTCGATCCTGCTGCGGGAGGGATTGCGCAGGCTCCTCGAGGATGAGGGCCACCGCGTCATCGCCGCGGTGGAGGATGCGGATCAGCTGCGTCACGCCGTCGGGCGGGAGCGGCCCGCACTCGCGATCGTCGACGTGCGCATGCCGCCCACCCATACGGACGAGGGGCTGCGCGCGGCGATCGAGATCAAGCGCGACCACCCGGAGATGGGCGTCCTCGTCCTCTCCCAGTACGTGGTGCGCGACTACGCCGTCACGCTGCTGTCCACCCACACCTCCGGCGTGGGGTACCTGCTCAAGGACCGGGTCACGGACATCGACGAGTTCCTCGACTCGATCGGGCGGGTGGCCGCGGGCGGCACGGCAGTCGACCCCAGCGTCATCCAGCAGCTGCTCGCCCAGCCGCAGAGGCCCAGCGCGCTCGACGCGCTGACCGAGCGCGAGCGGGAGGTCCTCGCGGAGATGGCCGAGGGACGGTCGAACCCGACGATCGCCTCGCGGCTGTTCCTCTCCACGAGCTCCGTCGAGAAGGCGGTGGGCTCGATCTTCGACAAGCTGGGGCTGGACCCGGCGGACGGGCACAGCAGACGGGTCCGGGCGGTGCTGTTCTACCTGGAGTCGCTGTGACCCAGCGCCGGTGCTGAACCGGCCTTCCCGCGGGCCCGGCCCGTCTGCCGACTCAGCGCCCGGGACTCTGCGCCGGTTCCGACCCGGCCTCGGCGATCCGGCCCGTCCGCCGGCTCAGTCCCTGCGGACAGGCCGGAACAGGGTCTCCTGCGCGATCGTCGCGACCTGGACGCCGGCCTCCGTGCCCAGCCTGCCGCGGTAGAGGCCGCGGCCGTGCGAGACGGACTCCGGATGCAGGTCCATGAGCGTCCAGGCGTTCATGTCGACATCCTGGTGGAACCACAGCGCGTGGTCGAGGCTCGAATCGGAGCGGAACTCCTCCGTGTTCCACGCGCCCACTCCGCTGGAGATGTCGGACAGGTAGGTGAGTGCGCACAGGTGCAGGAGCTGGTCCTCGGCCGGATCGCCGAGGTCCTCGGTGCACCGCGCCCAGAACCGCAGCGGGTAGTCCGGTGCCGTATGCACCTGCTCGGTCAGCCGCGCCTCGAACCCGAACATGCGGGGGAGGGGGGAGACCGAGCCCATGGGCGCCTCGGCGACGGGCATGGGCTCGGAGCGCTCCGGGCTCTCGAAGGGAGCGGCGAACGAGCAGGCCATGTTGAAGATGACCTTCCCGCCCTGGAGGGCCACGACGCGCCGGGCCGAGAACGAGCGCCCGTCGCGGTCGCGGTGCACCTGGAAGACGGTGGGCTGGGAGGCGTTGCCCGGCCGCAGGAAGTACCCGTGCAGCGAATGCGGCCGCCGCTCCGCCTCCACTGTGAGCCCCGCCGCACGGAGGGACTGCGCCGCGACCTGTCCGCCGTAGAGGGCATAGGGCTCGTCGAACACGTACCCGGCCCGGTAGATGTTCTCGTCGATCATCTCGAGCTCCATCATGGCCGCGAAGGAGCCCTCGAGGGGGTTCAGCCGCGCGAATCCGACCTCTGGCATGGGGGACCTCCCGGTCACGTCGTTCGGGCCCGGTCGTGCGGGCCGTTGGCACTGCCTCGATGATAGGCGGCGCCGAGGTGCCGGCCGGCATCGGTCTCGTGCGTGCCCGCGCCCGCCCGGCACCCGCGACGGCCCACCGCTTCGCCGCGACGGCCCGGTGTGACGGGCCCCCGACCCGCGGGCTACAGTGGCGGGCAGTGACATGGGGTGCTCACCCCCGCATCTCCGGCTCGTGCAGGCGGAGAGGGCAGCCCGGCCGACCGCGCCGGGCCCGCAGCGGGGACGGGCTGAGAACACACCCATCGAACCTGATCTAGCCAGCACTAGCGAAGGGATCGTCATGACAGGCGTCGACGTCTCAGATCCATCCTCCGGGCAGTCCGCGGCACAGGCCGCGGGCGCTGGATCCACCGCAGCGGCCGCCGAATCGGCCGCCGCATCGAGTTCCGCGCTCGCCGCGGCCTCGCTCGAACGGGTCCGCGCCTCGGTGCCCCTGGTCCAGTGCATCACCAACACGGTGGTCCAGCAGTTCAGCGCGAACGTGCTCCTGGCCGCAGGAGCCTCGCCCGCGATGCTCGACCATGAGGCGGACGCCGCGCAGTTCGCCGCGCTCGCAGGCGGGGTCCTCGTGAACTTCGGCACCGCGACCAGCCATCAGCTCCTCGCCGCCGATGCGGCCGTCCGGACCGCGAACGCGCTCGGCACGCCCTGGGTGCTCGACCCCGTCTCCCTGGGCGCGGCCGACCACCGCTCCATGCACATCCGCCGCCTCGCGGACTCCGGGCCGACCGCCATCCGCGGCAACGCCTCCGAGATCGCCGGGCTGGCAGGCACCGGCGCCGGCGGGCGGGGAATCGAGTCGATCGACACGGTGGACGACGTCCTCGCCCCGGCCGCGGAGCTCGCCGCGCGCACGGGTGCCGTCATCGCGGTCTCGGGCCCGGTGGACGCGGTCGTGGCGGTCCAGGACGGGGAAGCGCTCATCGCGCGCATCGCGGGCGGCCATCGCCTCATGCCCCTCGTCGTGGGCACCGGCTGCTCCCTGGGCGCGCTCACCGCCGCATACCTGGGCGCCGTCACAGAGGAGACTGCTGCAGAGGAACTCGCCGCAAAGGAGGCCGCCGCCGAGGCACAGGCGGCTGACCGCGGCGAGTCCGCCTCGGGCGCGGGCGGCTTCGAGGGGGAGACGCCGGCGGGCGCTGGCACGGGAGTCGCAGGCCTCCTGCGGGCCCGCTTCCACGCGGTCGTCGCCGCTCACGCGCACTTCGCGGCGGCGGGCGCGGCGGCAGGCGCACGCGCGGGCGGTCCGGGCACTTTCCAGACGGAGTTCCTCGATGCGCTGCACGCGGTGAGCGCGGAGGACATCGCGGGAGCGGACATCCGGCTCCGGCGCACACCGCTGTCGGAGGTGCGGGAGGCGGGCTCCGGCTCGCCTGCACCCCTCGGCTCGCACACTCCGCTCCCGCAGGCTCCGCTCTCGCAGAACAGGGCCCCCTCCGCATGAGCACCACCGTCCTTCCGCCGCGGCTGGCTCCGTACGACTGGACCCTCTACCTCGTCACGGACACCGCGCAGTGCGCATCCGCGGGCCGCACCGTCGCCCAGACCGTCGCCGCTGCGCTCGCCGGGGGAGTCGGCGTGGTGCAGGTGCGGGACAAGGAGGCCGGGGACGCAGAGGTGGAGGAGCTGACCCGCGAGGTGCTTGCGGCCGTGGCCGATCACGAGGCGTCGACGGGAGGCGCCCCGATCGCGGTGTTCGTGGACGACCGCCTCGAGGTGGTGCGTCGCCTCCGCGAGGAGGGCCACGAGGTGCACATCCACGTGGGCCAGACGGATGAGCCGGTGACCGAGGTCCGTCGCGTGCTCGGGCCTGAGCCGCTCGTGGGCCTGTCCGCGCGGACGCCCGCGCAGTTCTCCGCCGCGGCCGCCCTGCGCGATGGCGCCACGGGTGCGGCGCTCGTGGACCTGCTGGGGATCGGACCCGCCTATGACACGACCACCAAGGAGGGCGCGCCCGCGGGCCTGGGGCCTGAGGGGATAGCCGACCTCGCGGGTACGGCCGCGCAGATGGGAATGCCCGCGGTGGGCATCGGCGGCATCACGGCCGAGCGCGCACCGGAGCTCGCGGGCGCTCCGCTGCTGGGCATCTGCGTCGTCTCGGCGATCTGCCGGGCGGCCGATCCGCGGCGGGCGGCGGCCGATATCCGCGCCGCCTACCTCTCCGCCCTGCCCCAGCGCCCGCCCGTTGCGCTGTCGATCGCCGGGACGGATCCCTCCGGCGGGGCCGGCATCCAGGCCGATCTCAAGGCCTTCACCGCCCGCGGTGCGTACGGGACCACCGTCGTGACGGCGCTCGTCGCGCAGAACACGCACGGGGTGAGCCGCGTGTACCCGGTCGACGCGGACTTCGTCGCGGATCAGTTCGCGGCGGTCCTCGACGATATGCCGGTGGACGCGAGCAAGACCGGCATGCTCGGCTCGCGTGAGCTCGTGGAGCTCGCCGCCGATGCCGCCGCCACGCGAGACCTCGGCTTCCTGACCGTGGACCCCGTCATGGTCGCGACCTCCGGTCACAGGCTGCTGGAGGAGGAGGCCGTGGATGCGGTGCGCACGCGGCTGACTCCGCTCGCAGATCTCATCACGCCCAATCTGCCCGAGGCCGCCCTCCTGCTGGGCGAGGACACCGCCCCGGCCGCGGATGCGGAGGAGCAGCGCGCGCAGGCGGTGGAGCTGGTGCGCCGCGGCTCGCGCGCGGTGCTGCTCAAGGGCGGGCACATGTCCGGTGAGGAGCTGCTCGACGTCCTCGCGGTGCGGGCGGATGAGACCGGAGCCGACGGTGGTGATGCCGCGGGAGGCGCCGCCGCTCAGGCTGATGCCGCCCGCGGCGCCTGGGAGCGCCGCGGCGATGTGCTCCTGCGCGAGTTCCGCCACCCGAAGGTGGCGACCGCGCACACGCACGGCACGGGGTGCACGCTCTCGGCGGCGATCACGGCCGAGGCGGCTGCGAGCGTGCGGGCTGGGCGCGATCCGCGGGCACCGGAGGAGCTCGCCGCCGTCGTGGGCGCCGGGCTCGACTATCTGGCACGGGCGCTGGCTTCGGGCGCGCGGTGGCAGCTCATGCGCGATCCCGCGGGAGCGCACGGGCCCGTCGACCACCTCGTGGACCTGCCGCGGCGCTGAGCCGTTCGCGCGCGATGCCGCCGGACGCAATGAAGGCGCTGCCGTACGCCGTGAGCCTGCGCACCGAGATCCGCTGTTCAGCACGTGCCCGTGCGTCGAGGGAGAGCGCGCGGGCACACAGACGAGAGAGGACGCACGATGAGGACGTACCACGCAGGAGAGCACTCGCAGCGGGTCTGGGACTCGGTGGGGGAGACGCTCACCGCGATCGAAGGCCTCGACTTCCTGAGCGAGCTGCTCGCGGGCTCGCTGGAGCCGAGGAGCTTCGTCAACTACATCCTCCAGGACGGGATCTACCTGGAGGGCTATGCACGGGCGATGAGCCTGCTCGCGGCGAAGGCGCCGGTCCGGGAGGAGGCGCGGTTCTGGAGCTCCTCGGCCGCCGGTGCCATTGCGGACGAGGAGGCGATGCAGGCCGATCTGCTGGCGGACGCGCGATTCGCGGAGCTGGCGGCAGAGCTCGCTCCGGACGGTGCGGCGGTGCCGGGTCCCACGACGCTCGGGTACACGTCGTACCTGGTGGCAGCGGCAGCGACGGAGCCCTACGAGGTCGGGGTCGCGGCGATTCTGCCGTGCTTCTGGATCTATGCGCACATGGGCAAGGTGCTGACGGCGCGGGCATCCGAGGCGGCGGAGAACGTGGGAGGGTCCGCTGCGAACCCCTACTCCGCATGGATCGAGATGTACGACTCCGAGGAGTTCGATCATGCCGCAGAGGAGGCCGTGGCGGTCTACGAGCGGCTGGCAGCGGCGGCCGGTCCGGACATCCGAGCGCGCATGGAGGAGGCCTTCCGCCGCGCGACGGTGTACGAGCTCCACTTCTGGGCTCGCGCGGGCGCCCTGGAGGACTGGACGGTCTGACCCATCCGCCCAGTGAGCACTTTCTGTCGGATTCGCTGCCTGAATCCGACAGAAAGTGCTCACTGGGCGTTTCGGTGGTGGGGGGGGGACGCGGGGCAGTTGGGGGATGTGGTTCAGGCACGAGCACTGTGCGTCACAGGAGGGTGCTGGGAGCGTCCGACCGTGTGCACGATCGCCCTGTGGACAGCGGATGCCCATCCACAGATCGAAGCAGCCGGTTCCGACCGGAGCCTCCCCTGAGCACTCTGGGTTCATGGATGATCACCGACCCGGGGCCGCACGGGCAGGCAGCACTCGCATCGGCATGAATGGGCACTGGGACGCACTCGGGCTTCACGGCACGGGCAGGTCCGAGGGGGGCAGGCGTGCCTGAGGGCGCAGTCGAGCCCTGCGGCGCAGGTGCGCCCGATGATGACGTCCGCCTCGCGGACCCTCTGCCCCTGTACCTGCGCCGGGGCACGGAGGTGCGGGCGGTTCCCCTGGTGGCGCGGCCTGCAGGAGCCGACATCGCCGGCGTTTCCGCATACAGCCTCGCGCGTTCGGCGGAGAACCGTCGCCCCGTCCGCGGAGCCCGCGTCCTTCCGGCAGTGACGCGACCGCGCGAGGTGGCGGCATGGGCTGATGCGCGCTGGCTCTCGCTGCGCGAACGCCTCGAGGCGCTGCAGCTGTGCCGGCCGGACGCCCTCGGCTCGCATGCGACCGCCGCCGAACTGCTCGGCATCCCGCTGCCCTCACGCCTGCAGCGGCAGGGTTCGCACCTGCACGTGCAGGTGCCCCTGGCCCGGCCTCTGCGGCGGGAAGGCATCCGGGCACACCGGAGCGCACGCGTCCCCACGACCCAGCAGGCTTTCGGTGTGACCCTGGTGTCCTGGTGGGAGACCCTCGTGGGCCTTGCCTCGATGCTCGATGAGGACGAGCTGGTCGAGGCGATGGAGGGACTGCTGGGCCCGTGGCGCACACCGCCTGTGGACGCGACCGAGATCGGTGAGCGGATCGAAGCCGCCGGCCGGATCAGGGGCATCAGAACGCTCCGGGCTGCGATGGTGCGAGCTCGTCCCGGTGTGCAGTCTCCCCAGGAGACGCGGCTGCGGCTGTCGCTCGTCCGCGCGGGCCTGCCGGAGCCGGCGGTGAACAAGGCGATCTGGGTGCCCGAGCTCGGCTGCGAGATCGCCCCGGACCTGGTCTACGAGCGCGAGCGGGTCGCACTCGAGTACGAGGGGGAGCACCACAGGCTCGACCCCGTGCAGTTCACGCGCGACGCGGAGAGATGGAATGCGCTCCAGGCCTGCGGGTGGACGGTGGAGAAGGTGACAGCGCGCACGGATCGCGTCCGACTCATCGCCCGGGTGAGGCAGAAGCTGCGGCTCCCTCGGCCAGGCCCCGTCGAATGAGCACTTCCTGTCGGGATCAGTCCGTGAATCCGACAGAAACCGCTCACTCGACGGTTGGGTGTGGGACTGGGCGTGAGGCTGGGGCTGGAGGGGCGGGTGTCACTCGCGGAGGTGGCTCTGCAGGCTGCCGAGCCGGTGCCAGCCGCGGACGATGGTGGAGGTCAGGTCGTCCTGCGTCATCTCCCTGACGGCGATCCGGTCGTGCCGGGGGCAGGCGAGGTGGCCGACCAGGAAGCAGAAGGCCAGCTGGCCGAGCAGGAGGAAGAGAAGGATCGAGGAGAGCATGACAGCTCCTTTCCGCGGCGGGGAGGGCGCTTTCGCCGGAGGTGGGGCGGTGCCCGTCTGCGCTGCTGCCCTGGAACGCGGCTCCATCGCCTCGACCGGCTGGGGGAGCCGTCCGGTCGGGCAGGAGTCGGTGTCCGCGTACATCCAGGATGCGACCGGGACGTCCGCTGCGGCAAGGCCGGCGGCTGAGACATCCGTCATACCCGCGGAAGCATGCGGGAAGCCGAGGGCGTCCTCGCCACTCGTCCGGTCCGGCATGCGGCCGCCCCTTCTCATATGCCGCCCGCTCACATGCCTTCCGGACACGGCCCGGTACCCTGGGGTGCGTGAGCCAAGAGATTGAGATCGGCCGGGGCAAGCGCGGGCGCCGCGCGTACACCCTCGACGACATCGCCATCGTCCCTGCCCGCCGCACGCGCGATCCCCGGGACGTCGACCTGTCCTGGCAGATCGACGCCTACCGCTTCGAGCTGCCGTTCATCGCAGCGCCCATGGACTCGGTCATGTCGCCGGCGACCGCGATCGAGCTGGGACGGCTGGGCGGCCTCGGCGTCCTCGACCTCGAGGGGCTCTGGACCCGCTACGAGGACCCCCAGCCCCTGCTCGACGAGATCGCGAGCCTCGACGCGGCCGCGGCCACCCGCCGCATGCAGGAGATCTACGCCGCGCCCATCCGGCCGGAGCTCATCACCGCGCGCCTCGAGGAGATCCGCGAATCGGGCGTGACCGTCGCCGGAGCGCTCACCCCGGCGCGCACGCAGGAGCACTGGCGCACCGTCGTGGAGGCCGGCTGCGACCTCTTCGTCATCCGCGGCACCACCGTCTCCGCCGAGCATGTCTCCAGTGCCGAGGAGCCGCTCAACCTCAAGCAGTTCATCTACGAGCTGGACGTGCCGGTGATCGTCGGCGGAGTCGCCTCGTACACGCCGGCACTCCACCTCATGCGCTCGGGCGCGGCGGGCGTGCTCGTGGGCTTCGGCGGTGGGGCGTCCTCGACAACCCAGCGCACGCTCGGCATCAACGTCCCGATGGCCACCGCGCTCGCAGACATCCACGCCGCCCGCCGCGACTACATGGACGAGTCCGGCGGCCGCTACGTCCACGTCATCGCCGACGGCGGCCTCGGCCACTCCGGCTCCATCGTCCGCGCCTTCGCGATGGGCGCGGACGCCGTCATGCTCGGCGCCGCGCTCGCCCGCGCCGATGAGGCCCCCGGCCGCGGCTCCCACTGGGGCGCGGAGGCCCACCACGGCCAGCTGCCCCGCGGCCGCAAGGTGGAGCTGGGCTCCGTGGGTCCGCTCGAGCAGCTCCTGTTCGGCCCCGGCCACACCGCACTGGGCGAGGTCAACATCACCGGCGCCCTCCGCCGGGCCATGTCCACCGCCGGCTATCTCGAGCTCAAGGAGTTCCAGCGCGTGGACGTCGTCGTGACACCGGACTCTCCGCCGGAGATCTGAGTTCCGTGCTCCGCCTCGCCCTCACGCCCCGCTGGCTCGGCTTCCTCGCCCTCGTCCTGGCGCTCGCCGCCTGCTTCGTGGGCCTCTCCGCATGGCAGGTGGACCGGGCCCAGCACAAGAACGATGCGGTCGTCGCCCAGGACGTCGACACCGTCCGCGCGTTCACGGACACCCTCGACGCCCAGGTCCCCATGCCCGGCATCCTCTCCGACCAGCGCGTGAGCCTCACAGGGGAGTACCTGCCGGACGCGCAGGTGCTGGTCGAGGGGCGCCTGCACGAGGGGGAGTCCGGCTTCTGGGTCGTGACGATGTTCGCCCCGGACGGCGCGCACCTGGGTGAGGAGGCCCAGCTCGCCCCCGCGGAGGGCAGTGCGGAGGCAGAGCCCGCCGCCGAGGCGCAGGCCGGCGCCCAGCCGCAGGCCGGTGCCGCAGGCCCCAAGCCGATCGCGGTTCCGGTGGTGCGGGGCTGGGTGCCGGACGCCGCTTCGGCGGAGGCGTCCCCCGCTCCCGAGGGGAGCCGGGAGATGACTGCGCGGCTCGGGCCCGTCGAAGGTGCCGAACCCGCCGCGGGCCTGCCCGCCGGACAGGTCCGCTCGGTCTCGACCGCGCAGCTCGTCAACCTCTTCGATGTGTACTCGTACTCCGGCATCCTCTTCCCGGAGGACTTCGCGGCCGCGGTCGGCTCGCCGGACTCGGCGCCCATGGAGCAGGTGGTCCTGGAGCGGCAGGAGGGCGGTGGCTTCGACCTCCAGTCCGCGATCTACGCCGTCGAGTGGATCTTCTTCGCCGGCTTCGCCCTCACGATCTGGTTCACCCTGCTGCGCGATGCGCACAGGCGCGAGCAGGCCGAGCGCCGGGCCGCGGAGGGGCCGGTCGAGTACGTCGTCGTCAAACAGGCGGGGGAGCGGGAGATGACCGCCCTGCCCGCCGCCCGGTCGGAGTCCGGAACCCGATGAGCCCCACAGTGACAGGAGCCCCACGTTGAGCCAGAACCCCGACGCCGCGCCCGCGTTCGACCCGGACGAGGTGTGGACGGTCAAGCAGTTCACCTCCGCGCGCAATGCCCTGCGGTTCTACCGGGTCTTGGCGCTGCTCACCGGCACGATGCTCATGATCCTCACGGTCGAGATGCTGTACAAGTACGTCTATGTGCCGGTGGTGCTGGGCGGTTCGCCGTCCGAGGCTCTGCAGTTCGGCGACTTCAACCTCGCCGCCGCCATCGCGATCAGCCACGGCTGGTGCTATGTCGTCTACCTCATCGCCTGCTTCTGGCTCAACCAGTCGATGCGCTGGAAGCTCGGCCGCCTGTTCGTCCTGGCGCTCGCCGGCGTGGTCCCGGTGATGTCGTTCATCCTGGAGCGCCGCATCCACCACCAGGTCGAGGCCGAGCTCGACGCCGCCGTGGTGGTCGCACCCAAGGAGTGAGGAGCACCGCATGGACCGGCTGACCATCGAGCCCGACGACCCCACCCCGCCGTACGAGCAGATCCGCCGCGGCGTCCTCGACCGGATCGCCCGCGGGGCGCTGCTGCCCGGCGACCGGCTGCCGGCGATCCGCGCGCTCGCGAACGATCTCGGGCTGGCCGCCGGCACTGCCGCGCGGGCCTACCGCGAGCTGGAGGAGGCCGGCGTCATCACGACCCGGCGCGGGGCGGGCACGCGCATCGCGGAGGGGCTGGATCCTTCGGCGCTGCCCACCCTGGACGGGACCGACCCGGCCGTCACCCGCTGGGCCGGCGAGGCCGTGGCCGAGGCGCGGGCCCGCGGGCTGCCGCTGGACCAGCTCGCCGCCGCCGTGCGCACCGCGGCGGCCGAGGCCGGCGCGGACGCCTGAGGGACGGCGATCCGAGGGACGCAGCCGCCGGAGCGGGTTCCGGCAGGACCGGTTCCGGCGGGGCCGGCTGCGGACGAGGCCGTAGGCGAGGCCATCGTCCGACGTGGCCGATCGCTCACCGGCCGGACCTCCCGCGCAGTCGGTGAGCAGGTGCCCTGCGTCTAGAATCGGTGCCATGACCTCACCCCATCCGGCGCAGCCGGAGGCCGCGGGCGCGGAAGGCGCCCCGGGCTCGGCGCAGCGCAACCCCGTCCTCGTCGTCGACTTCGGCGCACAGTACGCCCAGCTCATCGCCCGCCGTGTGCGGGAAGCGGGCCTGTACTCCGAGGTGATCCCGCACACCGCGACCCCGGAGGAGTTCGAGGCGAAGGCCCCCCGCGCCATCGTGCTCTCCGGCGGCCCCTCCTCCGTCAATGACGAGGGCGCGCCGCAGCTGGCCGAGGGCGTCCTCGACCTCGCGGTGCCGATCTTCGGCATCTGCTACGGGTTCCAGACCCTGGCCGCGCGCCTCGGCGGCACCGTGGCGCGGACCGGCAGGCGGGAGTACGGCTCCACGCACACGCGCCTGGCCGCGGATGCGGGCATGCTGCTGGCCGGCCAGCCCCATGAGCAGACCACGTGGATGTCCCACGGCGACTCCGTCACCGCCGCTCCCGAAGGCTTCACGGTCCTCGCCTCCACGGAGTCCACGCCCATCGCCGCCTTCGAGAACATCGAGCGCCGGTGCGCCGGCGTGCAGTGGCACCCCGAGGTCATGCACTCCGAGCACGGACAGCACGTGCTGGAGAACTTCCTCTTCCGGATCGCGGGCCTCACCCCGGACTGGACCAACGAGAACATCATCGAGGACCAGGTCGCGCGGATCCGGGCCCAGGTGGGCGATGCCCGCGTCATCTCGGCGCTCTCCGGAGGGGTCGATTCGGCTGTCTCGACCGCGCTCGTGCACAGGGCCATCGGCGACCAGCTCACCGCGGTGTTCGTCGACCACGGCCTGCTGCGCAAGGGCGAGCGGGAGCAGGTGGAACAGGACTATGTCGAGTCCACCGGCGTCCGCCTCATCACCGTCGACGCCGCCGACACCTTCCTCGGCCACCTCGAGGGCGTGACGGACCCCGAGGCCAAGCGCAAGATCATCGGCCGCGAGTTCATCCGCGCCTTCGAGCAGGTGCAGCGCGATCTCGTCGAGGAGGCGAAGGCCTCCGGCGGCGCACCCGTGAAGTTCCTCGTGCAGGGCACCCTCTATCCGGACGTCGTCGAGTCCGGCGGAGGTGCGGGCACCGCGAACATCAAGTCCCACCACAATGTGGGCGGCCTCCCCGATGATCTCGACTTCGAGCTCGTGGAGCCGCTGCGTGCCCTGTTCAAGGACGAGGTACGGGCGATCGGCCGTGAGCTGGGCCTGCCCGAGGCGATCGTGGGCCGTCAGCCCTTCCCCGGTCCCGGCCTCGGCATCCGGATCGTGGGCGAGGTGACCCACGACCGCCTCGAGGTCCTGCGCGAGGCCGATGCCATCGCCCGCGAGGAGCTCACCGCCGCGGGCCTCGACGCCCAGATCTGGCAGTGCCCCGTGGTGCTGCTCGCGGACGTCCGCTCCGTGGGCGTGCAGGGTGACGGCCGCACCTACGGCCACCCAGTCGTGCTGCGTCCCGTCAGCAGCGAGGACGCTATGACCGCTGACTGGACGCGAGTGCCGTACGACACGCTCTCCAAGATCTCCAACCGCATCACGAACGAGGTCGACGAGATCAACCGCGTGGTCCTCGACGTCACCTCGAAGCCGCCGGGCACCATCGAATGGGAGTGAGCGCGGCAGGGCCGTGAGTGCAGTGCCGCACTCACGGCCCCTGCACATGACGCCTGCGCACGGGTCGCTCAGCACGGCCGGTGCGCAGGCGTCGCTTGTTCTCGGGATCGCGGGAGAGCCCGGCGCAGTGCGGCCGGGGACGGCGGGCGATGCGGTCGAGGCCTGCGTGCGGTGCGAGCGCTGCCCGTGGAGGTGCGAGCACAGCCTGTGGAGGTGCGAGCGGCGTCCGAGGGCAGCGCCGAGCGGAGTGACGGAAGGCGGGACTCCGTCCGCTTGTCGTCCTGAACGGCGTTCAGGTAATGTTCGGGGCGTTGCTGAACGGTGTTCAGGTCGTGTGTGAGCCGCCGGTGACCGAACACCTGCCCCCGAAAGAAGGACGAGGTCCGAGATGACGACGACCCCCGAATCCTCCCGCGCATTCGCCGAGGTGCAGGAGGCTGCCGCGGCGCAGGAGGCTGCCGCGGCCTCCGCGGCAGGGGCTCCGCGCACGCCCCGTCTGCGCGCCGCCGACACCGCTTTCATCGCCGTCTTCGCCGCCCTCACCGCGGCACTCGCCGCGGTCCCCGGCATCCCCACCGGCGGGGCGGTGCCCATCACTCTGCAGACCGTCGGCATCGCCCTGTGCGGAATGGTGCTGGGCCCCGGCCGCGGTGTCCTCGCCGCGCTGCTGTACGTCGCCCTCGGTCTCCTCGGGCTGCCGATCTTCTCGAACTTCTCCGGCGGGCTGGGGGTGCTGGCCGGGGGCTCGGCGGGCTATGTGCTGTCGTTCCCGCTCTACGCGCTGCTGTGCGGGCTGGTCGTGCGCTGGGCGGTGCGCCGGTTCTCCGGCTGGCGCCTGTGGGCCTTCGCGGCGGTGGGCGGACTGCTCGGCAGCTTCCTCACCAACCACCCCGGCGGCATCCTCGGCATGTCGCTCAATCTCGACCTGACCCTGCAGCAGGCCCTGTTCGCGGACATGGCGTTCTGGCCCGGGGACGTCGTCAAGAATCTGCTCGCGGCTGCGCTCGCCGTCACGGTGCACCGGGCCTTCCCGTCCCTCCTGGTCCGCCGCCGATGAGCCCTCACTCCGCCTCGGCGGCCTCGGGCGTGGTGTTCGATTCCGTCTCCGTGGGTGTGGAGGAGCAGATCCCCGGGGGCCGACCGGGTGACGTCCGGCTGCGACCCGTCCTCGCGGACATCTCCTGCACCCTCGCGGAGCCCACGATCAGCATCGTCGGTGCGAACGGCTCGGGGAAGTCCACGCTCCTGCAGCTGGTGAACGGACTGGTCCCGGCGGATGCGGGCACCGTCTCCGTCGACGGGCTGGACGTCGCCGCGCGCGGGCCGGAGGTGCGCCGGCGCGTGGGCTTCGTCTTCACCGATCCCGCCGCCCAGCTGGTCATGCCCACGCCCCTCGAGGACGTCGAACTCTCGCTCCGGCGCAGCGTGAAGGGGCGGAGGGAGAGGCGGGAGAAGGCGCTCGCGGTCCTCGAGGAACTCGACGTGGCCGACCTCGCCGAGCGCAGCGTCTACGAGCTCTCCGGCGGGCAGCGGCAGCTCGTGGCGCTCGCGGCGGTGCTCGCGGTCGATCCGGCCGTCCTCGTGCTGGATGAGCCCACCACGCTGCTCGACCTCGCCAACCGCGAACTGCTGCGGGGTCTGCTCGCGGATCTCGTGGCCCGGCGAGGCGTGCGCCTCATCATCTCGACGCACGACCTCGAGTTCGCCGCCGACTCCCGGCGCAGCCTGTGCATCGCCGAGGGCCGGATCGCCGCGGACGGTGCTCCGGCCGAGGTCATCGCCGCCTATCGCGAGATCGTGCTGGGCGCGAGTGCGGGCGCGCCCAGCCGAACAGCCCCCGGCGCGGCGGGAGACCGGCCGTGAGGCAGCGCCAGCAGTTCCTCGGCCGCATGGTCCCCGGCGACGGCTGGATGCACCGCCTGCGTCCGGGATGGAAGCTGGGCGGTGTCGCGGCGCTGAGCGTCGTCGTCCTGCTGTTCCGGGCCGCAGGGGTGAACGCGGTCCTCCTCGCAGTCGTCCTGCTGGCCGCGGTCACGGCGCGGGTGCCGCTTCGGAATGCGCTCGCACCGCTGCTGCGCATCTGGTTCGTCTTCGCGGCGGTGGCGCTCATCCACCTGGTGCTCACAGACTGGGAGACCGGCCTGCGAGTGGCTTCGACGATCGCGGTCTGCCTGCTCGCGGCCTCCCTGCTCATGCTCACGACCTCCGTCGCGCAGCTCCTGACGGTGTTCCGGACGCTCGCGGCGCCCCTGCGGTGGGTGGGCGCGGACCCGGAGAGGGTCGGCCTCGCGGCAGCGCTCATGGTCCGCAGCCTGCCGGTGGTCGCGGATCTGGCGCGCGTCTCGGGGGACTCCGCCCGCGCCCGAGGCCTCGAACGGAACCTGCGCGCCCGCACCGTCCCGCTCGTGCTGGGGGCGGTGAAGCACGCGCAGGACACCGGTCGCGCACTGGAGGCCCGCGGCCTGGAGTGAGGCTGCGTCGACCCTGCTGCCCGTTCTCCCAGCCGGCCACGGGAGCCTCGTCCTGCCCGCTCTCCCTCACCACGCTCCCACTGGTTGAGCGCTAACTGTCGGATCGGGAGGCTGAAACCGACAGGAAGTGCTCACTCGGCGTTCTGGGCAGGCTCAGCGCTGGCCGGCGGCCTCCGCGAGCGACCAGCGGCCCGTGACGGGTGCGGCAGGCGATTCGATGGCCGCGGCGTAGTGGCCGCGCAGCTGCGAGCACACGCTCCGCCATGAGCGGCCCAGCACGGCTGCGCGCGCCGCGGCGCCGAAGGCCCTGCGCTTGGCGGCATCGCCTGCGAGATCCTGCACGTGGGCGCGCAGGCCGGCCAGATCACCGGGGCGGTACAGCCAGCCGGTGCGGGAGGAGTCGACGAGGTCGAGCGGCCCGCCGCGGGCCGGGGCGACGACGGGCACGCCGGAGGCCATCGACTCCTGGATCGTCTGGCAGAACGTCTCGAACTCGCCCGGCGCGACCATGATGTCGAAGCTCGCGACGGCCTGCGCGAGCGCCTCCCCGCCCAGGAACCCCGTGAAGTGCGCCTGCGGCAGCAGCCGCTCCAGCCTCGCGCGGCGCGGTCCCTCGCCCACGATCACGAGGCGGACGTGCGGCAGGTCCGCGAGCACGCGCAGGTCCTCGACCTGCTTCTCCGCGGCGAGGCGGCCCACATAGCCGACCACCACCTCGGGCCCCGCGCCCTGCTCCGACACCCCCAGGCGTGCGCGGAGGCGCAGCGAGCGACGGCGCGGATCGAAGCGCGAGGCGTCGACGCCCCGAGCCCACAGCCGCACGTCCTCGACCCCCAGCGAGGTGAGCTGGTCCATCGCGTAGGAGGAGGGGGCCAGCGTGAGCGAGGCGCGGCGGTGGAGCGCTCGCACATGCCCCCACAGCGCCGACTCGAGGCCGAGCATTCCGTAGCGGGCGGCGTAGGCGGGCACCTCGGTCTGGTACACGGCGACGGTGGGCAGGCCCAGCTCCTGCGCGGCGAGGACCCCGCGCCAGCCCAGCACGAACGGCGAGGCGAGGTGGACGACGTCCGGGGCGAAGCCCGCGAGCAGCCTCCGGACCCGCGGCACCCCGCCGGGGGAGACGCGCACGGAGCGGTAGGAGGGAACAGCGAACCCCGGGACCCGGATCACGGGGAAGCCCGAGACCTCGTGCGGTCCGCTGCGGCGGGTGCCGGGGGCGATGACGACGGCCTCGTCCCCGTGCTCGGCCGCATGGTCGAGCACGCGGAGCAGGCTGTGGGTGACACCATTCATCTGGGGCAGGAACGACTCTGCGACGACTGCGATTCTCACAGCCTCCAGTGGACCGCGCCGAGGTGAAGTCCGTACGCGCACACAGGTGACGAGCAGGGCAATTCCGCCTGACCGGCCGGTGACTGTGTATCCTGCCAGTGCCCGTGCGGACGGGCACCGCGGCGGACCGCGTCCGCGCACGGGCTATCGAGACTGCGGGGCATCGGCGCAGGCGCGGAAGGGGACACGTCAATGGGCTGGGTGCTGGGTGCTGTGCTGCTCGCCGGGCTGGGGGCGCTGGGCTGGGCGCTCACCGTCCGGTTCAACCAGCTGTCCATGAATCGGAGTCTCACGGACGAGGCCCGGCGCCAGTACGTCTACGCCTGCCGGTCCCGCCACGGCCTCGTGCCCACCTATGCCGTCGCCGCCCGCGAGGTGCTCGGCGATGTCGTCGAGACGCACCGGCTCGAGGGCGCGGCGCGCGCCGCGCAGCAGCCCGCGGTGCACAGGGGCCCGGCCGAGTACCGCCTCACCCTCTGCATCGCCGAGGTGGCGGCCCGGATCCGCGCGGAGGCCTCGGATCCGCAGCGCAGCGCCACCGCCTCGCGCGCGCTCGCCTATGACCTCGTGCGTCAGCTGCGGATACAGGAGACGCACATCGGTGCGGCTGTTCGCCACCACAACAGCAGCGTGCAGGCCTATGAGGACAGGCGCATCCTGGCGGGATCGCTCCCGTGGCGGTGGATCTTCCGGCCCGTCCCGGGGATCGACTACGCCCCTGCCGAGGACGAGCGCGATCCGGAGCCGTCCGTCTCGGACCCCGAGGCCGCCTTCCCCGGCAGCGAGAACTACCGTCCCGGCCGTGTGAGCGAGGACCTGTGAGCCGGACGCAGCACTCGTCGGGGGAGCACACACAGGGAGAGGCGGCGATGGGGGAGCAGAGGACCGGGGAGCGCGAACGGGCGCGGGCGGCGCAGGCCGAGACCGCCGTGCCCGGGGACGGCTCTGAGCCCGCCGAGGCCGTGCATCGCTTCCGCCTCGACCTCGGCTATGCCGGAGGCGGCTTCCACGGCTGGGCGGCGCAGCCGGGCCTGCGCACCGTCCAGGGCGTGTTCGAGGACGCACTCGAGCGGATCTGCGGAATGCGCGTGCGCACCGTCGTCGCCGGCCGCACGGATGCGGGTGTGCACGCGCGGCGCCAGGTGGTGCACCTCGATCTGCCGGAGTCGGCACTGCTCAGGCTCGCCGGGGGACGGGCGCCTGCGGCAGCCCCGCAGGCGACGGGGACGCGGCAGACGACCGTGCAGTCGGGCGCACCGGCCGCGCCGGAAGGCGACGCGGCCGATCCGCGGGGGCGCACCTCCTCGTGCGACCGCGCCTCGGACACCCCTGCGCGCGGCCGCCGTCGGGGTCCCCGCACTCCCGCCGAGGCGCTGGTGAGCCGGCTGCGCGGTGTGCTCGCGCACCTCGACGCACCGGATGTGGAGGTGCACGGCGCGCAGGAGGTGCCGGCCGAGTTCGATGCGCGCTTCTCCGCGATCTGGCGGCGCTACTCCTACCGGATCGCCGATGCCTCGGCGTTCCGGGATCCGCTGTCGGCAGGCCACACCGTGCGCCTGCGGACGGAGCTGGATGCCGACGCCATGGCGCAGGCCGCTCGGCAGGTCCTCGGGCTCCACGACTTCCTGCCGTTCTGCAAGCCGCGCCCGGGGTCCACGACCATCCGCACCCTGCAGTCGTGCGAGGTGGAGCGGGATGCCGACGGGGTGCTCACGGTCGGTCTGCGGGCCGATGCCTTCTGCCACCACATGGTCCGCGCGCTCGTCGGGGCGCTGGTGAAGGTGGGCCAGGGCGCCTGGGCCGTCACCGAACCTGCGGTGCAGCTGGCCCGGGCGGAGGGCGGGGCGGACCGGGACGCGCTCGCGCCCATGCACCTCATGCCCGCGCACGGACTGGTGCTCGAGGAGGTCGGCTATCCCGAGGACGCGGCCGGCTGGGCGCGCCAGGCCGAGTCCGCCCGCAAGCGCAGGAGCGCCGAGGAGCTTGCCGGCTGAGCGGACTTCTCTCCGCACGGGGCTGTGCCGAGCGGATATTCACGGTATGTTCAGGTGCGTACAGCATTCCTGAAGCTTCCGCTCAGGACAATGACAGCTGAGACGCACTCATGCCTGATTCGAGGATGGACCATGACGACCCTTTCCCTGCGCGGCGCCGTCGCCGGCGTCGCGGCAGCGGGCCTGCTGCTGCCGCTCGGCGCGCTGCCCGCTCTTGCGACTCCCCAGCTCGGCACCGGCGAGGCCGTGCACACGGCCCCGGCTCAGGGAGACGGGGCCGAGGGCTCCGACGGCGGTGCTTCCGGCCTCGGCGGCTCGGACGGGGCCCAGCCCTCCTCTGCTCCCGCCGAGCAGGCGGAGCCCGGCGCGCCCGAGGCGGCCTCGGCGGAGCCCGGCACGCGGGTCCAGCTGCTAGGCATCACCGACTTCCACGGCCGCATCGCCGAGGCCGGTGTCGCGACGGCGAGCGTGGTCGAGCGCGAGCGCGCCGCATTCGACGGCGAGACGGTCTTCCTCTCCACGGGCGACGACATCGGCGCCTCGCCCTATGTCTCCTCCTCGCAGCAGGACGGGCCGACCCTCGACGTCCTGAACGCTCTGGGGCTGGACGCCGCGGCCGTGGGCAACCACGAGTTCGACCGCGGCTTCGACGATCTCGTCGACCGGGTGATCCCCGCCTCCGACTTCTCGCACCTGGGTGCCAATGTGTACGCGAAGGGCACGGAGAGCCTCGCACGCGGCATGCAGGCCTACGACGTCATCGAGGCCGGCGAGGCGAAGGTGGCCGTCATCGGCGTCGTCACGCGTGAGACGGCTTCACTGGTGAGCCCCTCCGGGATCGCCGAGATCGAGTTCGGCGAGCCGACGCCGGCGATCAACCGCGCGGTGGCAGAGCTCGCACAGCTGCCCGAGGACGAGCAGCCGGATCTCACGGTCGTCTCGGCGCACGCCGGTCCCGCGGACGTCTCCAGCCTCGACGCGGCGCTGGCCTCGGGTGAGGAGTTCGCCTCCATCGTCACCGAGTCCGATGCCTCTGTCGATGCGCTGTTCTTCGGCCACACCCACCTCCCCGCGAACTTCATGGCTCCCGTCCCCGGTGAGGCCGGGCGCGAGCGTCCCGTCGTTCAGGCGGGCAGCTACGGCGAGGTCGTGGGCCAGCTGATCCTCGAGAGCGAGGGCGACGGGGACTGGACCGTCGACGAGGCGGCACTGCTCGACACGGAGGACGCCTCCTTCGACTCGCCCGCGGTGGACGAGGTCGCCCGGATCGTCACCGAGGCGGAGGAGACCGCCCGCGAGCTGGGCTCCGAGGTCAGTGGCCGGATCACCGAGGACATCACCCGCGCCTTCGACGAGCAGGGCAATGAGGACCGCGGTGCCGAGTCGGCTCTGGGGAACCTCGTCGCCGATGCCCTCAAGGAGGGTGTCGAGGGCTCGCAGCTGGAGGAGGCGGACTTCGGCATCACGAATCCCGGCGGCGTGCGGACGGACCTCCTGTACGACGCGATCTACAACGCGGAGGAGCCGGGCGAGGTCACGGTCGCCGAGCTCAACGCCGTGCTGCCCTTCGCCAACGATCACGGCGTCGTCACGCTCACCGGTGCGGACGTGGTGCGGCTGTTCGAGGAGCAGTGGCAGCCGGAGGGTGCCTCACGCCCGTTCCTCCACCTGGGGGTCTCGGAGGAGGTCGCGGTCGTGCTCGATCCCGAGGCCGACCGCGGCGAGCGCGTCGTCTCCGTCCGGATCGACGGCGAGGAGATCGATCCGGCCGCGGAGTACCGGGTGGCGACGTTGAGCTTCCTCGCCTCGGGCGGGGACAACTTCTCCTCCTTCGCGAACGGCGAATGGGCGCAGTCCGGCCTCACGGACTTCGAGGTCTGGGAGCGGTACTTCGAGCAGCGCGATGAGGTCGCACCGGATCACGAGAAGCGCCAGACGTTGGCCTCGGAGGACGACGGCGACGATGACGGCCGCGACGACGATGGAGGCGACGACGGCCCTGACGACGGCGGGAACGGTGATGACGGTCGCGGCGATGACGACGGCCGGGGTGATGGCGACGGCCGCGGCGGCGATGATGGCCGTGGCGACGGCGGGAGCGGCGACGGCCGCGATGACAGTGCCGGCGGCGATGGCCTGCCCCGCACGGGTGTCGAGCTCGCGGGCGCGCTGGGGCTGGCCTCGGTGCTCGTCATCGCGGGCGGCACCGCACTCGCAGCGTCGAGGCGTCGCAGGACGACCGTCTGAGGCACTGTGGAGCTGAGTGCGCGGCGGGGCCGGGAGGAGCGCGTCCTCCCGGCCCCTTCGCGCCTCCGGCCCCTCCGCCGATGCCGGCGCATCGCACGTACAGAGGCCTCCGCCGCGTCTGCCGCGTTCGGCGGCTTCCGCCGAGGTCGGGAGCCCCGCCGTGTCCGGCCAGCGCCGCCGTGTCCGGTAGCCTCCTGCACATGGGTCTTCAGAAGGTGCTCGTGCTGCTGGCCGTCCTGCTGCTGGTGGTCGGCGGCGTGCTGCGCCGGATCGGCAGGGCGCGTGCGAACCGGCGGGTCACGAGGCTGGGCACGATGGCCCTGCTCGCCCTGCCGGTGTGCATCATCGGATGGTTCGTGCTGCTGGCCTCGCAGGAGCCCGGCTGAGCTGGCTCCGGAACGCCGGCCCGTATCGTCGGTCATCCCCGTTTTCGTCTGCTGTGCGAACGCCTTTCGGGCGGATTCGCGTTCGCACAGCAGACCACAGCTGAGGTGTGAAGCGCAGCGGCACCTGCGTGCCCGGCCGCCCGGCGCAGGCGCGCGCTCAGCGCAGGTTCACGCTCAGCGCTGACGCGCGCTCAGCGCAGAGGCTCCTGCACGCCGGGCTCGCGCACGTCCGGCTCGCGCACGCCCTCCGCGGCGCTCGCTGCCAGCACGGGCACGAGGAAGAGCATGCCCACGGCCGGGACGACGATGCCGGAGTCGTTGATGAAGGTGCCGACCGCGAGCAGCACCGCCAGCGAGATGAGCGCCGGCCGCAGGAGCGGGAGCGCACGGTACTGCTCGGCGAGGCCGGGGATGCGGAAGCGGGCGGGCGAGATCGCCGCCCACAGCACTGCGGCCACGGCGAGCGGCAGCAGGACGGTCATCCAGCTCTGCGTGAGGATGTCCACGTTCATGCCGATCTTCCGCAGGAGCACGGCGCCGGCCTCGCCGGAGAGCAGCGAGTCGAAGAAGCGGCCGAAGTGGGTGCGGTCGGCCGCGGGCCGCAGCCAGTCGAGGAAGAGGACCGCGAGCATGAGCGCGCCCGCCCCGCCGCCGAACACCAGCAGCCGCTTCCAGGACAGCCTGATCCCCGCCGCCGTGAGGGCGAAGACCGCGGTGCCGAGGACGAGCGTCGGCACTGAGCCGAACTTGGTCCCCAGGCCGGGAGCGGCCAGCAGCGCGCACGAGGCCAGGACGGCGGTGACCACGACGGCGGTCGTGAGCCAGCGCCGGCGCCGCTCCGCCGTCCCGGTCAGCCACGAGCATGCGACGCCCAGGAGCACGAGGAGCGCGGTGCAGTAGAGGGCGAGGGCGGAGTTGCCGATCCCGTAGAAGCGGGAGGCGATGAGCAGCGGCTCGCCCAGCATGGTCGACATCTGCAGCCGTGAGCCGGTCGCGACGTCGAAGACGAGCACGCCGAGCGTCACCGCGGAGACGAATGCGATCCTGCCTCCGCGCAGCCGCGTCCACGGACCGAGGAGCGCGAGGGCGGTGAGCACCGTGGCCCAGCCGATCACCCCGCCCAGCATCGCGACGTCCGGGGAGGTCGAGCGCTCCCAGGGCAGGACATTCACGAGATAGGTGGACACGGGAAGCGCGGCGAAGAACAGGCCGCCCACCGTGAGCGGCGTCGAGACGCCCGCTGTCCCCGTGCGTCTCGCGGCCACGACGCCGACGAGGAGCGAGGCGAGCAGGAGCACACCCCAGACGGCGTACATCCAGGCGGAGATGCTCTGCTGCGTGAGCACGGCCGTCTGCCTGTCGAGCATGAGCTGGTGCTTGGGCTGAGCCCCGGCCGGCCCGTCCTCGAAGTGCATGGGCGCGCCGGCGAAGTTCGCGCCGCTCTCGGCGCCGGCCATCGTCAGCAGGGTGGGGGCGAGATCGGAGACCTGGACGAGGCCGGGCTGGCGGGTGGAGGCCGAGGTGAGGAGCTCGGCGCCGTCTGCACCCGACGCGGCACCGGTGGCGTCCGTGCCCGAGAGGACGGCGGTGAACTGCATCCGCGACTCGTCCGTGCGCCCGTCCGCGAGCGAGGCCGCGATCACGGTCGGAGCCTGTCCCTCGACGGCGTCGGCGGCGTCGAGGACCTCGCCCACGGCGGCGTCGAGGTCCGTGACCGAGTGCCCCGGGGCGTAGACGCTGCCGAGGTCCACGAGCACGATCTCTGCCGCGTCCGCCGCGGCGACCACCTGCGTCCCGCGCTCGCCCGACTGTGCCAGGGGCTCCCATGAGCCGGTCCGTCCCGCCGGCGAGGCGGTGCCGATCGCCGCACCGGGGCCGATGCCGCGCACCTTGACGTCCGCGGCCTCGGCGGCCTCCGTGAGCGCCCCCACGGCGGGGGTGTAGTTGTCGGCGGCGGCCTGGGCGAGGTAGATGTCCCAGTCCGGCACCCAGCCGCCGATCGGGTCCGCGAGCACCCGGCAGGTGGGCCGGGGCTCATCGGCGGCGCGGCGACCGGAGGCGACCCCCAGCCAGCCGTCGGCCGCGCAGCTCGTGTCGCGGACGGAGCGCGGCGTCATGGTGCCCACGGAGCCGCCTGCGACCATCCGCCAGAGGTGGGGGGTGCGATCGGGGTCGACGTCCTCGAAGGTGAGCCCGGCGAAGCCCAGCAGGACCACGGGACGGCGCTCGGGATCCTCCGCGGCCCCGCCGTTCGCGGAGGGCTCCGACGGTGCGGCAGCTGCGCCCGGTTCCGCAGGGGAGGCCTGCTCCGCGGGTGCGGCCTGTGCGTGTGACGCGGTGTCCGAGCTCGTCTGTGCACCGCCGACGGATGCGGCCGAGGCCGGGACCAGCGCCGAGGCCGGCCCGCCCGTCGCCGTGAGCGCGAGGAGCGCGATGAGCACGGCCGTGACGGCGAGGTGCCAGGCCCGCCTCATTCCCCGGCCCCCGGGTGCGTGGTCGCGGAGCGTGACTCCCGGCCGGGGGAGGGCTCGGCCTCGCGGACGGACTGTGCGTGACCGCGCGTCGAACGCTCGCCTCCGTGGCCGGAGCGCGCCTCCGCGTCCGCGAGGCCGGCCGCGGCGCTGCCCTCCGGAGGCGATCCGGTGCCGGCCTCGGGACGGCGGAGCGCGTCCTCCTCCTCGCGCTGGGCGGCGTCGAGGCTCATGACGACGAGGAGCGGCACGAGCATCATCGCGCCCGTGGCCGGGACCGCGATGCCGGAATCGGTGATGACGAGGCCCACCGCGAGCGCGAGGACGGCGGAGAGGAAGCCGGCGTGGACCTGCGGGTTCTCGAGCGCCTCGGGCAGACGTCCGGTCCAGGGGCGCGCGAGGGGCGCCGTGCGCGGGTGCCTGCGGAGGTAGGCGAGGGCGAAGAGGACGATGAGGACGCCCAGGGGGACGACGAGCGCGAGGCCGGGGTTGATCACCGCGATCCGGAGGTTGGCCTCGAGCTTGCGGCCGATGACGTCGAACAGCTGGCCGTCGAGCGCCTGGGCGAAGAAGTTGCCGAAGTGCGAGCGCTCCTGCGGCGGGCGGAGGTAGTCGAGCCCGGCCACGCCCACGATGACGGCGAGGGCGCCCACCCCGACGACGGCGAGCCTGAGGATGCTCACCCGGATGCGGAAGAGCGCGAGGAGGAGCACGGTGAAGCCCACGAGTGCGGCGACGGTGCCGCCGAACTTCGCCCCCCACGCCGGATTGCCGAGCACGATGACGCTCGCGGCGGCCCAGAGCGCGGTGAGCGCGCGTGCCCAGCCGGCCCGGCCCGCGGAGAAGAGCCGGGCGGCCGTGAGGCCGAGGCCCAGCAGAGAGGCGACGAGGAACAGGGCGGCACCCTGGTTGCCGAGCCCGTAGAAGCGGCCGGCGACGATGGGGTTGTAGCCCATGAGCGAGTTGAACTGCAGGCGCGAGCCCAGCGCCACGTCCGCGACGAGCACGACCGCGCTGAGCGCGCACACCGCAGCGATCCGGCCCGCCCAGGTGCGCCGCCAGGGACCGGCGACGGCCGCAGCGAGGAGCACGAGGACGGCGGCCGCGATGGAGCCGGCGAGCGCCATCGCGGGATCGGGAGCACGGCCCCAGGGGAGCAGGCCTGCGAGGAAGCTCGCAACGGGCAGGAGCGCGAGCGCGAAGCACGCCCAGGCGGTCGCGGTGCGCCAGCCGGTCAGCGGGATCGCCGGCGGTGAGGCGGCGACGGCGGCAGCGGGCCTCAGGGATGCGGCTCGGGCCTGCGCGCGGGCGCTGCGCCGGCGCAGGGCGGCCGCGACGGGGCGTGCGAACACGACGGCCGCGAAGAGGAAGAGCGCGTAGAACAGGACGTCGAGGACGATGCCGAAGGTCTGCGCGTGCGTGTGGACGGTCGCGGCCTTGCGCGCATCGGCGACGAGCGTGTCGATGCGGCTCTGCGCCGTGGCGGCGCCGGACTGCTGAGCGACGGTGCCCGTCTGCACAGCGACGGCACCGGCCTGCGCAGCCTCCTGCTCCGCCGAGGCGCCCTCCGGTGCGGCCAGGAGGCCGTCCTCCGCGGTCGAGGTGTCGACGGAGAGCGCTGCGGGCGAGGTGCCCTCGGCCTCGAGCCCGGCGGCGCGCAGCGCACCCGGGAGCACATCGGTGAGCTGTGTGAGTCCCGGCTGCCGGGTGGAGCTGGAGGCGAGCGTGCCCGGGGGATAGGAGGGGCCCTGCGCGAGCAGGGCGCGCAGGCGCGAGGGATAGGCGGCGTCTCCCACGCCGGCCACGATGACGTCGCGGTCCTCGGGCACGGCCTCGAGGACGAGTCCCACACGGGCGTCGAGCTCCTGGATCTGGGCCGACCGCAGCGAGCCGAGCGTGCTCTCCGACCAGATGGCGGAGGCCGCGGGGTCCCACAGCGGGTCGGCGGCCGTGCCCGCGTCCACGAGGGTCAGCGGGCACGCGGTGAGCTGAGCGGTCCTCGCCTCCCGTGTGCCGAGCGCCGGGTTCTCGGGGCCCGAGGCGTCGGCCCGGTCGCCGGCGGACGACTCGGGGCCGTCCCCGATGCCGAGGAAGGTGTGCAGGGGCATCCAGCGGTCCACGCTGCCGTCCGGGTCCGCGGCGGCGAGGGCCGCGCCCGTGCCCACGGCGGCGGTGCACCAGGCGGCCGCGGGCTCGCCCTCGCCCGGGGCAGGGCTCTCCGGGTCCGTGCCGTCGGCGGAGGCGGAGTCATCGGGATCGGCGTCGCCGTCGGGGGAGGCATCGGGTGCGGCCGCGCGTGCGAACGCTCCGGGAGCGGCGGAGTAGCCCGCCCCGTCGTTCGCGTCCTGCACGCGGTGGTACTCGGAGAACTGCGCCGGGGCGAACCCCGCCGGCATCGGTCCCGCCGCGCGCCCGGTCTCGGGGGAGGAGCCGGCACCGGCCGAGGCCGCCTCGTCGCCCGAGGCCGCCTCGGCGTCCTCCGCGCTCGCCTCGGCGAGCTCCGGCGACGGCTCGAGCATCCGCGGGCAGGCGCGGTCGAGGAACAGCGGGTGCTGCCATGCCGGAGTGAGGTCCACCCCGTACATGCGGGCGCCCGCGCCCATGCTCAGCCAGCCGGACGCCGCGCACGTGGCCGGTGTGAGAGTGCGCACGCTGAGGTTGCCCACGGCGCCGCCTGCGACCATGCTCCAGAGGTGCGGTGTCCGCTCGGGGGAGAGGTCCTCGAGGGCGAGCCCGGAGGCGCCCACGACCACCGCGCCCGCCGACTCGGCGGTGCCGTCGGCTGCCGGGGCGGCTTCCGGGTCGGCAGCCTGTGCAGCGCCGGTCGCGGGATCCTGCGGGGAGGCCGCCCAGGCGTGTGCGGGCAGGGCGAGGCCGAGGACGCAGGCGAGGGCCGCGAGCGCGGCGAGCAGACGGGCGAACACCGTACAAGCCTACCGGCGCGTCCTTGGCGGAGCCTGGACCGCGGTTTGCCCCGGATGCGCGGCATGCGGTAGATTTGAGCGTCGTTGCCGCGTCAACACGTTCTTACCGCTGGGCCTCTAGTCGCGTTGCAGGCTTGCAAGCGGGTCTTCCGTGTCTGAGAGCGCAGCTACTTAAGGTACGGCCTGTTCGTTCCCCTTCGACTCACGACCGGAGGGTGCGAGTGTGTGCAGGTCAACAACAGACGAATGTAAGAAGGCAACTTTGCGTACGTACACTCCGAAGCCCGGCGATGTCCAGCGCCAGTGGCATGTCATCGACGCCACTGATGTGGTCCTCGGTCGTCTTGCCTCGCAGGCGGCTCGCCTGCTCCGCGGCAAGCACAAGGTGACCTTCGCGCCTCACATCGACACGGGTGACTTCGTGATCATCGTGAACGCGGACAAGGTC
The DNA here is from genome assembly GCF_000426445.1 of Brevibacterium album DSM 18261. GTDB lineage: Bacteria > Actinomycetota > Actinomycetes > Actinomycetales > Brevibacteriaceae > Brevibacterium > Brevibacterium album. The sequence goes on along the minus strand of NZ_AUFJ01000009.1, from coordinate 157,981 downwards.
GCGCTGACCGGCGCCAAGCTCGAGCAGAAGCGGGCCTACCGCCACTCGAACTACCCCGGCGGCCTCAAGAGCGTCAACTATGCCGAGCTCCTCGCGACGCGCCCCGAGCGCGCCGTGGAGAAGGCAATCGCCGGCATGATCCCCAAGAATCGCCTCGGTCGGGCGCAGATGCACAAGCTCAAGGTCTACGCAGGCCCCGAGCACCCGCACAGCGCTCAGAACCCCCAGCCCTTCGAGCTGAACCAGGTCGCGCAGTAAGCGCGCCGGCAGCTCTGAGAACTTTCACCGAGGAGAATCGTGGCAGACAACACCACCGCTGACGTCGCCGACGTCGAGCTCACCGAATACAGCACCGAGACCCCCGCTTCGGCCGGTCTGGGCGAGAACGTGGCCGGCGGCCGCGGCGAGTCGCTCACCGCTCCGGGTTCGGGCGTGGGCCGCCGCAAGCAGGCCATCGCCCGCGTGCGCCTGGTCCCGGGCTCCGGCCAGTGGACCATCAACGGTCGCGACCTGGAGACCTACTTCCCCAACAAGCTGCACCAGCAGCTCGTGAACGAGCCCTTCGCGCTCCTCGATCTGGAGGGTCGCTTCGATGTGATCGTCCGCATCGCAGGCGGCGGACCGTCCGGCCAGGCCGGTGCCGTCCGTCTCGGCGTCGCACGCTCGCTCAACCAGGTCGACCGTGAGGCCAACCGCGCCGAGCTCAAGAAGGCCGGCTTCCTCACCCGCGATGCTCGCGTCCCCGAGCGCAAGAAGGCCGGTCTCAAGAAGGCCCGCAAGGCGCCGCAGTTCTCGAAGCGCTGATCTTCCGCGCTCGTCGCTGCGCACCGGCGCAGCGCAGAAGCCCTCGTCAGGTGGTTCCCACCGGGCGGGGGCTTCTCGCGTGGTGCGGAGCCTCCCGGCGTCGTACACCTGCGCGAGCGTCACACACATGCGCCAGTGTGGCTCAGCGGCGCTCGCCGATCGCGCACGTACACTGGCGCAGAACCCGAAGGAAGGAACTTCCGCAATGGCTCGACTGTTCGGCACCGATGGTGTGCGAGGACTGGCGAACAAGGACATCACCGCACGCCTGGCGCTGCAGCTCGCAGTCGCGGGCTCCCGCGTGCTGGCACGCCCGGAGGCGGCGCCGTTCGGCAGGCGTCCCGTCGCGATCGTGGGCAGGGACACGCGGGTGAGCGGTGACTTCCTCGCTGCCTCGACGGCCGCCGGCATCGCCTCGACCGGCGTGGACGTCCGTGATGTGGGGGTGCTCCCCACACCGGGCATCGCGCACGCGGTCAAGGCGACGGGAGCGGCCTTCGGGGTCGTGCTCTCCGCCTCCCACAACCCCATGCCGGACAACGGCATCAAGTTCTTCGGCCCCGGCGGCACCAAGCTCACGGACGCGCAGGAGGACGAGATCCTCGCTCTGCTCGACGAGGACTGGGACCGGCCCACGGGGCGTGAGGTGGGACGCATCACCCGGTACCCGGCGGCCTCGGACGAGTTCGCCGAGCACCTGGTGCGCAGCCTCGGCGCGGCCGAGGGCGAGACTCCGCTGGCGGGGCTCACCGTCGTGGTCGACTGCGCGCACGGCGCAGCCTCCGTGGTGGGCCCGTCGGCGCTGCGGCAGGCGGGTGCGGAGGTCATCGTCACCGCCGCCGAACCCAACGGCTACAACATCAACGACGGCGTGGGCTCCACGCACATCGAGAACCTGCGCGGCGCGGTCGTGGACCACCAGGCGGACCTGGGTGTGGCGTTCGACGGAGATGCCGACCGCTGCCTGGCAGTGGACGCACTGGGCCGCGAGGTGGACGGCGACCAGATCATGGGCATCCTGGCGGTGGGGATGAAGGAGGACGGCCGGCTCAGGGACGACACGCTCGTCGTCACGGTCATGTCCAACCTGGGGCTCCGGCTCGCGATGGCCAAGCGGGACATCCGCGTCGAGGAGACCGCCGTGGGAGACCGCTACGTGCTCGAGCGGATGCTCACGGGCGGCTATGCCCTGGGCGGCGAGCAGTCGGGGCACGTGCTCATGCTCGACCACGGCACGACGGGCGACGGCGTGCTCACCTCCCTCCACCTCATGCACCGGATGGCGACGGCCAAGCGCACGCTCGCCGATCTCGCCGCCGAGGTGCCCAAGCTCCCGCAGGTGCTCCTCAACGTCAAGGGCGTGGACAAGGCCCGTGTGGGCGAGGACGCCGGTGTGCAGGCGGAGATCGCCGCGGTCGAGGCGGAGCTGGGGGAGTCCGGCAGGGTCCTGCTGCGGGCCTCGGGCACAGAGCAGCTCATTCGGGTCATGGTCGAGGCCGCCGCCGAGGACGTGGCGCAGTCCCAGGCCGAGCGCCTCGCCGCGGTGGTGAGCGCCCGCCTGGCGCTGTGAGCCCGGGTTCGACCGGAGGAGGGGAGCGGGCGGGACCTTGACGCCTCTTGACGCCTCATGAGATGCTCGTGGTCGAAAGGGGCAGTCATGACATCGGCGTTGGAGAACCGTGCGGACCAGAGCGCGGGCGAGGTGCTGGATCGGGTTCGTCCCCAGCTCGCCGCGTACCTGGCCGAGGCCGAAGGGGAGTCGCTCACCGTCGAAGAGCTCGCCCAGCGGATGCTCGATGCGATCCCGCGCAGATCTGTTCTGGATCTCAGAGCAGGCCCCTTCTACCGGCGTGCGGACGTGTCTGCGCTGCTGGGTGTCTCTCGGCAGGCGGTGCATGAGCGGGTGAAGCGTGGGCGGATGCTCGCAGTGGACACCGCTGACGGCACCAGGCTCTTCCCCACGTTCCAGTTCGAGGGCGGCCGTGTCCATCCGGAGGTGGCGAACGCGATTGAGGCCCTCTCTCACGCTGCCGTTGATGGATGGACGATCGCGCTGTGGCTGACTGCCGATCACGGTGGTGTCACAGCGCTGGCGGCCCTGAAATCAGGCAGTCGGGAGATGGTCCGCGACATCCTGGCAGAAGCGGAAGACGACGCAGCCCGTTGGGCGGCCTGACGGTGGAGAGTCCCAGATCTGCGCCTCTGCAGAAGGCTCCGGGCCTCGATCGTGACTTCCTGCGATTCCCTTCGTTCGCAGTGACGGGAGGGGGCGGGACGGTTTCGCTCCACCGTGTTCATCGGTCCCACCACAATCCCGGGTGGTATTCCTCCGGGGAGGGCGGGCGGTTCAACCTGGATATTCCCCGGGGGACCCTGTACGCCGCCAACAGCGTGCAGACATGTGTGCGAGAGCTGCTGGGTCCCCGACTCGCAGGTGGGGGCGTGGTTGTGCGTTCCCAGGTTGAAGGTCGCAGCGTTTCGAAGATCGATCTGCCGGTGGAGCGTGCGGCAGATTTCTGTTCCCCTGCAGCCCTGTCGCACGGCGTGATTCCCGGCGAGATTTCAGGACCGTTCCCGAATTACGAGATTCCGCGGGCGTGGGCTGCTGCGATGGACGATGCGGGCTTCGGCGGCATCCGGTACCAGTCGCGGTTCACAGCGGGAACCGGGGGTGAGTGGTGCCTGGCAGCATTCGGCTGTGCCGGAGCGGGGGAAGTCCATGTGCAGGAGACCATCTCCGCGCGTGCCGCGGTCCGTGAGATGACGGAGCTGACGATGGTCGAGATCCCCCGTGACACGGAGCTTCGCATCGTTCCGCTCGACGGGGACTCTGCCGGGCCCTGAGACGCAGCCTCACCCCTGGCTGAACTGGGTTCGGTGGAGCTCCGCGTACTTGCCGCCGGCGGCCAGCAGCTGCGCGTGCGTCCCGCGCTCGGCGATGCGGCCGTCCTCGACCACGAGGATCTCATCCGCGTTCTGGACCGTGGACAGGCGGTGCGCGATCACGAGGACGGTCCGGCCGTGCATCGCCTCGTCCAGGGCGTGCTGGATCGCCGCCTCGTTGGTCGAATCGAGCGCACTGGTCGCCTCGTCGAGGATCACCACGGGCGGAGCGGCCAGCAGCAGCCGGGCGATGGTGAGCCGCTGCCGCTCGCCGCCGGAGAGCCGGTAGCCGCGCTCCCCGATCACGGTGTCGAGCCCGTCGGGCAGGCGGCCGATGACCTCCGTCAGCCGCGCCCGGCGGATGGCCGACTCCAGCTCCGCATCGCTCGCCTCCGGCCTCGCGATCCGCAGATTCTCCCCGATCGTCTCGTGGAGCAGGTGCCCGTCCTGGGTCACCATCCCCACCGTCGCCTTGAGCGAGTCGAAGCTGAGCTCGCGCACGTCCACCCCGGCGAGCTCCACTGCCCCGCCCGTCACGTCGTAGAGCCGGGGCACCAGCGAGGCGATGGTGGACTTGCCCGCACCGGAGGAGCCCACGAGCGCCACCGTGTGCCCGGCCGGGACCTCGAAGTCGATGCCGTGGAGCACCTCCTGCCCGCCCCGCTCGTCGAGGACCGACACCTCCTCCAGCGTGGCCAGCGACACCTCGGCGGCGGAGGGATAGGCGAAGGAGACGTCGCGGAAGGCGAGGGACACCTCGGGCGCGGTCTCTCCCGCAGCGGTCCCCGCGGCACCGGCTGTGCCCGAGGCCGCCCCCGGCAGCCGCCGGGGCTCGGCCGGTTCCGTGATGAGCGGCTTGAGGTCGAGCACCTCGAACACGCGCTGGAAGCTCACCACGGCGCTCATGATGTCCATGCGCGCATTCGCGAGCATCGTGAGCGGTCCGTAGAGACGGGTCAGCAGCATCGCCAGAGAGACGACGCTGCCGGCGTCCATCCCGCCGGCCACCGCCTGCCAGCCGCCGAGGCCGTAGACGAGGGCCAGCGCGAGTGCGCTCACGAGCGTCAGCGCGGTGACGAACGTGGTCTGCAGCATGCCCACGCGGACCCCGATGTCCCGCACGCGCCCGGCGCGGGCGGCGAACTCCGCGGACTCCCGCGCGGGGGAGCCGAACAGCTTCACGAGCGTCGCCCCGCCTGCGCCGAACCGCTCCGTCATCCGGTTGGACATCGCGGCGTTGTGGTCCGCCGCCTCGTGCTGCAGCCGCGCGAGCTTCCCGCCCAGCACCCGGGCGGGCACGAGGAAGATGGGCAGCAGGAGGATCGAGAGGACGGTGACCTGCCAGGAGATCGTCACCATGACGCCCACCGTGATGAGCAGGGAGACGAAGTTCGCGACGACGCCGGAGAGCGTGTTGGAGAATGCGCGCTGCGCCCCGATGACGTCCGTGTTCAGCCGAGAGACGAGGGCGCCCGTGCGCGTGCGGTTGAAGAACGCCACGGGCAGCGTCTGCACGTGGTCGAACACCGCGGTGCGCAGATCGAAGATGAGCCCCTCGCCCACGCGCGCGGACAGCCAGCGGTTGATGAGGGTGAGGGCAGCCTCGGCGAGCGCCAGTCCTGCGATCGCGAGCGCGAGCCACACGATGACGGAGACCGGGCCGCCGGCCGTGATGGTGTTGACGATCCTGCCGGAGAGCACGGGCGTGATCACGCCCGCCACCGAGACCAGCACGGAGAGCACGAGGAACACTGCGAGCTTCCACTTCTGCCGCGTGGCGAAGGAGAGCATGCGCATCATGGTGGCCCGGTCCAGGCGCGTGCTCGAGCCCTGACCCGCACGCCGTGCCGCCGCCGTCTGCAGGTGCATGAGGGACTGGGGGCTGGGCATGCTCATACGGGTCTCCTCGTCGGTGTGCGGGTCGCGCGCGCAGGCGGCGGGTCGGCAGGCCGGGAACCGGCCGATCATCCGCAGGGAACGCCGTGCCGGACCGGATCCATCCTGGGAGCGGGCGCATATCGCTCAGGGCGTAATGCGGTCGAGGACGTCGGCGCCCCGCGGGCGCGTCCTCGTCAGAGCTTGCGGAGCTGGATGCGGGAGATGGTGTGGTCGGAGGACTTCCGCAGCAGCAGATCCGCCCGGCCGCGCGAGGGCTGCACGTTCTCGCGGAGGTTGGGGGAGTTGATCGAGTCCCAGATCTCGACGGCCAGGGAGCGGGCCTCGTCATCGGAGAGCTGCGAGTAGCGGTGGAAGAAGGAGTCGGGGTCCGTGAAGGCGCCGTGCTTGAGCCGCAGGAAGCGGTTGACGTACCAGTCGCGGATGTCGGCGGCGGCGGCGTCGACGTAGATCGAGAAGTCGAAGTAGTCGCTCACGGACACGCCCACCCTGCCGTCGGCCCGGGGCCGGGGCGGCTGGAGCACGTTGAGGCCCTCGACGATGAGGATGTCCGGACGCCGGACCGTCACGCTCGCCCCCGGCACGATGTCATAGGTGTGGTGGGAGTAGACGGGGGCGCGCACCTCGGGCGCACCGGACTTCACCTGCGCCATGAAGCGGAGGAGGCCGCGGCGGTCGTAGGACTCCGGGAAGCCCTTGCGCCCTGACAGGCCGCGCCGGGCCAGCTCCGCATTGGGGAAGAGGAAGCCGTCGGTGGTGATGAGCTCCACGCGGGGGGTGTCCGACCAGCGCGCCAGCATCTCGCGCAGGAGGCGCGCGGTGGTGGACTTGCCCACGGCCACGGAGCCGGCCACCCCGATGACGAACGGCGTGCGGACCGGCGCGGGCTCGAAGCCCTCGTCGCGCAGGGGAGAGAGGAACTCGCGGGTGACGGCGTGCTTCTCGCCCCGGGCGGCCGAGTAGAGGTTGAGCAGCCGTGACAGCGGCAGGTACACCGTCTCGACCTCGGTGACGTCGATGCGCTCGCCGAGGCCGCGGAGGCGCTGGATGTCGTCGTAGGTGAGCGGCAGCTCGGTGGTGTCGGAGAGCCGGGCCCACTGCTCGCGGCTGAAGTGCCAGTACGGTGAGGTCGCGGTGTCCGCGTCCCCCCTGCGGTACGGCCGCAGCCCGGCCAGACGCCTGGCGGAATCGGGGACGTACGAGGCATGCTCAGTCGAAGCCATGCCGATGATTCTCTCATGAGCCCGCTCACACCTCCGCCGCAGCTCCGTCCGTGAGATGCGCGCGCGCCCGTGGCCGGACCTCCTGCGCCGGCGGTCGCGCAGCGGGGAGACATTCACCGGGTTCGGAATGCTCTTCACGTCCGCGCACCCCCGGCGTCATCCGCACGTCACCTGCGGGCCACCGGACGGTCCTGCCTGCGGCCTAGTGTCGTCCGGCATGAGGCAGGCGCGCGGAAGGGACACCGATGGCGAAGGTGCGCAGGTGAGGGGCGCATGAGCGGGACGGCTGCCTCGGCCGAGCTCGCCGATGTCCTCGCAGACGAGATCGCGGCGCTCCCGCCGGGGCACAGGCTCGCGAGCGAATCGGAGCTGATGGATCGGTTCGCGGTGGGCCGCAGCGTGGTCCGCGGCGCGCTCGCCAGGCTGGAGGGGCGCTACCTCATCCGCAGGGTGCAGGGCTCCGGGACCTACACCGCCCGCCGCGCCGAGTTCGCCCTCACCGGCGACGAGGTGCCGAGCTTCCACGCGGTCGCCTCCGAATGCGGGGCGGAGCTGCGGACGACGGTGGTCTCCGCCGGGTGGCATCCGCTCACGGCCCCCTTCGACTCCCTGCTGGGCGCGGCACCGGGCGCGGAGGCCATGCGCGTCCACCGCCGCGGCACGATCGACGGCTTCGTCGCCTCCTATTCGGAGGAGTGGTTCGCCCCCGGCGCGGTGGAGAACGTGGACGCCGGCCTCGGCGTCATCGAGTCCGTCTACGAGATCATGCGAGCCTTCGGGTTCGCACCCGTGCGGGCGCTCACCACCGTCACGGTCGACGACCCGCCCGCCGAGGTCTCCCGAATGCTCGCCCATGACGCGGTGCGCACCGCGTGGCTGGTCGAGACCCTCACCCGCGATGCGGCCTCGGGGCGGATGCTCATGGCCTCGCGCACGTGGCTGCGGATCGACTCCGTGCGCCTCGTCGTCCGCACCGGCGCGGAGGCGTGAGGCGGCCGGACGCCCGGCGCGCCTGCGGCCCGACGCCCTCGGCCGGGCCGGGACCGCGCGCGGCCACCTGTGCGCGGACTCGCGCAAGATGTTCACAGACGTCCTTCGGCGGTTCACCGCGGCGTCTCCGCCGGGCCCGGGAGCGCGGCCACACTCCCAGGAGGGAGCGCGTCCGCCGGGACCCGTCCCGCTGCCGGGCCGCCCTCCGCCCCACACTGCACCCGCTCCTGTGAAAGGACCCTCCTCCCATGCGCATTCGCAGCCGCTCCGCCGCGCTCACCGCCCTCTCCACCGCCGCCGTGCTCGCCCTCTCCGCCTGCGGCGAGTCGGCCGCCGGAGCGGGCGCCGGCGGTTCGGAGGGCGGGAATCCCGACACCCTCGTCCTCGCCGCCGTCCCCTCCGAGGAGTCGACCAGCATCGAGCAGCAGTACGAGCACGTCATCGCCGCGATCGAGGCCGAGACGGGCAAGGAGGTGGAGATGCAGAACGCCACCGACTACGCCGCCGTCATCGAGGCCCAGCGCGCCGGCCAGGTCCAGCTCGCCGCCTACGGCCCCTTCTCCTACACGAGCGCCGTTGACTCCGGGGTGGGCTCGGACATCCTCGGCGTCGCGATCGAGGAGGAGGGCGCGGAGCCGGGCTACAAGTCCTACGGCATCGTCCCCGAGGGCTCGGACATCACCTCGCTCGAGGACTACGCGGGCAAGAACGTCTGCTTCGTCGATCCCACCTCCACCTCCGGCTACCTCTACCCGAGCGCGGGCCTCATCGAGGCCGGCATCGACCCCGAGGCCGACATCGAGGCCACCTTCGCGGGCGGCCACGACGCCTCGGCGCTCGCGGTGGCCGACGGCACCTGCGATGCGGGCTTCGCGATGGAGTCGATGGTCGACACCACCCTGCCGGATTCGGGCCAGCTCGCCGGGGGAGACCTCGTGAAGGTCTGGGAGTCCGAGGTCATCGCCGGCTCGCCCGTGGTCGCGAGCGACACCCTCGACGAGGAGCTGCGGACGCAGCTCGCGGAGCTCTTCGAGACGCGGATCAACGTCCCGGCGCTCGTGGAGGCCGGCATCTGCGACGACGAGGAGAGCTGCGTGCTCCCCGAGGAGTCCTGGGGCTACGCACCGGCCGAGGACGACTACTACGACGGTGTCCGCAGCGTGTGCGAGGTCACCGAGTCCGAGTCCTGCGTGAGCTGAGCAACCAGCACGCCGAGAGCGGGGCCCGGAGCGCCGTGCCCCGCCCCCCTTCCGCCGCAGACCCGTTTGGAGCATCCCATGACCAGCGCACACGAGACGGTCCCCGCCGGCCGCACCGCACCCCACCTCGTCGCCGAGCCGCCCGCCATCCGCTTCGAGGGCGTGACGAAGCGCTTCGGCCGCGACACCCTCGCCCTCGACGATGTGAGCGCGGAGTTCGCCGCCGGCAGGATCACGGTCCTGCTCGGGCTCTCCGGCTCCGGCAAGTCCACCCTGCTGCGGCACATCAACGGCCTCCAGCAGCCCACCTCGGGCGCGGTGACCACCCTGGGCACGCGCGTGGACGGCGCGCGCGACCACTCCCTCAAGGGCCTGCGCAGGTCCGTCTCGATGGTGTTCCAGCACTTCAACCTCGTCGGCCCCATGTCCGTGCTGGAGAACGTGTGCAGCGGCCGGCTGGGCTCGCTCACCGGTCCGCGGATGGGGCTGTTCATGTACCCGCGCACCGTCCGCCAGGAGGCGATGGAGCAGCTGGCCCGCGTGGGCCTGGCCGACAAGGCCTTCGTCCGCGCCGATGCGCTCTCCGGCGGCCAGAAGCAGCGCGTGGCGATCGCGCGCGCCCTCATCCAGCACCCCGCCGTGCTGCTGGCCGATGAGCCCGTGGCATCCCTCGACCCCGTCTCCTCGGCCTCCGTCATCGACCTCCTGGGCCGCATCGCCCGCGAGGAGGACCTCACGGTGGTGTGCAGCCTGCACCAGGTGGAGATCGCCCTGGGCTTCGCGGACCGGATCGTGGGCCTGCGCGCGGGCCGGGTGGTGCTGGACACGGAGACGGCGGGGCTCAGCCGCGCCGAGGCGTACTCGATCTACGACACCGTCGCGGCCGCGGGTGACGCGGGCGAGGGTGCCGGCGTCCGGGCCGCGGACGCGGCGCTCGCGAGGGAGGCCTGAGGTGGCCGGCACGCTCACCCTGCCCCACCGCGAGGGGCACAGCACCTTCGCGGTGCCCCGGCGCCCGGCCCCGCAGCCGCGCCGCGTGCTCGCGACCGCGCTGCTCCTCGCACTGCTCGCGGCGGCGGTGTGGTCCGTCCTCGACCTGCGGATCAACATCGCCACGCTCATCGACTCGGTGCACAACGCCGTCGCGTTCGTCGAACGGGTCTTCCCGCTGGACTGGCCCTCCCCGGGCGATATCGTGCGGATGACGCTCATCACCCTGGCGATCGTCTTCCTCGCGACCCTGCTCTCGGTGCTCGCGGGCCTCCCGCTGGCGGTCCTCGCCGCGGGCAACACGACGAGCGGTCCCGGTGCGCGCACTCTCTCCCGCGGCGTCATCGTCGCGATGCGCGCGATCCCTGACCTCGTGCTGGCCATCGTCTTCTTCCGCGTCTTCGGCCTCGGCGCGCTGCCGGGCATCCTCGCGATGGGCCTGCACTCCATCGGCATGGTGGCGAAGCTGTACGCGGACGCGATCGAATCGATCGACCGCGGCCCTGCCGAGGCGATCCGGGCCTCCGGCGGCAGCCGCGGCCAGGCCGTCGTGACCGCGGTGCTCCCGCAGGTCCTCCCGCAGATCATCGCGACGGCGCTGCACAGGTTCGACATCAACCTGCGCACCTCGGTGATCCTCGGATACGTGGGGGTCGCGGGGGTCGGCCAGGAGATCTCCGATTCGATGCGGACCATGAACTACGACAGGGGGATGGCCTGGGCCGTCGTCGTCCTCGTCCTCTGCATCGTGGTCGAGCTGGTCTCCGGCGGCCTGCGGGCACGGCTGCTGGCCCCCAGCGGAGCCCGGAACCCCGGCCTGTACGGGATGCTCGCCCGCCGTCTCCGCGCCGCGCGGACGGCAGGGGAGAGCCGCGCCCGAGGCGGCGCCCCGGGCGATCCCCGCATCACGCATGCCCCGCAGCGCACCGCCGGCGGTGCGATCCGGGTGGCTCCGGCGTGGTCGGCCGAGCGCATCAGCCGGGTCCTCATGCTCGTGATCCTGCTGGCGCTCACCGCGGCCTCGGCGGTCGCGACGGAGCTGAGCGCGACCTCGTTCCTCGCCGGCCTGCGGGAGCTGCCCGCGACCCTGGCCCTGTTCTTCCCGCCCAGCGACGGCGGCATGCTCGGGACCCTCCTCGAAGGCCTCCTCGTCACGGTGCAGATCGGGCTCGCGGCGACCCTGCTGGGCTGCGTCCTCGCGATCCCGATCGGTGTGCTCGCGGCGTCCAATGTGGTGCCCAATGCCGCGGTCTCCGGCTTCTTCCGCACCGTGATCGTGGCGATCCGCGCGATCCCGGACCTCATCCTCGCCATCGTGTTCATCGTCATCACGGGCCTGGGGCCGGTGGCGGGCACGTTCGCCCTGGCGGTCGGCTCGATCGGCCTGCTGTCCAAGCTCATCGCCGATTCGCTGGAGGAGACGGACCCGGGACCGCAGGAGGCGCTGCGTGCGAGCGGCGCCAGCCGCCTGCAGGTGTTCTGCTCCGCGACCGTGCGGCAGGCGACGCCGGCGTTCCTCGCCCACGTCCTCTACCAGTTCGACACGAACATCCGGGCGGCGACGCTGCTGGGCATCGTGGGCGCGGGCGGGATCGGCTTCTCCCTCATGAACGCCGCGCGCGTCCTCCAGTTCGACGTCGTCACGTACCTCATCCTCATGGTCCTCGCCCTCGTGCTGCTCGTCGAGGGGCTGTCCGTATGGGTGCGCTCCGTCCTGCGGTGAGGGGCGGCGGGCGGCGGAGCTCCGGGTCGTTCACCCGCGGTTCATCCGGGTCGCCCGGTTCTGCCTCGTTCCCCGGAGGTTCAGCCGGTGCCCCGCCTCCGTTGGCGGCGGGATGGGAGGCGGCTGGTGGTATGGGCCCTGCACCTGCCGCTGAGACCGCAGGCACCGCCGAGACCGCAGGCAGACACGCAGAAAGGCCGTCATGACAGCACCCGCACGCACCCGTGAGGAATGGGGTCGGCTCCTCGCCGCCGTGCCTCCTGAGCTCCTCACCCCTCTCGCGGACAGGGCCATCGCCGCGGCCGCGGAGTTCTCCGTCGTTCGCGCCCCGCGCGTCGGCACCATCGTCGCCCAGGTGCGCGAGCCGCTCGAGCGCCGCCGCTTCATCCTCGGCGATGTGGTCGCCGCCGTCGCCGAGGTGCGGCTCGACGGCACCTCGGGCTGGGCCATGCGCCTGGGCCGGGAGACGGAGGCCGTCCTCGCGCAGGCCGTGCTCGATGCGGAGCTCGCCGCCGAGGGTGTGCTCAGCGAGGCGATCGGCTCCCTGCTGACCGAGGTGGACGAGCGGCAGCGGCGCGAGCGCGCTCGGACCTGGGCGAAGCTCGCCCCCACCATCGTCGAGTTCGAGGAGGTCGCATGATGCCGCACCCCGCTCCGGCCGGAGCCGGCCCGGTCACCGGCCGGCTCGCCGCCGCTCCCCGCGCAGCTCACGGTGCCGCGGAGCCCGGCACTCCCGGTGCTGCCGAGCTCGGCACCGCCGAGGCGACCGCCGTCTTCCGCGCCTGCCTCACCGCGCTCGCCCATCCCGGCCGCCTCGCGGCCCTGCCGCAGACCGGCCCGCCGCAGACAGCTCGGCACCCGGTGCTCCTGCCGGTCCTCGCGCTCGCCGATCTCATGGTGAGCGTGGCCGCGGTGGACTCCGCCGGGCGGGACGATGCGGAGGCGACCGCGGAGCTCGCGCGCGTCACCGGCGCCCGCCCCGCGGAGCCGGCCGCGGCGCGCATCGTGCTCGCGGGCGGCGAGGGGGCGCCGGACGACGGTGTCGCGGCCGCGCTGCTCGGCCGCGTGCACCCCGGCACGCCCGAGGCGCCCCATCACGGAGCGCTCATCGTCCTGGCCGTCGCCGGCCTGCGTGCATGCGGGCCGGACGAGGCGCCGGCGCAGGTCGCTGTCCAAGCGCCAGCTGAGGCCCAAGCTCCGGGCACCGCCGCCGAGGAGGTCTGGGAGCTGACCGGCCCCGGTGTGGACGGTGCGGCCCGGGTCGCGGTCATGGGCCCGGGCGAGGGGTTCCGCGCCGCCAGGGCAGCCGTCACGGCAGGCTTCCCGACCGGGGTCGATGTGCTCTGCGTGGCGCCCGGCGGCACCCTCCTCGGCCTGCCGCGCACCACCGCACTCGCACCGGTGCGCGCAGGAGCCCCTGCCGCTCCGGCACCATCCGCCGCCGCGGACGCGCCCGAGCCGGCCCCCACCACAGGAGAGGAGTCCGCATGGGCTACGCAGGAGTGAACAAGGGAGGCACCTCCGCGATCCTGGCCGCGGAGGAGCTGCTGCGGCAGCGCCGGGCCTCCGTTCCGCCCCTCGATCCGGAGACGGTGGCCGCGGCCTTCGGCGAGATCCTCGACCAGATCATGGGCGAGGGGGCGCTGTGGGACCCGGAGCTGGCCGCACGCGCCTTCGTCCAGGCCGGCGGGGACACCGCCGAGGCCGTCCACCTGCTGCGCGCGCACCGCTCCACGCTTCCGCGGCTGGCCTTCTCCGTGCCGATCGACCCGGACTCGGTGCGGCTGCTGCGCCGCGTCGTCTCCGCCCACCGCAGCCCCGACGGCCCCCAGCTGCTGGGTGAGACGGTGGACTACTCCCCGCGGATCATGAGCGGCCCGGGCCCCGGCGACCCGCTCGGCGCGGCGGTGGAGCAGCTGGCCGGTGACACGGCCGGCGCCAGCACGCGGGTCCACGAGGACCGTGCCCCGCAGCGCTACACCTCGTATCTCGCGGAGCGGGACCTGCTCGCCGCGCGCGAGGACCCCGGCGATCCCGAGCCCGTCGACCTCGCGCTCACCCCCGTCAGCCTCCCCGCCGAGCGCTCGGCCCTGCTGAGCGCGATGGCGATCGCGGAGACCGGCGCGCTCGTCAACCAGTGGTACCGCGGCGTGTGCGGGCCCGACGGCCACACGGACGAGTCCGTGACCCTGGGCGAGGTGCGCCACGGCGAGTACGACGTGCGGGTGGTCCATCCGCTCACGGGCCGCCCCGTGGTCGTCGGCGCGATCCGGGCCAGCGAGTGCGAGGCGATCGACCACCTCGACCAGCGCGGCCAGGACTCCTCGAAGTTCGAGGCCGGCTACGGCTTCGCGCTGGGACACAACGAGCGCAAGGCGATCGCGATGGCCAGCATGGACTCCGCCGTCCACCGGGCGCGCGGCACCGCGCTGGGCCGGGAGCTCGAGCAGACCGTCATGCACACGCTCGACGGGCTGGCGGCCAACGGCTTCCTCGAGCACCTCAAGCTGCCGCACTACGTGACCTTCCGCTCCCAGGTGGAGCGCGCCGAGGCCGCCCGTGACGAGGCGGCCGGAGCGCCGGTCCCCGGGGACGAGGCCGCCGAGGCGCCCCGGTCTGCGGCGCCCGCCCCCGCCTCGGCGCCGGAATCCGCCCCCGCACCCGTTCCGGAAGGAGCAGACCGATGACCACGACCGCCACCGCGCTCGCCCATGCGGAGGTCTCCGCGCTGGAGGCGAGCCGCCCCACCGTCCTCGACGAGCAGGCGATCCGCGAGATCCGCCGGGCCGTCCTCTCCGGCGTGTGCGTGCCGGGATTCCAGGTGCCCTTCGGCTCCCGCGAGGTGCCCGTCGCGCGCGGCTGGGGCTCCGGCGGGCTGCAGGCCACGCTCTCGCTCGCCGCCGAGGCCGACACCGTCAAGGTGATCGACCAGGGCGACGAGGAGGGCGTCAACGCCGTCAACCTCCGCCGTCTCATCCAGGGGAGCACCGGCTGCGCGACGAGCGCCGACACCCGCGAGGCCACGATCGTCCAGTCCCGCCACCGGATCCCCGAGGACCGGCTGCGTCGTGACCAGGTGCTCGTGCTCCAGGTGCCGCAGTCGGAGCCGCTGCGCGGGGTGGAGAAGTCCGTCCTCGAATGCAACCGGATGCACGCCGAGGCCGACTACTCGCGCATCTGGGTGAGCATGTACGAGGACCTCGTCACCGGCGGGGTCGTCAACCAGGGCGCGGGCTACCCCGTCATGGTGAACGGGCGCTACCTCATGGCGCCCAGCCCCATCCCGCGCTGGGACATCCCCCGGCTGGACGGTGCCGAGCACCTCACGATCCTCTCCCACGGCCGGGACAAGAAGATCTACGCCGTCCCGCCGCACACGCCGGTGGAACCGGTGACCTTCGACGATGTGCCGTACGAGGTCGAGCACACCGCCGGCAGCTTCTGCGGCCTGTGCGGCTCCGCCGACACCTTCCTCGTCCAGACCTCTGCGGGCGGCTTCCTCTGCTCCGATGTCGAGTGGTGCGCCCGGGTCAGGGCCGGTGACGTCGACGCGGCCGAGCACCGTCGGATCGCCCCGCTGCACCTCCTGCCGGATCCCGCCCGGCGCGTGCGCGCCCTCGACGAGTCGTTCCTCTCCGATCCCGCCTCCCTGCACGCGGAGGACCGGGCGCAGACCCCGGGCGCGCTCGCGGCCCCGGGGGAGGAATGGGCGCTGGCCGTGAGCGGACTGACCAAGGTCTATCCCGCCCGCAGGGGGTCGAGCGCCGTCACCGCGGCCAGGGACGTGACCTTCGACGTGGCCCCCGGCGAGGCGCTCGGCGTGATCGGGGAGTCCGGCTCCGGGAAGTCGACGGTGATGAAGTGCATCATCGGCGACGAGGCCGGGGCCGAGGGCGAGGTGCTGATCGGCGGGGTCGAGTCCGGCACGAGGAACATCCTCGGCCTCAGCCCCTCCGAGCGCAGGAGGCTGCGCATCTCCACCCTCTCCGTCGTCTACCAGGACCCGAGCGCGGGGCTCGACCTCGGCATCTCCGCGGGCGGCAACATCGCCGACCGGCTCACGGCGGCGGGCGTGCGCTCCTACCGGGAGATCCGCCGCACCGCAGCCCGCCTGCTCGACCGCGTCGAGGTGCCGCTGGCCCGCATCGATGATGTCGTGGGGCAGTTCTCCGGCGGCATGCGCCAGCGCGTCCAGATCGCGAAGGCGCTCGCGACCGATCCCCAGGTGCTCCTGCTCGACGAGCCGACCACGGGGCTCGACGCCTCGGTGGCGGCCGGAGTGCTCGATCTGCTGCGCGAGCTCATCGCCGAGCGCAGCATCGCCGTGGTCGTCGTCTCCCACGACTTCTCCGTCATCGATGCGCTCACCGACCGCGCCGTCGTCATGCACCGCGGCGAGGTCATCGAGGCCGGCCTGACCGACCAGCTGTTCGCCGACCCGCACCGGCCCTACACCCAGCGGCTCGTCGCCGCAGCGAGGGGATGAGGATGACCACCGGACCGATCCTCGCCGTGCGCGAGCTGTCCAAGACCTTCACGATGCACTCCGTGGGCGGGCGCCGCGTCGTTTCGCTCGAACGGGTGGGCCTCGATGTCGCCCCCGGCGAGCACGTCGCCCTCGCCGGCTCCTCGGGCGCGGGCAAATCGAGCCTGCTGCGGTGCATCTGCCGCACCTACCTGCCCGATTCCGGGACCGTCGTGCTCGACACGGCGGCCGGCACCGGCCTGCCCCCGGCCCCCGTCGAGCTCACCGCGCTGGGCGACAGGGCGATGGCCCGCCTGCGCGGCCGGGAGATCGGCTACGTCTCCCAGTTCCTGCAGGCCCGGCCCCGCACCGGCCCGCGCGCCCATGTGCGGGAGGCCGCGCTGCGGCGCGGGATGCCGGCCGTGGAGGCGGACGAGCGCGCGGTCGCGGCCCTGCGCGGTCTCGGCATCGCCGAGGAGCTGTTCGACATCGACTGCGCGGTCCTCTCCGGCGGCGAGCGCCAGCGCATCAACCTCGCGGCCGGGATCGTGTCGCCCCCGCGCCTGCTGCTCCTCGACGAGCCCGTGTCCGCACTCGACCCGGCCAACCGGGAGCGGGCGCTCGCCCTCATCGAGGAGCTCACGGCGCGCGACGTCGCCGTGCTCGCCGTCTACCACTCGATGTCCATCATCCGGCGCCTCGCCGACCGGGTCGTCGTCATGGAGCACGGCCGGGTCGTCGACGATGCGAGCGCCGAATCCGTGCTCTCAGCAGACCACAGCGCACTCAAGGAGGCCTACGCATGACCGTTTCGCAGACCGAGCTCGGCCGGCAGCGCGCCGCTGACCTGCACGAGGACCTGAGGGTGGGGGACTGCCACGAGGGAGCGGGGCGGGAAGCCCCGTCCGCGGCCGGCCCGCAGGCCGCTCCGGCCCGGGCCTCGGCGGGAGCCTCCCCGGCGGCCTGGACCCTCGGCAGGCCCCCGGCCGACTACACGATCCGCCATGTGCGCGCCGTGCTCGCCGACCGCATCCTCGACGATGCCGAGGCGGTGGTCCGCGACGGCCGCATCGCCGCGGTCCGCGCCCGCGGCTCCCGGAGCATCGCGACCGGCGGGGCCTCCTCCGGCGGCGAGCGGATCGTCGTGGACGGCCGCGGGCTGCTGCTCGCCCCGGGCTTCATCGACGTGCACTCGGACGCGCTGGAGAAGGAGCAGCGCCCGCGCCCCAATGCGGAGATGCCCGCGGAGTTCGCACTCGCCTCGTTCGAGGGGCGGGCCGCCGGCGCCGGCATCACGACGATGTTCCACGGTGCGGGCTTCCAGCACCAGGTCGCCCGCGGCAACGCCCGCTCCGTGCGGTCTGCGCTGAGGACCTGCGCGGTGGTGGACGGGATCGCCTCGGACCGGATGGACCACCGCGTCCTGCACCGCCTCGACATCCTCTCCGAGGAGGGCGCGGCGGCGCTGCGCGAGCGGCTCGGAAGCCGGCCCGCGGGCGCCGTGCTGCTCGTCTCGCACGAGGACCACACGCCCGGCCAGGGCCAGTACGCGGACCCCGCCTACATGCGGGACTACCTCATCTCCGCCGACGGCATGACCGAGGCCGAGGCCGATGAGCGCCTGGTGCGGCTCGAACGCGAGGGCCGGGAGAAGGCGGCGGTGCGCGAGGCGAACTTCGCCTGGCTCGGGGAGCTGGCCGCCGCCGGCCGCATCCGCCTGCTCGGCCACGACCCGGACTCCGCCGCGGCCGTCGAGGCCCTGCACGCGCGCGGCGGGGCCGTCGCCGAGTTCCCCACGACACTCGAGGCCGCGGTGCGGGCGCGGGAGCTGGGGATGCCGATCGTGGCCGGCGGGCCCAATGCCGTGCGCGGGCAGTCGCACTCCGGCAACGTCTCCGTCCGCGAGCTCGTGGCCGCCGGCCTGGTCGATGCGCTGGCCTCCGACTACATGCCCACCACCCTGCTCGCGGGCGTGCACGTGCTCGTGAGGGGAGGTGTGCTGGATCTGCCGCAAGCCCTCCGGCTCATCACGGAGGGGCCTGCACGGGTGGCCGGACTGCATGACCGCGGGCGGCTGGAGGAGGGGCTGCGGGCGGACTTCGCGCTCGTCGACGACCGCCTCGGCGCATGGCCGCGGGTCGCGGGCACGCTGCTGTCGGCCGGCACCGGGACGGACGCTGCCGAGACCGCCGAGGCCGGGGCATGAGCGGCGGGCTCGTCCCGCTGCCGGTGCCGCCGCCCCGGCTGCCGCAGGGGGTCTCACGGGTGCTGACGGAGACGGCGCGGGCGGCCTCGGACGCCCTGGCGCAGAGCTGGGCGCAGTTCGAGCGCAGCGAGCTCGCCGAGATCGTGCGGGTCGGCGCGGACGGCACGGACACCTTCCGGCTCGACGATGCGGTCGAGGCCGCGATCATCGAGACGGCGGGTGCGCACGGCGTGAACGTGCTGAGCGAGGAGCACGGCTTCATCGACGGCGGGCACGCCGCGACCCTCGTCATCGACCCGCTCGACGGCTCCGCGAACGCGGTCGCCGGCGTGCCGCTGTCGTGCTTCTCCGCGGCGCTGTACGTGGACGGCCGGGCGGTCGAGGCGCTGAATCTGTGGCTGGAGAACGGCTGGACGCAGTGGGCGCGGCGGGACGGAGAGGGCCTGCGGACCGCAGGGGGAGCAGCACCCGTGCTCGCCTCGGGCGCGCGGTCGCTGCGCACTGCGGCGGTGGACCTGCTGCGGCCCAAACGGCACGCCGACGGGGACTCGACGGCGGCTTGGATCCGCGTGAGCGAGGCGTGCGCCCGGGTGCGGGTGCTCTCGACGACATGCCTCGAATCGATGCTCGTGGCCTCGGGCGCCATCGACGCCTTCGCCGATCCCGGCTCGCAGACCCACCGGCTCGTAGACCTCGCGGCGGCCTCGCTCATCGTCCCGGCGGCCGGCGGGGCCGTCATCGACGCCTTCGGAGCGCCCCTCGAGTTCGACACCGATCTCACCCGCCGCTGGTCCGGGGTCATCGCGGCCACGGAGGAGCTGGCCGAGGAGCTCGCCGTCGTCATCCGCGGGTGAGCGCCGGGCGCCTGGGGGATGCTCCGGGTGGGATCAGCTCAGTGCGCGGTCCAGGGGGCGAGCAGACGGGCCCCGGTGTGCTCGAAGTCCGTGATGTTGCGAGGGACTCTGGCACAATCACGGTGTGATCGCACTGTGACCGCCCTCCCGCCGGACGAGCCGGACCCGCTCGATGACGAGCGCCCCGATGACGCCCCCTCCGACGACCCTCCCCGCGAGAAGCGGGTACGCGGCCTCCGCCGCTTCTCCCTGCGCTCGCTGTTCGCGGACACCCGGCCGCTGCAGTACGGGCACTTCCGCAGGCTGTGGATCGCGAACATCATCACCGCGATCGGCGCGCAGCTGACCGTCGTCGCGGTCCCCGCGCAGATCTACTCGATCACGGAGTCCTCGGCGATGGTGGGGCTGACCGGCGTGTTCGGCCTGGTGCCGCTGGTGATCTTCGGCCTGTGGGGCGGTGCGATGGCCGATGCGATGGACCGCCGGAAGCTGCTCATGCTCACGACCGGCGGCCTCATCACCACCGCCGCACTGTTCTGGCTGCAGGCCGCGCTCGATCTGCGGAACGTGTGGCTGCTTCTGGCGATCTTCGCCCTGCAGCAGGCGTTCTTCGGGCTCAACCAGCCCGTGCGCACCGCGATTCTGCCCAAGATCGTGCCCATGCGCCTGCTGCCGGCGGCCACCTCGCTCACCATGACCGTGGTGATGGCCGGGGCGATCGTCGGCCCGCTGGTGGGCGGTGCGCTCATCCCCGTGATGGGCTTCGCCTGGCTCTACCTCGCGGACACCCTGTTCCTCTTCGCGACGCTCTATGCCGTGGTGCGCCTGCCCTCGCTCGTGCCGGACAACGCGATCGGCAGCCCGGGCCTGCGCAGCGTCATCGACGGCTTCCGCTACCTGGGCGCGCACCACGTCCTGCTCATGAGCTTCGTCGTGGACCTCATCGCGATGGTCTTCGGGATGCCGCGCATCCTGTTCCCGCAGATCGCGCACGAGGGCTTCGGCGGGCCCGTCGAGGGCGGCATCGTCTACGCCCTCCTCTTTGCCGCGATCCCCGCGGGCACGGTGCTCGGCGGCGTGTTCTCCGGCTGGGTCTCGCGGGTGCGCAGGCAGGGGCTCGCGGTCGTCAACGCGATCATCGTGTGGGGAGCGGCCGTCGTCTTCTTCGGCCTCGCGGTGGGCCTCGCCCAGCGTGCCCGGGAAGGCGCCGGTGTGCCGGGTGCGGGGCAGGCAGCCGCCGCCGAGGCCGCCTCGGGCGCCGCTGCCCCCGGCGGTGCTGCGGCGGCACTGGGTCCGGCCGGTCAGGCACTGGGTCCGGACGGGGGAGAGCTGCTCACGGGCTGGGTGCTCGTCTTCCTCGTCCTCGCGCTGCTCATGCTGGTGGTGGGCGGGGCCGCCGACATGGCCTCGGCGGCGTTCCGCACCACCATGCTCCAGGAGGCCGCGAGCGATGAGGTGCGCGGCAGGCTCCAGGGCGTGTTCATCGTCGTGGTGGCCGGAGGGCCCCGGCTCGCGGACATCGTGCACGGCTGGGCGGCCGAGGGAGTGGGGACCGCGTGGGCGACCTCCGGCGGAGGCCTGCTCGTCATCGTGGGAGTGGTCATCGCCTGCGCCCTCGTCCCGGCCTTCCACCGCTACCGCGTGGAGCGCTGAGGGGCGGAGAGCGCGCGGGCCGAGGCGGCCGGAACGGCCAGCCGGCAGGAAGGCAGAGCCTGGCGCGCATGTCGCGGGGGCGAGCCCGTCGGTCACACGATCCGGAAGTCCGCGTCCTCCGGCGGCGTCGCCAGGGTGGCGTCGTCGACGATCCGGAGGCTGTCGACCCGCGCGCCCTCCGGGCCGTGCCGCAGCCGGCCGAGCATCGCCTCGAGGGCCTCGGGCGCGCCGGCGATCTCCGCCTCGACGCTCCCGTCCGGCGCATTGGCGATCCAGCCGGTCACCCCCAGTTCGCGAGCCTGACGGACGGCGGCGGCGCGGAAGCCCACTCCCTGCACGATGCCGTGGATGCGTATGCGCTTCTTCTCGAACATGGGACGCCTCCTCACAGGACGGGCGAGGTACGGAGCTGTGCCTCCGTGGTTCCATGCTCTCACGCGGAACAGTGCTCTGTGACACGGCGGTGAGACTCCGCACACGTTCGCAAGCGGCGGGGCGGACCCAGCGGTTAGCATGGGCCGCATGTGTGGAATCGTCGGATATGTCTCCTCGGTCGACCCTGCTCAGGCCGATCACCTCGCCACTGACGTCCTGATGCAGGGCCTCGGCAGGCTCGAGTACCGCGGATACGACTCCGCCGGCATCGCCGTCGTGACGGCCGAGGGCGAGCTCGCCTCGGACAAGCGCGCCGGGAAGCTCGCCAATCTCGCGGACTCGCTCGCCGCGAACCCGCTGCCGGTCGCGCAGACGGGCATCGGCCACACGCGGTGGGCCACGCACGGCGGTCCCACGGACGGCAACGCCCACCCGCATCTGGCCGACGACGGCCGCCTCGCCCTCATCCACAACGGCATCATCGAGAACTTCGCGCAGCTCAAGGCTGAGCTCGTCGCCGACGGGGTCGAGTTCGCCTCGGAGACGGACACCGAGGTCGCCGCGCACCAGCTCGCAAAGAACTACCGCGCCACCGGCGACATGACCGAGGCGATGCGCGTGACGGTGGGCCAGCTCGAGGGCGCCTTCACCCTCCTGGCGGTGCACGCGGACGATCCGGGCACCGTCGTCGCCTCCCGGCTGAACTCGCCGCTCGTCATCGGACTGGGCGAGGGCGAGAACTTCCTCGGCTCGGATGTCGCGGCGTTCATCGACCACACGCGCAGGGCCGTGGAGATCGGGCAGAACCAGATCGTCACGATCACCCCTGACAGCGTGACGATCGTCGACGCCGCGGGCGCGCCCGTCGCCGGTGAGCCCTTCGAGGTCGACTGGGACCCGGCGACCGCGGAGAAGGGCGGCTTCGCCTCCTTCATGGACAAGGAGATCCACGATCAGCCGCAGGCCGTGGCGGACACTCTCCTGGGCCGGTTCGACCTGGACGGCAACCTGCAGCTGAACGAGATGAACATCGACGAGTCGCTGCTGAAGTCCGTCGACAAGATCGTGGTCATCGCCTGCGGCACCGCCGCCTATGCCGGCCAGGTCGCCCGGTACGCGATCGAGCACTGGTGCCGCATCCCCACCGAGGTCGAGCTCGCGCACGAGTTCCGCTACCGGGATCCCGTGGTCGACGAGAAGACGCTCATCGTCGCGATCTCGCAGTCCGGCGAGACGATGGACACCCTCATGGCGGTGCGCCACGCACGCGAACAGGGTGCCAAGGTCATCGCGATCTGCAACACCTACGGCTCGACGATCCCGCGCGAGTCCGACGGCGTCCTCTACACGCACGCCGGGCCGGAGATCGCCGTCGCCTCGACCAAGGCCTTCCTGTCCCAGGTCGTGGCCTGCTACCTGCTGGGGCTCTACCTCGCACAGCTGCGCGGGAACAAGTACCGCGACGAGATCCAGGTGATCCTCAGCGAGCTGCAGACGATCCCGGGCAAGATCGAGCGGATCCTCACCGAGATCAAACCGCGCGTGGGCGAGTTCGCACGCGAGCACCAGGACGAGCAGTCGGTGCTGTTCCTCGGCCGCCACGTGGGCTACCCCGTGGCGATGGAGGGTGCGCTCAAGCTCAAGGAGCTCGCCTACATCCACGCGGAGGGCTTCGCGGCCGGCGAGCTCAAGCACGGGCCCATCGCGCTCATCGACTCCGGCCAGATGGTGTTCATCATCGTGCCGTCCAAGCACGGCCGCGACTCCCTGCACGCCAAGGTCATCTCCAACATCCAGGAGGTCCGGGCCCGCGGCGCCAACACGGTCGTCATCGCCGAGGAGGGCGATGCGGACGTCGAGGACTACGCCTCGGAGGTGTTCGCCGTGCCGCAGACCTCGACGCTGCTGGCGCCGCTGCTCACCACCGTGCCGCTGCAGATCTTCGCGATGGAGCTCGCCACCGCGAAGGGGCTGGACGTGGACCAGCCGCGCAACCTGGCCAAGTCCGTCACCGTGGAGTGACATTCGGGCCGGTCCTCGGGTGCATCCGGGGGCCGGCCCGCCGCAGCCGGAGGGGTCCTCTCCTCGCCGCGCGAGCGCTCGCGCGGCGAGGGAACGGCCCCTGAACCGGCATCCGGGGCAGAAACGGAGGAGACACGGTGGCCATCATCGGCGTGGGTGTCGACATCGCGGACGTGCCGCGCTTCGCCGAGCACATCGAGCGCGTCCCGGAGCTGCTGGACCGGCTGCTGACGCCGGCCGAACAGCTGCGGAAGAACGGCAGGCGGCGCTCCGCGGAATCGCTGGCCGCGCGCTTCTCCGCGAAAGAGGCGCTGGTCAAGGCCCTGCAGCTGCCGCAGATCATCCCCTGGCACGAGGCCGAGGTGGTCTCCGCGTTCTCCGGGGCCCCCAGCTTCCGGCTCACCGGCTGGGTGCTCGAGCACTTCCGGAAGAAGGGCGGCGAGCGCGTGCACCTGTCCATCACGCACGACGGCGGTCGCACCGTCACCTTCGTGGTCGTGGAGGGCAGCGTCGAGGCCGCCGCCGCGCTCATCCCGCCGGTGGACCAGCCCGCACCGCTGCTGCCGGGCTCGCCCGAGGCGCTGGCCGAGCTGGCGGCCTTCCGCGAGCGGGCGCGCGCCTCCCGGGAGGCGCGCCGAGCCGAACGCGAGGCCGCCCGGCGCGAGGACTGAGCACCCGCCTCGACTGAACACGCACCTGAGCCGAGCGCCCAGCGGATTCGAGCACCTGTCTCGTCCTCTGGGAGGCTTCTACGGTGTGGGCACCCTGCGCGGTGCCCACACCGTCAAAACCTCCCGCACGCCGTGCGCGATCGGAATTTCCGCCTCCCGGCACCCGTTTCCCCTGGAAGCGCAATGCGAGAGGGAGTGATCACGGTGAAGGCAGTCCGGTACGAGGAGTTCGGCGGGCCCGAGGTGCTGCGGGTCATGGAGGTGGACGCGCCGCGACCGCGGGCCGGCGAGGTGCGGATCGCCGTCCGCGCAGCGGCAGTGAACCCGGTCGACTGGAAGATGCGCAGCGGCGCGTTCGGTTCTGGGCGGCTGCCGGCAGGCACCGGGATGGACGCCGCCGGGATCGTCGACCAGGTGGGCGAGGGCGTGGACGACATCGCGGTGGGCGAGGCGGTCTTCGGTTCGAGCGCGCCGGGTGCCATCGCCGAGTATGCAGTGCTCAGGGAGTGGGCGCGCAAGCCGGAATCCCTCTCCTTCGAGGAGGCCGCGGGCTTCGTCATGACCAGCGAGACGGCGCGCCGTGCGCTGAATCTGCTGCCCGCTCGTGCCGGGGAGACGCTGGTGGTCAACGGCGCCTCGGGCGGGGTGGGCCTGGCGGCCGTGCAGTTCGCGCTGGCAGACGGACTGACCGTCATCGGCACGGCGAGCGAGGCCAACCACGAGTTCCTGCGCGGGCTGGGCGTCATCCCGGTGGTCTACGGCGACGGTCTCGTCGAGCGGGTGCGCAGCGCTGCGCCGGACGGCGTCGACGGAGCCGTCGATATCGCCGGCTCCGGGGCGCTGCCCCAGCTCATCGAGCTGACCGGGCGGACGGACAGGGTGATCACCATCGCCGATCCGGCAGCGGACCAGTACGGCGTCCGGATGACCTCCGGCAAGGAGGGGCACGCGCCGGAGGCTCGGGCCGAGGCTGCCGCGCTCTTCGAGCAGGGCAGGTTCACCATGCCCGTGGCGCGGATCTTCTCGATGGACGAGGTCGCTGAGGCCCATGCCGCCAGCGAACGCGGACACGTGCGGGGAAAGTACATCGTGCAGGTCGCCTCGTGAGGATCGGCGCGGGGCCGGCGCAGGGTGAACGCGATGCCGGATGAGGCCCTCCGCATTCCCGTGCTGCTCGACTGCGACACCGGCATCGACGATGCGCTCGCCCTGACCTATCTGGCCTGCCGCGATGACGTCGAGCTCGCCGGCATCGTCTCGACCGCGGGGAATGCGGAAGTCGCTCATGTCACCGCCAACAACCTCGGGCTCACGGAGCTGCTCGCCGGACTGCTGGGCCCTGGGACTCCCGTGGCGCGCGGCAGCGAGGCGCCGCTGGGCGGAGAGCTGATGACGGCCGCTGACACCCACGGCCCCACGGGGATGGGCCACGCGATCCTGCCGGAGCCCGCACGGGCCGCGGACGTGCGCTCCGGGGCCCAGCTCTGGGTCGACGCTGCGCGGGCGCATCCCGGCCGGCTCGTGGGCTTCGTCATCGGCCCGCACACCAATCTCGCGCTCGCCCTCGAGATCGAGCCTCGGCTGCCGCGGCTGCTCAAGCGGCTGCACATCATGGGCGGTGCGATCAACCACCGCGGCAATACCGCTCCCACCACGGAGTGGAACATCGCGGTGGACCCTGAGGCCGCCCACCGGGTCCTGGCCGCGTTCGCACAGGCACCGATCAGGCCCGTGCTCGGTGCGCTCGAGGCGACCGAGGCGGTGCGCTTCACCCAGGGGACGCTCGAGGCACTGCAGGCGATCTCCGCCCATCCCATCGTTCCGGTGCTGACCGATGCACTGCGCTGGTACTTCGAGTTCCACGAGGCGGACGGCTTCGGGTGGATGGCGCACGTACACGACCCGCTGGTCGTCGCGCAGGCCTTCGAACCGCGGCTCGCCTCGGCGGTGCCTCTCGCCGTCGACGTGGAGCTGACCGGCGCCCTCACACGGGGTGAGACCGTGGGCGACTGGCTGGGACGCTGGAACAGGGAGCCGAACGTCGAGGTGATGCGCGAGGTCGACGCGGACGGCTTCGTCGCGCATCTGCTGGAGGTGCTGCGCCGGGGCCTCAGGAGGGATCCCTAGACTGGCCGGATGAGCGCAGAGCCGATCGCAGAAGCATCAGATCTCACTGTGGTCAGCGACGGCACCACCCTGCTCGCGCCCATCTCTCTGGCAGTGCACCGTGGTGAGGTGGTCGCCCTGCGCGGACCGAACGGCGCGGGCAAGACCACTCTGCTGCGGTGCCTGACGGGGGAGCTGAAGCCCACCTCGGGCAGGGTGTCCGTGGCCGGGCGCACCCCGGACGAGCGTCACATGAGCTCTCCTCCGGCCAGCGACAGCTCGCGGACCTCGCCGTCGTCCTGTCGCGGCCGAGGGACTGAGCGCTCACCCCGTCCCCTGGGAGGTTTTGACGCTCCGGCTACCCTGCAGGGTGCCCGCACCGTCAAAACCTCCCAGAAGTCGCGTGAGTGAGGACCGCTCACACCAGCATGCTGATCCTCAGCGCGTCGAGGACGGCCGCATGGATGTTGCGGCTCGTGACGGCGTCGCCCACCCGGTAGAGCTCGTATCCGCCGTCTTCGGCCGAGCTCGCTGCACCCGAGGCCGAGCTCGCTGCGTCCGAGGAGGCACCCGCTCCCAGCATCGAGCCCTCCTGCTCCCGCCGGTGGGACAGCGGATCCAGCAGCGCGGCCTGCGGCATCTCGCCGTGGTTGCGGGAGCCGGCCAGCAGCTCGCGGTAGAGCTCGTCCTCGGGCACCGTCCCGTGGTCGATGACGACGGCGTCGAAGTCCAGCCGCTCCTCCGTGCCCGCGTACTCGTGGCGCAGGACGGCGGTGAGGGCCGCACCGCCCTCCTCGAGGCCCACGAGCCGCTCCATCAGCCGCACCCGCACACCGTGCTCGCCGAAGAGCGTGAGGTACGCCGGTGAGTTCATCCCTCCCACGTCGATGCCCACGGTGCGCTCGGGGGAGCAGTAGGTGACCTGCGCACCCGCCCGCACCATGCGCTCCACCGCGTCGAGGGCGGGATACGATCCGTGGTCGTCGTACACGAGCACCCGGCCGGTCGGCGGGGTCTCCGTCATGACGTCCCACACGTCGAGTGCGCGCTCGGAGCCTGTGCACACCGCGGTGTCCGGGAGCCCGCCGGTGGCGACGATGACGGCATCGGGTTCCAGCGCCAGGACGTCCTCGGCCTCGGCGTAGGTGTCGAAGCGGAACTCGGCCCCATGCTTGAGGGCCTGCTGCATGCGCCAGTCGACGATGCCGATGAGGTCCCGCCGGCGCTCGGAGCGCGCGGCGATGGCGACCTGGCCGCCGGGTGCGGAGTTCGCCTCGAGCACCGTCACCTCATGGCCGCGCGCCGCACACGCACGTGCGGCCTCCAGGCCGGCGGCCCCCGCGCCCACCACGACGACCCGCCGCCGGAGCTCCCTGGGAGCCGCGGGAACCTCGTGCGGCAGCGTGAGTTCGCGGCCCGTCGCGGCATTGTGCACGCACTGCGCGGCTCCGGAGACGTAGATCGCGTCGAGGCAGGCGTTGGCGCCCACGCACGGGCGGATGTCGTCCTCCCGGTCCTCAGCGAGCTTGTTCGCCAGGTGGGGGTCGGCCAGCTGCGGGCGGGTCATGCCCACGAGGTCGACGAGGCCGTGCTCGAGCGCGTGGCGTGCGGTCGCGGCGTCCGTGATCCTCCCCGCGTGCATGAGCGGCAGGCCCGTCGCCGCCCGCACCCGTCCGCACAGGTCGAGGAACGGCGCCGAGGGCGTGCCCATGCCCGGGATCGAGTGCGCGAGCGCGGCGTCCGTGCCGATCGTGCCCGCCGTGAGCGAGAGGAACCGGATCCCGTGCGAGGCGTAGACCTGCGCGATCTCGATGGCCGCGGCCTCGTCGATGCCGTCGGGACGCTGCTCGTCCATGCTCATCCGGATGCCGATGACGAAGTCCGGCCCCACGGCCTCGCGCACCGCGTCGATGACCCTGAGCGGGAAGCGGAGCCGGTTCTCGAGCGAGCCCCCGTACTCGTCCTCGCGGTGGTTGATCCAGGGGGAGACGAAGGAGTCGAGCAGGTGGCCCCAGTGCTGGAGCTCCAGTCCTGCGAGGCCGGCGTCCCGCACGCGCCGGGCCGCGGCCGCGTAGTCGGCCGCGATCCGGTCCAGGTCGAAGCCCTCGGCCTCCTTGGCGAACGAGCGGTGCGCGGGCTCGCGATAGCGGCTGGGCGCGATGAGGGGGAGGCCGTCATCGGTGAAGTTCGTGGTGCGCGCGCCCAGATGGGTCACCTGGATCATGACCGGCACGCCCTCGGCGCGGCACTCGTCGGCGAGTTTCGCCAGCCACGGCACGACGGCGTCCGTGCTCAGGTCGATGTTGCCGAAGGAGCCGGGGGAGTCGGCGGAGACCACAGCGGAGCCGCCGATCATCGTCATGCCGAGCCCCCCGCGCGCCTTCTCGACGTGGTAGGCGCGGTAGCGGTCGCCCGGCATGCCGTCCTCGGCGTAGGAGGGCTCGTGCGAGGTGGAGATGAGCCGGTTGCGCAGCGGGATGCCGGCGAACGTGGTGGGCTGGAGTATCGGATCGTGCTTCATCGCGCGGTCTGCCCTTCCGGACTGCGCTCGCCGAGGCGGTGGCGGGTGACCGCGTGGCCGGCTGCCGAGCCGGTGGTGCGGCCACCGCGGCACATCCTCTGCCGCCGGTGCTCCGCAGTGCCCGTGAGGAGCATCCGCCGGGGCGAGCGGGACTGTATCTGCTTATCCGGGTAGTCGGTAATCGATTACCTCGATGGGCATGAGTATAGTGAAGCGCATCACGGGTTCGTCAACAGTCTCGTGCGAAGCTGTGCGGGGACCGGAGGAAGGCGGTGGATGCGATGCCGGGTGCGGTGCGCGACCCTGATCTGCGCACGCGCGCGCTCGCGGAGATCCGGCGGGCGATCGTCGTGGGCGACCTCACCGAGGACCGCATCTACTCCGCGGCCGCGCTCGCCAAGCAGCTCGGCATGTCGCTGAGCCCCGTGCGCGAGGCGATGATGTTCCTCGTCGCGGAGGGCACCGTCACCGCAGTCCCCAACCGCGGGTTCCGTCTCACCCCCATCACGGCGGACGATCTCGAGGAGATCATCCGCATCCGGCTCCTGCTCTCCGCCGAGGCCGTGCGGGTGCTGTGCGCCTCGGCCTCGGCCGCGGATCTGGAGGAGCTCGCCGCGCTCGCCGTCCGAGCCGAGGAGGCCGCGGCAGCCGCGGACAAGGCGGGCTTCTTCGAGGCCGACCGGCGCTTCCACGAGCGACTCCTCGCCCTCGGCCTGGGGCAGCGGGCGGCGAGCATCAGCCTGCGCCTGCGCGATCAGAGCAGGCTCACGGCGGTGGGGGAGAAGTCCGCGCTCGTGGACGCCGAGAGCGCCGCTCAGCTCACGTCCCTCGTCGCGCTCATCCGCGACGGCGAGGCCGCGGCCGCCGAGGCGCTCGTCGGGGACAACCTCTACTACTTCCGCAAGCGCGAACCGGAGGCCGCGGCCGAGGCTCCGGGGGCCGCCGAGCCCGCAGCTTCCGCAGCCGGGGCCCACGGATAGGCGGGCTGCCCGTGCTCACACTCACCGCCGGACAGCAGCGGATGCTGGAGGGAGCCCACGGGCCGGGCACCGCCATGGCGATGCGCATGGTCGTGGGCCTGGCCGAGGTCAAAGGGGCGCGGCGGCTCGTCGAGATCACCCACGCGCACATCGACTCGTGCCTCTACCACGGGGAATCCGGCATCGCCTATGCGCAGCGGCTCAGGGACCTCGGGGCCGCCTGCGTCGTGCCGACCACCACGAACGTCGGCGCGGTCGACCTCCTGCACCGCGAGTTCCGCCCACGCAGCGAGACCGTCGCCGCCGGGGGCGCACGCCTCATGGAGGTGTACGCACAGCTGGACGTCCGGCGGACCTGGACCTGCGCCCCCTACCATCTGCCCGGACGACCGGGGTTCGGGGAGCACATCGCGTGGGCGGAGTCCAATGCGATCGTGTTCGCCAACTCCGTGCTCGGTGCGCGCACGGACAGGTACGGCGACTTCCTCGACATCTGCGCGGCGGTGACGGGGCTGGCCCCGTACGCGGGCCTGCACCTGGACGAGAACCGGGTGCCGACCCTGCGCCTCGACTGCTCCCGGCTCACGGAGAGCGGCGCCCATGTGCTCCCGCTGCTGGGTCACCTCGCGGGCACGCATGCGGGGACGGGGGTGCCGCTCATCAGCGGGCTCGCGGACTCTCCTGAGGAGGAGGGGCTCAAGGCGCTGGGCGCGGCCGCGGCCTCGGCGGGAGGGGTCGCGCTGTTCCACGTCGAAGGGGCCACACCCGAGGCCGAGATCGCCGCCCGCGGTGCCGCCGAGGCCCGGGTCCCCACCATCGTCGTCCGCGATGCCGATCTCGCCCGCACCCGCGGGGAGCTCAGCGGGCTGCCGGGCGGCAGCCGCATCGACGCCGTCAGCCTCGGCACTCCGCACGCTTCGGTGGCGGAGCTGCGCGCGCTCGCCCGGCTCCTGTCCGAGGACGGGAGCGGCCAGCCTGAGGCGGCGGCCCGCGGAGACCGTGTCCGGGGAAGCCGGGCTCAGGCGGAGGGCGGAGGCGACCGGGCGGCGGAGCCCGAGGCCGAGCCCGGAACCGCAACTGCGCCGAGGACGCTGCGCCTGCAGGTGCCGATCTGGATCAACACGGGCAGAGACTCGCTCGCCCGCCTGAGGGGCGAACATCCGGCCGCGCACGCGGTCCTGGAGGCTGCGGGCGTGCGGATCGTGACCGACACGTGCAACTACCTCCATCCGCTCATGGATCCGCACGTGCGCGCCGTGATGACGAACTCGGTGAAGTGGGCGCACTATGCGCCGGGGAACATCGGGGTCCGGGTGGCCTTCGGCTCGCTGGCCGAATGCGTGCGGGCAGCGGCGGTTGGGCGCGTGCCGTGAGCGGCGCCGACGAGTGTGAGGTGCACCGGGTCGGGGGTCCGGACGTGCGCGCGGTGGTGGAGTGCGGGGCTGGGCGGCTCGGTGCCGAGGGCACTGCGGAGACGGAGCTGCAGCCGGTGAGAGTGCCTGCGCGGGTGCTCGTCCCCGGAGTGCTCCACGGGCCCGTCGAGGGCGCGCCGCTGCGGATCGCGCCGGTGTCCTTCTGGGGCGGCGTGGATGCCGACGGCCGCATCGCCGATGTCCACCATCCGCAGCACGGTGCGTCCACTGCGGACAGGATCCTGGTCCTCGAGAGTTCGAAGGGCTCGTCCTCGGGGTCGAGCGTCCTGGCCGAGCTCATCATGACCGGACGCGCCCCCGCGGCGATCATCGTGGCCGAGCCGGATGCGATCATCGCCGCCGGCTGCCTCGCCGCGGCGGAGCTGCTCGCCGGCGCGGAGCCGGTGGAAGGCGCAGGGCGGAGAGGTGCCGCGGAGCCGATGGAAGGCGGCTCCCCGGCAGGATCCGAGGCCGGAACGGCACCCTCACCTGCGGTGCCGCCGCTCCTTCAGGTGAGCCTGCCGGACTTGCAGCGGCTAGGAGGAGCGGGGCGCATCCGCGTGAGCACAGCACCCCCTGCGCTCACCGTGGTGCGTGAGATGTGAAGCATCGGTTACAGTAATGTCCAAGTGATCTCGCAGACAACAGTCAGCGAAGATCTGTGCCCACCGACAACGGGAGCAGGACTGTGACCATGAGACGACGGAGCCTCACGACCGCCGGGACCGCCATGACTGCGGCAGCCCTTCTTGTGCTCAGCGCGTGCGGCGGGAGCGATGACGCCGCCGGCGGAGACGCTGGGGAGGTGGGCGGCCAGGACGCGGAGTTCATCACCGTCGCGACGGGCGGCTCCTCCGGGGTCTACTACCAGATCGGGGCGACGCTCTCGGATCTGCTCGCGGACGAGCTGGGCTCCGACACCTCCGTGCAGGCGACGGGCGCCTCGGCGGAGAACATCAATCTCATCACGGACGGCAATGCGGAGCTGGCCTTCACCATGGGCGATGCGACGGTGCAGGCACTCGAAGGGACCGGCCCCTTCGAGGGCGAGCCGCGCGAGGGGCTCATGGCCATCGGCACGCTCTACCCCAACACCGTGCAGCTCATCGCCACCGAGGCCTCCGGCATCGAGTCCGTCGAGGACCTCGCCGGCCGCAACGTGGCGGTGGGGGACGTGGGCTCCGGCGTCGAGCTCAACGCGCAGATGGTGCTGGGCGCCTACGACATGGACTACGAGGACATCAGCGCCGACTACCTCGACTACGCGGAGGCCACGGACCAGATGGCGAACGGGCACATCGAGGCCCTCTTCGCCACCTCCGGCCTGCCCAACCCCTCGCTCACGGAGCTCGCCACCAGCACGGACTTCGTCACGGTGCCGATCGACGGCGAGGGGCGCGACAATCTGCTGAGCGAGTACGAGTTCTTCCAGGAGGCCACCATCCCGGCCGGCACCTACCAGGACGAAGAGGACGTGGAGACCGTGAGCGTCACCAACCACCTGCTCGCCAGCTCGGAGCTGAGCGAGGAGGCGGTCCAGGAGATCACGGCGGCGATCTTCGGCAACCTGGATCGCGTGCACGCCTCGCACTCGGAGGCGGAGAACATCACCCTCGACACCGTCACGGACGGCCTCGTGGTGCCGCTGCACCCGGGAGCGGCCGCGTACTTCCAGGAACAGGGCATCGACCTCTCGGGTGTGCCCGGCGCGGACGAGGCGGGTGCCGGCGGCGCGGACGAAGGCGACGCAGACGGGCAGTGACAGCGGCCCCGGGGCCGCGCATCGCGGTCCGGCGACCGTCTCCCGGCGGCTGCTGCTCCGCGGAGGAGCCGCGGCCGCCGGTGCGCTGGTCGCCGGGACGGCGGCGGGTCTGGTCGGCTGCTCCTCCGGTCCCGCGCTCGTCTGCCGCCATCAGCGCACGGGCGAGGAGTACGCGCGCCTCCCGCTGGAGGCCGGCAGTCGGATCACCCATTCCTGGGTGCATTCGATCGAGCGCTCCCGCTGGACGGACACCTTCGAGTACGACGGGGAGTCCCTGCGGCTGGTCGCGACGAAGTTCAAGGAGTACGGCGCGGGCATGCCCCTGGATGAGGGGACCGTGCGCCTCGAGGACGGCTGGGTCTCAATCGAGGACATCGACCGCGAGTTCGAGGCCGTCCGCTGGATCCACTCGCATCGTGTCGACTACCGGATCGGCATCGACGGGGACGAGGACCTCCTCGATCCGCTCGCCCTGCCGGACCGCGAACCACTGGAGCTGAGGCCGTTATGACCGATGAGAAGAAGAGGACCGCGGCACAGGCTGCCGAAGGCACCGAGCGCGAGGCCGCTCGGGGCACCGGAACCGAGGTCGCGGACGCTCCCATCACCCTGGAGCCCACCGACGAGGCGACCCGCCGCGAACAGGAGCGGGAGGCCGCCGAGGCCGCCGCCAAGTACGATTCCGAGTCCCGCACCCGCACCACCGAGTGGCGGCCCCTGGCGCTCCTCATCAGCGGTGTCGCGATCTTCACCGCGCTCTACCATCTCTACACCGCGTACTTCGGGACGCCTCCCACCCTCATCCACCGCTCGATCCACGTGAGCCTCATCCTGTTCCTCACCTTCATGCTCTACCCGCCGGCGCGGCGGGCCAGGGCGGCCTGGTGGCGGATCCCGGACGGGGTGCTCGCGGTCCTGTCGCTCGTGCCGACGGCCTACCTCTGGCAGAACTACGAGCAGGTGGTCCTCCAGGCCGGGAGGTTCACCACCGCGGATGTCGTCGTGGCGACGCTCCTGGTGGTGCTCGTGCTCGAGGCCGCGCGCCGCGTGACGGGCTGGGCGCTGCCGATCCTCGCCCTGCTCTTCATCGCCTTCGGTCTGTTCGGGCGGGACATGCCCGGCCTGCTGCGGCACCGCGGGTACGACTGGGACACCCTCGCGTACCAGTTCATGGCGACGACGGAGGGCATCTTCGGCACCGCCGTGGGAGTGTCCTCGACCTACATCTTCCTCTTCATCCTGTTCGGCGCATTCCTGGCGAAATCGGGGATGAGCCAGATGTTCAACGATCTGGCGCTCGCCATCGCCGGGCAGTCCCGCGGAGGCCCCGCGAAGGTCGCCACGCTCGCCTCGGGCTTCATGGGCTCGATCAACGGCTCTGCGATCGCCAATGTGGTCTCCACCGGCGCCTTCACGATCCCGCTCATGAAGAAGGTCGGCTACACGCGGACGTTCGCCGGAGCCGTGGAGTCGACGGCCTCCGTGGGCGGCCAGATCCTGCCGCCCATCATGGGTGCGGCGGCCTTCATCATGGCCGAGACGATCGGCGTGCCCTACACGACGGTGGCGCTCGCGGCGATCGTCCCGGCGCTGCTGTACTACATCAGCCTCATCGCGCAGATCCACCTCCGGGCCACGCGAATGGGGCTCAAGGGCATCTCCCGGGACAGCCTGCCGGCCGTGCGGGACGTCCTCAAGGAACGCGGTCACCTGCTCCTCCCACTCGCGTTCCTGCTCTACATGCTGTTCTTCTCCGGCAGGACGATCCTGTTCTCCGCGTTCCTCACGATCCTCGTCACGGTGGCCGTCGCCATGCTGCGGAAGACCACCCGTATGTCCCTGCGCCAGATCCTCGAGGCGCTGAAGGAGGGCACCACCTCGGCGCTGAGCGTGTCCATCGCCTGTGCCTCCGTGGGCGTGATCGTGGGCGTCGTGACGATCTCCGGGTTCGGCGTCACACTGGCGAGCGCGATCGTGGCGCTGTCCGGCGGCGTGCTGTTCTGGACGCTCGTGTTCACGATGCTCGCATGCCTGGTGCTGGGCATGGGCCTGCCGTCCATCCCGGCCTACATCATCACGGCGACGATGGCGGCTCCGGCGCTCACCACCCTGGGCGTCGAGCCGCTGGTGGCGCATCTGTTCGTCTTCTACTTCGGCCTCTTCGCCAACATCACTCCGCCCGTGGCGCTGGCCTCCTTCGCAGCGGCAGGCATCAGCGGCGGCAGGCCGATGGCGACGGGGATGGCCTCCCTCAAGCTCGCCTCGGCGGGCTTCGTCATCCCCTACATCTTCGTGTTCAGCCCGGACCTGCTGCTGCGGGACGTGGACGCGCTCACGGGCATCGTCGTCGTGGCGACCGCGCTCGTCGCGGTCCTGCTGCTCTCGACGGCGATCGAGGGGCACTTCATGGAGGACATGGCCTGGTACCTGCGGATCGTCATCGCCGCGGGCGCGCTGCTCCTGCTCACCCCGCACATGCTGCAGGACCTGATGGGGGCGGGACTGGTTGCCGCCGTGCTCGCCGTCCAGATGCTCAAGGCCAGGAGGAGGGGCAACCTCAGCCTCCGCGCGATCTGAGGGATGCCGTGCGGCGAGCGGTGCGGTGTCGGCGGTGCGTCACCCACACCGCCCCGCCCGCGCAGCGCGGAGTTCCCATCCCAGGCGGACACCCACTTCTCTCGCACACGCCCAGCTATTCGCACGAACAGCTGGGCGTGTGCGAGAGAAGTGGGTGTCATGCTTGCGGAGCCGCGGTGCCCCGTTCACCCGTGTCGCCTGTTCACCCGCGGTGCCCCGTTCACCCGTGTCGCCTGTTCACCCGCGGTGCCCGCGCCACCTGCGCCTGTCGCCTCACTCCGGCCGGTGCGAGCGCAGGTCCCAGTAGAGGCCGGCCATGATGCCCATCGCCTCGCGAGCCAGGGGCGCGAGCATGTGCTCATCGGGTGCGTGCTGGGCGCAGCCGGGGTGCGAATGCGGGATCCACACGGTGGGCAGGCCAAGCACCTCGGAGAATGCGGCGTTCGGGATGGTGCCGCCCAGATTGGGCACGAGTGAGGCCTCGGCACCGGTGGTGCGCCGGATCGAGTCCACCGCGAGCCGGGCCCAGGGGCTGTCGGGGCTGAGCCTCGTCGCCGCCATCCCGCCCCGGTCCTCGACGGCCACGTGCCCCAGCCCGTGGGCTGCGAGGTGCGCGCGCACGGCCGGGACGATCGCCTCGGGCGCCGCTGAGCCCACCACATAGCGGAACTGGAGGTCCGCATGGGCGGCGCCGGGGATCGCGCCCACCGGGCTGAGCGGATCGCCGCAGAGGAAGTCGAGGATCTCCAGCGTGTTCCATGCGAAGAGGCGCTCGGCAGGAGAGAGGCCGGGCTCGCCCCAGCTCTCCGTGAGCGCGGGATCTCCGGGATCGGTGCCGACCTCCAGCCTCGCGCAGGCCCGGCGCACCGGCTCGTCGATGCCGGTGGGCCGGAGCGCCTCGACGAGGATGCGTCCGCGGGAGTCCACGAGGGAGGCGAGCGCGGAGGCGAGGATCGCGCCCGCGTTCGAGAGCACGCCGCCCCAGTTGCCGGAGTGGTGGGACCGTTCGCGTTCGTCCACGCGCAGGCGCAGGAGGGTGGTCCCGCGCGAGCCGAGGAACACGGTGGGGGCCGAGGAGGAGATGCGGGGGCCGTCCGAGGCGATGAAGACGTCCGCGGCCAGCTCCTCCCGGTGGGCGGCGCAGAAGGCGTCGAGGCCGGGGGAACCAGCTTCCTCGCCGGACTCGATGAGGACCTTCACGCTGTAGCCGAGGCTCCCGCCGGTGGCCCGGAGCACTTCCTCGAGGGCGGCGAGGTTGATGGTGTGCTGGCCCTTGTTGTCCGCGGAGCCGCGCCCGTACCAGCGGTCCTCGCGCTCCGTGAGCGTCCACGGGTCCAGACCCGGACTCCATTTCCCGGACTGCGGGGGCTGGACATCGGCGTGGCCGTACATGAGCACGGTGAAAGGGGCCTCCGCCTCGATCCGCTCCGCGATGAGGAAGGGGTGGCGCGGCGATTCGGGGTTCTCGTGCCGCTGCCAGCGGAAGCCCATCCGGGCGAGGGCCGGGCCCAGCTCGCCGTCGAGGTAGTCCACTGTCGCCGAGGCCGCCTCGGGGTCCGTGCTCACGGTGCGGTGGGAGATGCGACGGCTGAGCTCGGCGAACAGCTCGCCGCAGTCCGCCCGCGCGTGCGCGGCGGCGATGACCGAGGCGCGGCTGGGCGTCTGCGAGGCGGTCTCCTCGGCACCTGTGGCCTCGGGCGCGGGGTTTCCGCTGGTGGGCTCGGTGCCGGAGGTCGGGTGATCCGGATGCGCGGTGCTCATATGCGAGGCCTTTCGGGGAGAGGGGCAGAAGCAGGGCGGAGGACGCTGCGGACGCATGCGCCGCGGCGTTCCGCTCCCGCACCGTGCGGGAGCGGAACGCCGCCGGACTCAGTCGAGGCGGAAGCCCACACCGGGGCCGATCGGCAGTCCGAGCCAGTAGAACACGAGGAAGAGGCCCGTCTGCACCGTGAACACGCCGATCGCATAGGGCAGCGTGGCGGAGATGACATTGCCGAGCCCCTGCTTCGGATCCCACTGCCGCATGAAGCCGAGGATGACGATCATGTACGGCATGAGCGGAGTGACCATCGAGGTGGAGGAGTCCCCGATCCGGTAGGCCATCTGCACGGCCGCCGGATGGAAGCCCAGCTGCATGAACATGGGCACGAAGATGGGTGCGAGGATCGCCCACAGCCCTGTGCCGCTCGTGATCAGCAGGGTGATGACGGCGGAGATGACGATGACGCCCACGAGCACCCCCACCCCGGTCGCGCCGATGTCGACGAGCAGCTCGGCCCCGTTGACGGAGACCCAGAGACCGATGTTGGACCAGTTGAAATAGGCGCTGAACTGAGCGATGAAGAAGATCACGACGAGGAAGAAGCGCATACCGCCGATCGCCTCGGCGAAGTACTCGGCCACCTGCCTGCCGGAGGTGATCGTGCGTGAGGCGAATCCGTACGCGAGGGCGGAGAGCGCGAAGAACAGCAGCAGGATCGGCACGACGCCGGACAGCAGGGGAGAGGGAACGAGCCCGCCGTCCTCGTTCTGCAGCGGCGAGCCGGGGACGAGCGCGGCGGTGGCGACGACCGCGATGAACAGGCCGGCGGTGAGGCCTGCGGCGAGGAGGCCGCGCCGTTCCGGGGAGGTGAGCGGTTCCGCGGTCTCCGTGTGCTCGCCGGTGTACTCGCCGAACCGGGGTTCGACGATCCAGCGCGTGATCGAGCCGCCCACGAGGGTGCAGCCGAGGGCCGCGACGACCATGAAGAAGTAGTTGTCGACCGCGGTGACGACGGGCCCGTCACCCAGGATCGCGACGGCCTCGTTCGTGATGCCTGCGAGCATCGGCTCCATCGAGGTGATGAGGAAGCCGGAGCCGTAGCCGCTGGAGGAGCCGGCGAAGGCGGAGACGATGCCCACCATCGGATTGCGGCCCAGGGTGCGGTAGATGATGGCCGCGAGCGGGGGCATGATGAGGAAGGCGGCATCGGCGGCGATGGTGGCGGCGTTGGCGACGAAGAACACGGCATAGGGCAGCAGCCAGGCGGGGATGCCCAGCATGACGGCGCGGATGAGCGCCTGCAGGAGCCCGGTCCGGTCCGCCAGCCCGATCCCCAGCATGATCGTGAGCACCGTGCCGACCGGGGCGAAGCCCACGAAGTTCGACACCGTGTTCTCCAGGACGAAGACCAGGCCGTCGCCGCTGAGCAGGCTCTGGACGAAGACCTCCTCGCCGCTGTCCGGGTGGACGACGGAGACGTCTGCGGCTGCGAGGGCGGCGGAGACGGCCGCGATGATGACGATGAGCCACAGGAAGATGATCATGGGCTCGGGCAGTCGGTTGCCGAGCCATTCCACCGAATTGAGGAACCGGCCCCCGGCTCGTCGTTGTGCTGGGGTCACAGGTCTGCTCATGGGAGTCTCCGGGAGAGGGGAATGCCGAGGTCGCGCTCCGCTCCGCGTGCCCTTGTGGAGCCCGGGGAGGGAAGGGGCGGAGAACCCGCTGCTGCGGGGCCGTCCCGTCTGTGCCGCAGGACGGGTTCGACGTCTCGCAGCGGTGCGGTGGGGACCAATCTACTGAGGGCGAGGCCTCGGCGGGGGCTGCGGGCACGGCCGTCTGCGCAATCCTGCGTTGCTGTAGAGTCAACGCAGAACTGCGTGTCGGAGGGTGAGATGAGCGGAAGCCGGGATGACGCCCTGCTGCCGTCGGAGCTTCTCTACTTCCGGGAGGTGGCTGCCGCGGACTCCGTGAGCGAGGCGGCGCGCAGGCTGCACGTGAATGCCTCGGCGGTCAGCCGGCAGATCGCCAAGCTCGAGCGCAGCCTGGGCGTGCAGCTGTTCGTCCGGCGGAGCAGGGGAGTGCACCTCACCACGCACGGCTACCGGCTGCTCACGCACGTGCGCCGGGCGGGCGTCGAGGCGCGGGAGCTGTTCGCGGACCTGTCGCGGGAGACGGATGTGGTGCGCAGGCTCGCGGTGGCGTGTTCGGACGGCTTCGCGGGGCCGGTGGTCGCGCCGGCAGCGGCGGAGCTGAGCGCGCGGCACCCCGGTGTGCGCATCGACGTCACGGTCGCCTCCAGTGAGGAGGTGACCCGGGCCGTGCGCGAGGAGCGCGCAGATGTGGGCGCCTGCTTCGTCACCGGGCTCGCTCCGGGTGTGAGGGTCGAACACGTGCGCCGGGTTCCGATGTACGCCGTGGTGGCCGCGGGTGCCGGGGGTGCGCGGGCCGAGGGCGGGCGGGCCGAGAGCACGGGCGATTCGGACGAGAGCGCAGGCGAGCCGGCCGGGGACGCGCTCACGCTGGACGAGGCGCTCGCCCGGCCCTATGCCCTCCTGCTGGGGCAGAGCTCGCAGCGGGAGCTGCTGGCCCGCGCAGCACGGGAGCGGGGGGTCGAGCTGGATCCGGTGTTCGAGTGCGAGAGCAGTGCCGCGCTGCTCGATTTCGCGCGGGCCGGCGGCGGACTCGTGTTCCTCTCCCCGCTGGGTGCGGGCCTGCGGCGTGACCCGGAGCTGCGCCTCCTCCGCATCGCAGACGCGGAGCTGGGACTGCGGACCGCTCAGATCCAGACGCCGACGGGCAGCCAGCCCGATGCGCTGCAGTCGGAGCTCCTCAGCCTCATGGTGGACCAGCTGCACGG
This sequence comes from Brevibacterium album DSM 18261, assembly GCF_000426445.1. Classification (GTDB taxonomy): domain Bacteria; phylum Actinomycetota; class Actinomycetes; order Actinomycetales; family Brevibacteriaceae; genus Brevibacterium; species Brevibacterium album. The sequence continues at coordinate 118,050 of NZ_AUFJ01000009.1, read as the reverse complement.
CGGCCCCGAGGTGGCGCGTACTCCGCGGGGCGCCCCTGCTGGAGCCGCTCTCAGGCCTCGTCGCCGGCGGTGATGGCCTGTGCCTCGGCCTCGGCACCCATGTGCGGGCGCGCGAGGCGACCGAGGGTTCCCCTGCCGATCACCAGTACGAGGATCGCGATCAGCACGGCTCCCGCCCCGAACCAGTACGGTCCGGCGGTGCCCAGCCATGCCGCGATTCCGCCGGAGACCGCTGGCGCCACGGCCCCTCCCAGGAAGCGCACCGCGGAGTAGGTGGAGGAGGCGACCTGGCGGGGGAGGTCGGTGGCCTCCATGACGGCCTCGGTGAGGGCGGTGTTGAGCACTCCCAGGAAGAAGCCCGCCACGATGATCGTCGAGGTCAGGCCGGCGACGGAGTGGGCGAAGACGCCCAGGGCCAGGAGGCAGGCCGCCAGCAGGCCGAGCATCGTGAACAGCGTGGGCAGCAGTCCCAGCCTCCGGGTGAGCAGCGGGGCGACGAAGACCGAGGAGATCGCGAGCATCACGCCCCAGCCGAAGAACACCAGGCCGAGCTCATGCGCTCCGAAAGCCCCGCCCTGTGCCGCGGCTGCCGCCTCGAGCGGATAGGGGGAGTAGGCCAGCAGGGTGAAGAAGCCGTAGTTGTACGCGAGTGCCGCGATGCCGAACGTCAGCAGCGCCGGATTGCCCAGGGCGCGCAGGCCGGCGGTGAGGCCGACGGGCGCGGGGCGGTCCATGCCGGGGCGGAGCATCGCGAGGATCGCGATGAGCCCCACGGCCATGAGCGCTGCGGTGCCGAAGAACGGTGCTCGCCAGGACACGCTGCCCAGGGCCCCGCCCAGCAGGGGGCCCACCGCCATGCCCACGCCGATCGCCGCCTCGTAGAGGATGATCGCAGAGGCGCTGCCGCCGCTCGCCGCTCCCACGATCGCCGCGAGCGCCGTGGAGATGAAGAGCGCGTTGCCCAGTCCCCAGCCGGCGCGGAACCCGATGATCTGATCGACCGTGCCGGAGGTGCCCGCCAGCGCCGCGAAGGCCACGACGAGCACGAGGCCGATGACGAGTGTGGTCCGCACGCCCAGCCGGGACGCGATGAAGCCGGTGAAGAACATCGCGAGCGAGGTGATGAGCAGGTAGCTGGTGAACAGCAGCATGGTCTGGCTCGGGCTCGCGTCGAGGTCGTGGCTGATCGCGGGGAGGATCGGATCGACCAGTCCGATTCCCATGAACGAGACCGCACAGGCGAAGGCGATGGCCCACACCGCTGCCGGCTGGCGGAGGAGGGCGCTGCCTCCCGTCCCGCTGCCGGGCTGCCCGGTGTCCGTCCTGCTGCCTGTGCCGTCTGTCTCGGTGTTCGTCGGTGCTGTCATCCGCGGGTCGGAGCTCCTCGTGTCGTGGTGTCTGTGCAGAGGTGTCTCTGCGTGGTCGTCTCTGCGCCCGGCCCCTGCGGCGGTGTCGTTCGCGCGGGGCGCCCGTGACGCCTCGGTGTGCGGGCGGTGCGCTTCCGCCCGCGGCGCGCCCTCAGGTGTCGCGCAGCTGCGCCGAGAGCTGTTCGAGCAGCTCGGCGGCGCGGGTGAGGGCGGCACGGTCGGCGCTCGGAAGCGCCTCGATGAGCGGAGTCACATTGGCCGCCGTGCGGTGCCGGAAGGCCCACAGCTCAGCCAGGCCGGCCTCGGTGACGGTGACGATCGCGGCGCGCGCATCGCGAGGGTCTGCGGTTCTGGTGACCAGTCCCGCCCGCTCCAGGCCGTTGACGACCCCGGTCATGGACGGCTGGGCGATGCCCTCCCGCCGGGCGAGTTCGCCCACGCGCAGTCCGCCGTCCCGCTCGAGGCTGGACAGGGTGCGCATCGCGACGAGCGAATAGCCGCGCGTCACTCCGCGCGAGGCGGACCGGGCGAAGCCGCTGCCGTCCACGATCAGACGCGCTGCCAGCCGCTGCGCGGGTGTGTCCGCCGAGGCGCCCGTCTCGTCCTCCCCGCCGGGGTCTGCTGCATCCGCTCCGTCTCGCACGGACAGCACGGTAGACCTGCATAGGGTACCTATGCAAATCGGGGAGGTGGCAGCCATTCGCGTCCTTGCACGCCGGCCTCCACCACCGGGCTCACTCATCTAGCCTTGGGTCCATGACGAGCGAGCAGACCGGCGGCGTGACGACCGTCCATCCCACGACCCTCAGCGCGTTCCCCGCAGGCACGGAAGCGGACGGCGCGAAGGAGGAGGGCGGTCCCCGCCTTCCCGCCCACGCGGATGCCGATGCCCTGGTGCCGCGCCTGCAGGAGCTGCGCCGCGCCATCCACCGCGAGGCCGAGGTGGGCCTCGAGCTCCCGGCGACGCAGCGCAAGGTCCTCGACGCGCTCACCGGTCTCGAACTGGAGATCGCGACGGGCGAGCGGCTCGGCAGCGTCGTGGCGGTGCTGCGCGGCGGACGCCGGACAGAATCGCACCAGGCGGTGCTGCTGCGCGCCGATATGGACGCCCTGCCCGTCGCGGAGGCCACCGGCTTCGACTTCGCCTCGCCGCTCGGCACCATGCACGCGTGCGGCCACGACCTCCACGTCGCCGGGCTCGTCGGTGCCGCGCACCTGCTCCACGGCGTGCGCGCGCACCTGGCCGGGGACGTCGTCTTCATGTTCCAGCCGGGCGAGGAGGGCTATGACGGCGCGGGGAAGATGCTTGACGAGGGCGTGCTCGATGCGGCGGGCGTGCCGGTCGTGGGCGCCTACGGCGTGCACGTCTCCGCCGATCAGCCCCTCGGGCACGCCTACACCCGCGAGGGCTCCTATATGGCCGCCTTCTCCGCGATGGATGTGACGGTGCGCGGCCGCGGCGGGCACGCCTCGCGCCCGGAGGACGCGCTCGACCCCATCGAGGCGGGGGCGGCGCTCATCGGGCAGCTGCAGGAGTACCTCTCGCGCGCCTTCAACGCCTTCGACCCCGTGGTGCTCACGGTGGGCAGCTTCCACGGCGGCACCGCCACGAACGTCATCCCCGACGCCGCGCAGCTGTCGATCAGCGTGCGCACCTTCTCCCCTGAGGTCACGGCGCGGTGTGCCGAGGAGCTGCCCCGGTTCGCCGAGCGGTTCCTGGGCGCGCACGGCCTGGGCGCGGACATCGCCTTCGAGACCCGGCTGCCGGCCACCGTCAACGACCACGCCGAGGCGCGGTTCTTCCTCGAGACCTTCGGCGAGCTGTTCGGCGAGGACCGGGCGCACGCCGTCCCGCATCCGCGTGCCGGCTCCGAGGACTTCTCCCGGGTGCTGGCGCGGGTGCAGGGTGCGTACGGGCACCTCGGCGCGGCCCTGCCGGGTACGGACCCGGCCGCCCAGGAGGTCAACCACTCGCCGCGCGCCCGGCACTCGGACGAGGGGCTGGGTGCGAACGCGCTGTTCCTCGCGCACCTCGCCGCACGCCGGCTGGAGCGCGCGGCGGCGCAGGCGGAGCTCGGCTGAGGGTGTGCGCGCGTCCGGGGGTGGCCGGGGGCCGTGCGCACGCTCGCGGAGGTCCCATGGGCGAGGTGAGCCCCGCGAACGGGGCGCCTCCCGTTCGCGGTGAGAGAGTCGGAGAGGAGCGTCTGAGATGACAGTGCCGGCATACACGGCCGAGGCGATCCGGGCCGCCGAGCGCCCGCTGCTGGACGCCGGGCGCGGAGAGCGTCTCATGCGCACGGCTGCGGCGGGACTCGCGGCCGTGTGCCGGCGCGTGCTCGTGCACGGACGTGCCGAGGTGGGCGGGTCGCATCCGGTTCGGCGTCATGTGGCGCCCGAGGGTGGGACGGGATGTGAGACCGCGGCCGAAGCGGCGGGCGGTGCTGTAGCGGGGGCCTCGCGTGGTGCCGTTGCAGAGGCGCCGCGCGGTGCTGTGGCGGGGACAGCGCGCGGTGCTGTGACGGGTGCGAGGGTGGCGGTGCTCGCCGGTCCCGGCAACAACGGCGGCGATGCGCTCTACGCCGCGGCGAACCTCGCCTCCCGCGGTGCGCACGTGACGATCCTCGCGCCCCTGGGCCGCCTGCATCCCGAGGCGGTCCGCGCCGCCCGCAGCGCCGGTGCGGTCTTCGCCGAGGCCGGTGCTGACCCGGTGGGCGACCCCGCTGCGAGCATGGGCCCGGATCACCACGGGCCCTCGCGGATCCTCGCCGAGGCCGATCTCGTCATCGACGGCCTCTTCGGCACCGGTGCCCGGCTGCCCCTGCGTGAGCCGCTGTCGGAGCTCATCCGGGACTGGCAAACGCAGCGCAGGGCACGGGAGAGCGCGTGGGTGCGCTCGCAGACCGTCGTCGCCGTCGACATGCCCACCGGAGTCGATGCGACCACCGGCGCACACGGCGAGGTCCATGTGCGCGCGGATGTGACGGTGACCTTCGGCGGCTGCAAGGCGGGGCAGTTCCTTCCCGGCGGCGCGGAGGCCTGCGGGGCGGTGATCCTCGTGGACATCGGGCTGGACCTGGAGGCTTCCGAGCCGCTGCTCTGGGCGTACTCGAATGCGGACCTCGCCGGCGCAGACGTCGGGTGCACCGGCCTCGGCGGCACGGGCTCCGGTGACGCGGACGGCTGCACCGGCCTCGGCGGCTGGCCTCTGCCCGGTCGGCGCGACCACAAGTACACCCGCGGTGTGCTGGGGGTGATCGCGGGGTCCGCACGGTATCCGGGCGCGGGTGTGCTCACCGCGACGGCAGCCGTGGCGGCGGGCGTGGGGATGCTGCGGGTGCAGGGCGCGAAGGCGGTGCAGGAGGCCGTGGTTGCCGCGGCGCCCGAGGCGGTCACCGCTCCCGGACGCGTGCAGGCCTGGGTCATGGGTCCGGGGGCGCCGGAGCCGCAGGACATGATGGAGTTCCTCATGGAGGCGGTGGGCGCGGGCACCCCGCTCGTCCTCGACGCGGGCGCGCTCGCAGTCGTGCCCGCTCTCGTCCGGGCTGCGCACGGTGCGAGTCCGCTGCCGGGCGGGTCCGTCCTCACGCCGCACGCCGGTGAGCTCGCGGAGCTGCTGAGGGCGCTGCCGGAGGGAGACCTCGGAGCGCGCGGAGACGCCGGCTCCGAGCAGGCGGAGCAGGTGGCCGCCCCCAGCCGCGCCGACATCGAGTCCGATCCTGCCCGCTGGGTCCGCGAAGCCGCTCGCCGCACCGGTGCCGTCGTCCTGCTCAAGGGCCCCCGCACGCTCATCGCGACTCCGGACGGCGCACTCCGAGCTCCCGCGCCGGGACCCGCACTGCTGGCGACGGCGGGCAGCGGAGACGTCCTCGCCGGCCTCATAGGTGCGGCGCTCACAGCGGGCCGTCCCGCCGAGGCCGCCGACCCCCATGCGCGTGCCGCCCACCTCGCCGCCCTCGCCGTCCTCCTGCACAACCGGGCGGGGCGTGCGGCCACACATGCCTCGGGCCAGGTGAGGGCGGTGGAGGACGAGGTCGTGCGCCTGGCGCACGGGACAGCCGCGCGCTGATGTGTCTGCTGCCCGCCCGCGTATGTGGGAACTGCGCTGTCATCGACGGCGGAGCGCAGAATGCACATACGCGGCGGTGAGCACGCTCAGCTCCAGCGGCCGTGCGCGTAGAATCCCAGCGGGCGCGTCCGGCAGCGGTTCCCGATGATTGCGCCGGTGCCATGCCAGCCGGCCGGCACCTCCGACCCGCCCCGTCAAGCAGCATCCCACCCTCAAGGAGCCCGACGCATGAGCGCACACGCCCCCTCCGTCCTCCGCGCGCTCATCGACGCGGACGCGCTGACGGAGAACGTGCGGGCGCTGCGCGCGCGGGTCGGCGACCGCACGCTCATGTGCGTGGTCAAGGCCGACGCCTACGGTCACGGGATCGCGCACACCGTCCCGGCGCTGCTGCGCGGCGGGGTGCGCGACCTCGGCGTCGCCACTCTGGCCGAGGCGCTTGCGCTGCGCGAGCTGCTCGACTCCCTCCCCGCCGCAGACAGCGACCCGGTCGGGCCTGCCCTCCCGGCCGAACCCGCTGCGCCCGCCGTCTCGCCTGCACCTGCCGTCACGGTCGCGAGTTCTGCAGCGAGCGCCGCCGCCGAGGACGTCCGCGTCCTGTTCTGGCTCCACGACGCGCAGACGGACCTCGCCCCGGCTCTCCGCGCCCGTCTCGAGGTGGGCTGCTCCACCGCCGAGGCCGTCCACCGCGCCCTCGCCGCCGCCGCTCGCACGGGCCTCACCGCGCGCATCCACCTCAAGGTCGACACGGGCCTCGGCCGCGGAGGCCTCACCCGCACCCAGCTCGATGCGCTGCTCACCGAACTGGGTGCGCTCACCAGCACGGAGGCCTCGCTGCTGAGGATCGCCGGCCTCATGACCCACCTCGCCAATGCGGATGTGCCCGGCGACGCCGAGACCGTCGCCCAGGTGACGTCCTTCCGCGAGGCGGAGGCGCAGGTGAAGGCCTTTCTCGACTCCGTGGGGGGCGCGCTGGGGGAGGCGGACGAGCTGGAGACCCATCTGGCGAACTCGCCGGGGGCGCTCGGCGGGGAGGACATCGGCGGCACGATGGTGCGCGTGGGGCTGTCCACGTACGGGCTGAGCCCCTTCGAGGGTCGGACCGGCACGGAGCTGGGCCTGCGCCCGGCCATGTCGCTCACCTCCCGCGTGCTCACGGTCAAGGACGTGCCCGCCGGCCACGGCGCCTCCTACGGGCTCACGTACAGGGCGCGGGAGGCGACGCGCTTCGCGCTCGTGGCGGGCGGGTACGCGGACGGCATCCCGCGGGGCGCCTCGGGCCGGGCCCAGGTGACGATCCGCGGCCGGCGGCTGCCCGTCGTGGGGCGGATCGCGATGGACCAGATGGTCGTGGACGCGGGCTCCGCGCCGGTGGAGACGGGCGATGAGGTGATCGTCATGGGCGATGGGAGCACGGGCCCCAGCGCCGAGGAGTGGGGTGAGTGGTCGGGCAGCATCAACTACGAGATCGTCGCCCGGATCGGGCCGCGCGTGGACCGGGTGCCGGTGGGCGGCGAAGACTGCGCGGCTGAGGGCGAGATGCGCGCCGGGACGAAGGGAGACGGCGATGACCGCTGAGGGCATCAGGCTCTCGCCGACCGACCGCGAGGCCATGGCGGAGTTCGCCGCGCGGCTGGCCGGTGTGCTGCGGGCCGGTGACGTCCTCCTGCTCACGGGGAACCTCGGGGCGGGCAAGACGACGTTCACCCAGTTCCTCGGCAGAGCGCTGGACGTGCGCGGCCGGGTCTCCTCGCCCACCTTCACGATCGCCCGCGAGCACCCTGCTCGAAGTGCCGGTCCCGGCCTCGTGCACGTCGACGCCTACCGTCTCTCCGGTGCGGACGAGTTCGAGGACCTGGGGCTGGAGTCCTCGCTCGAGGACTCGGTGACGGTGGTCGAATGGGGCCGCGGCATGGCCGAGGCGCTGGGCGACCATCTCGACATCGAGATCCTGCGCACGGGTGCCCTCGGCGAGGCCGACGCCCGGGTGGCGGGGGAGGCCGCTGAGGCAGGGGCCGCACACCTCGCGGAGGCGGGAGAGCACGACGAGGCGGGCGACGCCCCGGAGGACGAGGCGCTGGAAGACGAGACCCCTGAGGACGAAAGCCGGACCGTCATCATCCGTGCATTCGGTCCCACCTGGGAGGACCGGCTGCCCCAGCTGCGCGCTCTCGGCGGGGCGAACGGGACGTCAGACCCCCACGGCGCTGCAGGCGATGCCCGGGAGCCGAGTCCGGCGCACGCAACCTCCGCCCAAGGGGCGCCTGCACAGGAGGGAGCCGTGCGGGACGGCCCGAGGCGAGAGGATCCCGAACAGGAGGCACCCACACACCGGGGCTCTGCACAGCCGGAGGCCCGAGCGGAAGGAGAGCGGCGATGATCGTGCTGGCGATCGACACCTCGGCGGCGGCGACCGCGGCCCTCGTGAGCGGCGAGAGGCTGGTGGCCGAGCGGACGGAGTTCTCCGCGCGCAGGCACGTCGAGTTCATCGGCCCGGTGATCCGCGAGCTGCTGGAGGCCGGACCGCGGCCGGAGGCGGTGGTCGTGGGCATCGGTCCGGGCCCCTTCACGGGCCTGCGGGCGGGGATAGCTGCGGGGACGGGTGCGGCCATCGGTCTGGGTGTGCCGCTGCACGGCGTGGTCAGCCATGATGCGCTTGCGCTGCGCGGCCTGTCCACGGCAGCCGGGAGCTCGGTGCGGCCGCTCACGGTGGTCGCGACGGATGCGCGGCGCAGGGAGGTGTACGCGAGTGCCTATTCGGGCCTCGACGAGGCCGGCCTGCCGGTGCGCACCGCCGGTCCGGGAGTGCTCGCACCCGCGGCGCTCGCCGAGGAGCTGCGGGAGAGAGGGGCCTCGTCCGAGGTGCGGCGGCTGGGCCGCGGCTTCGCGCTCTGGCCCGATGCGCTCGGGGCGCCCGATGCGGACGAGCTCGCCGCGCTCGAGCCCACCGCGGAGTGGCTGGGCCGATACGCGCACCGGGCGCTGGGCGCCGGGCGCGCGCTGCCGGGTGCCGAGCCGCTCTACCTTCGCGATCCCGACGCCAAGCCAGCCGAGCGTCGCACGACCCTGCTGGCATGAGCGTCCCGGGGCAGAACGCGCCGGCCGGCGCGGGTGGGGGAGCCGGGCAGGCTGAGCCCGGTGCGGCTGATGCATCTGCGGTCGCCCCGGTGCTCCTGCGCCGCATGCGGTGGTGGGACGTGGAGGCGGTCGCGGAGCTCGACGCCGCACTGTTCGGCCGCGACGCCTGGTCGCCGGGATTCTTCTGGTCGCAGCTTGCGGCTCCGGGGGCGAGCCTGATGCTGGCAGTGGGCGGGGAGTCCCCTGCGGCACGGGACTGCCAGCTCGTCACCTCACCAGATCCCGTCACGCCTGCAGGCCTTCACATGCCCGCGGAGGCCCTGCTCGGGTTCGTCGGCGTGAGCGTCTCGGGCCCGCAGGCAGACATCATGACGATCGGCACGGCACCCTGGGCGCAGGGGAGGGGCATCGGTCGGCGCCTGCTGGAGCACGCCTCGGCGCATGCCCGGGAGCGCGGTGCGGAGGCGCTGTACCTGGACGTGGCCGAGGGCAATGCCGCGGCGCTGGGCCTGTACCGTTCGGCGGGGTTCGAGGAGATCGGACGGCGCGCCGGCTACTACGCCGAGGCGGACGCGATCCTCATGCGCGCCTTCCTCTGAGTGCTCCCGCTGAGCAGCCGCCCCACTCGGGCGCGCCCACCCGCACCCACTCGCATCCCTGGCAGCCGCACCCCTCAGCCGGGCCTGCGCACCCGCTCGCCGTGCCTCCTTGCCCGAGCCCTCCTGAACCCACACTGACATTCCCCTGCGATCTCTCGCAGATCAACGCATACCGATTGTTATTCGATAGATTTCAGCCCATGATCGATGCATGAGAGATTCCACTGCAGCGGTGTGGTCGCTGCGCGCACTGCTCCTCGTCCTGTTCGCGATCTTCGTCGTCATCGAGGTGAGCGCGCTCTCCGGCGACCTCGTGGAGCGGGTGGACGTCACGCGCGCGGTCGAGGGCATCGAGGGGACCGCGCTCACCGTCACGGTGGTGGTGAGCGCATGCGTGCAGGCGGTGATCGTGTGCATCTGGCGGCTGCTGGGCTTCGTGGCCGGCGGCGAGATCTTCAGCCTGCGGGCGATGGGGTGGGTCAACGCCGTCGTCGCACTCATCGGCGGGGCGTTCCTGTTCCTCCTCGTGGTCCTGATGCTGGCGCTGGCAGGCGGCAGCGACCCCGTCTGGCAGTTCGCGCTCGGCCTCGCGGCGACCTTCGTGGCGGTCTGCTCCCTCCTCATGCTGGTGATGCGCACGCTGCTCCGGCGGGCCATCGACCTGCGCACGGACATGGAGGCGGTGATCTGATGGCCGTCATCGTGCGCCTCGACGTGGAGCTGGCCAGGCGGAAGATGAGCGTGGGCGAGTTCGCGGAGCGGGTGGGGATCACGCCGGCGAACGTCGCCGTGCTGAAGAACGGCCGGGCCAAGGCGATCCGCTTCACCACGCTGGACGCGATCTGCCGCGTCCTCGAATGCCAGCCCGGGGACATCCTCGAGTGGGTGGAGGACTGATGCGGCCTGACACCGTCAGCACCGATGTGCTCGTGGTCGGCGCGGGCCTGGCCGGCCTGCACCTGGCGCGGCAGCTGAGCGAACGGGGCCACGCGGTGCTCCTGTGCGATCGCAGGGCGGACCTCGCCTCCTCGATCCGCACGACCGGCATCTTCGTCCGGCGCACGCTCGACGACTTCGAGCTCCCGGAGGAGCGGCTGGGGCCGCCCATCCGCCGGGTCCACCTGTACCCGCCGGTCGCGGCCGGGAGAGCGGGCCGAGGCGCGGGGGCGGCTCTCGGCCTGCGCCTCGGCAGCCTCGGTCCTGCGCCCGGAACTCCGCTGGAACTGGTGAGCGAGCGCGACGAGTACCGCGTGGGCGATATGTCCGGGCTCTACCTCGACGAGCTCGCCCGCGCCCGGGCGGCGGGGGTCGAGGTGCGGCTGCGGACGCGCTGCGCCGGACGGACGGACGGCGGATACCTGCTGGTGAGCGGCACGCGGCGGCTGCGGGTGCGGGCGCGCTTCCTCGTGGGTGCGGACGGTGCGCGCTCCCGGGTGGCGCGCGATCTGGGCCTCGACCGGAACGCGCAGCTGCTCGTGGGAGCGGAAGACGTCAGCCCCGTCCTCGAGCCGCCGGAGGAGCCGGTCTTCCACTGCGTCCTCGACCCCGAACTCGCCCCCGGCTACCTCGCATGGGTCGTCAACGACGGCGAGCACCTGCACGTGGGCACGGCGGGCTACTCCGGGCGCTTCCGCGGAGGCGCGCGGCAGACGCTGCGGCGGTTCCGGGGGTGCGCGCCGGGTCTGAGTGAGGCCGACAGGGAGCGGCTTGGAGCCGAGGGGACGCGGGCGGACGGCACCGCGGGTGAGGTCGAGCGCCGCGGCGGCCCCATCCCCGTGGGCGGGCTGCTCAGGAGGATCAGCTCCCCTGCGGGACTGCTCGTGGGAGACGCGGCAGGGGCGGTGTCGCCGCTCACGGCGGGAGGGCTCGACCCGTGCCTGCGGCTGTCCGACTATGCCGCCGACTGCCTCGACGACGCCCTGCGGACGAGCGACCCCGGGGTGCTCGCGCACTACGACGGGGCGTTCCTGCGGCGGAAGTTCGCCGGTCGGGTCGCGATGCGCCGGGCGCTGGCCCTCGTGCGGCATCGCGGCCTCATGTCTGCCGGGTTCGCCGCGCTGCGCACTCCGCCGGGTGAGGCGCTCGCCCGGCGGATCCTGTTCGCCGACCGTTCGTTCCCGGACGTGCCGGCGGTCTCCGAGCTGAGCGGAGGACGCGAACGCCGAGGGTGATCGTCCGCGTCCTGGATTCCGCCGCCCTGCAGGCCGTGGGGGCGGCAGAATTCAGGACGCGAGTGAGATGCGCGGCCGCTCCCGTCCTCGACCACCGGATTAGACTGGGCGCATGGCTGAGGACACCGTGGACGCATCGCTCATCGAATGGGAGGACGGTGTCGATCTGGTGCTCGGCATCGACGTCGACCGCACACCCGCTCAGATCTGGCCGCACCTCACGGACCCGCGGCTGGTGGACGTCTGGTTCGTGGGATACCAGACCGCTCCCGAGGCAGGCTCCGGCGATCAGGGGGCGTCTGCCGCCAGCGACGCCGGTGAGCAGGATGCCGTCGGGGCCCCCGCCGGTTCGCGCCTGCTCTTCACCTTCGACGACGAGCCGGTGCCCGGTGAGGTCCTGTCCTCGCAGCCGCCGTCCGAGGACCCGGACGAGGCGCACCTCCTCGTGGAGATCGAGGGGATCGGCCGGCTGGGCCTCACCCTGCGCGCGGAGCGCGAGGATCCTGGGGAGGGCGTCGCCTCGGCGAACGCGCCCGCTGCGGATGCCGCCGCCTCGGCGACCCGCATCTCACTCGCGCACACGGTGGCGGATCCGGACACGGACCCGGAGCTCATCGCCTCGGTCGTGGAGCAGGTGGGCCCGGTGTGGGAGACGCACCTGCGGCTGCTGGCGGAGGAGCTGGCGCGCGAGGCAGGCGACACCGAGACCTCCTTCGACGTGCCCGAGGCCGAGCTGACCGCCCGCTACCAGCGCCTCGCCGAGGAACTGGCATGAGCGGTCCCCTCGTCCTCGGCATCGAGACCTCGTGTGACGAGACCGGTGTGGGGATCGCGCGCGGGCGCACGCTGCTGACCAACACCGTCGCCTCCTCGATGGACGAGCACGTGCGCTTCGGCGGGGTCGTGCCGGAGGTGGCATCGCGGGCGCACGTGCAGGCCATCGGCCCCATGATCGAGAAGGCGCTCGCGGATGCCGGCGTCACCCTCGGCGAGCTCGACGCCATCGCCGTCACCGCCGGCCCCGGACTCTCCGGCGCGCTCATGGTCGGGGCGGCCGCGGCCAAGGGCCTCGCTGCGGCGACCGGCCTGCCGCTGTACGGCATCAACCACCTCGCCGCGCATGTGGCCGTGGACCTCGTCGCCCCGGACTCTCCGGGCCTCGTCACCCCCACCATCGCGCTCCTGGTGTCCGGCGGGCACACGGAGATCCTGCGGATCGGGGACATCGTGGACGATGTCGAGCTCCTGGGCGCGACCATCGACGACGCCGCGGGCGAGGCCTTCGACAAGACCGCCCGCCTCCTGGGTCTCGACTACCCCGGGGGGCCGAACATCTCGAGGGCCGCTGCGGGCGAGCTCGACGGCAGCGGCGTCCCCGGCGATCCCGCGGCCGTGCGCTTTCCCCGCGGACTGTCCACGAAGAAGGACCTCCGGGACCCGGAGCGGCGCTATTCCTTCTCGTTCTCCGGGCTCAAGACCGCGGCGCTGCGCACCGTCACGGCCGCTGAGGCCGAACTGGCCCGCACCTCCGCGCAGGCCTCGAACGGTGCTCCGGCTCCCGCCCTGCGGCTGGCGGACGTCGCTGCCTCCTTCGAACAGGCGGTGGTGGACGTGCTCGTGAAGAAGACGCTGCTGGCCTGCGAGGACACCGGCATCCGGCATGTGCTGCTGGGCGGGGGAGTGGCCGCGAACGCCCGGCTCCGTGCGACGCTGGCGGCGGAATGCGCGAAGCGCGGGGTGACCCTCCGGGTGCCGCCGCTGAGTCTGTGCACGGACAACGGTGCGATGGTCGCCGCGCTCGGGGCGGAGATCGTCGCCCGGGGGCTGCCGGCCTCGGACATGGGGTTCGGCGTGCTGTCCTCGCTGGAGGTGGACGATGTCCTCGTCTGACCGGGTGCCCGAGGAGGGGCGTTCTGCTGAGGAACGGCGGCAGGCGCTCGCCCGCGAGGTGGGCGCGAGCGGCCGGATGGACCCGGAGCTGCGCGCGCACCTGCGCGCCCGCAGACGGGCCGGCGACGGCTGGGTGGAGACGCCCCGGGGGAAGTTCTGGGGGCTGTTCGGGGCCGCGGGGCTGCTCATCCACGACCCGGAGCGCGGCGTCCTGCTCCAGCATCGGGTGCACTGGTCTGCGCACGGCGGCACCTGGGGCATCCCGGGCGGTGCGATCGACGCGGGCGAGACCGCGCTCACCGGGGCGATCCGGGAGTGCCACGAGGAGGCAGCGGTGCCGCGCCTGGACGGCGCCGACATCCGCCTGCTCGACTCGCATGTGGTGGACATGGAGGGGTGGACCTATACGACCGTGGTCGCACGCGCCCTCGAACCGCTGCGGGAGCAGGTCAACGACCGCGAATCCGTCGAGCTGCGCTGGGTGCCCCTCGACGAGGTCGCCGGCTATCCCCTCCACCCGGGTTTCGCCGCCGCCTGGCCACAGCTGCGCGAGGTGCTCGAAGCGGCGTGAGCGCTGACTCGCCTCCTCGGGGCAGGGTGGACGATGAGGGAACGAGGGCCGCGGGACCCTGGTGGCGTGGCCTCTCGGCAAGTAGTCTCGGGCCATGAGCGAGAGCACCGGCGCTGCGCGCCTCGAACCCTGGGACGAGACCGGCATCGAGCGCATCCTCGTGGTGGTCGCACATCCTGATGATGCGGAGTACGGCACCTCGGCCGCGGTGGCGCAGTGGACGTCCCGCGGGATCGACGTGGGCTATCTGCTCCTCACCGCCGGTGAGGCCGGGATGCAGCGCCCGCCCGAGGAGGCGGGGCCGCTGCGTGCGGAGGAGCAGCGCCGCGCGGGTGAGGCCGTGGGGATCGAGAGCCTCGCGATCCTCGGCTTCCCCGACGGCATGGTGGAGTACGGCCTGCCGCTGCGTCGCGCGATCGCCCGCGAGATCCGGCGGTTCCGGCCGGATGCGGTGGTGACGGGCTCGGGCGATCTGTTCGTGGGCTGGGGGCTCGATCACGCAGACCACCGAGCCGTGGGCCTCGCGGCGATCGACGCGGTGCGCGATGCCGACAACCGCTGGGTCTTCCCCGAGCTGCTCGCGGAGGAGGGCCTGGAGCCGTGGGGTGCCGCCTGGCTGCTGCTCACCGGCCGCGAGTCCAACAGCGTCGTGGAGGTGGGCGAGGATGCGGTGGGACGGGCGGTCGCCTCGCTCGAGGCGCACGAAGCCTATCTCGCGGACCTGCCCTGGCACCCGGCCCCGGCTGATTTCATCCCCGACATCCTCACGGAGATGGGGAAGGCCGCAGGAGTGCCCTATGCCGTGGGCTTCGACGCCCACAGACTGAAGGAGTGAGGGCGGAGAAGTCCGGCTCGTCGCACGGGGTCGAGGAGGTTCTCGGCTGCGTGCGCACCTCATGCTCGCAGGGGCGTGTGCCCTGCCGAGGCGGTCTCAGCCGGGACAGGCTCACCCGAGGCAGTCTCTAACCGAGGAAGTCCGGCAGCCGGCGCTCGGCGCTGTGATACGTCTTCGCCTCCAGCGTCTCCCCGTCCATGAAGCGGTCGATCACCCGGGGATCCACATAGGAGCTGCGCGCGATCGCGCGGGTGTTGCAGAGGAACCCGGCGACCTCGTCGAGGGCGGTGTTCACGGCCCGGCGCCGCCGTGTGGGCGAGGCCGCGGGATCGTGCAGCCGGGCCAGGGCCCGGGCCGCATGGACCGTTGCGTGCCAGGTGCGGAAGTCCTTGGCCGTCATCTCGATGCCCGTCACCTCCTGGAGGAATTCGTTCACCTGAGGCCCGCTGAGGCCGGTCCAGCCGTCCTCGCCGTGCCAGCGCAGGGCCGGCTCGTCCCGCCGTCCCCGCAGGTCCGAGAGGGCCTCGGCGAGATCGCGGTCCCGGGTCTCCAGCTCGACGGGCTGGTGGGACTTCCCGAGGAAGCTCAGGCGCACGTGCTCGCCGGAAACCTGCACGTGCTCCCCGAGCATCGTCGTGAGCCCGTATGTGCCGTGCGCCTCCGCGTACTCCTCGCCGCCCACGCGGATGCCGAACCGGTCCAGCAGGCGAAAGGCCGCCGCCTGAGCGCAGGCGAGTCCGGTGCCCCCGGAGCGCAGCAGCACCGTGACCTTCCTTCTGGCGGCGGGCAGCGCAGGGCCCACTGCGAGCACCCTGTCGAACTTCTTCTTCGCCTGCCGCTGGTGCCAGGCGGGATGGTAGATGTACTGGCGCCGGCCCGCTTCGTCGATCCCCACGGCCTGGATGTGCCCCCGCGGATCGGGAGAGATCCACACGCGCCGCCATGCCGGCGGGACTGCCAGGTCGAGCAGGCGCTGGCGCTCGGCGGCATCACGCACGGTCTCGCCGTCGGGCGTGCGGAAGGACCAGCCCGTGCCGCGGCGTCTGCGCGTGATCCCCTGGGAGGCCGGATCGCTGCGGCGAAGGCGCCCCCGTGCCCCGGATGCCGATGCCATACGCCGATGATAGCCAAGGAGACCTGTTCCATGCGGAGGCTCTCCGGCAGGCACTGCCCACAGGGAGCGGGGGCTGGGGCCACTGTGTGCTCGGCTCCGCGACCGCGTATCTGCCGGCCTCCGAACACGACGATGCGGGAGCCGCGAGCGCGGCGGTCGTCTTCCTGTCCTCGGCCGCCGCGCTCGTGACGGTGGCGGCGGCCGTCGTGCTGGTGGTGTGAACGGTCCCATCCTCGCGCTCCGAGCGAGGCGGGGTCACCGGGACGGAGCCGAGCCCGCGCTCTCAGAGGAGGATGTCCTGATGCCGAGCTGCAGCGCGGGAGGTGCGGCGAGATCTGCCATGCGTGCGCGGTCCTCCTCGCTCGCGAGCAGGACGAGCGGTTCGAGGCCCAGCTGCTGGGCGATGGATTCGACGGCCTTCAGGGTGAGGTTGCGCTCCCCGCGTTCGAGACCGCCGAGGTAGGTGCGGTGGACGCCCACCCGCCGGGCGAACTCCTCCTGGGTCAGGCCCTCGTGCTTGCGGTGCCTGCGGATGTTCGCGCCGACTTGTCGCTGCAGATCGCCGAGTGCCACGCCTATCAGCATCTGCGCCCGTTCAGCGGCGGTCCACAGACTCATGAGTAGCATTTGCCCATGCATGTATGTACCTTGTGCGTCAACTGCATATAGATTGATAATCTGCACACTTATAAGTAGCATCCTGGTCGTCGGACGAACACTCCGCCGCGAGGCGGACCGGATCCGCCTCATCGGGAGCCGCGGTGTCTTCCCTCAGCGCTGAGGGAAGGAGCCGTGAAGCGAGAGGCGTCGTGCGACCGGGCCCCACATGCCCTTTCCCGAGCCGCAGCGGTGCGGCTCCGGAGCGGAACCCTCCATCGACCACAGGAATCGACGGTGCATCAGACGTGAAGAGACAGACTGCGCGCACAGCAATCGCAATCGCCGCGGTGACAGCCCTCGTGGGCTGCGGCCAGGGCCCGGCGGGAGAGGAGACGGAGCCGCCCTCACGGGAAGGGGAGCCTTCCGTCCCCCTCGAACCGGAGCAGGCGCTGGACGGCGGTGATCTGGTGATGGCGCTCTCGCAGGAGCCCGATGCGCTGGATCCGACGACGGCGCGGACCCGCGCCGGCCGCATGGTCTTCGAATCGATGTGCGAGAAGCTCTACGACATCGATGCCGAGGGCGAGATCGTGCCGATGCTCGCGAGCGCGCTGCCCGAGTTCTCCGACGGGGATACCGTGCTGACGATCCCCGTGCGCGAGGATGCCGTCTTCTCCGACGGCACCCCGCTCGACGCCGAGGCGGTGGAGGTGAGCCTCGCGCGCCACCTCGAGCACGACACGTCCGCCCGCAGCTCGGACATGGGTCCGGTCGCAGATGTGCGGGTCGTCGGCGACCACGCGGTGGAGATCGAACTGGATGAGCCGTTCTCCCCGCTCCTCGCGAGCCTCTCCGACCGGGCCGGGATGATCATGTCCCCCACCGCACTGGAGGAGCTGGGCGACGACTTCGCACAGAACCCCAGCTGCGTGGGGCCCTTCAAGTTCGACGAGCGCGTTCCGCAGACCCGGATCAGCGTCGTGGCGGATCCGAACTACTACGACGCGGACCAGGTCCGCCTCGACTCGATCGCGTACGTCATCATGCCGGACAACAACATCCGGTCGGCGAACCTGCGCTCCCGCGATGTCCATGTGACCGACACGGTCTCGCCCCAGGACTTCGACGCGCTCACACAGGGCGAGGGCACCGAGGTCTCCCCGCTCGTCCTCGACTCCCTCGGCTTCCAGGGGATCACCGTGAACGTGGGCAACACCGACGGCGTCGGCCAGCCGGCCGGCGAGGTGGACACGCTGCTGGCACAGGAGCCGGAGGTCCGGCGCGCCCTGTCGCTGGCGATCGACCGCGAGAACCTCGTGGACGTGGTCTTCAACGGCTGGTACCAGTCGGCGTGCACGCCGATGTCGCCCATCAGCGTCTTCGCGGACGAGACGGCGACCGACTGCCCGCCCTATGACCCGGAGGGCGCCCGCGAGATCCTGGAGGGCCTGGGCGTGGAGATGCCGGTGACGATCGAGCTCACGGTGCAGAACAACCAGGACTCGCTGCGCTACGCCCAGGCGCTGCAGGCCTCGGTGCAGGAGGCCGGATTCGAGATCGACGTCCAGCCGACGGAGTGGACGGCCCTCCTCGACGCCCAGGCACGCGGCGACTACGAGGCCGTGCTGGTGGGCTGGGGCGGCATGGTGGATCCGCACAGCAACATGCACAACTACCTCGCCTCGGGCAGCGGCAACAACTACTCGGGGGTCTCCGACGAGGCGCTGGACGGTGACCTGAACGCGGCGACGCGCACGGTCGACCACGATGAGCGCGTGGCCCTGTACGCGAGCGCGGTGGAGCGCACGGCAGAGCTCAATCCCATGATCTTCACCTACCGGCTGGCGAACCTCGGCGCGGTCCACGAATCGGTCGCGGGCGTCTGGTTCTCTCCCGACGGCATCCTGCGGCTCTCGCGGGCGGCCTTCGTCGACCCGGACGCCCAGGCGGACGAGATCGACGTCGACGATCTCTCCGAGGACTGAGGCACGGATGGACGGGCGGCATCTGAACACCCTGCGCTTCCTCCTCATCCGCTCCGGCCAGGCGCTCATCACGCTGCTCCTCTCCGCGGCCGTCATCTTCCTGGGCATGCGAGCGCTGCCCGGCGATCCCGCCCGGGCGATGGCCGGCGACGAGGCCGGGCCGGAGGAGGTGGCTGCGATCCGGACGGACCTCGGCCTCGACCGGCCCCTGCCGGAGCAGTTCCTCCTCTTCCTCAGGAGCGTGGTCACCCTCGACCTCGGCGAGTCGACCCGCACGGGGCAGGAGGTGACGGCCATGATCGCGCAGACCCTGCCGGTGACGCTGTGGCTCGCCCTGTACGCCGTCGTCATCGCGACCGTCGCGGGCATCGCCCTCGGCATGATCGCGGAGCGGCGGCGGGGCCGCATGCCGGAGTTCCTCGCGAACCTCATCGCGCTGCTCGGGCTGTCCCTGCCGAGCTTCTGGCTGGGCATGCTCGGGATCCTCCTCTTCGCCGTCGGCCTCGGCTGGTTCCCGGCTTCCGGGTACGTGGCCATGACCGCGGATCCGCTCCGGTCGCTCCATCACCTCACGATGCCCGCCGTCGTGCTGGCGACCGCGCTCGCCGCGGTCATCACACGGCAGACCAGGGCGTCGATGCTGGAGACGATGAGCACCGACTATGTGCGGTTCGCCGAGGCGAAGGGGCTCTCTGCACCGCGGGTGCTGTTCCGCTACGGTCTGCGGAACTCCCTCATCGCCCTGGTGACGATCACCGGGCTGCAGCTGGGCGCACTGCTCTCAGGCGCGGTGGTGACGGAGCAGATCTTCGTGCTCCCCGGCGTCGGCAGCCTCACCCTCGACGCGATCCTCGCCCGGGACTTCCCGGTCATCCAGGCGGTCGTCCTCGTCGTCACGGTGCTGTACGTCGTGATCAACCTGGCCGTAGACATCCTCTACACAGTGATCAACCCCCGCGTTCGGATCAGCGCATGAGGAGGCGCGCACACATGAATGAAGCGAGCACATCCCTCCGCGGCACCGGGGGCCCGGCCGCGTCCCCTGAGGCCCGCGGCACCAGCGGTCCGGGGACCGACGACCCCGGAACCGGCGGTCCCGGCACTGCGGGCCCAGGCGTTGCCGGGGACCGCAGCCGCAACCCCTGCCTCCGCGGCCTCGGGCGCCTCGTGCGCAACCGCATGGGCCTCGTGGGCGGGGGGCTGCTGCTCCTGGCGCTCACGGCCGCACTCGCCGCACCCCTGCTCACCCCCTACCACTTCAGCGAGGTGGACTTCGGCTCGCCGTTCCTGCCGCCGGGCACGGCAGGGCACCCGCTCGGCACGGACGACCTCGGGCGCGATGTGCTCACGAGGCTGCTGTTCGGCGTGCGGACCTCGCTGTGGATCGGACTGCTGGCAGTCGGCGTCGCGGTGGGCGTCGGCACGCCCCTCGGCCTGCTGGCGGGATACTCGCGGGCCGCGGATGCCGTGGTCTCGCGGCTCACGGACGTGGCCCTCGCGTTCCCCTTCCTCATCATCGCGGTCGGCCTGGCGGCCATCCGCGGCCCGAGCCTGGAGAATGCGGCCATCGCCCTCGGCATCGCGAACATCCCCATCATCGTCCGGGTGGTCCGCGGGGAGGCGCTGCGCATCTCCGGGCTGGAGTTCGTGCAGGCGGCGCGGGCGATGAACATCTCACAGGTGCGGATCCTCTTCCAGCACCTGCTGCCCAACGCCTCCTCGGTGATCATCGTGCAGGCGACGGTCATCATCCCGGTGGCGATCATCGGCGAGGCCATGCTCTCCTTCCTGGGGCTCGGCATCCAGCCGCCCGCCCCCTCCCTGGGGATCATGCTCGCCGATGCGCAGGAGTACATCTACCGTGCGCCCTCGGCCGCGGTCTGGCCGGGACTGGCGATCATCGTCATGTGCCTGGGATTCAACATGTTCGGCGATGCGATGCGCGATGCGCTCGATCCCAATGCGAAGTAGTGCAGTGCGAGGCACAGCGAGGAGTCTGACGATGGAGGAACGCGATTCCACGGCGACAGGAGGCCGTCCCGAGGCGCTGATCGAGGTGAGAGGCCTGCACGTCGAGTACGGCGGTCACGCTGCGGTCAGAGACGTCTCCTTCACGGTGGCCAGGGGCGGATCGCTCGCGATCGTCGGCGGATCGGGCTCGGGGAAGTCCACGACCGTGAAGGCGCTGCTCGGCCTGCTGCCGTCCAACGCGAAGGTGACCGCCGGGCAGGTGGTCTACGACGGCGTGACGCTGCCGGCCCTGGACGCCGCGAGCGTGCGCGCCCTTCGGGGATCGCGCATCGGCCTCGTGCCGCAGGACCCGATGGCGAGTCTCAATCCCGCGATGCGGGTGGGCGACCAGATCTGCGATTCGCTCAGGCAGCACGGCATGCGCTCGCGGGAGGCCCGCCGCGCGCGGGCCGTCGAGCTCATGGCGGACGCCGGCATCCCCGAGCCGGAGCGGCGGATCCGCCAGTACCCCCACGAGTTCTCCGGCGGCATGCGGCAGCGCATCCTCATCGCGATCGCGCTCTCCGGCGAGCCCGAGCTGATCCTCGCCGATGAGCCCACCTCGGCGCTCGACGTCACGGTGCAGAGGCGGATACTCGACCATCTGGACGTGCTCGCGGAGGAGAGAGGCCTCACCCGGATCCTCGTCACCCACGATCTGGGCGTGGCCGCCGACCGCGCCGAGGAGGTCGTGGTGATGAGCGAGGGTGAGATAGTGGAGCGCGGGCATCCGCGTGAGATCCTCCGTGCCCCGTCCCACGTCTATGCGCGGGAGCTCGTCGCCGCCGCACCCCGGCTGGACGCGCACCGGCGGCGCGCACCCGCGACGCAGTCAGATGCGGCGCTGGATATCTCCGGCCTGGTCAAGGACTTCAGGATCAGGGGCTCGCGCGAACCCCTGCGCGCCGTGGACGATGTCAGCCTGCGCATCGCACGCGGCACCACGACGGCCGTGATCGGTGAGTCCGGCTCGGGGAAGTCCACCGTCGCACGCATCGCCCTCGGCCTGGAGCAGGCCACGAGCGGTGAGACGCGGGTGGGCACGCGGGTGATCAGGCCCGGGTCGAGAGCCGATGTCCGCTACCTCAGGAGCCTGACGCAGCCGGTGTTCCAGGACCCGTTCTCCTCGCTGAATCCGTTCTGGAGCGTCGAGAGCCTCATCGCGGAATCGCTCGTGCCCGTGCGGGACGTCCCCTCCCGTGAGAAGCGCCGACGGGTCCGGGACTGTGCGGAGCAGGTGGCGCTGCCGGCCTCGGCACTGGAGAAGTACCCTGGGGAACTGTCAGGGGGACAGCGTCAGCGCGTCGCGATCGCACGGGCGCTGGTCGCGGAGCCGGAGCTGCTGGTATGCGATGAGGCGGTCTCGGCCCTCGACGTGCTGGTGCAGAAGCAGATCCTCGATCTTCTCCGCCGGCTGCAGGAAGAGACCGGTGTCAGCTGCCTCTTCATCACCCATGACCTCGCGGTGACAGCGGAGATCGCGACCGAGGTGGTGGTGCTCCGCACGGGGCGGGTCATGGAGTCGGGCCCGGTGGCGCGAGTGATCGACAGTCCGCAGAGCGAGTACACGAAGGCCCTTCTGGACGCGGTTCCGGGGCGCGGGGTCTGAGAGAAGGGAAGGCAGAGGCATGGGACGGGACGAGAGCACAGCACGAGGAGCGGGCCCGAAAGTCGCAGGCCTGGAGAGGGCCGGGAGCGGAGAGGTCGCCGGGGCGCGGATGGCCGAGGCGGTCGCCACCGATGATCTCATCTTCTTCTCCGGCATCACGGCGCAGGACACTTCGCTGAGCGCCGCCGAGCAGACCAGCTGGTGCCTGCGGAAGCTCGATGGTCTGCTGGAGCGGTTCGGCGAGGATCAGGGCTCGGTGCTCATGATCCATGTGTGGCTTGCAGACATGCGGTATTTCGGGGCCATGAACAAGGCGTGGAACCACTGGATCGACACGGCGAACCCGCCTGCCCGCACCTGCGTCTCCGGCGCGCTGCACAGGCCGGACGTCCTCGTGGAGGTCGTCGCCATCGCCGCCCGGCGTGCGGGGGAGGGGGAGTCGTGAGCACGAGCCGGGAAGCGATGGGCGCCGCGGGGGCGGGCGATTCTGCCGGGGTGGGCGCCTCCGGGACGGGCGGCGCTGCCGCGGTGAGCGGCGCCGCGGAGGAGGCCATCACCAAGGTGGGGAGAGTCGGAGGCTCGGGGCGGCCGGGGATCTTCCTCGCCTCGGCGTTCCGGGGGCTGGCCTCGGCGTGCCTGACCGCGCCGGACAAGTCCGAGGGGGTCGAGGGCCAGACCTGTCAGGTGCTCGACCGGATCGAGGAGCTGCTGGCCGAGACCGGCGCGGACCCGGCGGGGATCGTCATGGCCCAGGTGTGGCTGCAGCGGATCGAGGACGCGGAGGAGTTCGCCGCGGCATGGAACGCCTGGCTGGGCGAGCGCCCTGCTCCCGCGCTCTCCTTGGTGCAGGCCCCCGCCGCCGGGTACGACAGCCTCGTGGAGATCCGCGCCTACGCGGTGCGGGCTGAGAGGCGCTGACCCAGGACACCGCTGAGGGGCACTGACCCGGGACCTCCCGGCGTGAGCGCTCATATCCAGGACGCCCACTTCTCTCGCAGACGCCCAGGTATCCCGCCGGATATCTGGGCGTCTGTGGGAAAAGTGGGCGTCTCCACGCGAGAACTGGGTGCGCGAACGCGGAACTGGGCGTCTGTGGGAGGAACTGGGCGTCCACTCGGCCTGGGGCTCCGGCGTCCTCGCGTGAGAGCGAGTTGCGCCCCTCACGGCCTCCCGGCGCGGAACTCCTCCACGAGCAGTGCGGCGACGTCCCTGAGATCGCCCGTGCGCTCCAGGCGTGCGCGCTGCCGCTGGTAGCCGGCGCCCCAGGAGGCGAAGGCGTTCATGAGCTCGAGCTCCTCCTCGCAGTCCAGCCGGTCCGCGACGGGCGCCAGACGCTCCACTTCGTCCGCGATCACCTCGGTGACGAGGCGCTCGTCCGCCGCCGCGTTCTCGATGATGATCGCCTCCATGCCGTAGCGGGCTGCGCGCCACTTGTTCTCCACATGGAACCAGTCGGGCATGGTCGGCAGGGCCTCCCCGCGATCCAGGCGTTCGGAGAAATCGTCCACGAGGCACTGGACGAAGGCGGTGACGGCGGCGACCTCGGCGCTCGTGGCGAGCCCGTCGCACACCCGCACCTCGATGGTGCCCCAGCCGGGCGCAGGCCGGATGTCCCAGCGGATCTCATTGATCTGGTCGATGACGCCTGTCCTCATCATGTCCGCCACATAGGCCTCGTACCCGCCCCAGTCCTCGAACTGGAACGGCAGGCCGGCGGTGGGCAGCTGCTGGAACATCATGGCCCGGTTGGAGGCGTAGTGCGTGTCCGTCGCCTCCCAGAACGGGGAGGAGGCGCTCACCGCCTGGAGGTGGGGCACATAGCCCAGGAGGGCGCGCAGGATCGGCAGCACCTTCTCGCGCGAGTCGATGCCCACATGCGTGTGCACGCCGTAGATGAGCATGTGCCGGCCCCACCACTGCGTGCGGTTGATGAGCTCCGCGTAGCGCTCCTTGTCCGTGACCTCCTGGTCGTGCCACAGGGCGAAGGGGTGCGTGCCCGCGCTCAGGAGCTCGAGGCCAAGATCGTCGGTGAATGGCCTCAGCTCGCGGATGAGGCCGTCGAGGTCGGCCACGGCATCGCGCACGCGGGTGTGCACCCCGGAGACCACCTCGACGGTGTTCGTGAGCATCTCGCCCACCACATGCCCCGCGATGGGCGTGCCCGCGATCGCGTCGAGCACCTCGCCCGCACGCGGCACCAGATCGAGGGTCTCCCGGTCGACGAGGGCGAGCTCCCATTCGGCGCCCAGCGTCGACCGTGCCGACTTCGCGAAATCCACCATGCGCGTCATCGTATTGCACCGCCGGACCCGTGCTGACCGAGGTTCAGCACGGGTCCGTCACGGAATGTCACACAGCGCTCCCGGCCGCTCCCTGCGGGTGCTCCGGGACCGGTGCCGGCACCGGTCCGCGGGCCCGCCGCACGATCTGCTTCGCCGCGATGTCGGCACCCGCCAGCAGCGGCGAGGATTTGTGCGGAGTCGCCCCGATCGCACTGCCCGGCTGCGTCGTGGAGGCGGGGATGCCGAGCACCACGACGGAGCGATCGACCGCGCCCGAGGCGTCCACGAGATTGTGGCCGGCCTCCGCGGCCTCGCTCACCTCGGCGCCGGAGGCCTCGATGTAGTCCGTCCGCACGCCGTCCACCGTGTGGATCCGCGCGCGCCCCGAGCTCAGCAGCGCCTGCAGGAGCGGATCGTCGGTGTGCGTGACCTTGCCCTTCGACATGCGCGTCTCCAGGAGCACCCGCGCCTCTGCCGTCCGACCGGTGATGCCGGAGGCGGCGCGGAAGAGGCCCCGCGGCGCCGGGGACTCGCACGCGTCCGAGGCCGCCTCGCCGGCCGCCGCCTCGCTCACGGCTGTTCTGTCCGTCGTCGGTCCTCCGCCGGTGCCGGCCGTGGCTGCCTCGTCCTCCACGACCGTGTCGATGGCCGTCTCCGGCCCCAGCAGATCGACGATCCCGGCCTCGATGAGCGCGAGCACCTGGCGGACGCGTCCCGCGGGCGGGCCCGAGGCGAGGAACAGCCCGTCCGCGTCGAACCACCCGTGCAGATCGCGGACGAGGGAGTCGCCCGCCACTGCGCCCACCGCGCCCAGCTGCTGGGCCGGTCCCCGGAGCACGCTCATGACCCGGTTGACCGCGGCGCGCGGGTGCACCGCGGCCTCGCTCATGGAGGCGAGCTCATCCGCGACCAGCCGGTCGACGAAGTCCGCCCATTCCTCGGGTGCCACGGGATTCCCGCGCGTGGGCCGGCGGAGGTCGGCGAAGACCCAGTTCCAGCGCGGGTCCACGACCGCCTCGCGCAGGACGGCCTCGACCTCCTCACCCGTCTCGCAGGCCTCCAGCTCCCGGACCCAGGCGGGGGCCTCCGCCGAGGAGGCCCCGCCGTCCGTGCCCGCTCCCGCACCGTCCGCAGTCCCTGCCCGTGGCGCGGGCTTCGGTGCCGGCCGCAGGTCCTCGCGCAGGGCCTCCGGCGCCCAGTCCGCGAGGGCGGCGAGGTACTGGTCGGCGATCTCGCGGGCGATGACCGGCCACACCTCGGCGGCGAAGTCGAGTCCGCGCCGCTCCCGCATCTGCGCGAACCACTCCGGCCTCGCCCAGCGGGCCGCGAACGGCCGCTCCGGCGAATAGGGGACGGGCTTGCTCCGGTAGGGCATCCCGCGGCGCGAACCGACCACGAGCCTGGGCTCCCGGCCCGTGGGCACGTATCGCAGCCGGCCGTGGGGATCGCCCTCGACCTCCTCGAAGCGCCCGCCCCATTCCGCGGCGAGCGCGCCGATGACGTCGAAGAAGTTCGCGCCCAGTCCGCGCACCAGCACGGTCTCGCCCGCGGGCAGACGCGAGAAATCGCGCTCCGCGGGCATGCCGGGCGGCACGTAGCGGAGACCGTGCTCGGAGGCGAACGCGGTGAGCCGCTGCGTCTCCGAGTCCGGGACCGCCTGCACCATCCCCTGCGCGAGGACGACGGTGGGAGCCGCGAGCCGGCGGCCGTCGGCGAGCACCACCGCCGTCCCCGAGTCCCGCGTCTCGAGATCCACCGCGAGTGCCCTGAACTCCGTCAGCGCGATCCGCGGGTGCGCGGCCGCGGCGTCGAGCTGGTCGCGGTAGTACACGCCCTGGAGCCTGCGGGAGGTGAAGTCGAGCGCACGGAGGGACCCGGCCTCGGCGGGCACCCACGCACCGGCCGAGTGGTGGCCGGCGCGGAACACCTGCTCCATCCAGTCCACGAGGGTGGGACCGGGGGAGGGCGGGCCGCTCATGTGCGTGGACTCGTCCGGGTGGATCGTCGTCGCCGAGGCGGTCGTGTTGTTGAGGTACTGCGCCGGCTGGGTCGTGAGCCAGGTGGCGCCCGGCCCCACCTCGCATGCATCGACCATCGCGATGCGCAGCGGTCCGGTTCCCGCTGCGACTCTCCCGGCGGCACCTGGCGTGGTGCTCCCGGCGGTTCCCTCTCCGCTCTCGGCCTCCAGGCGTGCGACCGTGCGGATGACGGTCGCGACGCCGCGCGGGCCGCCGCCGACGATCACCGCATCGAAGCGCTGCGGCTCCCCGGCTCCGGCGGCTTCGTGCGCGGAGGCCGCAGCCGGGCAGGCATCGGCCTCGGGAGCCGCTGTTCCAGCCGGGGGAGCCGTCTGTGCCCTCCCGCTCACTCGCCCTCCGGCCAGTAGGGCTCGCCCAGGGTGAGCATGAGACGGTTGGCCCAGCCGAAGAAGGCGGTCGAGGCGATGAGGTCGGCGATCTCGAGATCGCTCAGGCCCAACGCGCGCAGACGGGCCACGTCCTCGGCGGAGAACTCCGGCACGAGGGCAGCCAGGCGTGCGGAGGTCTCCACGAGCACCGTCCACCGCTCGTCCTGGCCCTCGGCCAGCGGGGTGACCTCGGTGGGGATCCAGTCGTGGTCGCGGGGCAGCGTGACCGCGAGCACGCGGTCGACATCGGCCTCCCGCTTGGTGCGCTGCGTCGCCTTGCGGGCGTGGACGGAGGCGCAGTAGACGCAGTCGTTGACCTTGCTGGAGACGGCGGCGGCGAGCTCGCGCTCGCCCTTGGGCAGGCCGGCCCTGGAGAGGAACACCTCGTTGTCCAGCGCCGAACGCGCCTTCGTCACACCGGGCGTGCGGCTGATGAGGCGGAAGTAGACGTTGCCCGTGCCGGACTTCGCGGCGAAGGACTCGATCTGCTCGGGCGTGAGCTCGTCGGCGGAGGGAGTCGCGATCCACGGCTCCCAGTCGAGCATCCGCTGTGTGAAGGCGGTGGGCCGCAGGCGGCCGGTGCGCGTGCGGTCGCTGCGCTGCCCGTCCCGCCCGCGGCTGGCCGGGATGCGCGCGGGGGCGGGGAGCTCTCCCGCCGAGGCGCCGGCTGCGGGCGCCTCGGCGGCCTCGGGCCCGGCCCCTGCGGCCGTGAGGGCCTGCGCGCCGGCGACGATGCGGATGAGATAGGACTCGAAGGCCACGAGCTGGCTCACGAGGACGGCGAGGTCCTCGTCGACGCCGGCCGCGGCGAGGGCGTCCTGGTCCTCGGGCTCGGCGAGGGCAGGGGAGACGGAGACGATGTCCGCGTGCCGGAGGACGGCGGCGAGGAGGGGATCGGCCGGCGCCTCACCGGCGAGTGCGGAGCGGACGAGCTCCGCATCGGCACCCGCGTCCAGATGGTGCGTGTACAGGGCCGCGGAGCCCTGCTGTGCGGCCACGACCGCCGCGAGCGCGTGGAGGGCCGAGGCGGGAAGCGGATGAGCCTCGGCGTACAGAGCCGCATAGGCGAGCCTGGTCTGGTCGAGGACCTCGGGCTTGGCCTCGGTGAGGACGGGCAGGAGAGGGGAGTCGCCCAGCAGGGCGCCGATGGGATCGCTCATGGACAGAACTCTGGCACGGGGTCTCCCCGCCCGTCCACGCGGTGTGTCCGCCGTCATGGGAGGGCGTCACGGTGGCGCGGTGTGAGGAGGGCGGTGCGGAGGCTGTGGCGCGAGGAGGGCGGCGCGGGGACGGACCCTGCCGGGCATGCGGCCGCCGGATGTGCGAAGGTTCGCTGTGGGCAGCGTTGCAGCGACGCAGGAATGCAGCGATGCAGCGACGCAGGACAGCGCACGATCCGGGAGGCACACCGCACATGACGCACGAGGAGCGGCCGCACGAGGAGCATGGGCGCCGGCACGACGAGCCCGAGCGGCGGGTCATCCGCATTCCCGGCATCCGCGCGCTCATGGCCCTGTCCATGCTGGGCTTCGCAGGCTACAGCGCGATGCTCTCGACCGCACCGCTGTGGGCGGTGCGCGGCGGTGCCGACGAGGCGGGCGCCGGCATGGTCAACGCCGTCATGATGGCCGCGACCGTGGCGTTCCAGACCGCCGTGCCCTGGGCGCTCGCCCGCCTGGGCTGGCGCACCACCCTCGTGATCGGCACGGTGCTCCTGGGCGCGCCCTCCCTCTTCCTCCTCCTCACCGACGACCTGCTGTGGATCCTCGTCCTCTCCGCCGTCCGCGGTGCCGGCTTCGCGGTGCTCACGGTGTGCGGCTCCTCGGCCACGGCCTTCCTCGTGGAACCGGCCCGCCGCGGCAAGGCCATCGGCCTGTACGGGCTCTCCATCGCGCTGCCGCAGCTCATCCTGGTTCCCAGTTCGGTGTGGATCGCCGAACACCTCGGCTTCCTCACCGTGTTCGTCCTGGGCGCGGCCCCGATCGCCGCCGCGGTGCCCGGGCTGCTGCTGGGGACGCGCATCGATCGGGTCGAGGCCGGGGAGGCTCCCGAGGCGCAGACGGGCACCGAGGCCGCTCTCGCCTCGGCGCGCCCCTGGGCCGGCCTCGTGGTTCCCTCGCTCGTGCTGCTCTCGATCACGACGCCGGGCGGCGCCCTGCTCACATTCGCCCCGCAGTTCCCCGGCCTGGCCCAGGCCTCCGTGGCGGGCCTGTTCCTCTTCACGCTCACGGCGGCGGCGACCCGCTGGCTCGTGGGCGGCCTCGCGGACCGGTTCGGCCACCGGGTGTTCCCCGCGCCGCTGTCGCTCATCGGCGCGCTGGGGCTGGCGCTGTGCGCCTGGGCGGTGTCCGCGGAGAGCGGGGCGGGGCTCATCGGCGGCATGGCGCTCACCGGAGTCGCCTACGGCAGCCTGCAGAACGTCACGCTCGTCGAGGCATTCGCGGTGGCAGGACCCCGTCACCGGGATGCTGCGAGCATGGTGTGGAACATCGGCTTCGACTGCGGCACCGGCCTCGGCGCGCTCCTCGTGGGCTTCATCGCTGCGGGCACGAGCTTCACGGTGGGGCTCGGGATCACCGCCGTCGTGTGCCTCGTCGTGGCGCTCGCGCTCGCCCCCAGGCTCCTGGTGCGGGCCAGAATGTGATGCGGGGGACGGGTCATGGCACCGTCTCGTGTCGTCGTCCGCCACCCGGGGCGCGCATCGCCCGTGCGGGGACACTGCAGCGCGTGGTGCTGCGGCCTCGTTGCGGCGCATCGTGGTCTGGGGCGGCGTCTGCGCAGTTAGCATGGACGGCATGCGCAGACGCCTGAGTGCCCTCGTCCTGTCCGCCGGTCTCGTGCTCGCAGGGTGCTCCGGCTCCGCGGACGAGGAGGTCGGGGGAGCAGGCACCGAGGTCGCTTCCGAGTCTGTGGCACCGGCCTCGCCCCCGGCCTCCGTCGAGGGCGCGCCGGACCCCGCCGAGGGGGTGTCCGAGGAGGACAGGGAGGCGGCCGCGGAGATCGTCGCGGGCATGAGCGACGAGGAGCTCGTGGGCAGCGTCGTCATGATGACCTACCGCGGTACGGACGTTCAGGCCGCGGCGGACGCGATCCGCGAGAGGCACCTCGCCGGCGCCATCGTCATGGGCTACAACCTGCCCGAGGGCGCGGGACCGGAGGAGGTCTCCGGCATCACGGACACCCTGGCCGGGGCGATCGGCGAGCGCGGCTGGCCCGTGGCGATCGGCGTGGATCAGGAGGGCGGTCCCGTCGCCCGGCTCAACGACGCCGCCGTCGAGTTCCCGCCGCTCATGGCCGCGGGCGCCGCGGACGACGAGCGGATCACCGCAGACGCCGTCACCGCGCAGGGCACGGATGTGCGGAATCTGGGCTTCACCATCGACTTCGCCCCTGTCGCCGATGTCACGGTGGGCAGCGCGGACCCCACCATCAACGTCCGCTCGCCGGGCTCCGAGCAGGAGCTCGTGTCCTCCGTCGCGACGGCGGCGATCGAGGGCTACACCGCGGCGGGCGTGGCCTCCTCGGCGAAGCACTTCCCCGGGCACGGGGCGCTCACGGTGGACTCCCACGAATCGCTGCCGGTCTCGGAGGAGAGCCTCGAGGAGCTCGCGGAGAGCAGCTACGCGCCCTTCCGCGCCGCCGCCGAGGCGAATGTGCCCATGATGCTCGTCGGCCACATCGGCCTGCCCGGTGCCGAGGAGCTGCCCGCGACGCTCAACCCGGACGTCTACGAGTCCCTGCGCGAGGACGTGGGATATGACGGTGTGGCCGTCACGGACGCGCTCAACATGGGAGCGGTCAGCGAGGCGCCGGGACAGGAGACGGTCAAGGCGATCCGGGCCGGAGCCGATCTCGCGCTCATGCCGGAGGACTCCGGCGAGGCCGTGGCCGCGCTCTCGGCCGCACTGGAGTCCGGGGAGCTCGAGCGTGAGCGCCTGACCGAGGCCTCCGAGCGCGTCGTCGCGATGCAGCTGTGGCAGCACCGGGCGGCGGAGGCGGCACAGGTCTCGGCGCCGGACGAGGCCGCCGCGGACGAGGCGTTCACGGCGCTCGCGGACGCCTCGCTCACGGTGCTGGCCGGTGAGTGCGAGATCCCGGAGCCGGTCGGGTCGATCCGCCTGGTGGGCGGCGAGGAGGCGCAGCGGGAGGCATTCGCCGAGGCCGCGGAGAAGGCGGAGCTCGAGGTCGCCTCGGGGGAGTCAACGGGCGGGACGACGGTGAGCCTCGATGCCGGCACCCCCGCCGATGCGGTGATCGGCACGGGAGGCCCGTGGCAGCTGAGCGGGGCGGACGCCGAGACCGTGCTCGCTGTCTACGACGACAATCCGCACGCCCTCGCGGCCGCCGCGAAGTACCTCGCGGGCGAGCTCACGGCGCGGGGCACGGTGCCCGTCGGAGGGTTCGAGGACGCGCCCTCCTGCGGCTGAGGTTTCCTCCCGTTCCGCCGAGTGAGCGGTTCCTGTCGGTTCGAGCGCCGCAGACCGACAGGAACCGCTCACCCGGTGGATGGCGGATGGCGGCAAGCGGCGCTGTGTGACACTGGGCGGCGCCGTGTGACGGTGGACAGCGCCGTGTGACGACGGGCCGGGAGCGCAGGGCATCCTCCGCGCACGATGGGCGGGCGCCCTTCCGGGGACGCGCACATTCCCGCATTCCGCTGTGCGGCCCCGATGCCCGCGCAGCCCGAGGAGGAGCCCATGTCCGCAGACCCTGCTGCGTGCGCGACGCCGACAGACCCTGTCGTCCCCGCACCGCCCGCCCGTCCGCGAGGCCGCACACTCGGCCGCATCCTGGACAGCCAAGGCATCTCCCGTACCCTGGCCTGGGGGTTCCTCGCGCTCATGCTGTTCATGGTGGGCGACGGCATCGAGCTGAGCTTCCTGTCGAATCACCTCACCGACATGGGATTCGGCGGGGGCCGGGTGGCTCTGATCTTCACCGCCTACGGCATCGTGGTCGCGGTGTCGGCGTGGCTGGCCGGTGCGCTCGCGGAGTCCTGGGGTCCGCGGCGCGTCATGCTCACGGGCGGGATCATCTGGGTCGTCTTCCAGGTGGTCTTCCTGCTGTGGGGCGTCATGCGGGAGGACTATGCCGTCATGCTCACGGCCTACTCCGTCAGGGCCATCGGCTATCCGTTCTTCGCCTACGGCTTCCTCGTCTGGGTGACGATGGAGACACCTGCCCGGGTGATGGGCAAGGCGGTGGGCTGGTACTGGTTCTTCAACGCCATGGGACTCGGGGTCATCAGCGGATACTTCGTGGCGCTCGTGGTCGAGCCGTGGGGTGCGCTCGGCACCCTGTGGTCCTCGCTGGTGTTCGTGGTCCTCGCCACGCTCATGGTCGCGGTGCTGATCCGCGCACGTCCGGGCGCATACCGGATGACCCGCGAGCAGACCGTGCGGGGGCTGGTCACGAGCGTGACGATCATGGTGCAGAAGCCCAAGGTCGCCCTCGGCGGAGCTCTGCGCATGATCAACACGATGTCGTACTACTCCTTCGCGGTGTTCCTCAACGTCTACATGGTCGGCACCATCGGCTTCTCCCAGGCGCAGTGGTCCTCCATCTGGGGCACCATGCTGTTCGCGAACGTGCTGGCCAATCTCGTCTCCGGGTACGCTTCCGATCGCTTCGGTCGGCTCAATGTCATCGCCTGGGGCGGCGGCCTCGCGACCGCGCTCACCGTCCTCGGCTTCTACTACGTGCCCCAGGGGCTCGGCGCGAACTATCCCGTCGTGCTCGTCCTGGGCATCGTGTACGGGCTCGCCCTCGGCATGTACGTGCCGCTCTCGGCAGTGGTGCCCCTGCTGGCGCCGCACAACAAGGCGGCAGCGGTGGCGGTGCTGAACCTGGGCGCGGGTCTGTCGAATTTCATCGGACCGGCGATCGCGGCCCTCGTGCCCCTGCTGGGTGTGGCCCCGGTCGTGTGGGTGCTGGCCGCGATCTATCTCGTGGGTCTGTTCCTGACCTTCCTCCTCCGCGCTCCGGGGATCGAGGCACCGCGGATCGAGCTGAGGAGGTCGCGCACCGCCGGGGAGCACAGCTGAGCCCCACCCTTCCGGGTGGGCGGTTCCTGTCGGTTTACGGCGCTCGAACCGACAGCGACCGCTCACCCGGTGGATGGAGCTGGAGGTCGTCTCAGCCTTCCTCACCCGTGGCGACGGGACGGGCGGGATCGTTCGACCACGCGGACCAGCTGCCGGGGAAGAGCGCGGCCTCCACGCCCAGGCTCGCGAGTGCGAGGACGGTGTGGGAGGCGGAGACGCCGGAGCCGCAGTACGCGCCCACCGAGGTGCCGTCGTCCAGGGCGCCGAGTGCGCGGTAGTGCGCGCGGAGGTCGCCGGTGCTGCGCAGCCGTCCGTCCGCGGAGTTCTGTCCTGCGGGCGCATTGTGCGCCCCCGGGATGTGACCGGCGACGGGGTCGAGGGGCTCGGTGAGGCCCTGATAGCGCTCGGGCGCGCGGGCGTCGAGCAGCAGTCCGGAGGGCGCCTGTGCGAGGGCGGCGGCCTCGTCCGCGGAGAGGACCGGCATGGAGCCCGGCCGGATGGTGAAGCCGGCGTGTGCGGCGGCCGCATCGGCGTTCGCGAGAGTGTCTGGACCGTCCGCGCCTGCTCCTGTCTCCATCGGCAGGCCGGCGTCCCGCCAGGCGGGCCAGCCGCCGTCGAGCACCCGGACGTTCTCATGGCCCGCCCAGCGCAGCAGCCACCAGGCGCGCGCGGCGGCCTGACCGGAGGCGTCGTCGTACACGATG
The DNA here is from genome assembly GCF_000426445.1 of Brevibacterium album DSM 18261. GTDB lineage: Bacteria > Actinomycetota > Actinomycetes > Actinomycetales > Brevibacteriaceae > Brevibacterium > Brevibacterium album. Next base: position 84,718 of record NZ_AUFJ01000009.1, on the reverse strand, counting down.
ACGGGTGTGCCGGGATCGGCGGCACTGCCCGAGCGCACACCCCACCTGTTCGCCGTCGCCTCGAACGCCTCGGCGGAAGGCAGCGGGTGCCTGCCGCGCGCGGGATCGGAGGAGGAATGGTCGGACAGCTCCTCGTCGAGCGGCACATAGCGGGCGCCGGGGAGATGGCCGGCCGCGAAGTCCTCCCGTCCGTCCGGGTGCATGAGCGTCCAGCGGACGTCGAGGAGCACCGGGGGCTCCTGTGTGCCGGCCTCTGCGGCGGCGAGCAGGCGGGTGAGCTCCTCGACGGTGATGAGCACCGCCTCGCGCGCGGAGTCCTCGCGGGCGGGCTCCCGGCCGGCCGGCGGTGAGGTGCCGTGCGCAGGGCCGGTGCCGTGCGCAGGGTCGGTGTTGGGGGACTGGGACGAGGACGCCTGTGTCATGGGTGTCTCCTTACGATGCGGCTGCCTGATGAGTATCGCGGATCTCCCTCGGCCGCGCGTGCACTCACCCACCCCTTGTGCCGCTGGACGCCCAGTCATACCTGGGCGTCCAGCGGCACGAGGGGTGGCACTCAACAGCGCTCACTCCAGCGACACGGGCTGGGTCAGGAGCACCACGTGGTCCTCGCCCAGCCGGGTGAAGACGAGGGTGGCGCTCTCGCCGCCGGGGAGCTTGAGCTGGCGCCGGACCTGATCGGGCACGATGTCCGCTCCGCGCTTCTTGATGACGACCTTCCCGATCCCGCGCTGCACGAGCGCCCGGCGCAGCTGCTTGATCCCGGCCGGCAGGACGTCGACGATCTCGTAGGCGCGCACGGCGTTCGCCGCGGTGCCCGTCGGCAGCGCATCGCCGGTGAGGTAGGCGATCCGCTCGCTCACGCGGCGCATGCCGAGGGGTTCGCAGAGCGCGGTCACGAGCCCCGCGCGCACGATCGCGCCGTCGGGCTCGAAGAGGTAGTCGCCCAGTTCGCCGATGCCGTCCTCGTCGTCCGCGGGCACCTGCGATTCGTGGACCTCGAGTGCGGAGCCCCGGCCCAGCACGAGGGCGTTCCGGCCGGGCCGCCGGCGCACGCTGCCGTGGAACAGCGCGACCTCGACGACGTCTCCGGACTCGGACACCCACTGCGCCTCCCAGCCGGCCGGGACGAGCTCGTGGTCGAGCGCGGGTCCGAGCTTCACCCCCACCCCGTCGACCGCCTCGGCCGTGGAGAAGGCCCAGGTGAGCGAGGGAGAGAAGGACTCGGGGTCCGTGAGGCGGCGGGCAGCGCTCGTACGCCCGTCACCGGTCCGGCGGGCGGGATCGAGCCAGAGCACGTCGAAGCGGGAGAGGTCCTGGGCCTCGGCGGTGCCCTGTTCGACCGTCACAGTGTCGAGGGAACGGAGGTTGTAGGCGGCCAGTGCCGCCGTGACGGGGTCCGCGTCGACGGCGAGGACCGTGCCGCCCAGGCCGCCGAGAGCCATCGTGTCCCCGCCGAGGCCGCAGCCCAGATCGCCGATGAGTGCGGGCTCGGCGGCCAGCAGCCTGCGGGCATGGTGCGCGGCGACGGAGAGCCGCGTGGCCTGCGCCAGCCCGTCGCGGGTGAAGAGCATCCGGTCTGCGAAAGGGCCGAACTTCGCCTCGGCCTCCTGCCTCAGCTGCGCCTGCGCGAGGAGTTCGCGCGCGAGCTCGGGGCTCACCCCGTCCCGGCGCAGGCGTCCGGCCAGTGCGAGCTCCGCAGCCGGGCTGTACTCGATGCCGTCGAGCAGCGTCAGGGCGTCCGGGTCGAGCAGCTGCGCGAGTGTGGCCTCATCCATGCGGGCCAGCCTAGCGGCGCGTCGGGTCTCCTCGGGCACGTCCGCCCGTCCACTAGTGTGAGTGCCATGACGACTCTGCTCACCGCGCGCGACGTCCGCGTCCTCGCCGATGCCCTGGACCTCCGTCCCACCAAGCAGCGCGGACAGAACTTCGTCATCGACCCCAACACCGTCCGCATGATCGTGGATGCGGCGCACCTGCCGCCGGCGAGCACCGTCGTGGAGATCGGCCCGGGGCTGGGCTCGCTCACGCTCGGGCTCCTCGATGCCGGGCACCGGGTCGTGGCGGTCGAGATCGACGGCCTGCTGGCCTCTCGCCTCCCGGCGACGGTGGAGCAGTTCGCAGCCGACAGGTTCGCCGCCGCAGCGGAGGCAGGCGCGCCCGTGCCCTTCGCCCTCGTCCACGAGGACGCGCTCAGGGTCGGAGAGCTGCCGCAGGAGCTCGGCGTGCCCACCGCTCTCGTGGCGAACCTCCCGTACAACGTTGCCGTTCCTGTCCTCCTCCACTTCCTCGCGACGTTCCCGCAGATCACGCAGGTGCTGGTGATGGTCCAGGCCGAGGTCGCGGACAGACTGGCTGCCGGCCCCGGCTCCCGCACCTACGGAGTGCCCAGTGTGAAGGCGCAGTGGTATGGGACGGTGGAGAGGGCCGGGGACATCGGGAAGAACGTGTTCTGGCCGGCGCCCAACATCGATTCCGGCCTCGTGCGGATCACCCGGCGGGAGACTCCGCGGGAGGGCGACCGCGCGGCCGTGTTCGCGGTGGTCGACGCGGCCTTCGCCCAGCGCCGCAAGACCCTGCGCGCGGCGCTGACCGGCTGGGCCGGCTCCGGGGCGGCCGCCGAGGCGGTGCTCAGCCGTGCGGGCATCGACCCGCGGGCGCGCGGCGAGGTGCTGGGCGTGGAGGAGTTCGCGCGCATCGCCGAGGCACGTGCGGAGCTTGATGCGGAGGGTGAGGCTGAAGGCGGCGCTGCCGGCAGGCGCCGTTCCGGTGAGAACTCCCCGGGTGCGGTCGCGAACACGACGGAGGCCGATTCGCAGTGACGGTCTCCGCGATCAGGCCGGGCGCTGACCGCACCGGGCGCACGGCACACGGGGGAGCGCGGTCGGCGACCGCACGCGCTCACGGCAAGATCAACCTCCACCTGGGGGTGGGGGACGCGGGCGCGGACGGCTACCACCAGCTCGTGACCGTCTTCGCCGCGCTGGGCTGCGCGGAGACCGTCACGCTCACGGAGGCCGCCGAGGACAGCGTCGCCCTCACCGGCCGGTACGCGCACGCCGAGGTTCCCCTCGACGGCAGCAACCTCGCGCTCGCCGCGGTGCAGGCGTTCCGGGAGCGGACCGGTTGGGATGCGCGGGTGGCCCTCACGATCGACAAGCAGGTGCCCGTGGCCGGAGGGATGGGCGGGGGCTCGGCGGATGCGGCGGCGGCGCTGCGTGCGGCGGCCGCGCTGGCCGGCTTCGATGACAGGGGCGCGCTGCACGAGATCGCCGCGACGCTGGGCGCGGACGTGCCCTTCGCCCTGCGCGGGGGAGTGGCCCTGGGGCGGGGGCGGGGCGACCAGCTCACGCCGGTGCTCGCGCAGGGCACGCAGCACTGGGTGCTCGCGACCTCGACCGGCGCGCTTTCCACGCCCCTCGTCTACCGCAGGCTCGATGAGCTGCGGGCGGAGCGGGGGACGGCTGCGGGCGGCAGGGCCGCCGGCGAGGGTGGTGCGGCTGCCGGTGCGGGCGCCTCGGGCACGGATGGCTTCCGGCAGCTGCGCCTGGCCGAGCCCACCGCCGTGCTCGCCGCGCTCGCCTCGGGCAGCGTCGAGGACCTCGCCGCCGCGGTGCACAACGACATGACCCAGGCCGCGGTGACCCTGCTTCCGGACGTGGCGCATGTGATGGAGCAGGGCGAGCGGGCCGGTGCGCTCGCGGTGCTGCTCTCCGGCTCCGGCCCCACGGTGGGGTTCCTCGCCCAGAACGCCACGCATGCACTCGAACTCGCGGTGCTGCTGGAGGCCTCCCGCGGCGTGCGCGAGGTGGTCCGCACCACCGGCCCCGCGCGCGGAGCGCACCTCGTGGAGTGAGGGAGGGAAGGGCTTCGGGTGTTCCCGTCTGTCACGTCCTCCGGAGCGGCGAACGGCGGAGGCCTCCGTCAACCGCCGGTGTGCAGATGCTCCGTCGCGTTCAGCTCGATGAGTGAGCGGTTGCGGAAGAAGTCGTCCTCGGTCAGGACCGTGATCCCTCCCGGTGTCCCGTGCAGCCGCATGTGTTCGAGGGAGTCCAGCGGCAGGCGGAGGAACGCGGCGGCTGCGAAGGTGAGCGCGCCTCCGTGGGTGACGACGATCTGGTGCTCGGCCTCCCGGGCGACGAGGTCGTCTACCGCCGCGCCCACACGGGTGCCCAGCTCCGCCAGGGTCTCGGCACCGCTGATCCCCTCGTCGTGGTGGAGGCGCCCGCCACAGGTCGGGGGCGGAAGGAAGCGGGCGTCGAGCCAGGACTGCGGCCTGCCCTCGGCCTCGCCGTACGACTTCTCGCGCAGACGCGGATCGCAGCGGACGGGGACGGCGAGCAGGTCTGCGATCGCCTCGGCAGTCTGCCGTGTGCGGAGGAGGTCGGAGGAGAGGAGTTCGGCCTCGGCGTCGTCCGGAATCCGCGCGCGGAGTGCGCTGGCGACGGCCCGTGCGTGGGCGAGGCCGCGGTCGGTGAGGGGCGAGTCGTACCAGCCGCCCACGAGGCCCTCGACGTGGTGCGAGGCCTCCGGATGGGTCACGATGTACAGGGTGCGCATGGACACATGAAATCCCATCGGCGGGATCAGTGCTCGGCGGCGGGGTCGAACACGTCGAAGCCCAGTGTGTCTGCGACGCGGGCCATGGCGGCATCGTGCGTCACCACCGTGACGTGTCCGGGGCCGATGCGCTGAGCGGAAGCGAGGTGGAGGGCGTCGAGGGACTTCACATGGGGCCGGATCGCCGCGGCCTCCCTCAGGAGCGCGTCGTCCACGCGGAGGAGGGTGAGCTCTGCGGTGAATGCCTCTGCCGCGGTGACACCGAGCCCTTCGCGGCGGAGCACGCGCGTCATCTCGAGCTCCAGCAGGCGGGAGGAGATCAGAGCGCTGCCTGCCTCCGCCTGCGCATCGAACCATTCGACTGCGGTTCGGCTGTGTCCCAGCAGGATGCGCAGCGCGATCGAGGAATCGATGTACCAGGCCGCTCGCGGCCCGCGCTCAGACATCGGCATCCGCGTTGACGGCTGCGATCAGGTCATCGAGGTCGTGCGTCAGCGGCACGGGTGGACGCGCTCCGATCGGGGAGTGCGCTCTGCGCGGGGCGGAGGCGAGGCCGGAGTCGATGAGGGACTGGACGGGATCCTCGCCGGCAGGCGTCTCCGGCACGAGGCGGAGCACGGCGCGCCCGTGTTTCGTGACCTGCACGGTCTCACCGCGGGCGATGGCCTCGCTGACCACCGCGGAGACCCGCTGGTTGAACTCGGTCATGGTGATGGTCTTCATGATCCAATTCTAGTGCCTAGGTGCTAGTTCTGACAGTGCGCGCCCCCGCGGTCCCGGAACGCTAGGCTTGTCCCCGCAGCATTCCAGGCCGCGGCAAGCAACCGCGGCAGCGGAGCGCGGAGCCGCGCCTGCGGCCACACCGGAACACCCCACACCGGAACCCCCAAGGAGTCATGTGCACCTGCTCGGCGCCCAGGAGATCAGCCTCGCCTATCCCAACCGCCCCCTGCTCGAGAGCGTCACGCTGGGTGTGGAGGCCGGTGACCGGATCGGCATCGTGGGCCGCAACGGCGACGGCAAGTCCACCCTCGTGAAGATCCTCGCGGGCCTCCTGCAGCCGGATTCGGGCAGGGTGACGCGGCGCGGGGACGTGCGGACGGGCTATCTGGAGCAGGTGGACGACTTCGCGCCAGGTGCCACGATCCGCGAGGCCGTCGTGGGCGATGCCGCCGACTACGAGTGGGCCGCCGACCCCACGATCCGCGATGTCATGTCCGGGCTGCTGGGCGATCTGGCCCTGGAGACCCCGGTCGCCTCGCTCTCGGGCGGGCAGCGGCGCCGGGTCGCGCTGGCCGCGCTGCTGGCCGGCGAGCACGATGTCCTCTTCCTCGACGAGCCCACCAACCACCTCGACGTCGAGGGCATCGCCTGGCTGGCCCGTCATCTCCAGCGGCGCTGGCCGGCGGGTCAGGGCGCCCTGCTCGTCGTCACCCACGACCGCTGGTTCCTGGACGAGGTCACCACGCAGACCTGGGAGGTCCACGACGGCACGGTGGAGCAGTACGAGGGCGGGTATGCGGCGTATGTGCTGCAGCGGGTCGAGCGCCGCAGGCAGGCCGATCAGGCCGAGGCCAAGCGCCAGAATCTCATGCGCAAGGAGCTCGCCTGGCTGCGCCGGGGCGCTCCGGCGCGGACCTCGAAGCCCAAGTTCCGCATCGAGGCGGCCAATGCGCTCATCGCGGACGTGCCTCCGGTGCGCAACACGACCGAGCTCGTGGGCATGGCGACGGCGCGCCTGGGCAAGGACGTGTTCGAGCTCGAGGGCGTCGGCGTCACCTATCCCGCGCGCGGGGACGCCGAGGCCGGAACCCCGGTGCTCGAGGACCTCACCTGGATCCTGGGGCCCGGCGACCGGGTGGGCATTCTGGGCCGCAACGGCGCGGGCAAGTCCACGCTGGCGGGTCTGCTCACGGGCACGGTGGAGGCCACGGCCGGGCGGGTCAAGCGCGGCAAGACGGTGAAGATCGCGGTGCTGGACCAGCAGCTGCGCGATCTGGAGCCGGTCATGGACGAGTTCGTGCGTACGCTGCTGGGACAGAAGAAGGCCGCCTACCAGACGGCGGCGGGCGAGCTCACACCCGGGCAGCTCGCGGAGAAGCTGGGCCTCGGCGATGTGCTCGCGAACAGGGTCATGGACCTCTCCGGAGGCCAGCGCAGGCGGCTGCAGTTCCTGCTCACGCTCCTGGACGAGCCGAACGTCCTCGTCCTCGACGAGCCGACCAACGACATGGACACGGACATGCTCGCGGCGATGGAGGACCTGCTCGACACGTGGCCGGGCACGCTCCTGGTCATCTCCCACGACCGCTATTTCATGGAGCGGGTCACGGACGACCAGTACGCGGTCCGGGCGCGTTCGATGCGTCACCTGCCCGGCGGCATCGACGAGTACCTGCGGCTGAGTGCCGCGGACGCCGAGGCGGCCTCGGGCCCTGCTGCGGGTGCGGCGGCCGCGGGTGGTTCGGGTGCTGCCGGGAAGAGTGGCGCTTCCGGGGCAGGGCAAGATTCCGGTGGTGCGGGCGTTCCGCTCGCCGGTGCCGAGCTGCGCGCGGCGCAGAAGGAGCTCAGCGCCGTCGAACGGAAGATGTCCAAGCTCGAGGACAGCGTGGCGAAGGTGCAGGCGAGGATGGCCGAGCACGATCAGTCGGACTTCGAGGGTCTGGCCGCTCTCACGCGGGAGCAGAACGGCTACCGGGACGAGCTCGCGGAGCTGGAGGAGCGCTGGCTGGAGCTGTCCGAAGCGGTGGAGTGAGCCCGATGCCGACGGCAGCCCCCACCGGTCTCACTCTCCCCGCGCCCTCAGCCCGTGCTCGCGCAGCCATTCCGCGGCGGTGGTGCGGCTGACGCGCTCCAGCCACGCCTCGATGAGGACCTCGCGCAGCTGCTCCGGCTCGATGACGTCGAGGCGGAGGAGGACGGCGGGGTAGCCGTCGAAATGGGGGATCGTGAAGAACAGATCCGGGAACGCCGCGAGCAGCTCGTCCCTGGCCTCGAGTCCCGCGGTGCGCACGCCGAGCACCACACCCTCCGGCCATGCGCGGCCGAGTTCGGCGAGCTGTTCGAGGTCCCGCCCGCTCGGGCCGCGCTCCCAGGCGAACATGCCGCGCCTCGTCCGCCAGCTGGCACCGCCGCCGTGCCCCTCGATCTTCTCGAAGGCCCCCGGCAGCTCCTCTGCGATCATGCGCACATCGTTGAGCGTCGCCATACGGGCACCCTACCGGCCGGGCCCGCGCGTCGACAGGCTCGGCTGCGGCATCAGCCGACCGCGCACTCAGCTCAGCCCAGGCCTGCCGCGAGCTCCGCGAACGTCGCGTCCAGCTCCGCCTGCGCAGCGGTGTCAAAGGTGGACGCCGTCGTCATGAGCTCATCGGCGCCCGCGGCACTCACGAGCCGTTCCAGTCGCCGAGCCGCCTGAGCGTGCGTCCCGATCACGGTCTGCGCCCTGTGCTCCTCCATCCGGCGGCGCACACGGGCGGGCCATGCCTGCTCGCGGATCGCCGCGGGCGATTCCAGGGGCGGGAACGCGCCGATCTCCCGCGACTGCGCCATCGCCCAGGCTTCCGGCAGGGCGAGCTCCTCGGCGCGTTCGACGGTGTCCGCGGCGAAGACGTCCAGCGAGAGGATCACATGAGGCCTGTCCCCGTCCTGGCCGCCTACGTCGCGTTCGCCTCGCCCTTGCCAGGCTCCGCGTTGCCGGCCTCCGCAGTGCTCGCTCCCGCTGACACCGGCGCCTTCGGCACGGAACGCGCGCCGGTACTCCGCCAGCGCCTCGGGCAGCTCGGGGCTGAGCACCAGCGGCCCGCCCACCACCACGGGCAGTCCCAGCCGTGCGGCGATCTCCAGCCCCGATCGGGTCGCGAGCACATGCACGGGCACCGGTCCCGTCACCGGCCGCGCCGTGACCGGAGCGGAACCGTCGAGATAGGAGAGCAGTTCGCCGAGGTCCGCCGCGAACTCCTCGGGTGAGGCCGCCTCCCGCCGCAGCGCTCTGCGGACCGGCGCCGTGAACCCGAGCGAGCGGCCCGCTCCCAGGTCGATGCGACCGGGGTGCAGTGCCTCGAGCATCCGGAACTGCTCGGCCACGAGCAGTGGCGTGTGCTGCGGCAGCATCACGCCCCCGGAGCCCAGCCGGATCCGCTCGGTCCTCTGCCCCGCCGCGGCCAGGAGGAGCGCGGGCGCGCCCGAGGCGATCCCCGGAACCGCATGGTGCTCCGCCGTCCAGAACCGGTGGAAGCCCAGCGCCTCGGCCCGCTGCGCCCGGTCGAGGGTGTCGTGGAGCGCCTCGGCCTCGGGCTCTCCGGTGCGGGTGCGCGAGCGGTCGAGCAGGGAGAAGCGCATACCGCCTCAACGCGGTGCGGGGCCGCGGCTATTCCGCGGGCGCGTGACACTGCCGAGTTCAGCGCCGTGCCCGTGCCATCCGGGGGCGCTGATACCGCGAGCGCAGACGGAGGGCCGGCGCACTCCTGCGAGTGCGCCGGCCCTCCGTCTGCATGGTCCGCTGGTCCGGGATGCAGCCCGTGCCTCATGCCCGGTGGCCGCTGCCGGAGATCAGCTGGCGACGTCGGCAGCGTCCCCTGCGGTCTCGTTCGCGTGCAGAGCCCGGCCCTGCGTGGCGCTGCGCAGGTTCTCACCGCTGCGCTCGAACGCCCGGGTCACGCCCTCGTTCGCCTGTGCGAGATCGCCCAGGAGCTCCGTGTACCGGCCCAGCTGCTCCTCGTCCTGTGCGGGGAACATGGCCTCGTACTCATCGGCGATGTTCGCGTAGAACGAGGCGATGAGCTCCATCGTCTTGTCGGTCGCGTAGATCGAGATGCGGCGCCGGTCGGCCGAGTCCCGCTCGCGGAGCAGGTAGTCGCTGCGCACCAGGCGCTCCAGGATGGAGGTCAGCGTCGAGGCGGACAGCGACAGCTGACGGGCGATGTAGCCGGGAGTCGCGGTGCCCTCCTCCTCATCGACGAAGACCACGACCTGGAGGACGTGGAAGTCGATGAGGTTGAGCCCGTGGGTGTGGGCGAACTGCGCGGTGAAGGTGCGCGCGCCCATGGCCTGGGTGAGGTTCGAGTGGAGGAGGTCGTACACCTGCGCCCTGTGGCTGTCGGGCTGGCTGGAATCGGTGGACGCCTGCGGGAGCAGGTCCTTCAATGGTTCAGGAAGCATGGGAGCCAGTGTAGTTCACAACGATTGGGTTTCGATTGGTTGAAAAAGTGGCAGTTGGCTGAGGGTTCGACCAGTGCAGGTGGAAAATGGTGCATCGGCTCGAAGGGGAATTCACAGGACGCTCCCAGTCTGGATGCGTGCGAGCGTCGGCCCATTCCCCTGCGGACCGGCATCAGCGGCCCCTCCGTTCCCGGCATCGTCCCGACCCTCCCCCCGTGGTCCGCACGGCGGGTGCGGGCCCGCACGGTCCGGAGCAGGCATTCGTGAACGTGGAGAGAAAGAGTGAGGCAGTGAAGCGTAAGCATCTTGCACCGGCGGCAGCGATCCTGGCGACGGGCGCCCTCGTGCTCAGCGCCTGCGGCGAGGCGCCGGAGGACAGCGCAGCCGGCGACGGCGGCGGCGACAACTCGGACTACAAGGCCTGCATCGTCTCCGACCAGGGCGGATGGGACGACAAGTCCTTCAACGAATCCGCCAAGGCGGGCCTCGACATGGCGGTGGAGGAGCTCGGCATCGACCACGCCACCGCGGAGTCGAGCGCGGACGCGGACTTCGGACCCAATGTGGACAACATGGTGTCCCAGGGGTGCAACATCACGCTCGGCGTGGGCTTCCTCCTCGAGGGCGCGATCCACGATGCGGCCGAGGCGAACACGGACCTCCACTTCGGACTCGTCGACGCGACGTTCACGGACGACGACTCCAACACCGTGGAGCTGGACAACGGCAAGCCGATCATCTTCAACACCGCCGAGGCCGCCTACCTCGCCGGCTACCTCGCCGCAGGCATGAGCGAGTCCGGCACCGTCGCCACCTTCGGCGGCATCCAGATCCCCTCGGTCACGATCTTCATGGACGGTTTCGTCGACGGCGTGGCCAAGTACAACGAGGACAACGGGGACGAAGAGGTCAAGGTGCTCGGCTGGGACAAGGAGGCGCAGTCCGGCTCCTTCTCCGGCGACTTCGAGAACCAGAGCCAGGGCCAGGCGCTCACCGAGCAGTTCATCTCCCAGGACGCGGACATCATCATGCCCGTCGCCGGTCCGGTGGGCCTGGGCGCGGCCTCGGCTGCCAGCGCGGACGGCGACACCTCCATCGTCTGGGTCGACCAGGACGGCTACGAGTCCACCGAGTACGGCGACATCATCCTCACCACGGTGCAGAAGGAGATCGCGACCGCGGTCAAGGACACCATCGCCCAGGACGTGGAGGGGAACTTCTCCAGCGAGCCCTATGTGGGCACGCTCGAGAACGGCGGCGTGGACCTCGCCCCCTACCACGACTTCGAGGACGAGGTGCCCGAGGAGCTCGACGCGAAGGTCCAGGAGCTCAAGGAGCAGATCATCTCAGGCGACATCGTCGTGGAGAGCCCCTCGACCCCCTGATCGCCCCCCCACCGCCGCAGGTCCCGCCGCGGCCGCCCCTTCCGTTAGGCTTTCGCCCGGAAGTCGCCGGTCGCCGGGACCTGCGCGCATCCCCCCCCCCCCCGCCCTCACCCGTACAGGAGCACCCGCCTGTGAAACTCGAACTCAGCGGCATCACCAAGCGCTTCGGTTCGTTCACCGCCAACGACTCGATCGACCTCGTCGTCACGCCCGGGGAGATCCATGCGCTCCTGGGTGAGAACGGCGCGGGCAAGTCCACCCTCATGAACGTCCTCTACGGCCTCTACGCGCCGGAGGAGGGGGAGATCCTCATCGACGGCAGGGCCGTGCGCTTCTCGGGTCCCGGCGATGCGGTCGCCGCCGGGATCGGCATGGTCCACCAGCACTTCATGCTCGTGCCGGTCTTCACCGTCGCGGAATCGGTGGCGCTGGGCTACGAGCCCACCCGCGGTGCAGGCATGATGGATCTGGCCGAGGCCCGCAGGAAGGTGGAGGAGATCTCGGCCCGCTTCGGCTTCAGCATCGACCCCGATGCGGTCATCGAGGACCTGCCCGTCGGCGCACAGCAGCGGGTCGAGATCATCAAGGCGCTCTCCCGCGATGCCGAGGTCCTCATCCTCGACGAGCCCACCGCAGTGCTCACGCCGCAGGAGACGGACGAGCTCATCGGGATCATGCGCCAGCTCAAGGAGCGCGGCACCTCGATCGTCTTCATCACCCACAAGCTGCGCGAGGTCAAGGCGATCGCGGACGAGATCACCGTCATCCGCCGGGGCAGGGTCGTGGGCCAGGCCGCGCCGGAGTCCACCGAGTCCGAGCTCGCCGGCCTCATGGTGGGCCGGGAGGTCCACCTCACGACGGACAAGGAGGCCCCTGAGCCGGGGGATGCCACCTTCTCGGTGGAGAACCTCACGGTCGTGGGCGGCGGGGAGTCCGTGCTGCTCGACGATGTGAGCTTCTCCGTCAGGCGCGGAGAGGTCCTCGCGATCGCCGGCGTCGACGGCAACGGCCAGTCCGAGCTCGCCGAGGCGATCCTCGGCCTGGTCGCCCCCCGCACGGGGCGCATCGTCCTCGACGGCCGGGACCTGGGCGAGCGCAGCGTCAAGGAGCGCCTGCGCGCGGGCATCGGCTTCGTCCCCGAGGACCGTTCCACCGACGGCGTCATCGCCGGGTTCGCGATCCGCGAGAACATGATCCTCGACCTCTACGACGCCGAGCCGTACGCCAAGGGGCTCTCGATGCGGCCGGCCGTGGTCCGCACGGAGGGCGAGAAGAAGGTCGAGGAGTTCGACATCCGCCTCAGCTCCATCGACCATCCCATCTCCACGCTCTCCGGCGGCAATCAGCAGAAGGTGGTGCTCGCCCGCGAGCTGGGCCGCCCGCTGCGCCTGCTGGTCGCGAGCCAGCCCACCCGCGGCGTGGACGTGGGCTCCATCGAGTTCGTCCACCGGCGGATCATCGCCGAACGCGATGCAGGCACCCCCTGCGTCATCGTCTCGACGGAGCTCGACGAGGTCTACAACCTGGCCGACCGCATCGCAGTCATGTACAAGGGCCGGCTGGTGGGCATCGTCCCGCCGGACACTCCCCGGGACGTGCTCGGCCTCATGATGGCCGGGGTGCCCGAGGACGAAGCGCTCGCCCGCGTGGAGAGCGGCGAGGACGCGACCGAGATCTCCGCGGCTGAGGAGGCCTGAGCATGAGTGAGAGCAGCGCGGCACCGGGCTCCGGTGCCTCCGCCGAGGTCATCGGCGCGGGGGAGACCTCCGGCACAGGAGACCCGAGCACGGGGGGACGGCAGCCGGCGCGCCGGCACGAGGCCCGACCGGGCGTCCTCCGGGACATCCTCTCCGGCTCCTGGCTCGTCTCCCTCCTGTCCATCGCGGTGGGTCTGCTCGCCGGGGCGGTCCTCATCGCCGCCTCGAACGAGAGCGTGCAGGAGACCCTGGGCTACTTCTTCGCCCGCCCCGCCGATTTCTTCGTCACCGCCTGGCACGTCGTCACGGAGGCCTATATCGCGCTGTTCCGCGGTGCGATCTTCGACTGGCAGGCGACCTCCTTCGTCCGTGCGGTCCGGCCGTTCACCGAATCGCTCGTGGCGGCCACGCCCCTCATCCTCGCCGGCCTCGGCATCGCACTCGGTTTCCGCTCCGGCCTGTTCAACATCGGCGGGCAGGGCCAGGTCATCCTCGGCGCGATCCTCGCGGGCTTCCTCGGCTACTGGCTCACCCTGCCCGCGGGCCTCCACCTCGTCGTCGCAGTGCTCGGCGGGATCGCCGGCGGCGCGCTCTGGGGTGGGATCGCCGGTGCCCTCAAGGCCCGGACCGGTGCCAATGAGGTGATCGTGACGATCATGCTCAACTCCATCGCGGGCTATCTCATCGCCTATCTGCTCAAACAGCAGTGGTTCACGCAGTCCGGCAGCGCCAATCCGCAGTCGCGCGATGTGGACGCGACCGCCTCGCTGTTCCCGCTGCTGCCGGATCCCTTCCGCCTCAACGCGGGCTTCCTCATCGCGGTGGCGGCGACGGTGCTCGTGTGGTGGCTGCTCGAGCGCTCCACCCTGGGCTTCGAGTTCCGCGCCGTGGGGGAGAACCCGCACGCCGCGCGCACCGCGGGCATCTCCGTGGGACGGGTGACCTTCCTCGTCATGGCGCTGGCCGGCGCACTGGCCGGCCTCGCAGGCGCCTCGCAGGTGCTGGGCACGGAGGACAAGCTCACCATCGGCATCGCAGGCTCCCTGGGCTTCGACGCGATCACCGTCGCCCTGCTGGGGCGCTCGCGGCCGCTCGGCACGTTCCTCGCAGGCCTCCTGTTCGGTGCGTTCAAGGCCGGCGGGTACACCATGCAGGCCCAGACGGGCACGCCCATCGACATCATCCTGGTCGTGCAGTCCGTCATCGTCCTGCTCATCGCCGCGCCGCCGCTCGTCCGCGGCCTGTTCAGACTTCCCGCCCCGGCCGGAAAGGAGGCGCGATGACCACCGCAGCCGCCACTCCTCAGCTCACCGCCGACCTCCGCGCCCCCATCGACTGGAAGCTCCCCGTCGTGTACGCCGTGCTCGGCGTGCTCACCCTGTTCGGCTTCGGGCTGTTCGGGGGAGCCGCGGGCAGGCACACGGTCTTCTCGTTCTCCACCGGCCGGGACTTCTTCTCCGTCCCGGACCTCACGGTCTCCTCCTGGCCCACCGCCGTGGGTGCGGGCATCGTCCTCGTCATGATGGCCGCCGCGGCGGCGTGGCTCGCGACCCGGCGGGAGAAGCCCGGCGTCTGGTTCCCTGTCGTCTACGGCCTGCTGTTCCTCTTCGCCTTCCTCACCTGGGCAGGTGCGGACACCGGCAGGATCCCCGTCACGCCCCTGCTCGCGGGTGCTCTGGCGCTGTCCGTACCGCTGATCTTCGGCGCGATGTGCGGCCTGGTGGGAGAGCGTTCGGGCATCATCAACATCGCGATCGAGGGCCAGCTGCTCGCCGGCGCCTTCCTCGCCGCGGTCGTGGCCTCGGCGCTGCGCAATCCCTATGCGGGCCTCGTGGCTGCGCCCATCGCCGGCGCGCTCGTCGCGGTGCTGCTGACCTTCTTCGCCATCCGCTACTGGGTGGACCAGATCATCATCGGCGTGGTCCTCAACGTCCTCGTCGTGGGGCTCACGAACTTCCTGTTCTCGACGGTCCTCACCGCCAACCCGGAGACCTGGAACGCGCGCCAGTCCCTGCCGACGGTGCCGATCCCGCTGCTCGCGGACATCCCCGTGATCGGTCCGGTGTTCTTCAACCAGACGATCCTCGTCTACCTCATGTACGCCGCCGTCGCGGTCATCCACGTGCTGCTCTTCCACTCGCGCTGGGGCCTGCGCACGCGCGCCATCGGCGAGCATCCCAAGGCTGCGGACACCGTGGGCATCCGGGTCAACCGCTCGCGCGTGGTCAACACGCTCATCGCCGGCGGCATCGCGGGGCTCGGCGGGGCGTTCTTCACGATCGGCTCCGGCCTGGCCTTCGGCAAGGAGATGTCCGCGGGACAGGGCTACATCGCCCTGGCCGCCATGATCCTCGGCAAGTGGAGCCCCATGGGCGCGGTCGCCGCGGCCCTGCTGTTCGGCTTCGCGCGGAACCTCGGCAACACCCTCTCCACCATGGGGACGCCGGTCCCCAGCGATCTGCTGCTCATGCTCCCCTACATCGTCACGATCTTCGCCGTCGCCGGCTTCGTCGGCCGGGTCCGGCCTCCGGCAGCTGCGGGGAAGCCCTATGGCGCGCAGTGACGCGACCGCTGCCGTGCCCGGCACCGCGGTGACGTGGGAGGAGCTGCGCGTGCGCGCCCGGGAGGCGATGGCACAGGCCTACGTCCCCTATTCGGAGTATCCGGTGGGCGCGGCGGCCGTCGTGGACGACGGGCGGATCGTCACCGGCTGCAATGTGGAGAACGCCTCGTACGGCCTGGGGCTGTGCGCCGAGTGCGGGCTGGTCTCCGAGCTCGCTCGCACCGGCGGGGGCAGGCTCGTGGGCTTCGCCTGCGTGGACGGGGCCGGTGCCGCGCTCGTGCCGTGCGGGCGGTGCCGTCAGCTGCTCTTCGAGTTCGGCGGACCGGAGCTGCTGCTGGACATGCCCTCGGGCATCCGGCCGCTGTCCGAGGTGCTGCCGGAGGCGTTCGGGCCGGCTCACCTGAGCTGAGGCCCCGGACTGCCCGTTTGGCCCCTCAGGGCGGCTGACCTGCGGGTACCTGCGAACCGCCGTGGGGTCACAGGAATGCATCCGTGTGCGGCCGAAGGGTGTGGGACGGCCCTGTGGGCAGTACGATCGGACCCATCGCGGCACGACCGACCCGAGGAGGTCACGATGGTGGAACGATTCGACGCAGTGGACGTGATCAGGACCAAGCGCGACGGCGGTGAGCTGAGCCGTCAGCAGATCAGCTGGGTGATCGACGCCTACACGCGCGGGGAGGTCGCCGATGAGCAGATGTCGGCGCTCGCGATGGCCGTGTACCTGCGCGGCATGGGCATGGACGAGATCCGGCACTGGACGCGGGCGATGGTGGCCTCCGGTGACCGCCTCGACTTCTCCGGGCTGAGCCGGCCCACGGTGGACAAGCACTCCACGGGCGGTGTGGGGGACAAGATCACGCTGCCGCTGGCGCCGCTCGTCTCCGTGTTCGGCGCGGCCGTGCCGCAGCTGTCCGGCAGGGGCCTCGGCCACACGGGCGGCACGCTGGACAAGCTCGAGACCATCCCGGGCTGGAGCGCGAAGCTCAGCCGGGAGGAGCTCATGGCACGGCTCGAGGATCCCGGCGCCGTGATCTGCGCGGCCGGGCCCGGCCTGGCGCCTGCGGACAAGAAGCTCTACGCCCTGCGCGACATCACCGGCACCGTCGACTGCATCCCGCTCATCGCCTCCTCGATCATGTCGAAGAAGATCGCGGAGGGCACCTCGGCGCTCGTGCTCGACGTCAAGGTGGGCGCCGGGGCGTTCATGAAGCGCAGCGAGGACGCCCGGAAGCTCGCGGAGATCATGGTCGATCTCGGCACCTCCGCCGGTGTGCGCACCAGCGCGCTGCTGACCGACATGTCCGCGCCGCTGGGCCGGACCGTGGGCAATGCACTCGAGGTGGCGGAGGCCGTCGAGGTCCTGGAGGGCGGCGGCCCGGCGGATGTCGTCGAGCTGACGGTGGCCCTGGCCCAGGAGATGCTGGAGGCCGCAGGCCAGGGCGGTCACGACGTCGCCGCCGCGCTCAAGGACGGGCGCGCGATGGACGCCTGGCGGCGGATGATCACCGCCCAGGGAGGGGACCCGGACGCCAAACTGCCCGTCGCGCGGGAACGGCACGTGGTCCGGGCCGAGCGCTCGGGCGTGGTCCGCGAGATGGACGCGCTGTGCCTCGGGATCGCCTCGTGGCGGCTGGGCGCGGGCCGCTCCCGGAAGGAGGATCCGGTGCAGGCGGGCGCAGGCATCGTCATCCACAAGACTGTGGGCGAGGCCGTCGAGGCCGGCGAGCCGCTGCTCTCCCTCTACACCGACGAGCCCGAGCGCTTCGACCGCGCGCTGGAGGTGCTTCGCGGCGCTGTCACCTATGACGGCTGGGGCTCGCCGGGCCGCGGCTCCGTTCTCCTCGGCCGCGTGGGCTGAGCGCCTTCCCCTCCCACCTCTCATGACAGGAGACCCCATGACCCTGACCGCCGCACAGCTGGCCGCCCGCGTCGACCACACGCTGCTCAAGCCGGAGTCGTCCTCACGGGACTTCGCCGCGCACATCGCCTCGGCCCGAGAGCTGGGGGTGCTCGCGATCTGCGTCTCGCCCTCGGCGCTGCCCGTTGCGGACGCCGGTGAGCTCATCGTGGCGACGGTGTGCGGGTTCCCCTCCGGGGCGGTGAAGGGGGAGGTCAAGGCCGCCGAGGCGGCGCGCGCCGTCGGCGACGGCGCACGCGAAGTCGACATGGTCGTGAATGTGGGCCTCGTCAAGGACGGGGACTGGGACGCGGTGGAGGCCGATGTCCGGGGCGTCGTCGATGCCGTCGCCGCCGCGGCTGAGGATGCGGGCCTGCCGGCGGCTGCGGGCGACCCCGAGGCCGCTGCCAGGGGTGCGGCTGTCGTCAAGGTCATCATCGAGTCGGCCGCGCTCACGGACGAGGAGATCGTCGAGGCCTGCCGCCGGGCTGAGGCCGCGGGCGCCCACTACGTGAAGACCTCCACGGGGTTCCATCCCTCGGGTGGGGCGAGTGCCCACGCGGTGCGGCTCATGCGGGAGACGGTGGGCGACCGCCTGGGGGTGAAGGCCTCCGGGGGCATCCGCACGCTCGCCGCGGCACAGGAGATGCTGGATGCCGGCGCCTCCCGGCTGGGCCTCTCCGGCACTGCCGCGATCCTCGCCGAAATCGCCGAGTGAGCGGTTGCTGTCGGTCTGCGACGCTGAAACCGACAGCAACCGCTCACTCGGCGGGATGGAGGACGGGCTTCAGCGGGCCAGCATGTTCACTCCGCCGAGGGCAAGCAGCGCGAACAGCCCCGACCATAGGGTGATGCCCACGATCTGCCAGACGATGACGGCGTTGCGGCTGGCGCCGAAGCCCACCATCATCGCCGAGGTGATCTGGCTGGGCAGGATCGCCTGGCCGAAGATGCTCACACCCGCGACGCCGTAGCGGTCGAACGCCCGCTTGAGCTTCTGGCGACGCGGGGAGAGCTCCGGCTCCTCGCTCCCCGGCACCGTTGCGACGCCCGTTGCGGCAGCTCCGGGAGCGGACGCGACGCCGGACGCACCGGGGGCCTGCATGTCAGCGCCCGCATACGGCGTGCCGGGCTGCTCGGCGCCCGCCTGCATCTGCGCACCCGCCTGCTTCCGGGCGCGGTAGGCGCTCACCGCCTTCTTCCGGCCCGCATCGGCGAGGAGCACCAGGACGAGCATGCAGGCGCCGTTGCCGATGATCGCCGCGAGCATCGCCACGGGCACCGGCACGCCGGTGAGGATGCCGAGGAACGTCCCGAAATAGGACTCGACGAACGGGATCGCGCTCACGAGCATGACGGCCAGCCACTGGAGCGCCGGCGGGAAGGACTCTGCGAAGCCGAGGAGATTCTCCATGGCTGCCTCCTGTGAGGGTGGAAAGCGTGTTTGACATGTCAAGCGTGCTTTACTGTGCCGGTGCTTGTCAAATACACTTTCCATGTGGACAGCAGAATTCGCGAGCTGAGGACGGAGATGGGTCTGTCCCAGCAGGGCCTCGCCGAGAGCGTGGGAGTGTCGCGGCAGACGATCAACTCCCTGGAGAAGGGCCGGTATGATCCCTCCCTGAAGCTGGCTGTGCATCTCGCCCGCTTCTTCGGAAGCACAGTGGAGGAGGTCTTCGATGTCGATGGATGAGGGCCGGGCGAACGAGAGCGGCACGGGCCGAGGCCGGCGGGTGCTCAGTGCGCTCCGGGTCTCCGGCTACAACGCCTTCACGGCTGCGCTCTTCATCGGGGCGGGAATCGTCCTCCAGGTGACCACCGGCTGGCATCTGAGCATCCTGCTCATCGTGATCGGCGCGCTGCAGTACGCGGCGGCGGTCGTCATCCGGGCGAGCGGCAGCGGCGACGTCCTGCGCATCGCGTTCTTCGAACCCACGGACGAGCGGGACCGGGACATCCGCAGGCGTGCCACCGCGCTGGTGGGAGACATCGCGGTCATCGGCAGCCTCATCGCGCTTCTCGTCGTCCTGATCGTGAGCGAGCAGCAGTCGGCGCTGAGCATCTACCTGGCCTGGCAGACCTTCGCCCTGTCCGTCACCTGGATCGTGCTCACCTGGATCATCGCCCGCCGGCACTGAGAGTGGGGCGGCCGGGGGCGGCGCCCTCGTGATCGGGGGCGTGCTGCTCTCGGCGCTGCCTTCCCGTCGTCCCCGCGCTCTCCTGCCGTCGGCGGGAGCAGGCACCGCTCACAGCCGGAAGAAGGCCCGCAGCTCCCCGGTGATGCCGGTGAGCCGGTGCCCTGCGGACTCCCACGCGGCGTCCACTCCCGAGGTGCCTCCGGTCACCGGCTCGACGGCCTCGAGGTAGCACTTGAGCTTGGGCTCGGTGCCCGAGGGGCGCACGATCACCCGGTCGCCGGCGGCGGAGAGGAGCAGCATGCCGTCGGTGGGGGCGAGGTCCTCCCAGCCGTGGACGAGGTCGGCGACCGTGACGACGGGGGAGCCGCCCAGCTCGGCGGGCGGCGCGGCGCGCAGGGCGGTCATGCCGGCTGCGATGAGGGAGGTGTCCTCGAGCCGGAAGGTGAGGGGGCGGGTGCGGAAGACGCCGTCGCGGGCGCGGATGCGGCGCAGCTCGGCGGCGATCGAGGATCCCCCGGCCCGCAGCTGGGAGGCGCGGGCGGCGAAGAGCAGGGCCGCGCTGATGCCGTCCTTGTCGCGGACATGGGCCGGGTCCACGCAGTAGCCGAGGGCTTCCTCGTAGCCGTAGGCCAGACCCGGCACCCGTGAGATCCACTTGAAGCCCGTGAGCGAGTTCCGGTGAGTCAGCCCGTGATGGGCCGCGACCGCGGCCAGCCCGCGCGAGGACACGATCGAGTTCGCGATGACAGGGCCGGCTGCCGTCTCCTGCCCGGTGTTCTGTCCAGTGCCTGCGGTCTGCTCCGCGTTCGCGGTCTGACGCGCGCGCACTCCCGCCTCGGACCCCGTGCTCGCGCTCGCACCTGTGCCGGGTTCCCGGCTCGGGTCCGGGCCGCGGCTGAGACGGAGGGCCGCCGCCTCCCCGAGGAGGAGGCCGACCTCGTCGCCGGAGAGCTGGTACCAGCCGGAGCCGTCGGGAGAGGGGATCGCGGCGGAGAACCGGTCGGCATCCGGGTCGTTGGCGATGATGAGATCGGCCCCGACCCTCTCCGCCACGGCGACGACCTCATCCAGCGCCCCGTCCTCCTCCGGGTTGGGGAAGGCGACCGTGGGGAAGTCGGGGTCAGGCTCGGCCTGCGAGAGCGTGGGATGGACATCGGAGAAGCCTGCACGGTCGAGCGCGCGGGCGAGGGTCGAGGCCCCCACGCCGTGCAGGGCGGTCGTGACGATGCGCAGCGGACCGGAGGGATGCGCCCGGACGCCGAGGCCGGCCACCGATTCGAGGTACGACTCGACGATCGTCTCGTCCAGCTGGACCCAGCGCTCCAGGACCGCGGGATCGGCCGATGCAGGGTCCGTCCGCGGAGTCTGCCCCACCGAGGGCACGGCGGCGATCCGTGCCGCGATGAGGGCATCGGCGGGCGGGACGATCTGCGCGCCGGCTCCCGCGGCGGCCTCGGCGTCCCCGCCCAGGGCCCGGAGCGGGCGTGCGCCCAGGTAGACCTTGTAGCCGTTGTCCCGCGGAGGATTGTGGCTCGCGGTCACCATGACGCCGGCGTCCGCGGAGAGGTGCTGGACGGCGAAGGCGGTGAGCGGAGTGGGCAGCTGCGGGGGCAGCAGGAGTGCGCGCCCGCCGGCGGCGGTGACGACGGCGGCGGTGTCATGGGCGAAGTCCGCGGAGCCGCGGCGCGCATCGCAGCCGATCACGACGGAGAACGGAGCAGCGGAGCCGTCCTGCGTGTGCTCCTGCAGGAAGGCGGAGAGCCCGGCGGCGGCGCGGATGACCACGGCCCGATTCATCCGGTGCGGGCCGGCCGCGACCTCTCCGCGCAGTCCGGCGGTGCCGAACTCGAGGGGACCGGAGAACCGGTCGCTCAGCTCGGAGAGCGCGGCGGCGGAGGCCTCGCCGGGCTCCTCGAGCGCCGTCCGGAGCAGATCGCCGAGTTCGGTGCGGGCGGCGGGGTCCGGATCGTCGGCGATCCAGGCGCGGACCACCTCGGGGTCGAACCCGGAGGTGAAGCCCGCGTGCACGCGAGGCGCGGTGCCCGGGCTCCCGACCGCGGTGCCGCCCGAATGTGCTCCGGGGTGCGCGCTGTTCGGCTGCGCTGTGTTCGGGAACTCGCTGGTCGGATGCGCTGCCTCCGGGTCGGTGCTCTCGTCCGGGTGCTCCACCTCCGCGCGCTCACCGTCCGGGCGGGCGCCCCCGCCTGTGCCCGCCTGCTCCGCGCTCCGTCCGGACTCCGCCGCCATCTCAGGCCTCCGTCGTGCTCGCCGCTGTGGCGGAGGACTGTTCCACCGGAGCGTTCCCGGCCGCGGGCTCGAGCTCCCGGGCGATCCTCCGGGTGACATCGGCCAGCAGCTTCGCGATGCGGGGCGCCGCGGCCTGCCCGGCCTCGATGACCTCGGCATGGCTCAGCGGCGTCTCCTGGATGCCCGCGGCGAGGTTGGTCACGAGCGACATGCCCATGATCTCCATGCCCGCATGGCGAGCCGCGATCGCCTCGAGCGCGGTGGACATGCCCACGAGGTCGGCCCCGAGGACCTTGGCCATGCGCACCTCGGCCGGAGTCTCGTACTGCGGGCCCGTGAACTGGGCGTACACGCCCTCGGGCAGCTCGGGGTCGATCTCGCGGGCGAGCGCGCGCAGACGGGACGAGTAGAGGTCGGTGAGGTCCACGAAGGTGGCGCCCTGCAGGGGCGTGGCTCCCGTGAGATTGATGTGATCGCTCAGGAGCACCACGGAGCCGGGGCCGTGCTCGGTGCGCAGGCCGCCGCACCCGTTGGTGAGCACGAGCGTGGAGCAGCCCGCCGCGGCGGCGGTCCGGACGCCGTGGGCGGTCGCGACTGCATCCCTGCCCTCGTAGAAGTGACGGCGGGCGCCGAGGACGAGCACATGGGCGCCGTTCTCCAGGCGGATGGTGCGCAGCGTGCCGCCGTGGCCGGGGACGGAGGGCGCATGGAAGTCGGGGACCTCCTCGGCGGGGATCTCCGAGACGGTCTCGCCCAGGAGATCGGCCGCTCCTCCCCAGCCGGAGCCGAGGACGAGGGCGATGTCGTGCCGGGCGATGCCCGCGCGGGAATTGATGATGTCTGCGGCCTCGGCGGCCGCGGCGATAGGATCGACGAGTTCGCTTGCGCTCATAGTCCCAGACAGTACCGGAGATGACGCCCATGACCTCCACGACTCCTCCCACGCCGCCCGTCCCCGGAGAACCGGCTCTGCCCGCCGGCGTGGTCCTCCGCGAATGGCGCTCCGGTGACGATCGCGCTCTGGCCGAGATCCTCCCCGATGCCGCCTCACCGGCGCAGCTGGCCGCCCGTGCGCTGCTGCGCGAACCCGGCGACTCCCCGCTGGTCCGGACCGTCGTCGCCGAGGTGCGTCCCGGCAGCGCATCCGGTCCGGGCTCCGAGGGCGAGAGCCCCGCCGGAGCCGGCCCGGCCGTGGTGGTCGGTGCTGCCGCGATCGCGGAGTCGCCGGCGCATCCGCAGCGCGCCTGGGTCCATGTCGAGGTGGCACCGGAGGAGCGCGGGCGCGGGCTCGGCCGGGCGCTCCTGCATGCGGTGCTCGCACAGGCGCAGGACACGGAGCTGAGCGAACTCGGCCTCCGTGCCCGGGTGCCTGCCGGTGAGGGTGTGGGCGAGTCGTTCGCACGCGCGCTGGGGTTCGCGGAGCTGTACGGCACGCGGATCGTGCGGATCGATGCCGGCGCACTGGGCCAGGCGGGTGCCGATGCGCTCGAAGACCTGCAGGTGATCGACACCGGCTCCGTCGCGCTCACGCGGGCCTTCGCCGAATGGTACGAGCGGGTCAATGCGGCCGATCCTGCCGCAGAGATGACGCTCGGCCAGGTGAACATGCGCTTCCTGTCCGAGGCCGCCGGTGCTCGCGGTGCCGCCCTGTGGCGTCCCGCCGAGGCCGATGACCCGATGCGGGACACGGACATCAACCGGCGCCCCGTCACCGCCTTCGCCGTGTCCTTCGCGCAGGAGGGGGACTCCGCGGGCGAGGGCGGGGACCCTGAGTCGGTCGGCGGGAGCGCCCGCGGGGGCGCGCACGCGGCGGCCGGTGTCGCTGGGACCTTCGCGGACCTCAGCGCGGAGGACTGGACCACGCCCGCGCTGAGCGCGGCGGGGGGAGAGGGCGCGACGGAGCTCACCGCCGGCAGCGTCAACGGGGATCCGCAGGATCTGCGCGCACTGCTGGCCAGGCTCTCGGTCGAGACGTCCGTGGTGCTCGAGGTGACGAGCCAGATGGAGACCGAGAGCGCGGTGGTGGACTCACTGCTGGATGCCGGATCCGCCGCGGTCCTCGCCGAGTACACGACCCTGGTGCGCGATTCGCAGGACGCTTGAGCGGCGCGGCCGGGTCTCAACGGCTTCATGGGCCGAGCCTCACAGGGAGGGCTCCGTCATCTGTGAGCCACCAGTGCGCATGCGCCTCCGCGGGGATGGGCGGAAGGTCGCGCAGCCCCAGCGCGCGCAGTCCTGACTCGCGCCATGTGCCGAGCAGCAGGCTGGGTCCGTGGTCGTTGCCGCGGTCGAACGGTGTGGGGCGGGCGCCGCGGGTCGGACCCAGGACCAGGCAGACCGAGTCTCCTCCTGCGGCAGCGGCATCGATTCGCCTGCGCTGACCCGGATCGTCCAGATCCGTGAGCACGGAGACCCCTTGCGGTTCCATGAGCGTGCGGAGCTGAGAGGAGCTCCTGCCCTCGCCCGGTGCGAGTCGCACCGCGAGGATCCGCCCCTGCGTGTGCGGGCGCCAGAGCACGGGACGGCCGCAGGGATCGAGTCCGAGGCGCACCTCGCCGGGCTGGTTCGCTCCGGGCCGGTTCTCCTCGCCCTCTGAGGAGTGGGGAACCGCGGAGCGCGCCGGAACCGGGCGCGGCATCGGGACGGGCGCGTGGGATGGAGGGTGCGCCGGAACCGGGACGGATGCCTGTGCGGGCTCAGCTGCGGACTGTGCCGGCGCTGCCAGGTCTCGTGCGGGCTCCGCCGTGGAGGGCGCGGTGGATGGGGCGAAGGCGGACCACAGCGGGTGGTGCCCAGCAGGGTGGCTCGCGGCCCCGCGCGAACTGCAGGCAGTGCTCCCGGGCGAGGACGGAGCGCACAGGGCGAGCTGGGCGTCCGCTCCCTGACGCGCGGCCTCCGCGGCGGCCTCTCCCAAGACGACGGCGCGGCCGGGCGGCCAGGTGCCGGCGAACCTGTCGACGCCGAGGCCGTAGTAGACGGCGTCCTGATCGCCGTGCGGCGGGAATATGATCCGGGTTGCGGCGTCCTGCCCGATTCTGTGCGTGAGGAGCCGTCGCGTGCCGGTCACCACGGCGCGCACGCCGAACCCTCCGGACAGGAGGCGTTCGAACCGCTCCGCCCTGCCCGTGCCCTCGTGGGCGCGCTGCAGTTCGTCCCAGTCGTCGACGACGATGCGGCAGGGCCGCGGTGTGCGCTCCAGCTCTCGCAGGAGGAAATCGAGGGCCCAGGCCGCATCTGTCGTCAGCCGGAGAATGCCCGCCGGGTCCACGCACGGGCCGGAGGCGGGTATGCCTGCGGTGTCCGGAGCGGCAGGAGGCGGCTGTCGGTTCCGCGCTGCGGCGATGTGCACCACGCACTCTCCGATGCTGCGGAACGCCAGTGCGAGTGTTTCCGCAGCAGTGCTCCACCCCTGACCTCGCGCACCGGAGATGAGGATCGTCCCCGAACTTCCGCTGACGCTCCAGACCTCCTGCCGGTTGGAATCGGGCAGATCGAGCAGGGCGACCGGCGCCGCAGCGGGGGCCGTCGGCAGGGCGGCGGAGGCAGATGTCGTCCGCGCCGCTTCCGGTCGGAAGACCACAGGCAGCGGCGGTGCGATGATCCTGTGGCACGGCCCCGGTGGTGCGGATGCCGTGACAGTCCCGGAGGCCGTGGCAGTCCCGGAGGCCGTGACAGTCCCGGATGCCGTGACAGTCTCGGAAGCGACCGGCACCTCGGCGGTCTCGCCGCTCATGAGATCCCGGATGCGGATGTGGGGAGAGGCTCCCGCTGTGCGCTCGGGCAGACCGCTGCGGAGCGCCCGCAGTCCGAGTCCGTCGGAGAGCAGAGCGGTGCCCGGCAGAGCCGGACTGAGCCAGGCCGCGTCGGGCACCCCAAGCACCTCCTGCGAGTCCCCCTCGTCCCTGACCCGCAGGCAGATGCGCAGTGCGATGTTCGCCCGCATCTGTGCCGTCACGACACCGGCCGGCCGCTGCGTCGCGAGCACCAGATGGATCCCGAGCGAGCGGCCGAGCGCAGTGAGGCGCTCCACCTGGGCGAGGGCCTTCGCGCTCAGACCTGCGAGCACGTGGAACTCGTCGATGACCACGAGGAGACGCGGCATCGGCGGCAGCGCGATGTTCGCCTCGGCACCCGCACCCGAACTCGGGCGGCCAGCGGAGGGGGCGGGGCGCGGACGGGTCGCCTCCGGGACCGCGCCGCGGCACGAGGCGTACTCCTCGATGTCCTGGGCCCCTGCCGAGGCCAGCAGCTCCTCCCTCCGCTTCACCTCTGCGCCGATGCTGCGGACGGCCCGGAGGGCTGCGGCCTCGTCGAGATCCGTCACGAGCGCATCGGTGTGCGGGGCGGAGGCGAAGCGGCCGAGCCCGGCCCCTCCCTTGAAGTCCAGCAGCACGAGGCTGAGCTCCTGCGGTGTGTGCATCCGGCAGAGGAGCTCGAGCCAGGCCTCCAGCAGGACGGACTTCCCGCTTCCCGTGGTGCCGGCGACGAGTGCGTGGGGTCCGTGCCGGAGGAGGTCCGCGCGGACGAGGCCCAGACCCGCTCCCTCGCCGCCGGGCGCCTCTTCCGTCTCGGAATCGGGACGCGCGGGTCTCCCGGGTGTGCCGCCGGCCCTGCGGGGAGGGAGAGGCCGTGGACAGGCGGTGCCCAGGGGCACGGCGGACAGGCGCGAGGCGGCCTGAGGTGTCCCTCCCGTCTGCCGGGCACGCGCCTCCTCGAGGGCCAGCAGTTCGGTCGTGGTGCTGCTCTCCGGCGGGAGGCGGGCGATCTCCGGCCGCGGCCGTTCCCCCGCGCTCAGAAGACGAGTGCGCAGGAGGCGCACGTGCGAGGCGGCGGTGTGCGAGTGCACCGCGAGGGTCCCGCTCAGCGGCAGACCGCACGTGGTCCACAGTTCGCGGGTCCCCGCATTCCGGGAGGATTCCAGTGTTCTGCGGAGGAGACCCGGTGCGGGGAAGCGCGCCTCGGCGAGGCCCGCGCCCCCGCGGAGACGGAGGATGACGCGGAGCTCCCCGCGTGCGTCCTCGGGTGAGGGAGCGAACCCGGTCTCCGCAGTGCTCCGGGCACCGTCCACGACCCCCACCCGTGCCCGGAGCGATCCCTCGGCCGCATCGGGTGCGAGCTCCACGACGGCTCTCAGCGGCTGTGCTTCCCCTCGCGCCGCACTGCTGTCGTCGTCCAGGCCAGCGGCCCCGCACGTCCAGGCGACCTCCGGCATGCCGGGGAGGGGCGGGCAGCCGATTCCCGCATCGGCGAGCCCGCCGAGCAGTGCGCGGACCACCGCCTCCACCGAGCGCGTCTCACCGCCGACCTCCACACGGGTGCGCACCGGCACGAGGAGGGGGACGTCCTCGCAGAGAAGATGGGCGACAGCGCCCATGCGCACATGAGGAGGGAGCTGCGTCCGCACCGCGGAGGCGTCCGCAGAATCCGGGGGCAGCCGCACTCCGACCGGGGCCACACAGCGGCCGTAGCCCAGGACGATCGTCCCCGGCGGCGGCGCATCCCCGAGCAACCGGCGGCGGAAGGCGAGCAGGGCCGCCGCGAGCGCCTCTGCCGTGCGCACGGCCTCCGCCTGCACTCGTGCGTCCTCTGCGGCGGTCTCGGCGGCCACCCGTCTGCGTTCGAGACGGGCGCTGATGAGTGCGGTGAGCGGACCCGCGAGGCTGAAGAGCAGGAACCACCACATGCGGGTGACCAGCACGAGCACGAGGCCGATGAGGAGGGGCACCGCGAACAGCACCCACGAAGGAGGCCGGGCGGGCGTCACCGCAGCCGGGAGCGGCCAGTCGAAGACATGATCCTCGGCATGCGGGGACACCGCCGGATGGGCCTTCGGGTCGGCCCTCTCCTCAGTGCCCTGCTCCGCACCGTCAGGCACCGCCGCAGACGTGCCGCGGCTGCACAGCAGGGTCGCGCCGAGGAGCGCGCTCCCCGTCTGCGGGCGGTCTCCGGAACCGGGTCCGATCTCGATGCCGCGCGGACTGTTGACCAGGGGGACTCCGGCGCGGGACAGGTAGGGATCGGCGAGGCAGACATCGTGCCCCTCGCCCCTGCCCACGGTCCACTCACCCGGCGGCACCTCGATGCAGAACCCGGACTCCGGGCCCGAGGCCGCCTCCAGCGCGGCCCTCCCCGCCGCAGGCGCACCCGAGCGGGGGAGGAGGCGCAGGCCCGTCGCGACGGCGTGTACGGGACGGTGCGTGCAGTGATGTGCCCAGAGCTCGTCCTGCGGTGCCGCCGCACCCGGTGGTGCCGTGGCATTCGGATGCGCCCTCGCCTCCGCCGATGCCGCCCCGTCCGAGTGCGTCGTCCCGTCCTGCGTCCGGGCGAGCGCGGTCGCGAGCACGTACCCGGTGGGAAGCCAGCCGGGAGCGGACACTTCCAGACTGTGTGCGTGCTGGCCCTGAGCCACGTGCAGATGCGAGGTGAACACGCCCCCACCGTGTGCACGGCAGAGCATCGAAGCAAGAGGGAGCGTGGGACTGTGGACGGAGCCGCGCCCGTCCACAGCGCAGTGTGCGCACGGACGGGCGCTCGTCAGCGGTGTGTGTGACGCACAGTCGCCACCGCAGCCCGCCCGAGCTGCGATCCCACCCGCTCGAGTGACATCACCGTCACTGGCCTGCGGGTCCGTGTGACTCAGAGACGCAGCGCTCCGCGGACCAGAGCGCTCGCCTCGAGGGTGGTCACGGACTCCGCGAACGGGGAGAGCAGGGCGGGGGAGTAGTCGGCGGTGAGGGTCACCTCGGCGCTGAGCCCGTCCGGGCTCGCGCCGGTGACGCGGATGGGCCGGAGCCGTGAAGATCCCTCCACAGCCTCGATGTACGCACGGGCGGCGGCTGTGACGCCCTCGTCGGTGAGCACGATTCCGGGCGCCTCGCCGGCTGCGGGGTCGAAGGATTCGGCCGCGGCCAGGGCTGCGGAATCTGCGAGCGCGAACAGCTTGCGGTGGGCCAGCCAGATGTCCGTGATCACGGCGGCGAGCAGGATGAGGGCGAGGGCGATCGTCGTGAAGCCCACCGCGAGCGGAGTGATCGAGCCCCGATCACGCCTCGGGCGACACCGGCTCGCACCGACTCGCCGCCGGGCGGACCCGTCCTGTCGTCGGTGCCGCGCCTCGGGTCCCTGACCCGGTCGCCGTTCGTTCACGGGTCTCACTCCTCCCACGGTGCGACGACGTCCGTGTGCTGGGAGCGGACCGTGATGCCGGGGATCTGCGCGTCGCTCCAGATCCGCGGCACGCCGGGAATCGGGATGCGGGCCTCCACGACCGCTGTGACGTGCGAGCCCGCGCGTGAGCAGTCGGCGGAGCACGTGAGCTCGAGGGTCCACCGCGCGTCCTCGAGGCCGTGATCGGCGAAATGCAGTCCGCCGAGCTCCTGTCCCCGCTCCGCCGCCGCATGCGGACTGCGGGCGGCGGTGCGGGCTGCGTCGATCGCGGTGGACTGCGCGGCATAGGAACCGGCCTGCACCTGTGCGAGTGCGATCACCAGGTACACGAGAGGGACGAGGAGGACCGTCGTGGCGAAGACGAACTCGATGGGGGCGCTGCCCTCGTCGCTGCGGCGAACGCCGCAGCGACGAGGGCGTACGTTCCGGGGCCGTCCTCGCGCGTGTCGGGGCCTCACACGAGCGGGCCGGCCCGGTCTGCGGCGAGGCCGCCTCACAGCTGCGGGTCCTCGGCCAGGGCCCTGCCGCTGAGCTCCCAGGTGCCTGCCGGGCTCAGCAGGCCGAGCACCGGCACCGGCGTGCGGACGGTCACGGTGACGATGCCTCCGCCGGCGTGCGAGGCCTCGGCGACCGTGATGTCGCGCGCATAGCGCTCGCTCACCGCGGCCCGGATGAGGCGGGCGGTGTGCGCGGCCCCGTCCGCGTGGCTGCGGTCCGCGGCCGCGGCGATCCGGGCACCGGCGATGGCCGAGTCCACGACCGTGTTGCGCACGTGCATCGCGAGCCCCAGCTGGACGACGGAGGCGAACACGAGCGCGAGGAGCGCGGACACGAGCACGAACTCCGCGGAGGCGGAGCCCGCATCGGCCCGGGTCGCGGGAGCGCGCTGTCTCACGGGGCCGGCCTCAGCCCGCCTGACGGACCTTGTTGATGCTGTCCGTGAACAGGGAGGTGAAGGCCTCGCCGGCCAGTGCCCACAGGCCCACCACCAGGGCCGCAGACATGACGGTTATGAGCACCCAGCCGGGCACATCGCCGCGGTCGGGGCGGGTCAGCCGCCTGCCCCGCTGCCTCGGTGCGGACAGGGTGAGGAGGGCGGCGCGCCCGGTCAGGAGGACGGAGAGGACGAGCAGGCGGAATCGGGTGAGCACGGGGGCTCTCCTTTCGCTGGGCGGGGTGGACGGGTGAAGAGGCCGGGATTCCGGCGCCCGGAGGCCGGGATGCGGACGGGGGTCGCTCACGGACCCAGATCGAGGACGGCAAGTGTGGGATAGACGGCGAAGAGGACGGTGACGGGCAGCACGCAGACCACCACCGGCACGAGCATTCCGACCTCCTTCCGGCCGCTGAGCTCCATGAGGGTGCGACGGCCGTGCTCGCGGACATCGGCGGCCTGGGCGCGAAGCACCTCCGCGAGGGGAGTGCCCCGGCTGGCGGCCACAGCGATGCCGTCGACGAACCGGATGATGGAGGGGTTCTGGGTCCGCTGGCCCATCGCGTCGAGGGCCTCGACCAGCGGGGTGCCGGTGCGGACCTCGGCCAGCGCTCGGCGCAGCTCCTCGCTGAGCTCTCCGGTGGTCGAACGGCACACCCGCTCGAGCGCGTCGATCGTTCCCTCGCCAGCTGTGACGGACAGCGCCAGGAGCTCCGCGACCGTCGGGAACTCGGCCATGATCCGCCGTTCGCGCGCACGCACCTCGCGGGAGAGCCACCAGTCGTTGAGGATATGGCCCAGCACCCCGCCGAGGACGACGAGGGCAGTGAGTGCGAACGGGTCGAAGCCCCTGAGGAGCGCCGAGGCGACACTCAGCAGCGCACCCGCGCTCAGGCCCGCGAGCACGCACAGCACCTGACGGGTGCGGAAGTGCTCGACGGTCGTCGCGGGTCCGAGCAGGTCGAGCCGTCTCAGCAGGGCTGCGTCGGTGGTCATGCGCGCCGCGAGCCAGGCGCCCGTGCGGGCCAGGACGTCCGCGCTCATTCCGCGCAGACCTGTGCGCGGACCGGCGGGCGCGCTGTAGAGGCGCGCCACCCTGGGCTGGTCGCGCAGGTACGGGGCGACCCTGTCCTCCAGTGTGGGCCGGCGCATGATCGGCAGCGACGCGAAGGCGAAAGCCAGGGACAGGCCCAGTGCGAGCCCCGCGATGATCGCGAGGGCGGGATTGAACGGGCTCACGTGTGCCCACAGCCCGGTGGCGGCCGCCGAGGCCCCCGCGTCCGCCGCCGCAGCGTCCGGCAGCGTCGCGGCCCCTGCCGCGCTCATCGCAGCACCCTGGGCTCGGCCGGCAGCCTGCCGATCCGCTTCATCAGCCGGTAGGCGGCCAGTGAGACGACCATCCCCGTGAGCAGCAGCACGATCCCGCCCGGCGTGGAGTATGCTGCTGCGGCCTCGCCGCGCGTGGAGAGCAGGGCGAGCACCAGCCAGGGCGCACCGACCGCCAGCCTGGCGCCCGTCACGGTCCAGCTCTGCCGGGCCCTGAGCTCGGACCGGGTGCGGGCGTCCTCGCGGAGGAAGTGGGAGAGCGTGCGCAGGAGCGTGCCGAGCTCCGTGCCGCCCACATCGCGGGTGACCGCGAGCGCTGCCACGATCCTGTCCGCGACGGGATCCGCGCTCGCCCGTTTGAACGCCTCGAGGGCCATGCGGAACGAACCTGTGGCGCGGTACTCCTCCTCGAAGGCGCCGAAGAAGGGGCGCAGACCCTCCGGGCCCCGGTGCGCGAGGGCGGCCATCGCCTCGGGCAGCGACATGCCCGCGCGGACCCCCGAGCCCAGATGGTCGATGGCGTCCGGCCAGAGGACCCGGCGTTCGACCTCACGGCCGCGCGCCTGCCGCCGCACCACCAGGAGGGGTGCTGCGGCGGCGAAGACCGAGAAGCACGCCGAGACCGGCACGGAGGCCGTGAACGCGAAGCCCACCAGCCCCACGACCACCGCGGCCAGCAGGCTTGCCGCCGCCAGGCCGCCGGGGGAGACCCGTGGGAAGCCCGCCGCCACGAGATCGTCCTCGAGCTCCACGAGGAAGCGCGGCCTGCGCGCTCTCCGGTCGGGGGTCTCCCAGCAGGCCGACCACAGGCACAGCAGCCCTGCGGCAAGCCCTGTGCCGCACAGGACGGCGGCGAGCGTGCTCGTCACGCCGCCTCCAGGAGGGCTGTCACATCGCGGCCGATCGCAGCGATCCGCTCGCCCAGATGGCTGAAGCCGCTGCCGCGGAGGAGCCGGCCCTCGGAGTCCGCGCAGAAGACCGTCTCCATCTCCACGACCCCGGCCTCGATCCCGCCGGGCACGGCGGCGATCTCCTGGACGCGCCGCACGCCGCCGCGCAGCAGGCGCAGATGGACGACGAGGTCGATGCACGAGGCGACGGTGGGCGTGACGAACGATCCGGAGATGTTGGGGCCGGCGAGCAGCGGCAGCGTGCACATCTTGGTGAGGGCGCTGCGGGCGGAGTTCGCGTGCACGGAACCCATCGCGGGCAGCCCGGAGTTCATCGCGATGAGCATGTCCAGGCTCTCGGCCTCGCGTACCTCGCCCACCACCAGCCGGTCGGGGCGCATGCGCAGGGCCTCCTTGACGAGGATGCGCAGCGGCACCTCGCCCGTGCCCTCCAGGCTCGCCTGCCGACACTGCAGTGCGACCCAGTCGCGGGCGGGCACTGCGAGCTCGAACACCTCCTCGCAGGTCACGACCCGCTCGCGCGCGGGCACGGCCCCGCACAGGGCGTTGAGCATGGTGGTCTTCCCCGCCTGGGTCTGGCCGCTCACGAGGATATTGGCACCCGCGGCGACGGCGGCGTCGAGGAAGCCGGCCGCCTGCCTGGTGAGGGAGCCGGCTTCCACGAGGGAGTCGAGGCTGCGGGCGCGGGTGAGGAACTTGCGGATGTTGATCGCCGGATGGCGGCGTGTGATGTCCGGCAGCACGATGTGGAGCCGGGAGCCGTCCGGCAGCGCTGCATCGACGAAGGGGGAGGACAGGTCCACCCGGCGCCCGGTGGTCCGCAGGAGCCGTTCGATGAGTTCGGCGACCTCGGCCTCCGTGAGCACCGTGGGGGTGAGTTCCGAGACCCCGCGGCGGGAGACGAAGACGGCCTGCGGCCCATTCAGCCACACCTCTTCCACCGTGGGGTCGTCGAGGTAGCGCTGAATGGCGCCGAATCCGCTGATCCCGTCCAGCACCGCCTGCCGCACCGCCTCCGAATCGGTGAGCACGGGCAGGCTGCCGGAGAGCGTGCGCTCGTCGTAGGCGCGGATGACCTCGTCGACGATCTCCGCGGTGGGCCCCGGCTCCGTCCGGGGGTCGATGCCCCGCGCACGCACCAGCTCGCGCACCTCGCCGCCGATGATCTCCGCTGCGTCCACCCTCGACTCCTCCGTCCCGGACCGCGGCAGGCCTCCCTGGCATCATCGCCGGCGGCAGTGCTTCCAACGTAGAAGGGCACGAAACGCGCTGAAAGCGGATAAAAGCGGCTGTGGACAACCGGCTGGGCGTCCTCCCCGAGGCGCCCACCCCTTATGCCGCTGGACGTCTCGATACGTCGGGTCTTCTGGCGGCGCAAGGGGTGGGCAGTATCCTGGCCCCATGTCAGCGCAGACTCCCTCCGTCAGCATTCCCGCAGATGAGCCCGCTCGCCTCCGTGCGATCACGGCAGAGCTGGGCATTCCGGGATTCGTCGACGTGCACACCCACTTCATGCCGGTCAACGTCCTGGACAAGGTCTGGAGGTACTTCGACGCGGCCGCGGAGAACGGCAAGCGGCCCTGGCCCATCGCCTACCGCTTCGACGAGGGGGAACGGGTGCACCGGCTCCGCGAGCTCGGCGTCCTCCGATTCACCTCCATGCTCTACCCGCACCGGCCCGGCATGGCCGACTGGCTCAACGACTGGGCTGCTGACTTCGCCGCCCGCACGCCGGACTGTGCGCACACCGCCACCTTCTACCCCGAGCCCGAGGCCGGCGCCGGCACCCAGCGGGCGCTCGCCTCGGGCGCGGCGGTGTTCAAGGCGCACGTCCAGGTGGGCGGCTACGATCCCGCCGACCGCCTGCTCGATCCCGTCTGGGCCCAGATCCAGGAGGCGGGCGCGCCCGTCGTCATCCACTGCGGCAGCGGTCCCGTGGCGGGCAGTCACACCGGGATGGAGCCCGTCGCCGAGGTGCTGGCCCGGTTCCCGCGCCTGCGGCTCGTCATCGCCCACTCTGGCCTGCCCGAGTACGCGGAGTTCCTGCAGCTGGCCGAGGACTGCGAGCGCGTGTGCCTCGACACGTGCATGACCTTCACGGACTTCACCGAGGCGACCGCGCCCTTCCCGGAGGAGCTCCTGCCCCGGTTCGCGCAGCTGGCCCTCGACGGCCGCGTGGTCCTCGGCAGCGACTACCCCAACATCCCGTACCCCTATGTCCACCAGATCGAGGCGATCCGCGGCCTCGGGCTCGGGGCGGAGGTCGAGGCCGCGATCCTCCATGACAACGGGGCGGTGCTGCTGGGCGGCGGCTGTTAGCGTGCTCGTGCAGAGGCCCGGCACCGCACATTGCACAGGCCTGCGGGCGCGCACCGCTGCGCTCCCGCATCGCAGACCCGCACAGCACCGCGGGCGGAGGGTTCCGCGCCGCACACCTACGTGAAGGAGCGAACATGCACTACCACGAGCCCGGTGACTTCGACTTCGCCAAGATCCTCGCGCAGGCCGCACCGAGCCAGGCGAAGGCCTTCGGCGCGTTCGACGCGAAGGTCTTCGATCCGGCGGACGAGGTGCTCGACCTCCGCACCCGCGAGCTCATCGCGATCGCCGTCGCCGCGACCACCCAGTGCCCCTACTGCATGGACGTGCACGTGGGGAACGCGAAGAAGGCCGGGGCCTCGCGCGAGGAGGTCGCCCGTGCCGTCTTCGTGGCCTCCGGGCTGCGGGCCGGCGGCGCCTACACGCACGGCTTCCTCGCGTTCAAGGCGTTCGAGGAGGGCGCTGACCTCGAGCACTTCCACGAGCCCGGCGACAGGAAGCACCTGCGGAGCCTGCGGCAGGCGGCCGGGGGAGCGGTAGAGGCCTTCGGCGCCTTCGACGCCGCGGTCTTCGACCCCGAGGACGAGGTGCTGTCCGTGCTCACCCGTGAGCTCATCGCGATCGCGGTGGCGGCGACGACCCAGTGCCCCTACTGCCTCGCCGGACACGTGGGCAAGGCGAAGGCGGCGGGCGCCGGTGAGGAGCACATCGCCCGGGCGGTCATGGTCGCGGCCGCGCTGCGGGCCGGCGCGGCCTACACCCACGGCTTCCTCGCGATGAAGCTCTACGACGAGAAATGAGGCCCGGCGGGCGGCGGAACGGCCGACAATCGGCGCGGGGCGCGGCGGTGCGTCGGTCGGCTGCGCCCGGCCCGGTCGCGTATCCTTGAGTGCATTATGGCCATTGACTTCTCCGCAGAGATCGCATCCCTCCAGCAGACCTTCCGCTCCATCCGGGAGGTCTCGGACGTCGACGTCCTCCGCAGCGAGGTCGACGAGCTGACGGAGGCCGCCGCCGCTCCTGACCTCTGGGACGACCCCGAGGCCGCGCAGCAGGTGACCTCCAAGCTCAGCCACCGCCAGTCGATGCTGGAGAAGCTCGACCGGTTCGACCAGCGCATCGAGGACGTCGAGCTGCTCGTGTCGATGGGCGAGGACGAGGGCGACGCCGATGCCATCGCGGAGGCACAGGCTGAGATCGAGAAGCTCAAGGGCGAGCTGGGAGAGCTGGAGATCTCGACGCTGCTCTCCGGCGAGTACGACGAGCGCAGCGCCGTCATCACGGTGCGCGCGGGGGCCGGCGGGGACGACGCCTCGGACTTCGCGCTCATGCTCACCCGCATGTACGTGCGCTGGGCGGAGAACAACGAGTACTCGGTGCAGGAGCTGGACACCTCCTACGCGGAGGGCGCGGGCGTGAAGTCCGCGACGATCCAGGTCAACGCCCCCTACGCCTTCGGCACGCTCTCCGTGGAGGCCGGCACCCACCGCCTCGTGCGCATCAGCCCCTTCGACAACCAGGGGCGGCGGCAGACGAGCTTCGCCGCCGTCGAGGTGGTGCCGCTCATCGAGTCCACCGATCACATCGACATCGACGAGAACGACCTCAAGATCGACGTCTACCGCTCCTCGGGCCCCGGCGGCCAGTCCGTCAACACGACGGACTCCGCCGTCCGCATCACGCACATCCCCACGGGCACGGTCGTGAGCATGCAGAACGAGAAGTCGCAGATCCAGAACCGCGCCGCGGCCATGCGCGTGCTCCAGTCCCGCCTCCTCCAGCTCAAGCGCGAGGAGGAGGCCGCGCACAAGAAGGAGCTCGCCGGTGACATCAAGGCCAGCTGGGGGGATCAGATGCGCTCCTATGTCA
Organism: Brevibacterium album DSM 18261; assembly: GCF_000426445.1. Classification (GTDB taxonomy): domain Bacteria; phylum Actinomycetota; class Actinomycetes; order Actinomycetales; family Brevibacteriaceae; genus Brevibacterium; species Brevibacterium album. Next base: position 48,545 of record NZ_AUFJ01000009.1, on the reverse strand, counting down.
CGCACCCCTATCAGATGGTGAAGGACCTGCGGACCGGCTACGAGGTCAACAATCCGCAGTCCGTGTTCGACGGCAGCATCGACGGCTTCCTGGAGGCGGGCATCCGCTGGCGCAAGGAACAGGAGAAGGCCGCCGCCGAGGCCGAGGCCTGATCTGCTCCCGTGATCACGTTCGAGCAGGTCACCAAGTCGTACGACCAGCGCGGCACGCCTGCGCTGGACGGGTTCTCCTTCTCCGCCGAGGCCGGGGAGTTCGTCTTCCTCGTGGGCCCCTCGGGGTCGGGGAAGTCCACCGTGATCCGGCTGGTGCTGCGCGAGGAGGTGCCGACCCGCGGGCGCATCACGGTGGCGGGCACGCACACGGCGCGGATGCCCTCCTGGAAGGTGCCCTATCTGCGGCGCGGCATCGGCACGGTGTTCCAGGACTTCCGCCTGCTGCCCAACAAGAACGTCTTCGACAACGTCGCGTTCGCGCTCCACGTGATCGGCAAGTCCCGTGCGGCGATCTCCACCCTCGTCCCGGACGTCCTGGAGACGGTGGGTCTCGAGGGCAAGCAGCGGCGCTATCCGCACGAGCTCTCCGGCGGTGAGCAGCAGCGTGTGGCGATCGCGCGAGCGGTGGTGAACAAGCCCGGGATCCTGCTCGCGGACGAGCCCACCGGCAACCTCGACCCGGCCACGAGCCAGGACATCATGGACGTCATCACCCGGATCAACAGCTTCGGCACGACGGTGCTCATGGCGACGCACGACGCCTCGATCGTCAACCGCATGGGCAAGCGCGTCATCGAGCTCGCCGGGGGCGTGATGGTCCGCGACGAGGTGGGCGGCTACCTGCAGGAGGGGGCGAAGCGGTGAAGTTCTCCTTCCTCATGTCCGAGGTGTTCTCCGGGCTGCGGCGGAACATCTCGCTCATCGTCTCCGTCGTCCTCGTGACGTTCGTGTCGCTCATGTTCGTGGGCGCGGCCGCACTGCTGCAGATGCAGATCGGCGGGATGAAGGACTACTGGTACGACAAGGTCCAGGTGGCGGTCTTCCTGTGCCCGGCCGATTCCGAGGCGCCCACGTGCTCCGAGGGCGAGGCCAGTGATGAGCAGAAGGCCCAGATCGAGGCCGCGCTGAACTCCCCGGACCTCGCCGACTACGTCGAGGAGGTCCACTTCGAGGACCGGGCGACGGCCCACCGGCTGTTCCAGGAGCAGTTCGAGGGCACGAGCCTCGAGGGGACGGTGCCCGAGGACCAGATGCAGGAGTCCTACCGGGTGGGCCTCGTCGACGCGGAGCAGTACGGGATCATCAAGGAGTACTTCTCCGCCACGCCCGGGGTGGAGGAGGTCGTGGACCAGAACCGCCTCCTTGATCAGCTCTTCCGCGTCCTCAACATCGCCACGGCCGTGGCGGTGGGCATCGCCGTCATCATGCTCGTGTGCGCTGTCGTGCTCATCGCGACCACCATCCGGCTCTCGGCATTCACCCGTCGTCGGGAGACGGGGATCATGCGGCTTGTGGGCGCGTCCAACCTGTTCATCCAGCTGCCCTTCGTGCTCGAAGGCGTCCTCGCCGCCGCACTCGGCGGCCTGCTCTCCGGGATCGTGCTCGGTGCGGGCGTGCACTTCGGGGTGACGGGGTGGCTGCAGCCCCGCATGGCCGGGGTGAGCCTCGTGGGGCTGGGGGACGTGGCTCTCGTGACGCCCGGCCTCATCCTCGTCGGCATCGTGATGGCGGGTGTGTCCTCGGCCCTGACCCTGCGTCGCTACATGAAGGTGTGATCCGGCGTGAAGCAGCTCTTCTCCCGTCCCGCGCCCGGGGCCCGCGTGCGCCTGCGTGCGACCGTCGCGGCCGTGTGCGCGGCCGTCCTGCTCGCACCCGTCGCCGCACAGGCGAACCCGGCCGAGGAGAAGGCCGCGGTGGACGAGCGGGTCGAGGAGCTCCAGGCCGAGCACGAGGGGCTCAGCGAGGAGCTCGCGCGCGTGGTCGCGGAGCTCGAGGACGCCGAGGCGCAGCTGCCGGACGCGGAGGACGCCGCCGCGGCAGCGGCCGAGGAGCTCGAGGAGGCGCAGCGGAAGGACGATGAGCTGGCCGCCCGGCTGACCTCGGCGGAGAACGCCCAGGACGACATCCGCGAGGAGATCGACGCGAGCGAGGACAGGATCGAGGAGTCCGAGCGCGCCGTGGTCGAGGTGGGCCGCCGCGCGTATCAGAACTCCGGTGTGACCAGCGATGTCGCGATGCTGCTGGAGATGACGCAGAGCGAGAACGGGCTGGACGGACTCAGCCGGGTGGACTCCGCGGTGCGCGGTCAGCAGCGTACGCTCACACAGCTGAACGAGCAGCGCTCGGCCGGTCTCAACAACCAGGACCGGCTCGATGCCGCGGCCCAGGAGGTCTCCGATCTCCGGGACGAGGCCGCCGAGGTGCTGCTGGAGAAGAAGGCCGCGGAGAGTGCGGCGCGCGAGGCCAAGGAGGATCTCGACGCCCTCATCGCCCAGAAGGACGGGGCGGCGCAGACCATCGAGGACAACCAGGCCTCGGCGGCGGACGAGCTGCGCAGGCAGCAGGAGGAGCAGGACCGCCTCGCCGACGAGGTGCGCAGGTGGGAGGAGGAAGCCGAACGGGACGGCATCCCGCTCCCCGGCGACGGTGAGCTGCGCAATCCTGCACCCGGCTATCCGATCACCTCGCCCTTCGGCTGGCGGACCCACCCGATCTCCGGCACCCGGAAGCTGCACACCGGCACGGACTTCGGGATCCCGTGCGGCAACGAGGTCTACTCCGCCGGCGACGGCGTGGTCGTCTCCGCCGGTTCCGCGGGCGGCTACGGCAACCGCGTCGTGATCTCCCACGGGAAGATCAGGGGGCAGTCGATCTCGACGACGTACAACCACAACACCCGCAACGTCGTCCGCGCGGGCCAGACGGTCTCGCAGGGCGATGTGGTGGCGCTCGCGGGAACCACGGGCTCGTCCACGGGCTGCCATCTGCACTTCGAGGTGATGCAGAACGGCACCTATGTGGACCCGATGGACTGGATCTCCTGAAGGCCGCGCTAGACTGGAACGTCCGTCGCCACGGAGAGGAGGGGCTGTGCCCAAGGACACCGGCAGGAAGTCGATCGCGCGCAATCGCAAGGCTCTGCACGAATACCACATCGAGGACACCTTCGAAGCGGGTCTCGTCCTCACCGGGACCGAGGTGAAGTCCCTGCGCGAGGGACGCGCGAACCTCACCGACGGCTTCGCGCTCATCTTCCAGGGCGAGGCCTGGCTCGAGGGCGTCTTCATCCCCGAGTACCTGCAGGGGACGTGGACCAACCACGCCGCCCGCCGCAGGCGCAAGCTGCTGCTCCACAAGGACGAGATCCTCAAGATCTCGCACAAGCTCAAGGAGTCCGGCCGCACCCTCATCCCGCTGGAGCTCTACTTCGACGGCTCCCGCGTCAAGGTCGAGATCGCCCTGGCCCGCGGCAAGAAGGACTGGGACAAGCGCCAGGCCCTGCGGGAGAAGCAGGACAAGCGCGAGGCCGAGCGCGCCATCAAGTCCAAGCAGTACCTCTGAGGCGTCCCTCCCACCGTGCCACCGGCACCGCGTGATTCGCGCCGCTGTGGAATACGGCTGGCGGGCGGGGTGTTGTGGGGTGTACGATGAGTCCTCCGAACGGAGCGCGAGTTCCGCTCGGGGGTGCGGGCACCGGATCTCAGCAGAGTGCGGGGCCCTGGCAATCGAATAGGGGATGATCGGTTTCGACGCCGGCTGTTGAGCCGGGTGAAGCGGGCCGAGAATGCAGAGTCAACTCGTTAATGTCCTCTGCAAACCAATAGGTGCTGAATCCAAGACTCGCACCGATTTCGCCCTCGCTGCCTGACAGCGAGCTGAGCGGATCCGTCAGCCCGGGGTAGCTTCCGCTCCGGTTCCTGGCGTCAGCTAGGAAGCCACTGCTGCTGACACATGTCGAGGGTGTCAGCGGGACTCTCACTCGACTCCGTCCGTTGGATCACGTGTTCGTGCGGTGACCAGGACCTAAGAGACCAGTTCACGGACTGCGCCCGGAGAAGCCCCAGCGATGAGTCGGCGGACGCGGGTTCGATTCCCGCCATCTCCACGTCCCTGAATCAGCCCGGCAGCTCACACCCTGAGCTGCCGGGCTTTTTCGCGTTCGCCGATTGCCGTCGCGGAGGTGACCTTTCTGCCTCGGTGGGGTAGCCTGCGTCTCAACCAGGGCACCGCGATGACGCGTCCGTGCCGACCGACACACCATCCGGCGATGCAGCCGGCGGCCACCGGGAGTCACAGCGATGGTCCGAGAGCCCCGTTCTCATGACGAGGTCCTCAGCCGTGGGTATCAGTCCGAGGTCCGCCGGGCCAAGGAGGCGCTGGACGCCGAGCAGACGGTCACCGGTGTCCGTGATTCCGTGGCCCTGTCGTGGACGCGTTCCCGCACTGCGCTCTCCGCGGCGCGCGTGGACAGTGCGCCGGCAGCTCTCGACGACAGGCAGGTCCGCGAGCTCCTCACCGCCCCGCGCTTCGCACCCGTCGTCCCGCTCATCCGTGCCGCTCTCGTCGAACAGCTGCGGGACACCGGGCTCCTCGTGGCCCTCGCCGATCCGGCCGGTCGTCTCATCCTCGTCGAAGGGGATCCGGTGGCGCGCAGGCGCGCCGAGGGGATGGGCTTCGCGCCGGGCGGCGACTGGTCGGAGCAGGCGATGGGCACGACCGCCCCCGGCATCGTGGTCGCCACCGGGCGGCCCGCCCAGGTCGCGGGCGCGGAGCATCTCATGCCCGTCGTGGAGAAGTGGAGCTGCTCGGCCGTGCCGCTCGCGGACCCGCTCTCCGGCGAGCTGATAGGCGTCCTCGACATCACCGGCGGGCCCGAGGCGGTCTCCCCGCTCGCGCTGCCTCTGCTGACCTCTGCGGCCGCCAGCATTCGCGCGGCCCTGCGCCAGGCATCTCCGGTGCACGGCTCCGTCGCGGAGCAGAGTCGTCCGTCTGGAGTCCTCGTCCAGCCGCACGCGCCATCGGGCTCCCTCCGCGGAGCGGTGCCGTCAGCGGAGGCCTCGGCAGGAGGCGCCGAGGCGGGGGAGCCCTTCGCGGACGCCCTGCCGGACCCCGCGGCTCCGTCCGGCGGGTGGCGGGCAGGCGGGAGCGCACCCGCAGCGGCACCGGACGTCCCCGTGCCGTTGCGCGTGACCGGACCGGGTGCGCGGGCGTTCTCCGGACCCGGCGGCCGCAGCGTGCCGCTGGGGCTGCGGCACGCCGAGATCCTCACCCTGCTGTGCTGGCACGAAGGCGGCCTCGGCGCCCCGCAGCTGGGGGAGATGCTGTGCCCGGAGGGGCTCGAGCCCGCGTCCGTGCGGGTGGAGATGCACAGGCTCCGGCGAGCCGTCCAGCGGGCGGCCGATGACGACCGGGGTCTGGACCTCACCCTGGGGTCCCGGCCCTATCGGCTGGTGTGGGGAGCCTCGGGCTCGGGTGTGCTCACGGATGCGCGCGCGGCTCGCAGGGCGCTCAGCTCGGGCGATGTCGCGACCGCCGTGCGGATGTGCTCCGGGCTGCTGCTGCCGGAGTCCACCGCACCGGAGATCGAGCGCATCCGCAGCCTGCTCGCGGCGGAGCTGCGGGAGACGGTGGCCGACAGTGCCGATGCGGAGGTGCTGTGGGACTACCTCCGGCGCTCGGACGCCGAGTACGACCGCGAGCTCTGGATGCTCGCGATCCGCCTCCTGCCGGCAGGGGACCGGCGCCGCGCCTATGCCGTCGCGCAGATCGAGCGGATCGACGCCGAACTCGGGTGACGGCGCCGGGCCGAGACCGCCGCCCGCGCGCAACGCTCATGCAACCTCGGGGCCTCTACGCTGACGGTACGAGCTGATGGCGGGCATCCGCGCCGCCGTCGCTTCCTCGAACCGCAGCAGGCGGTGACAGGGTCCGGGGCGGAGCGGGTCGGGAAGCAGCCCGCTCCGCCCCGGACGACCCCATCCAGGCACGAAGAGGTGCAGAAGGAGGCATGCGAGCATGACCGCGTACGCACACCCCGGGTCCCCCGGAGCCGTCGTCGAGTACAAGCCGCGGTACGAGAACTGGATCGGCGGCGAATGGGTCCCTCCGGCCGAGGGGCAGTACTTCGAGAACGTCACCCCCGTCACCGGCAGGGTCTTCACGGAAGTGCCGCGCTCCACCGCGGCCGACATCGAGCTGGCCCTCGATGCCGCCCATCGGGCCGCCCCCACATGGAACAAGACCTCCGCGGCGGAGCGGGCGCTCGTCCTCAACCGGATCGCGGACATCATGGAGGCCAACCTCGAGAAGCTCGCGGTCGCGGAGACCTGGGACAACGGCAAGGCCGTCCGGGAGCCGCTGGCCGCGGACATCCCTCTGGCCATCGACCACTTCCGGTACTTCGCCGGCGCCATCCGGGCGCAGGAGGGCCGGCTGTCGCAGATCGACGAGGACACCGTCGCCTACCACTTCCACGAGCCGCTGGGCGTGGTCGGCCAGATCATCCCGTGGAACTTCCCCATCCTCATGGCGACGTGGAAGCTCGCGCCGGCGCTGGCGGCCGGCAACTGCGTCGTCCTCAAGCCGGCGGAGCAGACGCCCGCCTCGATCCTCGTCCTCATCGAGCTGCTCGCGGACGTCATTCCGCCGGGAGTCGTGAACGTCGTCAACGGCTTCGGCGCCGAGGCGGGCAAGCCGCTGGCCTCGAACAAGCGCATCGCGAAGATCGCGTTCACGGGTGAGACGACCACCGGCCGCCTCATCATGCAGTACGCCTCGCAGAACATCATCCCCGTCACCCTGGAGCTGGGCGGCAAGAGCCCCAACATCTTCTTCGAGGACGTGGCCGCGGAGAAGGACGCCTTCTACGACAAGGCGCTCGAGGGCTATGCGATGTTCAGCCTCAACCAGGGCGAGGTGTGCACGTGCCCCTCCCGCGCGCTCATCCAGCAGAGCATCTACGACTCCTTCCTGGGCGATGCGCTCGAGCGCGTGAACGCGACGGTGCAGGGCGATCCGCTCGACCCGGCCACTCAGATCGGTGCGCAGGCCTCGAACGACCAGTACGAGAAGATCCTCTCCTACCTCGACATCGGCAGGCAGGAGGGCGCCAAGGTGCTCGCCGGCGGTGAGCCGAACGATCTGGGCGGAGAGCTCTCCGGCGGGTTCTACATCAAGCCCACGGTGTTCGAGGGCCGCAATTCGATGCGCCTCTTCCAGGAGGAGATCTTCGGTCCGGTCGTGGCGACGACATCCTTCACGGACTACGACGACGCGATGCGGATCGCCAACGACACCCTCTACGGCCTCGGCTCCGGCGTCTGGACCCGCAGCGGGACCACCGCCTACCGGGCCGGCCGGCAGATCCAGGCCGGGCGCGTGTGGGTGAACAACTACCACTCCTATCCGGCACACGCCGCATTCGGCGGCTACAAGTCCTCGGGCATCGGGCGTGAGAACCACCTCATGATGCTCGACCACTACCAGCAGACCAAGAACCTGCTGGTGAGCTACTCGGACAGCGCCCTCGGCTTCTTCTGAGCGAGGGCCGGCCCGGGGCAGCCGGCGGACACCCGCACGCCGCACCCGGGTAGAAGGATGCGAACAGGCCGGTGCCCCCGCCTGGCATTGGGAAGGCACCGGCCCAGACAACCACATGAGCGAAGGGGTCGAAGATGACCACAATGAAAGCCGCAGTCGTCAACGAGTTCGGCCATGAGGTCGAGATCACACAGTATCAGAAGCCCGAGCCCGGTAGGGGGCAGGCGCTCGTCAGACTCATATCCACAGGCGTGTGCCACACCGACCTCCACGCCCTCGAAGGGGATTGGCCGGTGAGGCCGAGCCCGCCCTTCGTTCCCGGCCACGAGGGCGTGGGCATCGTCGAGGCCGTGGGCGAGGGGGTGACGAACGTCGAGGTCGGCGACATGGTCGGCAACGCCTGGCTGTGGAGCTCCTGTGGTGAGTGCGAGCACTGCCGCGACGGCTGGGAGACGCTGTGCGAGCAGCAGCAGAACGGGGGCTATTCCGTCGACGGCTCCTTCGGGGAGTACATGCTCGTCGACGCTCGCCACGCCGCACTCGTCCCCGAGGGGGCGGATCCGTACGAGATCGCCCCGGTCCTCTGCGCCGGGGTCACGGTGTACAAGGGCCTCAAGCAGACCGAGGTGCGGCCGGGTCAGTGGGTCGTGATCTCCGGCATCGGCGGGCTCGGCCACATCGCGGTCCAGTACGCGGTCGCGATGGGAATGCGCGTGGCCGCCGTGGACATCGCCGACGACAAGCTCGCGCTCGCGAAGAGGCACGGTGCCGAGGTGCTGGTCAACGGGATGAGCGGCGACCCCGCCGCGGAGATCCAGGAGGCCACCGGCGGCGCGCACGGCGTGCTCGTCACCGCCGTGCACCCTGCTGCCTTCGGGCAGGCGATCGGCATGACCAGGCGCGGCGGCACCATCGTCTTCAACGGCCTGCCGCCCGGCGAGTTCCCCGCACCCATCTTCGACATCGTGCTCAAGGGGCTCACGATCCGCGGTTCGATCGTGGGCACCCGGCAGGACATGGTCGAGGCGCTGGACTTCTATGCGCGCGGACTCATCCACCCGACCTATCACAAGCGCCCGCTCGAGGACATGAACGCGGTCCTCGACGAGATGCGGCACGGCAAGATCGACGGCAGGGTCGTCATCGAATACTGACCCGCCGCGCATCCGCACGCCGCATCCCGCTGAGGGGCGCTGGCGGCACGATCCGCTGTCCAGCGCCCACGTGCGGGAGCCGTCCAGACCGCGGGCGGACTCCGGCGAACCCGTCTGCAGTCGGGGTTCGTCCGCCCCAACCCCAGGGTCCGGTGGGAGGCGAAGGCCTCCTGCCGGGCCCAGTGCTGCGTCCGCCGGGGGGCGGCTCAGCGCTGTGCGGAGGCCCTGAGCGTCTCGACCACCCTGAGCAGCCCGGCCACATCGCTGAGCGCCGCCTCGGGCCCCGCCGTCTCAGCGCCCGATGCCGCGGCCTCGGCAGTCCCGACCTTGGCAGTCCCTGCAGCCCCGGTGCCGGCGGAGGCTCCAGGGCCCGCGGCGGGTTCGGTGCCGGTCGAGGAGCGCTCGGGGGGATGTGCGGCCCCGCCTCCCGGGGCCCCGGGGCCGGTGAGCGAGGCGTTGTAGTAGAGGCCGTCGCCCATGAGGAGGATCGCGCTGGAGACGACGGAGTCCCCGACCTCCTCGTCGATGGCCCGCAGCCAGCCCGTCCGGATCTCCTGCAGTGCCGCGCGGGCCCGCTCGTCAGAGCCCTGGGCGAGGCACACCGTGGCCAGCAGGGTGCGGTCGAAGGGGGAGTCCTCCGCCACCGAGGTGGAGATGTAGTAGGCGGCCCGTCCGCCCGGGGCCTGCCGCATCGCGGCGAGGTCCTCGGCCGCGTGGGCGCGCAGGCGCTCCAGGAGGCCGTCGATGAGCGCGCTCTTCGAGCCGAAGTGATAGAGGAGGCCGCCCTTCGAGACCTGAGCCCGGGCGGCCACGGCCTCGATGGTCGCGGCGCGCTCGCCGTCGCCGATGAGGATCGCCTCGAACGCGTCGAGGACTGCTTCACGTGCTGACATGACCTCAACCCTAGCGAATCCGCCCTGATTTGCTAAACCGTCCAGACGGTATAGTAGGATTCCGGACATCAGCCCCGGACCGGGGACAGCCTCACTCGGGAAAGACGACGATGACCCGCCAGACCTCCTCCGCTCCTGGGCGGAACGGCGCTCAGCAGACGATCTCTGCGCAGCCTCTGCCTCACCTCGCCAGCCCGGCGCGCCGCTGGGCTGCGCTCGCGGTGCTCATGCTTCCGGTGCTGCTCGTAGCAGTCGACAACACCGTGCTCGCCTTCGCGCTGCCGGAGATCTCCGCGACGCTGACTCCCACCGGCACACAGCTCCTGTGGGTCGTGGACGTGTACTCGCTCGTGCTCGCGGGTCTGCTCGTGCCCATGGGCAGTCTGGGCGACCGGATCGGACGGCGCCGGCTGCTGCTCATCGGGTCCCTGGGCTTCGCCGTGGTCTCCGCGATCGCCGCATTCGTCACGAGCCCGGAGGCCCTCATCGCCGCTCGCGCCGCGCTCGGCTTCTTCGGTGCGATGCTCATGCCGGCCACGCTCTCGCTCATCCGCAACATCTTCTCCGATCCGGTGGAGCGCCGGACCGCGATCGCGATCTGGGCCGCGGGCTTCTCCGGCGGCGCGGCGCTCGGCCCGATCGTGGGCGGCTTCCTGCTGGAGCACTTCTGGTGGGGCTCGGTCTTCCTCATGGCCGTGCCGGTGCTCGTGCCGCTGCTCGTGCTCGGTCCGTGGCTCATCCCCGAGTCCCGGGATCCGCATCCGGGTCCGGTCGACCCGGTGAGCATCCTCCTCGCCATGCTCACGATGACGCCGCTGGTCTGGGCGATCAAGGAGATCGCGCACTACGGGTTCACCTATGCGGCGCTCGCCGCCCTCGCCGTGGGCGTGTTCTCCGGCAGCCTCTTCGTCCGCAGGCAGCTGCGCCGGCCCACTCCCATGCTCGATGTCCGCCTGTTCGCGGTGCCGCAATTCAGCGGTGCGGTCACGGCGAACCTCCTCAGCGTGTTCTCGCTCGTGGGCTTCCTGTACTTCATCTCGCAGCACCTGCAGCTGGTCAGCGGGCACAGCCCGATGGAGGCGGGCCTCTTCCTCCTCCCCGGCCTCGTGGTGACGGTGGCGGCGGGTCTGCTCGTGGTCCGCGTCGTCCGGGTGTTCCGGCCCTCGCACGTGGTCGCCGCGGGTCTGCTGCTCAATGCGGTCGGCTACGTCATCGTGCTCATCAGCGGTCAGGCGGGCTCGGACCTCGGCCTGCTCCTCGCCTTCGCGGTGATCGGTGCCGGCGTGGGCGCGGCGGAGACCATCTCCAACGACGTCATCCTGGCCGCGGTCCCGCCGCAGAAGGCGGGTGCGGCCTCGGCCATCTCCGAGACGGCCTATGAGACGGGCGCGGTCCTGGGCACCGCGGTCCTCGGCAGCGTGCTCAATGCCGCCTACCGCAGCCATCTCGAAGCGCCCGCAGAGCTGAGTGCGGCCGATGCGGCCGCGGCGGGCGAGACTCTCGGCGGCGCCGCGGAGGTCGCCTCCCGGCTGCCGGCCGAGGTGGCCGGCAGCCTCATGGAGTCCGCGGCGCACGCCTTCGACTCCGGGGTGGTGATCACCTCCTCGATCGCGGCCGGGCTCATGCTCGTCGCAGCGGTGATCGCGCTCGTGACCCTGCGCAGGGCGGTCGCGGACACCGGCGCGGCCGCACCGGGCGCGGATCCTGCACCGGCACCGCCGGCGGGGAGCTGACGCTTCGCACCTCCCCCTGTGCGATCGGGGAGGCGGGGGAGAGGCGTCCTCAGGCGGCCCCGCGGACATGGATGACGGTGGGTCGGCCCGCGCGGAGCGCGGTGCGCAGCGCCTCGGGCAGGTCGGCCTCGACCTCCTCCTCCGCCATGGTGACCCCGAAGGCGCCCATCGACTCGCCGAGGGCCGCGAAATCGGGACATGCCAGCCGGACGGCGAACGGCTCCATGCCGCGCTCGCGCATCTGGTGCTCGATCTCCTGGTAGCCGCCGTTGTCCACGATGACGAAGGGCAGGGGCAGGCCCCGCTCCGCGGCGGTCATGATCTCCTGGACGGAGAACATCGCGGCGCCGTCCCCGACGAGGCAGACGACGGGCCGGTCCGGCGCCGCCAGCTTCGCGCCGATCGCGGCGGGGATGCCGTAGCCCAGCGTCGCGAACCCCGGCATGTAGAGGAGCTGATCGGGGGTGCGGGCGCGAAGTGCGTGGACGGTGCCGTCGTAGGTCACCCGGGAGGAGTCCCCGGCGATCACGACTTCCTCACCGGCGGCCGCCTGCACGAGCGCGGTGATGCGCGCGCCGAGGCTCCCGCGGTCGAACTCGGTCTCTGCCTCGCGGAGGATCGTCCGGACGCGTGCGGCACCGGCCGTGCCCGGTGCGTCCTGCGGCGCCCGCGCTCCCGCGGCCACCGCGGGAGTGTGCCCGTCCGCCGCCGCTTCGGGAATCCGCCCACTCGCAACGGCCGCGGGAGTGCGCCCGACCGAGACCGCCTCGGCGAGCGCCTCGGCCCAGTCCGCGGCGTCCCCGGGCAGGACGATGTCCGCGCGCAGATTCTTGTGCAGCTGTCCGGGATCGACATCGCAGCGGATCACGGTCTGCTGGTCGGCCACTCCACCGTGCTGGGGAACCGGAGCCTCCCGCCGGCCGATCGTCCCGCCCCAGAGATCCGAATCGCCCAGCTCCGAGCCCAGGACGAGGAGCACATCCGCTTCGCGTGAGGCCTCCTGCACGGCGCGGAACCGGACTGACGCTCCCAGCGCGAGCGGATGGCCCTCGTCGAGGACGCCCTTGCCGTTGGCGGTCGTGACGAGGGGCGCATCGAGCGCCTCCGCCAGTCTGCGGAGGGGGTCTGCGGCATGCCTGGTGCCGCCCCCGGCCACGATGAGCGGACTCCGGGCGCCGGCCAGTGCATGCGCGGCCTCACCGAGCACGGTCCCGTCCACGGGCCGGTGACCCGTGGCCAGAGGGCCGGCGACGGGACCGCGCCAGGGCCCTTCGAGCACGTCGAGCGGGATCTCGACGTGCACGGGACCGGGCCGGTGGGTGCGCCAGAGCGCGAAGGCCTCGGCGACCGCCTGCCCCGCCTCCTCTGCGGTGCGGACGCGTCGGGAGGAGACGAGCAGGCGGTCGAGCGCTCCGGAAGCGTCCTTGGTCTCGTGGAGCGTCCCCAGACCGGCGCCCTCCTCTCCCGTAGGGACGCCGGGGGAGAGGAGGAGAAGGGGACGGGACTCGGCGTATGCGGTCGCCGCGGCGGTGAGCGCGTTCGTGAGACCCGGGCCCGAGGTCGTGATCACCACTCCCGGCCGGCCGGAGAGGAGGAAGTGACCGTCGGCCGCATAGCCTGCCCCCTGCTCGTGGCGCGGCGTGATCGCGCGGATGCCGTGGGCCGGCAGGTGCCGGTACAGCTCGAGGTTGTGGGTGCCGGGGATGCCGAACACCGTGTCGACGCCGTGGGCGGCGAGGGCCGCGACCACCGCCAGCCCGCCGTTGCGCGGAGTCTCCGCGCTCATGCCCTGTCACCGTCCGTGTGCGTGCCCTCGCCCTGAGCGCAGGCCGTCCGCTCCGGGTCCCGTGCACCGTCCGTGTGCGCGGCTGCCCAGAGCGAGAGGATCTCGTAGCCGAGCGCGGCTGCGGCCAGCCCGGTGATCTCGGCATGGTCATAGGCGGGGGCGACCTCCACGATCTCCGCGCCCACGATGTCGAGCCCGCGCAGGCCGCGCACCGCCCCCAGCAGCTCGCGGCTCGTGAGGCCGCCGGCCTCGGGCGTGCCGGTGCCCGGCGCCGCGGCGGGGTCGAGCGCATCGATGTCGATCGAGAGGTAGACGGGACCGTCGCCGAGGCGCGCCCGGATCCGCTCCACGATCCGGGGCAGGGACTGGACCTGGAAGTCGTCGGCGCGGATGATCTGGAAGCCCAGCACCTCGTCCGCCTCGAGATCCTCCCTGCCGTAGAGGGGGCCGCGGATGCCCGCGTGCAGGCAGCGCGCGGGATCGAGCAGGTCCTCCTCCGCGGCGCGCCGGAAGGGCGTGCCGTGGGTGTACGGCGCGCCCATGTAGGTGTCCCAGGTGTCGAGGTGGGCATCGAAGTGGAGGACTGCGACCGGCCCGTGGGTCCGTGCGACGGAGCGGAGGTTCGGCAGCGCCAGGGTGTGGTCACCGCCGAGGGTGAGCAGCTTCGCGCCATCTGCGCGCAGGGCGTTCGCGCTCTCCTCGACCGCCGCGATCGCGGCCTCGATGTCGAAGGGATTCACCCCGAGGTTCCCGCAGTCGGCGATCTGCTGGACGGCGTAGGGGCTGACCTCCATCGCCGGGTTGTAGGGACGCAGCAGCTTGGAGGCGGTGCGGATGTGGTCGGGGCCGAACCGTGCGCCCGGCCGGTAGCTCACGCCCGAGTCGAAGGGCACCCCCACGATCTTCACGTCCGGTGCGGAGCCCGGGTGCGCGGCGCCGACCTCGTCGAGCCGCGGGAGGAGTCCGAAGGTGGGCGGCCCGGCGAAGCGCGGGGTGAGGCTGTAGTCCGCCGGACCCAGCGGCTGCGGCCGGCGATCGTCACTGGGCTGTTCGGCAGACATGGTCCGTCTCCTCGTCTCGGCACGGCATCGGGCTGAGGTTCCATGGTGGCACAGCGGCGATGACGGGTGCCGAAAGCCGCGGAGCTCAGATCACCAGGGTTTCACGCCCGGGCCGCGCACCCCTGAGCCCTCCCCGGAGTTCGACTCCGCGTACTCCTCCTCGGAGGCCCTCCGGCGTTCGCGCAGCTCGTCGAGGCGCTCGTCCTCGGAGGTCTGTCCCGGCTGCGTGTCCGGTGCGCCTCCGCTCCCCGCGCCCTGGCTGTCCTCATCCCCGCCTGCGCCGTCCGCGCCCTCCTCGGCATCGTACTGCTCACCGCCGTCCCCCTCGTCCGGCTGCCCGTCGCCGGCACCCTCGCCTTCGTCCTCGCCGGAGCCCTCGCCGCCGGTCTGCTCGGGCCTGTTCATCGCCTCCTGCGCCTCGTCGACGCCCTGCTCCTGTTCATCCATCTGCTCGTCCTGCGCCGAGCCCTCGGGACGGCACTCCTCGGGCGCCTCGGTGAGAGTCGTGCGCGCGGCGTCGAAGCGCTCGTTCGCGGCGTCCGTGTCACCGGCTTCGCGGAACTCGCCCGCCTGGGCCTCCTGGACGTGCGCGAGGTTCTGCCGAATCGCGCACTCGTCCGCGACGGGGGAGAGTTCGAGGGCCCGTGCGAGCGCGGCGTCCGCCTCGTCCAGCCGGCCCTCCGCGGCGCGCGCGGTGCCGATCGCGAAATGCCCCTTGTGCCGCTCCAGCGGGCTGAGCTCGAGGAAGCGCTCCCCGGCGGACTCCGCAGCCGCATGGTCTCCTGCGGCGAAGGCGGTGCGCGCGGACTGGAGCTGCCAGTGGACGGTCCCCGCCCACGCACCCGCGGCCAGGAGCAGAGCGATGACCACGATGAGCACGGCCCACCTGCGCAGTCCGCGCAGGAACCCGCGGAGCAGTCCGCGCATCGCGGTGCGCGGACCGCGGCCGGTGCGCGCCGGCGTGCCGGCGGTGGACCCGGCCGGAGCCCCGTCGCCCGAGGCCGCACCTGCTCCCGTGGCGGGCTCTGTGCCTGCGGCGATAGGCGCCTCGGTCCCCGCGCCCGTCGGCCCGGACACAGCCCCGGTGCCCGCGCTCATCGTCCCCACCCGCCGCCGTGCGGGCCGCCGCCATAGGGGCCCGGGATGCGCGGACCGGCGGGAGTCGGAGCGGCCGCACGCGGCCGGCCGCCGCTGAGCAGCCCGGTCCTGCGGAGGCCGCGGGCGGCGAGCACCGCCTCTGCGGCGAGCCAAACCGTGAGCGGGATGAAGAGCGCCCACGTGTACTCCGCGACTCCGGCCCGGCTCTCCTCGCGGGCCTGGACGATGCGGTCGGCCTCGGGGAAGGCGAAGCCGGGGTCTGTGCCGGCCTCCCGATGCGCGAAGTCCACGCCCAGATCCCCGGCGATCTCCTCGAGCGCGGCGGTGTCGATGCGCGAGACCGCAGGCTCACCGGTCTCGGGATCCTCGATATGGGCGGGCTCGGACTCGTCCCAGTAGCTGCTCGTCTCCAGCATGCGGCCCCCGGCCTCCGTGCCGTAGCCGTACACGGCGCCCCCGTCCACGAGGTCCGCGAGGTCGCTCATGGGCGCCGGCTCCGCGTCCGAGGTCTGCTCGCCGTCGCCCAGGTAGAACAGCAGGCGGGCGTTCTCCGGCCGGTCCTCCGCGGCCTTCTCCAGGCGTGTGCGCAGATGCGCGGCCGGCTCCGTGATCGAGCTGCCGGAGGAGTAGAGCGTGAGCTCGGGCCGCAGCACCTCGAGCGCGGAGCCCATCGCGGCATGGTCGGTGGTCAGCGGCACGACGGTCTGAGCGGTCGAGGCGAAGGTGACGAGGGAGAAGCGCGCCTCGGGCGCCTGCTCCATGAGTCGGCGGATGTCCTCGACCGCGCCGCTGAGGCGGGGCTCGTCGCCGTTCCAGTCCTCGGCGATCATGGAGGCCGTCGTGTCCACGGCGACGAACACGTCGAGGGCGCTCTCCGCGCGCTCCGCGACGCCCGGGACGGGGACGCCGGGCCGGAGGAGCGCGAGGGCGAGGACGAGCACGGCGGCACCGCGCATCGACCACTGCAGCCGGCGGCCGCGGGTGCGGACCGCGAGCACCGCGCAGCCGGCCAGGAGCAGCCCCGCGAGTCCCGCGAGCACGGGCCAGGGCAGCACGGGGGAGAGGACGAGGTCGTTCACAGCTTCAGCCTCCAGGCCGCAACGAGCAGGATGAGGGTGCCCAGCCCCGCACCGAAGAGCGGGACGAGCGGCCGGTCGTGGAACAGCGTGACGGTGCGCCCGTCGGTGAGCCTGGCCTCCGTCTCCTGTACCGAGGCCACGATCCGGTCGATCGCAGCCCCGTCGGACATCGAGTGCAGGGCGCCGCCCGTGCGCTCCGCGGCCGCCTCCAGTTCGTCGAGCGCTGTCGTGAAGTACCAGGACTCGGGGGCGAGGGCGTAGACGCGGACGCCGGCGTCCTCGGCGATCCCGGCTGCCTCGTCGAGGCTGAACAGGGGGGTGCCCGCGAGCTCGTTGTCCGTCGCGAGGACGATCGAGCGGCTGCGGTCCTCGTCCCGCCGGTCGAAGGCCTCCACGCAGCTGGCGAGACCGTCGCCGATGAGGGACGAGCCGGGCACGTTCTGCGGCTGCGTGGCCATGAGGAAGTCGAGGCCCTCCGTGCCGAAGGTGGTGAGGCCGTCATAGGCGTCCTGCAGGAACTCGGATGCCATGTCGTAGTCGTCGGTGAGGGGGAAGACCGTGACCGCGGTGGAGTTGAACACCGTCATGCCGATCCGCTCCCCGTCGAAGGAGTCGACCATCCGGGCGTAGGCCTCGATGATCTCCGCGTCGTAGCCGATCATCGAACCGGAGGTGTCGAGGCACAGCATGACATCGCGCAGATGGCGCTTGGGGCTGATCGTCTCCCGCTCGGTGGGCCGGGAGACGCCGGCGAGGGCGAAGCCGCAGGTGAGCGCGGCGACGAGGAGCAGCGCGAGGCCGCGCAGCAGCGCCCGTCTGCGCACCCGGGCGTAGGCGGGCAGGGCCGTGAGGCGGTGGAGGCGGGCCACCGGCAGCCGGCCTCGGGCGCGAGCGGGCAGGGCGAGGGCGAGGGCCACAGCGATGACGGCGAGGGTCCCGAGGGCGACGGCCAGCGGCAGCAGCGGGCGGGTCACCATCGCGTCACCACCTCCCTGACGAGGCGCAGCTCCTCATCGACGCGGACGGGCTCCTCGCGGCCGAACTCGGCGGCGTAGAGGCGGGCGACGGCTGAGGCCAGCGGGCCCACCCCGCGCTCGTGCATCTCGCGCGCGGTCATGTGCTCGGTGCGCAGCCCCCAGGCCGCACCGGCGAAGTCCCGCAGCAGCACACTGAGCTCCTGGGCCGCGGCCCGGCCCGTCAGGTCTCCGGCCTCCGCCCTGCGCTCGACCTCGTCCAGGCGCACGGAATAGGTGCGGCGCACGTGCTCGGGCACCGGTCCCACCGCGGCGCGAGCGGACCGCAGCCTGCGCGCGAGCGGCAGGAAGGCCAGGAGGACGGCGAGGAGGAGGCCCAGGACGGCGGCGACCAGCCACAGGTCGGAGGCCGCGAGCGGCGGATGGAGGTCAGCGGACACGGCGGTGCCTCTCCGCGAGCCGGTGGAAGGCGGGCACGGCCTCTGCCGTCCTGCCGACGGTCTCGTGCACCGCGCCGGCTGCGCGCAGCACCCGGTGGGTGCGCGCCCGACGCTGCTCCTCGGCGCGCGCGAACTCCTCGCGCAGCCGCGCATCCGGGGTGAGACCTGCGGGCACATGAGCTCCCGCGGGCACTCGGACCCCGTTGCCGCCTGCGGCCTGCAGGGCCGCGACGGCGTCGTAGGGGGTGCCGCCCTCGGCTGCGAGCGCGAGGGGATCGGCCTCGGCGACCGTGAGCCACAGCAGCTCGTGGTGGGCCGTGAGGCGCCGCAGCAGGCGCAGGCAGTCCTCGTCGAGGTCGATCTCATCGGACACGACGACGAGGAGATGGCGCCGGCGCAGCCGGGTGGACAGCCAGGCGAGGTGGTCCAGGACGGTCTGGGCGTCCGCGGTGCCGCGCTGGGAGAGGATGCGGCGCAGCAGGTGCTCGAGGCCTGCTTCGCTGGACTCCGGCCGGCTCAGCCGCGTGCGGTGCCCGTCGCCCGTGGCGAGGCAGACCTCGTCCCCGCCCCGTACGGCGAACCACCCGGCGATGCCTGCGAGCAGGATGGCGAGGTCGCGCTTGGACTCGCCGCCGGCGGACAGCGCGTCCATCGTCGCGCCCGAGGCGACCACGAGCCCCAGGCGCAGCCGCCTGTGCTCCGCGTAGCGCTTGACGAGAGGCGCGGTGTGGCGGGCCGTGGCCTTCCAGTCGATGTCGCGGATCTCGTCGCCGGGCACGTACTCCCGCAGGTCGTCGAAGTCGAGGGAGCGGCCGTGGAACACGGAGGAGCGGCCCCCCTCCAGCAGACCGGAGACCCTCCGCCGGGTGTGCAGGGTGAGCTGCGCGCGGATCCGGGGGAGGAGGGCGGGTGTCATGGCGTCCTCACCCGGCCGAGGATGTCCGTGACCAGGTGCGCGGCGGTGATGCCCTCGGCGATCGCCTCGAAGGTGAGGACGATCCGGTGCGCCAGGACCCTGTGCGCGAGGTCCTTGACGTCCTCGGGGATCACGTAGTTGCGGCCGCGGATGAGGGCGAGCGCCCGGGAGGCGCGGGTGAAGGCGATGGACGCGCGCGGGGAGGCGCCGGCCTCGATGAGCGTGCCGCGCGGGCCCAGCACGCGCTCGGCCGCGCGGGTGGCCCAGACGAGCTCGACGATGTACCGGCTGATGGCCGGGTCGATGTAGATGTGGCGCGCGGACTCCTGCATGGAGCGCAGCTCGCTGACGGTGCAGGCGGGCTCGGGGCTGTTCTCGTAGACCCCGGCGTCCAGCCTGCTGAGGATCTCCAGCTCCTCCTCCGGGGTGGGGTAGGCGAGGACGTCCTTGAGCATGAAGCGGTCGAGCTGGGCCTCCGGGAGGGGGTGGGTGCCCTCCTGCTCGATGGGGTTCTGGGTGGCCATCACGAGGAAGGGGGTGGGCAGCCGGTGGTGCACCCCGCCGATAGTGGTCTGCCGCTCCTGCATGGCCTCGAGCATCGCCGACTGCGTCTTGGCGCTCGAGCGGTTGATCTCGTCCAGCAGCACCATGTGCGCGTGGACGGGGCCCAGCTTCGTCTCGAACTCGTTCGTGGTGGAGTTGAAGATCTGGGTGCCGATGATGTCGCTCGGCAGGAGGTCCGGGGTGCACTGGATGCGGGCGAAAGAGGCCGAGACCGCACCGGCGAGGCTGGCCGCGGCCGTGGTCTTCGCGAGCCCCGGGACGCTCTCGAGGAGCAGATGGCCCTCTGTGAGAAGTCCGATGAGCAGCGTCTCGCGCAGCCGCTGCTGGCCCACCACGAAGGTGTCGACATGGGCCTTGACACGGGCCAGCACCTCTGCCGCGACGGAGATCTCCCGGGTGTCCGCGGGGGCGGGCTGGTGACGTGCCATCTGTGCTCTCCTCCTCGCACGGGAGGGGCCCGTGCATCCGTGTGCTGCCCCCACCGTATCGGCACCCGCGGACGCGGGTGCTCAGCCCGTGTGACGGTCCGGGAACAGCCGCGGATGTGAGTTGGGGCTCGCCGGGGAAGACACGCCGTGTGGATTCATCCGGCCGATCCTGGGGACGGCCTGGGGACGGCGGCGGAGCCCTGCGCGCGCTCTTCCGCGGCAGCAGTGGGGAAGCGAACCACAGGGCTGTCATTCACACCCTGTGGAGAACTCGAGACGGGGTTCTGTGGGACCGGTGGACGAGGTCGGAGGCGATGGAAAAGCACAGCATATGGGAGTACGCTGGTCACCGAACACAACATCTAGTGGTCGAGCCGTTCGGGCGATTCACGCGGAGAGCCGCGGGAAGAGCGCCGGGAACGGCCGCGGAGGAAGGTCGAAGAGCCCCATGGTCACTGTCTACACGAAGCCCGCATGCATGCAGTGCAGCGCCACTTTCCGCGCCCTCGACTCCAAGGGCGTCGAATACCGCAGCGTGGATCTCAGCGAGGATCCGAGCGCCCTCGACGTGGTCAAGGCGATGGGCTACATGCAGGCTCCCGTGGTGGTCACGGACGATGACCACTGGTCCGGGTTCCGCCCGGACAAGATCGCCGCTCTCACCGCGGAGGCGGCCTCGACCTCGGTGGCCTGAGGGTGTGACGGGCAGTGCTCGTCGTCTACTACTCGAGTCCCTCGGAGTACACCCATCGCTTCGCGGCGAAGCTGCGCCATCCGGTGCGGCGGCTGCCGCTGCTGACGAAGGACGAGATGCCCGTCGTGGACGAGCCCTTCGTCCTCATCACGCCGACCTACGGCGCCGGCCCCCACCGGGGGTCGGTGCCCAAGCAGGTCATCAAGTTCCTCAACATCAAGGCCAACCGCGAGCGTCTGCTGGGCGTGATCGGAGCCGGGAACACCAATTTCGGTGAGAACTACTGCCGTGCGGCGGACATCGTGTCCGTCAAGTGCGGGGTGCCGGTTCTCTACCGCTTCGAGCTCCTCGGCATGCCCGGGGACGCGGAGAACGTAGACAGAGGATTGGACGAACTGTGACAAGCATCAGCGCCGCACGCGACGTGGAAGCCGTCATCCGCGAGGAGACGGACCTCGACTACCACGCGCTCAATGCCATGCTCAACCTCTACGATGCGGACGGCCGCATCCAGTTCGAGAGGGATCGGCAGGCTGCCAGGCAGTACTTCCTGCAGCACGTCAACAACAACACCGTCTTCTTCCACGACCTCAGGGAGAAGCTGGACTACCTCGTCGAGCACGACTACTACGAGCGCGAGGTGCTCGAGCAGTACTCGTTCGAGTTCATCAAGGACCTCTCGCAGCTCGCGTATTCGAAGAAGTTCCGCTTCCAGACCTTCCTGGGCGCCTTCAAGTACTACACCTCCTACACGCTCAAGACCTTCGACGGGAAGCGCTACCTGGAGCGCTTCGAGGACCGCGTGGTCATGGTCGCGCTGTTCCTGGCCCGCGGCGACGAGACGCTCGCGACCCGGCTGGTCGAGGAGATCATCGCAGGCCGCTTCCAGCCTGCGACGCCCACCTTCCTCAACGCGGGCAAGAAGCAGCGGGGCGAGCTCGTCTCCTGCTTCCTGCTGCGGATCGAGGACAACATGGAGTCGATCGGCCGCTCCATCAACTCCGCGCTCCAGCTGTCCAAGCGCGGCGGCGGAGTGGCCTTCTCGCTCACGAACATCCGCGAGCACGGTGCGCCCATCAAGAAGATCGAGAACCAGTCCTCCGGGGTCATCCCGGTGATGAAGCTGCTCGAGGACTCCTTCTCCTACGCCAACCAGCTGGGAGCCCGTCAGGGCGCCGGTGCCGTGTACCTCCACGCCCACCACCCGGACATCTACCGCTTCCTCGACACCAAGCGGGAGAACGCGGACGAGAAGATCCGCATCAAGACCCTCTCCCTGGGCGTCGTCATCCCGGACATCACGTTCGAGCTGGCCAAGCGCAAGGAGGACATGTACCTCTTCAGCCCCTATGACGTGGAGCGCGTCTACGGGGTGCCGTTCACGGAGGTGTCCGTGACGGAGAAGTACTACGAGATGGTCGACGACGCGCGGATCCGCAAGACGAAGATCGATGCGCGCGAGTTCTTCCAGACGCTGGCGGAGATCCAGTTCGAGTCCGGGTACCCGTACGTCATGTTCGAGGACACCGTGAACCGGGCCAACCCGATCGACGGCAAGATCACGATGTCGAACCTGTGCTCGGAGATCCTCCAGGTCTCGGAGCCCAGCCGCTACGATGCGGACCTCGGCTACGAGACGGTCGGCAAGGACATCTCCTGCAATCTGGGCTCGCTCAACATCGCGCTCACGATGGACTCCGAGGACCTGGGCCGCACCGTCGAGACCGCCATCCGCGGGCTCACGGCGGTCTCGGAGACCTCGGACATCGACTCCGTGCCCTCGATCGCGCGCGGCAACGACATGAGCCATGCGGTGGGTCTGGGGCAGATGAACCTGCACGGGTATCTGGCTCGCGAGCACATCCACTACGGCTCGGACGAGGGCCTCGACTTCACGAACATCTACTTCTACACCGTCGCCTACCATGCGGTGCGTGCGTCGATGGAGATCGCGAAGGAGCGCGGGCGCACGTTCGCCGGCTTCGAGCGGTCCAAGTACGCCACCGGCGAGTACTTCGAGAAGTACACGGAACAGGAGTGGAAGCCGCGCACGGAGCGGATTGCGCAGCTGTTCGCGGACGCCGGCGTGCACATCCCCACGCAGGAGGACTGGGCCCGCCTCCGGGACGATGTCGCCGAACACGGCATCTACAACCAGAACCTGCAGGCGGTGCCGCCCACGGGCTCCATCTCGTACATCAACAACTCGACCTCCTCGATCCACCCCGTGGCCTCGAAGATCGAGATCCGCAAGGAGGGCAAGATCGGGCGCGTCTACTACCCGGCGCCCTTCATGTCGAACGAGAACCTGGACTACTACCAGGACGCGTACGAGATCGGCTACGAGAAGATCATCGACACGTACGCCGAGGCCACCCAGCACGTCGATCAGGGCCTCTCGCTCACGCTGTTCTTCAAGGACACCGCGACCACGCGCGATATCAACAAAGCCCAGATCTACGCGTGGAGGAAGGGCATCAAGACCCTGTACTACATCCGTCTGCGCCAGCTCGCGCTGGCCGGGACCGAGGTCGAGGGCTGCGTGTCCTGCATGCTCTGACCACCGGTTCGGCACCCGTCCGCCGCTGTGCGGGCGGGTGCCTCCGCGCACGGTCGGCCGTGCGCACCCGCACCACGCACCGGTCTCCCCATGACACGGTCCCGCACACGAGGAAAGGCCTGAAGAGGAAGCCATGACTGAGAAGCTCTCGCTCGTCTCCCATGTCGATGCGATCAACTGGAATCGCATCCAGGACGATGTCGACCTCGAGGTGTGGGACCGCCTCACCGCCAATTTCTGGCTGCCGGAGAAGGTGCCGCTGTCCAATGACGTGCCGTCCTGGTCGACGCTCACGGAGGAGGAGAAGACGCTCACGATGCGCGTCTTCACCGGCCTGACCCTGCTCGATACGATCCAGGGCACGGTGGGTGCGGTCTCGCTCATCCCGGACGCGCTCACTCCGCACGAGGAGGCCGTCTACACGAACATCGCGTTCATGGAGTCCGTGCACGCGAAGTCGTACTCCTCGATCTTCTCCACCCTGTGCTCCACGAAGGACATCGACGAGGCGTTCCGCTGGTCCACGGAGAACCAGAACCTGCAGCGCAAGGCGGAGATCATCCTCTCCTACTACCACGGTGACGATCCGCTCAAGCGGAAGGTCGCTTCGACGCTGCTGGAGTCCTTCCTCTTCTACTCCGGCTTCTACCTGCCCATGTACTGGTCCTCGCGGGCCAAGCTCACGAACACCGCGGATCTCATCCGCCTCATCATCCGCGACGAGGCCGTCCACGGCTACTACATCGGCTACAAGTACCAGCGGGGGCTGGAACGCGTGGACGAGGCCAAGCGGGAGGAACTCAAGGACTACACGTTCAACCTGCTCTTCGAGCTCTACGAGAACGAGGTGCAGTACACCCACGACCTCTACGACGGCGTGGGCCTGAGCGAGGACGTGAAGAAGTTCCTCCACTACAACGCGAACAAGGCACTCATGAATCTGGGCTACGAGCCCATGTTCCCGCGCGAGGTCACGGACGTGAACCCGGCGATCCTGTCCGCGCTCTCGCCCAACAGCGATGAGAACCACGACTTCTTCTCCGGCTCAGGCTCGTCCTATGTCATCGGCAAGGCGGAGAACACCGAGGACGACGACTGGGACTTCTGACGCCTGGTCCAGCTGACAGTCCGTAAAGGCTGGTGAGCGGCCCGGACCTGCAGGTAACTGCGGGTCCGGGCCTCTTTTCGTGCCTCCATCCGTAGGACAGAGGAGAGCACAGATGAACATCAGTACCCGTTCGGCGTGGCACGTCAGTGGCACGTGCGCACCTTCCAGGCGAGCGCGCCCCGGAGAACACTCCGGATTCCGGTGCCGGCGCCGGATCAGCTGTCACCCCCGTTCCATCAGCCCTGGCACGCAGTCTCAGGACAGCGACGGCTCTCCGGTCACAGGCGAGGCGTCACAGGGTGACGGTGCCTGAGACGACTGCGTCGGCTCGCCCGCCGACCCAGAGCGTGCCGTCATCGTCGGTGGTGACGTGGATGCGGCCGTGCCGGCCCATCGCGGTGCCCTGCGCGGCGGCATAGGGGGCGGTGGCGCGGCCGGTGGTGATGAGCCATTCCGCTGCGGCGGCGTTCAGGCTGCCCGTCACCGGGTCCTCCCGCAGGGGTTCTTCGCCCTCGGTGAAGAACGCCCGCAGTTCGAACGCGGTCTCCGTGCCGGGGTCGTGGGCGCCGATCACGCCGATATCCCAGCGGCCCGGGTGCGCGGAGGCGTCGGGGCGCAGACCCAGCACCGTGTCGGCGTGGTCGAGCAGGAGCCCCACCCAGCCGGGCCCGTTGTCGAGCCATTCCGCGTCCACGACCTGATCGTGCTCGATCCCGAGGATCTCGATCAGTGCGGTCACCAGCTCAGGGTCGACCGGGCCCGAGCGCAGTCGCGCGGGCGCGGAGAACGCGAGCCGGTCGCCCTCGATGCGGATCGGGACGAGGCCGGCCCCGCATTCCTGGACCACCACGCCCGGCTGCTTCGGGACGCCGCCGGCGTCGAGCCAGGCGCGTGCGGTGCCGAGGGTCGGGTGGCCCGCGAAGGGCAGCTCCGTGTTCAGGCTGAAGATGCGCACCCGATAGTCCGCTCCCGGATCGGTCGCAGGCAGCACGAAGGTGCATTCGGAGAGGTTCGACCAGACCGAGAACCTCCGCAGCGCCTCGTCGTCGAGCCCGTCGGCGTCGAGGATCACCGCGACCGGGTTGCCGGTGCAGGGGGCCTGGCCGAACACGTCGACCTGACGGAACCTGCGAGTCGTACCTTCGGCGTCGTCCCGTGCGCTGTCGTGTGCGTGGGGGGTGGAGTGCTGCATGGAACGTCCTCACTGGTGGGGTACGGCGGTGGTGCGCATGACGAGTGCCGTCCCGCCGGGAACCTGGGTCGCGTCGAGCGACACCTCGATGCTTGATAGTTCGGACAGGCTGCGCAGGTGCGTCCCGCCGCAGGGGATCGTGGCGGTCTTCTCGGGGAGGCGACAGGTCCAGGTCCGGCGGGCCGAGAGTTCGTCGCCGGCTCGTTCGATGCTCACGGTCGCGCCGGTGGAGACCCAAGCCCCCAGTATCCAGTTGATGCGGTGGGCAAGGCTCTCGAGATCCTCGAGCGCCTCTGGGCGGAATCCCTTGCGGCGCAGACTCTTGCCGACCCGATAGACGTCGACGGAACTGAACTCCTCGATCGCGGAACGCTGGACGGCAAGGGAGTCAAAAGCCGGGTTACCCAGAGAATCTACGTTCACGGGTTTCCCCCAGGCGTCGGCGAGGGCCGCATCCAGCGCCAGCGCTGCGAGGTGGCAGGCGGTGTGCCCGGCAGAGAGTGCAGCGCGGTGCTCCTCGTCCACGTCGATACGCACTTCAGCGCCGACCTGGGGCGGAGGACCATCGACGAGGTGGACCACGCAGAACGTCCACCCGGGCGTGCCGAGGCGTGCCGACAGGTTCTCGCCGTAGACGAGAACACCGTCCTGGAAACCGCCGGTGACTGCCGTGATGATGCTGAGTTCGGAATCACCGGAGCGCATGATGCCGCGGTCGGCGGGCTGATCGGGCCATGACGCATCGACCGGATGGAACGCGGTGCGGTCGAGCACGACGGCCCAGCCGCCCTGCTCGCCCGCTTCGACATGGACGACGGCCCCGGTGGAGGCGAGCGCACCGTCGGGATAGCTCACCCGGGTCTCGGCGATCGCG
The DNA here is from genome assembly GCF_000426445.1 of Brevibacterium album DSM 18261. Classification (GTDB taxonomy): domain Bacteria; phylum Actinomycetota; class Actinomycetes; order Actinomycetales; family Brevibacteriaceae; genus Brevibacterium; species Brevibacterium album. The sequence goes on along the minus strand of NZ_AUFJ01000009.1, from coordinate 22,459 downwards.
GGAACTTCATGCATCGTGTCGGGGCTCCTTCTCAGCTGGGTCGAGGCCCGGGACCGGGGCACTCTCGCTCGCGGGCGCGGCCGGCGCTGCCAGCTCTGCACGGAGTGCGTCCGCGAACGCGTCGATATCCTCTTCGGTCGTGTCGAAGGAGCACACCCAGCGCACCTCGCCTCGCGACGCATCCCAGTCGTAGAAGCCGAACCGCGTACGGAGACGGTCGGCGATCCCTGCGGGCAGCGTGGCGAACACGCCATTGGCCTGCGTGTCCTGCGTGCATGCGACCCCTGGCAGGCCCTCGACTGCGGCGCGCAAACGCAACGCCATCGCGTTGGCGTGCGCCGCGGACCGCAACCACAGGTCATCGTCCAGGAGCGCGAGGAACTGTGCGGATACGAACCGCATCTTCGACGCGAGCTGCATGTTCATCTTCCGCAGATACACCAGCCCCGGCGCGGCGTCGGGATCCAGCGCCACCACGCATTCGCCGAACACGAGCCCGTTCTTCGTGCCACCGAACGACAGCACATCCACGCCCGCATCGCTCGTGAACGACCGGACCGGGACGTCCAGTGTCGCCGCAGCGTTCGCGAGGCGGGCACCGTCCATGTGCACGCGCATGCCACGGGAGTGCGCGTGGGCTGTGATCGCGCGGACCTCGTCGACGGAGTAGCAGGTGCCGAGCTCGGTGGTCTGCGTGATCGAGACCGCCAAGGGTTGGGCCCGGTGCTCGTCGCCCCACCCCCACGCCTCCCGGTCGATCAGCTCCGGGGTCAGTTTGCCGTCCTCGGTGGGCACCATCAGCAGCTTCATCCCACCGACGCGCTCGGGCGCCCCGTTCTCATCGACGTTGATGTGCGCGGTCTGCGCGCACACCACCGCACCCCATCGCGGGAGCAGGGACTGGAGTGCGAGCACATTGGCTCCGGTGCTGTTTAAGACGGGATAGGTCTCCGCGCGATCACCGAACCGGGCGCGCATCTCCGCCTGGAGCCGGGCCGTGTAGTCATCGCCGCCGTACGCCGCTTGGTGTCCGCCGTTCGCCGCGATCAGCGCCTGTAGCACCTGGGGGTGAGCGCCCGAACAGTTGTCCGAGGCGAAACCGCGAACGGACGCATCGTGCAGGCGCCCGCCCAGGGTTTCGTCCGGGGTGGTGCGCGAGCGCTTCGGCTCGGGCGAAGGGTCGGTCATCATGCGGCTCCTGCTCGGGTTCGTGGTGCTCGCGGTCGTCGTCTCAGTGGTCCGGGTGCTCGCGCAGCCAGGTCAGCACCTGCTGCGCGTGCGTGTTGGGCGGGAAGATCGGGTAGAAGGCGTGCTCGATCACCCCGTCCCGCACGATCAGCGTCAGCCGCGCATACAACCGGTCATGCCCGGGCGCGGTGAACGTCGGCAGGCTCAGTGCGTCGCCCAGCGCGAACGACTCGTCGGAGATCATGGTGAACGGCAGCCGCAGCCGGTCCACCACCTCGGCCTGATAGACCGGGGCCTGACTGGAGAGGCCGAACACCCCGGTCGCGCCGGCATCGCGCAGCGCGGCGAAGTGGTCCCGGAAGTCGCAGGCCTCGGTCGAGCAGCCGCGCGCCCCGGGGATCTCATCCCACCCCTCGGGCAGGTCCACCCCGGGCCGTCCGGTCAGCGGGTAGAGGTAGATCACGGTGCGCCCCGGGCCCAGGTCGGTCAGGCGCAGACGGCCGCCGTCGCTGATCGGCAGTGTCAGATCGGGCAGCGGTGATCCCGGCAGGTGGTCGGCGGCTCCGTCGTCCTCGGGAACGGGCAGGCCGGCCGGCAGGGTCGTGTAGTCGGTCATGGGATCTCCTGAGCGTCGAGGGTCTGTTCGGCCGTGAGGTTCTCTGTTCTGATGATGGATGCCGAACCGGGCATCGGCTGCCCGTCATGGGGCCTCCTTCGGCGTCACCGCCTTCTCCTCGCCCGGAGCCGGACCGGCCGTGCGTGCGCCGCTGCGCTGTGCGGCGGCCCCCGCGACGATCACGACGGCGATGCCGAGCACCTGCATGGGGGTGGGGGACTGGGCGAGCACGAGCAGCCCGATGAGGATGCCGAAGGCGGGTTCGACGGAGAGCAGGGTGCCGAATGCGGTGTGGTTCATGCGGCGCAGGGCGAGCATCTCGAGTCCGAAGGCGATCACCGGTGTGATCAGCGCGATCCCCGCGGCCGCGGGCAGCACCCACCAGGTGAAATCGCCGCCTGTGACCTGAGGCAGTCCGAACGGGAGGGTGGCCGCTGCCGCGATCGGGATCGTGAGCGAGAGCCCGCTGATGCCCGAGAACCGATCGCCTATGTGCTGGGTGAACACGTTGTACAGCCCCCAGCACGCGCCCGCGGCCAGGGCGAACCCCGCGCCTGCGAGATCGACGGTTCCGTGCCAGGGCTCGGTGAGCGCCACGACGCCTGCGAAGGCGAGCAGCGGCCAGATCAGCGCCTTCCGCTGTCTGCTCATCAGCCCCGCGACCGTCAGCGGGCCCAGGAACTCGATCGCGACCGCGGTGCCGAGCGGGATGCGCTCGATGGCGGCGAGGAAGAGCGTCGTCATGAACCCGGTGACCGTGCCGAGCACGAGCAGCGCCGGAAGGTCTCGGCGGCGCAGGGAGCGGATCGCCGGGCGGGCGATCATCCACAGGAAGACCGCCCCGAAGCACATGCGCAGCCATGCCGTGCCGGCCGCGCCGATCTGCTCGATCACACTCACCGACAGGGCGTTGGACAGCTGTACGGCGAGCATCGCGGCGATGGCCATCGACCAGGGCGGAACTCCCGCGGTGCCCGCCCCCGTGCCGGTGCGCGGAGTTGTCACGAGGCGCCGATCAGCCGCCGCCGGACGCGGACATCCGGGCCGAGCCCGGTCAGCGCGTCGGCCAGGGCGTCGGCCGCGTCGGTGAGGGCGTCATCGCTCATCGGGGCGAGGGCGTCGAGGATGAACACCGCGGTCGTCGTGTCGTCCGTGAGAGCCGTGCGGGAGCACTGGCGCCAGTTCCAGCGGCGGCAGGTGACACCCGCATCGTCACCCCAGATGACCTCGCCGGGTGCGGGATGCTCGACCACCGCCTCGCCCGCGGCGGTCGTGTCGAACGCCTCCTCCCCCGTGGCCCGGATGAGCCGTGGTGCGCCCTGATAGCGGGCCAGGTCCTCGCCGCCCAGGGGCACCTGATGCAGCACCGAGATCGCGTTGTACACATCGGTGAGCCGGTTGACGCGCGGCAGCCCCGCGGCGGCCCGCCGCATGAGCGCCTCCAGGCTGTTGCGCGTCCGCTGCGGCTTGGCGCCGAATGCCCGGTACGCCTCGCGCCAGGCGGCGATATGGGGGAGCTCGGTGGCGGGCTGCTGCGCGAGCACGTGCGCCGCCTGGGCCTCGGCGGCGACCAGCAGCTCCTCGCTCACCCGGTCGCTGGGGGCCGGTTCGATCCCGGCGACGGCGAGCAGCATGACGCGGTAGTCGGGGCGCAGCCGGGTCACCTCGGGCGCGATGTGCGCGCTCGCGAGTACGCTATCGAGTCCTGTGGCGGCCTCGGCGGCCGCTGTCTGCTCATGCATGTGAGGTCTCCGTTCGGTGCCCGGATCCGACGCCGGGCTCGTAGACGGTCAGGGAGAAGCGGGTGCGGATGGTGCCGGGATTGGCATAGGAGTGCTCGTCATCGCCGGTGAACGCGAGCGCATCGCCGGGAGCCAGGGTGAAGGCCTCCTGTCCCACGGTGAGGACGAGCGTCCCCTCGTGCACCTGCAGGAGCTCCCTGGTTCCCTGGGTGTGGGCCTCGCTCGCGTGCTCCTCGCCCGGGGCGAGCGTCCAGTCCCAGAGCTCGACGACCTCGGGCGGCTCGGTGCCGGCGACGAGCACGCCTCGCCCGCCTGCGGCGCCCTTCCACAGGACGGCTCCCTCACCGGCGGGAGTGAGCTTGGCCCGTTCCCGGTGCGGTGGTTCCACCAGTGCGGGGAGCCCCACCCCCAGGGCATCGCTCAGACGCAGCAGGACCCCGATGCTGGGGTTCGCCGTCCCCTGTTCGACGTTCACGACCATCCGGCGGCTCACATTGGCGGCCTCGGCGAGCCGATCCAGCGTCCAGCCCCGCTCGGTCCGCTCGTGTCTCACCCGCGATCCGATCACGGCAGCCAGCGATTCCGCATCCATGAGTGCAGTATAGTGCACTGCCGAGTGCAGTGGGCTGCGGGTGCTGCGCCCCGGTGCCGCATCTGGTCGACGTGGTGAAGCGCTGCCGCTCGATGGTCGCCCCGGCCACACCCTCCCCGGAATGATCTCCCGCAACCCATCTTGTCGGATTAGAGTGAGGGTGCGGTATGTGCGGAGCCGTGGGTGCGCCCGATGCGACCGCGAGGGCGGTGCGGGGTGAACGGAAGGTGCGGTGATCCGGTGCGGAGATTCGGAGTGGAGCAGGAGTTCCTCGTGGTCGATGCGGAGACGCTGCTGCCGGTGCCGCGGGGCGATGCGGCGGTCGAGTCCCTCGAGGCGGATGCCGCGGGTGCGTTCGAGGTGACCGTGGAGTTCAAGCGCGAGCAGATCGAGGTGGCAGCGCCGCCGCAGAAGACTTTCCAGGCCCAGATCGAAGCCGTGCGTCGCGGGCGCGAGCTCGTCGATCGCGCTGCGGCGGCGGTGGAGGCTCGGGCGGCGGCGCTCCCGGTCGTGCCGGGAAGGCACGGCAGCACGCTCTCCGGCGGTGAGCGCAACCGCGCGATCGGGCGGGCCTTCGGTCTCACCGCTGTCCAGCAGCTGACATGCGGCCTGCATGTCCACGTCGCCGTCGCGTCTTCCGCGGAGGGTGTTGCGGCCCTCGATCGGGTCCGCATATGGCTGCCTGCGTTCCTGGCGCTGAGCGCGAACTCCCCGGTCTGGGACGGGGTCGACACCGGCTACGCAAGCTACAGGTATCAGCTCTGGTCGCGCTGGCCGACAGCGGGGCCGCCGCCCGTCTTCGGCTCTGCTGCGGCCTACGAGGCGCACCGCCGCAGACTGCTGGACTCCGGCGTGCCGCTCGACGAGGGGATGCTCTACTTCGATGCGCGGCTGTCGCACCATGCGCCGACTCTCGAGTTCAGGGTCGCGGACATCAGCCTGTCCTCCGAGCGGACGGTCGTGATCGCGGGGCTGATGCGAGCGCTTGTCGAGTCTGCGGTGCGCGACTGGCGGTCTGGCCGGCCTGTGCCGGAGGTTGACACCGAGGTCCTGCGAGTGTGGATGTGGCGAGCCAGCCGCTTCGGTGTCGACGGCGATCTCGTCGACCCGGCAACGGGCCTGCCCGCCTCCGCGACTGCAGTCGTGGGCCGGCTGCTCTCGCACGTCCGGCCGATCCTGAGCGAATGGGGCGACGCCGCGGCGGTCGAGGCGGGCATCGCCGAGATCATGGGCGGCGGCTCGGATGCGGCGCTGCAGCGCAGTGCGCTCTGCGGTGAGGCCGATGCGACGGGACTGGTCCGCGCCGCGCTCGCGCGGTCCCGGCCGCCGGCCCCGTCTTCTGATTAAAGCAAGGTGTCTTGAATGTTCGGCGATCACCTCGTAGCGTGGGGACTCCAAGCGGAACCGCTTGGGAAGTCCTCGCAAGGAGATGAGAATCGTGGCTCAGGAACCGCAGTCGCCTCTGAAGGACAAGAACTACAACCTCGTGTGGGTGCTTGAGGCCTCCCTGCACAACGTCTTCAAGCTCGAGACCTACATCCAGGATGCGGAGAAGCAGGGCGATCAGGAGCTCGCCGACTGGTTCCGTCGGATCCAGGACAACAACCGCACCGCCGGCGAGCAGGGCAAGAAGATGCTGGCCGCGCGGCTGCAGGGCAGCTGAGCGCCGCGACGGAGCGCTGAGCGCAGGTTCGGGCGCATCACGCGAGCCCGGACCGGAAAGGCCCCCGGCGGCGAGACGGCGGACTCCACCGTCCCGCCGCCGGGGGCCTTCGCCTGCCGGGGCCCTTCCGCCGGGGAGAGCCCCCGGTCTCACACCGTCCCGCGGTTGATCGCCAGATACTCGTCCAGCAGTGAGAGTGCGTGGACGCCCGCCTCGCCCTCGGCGGCGAGCGCTGCGCGGATGCCCTCGACCTTCGCATCGACGTGAGGGGGCGGCGGGAGCAGCGGTACGTCGCCGTCGGTCCTCGCATCGATCACGACGGGTGCGGTGGCGGCGAATGCGGCATCCAGCGCCTTCTCCAGCGACTCGGGTCCGTCCGCCCGGAGGCCGGTGAGTCCCAGCAGCTCCGCATAGCCGGCCGCGTCGAACTGCGGCACATCCTGCGAGGAGGCGAAGCGCGGGTGGTTCTCCATCTCCCTCTGCTCCCACGTCACCTCCGACAGGTCCCGGTTGCCGAGCACGAGGATCACGAACCGCTGATCCTCCCATTCGGTGTGCAGCGCCGCGACGGTGATCAGCTCGTTGACCCCCAGCATCTGGAATCCGCCGTCGCCGATGATCACCGCGACGGGGGCGTCCGGAGCCTCGAGCTTCGCGGCGAGGCCGTAGGGGATCCCGCAGCCCATGCTGGCGAGCGTGCTCGACAGATGCGCGTGCCCCTCCGTCGGGAGCCTCACCTGGCGGACATAGTGGTAGACGGAGCTGCCGACGTCCACCGCCAGATGAACGCGGTCCGGCAGGCGCGCGCCGAATGCTCGGACGACCAGCTCCGGGTTGAGCGGATCCGCCGCCACCTCGCTGCGCAGCCGGGCCGTCTCGCTCCAGCGCGCGCAGGCGGCCTCGACCTCCTCCCGCCACGGAGTCCTGCCGCGTTCGCGCAGCCGTGAGGAGAGAACCCGCAGCGTCGGAGCCGCATCGCCGATCACGCCCACCTCGACCGGATAGCGATTGGCCGGCATCGCCGGATCGATGTCGAGCTGCACGGCGCGGGCGGCCCCCGGAGGCGGGTAGAACTCCGTCCACGGGTCGTTGGACCCCACTATGACGAGGGTGTCGCAGCCCTGCAGCACATGGGCGGAGGCATCCGTGCCCAGATGTCCCATCGTTCCGGCGGCCAGCGGGTGGCGCTCGTCCACGTACGGCTTGCCGAGGAGGCTGGTCGTGATCCCGGCGCCGGTCCTCTCGGCGAACTGCACGACCTCCGGCCACGCATTCCGCGCGCCCTGGCCCACGAGCAGAGCCACCCGCTCGCCGGCCTCGATGACCTCCGCCGCCGCATCGAGGTCCCGCTCATCCGGGAGGACGCGGCCCGTCGCCCAGCGCGGCTCGGTGACGACCTCGCCGTGCGCCTGCCCGAGTTCCGGTGCGGGGGCCTGCTGCACGTCATGCGGGAGGATGACGACGGCCGGCTGGCGGCGCGCCGCCGCAGAGCGGAAGGCCCGGTCGATGACCATGGGGACCTGCTCCGGAGAGGCGACGAGCTGCACGAAAGGGGCGGCGACGTCGCCGAAGAGGTTCTGCAGGTCGATCTCCTGCTGGTAGTCGGAGCCCAGCACGCTGCGGTGCTGCTGTGCCACGAGCGCCACGACCGGGACGCTGTCGAGCTTCGCGTCGTAGAGGCCGGTCAGGAGGTGGACGGCGCCCGGCCCCTGCGTCGAGGTCACGACGCCCACCCCGCCGCCGTACTTCGCCGCGCCCACGGCCATGAAGGCCGCCCCTTCCTCGTGGCGGGCGCTGATGAAGCGCGGCCCGTCGGACGACCGGCGCAGCGCGCCGAGCAGGGGGTTGTTGCCGTCGCCGGAGTAGCCGTACACCCGGCTGACCTCCCAGTCGCGCAGCCGGCGGACGAGGAGATCGGCGACCTGGTCGTTCGCTTCGTTCGTCATCGTGATGCCTTCCTGTTCGCGGGCGGTCAGGTGCGGTGCAGGCTCCGGGTCGCCGGCCCCTCGAGGACGGCGCCGTCGGGGGAGAAGCGGGAGCCGTGCAGCGGGCAGTCCCATGTCCGTTCGGCCTCGTTCCACGCCAGGGGCGAGCCCATATGCGTGCACAGTCGCCGCACGCCGCACAGGGGGCCGTCATCGGGACGGTCCGTCACGGCCGCGGCGATGTGGGGGATGCCCGAGGCGGCCGATGTGAGGGTGTCCGCAGCCTTCCGGAAGGCTGCGGACCCGCCGAAGCCGAGGCGCGGGCTGCGGCCCACGACGAGGTCTGCGGCGATGCGCGCGGCCGCGGGCGCGCTCGTCATGCCCCACTTCGCGTAGCCGCCGGCGGCGATGATCCGGCCGGCGCCGTGCGGCAGGGCCTCCGCGTACGGCAGACCGCCTGCCGGGTGGTGGTCCTGGGCCGACCAGGCATGCGTGCGGATCGCCGAGGGATAGTGCTCCCCGGTCCACCGGATCAGCTCCGCGACGCGGTCGCGCGCATCGCCGGCGGCTCCGGTCCGGTGGCCCTCTCCGCCCACCATGAGCACCCGCTCGTCGCCGAGGAGGGCGGTGCGGAGGGAACGGGCCGGGGATTCGGCGGAGATGAGCATTCCCTCCGGCAGGACGCTGCCGCCGCCCGGGGCGGCGTCGACCCGGAACGCGCAGATGTAGGACCGGTGTGCCACCGTCCGCGCGCTCAGCCACCCGCGGTCCAGCACGGGCGAGCCGGTCGCGACGATGACGTGATCGGCGGTGACCTCGAGGCGGCGATCCGGGCTCCGGGCGGTCACGCGTACCCCGTCGGTGCCCGGGCGGAGGCCCGTGACCCGGGTGCGCTCCGCGAAGGCGACCCCGGCCTCGGCGGCGGCCCGAACGAGTCCGGCGAGCAGATCGGACGGGTCCATCTGCAGCTGCCCGGGCAGTCCGACCGCGCCGTGCACGGGGAACGGCATGTCGAGCGTCGGGTGGAGGTCCGCAGCCAGCCCGAGTTCTCGGGCTGCGGCATGCTCCCGCCGCACGGCCTCCGCCCCGTCCTCCGTGAGTGCGAACGTGTAGGCCGCGGCGGTCTCGAACGGGACACCGTGATCCGCACAGAAGCTGCGCACCCATCGCTGCCCCCACCGGGAGGCCTCCAGGTAGCCGGCGGCCGTCTCCGGGCCGTGCCGTCGGGCCAGCTCGGACAGGCGTGTGCCCTGCAGCAGGGTGGTCTTCGCGGTGGTCGCACCGCTGGCGCCCGCACCCACGCTCCGCGCCTCGCACAGTGCGACGTCCGCGCCCTCTCGTGCGAGCAGCAGGGCGGCGGCGAGGCCGGTCAGTCCGCCGCCGATGACGAGCGCATCGAACCGGCGGCGGGGGAGCGCGGACCCGAGGGGATCCTGCGCCCGCCAGAGACGGGCTGTCGTGCCGACGGCGTCCGGGCTCATGCCGCGGTCGGGTCGAGGACCGCTTTGATGCAGCCGTCCGTCTTCTTCTGGAACATCTCGTACGCGTCCGGGGCCTGCTCGAGCGGCAGGCGGTGGGTCGCGAGGTCGTCGACCCCCAGGGGGTCGGCCGCGTCCTCGACCAGCGGCAGCAGATCGTCGATCCACTTCTTCACATTGCACTGGCCCATGCGCAGCTGGATCTGCTTGTCGAAGAGCGTGAGCATCGGCAGCGGATCGGCCATGCCGCCGTACACGCCGCTCAGGGAGACCGTGCCGCCGCGGCGGACCAGGTCGATCGCCGAATGGAGCACGGCCAGACGGTCCACCCCGGAGGTCTCGAACGCCTTGCGGGCGAGTGTGTCCGGGAGGGCTCCGGCGGCCTTCTGCGCCAGCCGCGCGCCCGGCGATCCATGGGCCTCCATGCCGACGGCGTCGACGACGGCGTCCGGGCCGCGGCCCTGCGTCTCCTCCCGTATCCGGTCGGAGGCGTCAGCTTGGGCGTCGAAGACCTCGATGCCGTGTCGCTCGGCCATGGCGCGCCGTTCCGGCACCGGGTCGATGCCGAACACGCGCGCTCCCAGGTGCCGACCTATGCGGGCCGCGAACTGACCGACCGGCCCCAGCCCGTAGACGGCGAGCGAGTCGCCCTCGCCCACGCCGGCGTCGGCGACGCCCTGCCAGGCGGTCGGGAGGATGTCGCTCAGGAAGAGATACCGGTGGTCGGACAGCTCCTCGCCCACCCGGATCGGTCCGAAGTCCGCATGCGGCACTCGCAGGTACTCGGCCTGCCCGCCGGGCACGGAGCCGTAGAGGCGCGAATAGCCGAACAGGGCGGCACCCGAGCCGTACTCGCGCACCTGCGTGGTCTCGCACTGCGTCGTGAGTCCGCGGCGGCACATCCAGCACCTCCCGCAGGCGATGGGGAACGGGACGACGACGCGATCGCCCTCCGTCAGCCCGGACTCCGGTCCGGCTTCCACGACGCGGCCCATGCTCTCGTGGCCGATGACGTCCCCGGCGTCCATGAACGGGCCGAGCACCTCGTACAGGTGGAGGTCCGAGCCGCAGATGGCCGTGGAGGTCACCTCGATGATCGCGTCGTTCGCCTTCTTCCGCACCGGGTCCGGGACCGTCTCGACGGACACCTCGCGGGTGCCCTGCCATGTCACTGCGCGCATCTCGCTCCTCCGTCGCTGTCGTCCTGTGCCGGGCGTGCGCCCGGTCAGAGCCGAATCGTCTGGGACCCTCCCGCCGGAGTGCTGCCGGTGATGCGGGACTTCACGAGTTCGGCGAGGCTCCGGACCTTCCCATCGCGGCGCGCGGTCGTCACCATGATCCACGGGGCGTTCCGCAGCGCCTTGACCACGTCCTTCTGCGTGATGTCCTGCATCGGGTCCCCCTTCGCAGAAATACAAGTGACCTTGTCTTAGTGGGGGTCAGCGTACTGCGCAGCGGCGGCTGCGTCCAGTGTCGCCTCCTCGACCGGACGCGCAGTCCGGCGGGCGTGCTGGGGCCGGACCGGGGTCTGCTCGGAGGGCGGTGCGCGTGCCGCGTCCCGCTCGGCCGCTCACCCCTCCAGCCCCAGCATCCGGTCGATCACCTCCGCGGTGCCCTCGGGTGTGACGGCCGGAACGCCGAGGGCGCCGTAGAGGCCGGCCATGTTCACGATCGAGGCGAAGGCGATGGCACTGCTCATCTCGGCCGGGCCGGGTGCTGCATCGGCGCCGCCGCCGTCCGTCTCCTCGCCCGTGCGGATGCGGACGGCTGCACGCAGTCCCAGCGCCAGATGCTCCATGGTCTCCTGGAAGCGCGGTGCGAACTCGGCCTTGTGCTCAGGGTTGCGCAGCACGTATGCCATCATCTCGACGCTGAGCAGGAGATTCGTCATCACGGGTGCGGGGCCGCCTGCGTCGTCGTCCGGCGCTTCGGTCGCGGCCGCGAAGGCCTCGGCCAGCGCTCCCCTTCCGAGGGCGCCGGCAAGGGCGTCGATGCTCTCGGACTCGGACCACTCGGAGGCCGCGTCCGAGGCTTTTCCCCTCCTCTCGGCATCCTCGGGGGGCCGGGCTCGCATCGGTTCGGCTGTGCCGCCCGGCGCGGACCCCCCCACCTCCGTCGCCTCCCGTATGAGCGCGAGCATCACCTCGTCCTTCGAGGAGAAGTGCGCGTAGATCGCACCCTTCGTGTACCCGGCCCGTGCGGCGACCTCGCCGAGGGATGCGGCGTGGAAGCCCTTCTCCGCGAAGACCTTGCCGGCGGCCGCGAGCAGCTCCCGCCGCGTGGACCGCCCGCGGGCGGCCGGCTTCCGGGGCATCCGCTCCAGCGTCTCCGCCGCCTCCCGCAGTGCTGCGCTCACCTTCGAGCTGGTCTGCTCTGTGGCCCGTGTGACGGTCTCCTCGCTCAGTGTCCGTGACAGCTGAGTGGCCGCGTCCAGCAGTGCGCGCGCTGCCGCGCCCACACCTCCGTCGTCCGGGGACTCTCCGTTGCGCTCCTTCATTCCGTCAGTCTACCGCCGCAGGGATACCGGACGGGCTGCAGATTCCATCTGGTCTTATACTTATGTGAATGATACCGTGTGGAATGTTCCGCAGGGGATGATTGATCGGATCGCATCCTCCCGGGACCCCGCGGGCGCAGAAGCCCGCGTGCCGCCCGACGAACCGGCCTCCCGGCCGACGACAGCGAAGGAGCTGAGGCGCCCATGAGCGCGACCGTCCTCGACATCGGACATCTGAGCAAGACCTACCCCGGACGCCGCGGCGTGCGAGCCACGAACGACGTGTCACTGTCCGCCCGCGCGGGCGAGGTGGTGGGACTGCTCGGCCACAACGGAGCGGGAAAGACGACCCTCGTGAACCAGATCGTGGGCCTGCTGCGGCCGGACGGCGGAAGCATCCGCGTGGCCGGCTGCGATGCCGTCGCCGCACCGCACGAGGCTCGTCGTCTGGTCTCCGTGCAGGCGCAGGCGAACGTCCCCATCACGGGGCTCAGCCCGCGGACCGCGGTGAACCTGGTGGGACGCATCCGCGGCGGCACACGGCGCGAGGTGTCCCGGCGGGCGGGTGAGCTCCTCGCCGCCCTCGAACTGGAGCAGTGGGCCTCCCGTCCCTCCCAGAACGTCTCCGGGGGAGTGGCGCGCCTCACCGCTTTCGCCATGGCCGCCGTGGTCCCCGGCCGCCTCGTGATCCTCGACGAACCCACCAACGACGTCGATCCGATGCGCCGGCGGCTGCTGTGGGGGCAGATCAGACGGCTCGCCGATGAGGGCGCCGCCGTCCTCCTCGTCACCCACAACGTGCGTGAGGCGGAATCCTCCGTGGACCGCCTCGTGCTCCTCGATGCGGGCTCCGTGGTCGCAGCCGGCACGCCGGAGGAGCTCTCCGCGGAGGTGCGGAGGCGCCGCGCGGACTCCGCCGGTCCCGCCGGTGCGCAGGAGTCCGGTCCCGCCCGCCCGGCTGAGTTCATACCGGAGGGTATGCGCGCGGACGCCGCCCCCATGGCATCCGCGCCGGCACCGCTGAGCCTCGAAGACGTCTATCTGGAGCTGGTGGGCTGCCGCGAGGACGCCCCTGACTCCGCACCTGCCTATGAGGAGGCACTCTCATGACCACCCCGCACGGAATCTCCGCCACCGGGACCACCGCTTCGGAGGCCGACGCTTCCCGAGCGGCGGATGCGAGCCCGTCGCCCGCTGCCCTGCACAGCCCGGAGGCGGCGATGCCACAGGGCTGGTCATGGCGGCTGTCCCTGGCCCAGACCGGCCTGCTCATCCAGTGGCAGATCCGCCGCTCGCTCGCGTACCTCCCCCTCATGGTCGTCGTGCAGGTGCTGCTGGCGACCGCCACCATCATCGGCTTCGGCTTCCTCGCCGGCGATCTCACGCCTGAGGCCGCGCTCTTCCTCGCGACCGGCGCGCCCACCATCACCCTCGTGACGGTGGGGCTCGTCATGACGCCGCAGGAGGTGGCGAACGGCAAGCGCGAGGGCAGCCTCGCCTGGCTGCACACCCTGCCGGTGCCGCGGGGCGTCTTCCTCCTCGCCGACCTCACGATGTGGACGCTCATCGCGCTGCCGGGCCTCGTGCTCGCCGTGTTCGTGGGCATCTGGCACTATGACCTCGCGCTCTCCCCAGCGCCCTGGCTGCCGTTCGCGCTGCTCGCCGTCTCACTCACGGCGGCCTCGTTCGGTTACGCCCTGGCAGTGCTCCTCCCGCCGCAGGTGGCGATGCTCGCCAGCCAGCTCCTCGTGTTCGGGATCCTGCTGTTCACCCCGGTGTCCTTCCCCGCCGAGCGCATGCCGGACTGGGCGCAGGCGGTGCACTCGGTCCTGCCCTTCGAACCGATGGCGCAGGCCGTGCGCGCGGGGCTCGCCGCGGACGCGTTCGAGGTGCCCGCCCGCGCGGTCGTGGTGCTCGCACTGTGGTGCACCGCCTCGATCGCGGCGGCGGTGTGGTCTCTCACGCGGCGCCGGTGAGGGCTCGTCCCCTTCTCAGCCCTGGCCGCTCACCCCGCCCGGCCTTCTCCTCTGCGCAGCTGCGCGATGCCCACCCCGCACAGCGCCACCGCGATCCCCGCTCCCTGCACCGGAGTGACGGTCTCCCCGAACAGGAGGTAGGCCTCGAGCGCGGCGAGCGGGGGAGCGGTGAGCACGAGGACCGAGATGAACACCGGGCCCCGGCTGCGGGTGAGGTGGACCATGAGGAGCATCCCGGTGAGTGAGATGCCGAGCACCGACCATGTGAGCGCCGCCGCCAGGGTGCCGCTCCACGCCGGCCACGGGTCGCCCAGGGAGAGGGCGACCGCACCCGAGACTGCGGCACCGCCTGCGGCCTGCCAGGCGACCGCGGGGAGCAGGGCCGTCCCCCTCACCCGTGACTGCGCGAGCACGCCCAGCGTCAGCGCCGTCACCGAGGCCAGCCCGAGCACCAGGGTCAGCGCACCGACGCCCTCGCCCCCTCCCGTCCGCAGACCGGGCAGGAGCACCAGGGCGACCCCGGCCAGGGACACCAGGACGCCGGCGAGCACGGCACGCCCGGGGAGCCGGCGGGCGAGGACGGCGACGACGAGCAGCGCGAGCACCGGCTGCCATCCGCCCAGCAGCGTCATGACCGAGACGGGGAGTCCCTGCGCCACCGCGAGGTAGCCCAGGCAGAGGTACACGCCGTTGAGCAGGGCGCCCACGCCCACATGGCGCGCGGCCTCCCGCAGCCGCGGCATCCGCGGGCGCAGCAGCGCGCACAGCGCGAAGAGCGCGAGGGCGGCGAGGGAGAACCGCAGGAACAGGAACATCGTGGGCTCGACCGCCCCGTCGATGAAGCGCGCCACCACGAAGCCGGTCGACCAGATGAGCGCATAGGCACATGCGTACAGGGCCGTCATAGTGCTGAGCCTATGCCCGCTGCGTCTGAGCGTGCCGCACCTGAGCGTGCCGCACCGGCGCTCAGGGCACAGGATCCCGCCGCAGCCACGTCCGCCGGAATCCGCGCCTGTCGAGGCCACGCCGATCCCTCCGCCGGTGTGGGAGCATGGGCGCGCACCGCAGACTCAGCAGGCTCAGCACACACAGGAGGTCCGTCCATGCCCCAAGCCGGCAGGAGCGCCCGGCCCGGCGCCGTCCCCGTCATCCTGCTCACCGGCTTCCTGGGCGCGGGGAAGACGAGCCTGCTCAACCACCTCCTGCGGCATCCGGACTCCCGGGTCGGCGTGGTCGTCAACGACTTCGGCGACCTCAATGTGGATGCGGGCCTCGTGGCGGGCCAGGTGAGTGAGCCCGTCTCGATCTCCGGCGGCTGCATCTGCTGCCTCAGCGACACCAGCGCGCTCGAGGAGGCGCTCGTGAGTCTGGCCGAACCGCGGCTCGCCCTCGACGCGATCATCGTCGAATCGAGCGGCTTCGCCGAGCCCCTCACGCTCGCGCGCATGGTGAGCCGCTGGGGGCGTCATCGCTTCCACCTCGCCGGGGTGGTGGACGTCGTCGACGCCCTCATGCACGCCTCGACCGTGGACACGGGGGAGGCCGCCCCGGTCCGCTACGCCGCCACCACCCTGGTCGTGGTGAACAAGCTCGACCAGCTGCCCGAGGGTGAGCGGGAGGGTGCGGTGGAGACGGTGCGGGCCCGGGTGCACTCCCGCAATCCGCGGGCGCTCGTCACGGGCACCTCGTTCGGCCGCCTCGATCCGCTGCTGCTCATGGACCCGGGCTCCCGCAGTTCCGCCGAGGCCGCAGCCGGCGACGAGCCCATCTCCGGCCAGGGAGTCCTTCCCGTCTGGGATCTGCTGCGCGAGGCGCATGCAGAGCGCGACCGCGCCGCACTGGCAGCGCTCGACGAGTCCGCTCTCCCGCACCGCCACGCGATGTCGGTGACCGTGACCTCTCCGGGCTGCGCGGACCCCGGCGCGGTGCTCGACCTGCTCGAGGATCTGCCGCAGGGCGTCTACCGCGTGAAGGGCGCGCTCACGGTGCGAGAGCGGGGGAGGCCGCGTTCCTACGGGGTGCAGGCGGTCGGCCCCACCGTCTACGTGTCACCCGCCTCCTCGGCTGCTGCCGGGAGCGGGGAGGAAGAGCCGGAGAGTGTGCTCGTGGTGATCGGCGAGTCCTTCGACGCCTCCGCGGTGCGCGCACAGCTGGAGGCGGCGTTCGCCTCGGCTCCGGCGGACGGCAGGGGCATCGAGCGCCTGCACCGGTACGTGAGCCTGCACAGCTGAGCCCGCGAGGCTGATCCCGTGAGCCCCCCGCCGGGTGGGGCTGAGCCGGCGGGCGCCCGCCGCATACGGCGGAGGCCCCGGAGGAGCACGATGTCCCTCCGGGGCCTCCGCCCGCACATGCCTGTGAGCGCTCAGACGAGCACGCGGGAGCCCGCCTGCGCCTCGGCGTACTGCGCCGCCAGGCGCGCGATGAGATCGCGCGCGGAGACCGACTCGCTGATGGTGCCGATGCCCTGGCCCGAGCCCCAGATCTCCTTCCACGCCTTGGGCTTCTTCGCATCACGGTCGGAGCCGAAGGTCATCTTGGACGGATCGGAGACGGGCAGATCGTCCGGGTTGAGCCCGGCCCGCTCGATCGAGCCCCGCAGGTAGTTGCCGTGCACGCCCGTGAAGAGGTTGGAGTAGACGATGTCGGAGGCCGAGGAGCCCACGACCATGTCCCGGTAGTCGTCGACGACATTGGCCTCGGGCGTCGAGAGGAAGGCCGAGCCCACATAGCCGAAGTCCGCGCCCATCACCTGAGCGGCGAGGATCGAGCGTCCGTGCGCGAGCGCACCGGACAGCGCCAGCGGACCGTCGAACCACTCGCGGATCTCCTGGACGAGCGCGAAGGGGGACAGTGCGCCCGCGTGTCCGCCGGCACCTGCGGCGACGGCGATGAGGCCGTCGGCGCCCTTCTCGATCGCCTTGTGCGCGAAGCGGTTGTTGATGATGTCGTGGAGGACGACGCCGCCGTAGCTGTGGATCGCGGCGTTGACGTCCTCGCGCGCGCCCAGCGAGGTGATGACGACCGGCACCTTGTGGTCGACGACCACGCCGAGGTCGTGCTCGAGACGGTCGTTCGTCTTGTGCACGATGAGGTTGGCGGCGACGGGGCCCACCGGCTGCTCCGGGTTCGCCTTCGCGAAGGCCGCGTTCTCCTCCTCGATCTCGGAGAACCAGTCCGTCAGCTGCTCCTTGGGCCGCGCGTTGAGGGTGGGGAAGGAGCCCACGATCCCCGACTGGCACTGGGCCTTGACGAGCTCGAGGCCGGAGGCGATGAACATGGGGGACGCGATGACGGGCACGCTCAGGGGACGGGCGAGGGCCTCGGGAAGCGACATGGTTCTCCTTCTGCGTCGGCAGTGACGGGTCGGCCCCACCCTAGCGCGTTGTCGAACGCTCGAACAGTTCGGTCGGCGTGGCGGCGGGCATGGGGCGGAACCGAGGAGCGCGCGCCGCACGCACAGCGCCCGCCCCGCGAGCACACGGGGCGGGCGCTGAAGGCTTGCTCAGGAATCGGTGAACTGCGGCGTGCGCTTCTCGATGAAGGCGGCCATGCCCTCGGTCTGGTCCGCGGTCGCGAGCGAGGAGTGGAAGAGCCTGCGCTCGTATCGCAGCCCCTGCTCCAGGCTCGTCTCGAAGGCGGCGTTGACGGCCTCCTTGACCATGCCCGCGGCGATGAGCGACTTCGCGGCGATGGTCTCCGCGATCTCGCGCGCCGTCGAGGCGAGCTCCTCGTGCGGCACCACCCGGGCCACGAGCCCGGAGCGCTCGGCCTCCTCGGCGTCCATCATGCGGCCGGTGAGGCACAGGTCCATCGCCTTCGCCTTGCCGATCGCGCGGGTGAGCCGCTGGGAGCCGCCCATGCCCGGCAGCACGCCGAGGTTGATCTCGGGCTGCCCGAACTTCGCCTTCTCCGAGGCGATGAGGATGTCGCCCATCATCGCGAGCTCGCAGCCGCCGCCGAGGGCGAAGCCGTTGACCGCGGTGATGATCGGCTTGGAGACCTCGGCGAGCCTGTTCCAGCCGGCGAACCAGTTGCGGCGGTAGGCCTGCGAGAAGTCGAGGGTGGACATCTCCTTGATGTCGGCCCCGGCGGCGAAGGCGCGGTCCTGGCCGGTCAGGACGATGACGCGGACGGCGTCATCGGCATCGGCGGCCGCCGCAGCGGCCGTGACGTCCTCGAGCACCTGCAGGTTGAGCGCATTGAGCGCCTCCGGGCGGTTGAGCGTGAGCGTCGCGATGCCCGCCTCCACCTCGACGAGGATCGTCTCGAACGTCCGCCCGCCGAGGCCCTCTGCGGTCTGCTGCGTCTGCTCTGCCTGGGTCATGAGAACACCTTTCGGTCCTGGACGGCGCCCACCACGGCGGCGACGACGCTCGGGTCGAGCTCCGCCAGCGAGGCGGGCCTCCACTGCGGATTGCGGTCCTTGTCGATCACCTGCGCGCGGATGCCCTCGCGCAGGTCGGGATGCTTCGCGATCTCCACTCCCGCGGCGAAATCCCGCTCGAGGACCTCGTCGAGGGTCATCTCGCCCGCCGTGCGCACCATCTCGAACGTGACCGCGACGGACAGCGGCGATTTGGTGCGGATGGTCGCAGCGGTCTCCTGCGCCCGGGGCGAGGGGTGCGCTGCCAGCGCCTCGACCACCTCGGCGGCGGTGTCGTGGGCATACGCCTCGGCGATCCACTCCTCATCGGCCTCGAGACCGGAAGCCGGAGGCTCGGCGGCGAAGCGCGCGAGGACGGCATCGACGTCCCCAGGCTCGGCTGCGAGGGCGTCGAGGAGCTCCGGCAGGCGCTCGCGGGGGACGAAGGTGTCCGCGAGGCCGTAGCGGATCGCATCGGCGGGGCCCACGGGCTCCCCGGTGAGCGCCATGTGCATGCCCGCGCGGTGCGGGACGCGGGCAAGCAGCCAGGTCCCGCCCACGTCCGGGAAGAGGCCGATCCCGGTCTCCGGCATGCCCACCTGCGAGGTCTCGGTGACGATGCGGTGCGAGGCGTATGCGGAGATGCCGACGCCGCCGCCCATGACGATCCCGTCCATGAGTGCGATGTAGGGCTTGGGATAGCGCGCGATGGCGCTGTTCATCCGGTACTCGTCCGCCCAGAACCGGGCTGCGCCGTCGGTGCCCTCGACGAGTGCGCGGTGGATCGCCTTGATGTCGCCGCCGGCGCAGAGCCCGCGCTCGCCGCTGCCGGTGACGACGACGGCCGCGACCGCATCGTCCTCGCGCCAGGTCGCGAGCGCCTCCGCGACGATCTCGACCATGTCGTGCGAGAGCGCATTGATCGCCCGGGGCTTGTTGAGCTCGATGCGGGCGAGTCCGCCCGCGACCGATGTGAGGACTGCTGCGTCGGCCTCGGCCGCTGTCTTGGTCATCCCACTCCTGTGCTCCTGCGCGAGATGATCACGCGCATGATCTCGTTGGTTCCCTCGAGAATCTGGTGGACGCGCAGGTCGCGGACCAGCTTCTCCACTCCGTACTCTGCCAGATAGCCGTAGCCGCCGAAGATCTGGAGTGCGCGGTTGGCGACCTCGAAGCCGGTGTCCGTGGCCGTGAGCTTGCCCATCGCCGAGAGCAGGGTGGTGTCCGGATCCTCCGCGTCGTACGCCGAAGCCGCCCTCCACAGGAGCGAGCGCGCGGACTCCAGCTTCGCCTGGAGGTCTGCGACCTCGAAGCGCAGCGCCTGGAAGCCGGTGAGGTCGTGGCCGAACGCCTGGCGCTCGCCCATGTAGGCCACCGCCTTCTCCAGCGCGGACTGCGCGCCGCCGAGGGAGGAGGCGCCGATGTTGAGACGGCCGCCGTCCAGACCGCTCATCGCGATCCTGAAGCCCTGCCCCTCCTCGCCGATGAGGTTCTCGGCGGGCACCCGCACGTTCTCCATGAAGACCTGGCGGGTGGGCTGGGCCTTCCAGCCCATCTTCTTCTCGTTCGCGCCGAAGGTGAGGCCCGGGGTGTCCTTCTCCACGACGAAGGCGGAGATGCCGCGGGCTCCGTCCTGGCCGGTCCGGGCCATGACGAGGTAGAGGTCCGAGGAGCCTGCGCCGGAGATGAACTGCTTGACGCCGTTGAGGACATACGCCTCCCCGTCGCGGCGGGCGGAGGTCTTGAGCGCCGCGGCATCGGAGCCGGCATTGGGCTCGGTGAGGCAGTAGCTGGACAGCGCCTCGAAGGAGGTGAGCGGGAGGAGCCAGCGCTGCTTCTGCTCCTCGGTGGCGAACAGCTCGAGGCACTTCGCCACCATGTTGTGGATCGAGATGTAGCTGGCCACCGCGGGACAGCCGGTCGACAGGGCCTCGAAGACGAGGACGGCGTCCATGCGGCCCAGCCCGGCTCCGCCCCATTCCTCGCCGATGTAGATGCCGCCCATGCCCAGCTCTGCGGTCCGGCGGATCGTGTCCACCGGGAAGTGCCCTGCGGCGTCCCAGTCGAGAGCGTGGGGAGCGAGCTCCTCGTCCGCGAACTCCCGGCACATGGAGAACAGCTCCCGCTGCTCCTCGGTGAGTCCGAACGGGATGACCGATGCCGTGCTGCGCGCCATACCGGTGCCTCCGATTCCTGTTCCAGTGTGCGTCCGGCCGGGTGCCGGACGGCAGCCCCGGGGGTCTCCGGGGGCACGGCGACCGGTCATGATGAGGCCGGTCGCGGGGCGGGCGGCCGTGTGGTGCCGCCCACCCTGCGGACCATGGTACGCAGAATTGCTAGGACGTCCAAGTATTTGGCGGCGGCGCCCGCGGGCGCGTGCCGGATGTTCGGGTCGCGCGCCGCGCGGGGAGAGCCGGACGGTGAGAGGAGTGTGCCGTACGGCGGTCAGGCGCCGGCCGCGTGGGGACCGGAGGGCGCCTCGAGCGCGGCACGGAGCTCACCGAGGCGGGCGAGCAGGTCGCGCGTCGGTTCGGCGGGGAGGCCCGGCCGGGAGAAGACCGAGGAGTTCAGTGCGCGGGTGGCGGTCTCGACGAGGTCGCGGCCGGCCTCGGTGATCTGGACGAGAGTGGTCCGCCCGTCACCGGGGTGGGGCACCCGCATCGCGAGGCCGGCGGTCTCGAGGCGATCGACGGAATTGGTCGTCGAGGTGGCGTGGACCTGCAGGCGCTTGCTGATCTTGTTCATAGGCAGGCTGCCGCGGCGGGAGAAGGAGAGCAGCGCCAGCACCTCGTACCGGGAGAAGGTCAGCGACAGGGGGCGCAGCACCTGGTCGACCCGCGCGAGGAAGAGCTGGTGGATCCGCATGACGGAGATGACGAGGCTCATGCCATCGGCCTCCTCGCCCCAGCCGTGCTCGATCCACTGCCGACGGGACTCGTCGATGGGGTCGAGGGGTGCGCTCATCGGTTCTCCTGGTGCAGGCCGGTCCGGTCCGCCCGGTGCCGCGATCGGCAGGCGCACTCCGTGCTGGATGCCCGGAGTGCCGTGGGCGGGGATTGGAAAGAGTCTAGCGAGATGACAGGATCTCAGGCATGTGCGGTCGTCTGAACCTGTCGGTGGATCCCGCCGATCTTGCCGATGAGCTCGAGGTGGGGGTCTCATCCCACGTCTTCGCGGAGCGGTACAACGTGCCGCCGGGCGGGACGGTGCCCGTGCTCGTGGACAGGCCCGAGCCGACGGGTGAGATCGTCCGCCGGCTGGAGCCGGCGAGGTGGGGGCTGGTGCCGGGCTGGGCGAGGGACCTGAAGATCGGGTTCCGGGCCTTCAACGCGCGAGCGGAGACCGTGCACGAGAAGCCCATGTTCCGCGCGGCATTCGGCGCGCGGAGGTGCGCTGTGGCGGTGCGCGGCTACTACGAGTGGGAGGCGACCGAGGCAGGCAAGACCCCGTGGCTCATGGAGTCCGCCGGCAGCGAGCTCCTGCTCATGGCGGGGCTCTACGAGTTCCGCCGCCTCGACCCCGAGGATCGCATGGCGGTCGGGGACGATGCGGCTGCGAAGAGCGGGTGGCTGGTGAGCACGACCATCATCACGACGGAGGCGCAGGGGCATCTGCGCGAGGTCCACGACCGCATGCCGGTGATGCTCACACCGGAGCAGATGGCGACGTGGAACGCCCCAGAGGCGGGGGCGGCGGAAGCTCGCGCCCTGCTGGACGGCTTCATAGAGGGTTTCGTCCCGGAGACGGTGACGAGGAGGAGGGTGGACCCGGCGATCGGGAACGTCCGCAACGAGGGCCCCGATCTGGTGCGCCCGGGGGCATGGGCTGCCTCCCCGTCCGTCGAGGAGGCAGCGGAGGGCGCCGAGGCCCTTTCGGCAGCGCACGACGCCGCGAGACGCACGTCACTGCGATCCGAGTTGCGAGGGGACGCCGAGGCGGTCTAGAGTTATATCTCGTTGCTCAGGGCGGGCCGCTGACAAGCGGAAGCCGGAGCAGCGATCGGATGAACTTCCTGCAAATGAGCGCGACAGCGCTTGCGGGGCATGGGGTCCGATGCTAGACTATGTGAGCCTCTTCCAAGGAGGCGTCTCCAACATCTCTCTCAGATGGCTCTGGTGAAACCGGGGTCGGATGGGTTTGTGTGTCTGTTCTTTGAGAACTCAATAGCGTGTTTGTTTGTTTTTATGATGCCAGTATGTTTTATGTGCTGGTGAATCAGAACCCTGTCCATCAGCCTCCTGTGTGGGGTTGGTGTGGTTTTTGATTGACTGGTCAGGATTGCGCACACATCCTTAATGTTGTGTGTTTTTGGAGAGTTTGATCCTGGCTCAGGACGAACGCTGGCGGCGTGCTTAACACATGCAAGTCGAACGCTGAAGCCCTCAGCTTGCTGAGGTGTGGATGAGTGGCGAACGGGTG
>NZ_KE384526.1:481212-1026773 GCF_000426445.1 Brevibacterium album DSM 18261 | reverse complement strand
GGCCGAGGACTTCGGGTCCTGGGGTGCGTGCTTGAGGATGATCGTGTTGCCCAACGCGAGGTTGGGGGCGGCGAAGCGGGCGACCTGGTAGTAGGGGAAGTTCCAGGGCATGATCCCCAGGATGGACCCGACGGGCTTGCGGCGGACGTAGGCCTGGTCGGCGGGATCGGTGCCGCGGAGGGGTTCGTCTGCGAGGAAGGCTTCTGCGTGTTCGGCGTAGTACCGGTAGATGAGCTGGCAGAGCTGGAGTTCGCCCTTGGCCTCGGCGATCTTCTTGCCCATCTCCTGGTGGATGATCTCAGCGAGCTCGTCTGCCCGTTCGGCGTAGAGGTCGGCGACCCGGTTCAGGACCGCCGCCCGCTCGGCGACCGGCCGGGCCGCCCACTCGGCGAAGGCGTCATGGGAACGCTGCTGGGCCTCGGCGATCTGAGCGTCCGTGGCGGTGGGATACGTCTCCACGACCTCACCGGTGGCGGGGTTGAGAATCTGATAGATCGACATGATGTGCTCCTTTGCAGTGGGTGAAATGGCTGTCTGGGTGGGGACGCTGGGTGGAAGCGGACCGAGGGCCGGCCCCGGCGGCCCTCGGTACTCGAAAGGGGAAGGCTGAGCTCCACAGGGAGCCGGGCGCCGGTCAGTCCTCGGCTCCGAGCTCGGCGAGCAGCTGGTCGAGGACCCTGACGCGGTAGTCATCGCGCTCGAACGCGGCCAGGCTCACCCGGGTGTCGGAGTGGAGGATGCGGAGATTGCCCTCGATCAGCTTGTTGAACAGGACATCGTTGAGGTGGTCCCTGTCCCGCACGTTGATCTTGAGCAGGAGGTCGTGCGAGCCGGTTGTCATGACGACCTTCTCGACCTCCTCGATGTCGGTCAGCTGCCGTGACTGCTCGCGGTGCTCCGGTCCCAGTTCGCGCTGGACGTTCACGTAGACGGTGAGGCCGTAGCCCAGCGCCTCGAGGTCGATCTGCGCGGTGTAGCCGGTGATCACCCCCGCGGCCTCGAGCTGCGCGATCCGCTCCGCGACGGCCGGGGCGGACAGGCCCACCTCCTTGGCCAGGGACCGCTGGGAGCGCCGGGAATCCTGGACCAGGAGCCGCAGCAGCTGCAGGTCGATCCGGTCGAGGTCCTTCCGCGCGGCCCGGGTGCCCCGGGCGGCAGGTCTGCGACTGTTCACTCGAACCTCTCATCACTCCATGACGACGACGGACCGAGCCCCTTCCGCGCGGCCCATCCGCTCGAAGCCGTCGGAGAGCTCATCGAGGCCGATTCTATGGGAGATCATCGCCTCGAGATCGAGGTCGCCCGTCAGCGCGTGCTCAGCCATGCGGGGCACATCACGGGCGGGATCGCTCGAGCCGAAGACCGAGGACCGCAGGGTCCGGTTGAAGTGGAAGATCTCCATCGCGCTGAGGCTGACCCGGTCATCCGCCCGGCCGACGCCCACGACCGTGCACTCACCGCCTCGGCGGGTCGACTTCCACGCCGCCCTGATGGTGGCAGACAGCCCCACGCATTCGAGGGCGTGGTCCGCACCGCGGCCCTCAGTGAGCGCGCGAACGTCGCGGCTGAGCGAGTCCGTCGACAGGACGAAGTCCGTCGCCCCCATCTGCAGGGCGAAATCGCGCTTGGCCTCCGAGACATCGGCGGCGATGATCCGGGAGGCCCCGGCCAGGCGGGCGCCCATGATCGCCGAGAGCCCGATGCCGCCCAGCCCGATGACGAGAACGCTGTCCCCCTCGCGGATGCCGGCGGTGTTGACGGCGGCTCCCACGCCGGTGAGGACTGCGCAGCCGAGCAGTGCCGCGTGGGCCATGTCCAGGCCCTCCGGGACGGACACCACGGCGTGAGCGGGCATGACCACCTCCTCGGCGAAGGCGCCCACGCCCAGCGCCCTGTGCACGGGCGTGCCGTCCGCCCGCGCGGTGTAGGGAGCCGAGGTGCCGGCCCTCTCCACCGCGGAGCACAGCCAGGGCTGCGCCGCGCGGCAGAACCAGCACTCCCGGCACGGCGGCGCCCAGTTGAGGACCACCGGCTGCCCGGGCTCCAGGCCCGTGACGTCCGCCCCCACCTCCGCGATGCGGCCGGAGGCCTCGTGCCCGAGGACGACGGGCAGCTCCGAGACGACGGTTCCGTTCATATAGGACAGATCCGAATGGCAGGCCCCGGCGGCTGCGACCCTGATCCGGACATCGTCGGGGCCGAGAGGCGGCAGTTCGAGGTCTTCGAGAACGAGAGGCCTTCCGACCTCGTGGAGTACGGCCATCGTGACCATGTGTGCCTTCTTCCTGGACCGGCGGACGCCGATCCGACAGCGGCTGCGGGAGGGGGTCAGGCGCGGGGGACCAGTGCGGCCGCGGCGTCCTGCACCAGCTCGGAGAGCGTGGGATGGGGGTGGACGGTAAGGGCGAGGTCCGCCGGGCTCGCCGCCATCTCGACGGCGAGGGTGACCTCCCCGATGAGCTCGGAGGCGTGCGGTCCCACCAGGACACCGCCCACGACGGCATCGGTCTCCGTGTCCACGACCAGCTCGGCGGAGCCCTCCGCCGCCTCCATCGTCGCAGCGCGGCCCGAGGCGCCCAGCGGCAGCCGGACCGTACGCGTGCGCAGGCCCTCGGCCTCGGCGGCCGCCGGCGTGAGGCCCGTGACGGCCACCTCGGGATCGCTGAAGACGACGAGCGGGATCGTCGTGGAGGACAGTGCGGCGCTCTGCCCGCACAGGGAGCGTACGGCGACCCTCGCCTCGGCGATGGCCTTGTGCGCGAGCGCCGGGCCGGCGACCACATCGCCCACTGCGGCGATGCGGGGTGCCGCCCGGAAGCCCGCGTCCACGGGGATGAGCCCGGAGGCGTCGAGCCGGATGCCGGCCTCGGCCAGCCCCAGATCCCCGGTGGCCGGCCTGCGCCCCACGGCCACCAGCACCGCATCCGCCTCGACGGTGGTCGTGGCCCCGGCGGAATCGGCGACGCTCAGGCTCCTGCCGTCCCAGCCCTGGGCGGTGCGGTCGGTGAGCAGGTCGATCCCCAGCCGGCCGGCACGGCGCGCCACCTGCTTCTGCGCTCCTGCGGGCATACCCGGCAGGATCGTGTCCGCGGCCTCGACCACCGTCACGGCGCTGCCCAGCTTGCGCAGCGCCGTGCCGATCTCGATCCCGATGTATCCGCCGCCCACCACCGCGAGCCGTTCGGGCAGCTCCGTGAGGGCGAGGATGCCCGCGGCGTCGAACACTGCGGTCCCGTCGAAGGGCACCGGCGGGATCTGCACCGCGGCGGAGCCGACCGCGATCACCGCGTCCTCGAACTCGACGTGCCGGGGCGGGCTCTCGCCTCCCAGCTCGATGACACCGCGGGCCTTCCCCGTGAAGGTGAAGGATCCCGCGACGATCTGGACCCCGGCCTTCCTCAGCGCGCCGTGGACCCCCTTCGACAGGCGTGAGACGAGTCCGCCCTTCCACGCCTGGAACCGGCCCATGTCGACGGGACCGGACGCGAGGCCCAGTGCGGAATCGGCGAAGGCCACCGCGCGGCTGCGCAGCTCCGCGGCCTCGATGAGCGCCTTGGAGGGGATGCACCCCTCCAACAGGCAGGTCCCCCCGATCCCGTCCGCACCCGCCCTGTCGACCAGGGTCACGCTGCGCCCCTGTGCGGCGGCCTCGAGCGCGGCGGTGTAGCCGCCCGGGCCCGCGCCGATGACGAGGAGGTCGAGCCCCTCCGGCATCTCTCCGACGACCATCAGCGGTTCCTCCCCTGCACGCGCGCTCTCTCTCCCGTGGTCACCATCAGAACTCCTCCGCCAGCATCCGCACGGGGTCCTCCAGGAGCGCCGTCAGCTGCTCCAGGAACGCGCCCATGTCCGCCCCGTCGATCAGCCGGTGGTCGGCGGAGACCGCAACCGGCAGGATCGGGCGGACCACCGGTGCGCCGTCCTCGGCGACCACCTGGTCCGCGATCCTGCCGAAGCCCGCGATGGCGGACTCGGGCGGGCGGATGATGGGAGTGCCCAGCCAGCCGCCATAGGAGCCGAAATTGGTGATGGTGAAGGTGCCGCCGGACATCTCCTCGCTGGTGATCGTCCGCGCCCGTGCCCGGTCGGCCAGGGCCTGGGCGGCCTGGGAGATCCCCACGAGGGACAGCGCCTGGGAGTTCTTGAGCACCGGCACGAAGAGCCCCGCCTCCGTCGACACCGCCAGTCCGATGCTGCGGTGCCCGAAGTAGGTGATCCGCTCCGTCTCCATGTCGAGCGCGGCGTTGAACTTGGGACTGTGGGCGAGGGCGATCGACACCGCCCGCACGAGGAACGGCAGATAGGTGATCTTCTCGCCCCGGCCGGATGCGGCGAGATGCGCGTTCACGGCACGCCGCGCGGCGACCAGCCCGGAGGCGTCGACCTCGCGGAAGTCCGTGATGTGCGGGACCTGCTGCCAGGACTGCGTCATGTTCCTCGCGATCTGCCTGCGCAGTCCCCGCAGCGGTGCGGTCTCGTCCTCCCCGCGCGGACCCGCCGCAGGGGGAAGCACGGGGGCATCGGTCCGGAATCCCCCGGCCGTCGCCGAGGTGCCCTCCTCGGAAGCGCCCGCCGCCGAGGCCGCGGAAGGGACGGCCCCGGCTTCGGCGCTCGTGGGCGTCGCCGCACCTGCGGATGCCGCTGCGCCCTCGGCCGTGAGGCCTGTCTGCGCGGCATCCGCGGCGGCGGGACAGACCTGGGCGGCGGCCAGCACATCGTCCTTGGTCACCCGGCCGCCGGGACCCGAACCCCGCACCTCGCGGAGGTCCACGCCGAGATCCAGCGCCGCTCTGCGCGTGGCCGGGGAGGCCAGCACCCGCCCGCGGTGCGTCGGGGATTCCGCCGAGGCGGCGGCCCGGTCCGCGACCGGCGTGGACGCGGCATCGCCGGCGGCGGTCGCAGAGGAGGTCTCCGCACCGAGGCCCGCGGGAGCTTCCCGCGAGGGGGGAGCGCCTTGTGCGGGAGCTTCCTGTGCGGACGGGGGATTCCCGGCTGCGGGAGCTGTGCCGTCGCCGGCCTCGGCGAGTGCGATCTCGACGAAGACGGCGCCCACCTCGACCATGTCGCCGGGTTCGCCGGCCAGTGCCGTGACGGTTCCCGCGATGGGAGAGGGGACCTCGACGACGGATTTGTCCGTCTCCACCTCGGCGAGCACCTGGTCGGGGACGACCTCAGCGCCCACTGAGACCTTCCAGCTGATGATCTCGGCTTCGTCGAGGCCCTCGCCCACATCGGGCAGGTGGTAGGAGAACGTGCTCATCGCGCGCTCACCGCCTTGCGCGCCGCCGCGACCACACGGTCCACAGCGGGCAGGAAGGTCTCCTCGATGCCGATGTTCGGATAGGGCACGTCCGGGGCCGTGACTCTCAGCACGGGCGCTTCGAGCGAGTAGAACGCCTCCTCCTGGATGGTGGAGACGACCTCGGCTCCGAAGCCCGAGGTCAGCGGCGCCTCGTGCACCACCACGGCGCGCCCGGTGCTCGCGACAGCCTCGCGGATCCCGTCCACATCCAGCGGGACCAGGGTGCGGAGGTCCACCACCTGTGCGGAGATCCCCTCGTCCGCGAGTGCGGCGGCCGCCTTCTCCGCGAGCTGGACAGCTGCGCTCCAGGCGAAGAGCGTGACATCCCTGCCCTCGCGCGCCACTCGCAGCCTCCCGAAGGGGATGGTGTGCTCCCCCTCCGGGACCTCGCCCTTGACCAGGCGGTAGCCCTTGAGCGGTTCGCAGAAGAGCACCGGGTCCTCACCGCGCACTGCTGTGGTGAGCAGGCCCTTGGCCTCGGCCGGGGTCGAAGGCATGACGACCTGCAGGCCCGGCACGTGGGTGAACTGCGCTTCGATCGCGTCCGAGTGCAGCTCCGGGGCGCGCACTCCGCCGCCGAAGGGCGCACGGATGGTGACGGGCGTGGTGAATCGACCCTGCGAGCGGTAGCGGAAGCGCGCCAGCTGCGGCACGATCTGGTGATAGGCCTGATGCGTGAACCCCATGAACTGGAGCTCCGCGATGGGGTTCATCCCCGCCAGCGACAGGCCGATGGCGGAGCCCACGATGGAGGCCTCGGCCAGCGGCATGTCGACGATCCGCTCCTCCCCGAACTCCGCCTGCAGGCCCTCCGTCGCCCGGAAGACGCCGCCCAGCTTCCCGATGTCCTGGCCGAGGACCATCACCTTCTCATCGCGCAGCATCTCCTCGCGGATGGTGCTCCGGATCGCTTCGATCATGGTCATGACGGTCATCGCTGGACTCCCTTCGCAGCGGTGTGGAGTATCTCTTCCCGCTGTCTGAGCAGGCGGACGTCCGGCTGGGACCAGACGTGGTCGAACAGGGACTCCGGCAGGGGCGGGCGCACGGCGCCGAGAGCCTCGATCGCCCTGTCCACCTCGTTGCGATTGCGCTCCTCGATCCCGGCGAGGTCCTCGTCCGTGAGGGCTCCCTGCGCGCGGAGGTGGGAGACGACACGCGGAATGGGATCGAGCTGCTCCCAGCTGAGCTTCTCGTCCGTGTCCACGTACTTGCTGGGATCGTCCGCAGTGTTGTGCGCACCCAGACGGTAGGTCTGCGTCTCGATGAGTGTGGGCCCCTCGCCTGCGCGGGCGCGGGCGACGGCCTCGGCGGAGGCCTGGGCCACGGCGAACAGGTCATTGCCGTCCACCAGCACCGAGGGCACCCCGTAGCCGGCACCGCGCTCCGCGAAGCTCTTCGCAGCCGACTGCTTGGAGCGGGGCGTGGAGATGGCCCAGCCGTTGTTCTGCAGGACGAAGACCACGGGTGCCTTCCTCACCCCTGCGAGGTTGAGGGCTTCGTGGAAATCGCCTTCGGAGGAGCCGCCGTCGCCCACGAAGGTCATGACGACTCCCGGGTCGGCCTGCAGCTTCAGCCCCCAGGCGAGACCCACAGCGTGGGGGAGCTGCGCGGCCAGACCGATCTGCGGGGGCAGCACCTTCACGCCCTCCGGGATGCGGGCGGCCTCGGAATTGCCCTTCCAATAGGAGAGGATGCCCTCGATCGAGAGCCCGTGCCGCAACAGGGCGGGCAGCTCACGGTACTGCGGCACGATCCAGTCCGTGCCCGGATCCAGGGGCAGGCAGCTGCCCACCACGGAGGCCTCCTGCCCCCGCACGGCGGAGTAGGTGCCCATGCGGCCCTGCCGCTGCAGGCTGAACGCCCGTTCGTCCACGAGCTTGGACAGCAGCATGAGTTCGAGCGCACCGAGAGTCGAGGCCGCGTCGAGCGGTGGGTCGATGCCCGGAGCCAGGGCGCCCGAGGCGTCCAGCAGTTCACGTCGTTCCATTGTGCCGATGCTCCTTCGCATTGGGGTGGGCATGGGGGGTGTTTGAGGCGATTCAGCCGCGGATGGTGCTCGGCAGCCAGGTCACGAGATCCGGGAAGGTGAAGAGGATCGAGACCACCAGCAGCTCCGCCGGGACGAACCACGCGACGCCGCGGAATGCGTTGGCCACCGTGACCCCGCGGGTGCCGGCGAGGACGAAGACGTTCATGCCCACCGGAGGTGTGATCAGTCCGAGCTCGACCATTTTGATCATGAGGATGCCGAACCAGATGCCGTCGTATCCCAGGCCGGTGACCAGAGGGTAGGCGATGGGAACGACGATGAGCAGGACGGAGAGCGAGTCCAGGAACATCCCGAGCGGGATCATGAGCACCAGCAGCAGGATCACCACGAGCGCCGGCGAGGGGTTCAGGCCGATCACCCACGTGGCGAACTGCGTGGGAACCCCGGCGGACACGAGGAAGTACGTGAACACCGTGGCGCCGATGAGGATGCCGAAGATGAAGCTGGAGACGGAGGCGGCCTCCGAGAAGGACTCGCGGATGCTCGCGATGAGCGCGCTGCGCCCCTGGCGGAAGCCGTCCAGCAGGAGCATGACGAGCGCCGTGGCCGCACCGAAGGCGGCGGATTCCGTGGCGGTGAGGATGCCCGAGTAGATGCCGCCGATCACGATGGTGAAGAGCAGCGCGATCTTGAGCGCCCCCGCATAGCCCTTGCGCTTCTCCGCCAGCATGGCGTCGGTGGGGTCATCGGGGTCCGCGCGGCCCGTGCTCCCGCCTGCGGCGGAGATGCGGCCGGGTGCCGGAGCCGCCTCGGCGGCTGCGGTCCTCCCCGCCCCTGCGGCACCGGTGAGCACCGGCACGTTGCCCGAGACCAGCGAGGGCTTGAGCTTGGCGCGCACGAGGATGAGCAGCCCGAAGACGAGCACCGTGATGATGCCGGGGACTATTCCCGCACTCAGTGTGGCGCCCACGGACTCGCCGGTGAGCAGGGCATAGACCACGAGGACGATGCTCGGCGGGATGAGGAAGCTGAGCGTTCCGCCTGCGGCCACGACTCCGGCGGCGAAGGAGGTGCTGTACCCGTACTTCTGCATCTGTGCTATCGACATCCGGCCGATCGTGGCGGTGGTCGCCACGCTGGATCCGGAGACCGCGCCGAAGGCCGCGCATGCGAACAGGGAGGCGAGGGCGAGGCCGCCAGGGAGCCTCCGGAGGAGGCGGTGCCCCAGCAGGAAGACGTCCTCGGCGATCCGCGCCTTCTCCGCGAGCACGCCCATGAGGACGAACATGGGGATGACGACGAGTGCCACCTTCGCAGTGGACTGGTAGGGCAGGCTCGCGAGCGCGGAGGAGGCGGTGGAGGAGCCGGAGAGGACGAAGAGGCCGAGCGCGCCGGAGACTGCGAGGGCGAAGGCGACGGGGATGCCGGTGGCCAACAGCGCGAGCAGGATGACGACGGCCGCTACGACCACGAGGAGGATGATCGGCTCCATGCTCATGCCCTCCCTTCCGTGCCGTCCTCCGAGGCGCTGTCCTCGGAGGCGCTGTTCTCCGGGGCTCCTCTGCCCCACGTCTTCGCCAGGGTGATGACGCATTCGAGGATCAGCGCGGCCAGGGCGACGGGGATCACGGCCTTCGCCGGCCAGATCGGCACCTGGATGAGCCCGTACCGGTACTCGCCCGCGGAGATCGAGCGCAGTGCCGCGCCGCCCGTCTGGAACGTCATCCAGACGAGCACGGCAATGGCCGTCACCATGCCGATGGTGAACACGATCCTGCCCGCACGGGCCGGCATTCTCTCGACCACGAGGTCGACAGCCACATGGGCTCCGGTGCGCATGGCGTATGCGAGGCCGAGGAACGCGGCGGCGACGAGGAACACCTCGCTGAACTCCGTGGTGCCCGGGATCGACCGGCCGGTGAGGGATCTGCGCGCCACGTCTGCGACGGTCAGGACCATGATGAGAGCGATGGTCAGCGAAGCGATCACCGCGAACGTGCTTGACAGCCGTCTGGAGAAGGTGTCGAGTGCTTTCATGTTCTGCGACCCGTCGTTCGGCGGCGAGGACGGTGACGCTGCCCTGTGCGGCTGCACATCAGCCGGTGTCAGCCGGCCTGCGCGAGGCAGGGGCGGATGGAGAGATCGGCGTCCGAGCTTCCCTCGCGATCGGCGATCTGCGACTGCAGCTCTTCGAGGAAGGCATCGGCATGCGCCTCCTCGACACCGGCGGCGACGGCATCGGCCTTCCACGACTCGATCTGCGAATCGCCCACCTCATCCCGCAGCTTCTTCTGTTCCTCCTCGGAGAACTCGACCGGAGCGCTGCCGGACTCCAGATAGGCGGTGCAGCTCTCCTCGAGATCGCTCGCGACGAAGCCCGAGGCATCCGCGGCGAACGTGTCGACCTGTGCCTCGATGGCCGTCCGCTGTTCGTCCGTGAGGCCGTCCCAGTCGGACCCGTTCATGAGGATGGCGCCCACCGAGTACACGCCGAAGCCGGGATCGGCCACATGGGGTGCGACCTCGTGGAAGCTGTTCTGGATCGCGATGTCGAAGGGGTACGACGTGTAGCCGTCGATGACGCCGGTCTCCACCGACTGATAGACCTCGCCGGCGGAGATGGAGACGGGGTTCGCGCCGATCTGGCTGATGGTGTCCGAGAGGAGGCCCACGGCGCGGATCTGTTTGCCGCCGAAGTC
Source organism: Brevibacterium album DSM 18261 (assembly GCF_000426445.1). Lineage (GTDB taxonomy): Bacteria > Actinomycetota > Actinomycetes > Actinomycetales > Brevibacteriaceae > Brevibacterium > Brevibacterium album. The sequence goes on along the minus strand of NZ_KE384526.1, from coordinate 1,016,779 downwards.
CTCGACGGTCTCGATGGGGGAGCTCGAGCCCACGATCGTCGTGGCGACGGGGACGAAGGAGACGAGGTGCACCCCTGCCTTGTCGTACTCGGCCTGCAGGACCTCGCTGCTCCGGTACATCTCGTTCATGGCGTCCGTGTGCGAGGCCGGATCCTGGGACATGAACGGGACGCTCGCGACATTCGTGAGCGGCAGTTCTCCCGGGTAGTAGAAGGGGTTGATGATGCCGACGTTCGCACGGCCGTCCGCGATCCCAGGCAGGATGTCCGCGGCGGCCAGCAGGGACTCCTGGTGGAACACCTCGGTGTCGGCGATGTCCTCCTCTGCCAGGAAGTCCGTGACGCCGACGAAGGCCCGGCTGAACGAGTTCTGCTCGGGCATGTAGTTCGCTCCCTGCCATGAAGCGGCACCGGTGTCGCTCCCGCCGGCTCCGGCGACACCGCCGCAGGCAGCGAGCGCGAACGCGGCACCGGCCGCCGTCGCGGCTCCGCAGAGGCTCCTGGTGGATATGCGCATGAGGATCTCCTTTGATTCTCGTGTCGGTTCCAGGCTCCTGTGCCGGGCTCGCGGTCTGGTGCGGCATCGGCGAACGCTGGACATGAGCCAACATAGTCACACGCATAGTGTGAGTCAATGAAAACTTTTCAATCGGAAAGCAATTAGATCAATGAACATTTCATGTAACTTCCTGACTGAGCGTCGCTCGTGCGGTCCTCCTGCGGCGCCCGGGTTGCTGCGGCGCAGGAGGAGGGTGGGCCCTTGACAGGTGCTTATCGAACGATCACTGTTCTTATGTGCAGAGACAAGGAGGTCGCACATGCATGGAGCATCGAAGAGCACCCTGACAGCCGTCGCCGGGACTGCTGCTGCCGTCCTCGCCCTGACAGCCTGTGCCGGTTCCGCCGGCTCGTCCGGCGGGGGCGGAGGGGCAGGCGGAGGGGCCGGATACGAGTACGGCGCCTCGGACGAGGAGATCCTGGCTGCGTTCGAGGACGTGGAGCCCGTCACCATCAAGTACCAGCCTTCCGCGCAGTCCGCCGAGGGGCCGGACTCCTACCGGGCGCAGGCGTTCAAGGACAACCTGGAGACCAGGTCCGGTGGGAAGATCACGGTGGACACCACCTATGCGCAGGGCATCGCAGGTTACACGGACCTGCCCGATGCGCTCGCCGACGGACGCGTGGACATCGCCTACGCGCTCCCCATCTACCAGCCGGATGAGTTCCCCGTGTTCCAGGCGTGGGTGACCGGCACGACCCTCACCGGCACCTCGCCACTCGTCGACGAGCTCGCCGCCAATGCGGCTCTGGGGGAGCTCGCCTGGCAGGACGAGAATCTCGTCGCGGAGTTCGAGGATCGGGGGCTCACTCCGCTCAACCTGTTCAATGCCGCCGGCGCCGTCATGTCGTTGTGCTCGGAGCCGCACACCACCGCAGCCGATTGGGCTGGGAACCAGGTGCGCGCCTCGTCCACCGCCCAGAGCGCGCAGCTCGAGGCGGTCTCAGCCTCGCCGGTGTCGCTCGAGTACACCGAGGTGTTCGAGGCGCTCCAGCGCAACACCATCGACTGCACGCTCACGGCGACGCTGCCTGCGGAGACGGCAGGCGTCTTCGAGGTGGCGAACGAGGTCGCCTATACGACCGACGTGACCTTCGCCCGCGGTCCCGGCGGGGTGTTCGCCGGCAGCGCATGGGACTCCTGGCCGCTGGCCGTCCGCCAGCTGGTCTTCGACTCGATGGCCGACGAGTTCGTCCAGTCGCGTCGCGGTGACCTTGCGGGCAACTACGCTGCCGCTGAGCTGGTGCGCGAGGGAGGGGGCTCCTTCGCGGAGATGGACCGGGAGACCCAGTCGCTCATCCGCGCGGCCTCCGAGGGGCTCGTGGAGGAGAAGGTCGGTGACGGCCTGCTGCCGGAGGGGTCGGTGGAGGCCATCCCCGCCTCGGTCTCCGAATGGCGCGACATCGTCACGGAGCTGGGGTATGAGGACGAGGGCTCCTTCGCGGACTTCGACGCCTGGTACCCGGAGGACGACAGCGACTACCTCACCCCGCTGGGCGAACGGTACTTCGCGGAGGTCATGCTGCCGCACCGGCCCAGCTGAGGCTCGCCAGCTGCGCGAGCGGGGGTCCGCGCGGCCGAACATGCCAAGCCGCGGTCGCGAAAGCTCAGCATGCGCACGTGATTGCGCGGCGCAGCTGAGTTTTCGCGACCGTGTGCGGCAGCGGGACGCGCGCCCGGAGCCCTCGCTGCAGAGAGGCGAACTCCGCTGTCAGCCCTCCGAGTCCAGCCAGGCGCGCACGGCATCGCCGTCCGCGCCCAGCTCCGGCGGCTGCTTCCGGTAGCTCACGGGCGAGGCGGAGAACGAGAGCGAGGGGCGGATGGTGGGGATCGACCCCTCCTCCCCGGTGGTCCACACCGGCTCGAGGCCCAGCTCCTCCGCTGTCACCAGGCCCTCGTTCACGCTCTGCACGGGTGAGCTCGGCAGTCCCGCGGCGCTCAGGAGCTCGAACCACTCGTGCTTGCCCCTGTGCGAGAGCGCCTCCTCCAGGAGGGGCCGGAGCTCGTCGCGGTTGACGTTGCGCTTCTCCGGGGAGTCGAAGCGCTCATCCTCGCTCCACTCCGGATGTCCCAGCACCTTCGCCAGGCGTGCGAACTGCCCGTTGTTCGCGCCCACGATGATGAGCTCCCCGTCCCCGGTCGGGAACGCGTTGTACGGGTAGATGGTGCCGTGCTCTGCACCGGCGCGCCGCGTGGTCTGCCCGCTGAGGGCCACCTGGTACTGGTTGGTCATCGTGAACAGCGCATTGCTCATGAGGTTGTTCTCGATGAGCTGGCCCTCGCCGGTGAGGTCGCGGTGCCGGACGGCCGCCGTGATCCCCAGCGCGGTCATCATGCCCGTCGTGATGTCGAAGAGCGACACGCCGGAGCGCACGGGCGGGCCGTCGGGCTCGCCGTTCATGTCCATGAGGCCCGCGGCGCCCTGCACGAGGACGTCGTAGCCGGGCATGTCTGCGCCCTTCTTCGTCCCGAAGCCGCTGATGTGCGCGTAGATCACCTGTGGGTTCAGTGCGCGCACGCCCTCGTAGCCCAGGCCGAACTTGTCGATCGAGCCGGGCTTGAAGTTGTGGAGGAAGACGTCTGCGCGCGCAGCGATGCGCTTGGCGACCTCGAGGTCGTCGGGGTCCGTGAAGTCCAGGGCGATCGAATGCTTGTTCCTGTTCACGGCCTGGTAGTAGCTGGCCTGGCCCATGTGGACGGGAGGGCTCCAGGAGCGTGTGTCGTCACCTGTGGGGCTCTCCACCTTGATGACGGTCGCGCCCAGATCGCCCAGGGTCATCGAGCAGAAGGGTCCCGCGAGGACGCGCGAGAAGTCCGCGACGACGATGCCGCTGAGCGGCCCCTGCGCGGTGTCCGTGGTCTCTGTGGGCAGACTGGTCATCGTCTTCCTCCGTGGGTGAGCGGGCAGATGTGCTGGCCTACTAGCGTATAGTCCAAGAGGCCGAACGTTTGATAAGGCCAAGCTCTGAGACGGCGGCCCAGGGTCCTCGCCGGTCCGCCGCCGGAGCTTCGCCACTGCCGCGAGGAGAAGCCGACGATGATGTCGAGAAGCCAGACAGCGTCCGCATCAGCCCCCAGCGGGATCGGCCCCGGCGTGCGCCCGTGGATCGCGGCCCGTGTGGGAGCGGACGAGAGCGCGATCGGGTTCCGGGTGCTCTCCGTGGGCCGTTCGAACCTCACGTTCGCCGTCACCCTCGACGGCGTCGACCGCTGGGTGCTGCGCCGCCCGCCCCTGGGGCACGCGGGCGGCAGCGCCCATGACGTCTCCCGCGAGGGCCGGATCATGGCCGCACTCGGCCCCACGCCCGTGCCGGTGCCCACCATCCTCGAGATCGTCGACGATCCGGATGTGCTCGAGGTGCCCTTCGTCTTCCAGGACCACTGCGACGGGTTCCCCATCCACGAGCCCGCGGACCTCGAGCTCATCCCCGCCTCGGGATCGGTGGCGGATTCGATGCTCTCGCTGGTCGACGCTCTCGCGAAGATCCACTCCGTGGACGTCGATGCGGTGGGCCTGGGGGACCTCCGCCGTCCGGGAGGCTTCGTCGAGCGCCAGCTGCGCCGCTGGCTGGGGCAGTACGAGGCGGTCACCACCCGCGACATCCCCGTCATCGCCGAGGTGCAGGCCGCGCTCGCGCGCGACATCCCGCCGGAGACCGCCACCGGCCTCGTGCACGGGGACGTCAAGCCCAACAACATGCTCTTCGACCGCCGCACGGGCGAGGTGCAGGCGGTCGTCGACTGGGAGCTGTCCTCGATCGGCGATGTCGTCACGGACCTGGGCTACCTCCTCGCCATGATGTTCGTCCCCCTCGAGTACACGGGCATCTGGACGCCCACGCCGGCCGAGGGCGGGCTCACGGCGGAGCAGGTCGTCTCCCGCTATGCGGAGCTCACCGGCCAGGACACCTCACGGGTGCCGTACTACGCCGCCTTCGCCGCCTGGAAGCTCGCCTGCATCCGGGAGGGCGTCTACACCCGCCTCAAGCAGGGGCGCATGGGCGATCTCGACCTGGACCCGGAGGAGACGGGGGCGGGTGTGGAGCCGTTGGCCGCCCATGCGCTCGAGATCCTGCGCTCGGGGCAGCTCTGAGGCCCGCCTCGGCGTCAGCGCTCGCGTCTCGGTTCGCGCTCGCGTACTCGTGTCTCGGTTCGCGCTCGTGTCTCACTCTGCTTCGCCGCATCCGCGTGGGAGCGATGCACAGCGAGACATGAGTCGCACCTGAGACGGGAACCGTCCCTAAGACGGGAGCCGCACCGGAGGCACGTGCGCCTCGGGCGGGTGAGATCCGTGACACAGGCGCCCGCCGAGACGCGTGAGAAGGAATAACCGGCGCGCCCATCTCCTTGGACTCCCCGGGGTCGGACAGACGGTCCGGGCCCGTACGGCAGCGCCGCGCCCGAGGCGCCGGTTCGCCCGCCGTGCCACGCACACCAGGAGCAGCAGGAGTCTGAGACCATGACGCGGATCGGAATCATCGCAGGCAGCAACCGCCCCGGAGCGCTCAACCCGCAGGTGGTGGACTGGGTGAAGGCGCAGCTGGACGCGGCCGGCGTGGAGAACGCGGTCGTGCGGTACGAGGACTTCGATCTGCCCATCCTCGACGAGCCGATCCCCGGCGGCGCGCACCAGTACCAGAACGCGCACACGGTGGCCTGGGGCGCGGCCCTGGAGCCCTTCGACGGGTACATCGTCGTCACCCCGGAGTACAACCACTCCGTCCCCGGCCCGCTGAAGAACGCCATCGACTTCGTCGGCCCCGAGTTCGCGCACAAGCCCGTCGCCTTCGTGAGCTACGGTGCGGACAAGGGCGTGCGCGCGGTCGAGGCGTGGCGTCTGGCCTTCACGAACTTCCGGGCGGCCACGGTGCGCGGGACCGCCTCCTTCTCGATCTTCACGGACTTCGCCGAGGGCGAGTTCGCTCCGGAGGAGGTCTCCGCCCAGACCTTCGGGCCCATGCTCGGGGACCTGCTCGCGTGGGCCGAGGGCTTCAAGACGGTCCGCGCGGCGCTCGCGGCCTGACGCCCGCGTCTCCCTCCCGCTCGCGTCTCACTTCGTGCTCGTGTCTCATCCTGCGTCGATCTTCCGGCTCGCAGGCGAAGCGGAGTGAGACATGAGCGGGACTTGAGACGCGAGTGGGAACTCAGACATGAGCGGGAACTGAGACGCGAGCAGGCACGACAGGAGGGGCCGAGACGGACATCCGTCTCGGCCCCTCCTGCACGTCACCCGGGCGCATCCGGGTGACGCGCCCTGCCCCTCAGCCCGCGACGAGCACCACGCGGCCGGTGACCGCGCGGTTGGCGAGGTCGTCGAGGGCGCCGGTGACGTTCTCGGCCTCGAGCGGGCGCTCCTGGATGGGCAGGCGGGGGAGGTCCGTCTCGCCGGCGAGCTCCACGAGCGCCTTGAGCTCGGGCAGGCTGCCCACGAAATTGCCCTCGATCTTGAGCTGGGAGAGCGCCAGCAGGGTCGTGGGGAAGGCCAGCTGCCCGCCGAACAGTCCCACGCTCACGAGCTTCCCGCCGATCCCGAGCGCACTGAGCGCGAGGCCGGAGGTGGCGCCGTTGTTGACGAAGTCGATCGCGCCGGCGAGCTTGCCCCCACCGGCGGCGATGAGGTCCGCGACCGGGTTCTCGCCGGTCGTGAGCACGGTGGCGGTGGCGCCGGCGGCCTTCGCGTTCTCCAGCGCGGCCTCGCTGACATCGGCGGCCACGATGTTGTTGTGCCCGCGGGCCTTCAGGATCGGGATGACGCTGAGCCCCACGCCGCCGGTGCCGATGACGGCGATGGGGCGGTCGACCTCGGGGGTGAGGACCTTGGTGGTCGCGGCGTAGGAGGTCAGGCCCGAGCATGCGAGGGTGGCGGCCCAGGAGGGATCGAGGTCGCCCACCGGCACGAGGTAGCGGGAATCCGGCACCCAGACCTCGCGGGCATAGCCGCCGTTGAGCGCGACGGAGAGGTTCCGCTTGGCGCCGGTGCAGTAGTTCTCACGGTCCTCGGCGCAGGCCTGGCACTGCCCGCAGCCGATCCACGGGAACACGATGAACTTCTCATCTCCGGGCTGCACGGAGGATTCGGGCCCGGCGGCCACGACCTCGCCGACGATCTCGTGTCCGAGGACGAGCGGGTACTCGGCACCGGCCGAGGTGTAGGGGAGCTTGCCGGCGTCGCCGAGGTCGAAGAACCCCTCGCGCGCGTGGAGGTCGGAGTGGCAGACACCGGAGTTCGTGATGCGGACGAGCACGGAGGCGCCCGTGAGCTCCGGGGCGTCGATGTCGATCTCCTCGGCGGGAGCGTTGGGGGAGGCGATGCCGAATACCTTCATGAGACCCTCCTCGGTCTGCGGAATCTGGTCGTCTGTGACCTGGCTGAACGTTCGACAGATAGCCGGGCGCTCATGCATCACTCAATCACAGGGAGGGTGCGCGCGGCTACTGATCTCGGAGGAGGACTTCCGATGTGCGGGGGGCCTGCGCTGCGACGAGGCGCGAAGGGGCGCCCGCGCCGCACGCCCTCGCAGACACCGCCCCCGACTGCAGATGCGCATCCTCGCGCGGCAGACATGCGCGGCCTGCGAGCGCACCCTCTGATCCGGCGCAGGACGCGCATCAGATTACTTAACTTTTCTGCATCAAAGGATTGTGATTTCTCTCGATCATGTGCATAGTTGAGCGTGCCAGTCATGTGAACGGCATCACGGTCGTCAGTGCGGACGCCGGTGTCGACGAACGCTCAAGGAGCTTCAATGAGGAAACTTCCAGCAGTCGCCTCGGCGGCGGCGCTCGCCCTGACCCTCTCCGCCTGCGGGAGCGGCGGACAGGAGGCCCAGACAGCGGTCGAGGAGGGCCCCCTCCCGGACACCTACGCCATCAGCACCTACGGGACCGGGACCTCGACCTATGCCGACACCTCGGCGGTGGCGGAAGCGCTCACCAACAGCGAGGGGGCGAGCATCAGGGTGGTGCCCTCAGACACCGCGATCGGGAGGGTCTCCCCGCTGCGCGATGGGCAGGCGCTGTTCTCCCGCGGCGGCGACGAGTACATCTACGCCTTCGAGGCCGAGTACGATTTCGCCGTGCCGGACTGGGGGCCGCAGGACGTCCGGATGACGTGGGCGCCCACCGCGCCGCACAGCCTCATGGCCATGAGCGATTCCGGCATCGAGACCTTCGCCGATCTCGAGGGGAAGCGCGTCCCCTGGGCCACCGCGAACCCCTCGGTGCAGAACAAGATGACCGCCTTCCTCGCCTATGCGGGACTCACCTGGGACGATGTCGAGGCCGTCGACATCAGCTACGGCGATCAGGCCGATGGGCTGCGCAACGGGCAGATCGACGTCGTCTACCAGCAGGTCTACGGCTCCTCCCTCTACGAGCTCGACAGCCAGCACGATGTGCAGTGGCTGGACCTCGACGCCGGCGACGAGGAGGCGGTGGAGCGGATGATCGAGGTCGCCCCCTCGACCTACGTGGACACCTTCACCGGCGGTCCGGCGCAGGCCGAGGGCGAGGAGACCGAGGCGCTCTTCTACACCGTCCCCGTCATCACCTACGCGGACACCTCGGTCGAGGCCGTCCACGACCTCGCCACGCAGCTGCACGAGAACTTCGACGCCTACAAGGACGTCACCCCCACGACGGACGGCTGGGGGATCGACGCGATCCAGAGCGAGCCCACCCAGGTGCCGTTCCACGACGGCCTCGTGCAGTTCCTCGACGAGCAGGGCGTGTGGACGGAGGAGGCCGAGGCCCGCAACCAGGAGCTCATCGAACGGCAGGAGCAGCTCCAGGCGGAGTGGGACGCCTACCTGGAGGCCACCGAGGAGTCCGAGGTGGGGCATGAGAGCTGGATCGAGTGGAAGGACGAGAACCTCAGTTGACCCCCGGCGGCGGTGAGTCCGCTGCCGGCCCGCATCAGGGGCCGGACCGCACAGGTCCGGCCCCGCCCCCGATTGGACTCCCATGGATACTCGACTCACCCCGCTCTGGAGGGCGGTCGTGGCGGTGCTCACCGTCGCGGGCATCCTCCTGGCGATGAACCAGGTCTTCTTCTGGAACCCCGGCGGCTTCTCCCTGCTCCGCAACTCCTATCTGTACTTCGTCCTCGCGTGCTTCCTGCCCATCTGCTTCCTCGCGTTCCCCATCGCCAAGGCCGTGCGGCACCGGCCCGTGCCCCTCTACGATGCGGCTCTCGCGCTGATCGCGGCCGGCACCTGCGTGTACTTCGGGCTCAACGGCGAGAACATCGTCAACCAGGGCTGGGACTACGTGGCGCCGCAGACTGCCGTTCTGCTGGCCTACGTCCTCTGGATCCTCGTGCTCGAGGCGCTGCGCAGGACCGCGGGCCTCATCGTCACCGTCATCGCGCTCGCCTTCTCGCTCTATCCGCTGGCCGCCGGCCACATGCCGCTCGACTTCCTGCGCGGCATCTCCGCGGATCTCACCGGCTCCGCACGGGCACATGCGATGGGCGTGGACTCGATTCTCGGCCTGCCGCTGCAGACGGCCGGGCTCATCCTCATCGGCTTCCTCCTCTTCGGCGTCGCACTGCAGCACACGGGAGGCGCGACGTTCTTCTACGACCTCGCCCAGGCCGTGTTCGGCCGCTACCGGGGCGGTTCGGCCAAGGTCTCGGTCTTCTCCTCCGCGTTCATGGGCATGATGTCCGGCTCTGCGGTCTCGAACGTCCTCACGACCGGACCCATGACGATCCCGGCGATGAAGAAGGCCGGGTTCCCGGGACGCTACGCCGCCGGCATCGAGGCGACAGCTTCGACCGGCGGCACCGTCACCCCGCCCATCATGGGCAGCGCCGCGTTCCTCATGGTCTCCTTCATCGGCGTCCCGTACAGCGAGATCGCACTCGCCGCAGCGGTGCCTGCGGTCCTGTACTTCCTCGGCATCTTCGTGCAGGTGGACGCGTATTCGGCCAAGGCGGGCCTGCGCGGCGAGGCGGGTCCGGGTGCCGGTGCCGTCGGCGGCATACTGGCGCGGGGCTGGCCCTACCTCGCCGCGCTCGTGGGCCTCGTGGTCCTGCTGGTCGTCCAGCAGCGCGAATCGCAGGCACCGTACTGGATCGTGGGCTTCCTCGTGGTCGTGCTGATCGTGAGGCTGGCGGCGCAGGGGAAGGCCCGGCAGATCCCGGAGTCGCTGTACTCCTTCGTGGTCTCGGCGGGCCGGACCATCGCCGAGATCATCGGCATCATCGCCGGTGTGGGACTGATCGTGGGCGGTCTGTCGATGACGGGCGTCTCGCTCTCGCTGGCCCGCGAACTCGTCGCAGCGGTGGGGGAGAACGTCGTCCTCATCCTCCTCGCGGGAGCGGTCACCTGCTTCATCCTGGGGATGGGCATGACGGTGTCGGCCGTCTACGTCTTCCTCGCGATCGTCATGGCGCCGGCGCTCACGCAGCTGGGCGTGAACCCGATCGCCGCCCATCTCTTCGTCATCTACTGGGCGACGGTCTCCTACATCACCCCGCCGGTGGGACTGGCGGCGTTCGCGGCCGCGAACATCGCGAAGACGCCGCCCATGGCGACGGCGTGGAAGGCCACCCGGCTGGGCGCGGTCAAGTACCTCGTGCCGTTCGCCTTCGTCTTCAACCCCGCGCTGCTGGGGCAGGGGAGCGGCCTCGACATCGCCCTGGCGATCGTCACCTCGGTGGTGGGCGTCATCTTCCTGGGCTGCGCGTTCGAGGGCTGGATGGTCGGGGTGGGACGCGCCCTCACCGTTCCCGCACAGATCCTCATGGGCGTCCTCGCCGCCGCGTCGCTGGTCGCGCCCTCGGCGGTCATGAGCTTCGCTGGTCTGCTCGGGTGCGCGGTGGTCGCCTTCGCCACCCGCTTCTGGAACGCCGGCGACGAGACCGTGTCCGCGGAGCGCGAGCGGGCGCGGATGGCAGCCGAGGCCGCGGCGGACGAGGGGAGGTCACCCGCGGAGGCGTGAGCGCCGCGCCTACCGCCGCGGCTGCTCGCGCAGAAGGCTGCGCAGGTGATAGCCGCGGACGGTGCCGAAGAGCACGAGCACGACGGTCGCCGCGGCCACCAGTCCGACGACGGCCCAGTCGATCCCCGGCTGGGTGTGGAAGAAGGCGAGCTCCGCGATGAGCACGGAGAAGATCGAGGCGCACACCGCCGGGATCGTCCACGAGGCCGAGATGCGCGAGGAGATGGAGATGATGACGACCGCTCCTGCCGCGATGGCCAGCGGCGACACCTGCCACACCGTGATGACCACGAGTCCGGCCACGAGGGCCGAGGGCGGCCCGATGTAGGTGTCCTCCTCGAGCTCCTCGCTGTCGTGGCGGATCGCCGCGGGCACGAGGCACAGCGCCAGCAGGCCCAGGACGGCGTCGGAGACGAGCGTGACCCAGAACAGCTCGGGATCGGACATCTTCACCCCGGGCAGCCAGGCGTTGATCGCGGCCGCGTGGTAGAAGAACGAGTACACGAGCCCGAGGACGGCGGAGATGAGGACCAGCGCCGTGGTCCTGTGCTTCGACCGCAGCGGCGAGCTCACCGGTGGGCCGGGTGGGGGCATGGTCATGGCTCCTCGTCCTGTGCCGGTCGTCGTGTGCGGTGTCCGCAGCTCTCCCACCATGGTAGGCAGTCTCCTCCGTCTGCGCTCGCGGCTGATCCCCAGGTCCAGGTGGCGGGTTTTCCCCACCGACGACGGCAGTTCGCCCCGTGGTCCGCGGTCCTCCGGCGCGGGATAGTGGAGGCATGAACGACGAATCCACGAGACCGCTGCCGCAGGAGGGCGCCGCTCCCGGTGCCGCGGCTCCCGGCGAGACCGCCCCGGCCGATGCGCCCACCCGCGTGATGCCGGACGGCGAGATGCCGACCCGCGTGCAGGCCGCGGCCCAGCCGCACGAAGCCGCCGAGGCGCAGGAATCCTCCCAGCCTCAGGCCACCCCCGTACCTCACCCCACCGGAGACCCGAGCCCCGCCGACTGGGACCCGGACAGCTGGGCTCCCGCAGCGGCACCCGCCCGCTACACCAAGGCCCGGATGCCCTGGCTCATGGGCATCTTCAACGTCACCGTCTCCGCCCTCGTCGGGGTGTTCCTGCTGTGGATCCCCACCCTGCTGTTCTTCTCGGGCGTGGCGGGGCTCTTCGCGCTGGGCAGCGGCGTCCTCGCGCTCATCGTCTGGTTCTTCGTGATGCGCGCGATCCATCATGTGGAGCGGCTGCGCTCCGAGGCCGTCTACGGCGAGCACATCCTCGTGCCCCGCTGGCGGCGGACGCTGCGGACCGGGTTCCCCGGGTGGCTGCACCAGCAGTGGCTCATCCTCGCCTCGGGCGCGTTCTGGCGCTCGACCGCGCACCACTACGTGAAGGCGGTGTACGGAGCGTTCGTGGGCGTCCTGGTGACGCTCGCCGTCGCCACCGGCGTGGGCGTGCTGACGCTCGCGATCAACCCTGACGCGGGCTCCTCGTTCTTCGTCATGGGCTTCACCGACGTGCCGGCGGGCATCCTCGACGGGTTCGGTGAGAACGTGCCCTTCGCCGCGCGCTTCTGGGTGGGCGCACTGGGCGTGCTCATCGCGCTCGTGGGCTTCGCGATCCTCGTGTTCTCCCCGTGGCCTGACCGCATGCTCGACCGGGCTCTGCTGCCTCCGGCCAAGACCGAGGAGCTCGAGGAGCAGCGCGCGACGCTCACCCGCGAGGTCGGCCAGCTCGAGACCGCCCGCTCGGGCGCGGTGGACGCCGCGACGACGGAGCGTCTGCGGATCGAACGCGATCTGCACGACGGGGTCCAGCCCATGCTCGTGGCGCTGAGCATGAAGCTCGGCATGGCGAAGTCGAAGCTGGACTCGGACCCGGACGGGGCCAAGCGGCTCGTGGGCCAGGCGCACGAGGACTCGAAGGCCGCGATCACGGAGCTGCGGCAGCTGGCCCGGGGCATCCACCCGGCGGTGCTCGACGACCGCGGACTCGATGCCGCGATCAGCGCGCTCGCCGCACGGTCCTCCGTCCCCGTCTCGCTCGATGTGCGCGTCCCGGAGGGCGTGAACAGGGAGGCCGAGTCCGTGGCCTATTTCGTCGTCGCGGAATCGCTGACGAACATCGCCAAGCACGCTCAGGCGACGTCCGCGCACGTCGCGATCACCGGCATCGCGGCCGAGGCGGGACACGCTCTGCAGATCGTCGTGACGGACAACGGCCTCGGCGGTGCGAAGATCATGCGTGACGGCGTGTCGACAGGACTCCGGGGACTGGCCGACCGCGTCGCCGCAGCCAAGGGAACCCTGTCCGTGACCAGCCCCGCCGGCGGTCCGACAACGATAGTCGTGGAGGTGCCATGCGCATCGTGATCGCAGAAGACAACGTCCTCCTCCGGGAGGGCATCTCCCTCCTCGTCACCGATGCCGGGCACGAGGTGGTGGAGGCGGCCGCGGATGCGAACGGCCTGCTCAGCGCCGTCGCCGCCCTGGCTCCGGACCTCGCCGTGGTGGATGTGCGGATGCCGCCCTCGTTCACGGACGAGGGGATCCGGGCCGCGACCCTCATCCGCGAGCAGAATCCCGAGGTGGCCGTCCTCGTGCTCAGCCAGTACGTGGAGGAGCGCTACGCGAGCGAGCTCATCGCCTCGGGCAAGGGCAGCTTCGGCTACCTCCTCAAGGACCGGGTCGCCGATGTCGAGGACTTCCTCGGAGCGCTCGAGGAGGTCGCCGCGGGCGGCACCGTGCTCGATCCCGAGGTGGTCTCCCAGATCCTCGTCCGCTCGCGGAAGCAGGGCGGGCTGGCCGATCTCACGGAGCGCGAGCGCGAGGTGCTGGAGCACATGGCCTCCGGCAAGTCGAACTCCGCCATCGCGCAGACGATGTTCCTCTCCGCCGGGGCGGTGGAGAAGCACATCAGCTCCATCTTCGCGAAGTTCGGACTCTCCGCGGACACGAGTGAGAACCGCCGCGTGCTCGCCGTCCTCCGCTTCCTGGGCGTCTGAGCCGCACATACCCTCTTCACCACAAGGACCCGATCATGAACGATCAGCACGACCCCGAACAGCAGAACCCCTACGATCCCCCGCCGCGGCAGGACGTGCCGCAGACTGAGTCGCAGCCGCAGGTGCCGCCGCAGACCCAGCCGCAGGCCGCGCCGCCTGCGGAGAACGCGCAGAACCGTATGCCGAGCGGGCAGCAGGCACAGCCCGGGCCGCAGGTGCCGAGCGGGCAGCACCCCGCGCATGCGCCGTTCGGAGCCCCCGGCACCACCCCTGCTCAGAGCATGCCCGGTGCTGAAGGTGCTCCGGGGCAGGGTGTTCCGGGCCAGGGCGCTCCCGGCTACGGCTTTCCCCGTCACGGCGCTCCGAGCCAGGGCATCCCCGGTCACGGCGCTCCGGGTGTGCCTGCGGGTGCCGCGGCAGGCGGCTACGGCGGGCAGCCGCCGCAGCCGCCCCACACCCCGCCTCCCATGCCGGGGCCGCAGCCGCCTCGCGGTCCCTCCTCGGAGCCCGGGCGGCCGGCGGAGCCGATGACCCTGGGCGGCCCGGGCCGGGCTCTGGGGCGGACGCTCATCGCAGTGGCGGCGATCGCCGCGCTCGCGGTCCCCACTGCGGCGATCGGTGTGGGCGCCTACCACCAGATCAACCAGATCACGGAGACCACGACGATGGACCTCCCCGCGGACACCACGGCGCTCACCGTGGACGCCACCCGGTCCACGGTGTCCGTGGAGGTCGACGAGGAGCTCGACGCCCCCGCCGTGGAGCGGATCTATCAGGGTCGTCGGCAGGCGGTGCCGGAGCTCCAGGTGAGCGAACAGGACGGCGAGGCGCGGATCCGGCTGGACGATTCGGGCAACTCCCGCTGGTGGCTGGACGGCTACGAGGAGCTCAGGGTGAAGCTGCCCGGGGAATACGCGGAGCAGCTGAGCCTCGACGTGGCGACGACGTTCGGGACGATCGACGTGGCGGGGGAGTACGACGCCGTGAATGCCTCGACGGAGGCGGGCGTGGTGAACGTCATGGACGTGATCGCCGGACAGGTCGAGCTCTCCGCGACGACAGGGGTCATCGATGTGTGGGACGGATCTGCGGAGGTCCTCACCGCGCAGACCCAGACCGGTGCGATCTCCGTCTCCGGCACACGGGTGTCCTCGCTGCTCAAGGCCACGACCCGCAGCGGCTGGGTGGACCTCGAGCTGAGCGGCGGGACCGTGCCGGCGGACGGCATCGAGGCGAGCGCGAAGAGCGGCGCGGTCGATGTGGCAGTGCCGCGGGAGAGCACGCTGGAGGATGCGGAGCTCACCGGCTACTCGGTCACGTCACAGACCCAGGCGGGCTGGACGGACGTGCTGATCGCGGATTCCGCGGCGGAGGAGGGCGTGGTGCCCATCACCGTGAGCACCTCGAGCGGCGGGATCACGATCGAATATCTCGACGGAGCGGACGACCGGGGCTGGGACGAGAGCGACGCCGCATGGGACGAGGGTCATGACGGGTACGGCGGCGACCGGTACGGAAGCTAGCACCGGACCTGCGGCTCCCTGAGCGCTGACCGCGGGCCCGGGGCGATGAGCAGGCAGCGATGAGCGCCTGGCGCCGTCTCGCCTGGCCGCAGGCTCACTGCGCCGCAGGGTCACCGCGCCGCCGGAGCGCCGCGCCGCCGGGGTGCTCCGCTCAGTCCTCGGCGCCCGCGGCCCCGGTGTCGGCGCGTGAGACGGGAGCCTCTCCCGCATGCCGGATCGCGGCGAGGACGGCGGCCACGGCCGCGGCGTCGATGAGCGCCTGAGGCAGGGCACCGTCCTCGGAGGAGGCGCTGTGAGTGGTGTCGCCGGCGGCTGTGCCCCGGGCGGAGGCGTCGGCCCCGCCCGCATGGCCGGCTCCTGCTGGCTCGGCGGCTCCGCCCGGTTCGGTGGCCCGGGGGACGTGGACGAAGCCGGCGAGCGGCGCCTCCTCGCCGTTCTCCCGCATCCGCGCGGCGCATTCCAGCGCCGCGTACATCACCGCATTGCACACGAAGGTGCCCGCCGTGTAGGAGAGACGCGAGGCGACGCCCGTGGCCCGGACCGCCTCGGCCATCGCGCCCACCGGCAGGGTCGAGAAGTGCGCGGGCGCCGCCCCCGGCACCAGGGGACGATCGACCGGCTGCGCGCCGGCGTTGTCCGGGATGCGCGCCTCGGCGAGGTTGAGGGCCACGCGCTCGGGGGTGACTTCGGCCCGACCCGCCGCCAGCCCGAAGGAGACGACGACAGCCGGGCGCACCTCGGCGATGAGCTCCGCGATCTGCCCCTGGGCGGCGGCGAACTCGACCGGCAGGACCCGCACGGTGAGGTCCGCGATCCCGGCGAGTTGGGAGGCGACCGCGCGGACGGCGTGCTCGGCGGGGTTGTCATCACCCGCGCCGAAGGGCTCGAAGCCGGTCACGAGCACCCGTGGGAGCGGGCCTGCGGGCGCATGCGGTGGGAGATCGGTCATGTCGCCAGGCTAGCGAATGCACGGTCGGACGCGGCGGCTATCGCCGGGGCAGCGCTTCCCGTCCGGAACCCTGCCGCCCGCAGAGCCTCCCCAGCGGCGCAGGGCTCACATGAGAGCATCCTCAACTTCCGCACCTGTCTGCGCGGATGACCGGTAGTGTGAGCGGCAGCACTCACCCCTTCCCGAGAGGACCGATGATGACGTCGATGTACCGCAGCTACCGCCTCGCCTCCCGCCCGCAGGGCGCACCGACCGCGGAGAACTTCGAGATCGCCGAGGCGCCGGTCCCGACGCCGGCCGAGGGCCAGGCCCTGCTCCGCACCCTCTACCTCTCCCTCGATCCCTACATGCGCGGGCGGATGGACGATGCGAAGTCCTATGCCAAGCCCGTGGAGATCGGGCAGGTGATGGTGGGGGCGACCGTCGCCGAGGTGGTCGAATCGCGCTCGCCCGAGGTCAAGGCCGGTGACATCGTGCTCGGCTACGGCGGCTGGTCGGAGTACTCGGTCGAGGACGCGACGACGCTGCGCGTGCTCGATCCCGCGGCCGCGCCCGTCACGACGGCGCTGGGCGTACTCGGCATGCCCGGCTTCACGGCCTATGCGGGACTGCTCGCGATCGGCGATCCCAAGCCGGGTGAGACGGTGGCCGTGGCCGCCGCGACGGGGCCGGTGGGTTCGGCCGTGGGCCAGATCGCGAAGATCAGGGGCGCGCGGGCCATCGGGATCGCAGGCGGGCCCAGGAAGGTCGAGCTGCTGCGGGAGTTCGGCTTCGACGAGGCGCTCGACCACAGGGAGGACGACCTCCGCGGGACGCTCAAGGCCGCTGCCCCCGACGGCATCGACGTCTACTTCGAGAACGTCGGCGGCCATGTGTGGGACGCCGTACTGCCGCGGCTCAACACCTACGCGCGGGTGCCGGTGTGCGGGCTGGTCGCCGGCTACAACGGCACGGGCGCGCTCTCACCAGCCGGGTCGATGGAACGGCTCATGCGGGCGGTCCTCACGAAGTCGCTCACGCTGCGCGGGTTCATCCAGACCGAGTTCGTCGAGGCGATGCACGCGGACTTCCTCCGTGATATGACCGCATGGGTCGCCGAGGGGCGGGTGAAGTACCAGGAGGACGTCATCGACGGCTTCGACGACGTCGTGGGGGCGTTCAACGACATGCTCGCGGGGAAGAACTTCGGCAAGACGGTCGTGAAGGTCGCGGACTGAGGGCATCCCAGGACGGGAACGCCCTTCTCACAGACTGCGGAGATAGCGCCTGCGGTACAGCGGCTGGAGCGCGAGCGCGCCGGGGAACAGGAGGCCGCGGAGTCCGGGAGCAGCCGTCGTGAGCGAGCGGAGCGTGAGCCTCACCGTGCCGTGGGCATCCCGGCTCATGACCCAGGCCTCCTCGCCGCACACCGGATGGCCCGCGCGGGTGCCGTAGGCGCAGCCTGCCCTGTCCTCCGCGTCCACGACCGCGACGACCCGCACGGGCTCACGCACCACCATCGGCCCGAGGCGGGCGAGGACGATCCGGTCCTCGCCCGCCCGCACACGGGCCTCGCCTTTGTGCGGGGTGCCGTCCGGCCCGGGTTCCGGGGTGGGATCCGGGGTGTTGTCCGGCTCGCCACCTGGCTCACCGCCCGGCCCGCGGTCCTGCCTGGGTTCCAGCCCGCTGTCCGCCGGTGCCAGGGAGAAGCCCGACCGCAGCTTGACCTCCCAGCGGAGGACCGCCTCGGCGGCGGTGCGCCAGGCTTCCTCTCCCCGGCCGATCACCGTCACCGCCTCGTGCCGCCGGAAGCCGGCGGGCGTCGGATCCCAGACCGCGTCCGCCGGCCGGGTGGCACCTGGGCAGCCACAGGTGAGCGGCGCGGGCGCGGGCTGCGTGCACCCGGACGGCCTGCCGTGAGCCGAGGGCTTCCTCCTCCGTCGCCGACCGCTCACTGCAGCCAGGCGGGGAAGGCGGTCTCGAAGCGGTGGGCGAGGACGAGCGCCAGCCGGGCCTTGCGCGCATCGAGCACACCTGCGGGCACGAGGCCGCGCGCGATGAGGTCGAGCTCGGCACCCGGGTAGCCGTAGGTGCGTTCGAGCACCGCGCCCGCACCGGTGCGGGAGGCCAGCACGACGGGCATCTCCGCCGCGAGCGCCCCGGCCCGCTCGACCGCCTCGACGGAGACGTGCCCGCCGCCCACTCCGGAGAGCACGCAGCCGGAGTAGCCGGCGCCGGGCAGCGCCTCGAGGAGGGCCAGGTCGTCGCCGAGGCCCGCCTCCACGAGCGCGATGCGCGCGAATCCGAGGGCGGCGGCCGCCTCGGGCACCTTCCAGCCGGGCACCTCGCGGGAGGCCAACGGCACATGGGGCAGGAGCACGCGGTCCTCGGAGACCCAGCCCAGCGGTCCCATGCCCGGGCCCGAGGCGAACGCCGCGACCGAGGTGGTGTGCGCCTTGACGGCATAGAGGGGATCGTGGAGCTCATCGGCGAAGACGAGGACCGAGGCGAGTCTCCGCTGGGCGGCCAGCTCGCGGACCTGCGGGCTCAGCGCGGTCAGCGCCGCTGCGCGGACGTTCGCCCCGCCGTCCGCCCCCGGCAGGGAGGGATTGCGCATCGCACCCGTGACGGCGATGGGGATGCCGGAGTCGTTGAGGAGCGCCAGGACGAAGGCGGAGTCCTCCAGCGTGTCGGTGCCCTGCGTGAGCACGATGCCGTGGGCGCCTGCGGCTGCGGCGCGGCGGGCGGCGCGGACCACGGCACCGAGGTGCGAGAGCGTGATCGAGCCCGAGCCCACCTGCGCGAGCTGCTCGAACGTGATGCGGAGGGGAGGGGCCGCCGGGTCCTCGCCGTCGTCGCGCAGATGGGCGGTGGTCGAGGCGGGCAGGTCGTCGAGGTGAGCGGCCGCGGCGATCTCCTCCGCGCCCACGCTCGGCACGACGCCGCCTCCCGAATCCGCCGGGACCGAGGCGATGGTGCCGCCCAGGGCGATCACATGCAGGTGGGGAGTGCTCATTGCGCGAGTCTAACGACGCGCGGGCGGAGTGCGGTGCTGCGGGTGCGCCAGGGGGTGCGTCGTGCCCGTGAGCGAACGGCCGTTAAGGTGAAGCGGAACACAGTTGCACGGACGTGGCCGCGGACGAGCCCGCACACAGGGCATCGCCGCGATCGAGAGGGAGGACTCACCGATGGGCGGACAGGCAGAGGCGGGGCACCTCGACATCCGGGCGCTGAGCGCGACGCAGGCCCAGGCGTGGAAGGACCGGGTGATGCCGCCGCCGGAGCGGATCGCCGAGGGGACATGGGCGATCCCGGTCCCCATCCCGGACAACCCGCTCCGGTACACCTATTCCTACGCTCTCGCCGCCGATGACGGCGTCGCGGTCATCGACCCGGGCTGGGACGGTGCGGAGCGGCTGCGGGCGCTCACCGACGGCCTCGCCGGGGCCGGCTGGCGTCCTGAGGACATCGTGGGCATCGCGGTGACGCACTACCACCGCGACCATCTGGGCCTCGTGCCCGCGCTCCTCGAGCTCGCGTCGGAGGCATGGGTGGCGCTGCACGGCAACGACATCAGGGCGGTGACGGACCTGGTGCGGAGCCGGCGCGAGGAGGCCGCCGCGATGGCCGCGGGCCTCGGTGATGCGCTGGGCGTCCCGCCGGAGCGCGGGAACGAGTTCGCGAGCATCTTCACCGCCGCGACCTCCACGCGCGGGGACTCGCCGATGGCGGGGTTCCGCTGGCCGCGCCGCGTCCTGTCCGTGTCCGAGGGCGAGCTGCTGCCGGTGCCCGGCCGCAGCATCCGCGTCATGTGGACGCCGGGACACACCTTCGGCCACATCGCGCTCCACGACGAGGAGCACGGCACCTTCTTCTCCGGCGACCACGTGCTCCCGAGCATCTCCCCGAACATCGGCCTCGACGTCGTGTCCCTCTCGCACAGCCTGGGCGACTACCTGGGCTCGCTCGAGCGCATGTCGCGGCTGCCGGAGTCCACCGCCGTGGCTCCGGCCCACGGCTACCGCTTCGAGGGGCTGGGCATCCGCGCCGAGCAGCTGCTCGCCCACCATGATCAGCGGCTGGCCGAGCTGCGCGCCCGGGCCGAGGCCACCGCGGACCACTCCGTGTACTCGCTGTGCCAGGGCATGCACTGGGCCCGCGGCTTCGACTCCCTGCACGGCTTCCAGCTCTACGCGGCCCTGCTGGAGACCGCGGCGCACATGCACTACGCCGGCTTCCCGGTGCCCGAGCTGTGGCGGGGACGGGCGGAGCAGGCGAGCTGACGCAGCTCAGGTCTGATCTCACCCGCCGGGTGAGCACTTCCTGTCGGTCTGAGGCGCTCAGCCCGACAGGAACTGCTCACTCGATGGGACGGAGGGCGGCAGCTCAGGCCCGGGGCCGGCGGAGCGCGGTGCTCAGCCGCATGATCCCTGCGGCAGTGAGCCAGCCCAGGGCGATGCCGATGCCGTCTGCGAGAACATCGAGGGGATCGCCTGAGCGGGATTCGAGGAAGACCCCCTGGACGATCTCGCTGACGACGGCGTGGACTGCGTTGATCGCGAGCACCCAGCGGGTGCGGACGCCGGCGAGCATCGCGGTCGCAGTCACCGCGGCGAACGCGGCCGCGTGGAAGACCTTGTCCGCGTGCGGGAAGGGGGCCGGACCGCCGCCTTCGGGTGCGTACAGGCCGTTGAGCTGGGCGATCAGGCACAGCACGGCGAGGACGGCCCAGAGCAGGCGCACGGGAGGGCGGCTCGCCTCGATGTCCAGCGGCTCGGCCTCGGCACCTGCGCGTTCGAGCGAGCAGGTCTCATCCGAGGGCGGGCGGGTGCGGTGCTCGGCGATGCTCACTCCTCGTCCTCGCGCCGGTGCACGCCCTGGGCCTCGGCGGTGGGAGCGGTCGGTGCCGGAGCGGAAGGGGCGCTGGTGCCCGCGGCGGCCTCGGGAGCGGGATCCGAGGGGCTGCCCGCAGGGTCCCCGCCGTCGAGGGCCTCCGCGGGGGAGTCGCCGGCGGCGGCGATGAGCGCGGAGATGAAGACCTCCCCGGTCCGCTCCTGCAGGGCGGTCATGAGGAGCGAGAAGACGGAGACGGTCACGGTGCCCGGGGCGGGGACAGCTTCCGATGCCGGGGCGGCGAGCCGCACCGAGGGCATGCCGTGGTCCGGGGCCTGCGGGTGGTCGTCCTCCAGCGTCCAGGTGCCGCCGAGCGTGCGGATGAGGGTCTCGCCCACATAGCGCATGAGATCTTCGGCCAGCCGCCGGTTCGCCGGTGCCGCGGCGAGGGCGGGGGAGGCCAGGCGGGAGACGGCATAGGCCTCGACCCAGGGCAGGGAGGCGGGAGTGAGGTCCTTGACGAACTCGCGCTCCTCGTCCTCGACCGCGACCGAGGCGGGCAGCCCGCCGGCGATGAAGGCCTCGAGCCGTTCGGGCATGGTGGCGAGGAAGCGCTCGAAGGCCTGCTGCTGGGCGTCGACGGTCCCGGCTTCTGCTGCGTGGGTGCCGGAGGCGCCGCCCTCGCTCGCGGCGGAGGACGCCTCGGCGGGAGCCTCTGCGGCGGAGGACGCCTCGGCGGGGGCCGTCTCGGGGAGGGGCTGGGCTGCGGGATCGCCTGCGGCCCGGGTGGGGTCGAACGTCATGGGGGACAGCCTAGACGTGAGGGGCCGGGGTCTGTCACGTCCGAGTGAGGCGGATCGCCATGCGCGGACCGCCTCTGGGATGATGCTGATGAATGCCAGCGCACGATCATGCACCATCGCGGCGCGGTCCGCGGGCGCGAACCAGAGGGCGACAACGACTGCGCGGGCGAGGACCGGAAGGGCAGATTCGGCGGTCATGCTCGGGTGCAGGGGAATGACGGCGGTGCGGCACCGGCGCGGGCGGGCGGTGGAGGCCTCAGGCCGTGCGGAAGCACAGCCGTGCAGATGAAGAGGAGAGCGGGATGGTCACGGACGATCACGGCAGACCGGGAACCGCGGTCGGCGCGGAGCACGACAGCGCCGGCGCAGGCGGCGAGGGGAACGGCCTCGTGCGCGGCGAGGACGGTCTGCTGCGACCGCCCTGGGCGGCTGTGGACCCGCTCCTGCGGGAGTACTACGACACGGAGTGGGGCATGCCCGTGCGCGATGAGACCGGCATGTTCGAGCGGATCAGCCTCGAGGCGTTCCAGTCGGGGCTGTCCTGGGCGACGATCCTGCGCAAGCGGCCGGCGTTCCGCGAGGCGTTCGCGGGATTCGACCCGGAGGCCGTCGCGGAGTTCGGCGAAGCGGACTTCGAGCGGCTCATGGCGGATGCCGCGATCGTGCGCAACCGGGCCAAGATCAGGGCGACCCTGGCGAACGCGCGGGCCACGCTGGCGCTGCGGGACAGGGGCGGGCTGGCGGACTTCGTGTGGTCCTTCCGCCCGGAGGCCACACCGGAGCCCCGCACCTTCGCCGAGGTGCCCACCCAGTCCTCGGAGTCCCGCGCGCTGTCGAAGGCGCTGAAGCGTGAGGGCTTCGCCTTCGTGGGGCCCACGACGATGTACGCGCTGATGGAGGCCGTGGGCATCGTCGACACGCATCTGCTGGGCTCCCACCGCCGCGGGACCTCGGGGGTGTGGGCCGGCTGAGCGCCGGCCGGGGAGGGCGAAGCCGGGACAGCTGAGGCCAGCGGGACAGGCGGGGCGGCCGAGGCCGGCCGTGGACCCAGCCGGAGCAGGTTGAGCAGCCGAGGCAGGCCGGCGCATCGGACCCACTCGCTTCATGCCTTGCACGTGCTCGCAACGCCGTGCCCGCCTTACACTCTCGGCACCCTCCGGGCGAAGACCGGGAACGGCGTGAGGCCGGCGTCATGCAGCGTCCGCCTCACGGTTCCGTAGAAGGACGGCCGCAGCAGCTGCCCGGCGAGGAACGGCATCACCCCGCCCGGCAGACGCGCGTAGTTCATGATGAGGAACGGCGCCTCGGGCTCATAGCCGAGCAGAGTGGAGTTGTCCACGCCGAGCTTCTCCAGGTACCACGTGGAGACCGCCTTCCATGCATCGGTCGCCTCGGCCGTCGCCTCGCCCGTGCCCTTCGGGTGTGTGCCGGCGAAGTGATTGAGCAGGATCTCGCCGTCGCGGGCCTCGGTGTCGCCGATCCTGCCCGTGTTCCGGGCGGTGAGCGCCAGTTCCGGATCCGTGAGTCCGAGCTCGGTGGTGCGTTCGGTCAGGGCGTCCGTGAGGGGCTGAGTCGAGTGCATGAGCAGGGCGAGGTCGCAGCGCGGGCCGCCGGGCAGCGGTGGGATCACCGTCATCTCAAGGGCGTGCGCGGTGTGGACTCCCTCCTCGCGGACCAGCTGCGCGACGAGGGCGGCAAGACGTGCGCGAAGCGGTGCCCGCTCGTCGCTGTGTAGGACGAACGGCCCCCGCAGGCGCAGGTCGATGTTCCATGCGAGGTGTGTGAACCAGCCGCTCAGGGGCTGTTCGAAGTCGGCGGTCCGTGTGCTCATTCTCGTGCTCCGATCCGTGTGCCTCTGCGATTGTGCGTACAGGTCTTGTGTGCGCCGCCCGGCTGCGCACTGCATCGCGCGCGGTGCGCGGCGTGCGCGGCGGAGGCGTCCGTCTCGCGGGATACTGCGGTTGTACGTCTGCGGGGCGGCAGTCGGCACGCGGCGTCCTATTCCGCCACGTACACGTGCTGTCGGCCGAGATCCCTGCGCTCGGCGATGTCCAGGAGTGCGGTGGCCATGTCCGGTGCCGCGATCGACCAGCCTCCGCGCAGAGGTCCGTCGAGGCCGAGGCGGTACTGTCGCTCGCGCCCTGACGGTCCGTGCCTCCTCTGTGGCCGGATGCGGGGCGCGCGCACCGCGGTCCACTGCGCAGACGACTCCCACAGCGCGATGTCCATGCGCCGCATGTCGTCGTACGTGGCGCCGAGGAGCCGCTGCAGGAGAGGCAGCACGATCCAGAGCTTGAGCGGTCCCTGGTGCGCCCAGTGGTCGGCGACCTCGGAGGAGATGACCACGATGCGGTCGAGCCCGTGCGCCTCCATCCCGGCGATCAGATTGCGCGTGCCCTGCGAATAGAGGGTGGTGGGTGTGCGCGAAGCTCCGATCCCGACGGTGCTCACCACCGCTTCGATGCCCTCGAGCAGCGGCATCACCGCCTCGGCGTCGAGGATGTCCGCCCGGACGACCCGCAGCCGAGGGTGGGTCAGGGCGAGCTTCGAGGGATCGCGGGCCACGGCCGTCACCGTGTGCCCGCGGGCCAGAGCCTGCGCGATGACGTGCTGTCCGACCATGCCGGTGGCTCCCGGCACGAGGATCCTCATGCTGTTCTCCCCCTGCTGCTGTCACTGCAGGCGGCGGTCGATGCGGATGCTCGTACACTGGACATCAGTCCCCCTAAGGTGGAATCCACATCGGGGATGTTCCCGAGTGTGGAGTAAGTGTAGCAAGGAGTGCAGTGATGACGGAGGGGAAGGCGACGGAAGGCGGTCCGCGCCAGGTGGACGCGGAGGTCCCGGGTGTCGCGGGTGGTGAGCAGATCGCGCGGGTGCGGAGGGCTCTGCAGGGCCAGCTCGTGAATGCGGTGCTGGGCAATGAGCGCGTCGCCCGGCAGCATGGCCTGCGGGTGACGGACCTGCAGGCGCTGCACCTGCTCGTCCTGCGCGAGGACGTGCGGACGCCGCGGCGGATCAGTGAGATCACGGGGATGCCGACGAGCACGGTCACCAAGCTGATCGACCGCCTCGAGGCCGGCGGCTATGTGCGGCGCGCGCCGGATCCCGCAGACCGGAGGAGCACCCGGCTCGAGCTCGTGGTCGAGGCTCTCGCCCCGCTGCAGCTGCTCTATGGCCGGGCGGACGAGGACTTCGACGCCGTCAGCCGCGAGTTCACGTCCGCTGAACTGGACACCGTGATCCGCTACCTCGACGCCGTCAGTGTGGTCTCAGCGCCACAGTGACGCTGCCGCCAGGGGCAGACCCACGTTCTCTGCGCGGTCCCAGTGCCGCGCCCCCTATCTTCTGTTCACTTCCCATAGCCGTCGGCGCCAGGGAGGCTGTGGGAAGTGAGCAGAAGATGCGGGGAGGCGGGTCAGCACCCGGTGCGGCCTCATGTCGGGGCGGTCAGTCCTCACAGGGGAAGCGGACGAAGGCCATGAGCACCATGAGCAGGCGGCTGGTGTCGACCTCGACCTCCTCGTCCTCCGGGTGGGCGGCCACGGCCTCGTCCGCGGCCACGTCGTGGCAGCCGCTGCAGATCATGATGAGGTCCTCCGCGCTGATGAGGAGACGGGCGCCGTGCGAGGAGAGCAGCGCCTCGATCACGGTTCTCAGCTGGGCCTCGTGCACCCGCTGCACCTCATCCATGCGGGTCTGGAGGTCCGGATTGCGCAATGCGTGCACCCGGATCTCGCGCGAGGCGATGATCGCCGTCCGCGATCCGCTGAACGGCAGGCGGAAATGGCTCAGCAGATCGGAGAGGATCGCGCGCTTCTCCTCCTGGGTGACGGCGTGACCGCGGCTGGCACACACCGTGCCCGAGGCTCCCGCGCTGTCCGCTTCCGTCGTGCCCGAAGTGCCGCCGCGCTCGGCCTCCATGCTGTCGAGCAGCCGGCTCGCGCCCGCGGTCACCGCGGCGAGGACCTGGTCGATGATGTCGAGCACCAGCTCGTCCTTCGACGAGTAGTTGGAGTAGAACGCGCCGCGGGTGAAGCCGCCCTCCTCGCAGATCTCCTCGATGGAGGCGCCTGCCACCCCCTGACGGGCGAACACGGTGGTCGCCGCCTCGCGCAGGGCTGTCCTTGTGCGCCTGCGGCGGTCGCTGATGGTCACGGTTCCTCGTTCCTCCGGTCTCTGCGCGAGGTGCGCACGTTCGGTCGCTGCCGTCGATTCTCGCTCACATGCGGTCCCGCCGGGTGCGGCCTCACCGGGAGGGCCCCGTCCGCGTGCACCTGCCTGAGGAGGCGGTTTGCATGCGAGCCCCGGGGCCGCAAGAATACAGGAGTGTATTCGATACAGAAGTGTATCGAGCGTGATCCGAAACGGTGAGGCCCGCCGCCAAGCCCTGTGCGCCCGCAGGAGCCTCGCCCCGGACCACCGCCCATCTCCCGCGCGAAAGGCTGCAGCGTGTCCTCCTTCCTCTACGATCTGGGCCGGCAGGCCTTCCGGAAGCGCAAGACCGTCGTCGCCGTCTGGCTGGCGATCTTCGCGGTCGTGGCAGGCCTCGTCGCCGCCTTCGCGGAGGACTTCCAGGACGATTTCACGCTCCCCGGCGCCGAGGCCCAGGAGGCCCTCGACGCCATGCAGCTCACCTTCCCGGAGATGTCGGGCGCGAGCGCGCAGGTGGTCGTCGTCGCCGCGGACGGCGGGGACATCGCACAGGCGCCCTACGCCGAGCGCATCGAGGAGGCGGTCGACGAGATCTCCGAGCTCCCGCACGTGGAGCAGGCGGCCTCTCCCTTCGACGACATGATCGAGGGCGCGGTCAACGACGCCTCCACGGCCGCGCAGATCAGCGTCCAGTACGACGCCGGCCTCGAGGAGCTGCCGGCCGATGAGGTGAAGGATCAGCTCGCCGCGGTCGCGGATGCGCTCGAGGCCGATCTGCCCGCGGGCTCCCAGACCGCGCCCGGCGGCGAGCTCTACCAGGTCACCGGCGTCCACATCTCGATCGTCGAGGCGATCGGCGTCGTCATCGCCTTCGTCGTCCTCATCCTCACGCTCGGCTCCCTGCGCGCGGCCGGCATGCCGCTCATCACCGCGATCCTCTCCGTGGGCATCGGCCTGCTCCTCGTGGTCCTCTCCACCGCGTTCTTCACCGTCAACGCCACGACCCCCATGCTCGCGCTCATGCTGGGCCTGGCCGTCGGCATCGACTACGCCCTCTTCATCGTCTCCCGCCACCGGCGCTTCATGGCCGAGGGCTGCGATGCCGAGGAGGCCGCCGCGCGCGCCAACGCCACCTCCGGATCCGCCGTCGTCTTCGCGGGCGTGACGGTCATGGTCGCGCTCACCGGCCTCTCCGTCGCGGGCATCCCCTTCCTCTCCGTCATGGGCATCGCCGCCGCGGGCACGGTGGGCATCGCCGTCGCCGTCTCGCTCACGATGCTGCCCGCGCTGCTCGGCTTCGCGGGCGAGCGCATGCGCCCCAAGCCCAGGAAGGCGCGGTCCGACAGGGCGCAGAAATCCTCCGCCGAGGCGCAGGCCGGTTCCCCGCGCACCTCATCTGCCGCGCCCGGGCCCACGGCGGAGACCGGAGCGGCCACCGCCCAGCCCGCCCGCGCCTCGGCGGCATCCGCCCTGCCCGAGTACCGCGGCATGCAGCGGTTCTACGCGGGCTGGGTCCGTGCGGCGATCAGGGTGCCGGTGCTCACGATCCTCGTGGTCGTCGTGGGCCTCGGCCTCTTCGCGATCCCCGCCTCCAAGCTCGCGCTCGCCCTGCCGGACGGGGGCAGCGCGGAGGAGGGCAGCCCGCAGAAGATCGCCTACGACCTCATCGCCGAGGAGTTCGGCCCCGGCTACAACGGGCCGCTCGTCGTCAAGGCCGACATCATCTCCTCCGACGATCCGCTGGCCGACATCGACGCGCTCGCGGACGAGATCGAGGAGGTCGAGGGCGTCGAGGCTGTCGTGCTCGCCACCCCCAACCGCAATGCGGACACCGGCATCGTCCAAGTGATCCCCACCACCGCCCCCGACGACGCCGCCACCGAGGAGACCGTCGAGCGCATCCGCGCGCTGGAGCCGCACTTCATGGAGGAGTACGGCTTCGCCACCGCCGTCACGGGCTCAACCGCGCTCGGCATCGACGTGAGCACGCAGCTGGGCGGGGCGCTGCTGCCCTTCGGCATCTTCGTGGTGGGCTTCTCCCTCCTCCTGCTCATGGTGGTGTTCCGCTCCATCGTGGTCCCGATCAAGGCGACCGTGGGCTTCCTGCTCTCCGTCGTCACTGCCTTCGGTGCCGTGGTGCTCGTCTTCCACGAGGGCTTCCTCGCCGGTCCGCTGGGCCTGCCGGACACGGGGCCGGTCATCAGCTTCCTGCCGATCATCCTCATGGGCATCCTGTTCGGCCTCGCGATGGACTACGAGGTCTTCCTCGTCACCGCCATGCGCGAGGAGTACGTCCACGGCGCGGACGCGCGGACCGCGATCATCAGGGGCTTCGTCTCCTCGGCCGCCGTCGTCGCGGCCGCGGCGGTCATCATGTTCGCGGTGTTCTTCGCCTTCGTCCCGACCGGCGAGCCCATCATCAAGTCGATCGCCCTGGGCCTTGCGGTAGGCGTGTTCACGGACGCCTTCATCGTCCGCATGACGCTCGTGCCCGCGGTGCTCGCGCTCCTGGGCGACGCCTCGTGGAAGCTGCCGCGCTGGCTCGACCGCATCCTGCCCCGCGTGGACGTCGAGGGCGAGGGCCTCGTCCACCAGGTCGAGCTGCGCGACTGGCCGCACCCGCACGCGGACTTCGCCGCGTACGGCGAGGGACTGGCGATCGAGCACGCGGACGGCTCGCACGTGTACCGGGACGTCGACGTGGCCGTGCGCCCCGGCGAGGTGCTCACTGTCACCGGCCGCGGCTCCTCGGCGCTGCTGCTCACGCTCTCCGGCAGGATCGCGCCCGACCGCGGCCGCCTCAAGATCGCCGGCATGGTGGTGCCCGAGGAGGGCCGCAAGATCCGCGGCGCCGTCCCCTTCCTCACCCTCGACTCCCCGGAGCCGGAGTTCATCGCGGACCTCCGGACCCTGCGCGAGGCAGCGGCGGCTCCGCCCGATCTCCTCGTGCTCGACCATGCGGACCGGCCGCAGGACAGGGCGAGTGCCGAGGCCGCGGCGGAGCTCGTCCGCGCCGCCCTGGAGCGCGGCGGCGCGGTGGTGCTCGGCCTCGTGGACCCGGAGGCGGACTGGATGATCCCCGCAGGCGCCGAGTACGCACAGATCGACCTGGAATCCCGTCCGGAGCGTGCGCCCGCCGCGGCTGCGGCACCGGGCGACACCCGCACAGACATGACCGCCCACCACGGAGGTGCTCGCTGATGGCGACGTTCGAACGCGCAGACACGGACCGGCGGGCCTCCTGGGTCACTGTGCTGGGGCTCATCCTCGTGCCCGTGCTCATCGCGGCGGGCTTCGTCCTCGCGACCTGGAAGATGGGCGAGCGGCTGGACCGGGTTGACGCCGCGATCGTCAACACGGACGAGGGCGCGGAGATCGACGGGCAGACGGTGCCGCTGGGACGCCAGCTGGCGGCCGGCCTCGTGGACAGCGACTCCGACGACAACATCAGCTGGGTGCTCTCCGATGCCGAGGACGCCGAGGACGGACTCGCCGAGGGCAGGTACGCCGCCGTCGTCACGATCCCGGAGGGCTTCTCCGAGGCCGTGACCTCCTCCGGCGACGAGGACCCCATGCGGGCGCGGCAGGCGACCCTGGACGTGCGGAACTCCGCCTCCTCCCCGCTCATCGACTCCGCGATCGCGACCGCCGTCACCTCGGCCGCCACCTCGCAGTTCAACGCGATGTGGTCCCAGAACTACCTCGACCAGGTGCTCATGGGCTTCACGGACATGGGCGAGCAGATGGAGGAGATGGGAGATGCCGCGGACGAGCTCGCCACCGGTGCCGGTGAGCTCGACACGGGTGTGGGCGAGCTGGCTGCCGGCAGCGAGGAGCTCGATGCGAACAGCGGCGAGCTCACGGACGGGTTCGGGCAGATGCGCGACGGCGTCGGCGCGCTCTCCGAGGGTGCGGACGGCCTCGCCGACGGCATCGGCCGGGTCTCGGGCGGCGTGGACGAACTCGCCGGAGGTGCCGATGAGCTCGCCGGCGGCGCCGATGAGCTCTCGGACGGGGCCGGGCAGCTCTCCGCGGGGATCGACCAGATGTACAGCGGTGCGGACGGCAGCCCGGGTGCCGCCGATCTGCCCGATCAGACCCAGCAGCTCGCGGACGGCGCGTCCGACCTGTCAGCGGGTGCGGGCCAGCTCTCCGAGGGCGTGGACGAGTACACGGAGGGGATCGACGGGATCGTCGAAGGGCTTGCAGGCGCCGGCAGCGGAGGCGGCCTCGGCGAGCTCGCCGACGGCGCCGAGCAGGTGGCTTCCGGTGCCGGAGGCGTGTCCGACGGCCTCGACGCCGTCCACGGCGAGCTGGAGAGCGGCGCCGAGGGTGCGGGGCAGATCGCGCAGAACCCCGCAACGACGAGCCTGGCCGGGCTCGCGGAGCAGGGGTTCCTCACGGGTGAGCAGGCTGCGGCGCTCCAGGGGCAGGCCGAGCAGCTGTGCGCGGACAGCGAGGACGCCTCGGCGTGCACGGAGCTCGCTGTGGCCGCGGCGGCCTCCGGCGCGGCGACGGGCCTCGGCACGGGGGCGGGCGCGCTCGATCAGGCGGATCCGGCCACCGGTCAGTCCCTGCGGGACGGGGCCTCCGGTGTGGCCGACGGCGCCGAGGGCGTGGCCGAGGGCGCACGCCAGGCCGCCGACGGCATGGCCGAGCTCGAGGAGCAGGCCCCGGCCCTGCTCTCGGCCTCGGAGGAGCTGCGCGGCGGTGCCTCGGACCTCGCCGACGGCGCGGGCGGGCTGGTCGACGGCACGCAGCTGCTCGCCGACGGCATGGGGCCGCTGGCCGAGGGCATCAGGGACGCGGGCAGCGGCGCCGCGGAGCTCTCCGACGGCGCCGGCCAGCTCTCGGACGGTGCGGGTGAGCTCGCCGACGGCGCGGGCCAGCTCTCCGAGGGGATGGGTCCCCTGTCCGACGGCGCGGTGCAGCTGTCCGACGGTGCGGACGAGCTCGGCGCGGGCATGGGCGAGTTCGGCGACGGCTTGGACCAGTACACCGGCGGCGTGTCCCAGCTGGCGCAGGGCATCGGCATGCTCACCGAGGGGACCGGCCAGCTCGCCGAGGGCACGGAGCAGTTCGCGGACGGCATCGCCGAGGGGGCGGAGCAGGTGCCCAGCTACAGCCAGTCGGAGCGGGACAATCTCGCCGAGGTCGTGTCCGAGTCCGTGACGGATGACGCGGGCGGCTTCAGCGGCCTCGCGCAGAACTCGACCATCGCGATGCTCGTGGTCATGGCGATGTGGATCGGCGCTCTGGTCGTGTACACCGTGCTGCGCGCGGTGCCGGCGAGTGCGCTGACCTCGCGCGCCTCCTCGTGGGCGGTGCTGCTGAAGGGGCTGGTGCCGGGTCTGGTCGTGGGCGCGGTGCAGGCCGTCGTGCTCATGGTCCTGGCCGTCACGGTGCTGGACATGCCGCTGTTCGACGTGGGGCCGCTGCTGTGCCTGCTCCTCGTCGCCGCGCTCGTGTTCACGGTCGTGAACTTCGCGCTCACGGCGTGGCTGGGCGGCTTCGGGAGGCTCGTGTCCGTGGCGGCCGTCGTGCTCGCGGTCGCAGGCCGCCTGTTCAGCGCCACGCCCGCCTGGTTCGACGCCTTCGCGCCGTTCCTCCCGCTCACCCCCGCGATGAACGGCATGACGGCGCTGGCCGCAGGCTCACCGGGGCTCGGAGCGGCGTTCGGCGGGCTGCTGGGCTGGTTCGTGCTGGGGCTGATCGGGTCGATCACCGCCGTTGCGCGCAGCCGCGTGGCGGGTTCGAAGGGCCTCGCCCGGCTGTCCCGCTCAGGCGCGTGAGGGCCGGCTGAGAGCGTGCCCCTCAGCACAGGGCGAGCACTGCCCGGGCCACGGCATCGGCATCGCGGAAGATGCGGGCATCGGACTGCGGGTTCGCCGCGATCGCGAGGCCCAGCTGGACCGAGGACAGCTGGAGCGAGAGCACGAAGCGCGCGGGGTGGACGCGCCCGCGCGCGTCGACCGTCCGATAGGGCGACCCGGTGACCGCGAGACCCGTGGAGGGAGCCACAGTGGTCTCGTCGAGCCGATGCTCGGCCGCGGTGAGCTGACCGCGGTCGAGCATTCCGCGGATGAGCCGGTCAGCGGCCTGCGTGACCCGGTTCGCCGGTGAGCTCGCGTCCACGAGCGCTCGCGCCCGCAGCTCGCCGTCCACGGCGGATGACGTCGCCGTGAAGCCCGCCGGCTCTCCCGCGCGCGAGGTGCCGATCCTCACCTGAGGGCCCGCGAAGTCCACGATCCCGGCCTCCGCCAGGGCGATGAGCTCGGCGAAGCGCTGCGGAGGAGGACCGTCGCAGATGCCGGAGACGAAGTCCTCGAACCAGCCGCGCACCTCGGTGACGAAGCTCGCCGGCTCCACCCGCTCCTCGGCGACGAGCTCCTTGAGCAGCAGCCGCGCCTGCCACAGCACGGGGAACAGCGCCTTCTCCGGCGAGAGCTCCGGTCCCGTGAGCGAGGCCGCGAGGTCCGCGCGGAGGAAGTCCAGCATGGCGGTGCGCAGCTCCGCGCGGCTGCGGCAGCCGTGGGCGTCCAGGGGCCGCAGGAGGCGGTGCAGGTCCAGCAGGAGGCCCGGCTCCGCAGCGGTCGCGGCGGGGTCGAGGGCGCGTGCCTCGGCGGTGTGCCACTGCTCCGCCTCGTGCCGGGGTTCGTCCCGCAGGTGGCGGTCCGTGGCCTCGGCGAGGGCGGTGTGCAGCAGCGCGGGATCCTCGCGGAAGACCTCGGGGCGCGAGCGGGCGAGAGCCGTGTACCAGGCCCGGCGGAGATCGGCGAGGATGAGCGGCCAGAGCTGTTCGTCGAACCGCAGGCCGTCCGGCCGTGCCGGCAGCTGTGCGATGTTCTCAGCCGTGAAGTGGGCGAGGGCGGTGCCGGGCGGCACGGGCAGGGGGTGCGCGGCCGTGAGGGGCTTGCACCGGTACGGGACGCCGCGGCGCGAACCCGGGATGAGCACCGGCTCCCGGCCGCTCGGCAGGTAGCGGAGGCGGGGGAGGGCGCTGTGTGCGGCGGGGGCGGCTCCGGCCGGGAGCTCGGGTTCGAAGACACCGCCGCGTCCGCAGGTGAGCAGGGCCTGCAGGTCGAAGAAGTTGAGGCCGAATCCGCGGATGAGCACGGGTTCGCCGGCCGGGAGGAGGTCCACCGGCGTCTCCGCGGGCAGACCCGGAGGCAGGTAGACGAGTCCGGCTGCGTCTGCGAAGCGCTTCCAGGCCGCGCGTTCGTCGCTCAGCGCCGCCGGGATGTGACCGACGCAGAGGATGACGGCGTCGACCTCCGCCGTGCGGCCGTCGGAGAGCCGCAAGGCCTGCGGCGCGGGGGAAGCCGCGGCAGAGGGCTCCGTGATTGCGGATGCCGTGCGTCGGGGAGCGCGGGCGTCCGCATTCTCCGGGAGGTCGAGGATCTGCCGGACCTCGCAGGCTTCGTGGACGATCCGGACGTGCGCAGGCGCGCTCGTCACCAGGCGGTCCCATGACCAGGCGAGGTACTCGCCATACTCGCGGCGCCGCGGGAACAGGCCGGAGGATGCGGGGGCCGATCCCGCCCATTCCGGCATGGAGGGGCCGGAGCCGGTGCCGGGGACGCGGCAGGAGGAGTCCGGGAAGACCGTCTGTTCGTCCAGGACGGTGTTCATGAGCAGCTCGCCGGGCTGGTCCGTGCGCCACACCCGGCCCGGGCCGGGGGAGTGGGGATCGAACACGCGGATGTCGAGGGAGACCTCGGCGGCAGGCTGCTCCCGTGCGTCCCGGGAGGGCGCCGCCTCGTCGGGAGCCGCGGCGGGGCGGGAGGGTGCCGCCTCACCGGCAGACGTCGTGCGGGCGTGGGCGAGCAGGCGCTCGAGGGCGATGAGGCCGCGGGGACCGGCCCCGACGATGCCGATCCGCAGCGCTGGGCTCACTCCTGCTCTCCGCCGGGGCCGGGCCAGCCGGGCCAGCCCGAGCTGGGCTCGTAGCCGCGCGGGTAGCACTTGCCCTCGGCGTTCTCCACGCCCTGCTCGGGCTCCTCGGTCGCCTCGGGGGTCGGCTCCTCCTCAGGGGCCTCCTCCGCGGTCTCGCCGCC
This sequence comes from Brevibacterium album DSM 18261, assembly GCF_000426445.1. Classification (GTDB taxonomy): domain Bacteria; phylum Actinomycetota; class Actinomycetes; order Actinomycetales; family Brevibacteriaceae; genus Brevibacterium; species Brevibacterium album. The sequence goes on along the minus strand of NZ_KE384526.1, from coordinate 982,973 downwards.
CGAGGCCTCCTCGGCCTGGCTGGGCTCTGCCGGGTTGATCTGCTCCTGCACCCAGCTGTGGAGCGCCTCGTAGTCCGGGCTGACGGTCGCCACGACATCGTTGTTGATCTGGGCGGACTTGATCTCGCTGCGCTGCATGGCGATCGCGAGCTCGACGAAGGCGGGCACCTCGTTCTGCGCGATGTCCGTCTGGATGTTGCGCTCGGCCGAGCCCGCGAGCTTGGGGTAGGCCGCGGCGAGCTCCTGCGGGTTGATCTGGTCGAGCGTCGTCTTGATCATGCGCTGCTGACGGCACATGCGGTCGTAGTTGTCCGCGCCGTCGCGGGAGCGGACGTACCAGAGGGCCTTCTTGCCGCGCAGCACCTGTTCGCCGGGGTCGATCCAGTCGTTGATCGGGTTCTTCAGGCCGGTGTTCATATTGGTGCCCCCGCCCATGGGGATGGGGCGCTCCACGTCGATGCGCACGCCCCCGATCGCATCGATGACGTCCTCGAACCCGGCCATGTCCACGCTCGTGTAGTAGTCGACGTCGAGGCCCAGGGAGCCCTCGACCGCCTGCATGGTGGCCTCCATGCCGACATCGAGGCCTTCGGAGACCTCGCCCACGGACTCCGGGTTCTGCTCGGCCCAGGTCCAGACGGCGTTGATGAGGCTCTCGTCGGGGCCGAAGCCGTCGAAGCCCAGGGGGAACCGCTCGGCCAGTGCGCTGCCCTCGGGGAACTGGGCGCGGTTGAGGTTGCGGGGCACGCTGATGAGGGTGGTGTCGCCGGCCCGGGTGTCGATGGAGGCCACGAGCATGGTGTCGGGGCGGGTGCCCTCGCGGCCGTCGCCGTTGTCGCGTCCGATGAGGAAGACGTTGATCCTCTCCTTGTCGGCCCACAGGTCGTCCTTGGCCGCGATGGCGCCGCCGGAGCGGCCGAATACCTGGACGATGGCGTCCGCGTGCACCTTGGAGTAGGCCGAGCCCACGCCGAGGGGCACGGCGACGCACACGATGAGCGCGGCGACGAGCGCCCAGCCGAGGCCGCGCTGCGGGGAGGTCATCCGGGTTCCCCGGCGCAGGACCCGGTAGGAGCGCAGGATCGTGATGATCCAGATGACCACGGCGACGGCGAGGGCGCCCGCGATCGAGTAGAGGAGGATAGGATCGCCGGCCACGCGCGCGAGCGCCCGCACCGGAGTGCGCCAGACGATCCAGCCGATCACGACGGCGATGACGGCGAGGAAGCCGATGAGCACGATCCAGCCGCGCCGGTGCCTGCCGTGGATGAGGCCGAGGCCCGGCAGAAGCGTGCCGAGGGTGGTCCAGCGCACGAGGGAGCTGAAGCCCTCGCCCGTGCGGCGCGAATGGCGCGGCTGGGCGTCTGCGGGAGCGGCGGCTGCGGCGTGGGTGTCGCGGCGGCTGCGGCGTGAGGGCTGGGGCGGGGAGGGGTGCTCCGCCGAGGGGTGCTCCGCCGCAGAGTCGGTGCGGCAAGCCGAGGCAGCCTCCCGGCGGGGGCTCGCGGAGGCCTTCGCGGCAGCGCGGGAGCCGGAGCCCGAGGAGGTCGCAGCACCTGCCGCGGCACCTCCTGCGCCCGTCCCGACCGCGCGAGAGGCGTGCCGGGGCGAGCCGGTCCCCAGCTCGGCGGCATCGACCGAGGAGAGGGGAGCCCAGCCGGCGGCCGGGGTGCTCGGCTCAGGGGCGGGGGCCGAAGCTGCCCGGCGGCTGTCGTCCTGCGGGCCGGGAGCTCGGGAGGCGGAGGTCTGCGGGCCGGAAGCCCCGGGGGCGGAGGCCTCCTGGGTGCGGGCGGCGCGGCGGGAGCGGCGCGAGGGGAGGGGGTCTGCCTCCGGGGGATGTGCGCCGGGGGAGCCGGAGGACGAGGTGCTGCCGGGGGCGGGCGCTGCCGGGCCCGACGCCGCCTGGCCGCGGTCCTCGCGGCGGGCTGCCGGGGGCTGCTGGGCGGAGTCGGCGGCGCTCTGCGGGGCGCGGTGATCATCGCGACGGACTCCGTCGAGACCGCGCAGACGTGCACGGCGGGAGGCCCGGATGGGTCCGGTCTGCCCGGACGGCTTCTCGCCGCCCGGGTCCTCGCCTCTCCGCCGGCTCTCGTCTTCGGCCACTGGCGTGTCTCCTCGATGGTGCAGGGGTCATGCGCGCGGCCCGGGACTCGCGGTGGGCCCGGGGCGCGACTGGTCCGATCTCCGGCCCCGACGGACCAGAGGCTCCCATAGTAAAGGCCGGAGATTGAGGTTTCGTTGATACCGCACCGGTGGCCCGCTGGGCGCCTGGCGTGTGAGGGTCTGTGAGCGGCGGGGCGCGGTCTCTCGGCGCTCTCCGCTTTGCCGTGGACGGCCTGCCTTGTGTACTCTGGTCGAGCTGTCCGGAATGCCGGGCGGCGGGGAGTCGTGGCTGAGCGGCCGAAAGCACCACCCTGCTAAGGTGGAGTCCCTCGTTAGGGGGACCGTGGGTTCAAATCCCACCGGCTCCGCGTTCTGGAAGACCCCGTGACCTGCGAAGACACGCAGATCGCGGGGTCTTCTTCGCATCCTCGGTGTCCACACGTGCACAGGAAGGGCGCACTCATGCAGCCGAGACGGGCCGACAGGCGACTGTCAGCCCGGTTCCGCGCCGGCAGCGGACTCCCTGCGCGGACGCGGGCAGGCCGTCCCGGCGGTACCGTTCCCCGAGATCCGCTCTCTCATCCGTGCGCCGTCCTCTTCGCCTAGCGGATCGCGTCTGGCAGGCTGGTGCTATGACGGAGAACACAGTGCGCTTCACCGGTCACCTCGCGCGCGCCGCCCGGGCGCTGGTGCAGACCTCGGCGACCTACACGGCGGACGCCGCCGGTCTCACGCGGGGCCAGCTGCGCGATTTCGAGAAGGGGCGGGGCAGCCTCGACCCGGTGCAGGTCAAAGCGCTGCGCACGGCCCTGGAGAGACTGGGTGCGGTCTTCCTCCCGGACGGGGAGGACGGTCGCGGCTCCGGCGTCCGGCTGAAGTTCTCCGAGTCGAAGACGGGGCTGGTCGAGAACTGGGAGGGCGAAGGTGGCTTCGCCGCGGACGACGACGTGTGAGCGTGCGGGCCCGGGTGCCTGTCTCCGTGCGGTGCCCGTCCAGAGCAGCATGCACGGGTGCCCGCGCTCATGGCCGGCGGGCACTCCTGACCTGCGGTTCGAGCACCCTTCTGTGCAGGAGGCGGTCGAGTCCTCTAGATTGCCTCTGTGAATGAGAACACTGAGAGCACCGCACCCGGTGCCGACGGAGCGCGGTCCGAGGCCGACGGCGTGCCCGCCGCGGCTGCGGAGCGGCCCAAATGGAAGCTGATCGGCCCCGGCCTCGTCGTCGCGGCGACGGGCATCGGGGCCGGCGACCTCGTCGCCACCCTGGTCGCAGGATCGCAGTACGGCTACGCCCTGCTGTGGGCGGCTGTCGCCGGCGTCGTCATCAAGATCTTCCTCGTGGAGGGCGCCGGCCGCTGGTCGCTGGCGACCGGGCACACGATCTTCGAGGGCTGGCGCAGGCTCGGCAGGTGGACATCGGTCTACTTCGGCCCCTACATCGTCGTCTGGGGGTTCGTGTACGGGGCCACGGCGATGTCGGCCTCGGCACTGCCGCTGGCCACCGCGCTGCCGATCTTCCACTCGAACTACGACGTCATCGTCTACGGGATCGCCTCGGGCCTCATCGGCGCCGCACTCGTGTGGTTCGGGAAGTACCACGCGCTCGAGAAGATCGTCGCGGTCCTCGTGGGGCTCATGTTCGTGACGGTGGTGGGCCTCGCCGTCGCGACCCTGCCGAACATCCCCGAGCTGCTCACCGGCCTCATCCCGATGATCCCCGAGGGCGGTGTCGTCTACACGCTGAGCATCGCCGGCGGCGTGGGCGGCACCATCACGCTCGCCGCCTACGGCTACTGGCTCAAGGAGAAGGGCTGGAGCACGCCTGCCTGGATGCGGGTCATGCGGATCGACAACTCGATGGCCTACGTCATCTCCGGGCTCTTCGTGATCTCGATGCTCGTCATCGGCGCGGAGTTCCTGTACTCGGCCGGCATCGCGATCCAGGGCGGCGACCAGGGCCTGCTCGACCTCGCCGATGTGCTGTCCGAGCGCCACGGCGAGGTCATGTCGAACGTGTTCCTCGTGGGCTTCTGGGCGTCCTCGTTCTCCTCCGTGCTGGGCGTGTGGAACGGCGTGTCGCTCATGTTCGCGGACTTCTGGGGCCGCACCCGCGGTCTGCCCGAGGACCACCCGGACCGCGGCCTCGGCGGCCGGTTCTACCGGTTCTACGTCCTCTGGCTCACGTTCCCGCCCATGCTCCTGCTGTTCATCGGCAAGCCCGTGGGCATCATCATCGCCTACGGCGTGCTGGGTTCGTTCTTCATGCCGTTCATGGCCATCACCCTCCTCTTCCTCCTGAACTCCCGGCACATGCCGAAGGAGTGGAGGAACAGCTGGTGGCTCAATGCGGTCCTCGTGGTCATCGCCGCGATCTTCCTGGTGCTGGGGGCCAACGAGCTCATCGGCGCGTTCTCCGGCTGACCGTCGGAGCCGGCCACGGCATCGCGGTGGCCGACAGCATCGCGGCGGCCGACAGCGGAGGGCCCCTGCATCCGGCTCGGGATGCAGGGGCCCTCCTGTGCCCGCGGGCGCTCAGCCGCGACGCATTGCGGCCGAGCGCCTCGCGGTCACTTCACTCCCAGGCGGCCGCGCAGCTCGTCGACCTCCGCCCGGAGCTCGGCCGGCACATGGCTGCCGAGTTCGTCGTACCACTCCGCGATGGAGGCGAGCTCCGCGGCCCACTCCTCCGGCCTGATGGCGAGTGCCTTGGCGACCTGCTCCTCGGAGACGTCCAGGCCGTCGAGGTCGAGGGCGCCGGGTGCGGGGGCGTAGCCCAGCGGGGTCTCCACGGCCTCACCCGTGCCCGCGGTGCGCTCGAAGACCCACTTGAGCACGCGGGAGTTCTCCGAGAAGCCGGGCCACAGGAAGCTGTTGTCCTCGTCGCGGCGGAACCAGTTGACGTAGAAGACCTTGGGCAGCTGTGCGCCCTCGGTCGCCCCGATGCTGATCCAGTGCTGCAGGTAGTCGCCCACGTTGTAGCCGATGAACGGGCGCATCGCCATGGGGTCGCGGCGGACGATGCCCACCTTGCCCTCTGCGGCCGCCGTCGTCTCCGAGGACAGCGTCGAGCCCATGAACACGCCGTGATTCCAGTCGTGGGTCTCCGTGACCAGCGGCATCGTCGTCTTGCGGCGGCCGCCGAAGAGGATCGCGGAGATCGGCACACCGTCCGGGTGCTGCCATTCGGGCGCGATGGTGGGCACATTGGCGAGCGGGGTGCAGAAGCGGGAGTTCGGGTGGGCGGCGGGAGTGCCGGACTCGGGGGTCCAGTCGTTGCCGCGCCAGTCGGTGAGGTGGGCGGGTGCCTCCTTCGTCATGCCCTCCCACCAGACATCGCCGTCGTCCGTGAGGGCGACGTTGGTGAAGATGTTGCCGCCGGCCTCGATCGCGCGCATTGCGGTGGGGTTGGTGTCGTAGCCGGTGCCCGGTGCCACGCCGAAGAGCCCGAACTCGGGGTTGATGGCGTAGAGGCGGCCGTCCTCGCCGAACCGCATCCAGGCGATGTCGTCACCCAGGGTCTCGGCCTTCCAGCCGGGGATCGTGGGCTCGATCATGGCAAGGTTGGTCTTGCCGCAGGCGCTGGGGAAGGCCGCCGCGATGTAGCGGACCTCGCCCTCGGGGTTCGTGAGCTTGAGGATGAGCATGTGCTCGGCCAGCCAGCCCTCGTCGCGGGCGATCGCCGAGGCGATGCGCAGCGAGTAGCACTTCTTGCCCAGGAGTGCGTTGCCGCCGTAGCCGGAGCCGTACGACCAGATCGACCGCTCCTCGGGGAAGTGGGTGATGTACTTGGTGGGGCTGCAGGGCCAGGGGACGTCCTGCTGGCCGGGCTCCAGGGGGGCGCCGACGGAGTGGACGCACTCGACGAAGTCCGCGTCGAGGCGGTCGATCGCATCGAGGGCCTCGGAGCCGGAGCGGGCCATGATGTCCATGGAGAGGACGACGTAGGGGGAGTCCGTCACCTCGATGCCGAACATGGGGTGGGTGGCATCCGCACGGCCCATGACGAAGGGGATGACGTACATGGTCCGGCCGCGCATGGAGCCGGCGAAGACCTCCTTCAGGGTCTCCTTCATCTCCGCCGGAGCCTTCCAGTTGTTGAGCGGGCCGGCGTCCTCCTCCTTCTCGGAGCAGATGAAGGTGCGGCTCTCCACCCGTGCCACGTCGTCCGGGTCGGAGGCGGCGTAGTAGGAGTCCTTCTGCTTGGCGAGGCGGACGATGGTGCCCGCGGCCTCGGCCTTCGCCAGCAGGGCCTCGCGCTGCTCAGGGCTGCCGGTGATCCACTCGACGGAATCGGGGGTGGCGAGCTTCGCGACGGATGCGACGAAGTCCAGCACTCGCGCGTTGGAGGTGGGTGCGTCCTGAAGCAGGTCCTCGACCGAGCCGGTGTCGATGACAGTCATGATCGTCTCTCCTGGGGTGGGTTCGTCCCGTGCGTCTCGGGATGACAATCACGGTACGGGCCGGGTGAGCGGAGGGGACCGGTCTTCCCGGGGTCCGAACCTGTGCACTGACTCACAGGAGCATGGTCGGTGGTGTGCTTGCGTCAATGTAGTGGCGTGTTTTGCCAGATATATGATGTTTTGCGCCATTGGGTCCAAAGCATTACCCCGAGCATCCTGTGATGCAGATCGCGAGCCGGTGGTTTGTGGTGGCCGCGGGGCGTGTGTATAGTTATCTCCGTTGCCGAGCGAACAGCGCGGCGGCGGGCGCCATTAGCTCAACGGATAGAGCATCTGACTACGGATCAGAAGGTTGGGGGTTCGAATCCCTCATGGCGCGCCATGCTCGAGGCCCTGATCAGCGGAAACGCTGGCCAGGGCCTCTCATCATATCTGCTCTGTACCATCGCTGAGTGATGAGCACTCAGAACTTGGACGCCCCCGTCTCCCGTGAGGCCCCCGGCGCACCGCATCCGCTGCTCCGCTGGGCGCCCGCGCTCTCGGCAGCCGCGGCTTTCGTCCTGTATGCGGCGCTGTCCGTGATCATGTGGCGGAGCTTCTACTCGCCCTCCTGGGACCTGGGCATCTTCACGCAGATGATGACCCGGTATGCGGAGTTCAGCGCTCCGATCGTGGACATCAAGGGCCCGGACTTCAACCTGTGGGGCGACCACTTCCACCCCATCCTCATCCTGCTCACGCCGCTGTTCTGGCTGTGGCCCTCGGGACTCGCGCTCATGCTCGCCCAGTCCGCGCTGTTCGCCGCATCCGTGTGGCCGGTCGTCTCGCTCGCGCGCGAACGCCTCGGCCCCCGCGGTATGTGGCTCCTGGCCTTCTCCTACGTCTTCTCGTGGGGGCTGCTCAACGCGGTCACCGCGCAGTTCCACGAGATCGCCGTGGGTGTGCCGCTCATGGCCTTCGGACTGGTCTGGTGGGTGCGGGACAGGCGCCTGCCCGCCGCGGTCGCGATCGGCATGCTCGTCTTCGTCAAGGAGGACCTCGGCCTGACGGTCGCGATGTTCGGCCTCGCGGTCTGGCTGCGCAGCCGTGCGGACATCCGCTGGGCGGCGGCCTTCGCACTGTGGGGAGTCGCCTGGCTCTTCTACTCCGTGGTCTTCTTCCTGCCCGCCTTCAATACGGAGGGCCAGTACGACTACACCTCCAATGTGGCGATCGCGGACGTGCTCTCCGAAGGGCTGCTCATCAAGATCGGGACCGCGGGCTTCCTCGTCCTCGCAATGGGGATCGTCGGCCTGCGCTCGCCGTTCGCCCTCCTCATGCTGCCCACGCTGGGCTGGCGGTTCGCGGGCAATGTCGAGGGGTACTGGGACACGAGCTTCCACTACTCCGCCGTGCTCATCCCCGTCGCCGCCGTGAGCCTGCTCGACGGAGCCCGGCGCGGCGAGCGGACGTTCGCGCCCCTGGTCGCGGCCGTCGCCGCCGTGGCACTGTTCAGCCAGACCCACCTCAACCTCCTGTGGGAGGCCGACCGCTACCGCGTGGATGGAGCGGGGGCCGTCGCCGCGGCACGCGAATACGACTCCGTCGTCACGGACATCAGGCTCCTCGCCTACCTCGCACCCCATATGGACGTCTACTGGACGGGCAGCTCCGAGGATGCCGAACCCGAGGCCGTGGCGCTGCGGTCCGACGACTACGAGCAGGACATCGACGCGTGGGCCGAGGCCCGCTATGGCGGTGAGTGGAGCACCGTGCACGACTCCGGCGGCTACCAGGTGGCAGTGCGGGACGGGACGCAGTGAGACCTGTGGCACAGTGAGAGCGAGGCCGCGGCGAGGCGACCGCGGAAGACGGATCGGCCGCTGTGAGGAGGGGCGCCGCAGTGACGATGCGAGGGTTCCGGTGGCTGCGCGAGGCCGGGAGGCAGGCTCCCGGCAGGCACGTGTCGGCCGCACCGATCGTCATCGGCGCGCTCGCCTCGTGGGCCGCAGTCTCGCCCAGCCTCATCCCGCGGCGCTGGTGGATGACGGGGGTCTCGGTGGCCGGGGCGGCCTCGGCGACGGCATTGGGCACACGGCTGGCCCTCCGCGGACAACGGCCCTGGCGGTGCGCTCTCGGCCGCCTCTCCCCGCGGCTCGGCGACGTGGCCGGCCGGCGCGGCGTTCGCCTGCCCGCCGATGCCCCGCACCCGTGGCTGCGCGGAGGCGTTCTCGTGCTCACCGCCGTCGGGACGGGAGCAGCACTCGCCCGCGCGTCCGTACGGCAGCAGGAGCTCTCGCGTCTCTTGCGCATGCGCCCCGAGGGGGAGATGCAGCTCCTCCTGGGATTCGCCGCGGGCTGGCTCGGCTGGGGCGGGCTCGAGGCGGCGGTGAGAGGCGTGCGCCGCATGCGGCTGCGGACCGCCCGGCTCCTCGCAGCCCGCCTCCCCTGGATCCCGAGCGCGGTCGTGACCGCCGCCGTCATGCTGTGGACGCTCACCATGGACCGCTGGCTGCTGGGGCATGCGCTCACCCGCGCCGATCACTGGGCCGTCATGGATTCGTTCGCGCGGCTGGGCGCACGGCCGCGGCCGGTGGAGCCGGAGCGCTCCGGCTCTCCGCAGTCCCCCGAACCCTTCGCGACGATGGGCATGCACGGCCGCCGCTTCGTCACGGAGGGGCCGCGCGCGGCGCGGACCGCCGAGGCCTGGGCGCGTCCGGCGCTCACCTCGGCCGCGGCGAGCCCGGAGGGAGGGGACGCCGCGAGGGAGCCCATCCGCGTGTTCATCGGGCGGCTGGGACACCCCGATCCCGCCGAGGCCGCACAGGCGACCGTCGCAGAGCTGGAGCGCACGGGAGCCTTCGAGCGCCGCGCGATCCTGCTCGCGGCCGGCACCGGCTCGGGCTGGGTGCCGCCCTGGCAGGTCGAGGCCTTCGAATACCTCATGCGCGGGGACTGCGCGACGGCCTCGGCGCAGTACAGCTTCGCGGACTCCTGGCTTGCCTTCCTCATCCACCGGGAGCCCGCGAAGGCGCTCTCGCTCGCACTGCGGAGGGCCGTCCGCAGCCGGCTCGACGCGATGCCCGCAGCGTCCCGGCCCCGGCTGTACGCGACCGGGGAGTCTCTGGGCGCATACGGCGGACTGGGGGCATACGGCTCACCGGGGGCGATGCTGCGCAGGCTCGACGGCGCGGTGTGGACCGGCACGCCCCGCGCCTCCCGCATCCTCACCCGCCTGCTGGCGGCACGAGCGCAGGGCTCGCCCGAGGCGCATCCCGTCCACGGAGCCGGTCGCCATTTCCGGTTCGTCGCCCGCCCACGCGATCTGTGGGAGGCGCCCGAGGGCTGCTCGTACGGCCGCTGGGCCCGGCCGCGGATCGTGTTCGCCCAGCATCCCTCCGACCCGGTCGTCTGGTGGAGCCCGGAGCTCATCTGGCGCCGGCCCGACTGGCTCCGCGAGCCTCGCGGAGAGGGCGTCTCGTCTGCCGTGCGCTGGCGGCCCCTCGTCACGTTCGCGCAGCTCACCGCCGATATGCCGCGATCGGTGGGCGTGTCCGGCGGATACGGGCACAGCTACCACGGCGAGGTCGTCCACTACTGGAACGCCGTCCTCGGGACGGGCCATCCGCCCGAGGTCTGCGATGAGATCGCCGCAGTGATCGCCGAGGACCTGGCGCCCGCCTCCGGCACCCTGCCGCTCAGCGATGTGAGCGTGCGCATGCAGGGGTGAGCACGAGGGGCCGCGTGCGCGGCGGACGTGGACGCCCACTTCTCCACCCAGACGCCCATCTTCTCCTCAGGCGCCCAGGTGTTTCGCTGGCTCAGGACGTGGACGCCCACTTCTCTCGCAGACGCCCAGGTATTCGTCACGATTTCTGGGTGTCCAGGAGAGAAGTGGGTGTCATGGTGCGGCGTGGCAGGCCGCAGACTCAGCCCATGCGGCGGCGGGCCAGGACCACGGTCGCGGTGCCCAGCCCGAGCAGGACCGCACCTGCGGCAAGTGCGCCGAGGCCGCTGCCGGTGCGCGGGAGCCGGTCCTTCCCGTCTCCGCCGGCATCGGTGCGGCTGTCGCCGCTGCCACCGTCGTCCGCGCCGTCGCCTGTGCCGTCCGGACCTGCGCCGTCATCGCCGTTGCCGGAGCCGGGGCGCTCATCGTCCCCGTCGTCACCCGGGTCCGCGGAGGGGTCGTCGGGGCGCTGGGTGGGCTCGCCGGAGGGGTCGCCTGTGGGCGTGCCGGTCGGGTCCTCGGTCGGCTCGCCGGTCGGGTCCTCGCTGGGATCCTGCGACGGCTCCTCGCTCGGCTGCCCCGCTGCCTCCCGCTTCAGGCCCACGAGGAGCGGGTCGTGATCGGAGGAGCGGAAGGGGCCCTCCGCGTACAGATCGGCGATGTTGCTGTTGTAGCGGCTGTACTCGAGGCCGATGGACTCCACCGAGTTGATGTTCCACACGTCCGCCCCGGTCACGTCCGCCGACAGCGACGGCGAGACGAGCACATGGTCCAGACTGCCCACCCGGCCCCCGTAGAGGTAGGTCTGCTCGTCCGTGTGCGCACGGCCCACGTTCGTGTAGCCCGCGTCGTAGAGCGCCCGCATGGGGTCCTCCTCCGTGTAGGAGTTGAAGTCGCCCAGGAGGACGACGTCCTCCGTGCCGGCTGCAGAGGCCTGGGCGTCGGCGAACTCCGCGAGCGCCTCGGCCTGCCGCACACGGTCGGCGTTGGAGCTGCCCTGACCGTCGCCGTTGTCCACATTGCCCTCGCCGGAACCGGAGCCCTTCGACTTGAAGTGGTTGACCACGGCGAGGAAGGTCCCGTCCGCGGAATCCTCGCCCGCCGAGGCCGGTGCAGCCCCCGCGGAGCCCGCCGAGGCCGGCGCCCAGGCCTGTGCGAGCGGCTCACGGGCATTGGAGAATGCCGGCGAGTCCGTGAGGATCGCCGATTCGCCCACGGGCCGCACCTCGGCCGGCTGGTAGATGAAGGCCGTGCGGATGACGTCCTCGTCCTCGGGCAGCGCCTCCGGCGAGGGGATGAAGTCCCAGGTGCCGGCACCGGCCTCGGCGTTGAGCGCCTCGACCAGTGCGGCGAGGGCCTCGTCCCTGTCCTTGCCGAACGCCGAGGAGCGCTCGATCTCCTCCAGCGAGAGCACCGAGGCGTCGAGGCCGTTGATGGCGTCGACGATCTTGGACTCCTGGCGCTCGAAGCTCTCCCGGTTCGCCGCGCCGCGGGCATCGCAGCCGCCGCGCACCGTGATGGGATTGCCCTCGCGGTCCTCGTAGAAGGTGCAGCCGTCGAGCTGGTCGCCGGTGGTGGGGAAGTAGTTGAGGACGTTGAAGCTCGAGACGGTGAGGTCCCCGCCTACGTCCTGCGGTGCATCCTCGCGCGTGTCCGCGAAGCCGGCGGGCGCAGCCTCCGCATCCGCCCCCGTGAGCCACTCCGTGGGCTGCAGCCGCCACTTCTCGCGGCTGTACCCGACCACCACGGGATCTGTGAATGCTGCGGCTGCGCCCACCCGCACGGGCTCCTCGGTCGAGACATAGGGCGCCGGCACATCGGAGGCGCCCCGCGTGTAGTCGGCACTCGCCCCGTCGTCCAGCACGAACTCCCGGGCCTGGTTCTCCTCCTCGTAGGCCTGGGCCTCTGCACCGGGGGCCACGACATCGGTGGCCTGCATGAGGGGCTCGGCGCCATTGACGAGGCCCACCTCGCCGTAGGTGTGTGTGGTGTAGGTGTCCGTGACCGTGATGTCGCCGGTGGGCAGGAGCAGCATGGATTCGAGGGACTCGCGCTGGTCCGCGTCCTCCGGGAAGGCGCCCTCGAAGGGCACCGGGGCTTCGGCGGGAGCGCCCTCGTGCAGGCCGGCGGCGTCCACCGTGATCTGGGTCTGCCCGTAGTACTCGGAGACCTCTCCCGTGACGATGACGGAGTCGCCGGGGCTCACGGTGCCGGCGGTCTGCGGGGAGTAGACGAAGAGGCCGGAGGAGGCGCCGCCCAGCTCGTGGTCGGTGCCGGTGCCGGAGGTCTGGATCGCGAAGCCGTTCAGACCGCCCTCGGCCCAGACTGCCGTGACGACGCCCTCGGTCGTGACGCGCTGTCCCGTGTACGGCGAGGCGTCCCCGGTGCCCTGCACCTCGGCGATCGGCAGGATGTCGCCGGGATCCGGGGTCTCACCGGGTTCCTCGGGCTCCTCCTGCCCGGGATCGCCCGGCAGCCGGTCGGGGGTGGGCTCGGCGGACGTCCACGCACCGTCGATGAGCTGGATGGACTCCCCGCGGGAGGAGGTCGCGCCGGTGGGAGCGGCTTGGGCGCCCTGGACCGCCTCGGGGAGGAGGTTCCCGCCGCCGGCCGTGACCCCGCGCCCGCCCGCGACGCCGCCGACCTGGTCGAAGTCGACGAGATCTCCGGCGGCGTCCACGGCGAAGGCCGAGGCCCCGTAGCGCCCGTCGGCGGCGGCGCCTGAGTTCACCGAGTTGGTGATCGGGACGGACACCGCGAGTGCGCCGGACTCGCCCACCGTCGTGCCCTCGGCCAGCGTGACGACATGGGCCGCGGACTGGGGTGTGCCGCCGCGGGACACGCTGCCCACCGTCCAGCCGGAGAGGTCGGTGCCCGGAGCGGCCGCGATCTCGATGAAATCGGTGTCGTCGCCGCCGGCGTAGGCGATCTCGGAGATCTCAGCCGCCTCGGCGGGGTCCGCCTGCTCGGAGACGGCCAGGGCCGAGGCGGCCTCGGCAGTGAGCGGTGCGAGCAGCGGCGCGCCCACGAGGGCGGCGGTCACTGCTGCGGCGAGGAGCGGGACGGGGCGGTGGGGGACGCGCATGGACATCCTTCGTCTCAGAAGCGGGGGAGCGGAGCGTGCGCCGGGCATGGCGCACAGGTGATGCTCGAACGGTACTCAGGATGTCTTCAGCATACGTGTGCGGAGCACGAACGGGAGGTGAACGCGACGGCGGTTCTCAGCCGGAGGTGCCTCGAACCCGGGCGTTCAGCCCCCGAGCGTGCGGCGGAAGAGTTCGCGGACCCAGTCGGGCAGGCGGGACTCGGGCAGTCGGACATGGAGGCTCGCCGCCTGGCATTCGACCCGGTACACATAGCGGTCCGGCTGCGGCGCGGGCTCCTCCTCCCACTGCGGGAGCTCGGGGCCGCTGAGGAGCCGCTCCCAGTCCTCGGCGTCCGGGGCGGGGAGCTCTCCCAGCCTGAACTCCCGCTCCCTGCTCAGCCCCGCGAATCCGCCCGAGCGGTCCAGGCGGACGGAGGCGTCCCGGCCGTGGGCAGGGCCGGGAGCGGCGGAGTCCGGCGAATCCGCGGAGCCCGCGGCCGGATGTGTTCCCGATGCGGGCACATCGGCAGGGGTCACCCCCACCTCGGCCCAGGCCGTGCGCACCGCCTGTTCCTCCTGGGTGCCGAGGTGCGCCGCGGCCTCCGCTGTGAGCGCGGCGAAGCCCGCGAAATCGCAGTCGGCCGCGATCCCGGGGCCCGTGAGTGCGGCGTACCAGATAGCCCCCGCGCGCTCCCAGGCACGGCCGCCCAGTGCGGTCGCCGCGAGGTGGAAGGCGCGGTTGGGGATGCCGGAGTTGATGTGGACCCCGCCGTTGTCGTCCTGCGTCCGCACGAAGTCGTCCATGTGCCCCGGCTGCGGATCCCGGCCGAGCACCGGATCGTCATAGGCGGTGCCCGGAGCCGCCATCGACCGCAGCGCCCTGCCCTGCACCCGCTCCGTGAACAGCTCCGCCCCGATCAGCCAGTCGGCCTCCCCGGCGGTCTGGTCCAGGAGCCGCTGCCGCACGAGGCTGCCGAAGACGTCCGCGATGGACTCGTTGAGCGCCCCCGGCTGGTCCGCATAGCGCAGCCCCGCGGTGAACTCGATGACGCCGTGCGCGAGTTCGTGCCCGATCACATCGAGGCTCGCGGTGAACCGGTGGAACAGCTCGCCGTCCCCGTCGCCGAACACCATCTGCCGCCCGTCCCAGAAGGCATTGGCATAGTCCCTGCCGAAGTGCACCGTGCCGAGCAGCGGCATGCCGCGCCCGTCGAGCGAGTCCCGGCCGAACTGCTCGAAGAAGAGCTCCCAGGTGGCGCCGAGGCCGTCATAGGCTTCATCGGCCGCAGGATCTCCCGTGGCACTGCCGCCCTCGCCGCGCACCCGCATTCCGGGGAGGTCCTCCGAGCCCTGTGCGTCGAAGACCGTGCGGTCGGGACGCGCGCTCGCATCGGATGCCCCGTCCGTGCCGACAGCGGGGGTGCGGCGGCTGTCAGATTCCGGCGCTTCGCGCAGCTGGGCCGGGCCCGAGGCGGCACCTCCCGAACCCGGCGCCCGCGCCTCGGCCGCCCGGTACCGGCTGGTGCGCATGCGCGCATCACGCTCGAGGGTCGTCCGTGCACAGGCGGCGGCATGGGCGGGACCGCGCTCCGCGATCGCCTCGAGCAGGTACGGCGGCAGCAGGGTGGCGCTCATCACTCCAGTGTGCCCCAGTTCACGCGGGGAGGGAACAGCTCCGCACAGGGCGGGCCGGGCGCTCTCCTCGGGCGGGTGGAAGCCGGTCCGCAGAATACGGGGGCGGGGCGCTGGGGGCGTGGCACGCGGAATGAGGCCTCGCGCGGAGGAACGGTGTGCGGACGCGGATCAGCGCGACCGCTTGAACTCGACCTCGACGAACGCGCACTCCGCGTCCGTGTCGTTGACGACGTTGTGTGTGCTGCCCACGGGCCGGGTGTAGGAGGCCCCGGGAACGAGCACGTTCTCCTGCTCACCCTCCGGGGTGAGCACGCGGAGGGTGCCGGTGGTGATCGGCACCACCACGTAGTCGAGTTCATGCGTGTGCATCCCCGTCTGCGTGCCCGGCGGGAACCTCCATTCGGTCACCCGGGTGAGCTCGTCGTCGAGCTGGACGGTCGCGAGCGCCGTAGGCCGGCCGTCGTCACCGTCGGCGGGGGACCCGGGAGCAGGAATGGCAGCGTCAGCGGTGCGGGCATCATCGCTCATGGAACCCACTGTACCGAGGCCGCCGGATGTGCGGCCTCGGCATGGCACCGTCCTTCTCAGCTCGCAGTGATTCCCACGCCCTAGCGTGGCCGGCATGAGCTTCCCCCGCACACACCTCGCGGCTGCCGCCGTCCTCGTGCTCACCGCTGTGGGCCTCGCCGCCTGCGACACCGGGGACGAGGCCGAGGTCGTCCTCCGCACGGACGCGGAGGGCACGTCCCTGGCCGCCTCGGACCAGGCCGGCGAGGCGACGGCTGCGGCCTCCGCCCTCGCTTACGAGTCCGCCGAGGCGGTGGTGGTCGGCAGTCCGGAGGGCTCGTGGTCGGTCTCGGAGAAGGTGCGGGAGCTCGGCGCGCCCGGCCTGCTCAGCGACGGCGGTGCCGAGGACGAGGCCGCGCTGAGCGAGGAGCTCGACCGTCTCGGGGCGCAGACGGTGTTCGTCCCTTCCGATCAGGAGGTGCCCGTAGCCGCCGGCGAGCGGGAGGTCATCGCCTACGATCCGCAGACCCTCGAACCCGAGGACGCCCAGGCCCCCGAGGTCTCCCGGAGCGGAGAGGCTGCGAACGCCTCCCTCTTCGTGGACCGGGGCTCCGACCGGACCCCTGCCCAGGAGGTGGCGAGCGCGGCGGTCGAGGCGGCCTCGGGCGCGGTCGCCCACCTGCCGGAGGGGGACCCGCGGGCCACCTCGGAGACCGTTGCCGCCGCGAAGGCGGCTGAGGACGGGGGCATCCTGGCGCTCGGGGACGCCTTCGGCGACGAAGCGCTGCTGACGTCCCGCCTCGAGACCGCCCGCACCGCTCCCGAGCTCCCCGGCGGAGGCAGCGCGGTGTTCCCCGGCAGGCGCATGGTCGCCGCCTACGGCTCGCCGGGCATCCCCTCGCTCGGCATCCTCGGAGAACAGGACCTCGACGGGACCGTGGAGCGCGTGAAGGCGCTCGCCGCGGAGTACCAGGGGCTCTCCGAGGAGCCCGTGATCCCCGCGATGGAGATCATCACCACCGTGGCCTCGGGACAGCCGGGGGCGGACGGCAATCACTCCTCGGAGCTGGACCCCGAGACGCTGCGGCCCTGGGTGGAGCGGGCCGGTGAGGAGGGCATCTACGTCGTCCTCGACCTGCAGCCGGGGACCTCGAGCTTCCCCGAGCAGGCGCGCCTGTACGAGGACCTGCTCGCGCAGCCCCATGTGGGCCTCGCCCTGGATGCCGAGTGGCGGCTGGAGGAGGGGCAGCGGCACCTCGAGCAGATCGGCTCCGTGGATGCCGCCGAGGTGAACGAGACGGCGGACTGGCTCGCCGAGCTCACGGCCGAGCGCGGACTGCCGCAGAAGGCCTTCGTCCTGCACCAGTTCTCGCGCTCGATGATCGAGAACCGCGAGGACATCGACACCTCCCACGATGAGCTCGCGATGCTCCTCCACGCCGACGGCCACGGCACGCCCGACCTCAAGCTCGGTACGTGGAACGCACTCCAGGAGGGGCTGCCCGCCGGGATCCGGATGGCGTGGAAGAACTTCTACGACGAGGACACGCCCATGTTCACGCCGGAGCAGACCTTCGAGGTGGAGCCGCGCCCCTGGTTCGTCTCCTACCAGTGAGGACGGTGGGCGGGGGTTCCGCGTCAGCGTGGGCTGATCGCGTGGTTCTTCCGCGCGGCGCGTCCTGCACGGAGCCCCGTCCAGTGCCCTGCCACGGTGGCGGCGACAGCGAGCGGCCACAGGAGGAACGGGGCGTAGCAGGCGAACAGCAGCGCGCGGTGGCCTGCACCCATCCCCTCGTCCGGGGTCCAGCCGTCCGTGATCCCCAGCCACGCACGCGTGAACGCGACCAGCAGTGTGCCGATGATCCAGAGGAGGGCCGCTGCGCCGACCGTGCCGAGGATGCCCGGCACCACCGGGGGAATGCGTCTGCCGCGCAGGACCGGCACCCAGCGCGGGACCCTCTCGCTCCACCGGCAGACGAGGCCGAAGACGAGGACCGCCGCGAGGACCTGGAGCACATCGAGCGCCAGCACATAGGAGACGGTCTGCGCCGTGGAGCGGTAGAAGGAGGCAAGGCCCAGGCCCACGTCGACGCCCGCGAGCATCGCGATGCGCCACGCCACGGAGGGCAGCGGAAGGAGGAGCGCGGCCCAGGCGGCGAGGCGCATCCAGCGCGGGACGGGCGCGGTGTGTGAAGCGGGAGAGGGGGAGTCCGACTGCGGTGTCGTGTCCATGCTCCGACCCTAGGGAAGCGCCTTCCGTGCGAGGAGGGGGACAGCCCCCTGTCCGGAGGCGGAGAACCGCCGCCAGCCTGCCGGCCCGCAGCTCAGCCGAGGCCGCGCGCTGCCGCCGCCTCGACCGCATCGGCGGCCGCGGAGGCGCCGCCCGAGGTGCGGATCTCCTCCCGCATCCACGCGCACCGGCCCGCGATCACCGGGTCCGCCCGCACGGCCTCGACCGTGGTCCAGAAGCCTTCCGCCTCGAGGGAGTCCGGGTCGAGCGTCCGGCCGAGGCCGAGCTCTGCGATCCGGTCGGCGTTGGCCCGCTGCTCGGCCATCTGCGGGACCGCGACGAGCGGCACCCCGGCCGCCATCCCCTCGACGGTCCCGCCCATCCCGGCGTGCGTGAGGAACACGGAGGCGTGCTCGAGGACGGACAGCTGCGGCACCTGGGGGTGCGCCTCGACGTTCGCCGGCAGGGTTCCCAGAGCAGCAGGGTCCACCGTGTCGCCGATCGACATGACCACATGCCACGGCCTCCCTGCCGCGGACTGCGCGATCATCCGGAAGAAGTCCGGACGGTCGTGGTACGCCGTGCCGAGCGAGACCAGCAGGACGGGCAGACCCTCCGAGGCGGCCGGCGGCGACCAGCTCCCCTGATGTGAACGGTCGGTGAGCACGGGGCCCGTGAACGTGTAGCCGGACCCGAAGGTCTCGCCCGCCGGCTGGAACGCCCGCGGGACCGTGACGATCCGCTCGACGGCCCCCGCCCCCTGCATGAAGCCGCCCACCCCGCTGATCCCGCGGGTGCGGAGGAAGCGCCTCAGCCTCCACAGGAAGCGCAGGAACACGGGGTCGAGCGGGTTGAGACGGATGTAGCGCTGCATGTTCCAGTGCCGGTTGCTCACGAAATTGGGCCAGGTCTCCACCGTCGGCACCTGCCAGCCGTGCCCGACTGCGCGCCCCCACCAGGCGACGGGCCCGTCGTGGACGAGCACATCGGGCCGCGCGAGGCGGCCGCGGGCGCGCAGCGCGTCGAACTGCCCCGTCATGTGGATCGTCTCCGCGAGAGCGAGCTCCGAGGCCCGGGCGAAGGCCCGCCCGTGGAACTGGGGTGCCGCGTGCTGCGGGGAGTTCAGCCAGCTCGAGCGCAGGGGGACGAACTCCGCCCCGGTCTGCGCGATCGCCGCCTCGAAGGGCTCGGGTGCCGCGTAGGCGACGGCATGGCCGCGGGCCGTGAGCTCCTGGGCGATGCCGAGCGTCGGGTTCACGTGGCCGTGGCCCAGGGGACCCGTGAAGAGGATGCGTGCCATGAGGGCCTCCGCCTGCCGTGGGATCGGCGCGGCACCGTGAGCGCGGTGCCGCGCAGTGTCGCCACGAGTATCGCAGGCGTCCCCGGTCCCGCGCTGTCGCGGAACCGGGGACGAGGGGATGTGCTCAGGCGCGCCGCGTGAGCCGATCCGCGAGCTCGGTGAATTCCCGGTTCGGGGTGCCGAAGCGGTGCGTCGTCATGGAGATCGCCTGCTCGTGCACGTAGTGCCGCAGCTCCACCGCGCCCGAGGCCGTGGGCACCTGGTCGAGCACCGCCACCTCGGGACGGGCGACGGCGGCGTCGAGCAGCTCGCCCTCGACGGCGCCGAGCACGCGGATGCGCGCGCCCACCGTGTCGTCGTACTCGCGGCGGCCCACCCGGTCCGCGAAGGTCTCCGCATCCTCGACGGCCACGGCGACCGCACCGGCACCGGCTGCGGCCGAGGCCTCGGCCCCGGGGGCCGCGCTCCAGCGCAGGGAGGCGCCGGCGGTCGCGGCCGCATGGGCGATCCGCTGTGCGATCTCCGCGGCCACGGGCTCCGTGACGCGGACGGTCACCTCGCGGGGGAGGAGGCGGAAGATGTTCGCCTCGGAGACGAGGCCCGTGGGATCGGCGGGTGCGCCCATCTCCGCCCAGGCGCGGCGGTCGGACTCCTGGGCGCGCGCCAGCCATGCGGCATCGGGCGTGCCCGAGGCGTCCTGCCACGTGCCGAACTGCTTGAGGTAGTGCGGTCCGCCCGCCTTGGAGCCCAGCCCCACGCTCGACTGCTTCCAGCCGCCGAAGGGCTGCCGCCGGACGATCGCGCCCGTGATGCCGCGGTTGATGTAGGCGTTGCCGGCCTCGACCCGGTTCACCCAGGTCTCGGCCTCGGCGGCATCGAGGGTGTGGATGCCCGCGGTGAGCCCGAAGTCCACGGCGTTCTGGATCTCGATGGCCTCGTCGAGGGTCTCCGCCCGGATGATGCCGAGGACGGGTCCGAACGCCTCCGTGAGGTGGAACCACGAACCGGGCTTCACGCCCGTCCGGATGCCCGGGGACCAGAGTCGGCCGCTCGCGTCGAGCTGCTGGGGCTCGAGCAGCCAGGACTCGCCGGGCTCAAGACGGGTGAGCGCGCGCTCGAGCTTGTCCGAGGGCGCGACCGTGAGCGGGCCCATCGTCGCCTCGGCGGTGTGGGTGCGCTCGGCACCCTCCGGCCCGCCCGCCGGCCAGCCCACGATGAGGGACTTCGCGGCATCGACGAGCTGGTTCTCAAGGCGCTGCGAGTCCGCCGCGGAGCCCACGAGGATCGCGAGCGAGGCCGCCGAGCACTTCTGGCCCGCATGCCCGAAGGCGGAGTGCACGAGGTCGGCCACCGCGAGATCGCGGTCCGCGGAAGGGGTGATGATGAGCGCGTTCTTGCCCGAGGTCTCGGCCGCGATCTGCGCATCCCGGCGGAACGAGCGGAACAGCGAAGCCGTCTCGGAGGCGCCGGTGAGGATGACGCGGTCCACGTCCGGGTGCCCCACGAGGGCCCTGCCGACCTCGTGCTCGGCGGGCTTCACGAGCCTGACGACCTCGGCGGGGACACCGGCCTGCTGCAGGCACTCGATGATGAGCGCGGAGCAGCGCGGGGTGGGCGAGGAGGGCTTGTGGATCGCGGAGGAGCCCACCGCGAGTGCGGCCACGGTCGAACCGGTGGGGATCGCGACGGGGAAGTTCCACGGCGGGGTCACGACCACCACGGAGTCCGGGGTGAACTCGACGCCGTCAGCGGCCTCGATGCCGGCGATGTCCTGCGCCCGCTGCGCGTAGTAGCGGAGGAAGTCGATGGCCTCGGACACCTCGGGATCGGCCTGGTCCGGCGTCTTGCCGGCCTCCTCGGCCATGACCGCGAGGAACTCGCCGCGGCGGGCGCCGAAGATCTCGGCGGCGCGGTGGAGGACCCGCCCGCGGTGCTCGGCGCCGGCGGCGCACCAGGCCCGGGCGGCCCCGCGCGCGCTCGCGACGAGCGCATCGACGTCCTCCGGGGAGTTCAGCTCCTCCGGCGCGATCTGCGCGTCCCGCACCTCGGCCATGTGCGCGGCGTGCCAGGCGCGGTTGGCCGCGAGCGCCGGGTCCGTGTCCGGCTCATTGGCGAACTCGGCGGGCAGGGCCGGGAGCTCGGCGTCCGGTGCGAGGAGGCCGGGCAGTGAGGCCGTCTCGGCACCGCGGTCCTGCCTGCGGCGCGGGGAGGGGGCGGCATCACCGTCGGCCTCGATCTGTGTGCACAGGGTCTCGACCGCCTCGCGGAAGCGGCCCTCCTCGCGCGTGAAGATGCGGTTGCCGTTGGCGAGCTCCGTGATGCCGGACATGAAGTTCTCGTCCGCGGAGTTCTCCTCGAGGCGGCGGACCAGATAGGAGACTGCCGCATCGAAGTGCTCGGGGTGCACGGCGGGCACGTAGAGGCGGATGTCGCCCACGTCCCGGCTGATGACCGCGGCCTGGGCGCGCGCCATGCCCTGCAGCATCTCGAACTCGAGGGAGGAGGACACGCCGCGGGCGGCGGCGAGCTCGTGGGCGAAGGCGATGTCGAAGATGTTGTGGCTGGCCACGCCCATGCGCAGGCCCTCGAGGTGCTCGCTGCGGAGCACCCAGTCGAGGACCCGCTTGTAGTTCGCGTCCGTCTCGACCTTCGTGGGCCAGACCGTCACCGGCCAGCCGGCGGCCTCGGCGTGGACCTTCTCCATGGGGAGGTTGGCGCCCTTGACGAGGCGGATCTTGATGCCGGCGTGACCGCGGGCGGCGCGCTCGGCGGCGAAGGCGGAGAGGCGCTTGACGGCCGCGAGCGCATCCGGCAGGTACGCCTGGATGACGATGCCGGCCTCGTAGTCGGCGAGCTCCGGCTCGGAGAGCAGCCGGGTGAAGACCTCGATGGTGAGGTCGAGGTCCTGGTACTCCTCCATGTCGAGGTTGACGAAGGCGGTGCCGGCCGGCTGCGCGGCGGCGCTGCGCAGGAGCGGACGGAGGCGGTCGCAGACCATCTCCACGCTCTCCTCGAAGGCCCACAGGTCGATCTGCGAGCACATGGAGGAGACCTTGATGGAGACGTAGTCCACGTCGTCGCGGAGGATGAGGCGCTCCACCTCCTCCGTGTGATGGCGGGCCTCCTCCTCGCCGAGGACGGCCTCGCCCAGGAGGTTGACATTGAGCTTCGAGCCGTCGCGGCGGAGGGCGGAGACGGCCTTTGCGAACTGCGCGGGGCGGGCGTCGACGATCATATGGCTGAGCATCTGGCGCATCCGGGCGCGGGCGGCGGGCACGACCACGCGGGGCAGGGTGCGGCCGAGTGCGGCGCCCGCGCCGATCTGCAGCCGGTCGAGGGCGGACAGGGACTGCGGGGTGTGCTCGGCGACATCGGCGAGCGCCGCCGCTGCCGCGGCGGGGTCCTCGGTGCGGATGACGCGGTCCACGAAGCCCACCGCGAAGCCCACGCCGTCCGGATCGGAGAGGATCGCGGCGAGGCGGTCGGCACCGGGATCGGCCTTCTCCTGCGAGGTGGCCAGGCGGAGCCAGCGGCGGGCGGTGTCCACCGCGACCTCGGCGGCGTCCTGCAGCTGGGCGGTGCGCTGGTCCGCGCCCGGGGCGCCTGCGGCCTGCGCACCTGCGGTCTGTCGGTCGTCGATGCCCTGCGCTGCTGTCATGGCCGTCTCCTCACTGCTGTCGTCGCAGGCGCTCTGCCGCTGGCTGTGCGGAGCCCGTGGCGTGCGGTCTGCGATGTGGTCGTGTCTGCGGGGTGCGCTCGGGAAGCGTTCCCGGGCACTGGTGCTCCGGCCCGAGGCTCCCGAGCCTGGCGCTCCCGGTCGCGGGCGGGCGGCCGGGGGCGTCCCGGACCGGCTGCGCTCCGAGCATCGCCCTTCCCCTCCAGTGTGGACCTCGCCCGGATCGCGAGAGAAGACCGTGGGAGGAACCGCGAAGAGCAATGAGTCATAATCCGGGTATGGCGACTCCGCGCACAGGCCGGCCCCGCGGCCGGCCCCGGATCCAGGAGACCGCGGACCGGGTGGTGGCCGATGCGCTCGCACGGGCAGGCAGGCGCATCGACGGTCCCGCATGGTCCTCGCGTGCTCTGGCCGAACGGACAGGTCTGTCCCAGACGGCGGTGTCGCGGGCCGTGCGCAGGCTCGCGGGGGAGGAGGCGCACTCCGGGATCGCTGCGGATGCGGTGGGCGGAGCGGCCGGAGGACGCGGAAGCCCTGAAGGCGATGCGGGGGTGCCGACCGTGCTGCGGAGCGCGGTGATCGATGCAGAGGGCTGCAGGGTGGTGTTCGAGCCCGTGCCCGGAGATGACGGGCCCGGAGGTGGAAGTCACCGTGACGGAGCGGCAGAGCGGGTCGGACAGAGCGTACGCGGCGCACAGGGCAGTCGGGACGAGCGGAATCGTCCGGGTGCGCAGGGCCGTGGCCGCCATGCGGGCATGCAGGGTGCGCCCCGAGCCAGCGGGACGGGACAGAGGCGGCGGGCGGCGCTCATGGGAGCACTCGTCGTCATGGGGATTCGGCATCCGCCCGATCTGGCTGTCCGGCTCGCCGGATGCGAGGAGATCCCCCTGGACCTGCTCGATGCGCTCGCCGCTCACGTCGAGGCGGGCCGGGCGGAGTTCTCCTGGGAGGCGGAGGTGCCTCGGGCCGTCGGACGGCACCGTGAGGGAGCCCCGGTTTCTGACTCATCACTCGGTGCGGCTGCGCACGAGGTGCCGCGACAGGTTGGAGTGCCCGGGAGGAATGCAGCGAGCGGGCAGGATGCAGGGTCGGAGAGGGACGCAGCGACTGGGCTGGACTCAGGGTCCGGGAGGGAGGCAGGGTCCGACTCCGAGCCGGCCCGGTCCTCGCCCGAGGCGCCTTCATCCGGCTCCGGGCCCGCCCGTCGGCGCGCGAGGGAGCGGGCGTGGCTGCCGAGGAGCGGCACCTCGGCGACGGAGCAGCTGGCGGTGCGCCTGCGGGACGCGATCATCGACACCGGCCTGCGTCCGGGGGACCGGCTGAGCGCAGCGCGGACTGCGGAGCTGCTGGAAGTCCCGCGGTCCAAGGCCGCCGAGGTGCTGCGGCGCATGGTCGACGACGAGATCCTCGACGGGTCAGCCGGAGATGTGCGCATCCCTCAGGCCTCCGCCGACGATGTCATCGAACTCTACGCCGCGCGCATGCTCCTGGGAGATGTGCTGCTGCGGGCGGCGGCGCACCGGCCTCGCCGGTACCTCCTGCCGGCGCGGCGGGCGCTCGACGCGGTGGCGCGGGGAGCGGCGTCGGGGGAGCATGTGGACGACGCGGACCTGCGGTTTCAGCAGGAATGGGCGCGCGCCTCGGGACTGGAGCAGACGGTGCGGCTGTTCGAGTCCTCGACGGTGCGGGTGCGCATGCTCATCGCGGTGCTGCGGCTCGACTACGCGCGGACGGCTGCCAGCATCCTGCGCGATGATCGCGCGATCCTCACCGCCCTGGCCGCGGGAGACCCGCGCGCGGCGGTGCATGCCTGGCACCGGAAGATCGACGCGGCAGTGCGCCACATGCACGGCCGTGCCCGGAGCACGGCCTTCGACGTGCAGCTGTGGAGCCGGCTCACAGGACTGTGAGCCTCACGGGATGCATAGGATGAGGAAGGCTGCGGCGCGGCGCCGCGAGGAAGCACCGCCGCCGGAGCTGCCGCCGATCCGTCGTCCCGAGCAAGGAAGCCCATCGATGACCGACTCTCCCCTCCTCTTCACCCCCGCTCCCGCAGACGTGAGAGGTTCGCAGCTGTGGGCGTTCCAGCAGCGCATGGGACGTGAGCATGCTGCGCCGCAGGGCTCCTACCAGGAGTTCTGGCAGTGGACGATCGACAAGCTCGACCTCTTCTGGGAGGAGGCCATCGCGGAGGCGGGCATCGTCTGGGAGCGGAACGGCGCACCGGTCCGCGTGGGCGAGGCGATGCCGGAGGTGCGCTGGTTCCCCGGTGCGCGCATCAACTATGCGGAGAACATCCTCCGGTGGGCGGGCAGTCGCGGTCAGGAGGCCGCGGTGATCGGCCGGCACGAGGACGACCGGCGTGAGGTGCTGACCTGGACGCAGCTGAAGGGCCAGGTCGGGGCGCTCGCGGCACAGCTGCGTCGCTGGGGAGTCCGGCCCGGGGACACGGTGTGCGCGGTCCTGCCCAATCTTCCGCAGACGGTCGTCGCGATGCTGGCCTGCGCCAGCGTGGGTGCTGTCTGGTCCGTCGTGAATACGGACTTCGGCCCGCAGGGCGTGGCGGACCGCTTCGCCCAGATCGAGCCCGCGGTCCTCCTCACCGCGGACTCCCTGCTGTTCAACGGCGGGCAGCTGGACCTGCGGGAGCCGCTGCCGGAGCTGCTGGAGGCCCTGCCCAGCGTCACCCGCCACATCCTCGTGGACCAGCAGCGTGCGTCCACGGGCACCGGTGGTGTCCCGCACACGGCCGCGCCGGAGGCGGGTGCGCACCCGGGGACCGTCGTCTCCACGAGCGGCCGTGAGGTGGAATCGGCGCTCTTCTCGGAGATCGTCGCCGAGGCGGTGGAGCCGGAGTTCGAGCGCGTGGAGTTCTCCCATCCCCTCTGGGTGCTGTACTCCTCGGGCACCACGGGCCGGCCGAAGGGGATCGTGCACGGGCACGGGGGTGTGGTCGTCGAGGCCAATCGTGCCAACATCCTCCAGTACGATCTGCGCCCCGGCGATGTGCAGTACTCGGCCGTCGCGACCACCTGGGTGGTGTGGAACCTGCTGGTGAACGCGATGATGCGGGGAGCGGCGATCGTCACCTATGACGGCGCCCCCTTCGCGGGCGGAGCCGGCCGGCAGTTCGAGCTGCTCGCCTCCGAGCGGGCCACGCACTTCGGCACGGGGGCCGCCGTGCTCTCGGCGGCACAGCGCCTGGGCTTCTCCCCGCGTGCGCACATGGACCTCTCCGCGCTGCGCTCGATCCTCTCGACGGGCTCGCCCCTGCCCGATCCCACATGGGACTGGGTGTACGCGCACGTGAGCGAGACCGTGAAGCTGGGCTCGGACTCCGGGGGCACGGACATCGCGAGCGGCTTCATCGGCTCCAACCCCTATGATCCGGTGGTGCGGGGCCGGCTGCAGGGCGCATATCTGGGCGTGGCCGCAGACGCATGGGGACCGGACGGACGGCCCGTGGTGGGTGAGCTCGGCGAGTTCGTGGTCACCGCACCCATGCCCTCGATGCCTGTGAGCTTCTGGGGAGACGAGGACGGCTCCCGCTACCGCGAAGCCTATTTCGACGTGTTCCCGGGCGTGCGGCGGCACGGGGACTGGGTCACCCGCTTCGAGGACGGGAGCTACGTCATCCACGGCCGCTCCGATTCCACGATCAACCGCGGCGGCATCCGCATGGGCTCGGCGGACATCACCGGTGTGGTCGACCGGATCGAAGGCGTGGCCGCGTCGATGGTGGTGGGCGCGGAGCTCACGGGAGGCGAGTACTACATGCCGCTGTTCGTCGTGCCGGAGCCGGGCACCGCTGTGGACGAGAGCCTGCGGGAGCGGATCACGGAGGCGATCCGCAGCGAGGTCTCACCGCGCTATGTCCCCGATGAGATCGTCGAGGCCCCCGGCGTCCCCACGACCCGGACGGGCAAGCTTCTCGAGATCCCGGTCAAGCGGCTGCTGCAGGGCGGCGACCCCGCCCGGGCCAACCGCGAGACCGCCGCCGATGCCGCGGTCCTGGACTGGTACATCGACTTCGCGACTGCGAGGGCTCGGGGCGCGGGGAGGGAGTGACCGGCTCGGGTTCCTCGGGCCAGAGCGGCAGGGCGTATGGCGTCTGTCCGTCGGGCGGTGCGAGGCCGGGAGGGAGGGGCTGTCCGTCCTGGTCCGCGAGTGCGGGGCGGAAGCCCGCCGCGCGGAGATGAGCGGGCAGGGGCAGACCCTCGTGGACGAAGACGAGAGCGAGGTCCGCGTCTTCGCCCCGCGCACGGCTGAGCAGGACCCGGAGGGCCTCCTCGTGGAGGCGGGCATCGACGTGGGGGTGTGCGGCATCGGGGCCGTCCGGCTCGGCGTGGGACGCATGCGGTTCGAACGCGATGACCGCGCACGCCCCCGCGTGGATGCGGAGGCGGCTGGTCCCGAGGGGACGCCCGCCCTTCGTGCGGACCTCCCAGGCCTGTGCGCCTCCGTCCTCGTGCGCCCCCAGCGGGGTGTGGGTCAGGAGGGCGGAGCGGAGCGTCCCGCCGAAGCTCGCCGAACTCACCCCTCCACCGTCCGTCACCCCGGACCGGCTGAGCACGGTGCCCGCCGTCCGGAGGAGGATGCGGAGATCGAGGAGGGGGCTGAGCCCTGCGGCGTACTCGACGTCGAGATCGAGCCTGTCGTCCCAGGGCAGTGCGTTCCGTCCGCTCACCTGGGCCAGACCCGTGAGGCCCGCCCGCACGGAGTGCCGGCGGGCCTGGTGCGGGGTGAAGAGCGGGAGATAGTCCGGTGTGAGGGGCCGGGGGCCGATGAAGCTCATGTCGCCGCGCAGAATGCTCCACAGATTGGGCAGCTCGTCCAGGCTCGTCGCGCGGAGCCAGCCGCCGAGGCGGGTCATCCGGTCGGCATCGCTCACGAGGCCGCGCGCGGGGTCCGGCGGAAGCATGGTGCGGAACTTGCGCAGCCCGAACGTCCGCCCGTCCTGCGTCACCCTCTCCTGCCGGAAGAGCACGGGCGAGCCGAGACTCAGCCTCACCGCGAGGGCCGTCGCCCCCATGAGCGGTGCGGCGAGCATGAGCGCTCCGGCGGCCGCAGCGATGTCCGCGCACCGCTTCACCGCGTGATAGGACGGGGAGCCGCCGCGGGAGCTCATGAGAGGCTCCCTGCACCTGCACCTGCACCTGCACCTGCACCTGCACCTGCACCTGCACCTGCACCTGCACCTGCGAGGGGCAGCGGGGACCGGCAGGCGCCGATGCATTCCCCGGAGGCCGCGGGATCGCGGTAGGCGGGGAAGAACGAGGTGCGGGGCGGGGGAGCGCCGGAACAGGCCGTGAGGCTCGCATAGCGTTCGGGGTCGAAGACCTGCTGGCCGGTGAGATAGGTCCTGCTGCCGTCCGCGACGAGGGAGCGCTTGAAGCTGAGCAGGCTGTCCTCGTGCGTGTTCGTCACCCCGCCCGTGAGCACGTACTCGGCCGCACCGCGGCCGCGCGCGTGGAGGAACGCCTCATAGGAGACGAAGGTGTTGGTTCCGAGGTGCATCACCTCGCGCTCCGTCGCGCCGAGGAGCGCATAGCCCACCTCATCGGCGAAGACCATGAGCTCGGCGGAGACCGGCCGCTGCTCGTGCACGGCGTAGAGGTAGGCGAAGCGCCCCGGGAACGCCGTGTGCAGGGTGTCGAAGAACTCGCGCGAGTAGAGGAATCGCTCGGAGGCGCCGGTGCGCTCCATCGTGTGCCGGTAGAGCCGCAGGAAGTCCTCGACGAGTTCCCCCGTGCGATCGATCCGGATCTCCATCCCCGCGGCGCGGGCTCGGCGCACATTGCGCCTGGCGCTCTTCGACATCCCCAGCCACAGCTGCTCCTCGTCCAGCCCGCCGAGGTCCCTGACCACGTGCGGAGCCTGCTCCACCTGAGCTCCGGGGTAGGGCAGGTGGCCGGCGGACGCGGGGTTCATGCGGATGAACTCGGACACGACTCCGCTGTGCCGGGCCCAGGCGCGGAACTCGGACCAGAACTCCCGGCTCAGCGCGTGCGCATCCCTCCCGCCGGCCACTGTGCCGAGCGGCCCGCCGTAGAGGAGGGGCGCGGTGATGTCGACGATCTCCTCGGCGACGGGGTTCCCGCAGGCATCTGCGGTGATGGGCCGGGTGAGGAAGCCGTAGAGCACCTGCGAGCCCCTGCCGTCGGCGTAGTGCGCGCAGAGGACCTCCTGTCCTGGGGCGGCGAACCGTGAGAGATAGGCGGGGTGGCTGAAGACGTCCCCCGAGGCGGCCTCCTCCCATGCCGCCTCCCACCGTCTCAGGTCTCGCGGGTCGGAGGCGTCCCAGACCCCGAATCCGGCGGGCTGGGCTCCGTCCTCCGTCGTCCGTGGGGCATGGTTCGTGTGCAGCACAGGTGGTCTCCTGTCCTCGCTTCGTCCGCTTCCCCGGTGAACGGAGCGGTCGCGGCCGCAGCCGAACAGGAGCGCGGCCGATGATCGCGGCCGGCTCCACCGGAGTGGTCGATGCCAAACTAGTACTGTTCGGACCGGCTCCGGAATGCTTCTGGACCTTCGGTGCGGGCGTCCGCGGCTTCACTGCGGGAAACCGCGCGGCCGGACGGTCACCGCCGGCGCCGCGCCCGGGACGGGCCGCAGGCGACCGCGAGCGACGGCCGGGACCGCGCGGATCGCGACCGCCCGGACTGGTCCGGCGGCAGCCGCACGGTCTCGCTGCCGGAACGGATCGCGCCCCTCACCGACGACGGGTGAAGGAGATCGCGAAGCCTCCGATTCCGATCAGCATCAGCGCGAGTCCCAGCGCGGCGGAGGTGCCCGCGCCCGTGCGGGGCAGCGAGGCCGGGGCCGCGGACGGATCTTCTGCCGGGGCGGGGGTGGCCTGCCGGTCACCGTGACCGGACCGGACGTCCTCCTCGCCGGGATCGGAGGTCCGGGGCTCTGCGGGCTCCTCGGACGGCGCGGATTCGCTCGGTCGGGCTGTGGGCTGCGGCGTCTCCTCGGGGCTGGGCTCGGTCTCCGCGGCCTCGGGCTCCTCTGGTTCGGCGGTGTCCGGAGCCGGAGGTTCGGATGAGGGCTGCGTGCTGGGCTCATGGGTGCCGGGAACGGTGGGCACGATCGCGGAGAACGACGGTTCGGGCGCCGGCGCGCTGGGCTCCGGAACCCTGCTGGGCTCCGCGGTGACCGTCGGCACGATCGCGCTGAAGGACGGCGCGGGCTCCGGGACCGCGTGCTCCGCCCGCGCGCTGCCCTCCGCCGTGAGGGGCTCGCCCGGTGTCACCACCGACTGCACGCGTTCCGCGTCCTCTCCCTCCGGCCGGTGCAGGCGCACAGAGGCCGCCGGCAGGTTCCGTGCGGTCGCCGAGACCGTGACCGTTCCCGGCACCAGGTCTGTGAGAGCGACGACGGAGGGTTCCTCGCCGGTGGTGAGCACCGTCCCGGCCGCGGTCGCGCCCTCCGCGTCGAGATGCACGGAAGCACCGCTCACATGTGCTCCCGAGGCGCTGGTGAGGGAGACGAGCGCGTGCGCGGCAGCGGTGTCTCCGGTGTCCGTGCCGGCCCCGTTCGCGGCAGAACCGGGCTCCTTCGCCGCTGAGCCGTCCGTGCCGGAACCGCCTGCGTCCGCGCCCTCCGCCCCTGCGCCCGTCGTTCCCGAGCCGGGAAGGACGAGCTCGACCTCGAGCGCATAGGGGCCGGCGAACTTCGCCGCCTCCTCGGTCATCGTCCGGTATGCCGCGGCCGCGCCCCGGAAGTCTTCGCCCAGCTCACGAGGGTGGCGCGGGGAGATCGCGTGGCGGTGCGGGATCGCCTCGTCGAACTTCACCAGTGCGGAGAGGGCCGCCTGCACATCGGCGGACGCGGAGCCGTGGTTTGCGGCCAGCGCCCACGCCGTCTCCGCAGTCTCGATCGTCTGCGCAGGCTCCTCCGTGGGGAAGTGCGCAGACCGGGGCGTGCGCAGGCCGGCGTCCACGCAGTAGGCGAACACGGACGGAAACGTCCGGTAGGCGCCGTACCAGGTCTTCCCCTGTTCGGTCTCGTGCCACATGCCCGGCCCCAGGATCTCCGCAGCACCGCTGCCGAGCGCGGGCCTCGTCTCCTGAGAGGCGGCGAGGCTGGACGAGAGGAGGGGAGCGGACCGATCCCCGTCCCCTCCCGTCCGGGCGGCTGCGTGTCCGGCGGCGCCCTCCTGCCCGGAGCCGCTCAGCTGTGCGGCACTTGCTGCCGGCGGGACACCGGCCAGTGAGAGGGCGAGGGCTGCGGCTGCGGCGGCTCTGAGGAGCCGCCTCGGGGAATCCGCCCCTGTCCGGGCCCTCGCCCGGGGGACGCGCCTCGGATTCGACCCGGAGATCGCCGGCTGGATCGCCCCCGGGCGAGCGGCGGGAGGCTGCGGCTGCGTGGGACCGGTGGACAGGGGGCGGACGTGGCGCGCAGAGGTCCGGCGGATGCGCCCTGCGGCGCTGGTGTGTGCTCTCATAGCGCCCATTGCACCCCCCTTGCGCTCGCCCGCGGAACCGGACCTGCGAACCTGTGGATGACGGCCTCGGCGTCCACAGGATCTTGTACGCAGGGCCGGGCCCGTGTGAGGCGGTCGTGTGACCGCAGGCGGACACCCGCACGGATCCAGGGCGGGACCCGCGTTTTCCTCTGGAGCAAGGGGCAGGAGTAGAGTCGAAGCGTTGTGCGCAGGGGCTGGTACCCGCATGCCGCCCCCTGAATCCACAGATCACGAATGCGACGAACGGACGAGGTTTCGATGACGTACACCAAGGAGAACGCCGACGTAGTGCTGATCGGCGGCGGCATCATGAGCGCGACCCTGGGCTCGCTGCTCGTCGATCTCCAGCCTGAATGGGACATCCGTGTCTACGAGAAGCTCGACTACGTCGCCCGTGAGAGCTCGCAGGCATGGAACAACGCGGGCACCGGGCACGCCGCCCTCTGCGAGCTCAACTACTCTCCCGAGGACGCGAGCGGCCACATCGACATCACCAAGGCTGTCAACATCAACGAGCAGTTCCACCAGTCGCGTCAGTACTGGTCGTTCCTCGTGAAGGAGGGCGTCCTCGACGACCCGACGACCTTCATCAACCAGGTCCCGCACATCTCCTACGGCCGCGGTGAGAAGGGCCGGAAGTACATCCGCAACCGCTACGAGACCATGGTGCAGAACCCCCTGTTCGCGGACATGGAGTACGCAGAGGACCAGGCCACCCAGGCCGAATGGCTGCCGCTCATGTTCGAGAACCGCGGGCCGGGCCAGGTCAACGCGGTGTCCAAGGTGGAGAAGGGCACCGATGTGGACTTCGGTGCGCTCAGCCGCCAGCTCCTCACCCATATGGACGACCGGGGTGTGCAGGTCCGCACCGGCCACTCCGTGACGGACCTCGAACGCTCCGCGGACGGCTGGACTGTCTCCGTGAAGGACGAGCATTCGCACGAGTCGTTCGAGGTCAACGCGCGCTTCGTCTTCATCGGCGCCGGCGGCGGGGCGCTGCACCTGCTGCAGAAGTCCGGCATCGCCGAGGGGCGCGGCTACGGAGGCTTCCCGATCTCCGGCATGTTCCTCAAGACCAGCGACGAGGAGCTCGTGGCCCGCCACCACGCCAAGGTGTACGGTCAGGCGGCGGTGGGCGCGCCGCCCATGTCCGTGCCCCACCTCGACACGCGCGTGATCGACGGCCAGCAGCACCTGCTGTTCGGACCCTACGCCGGTTTCTCGCCCAAGTTCCTCAAGAAGGGCCGCTTCACGGACCTGCCCTTCAGCGTGCGCGGCAACAACCTGCCGACCATGCTGAACGTCGCGAAGGACAACTTCGACCTCGTCACCTATCTGCTCGGCGAGCTCGCGGCCACGAAGAAGCAGCGCTTCGCCGCCCTCGAGGACTTCACCCCCGAGGTCGATCCCTCCAAGTGGGAGCTCATCACCGCGGGCCAGCGGGTGCAGACGATGAAGAAGGACCCCGCCAAGGGCGGCGTCCTGGCCTTCGGCACAGAGGTCGTCTCCGCCGCGGACGGCTCGGTGGCCGCGCTCCTGGGCGCCTCGCCCGGCGCCTCGACCGCGGTGTCGATCATGCTGGGCCTGCTCGAGCGCTGCTTCCCGCAGCAGTACGCCGGCTGGGAGCCCCGCCTCAAGGACATGGTCCCCTCGCTGGGCCGCAAGCTCCACGAGGACCCCGCTCTCCTCAAGGAGATCGGCGAGTACACCGCGGGCACGCTGCAGATCGGCTGACAGCCGCCGCCCGCACGGGTGCAGCCGGCCGGGCCAGCGCGGCCGAGGTGCGCCTCACCGGAGTGCACGCATGCCGAGGCCCCGGACCGGGAGACCGGGCCGGGGCCTCGGCGCGCACGGGTCGTGTCCGCGGCCGGCGGTATCATCGTCGGATGGAGCGCACCGAGTTTCTCGACCTGCACGTGCCCGGATCGCCGCTGATCCTGCCGAACGCCTGGGATGCCGGAGCCGCACGGATGCTGGAGTCCCTGGGGTTCTCCGCCGTCGCGACGACGAGCAGCGGGTTCGCGGCGACGCTCGCCCGGCGCGACGGCGGGCTGAGCCGCGACGAGGCGCTGGAGAACTGCGCGGCGATCGTCGCCGCGACCTCCCTGCCCGTCAACGCGGATCTGGAGAACGGCTACTCCGATGACCCCGCCGGGGTGGCGGAGACCGTCGCCCTCGCCGCGGAGACGGGGGTCGCGGCGGTGTCCGTCGAGGACTGCAGCGCGGCGTCCGGGGGCCGCGTGTACGAGCTCTCCCATGCCGCCGAGCGCATCGCCGCAGCCGCCGAGGCCGCGCGCGGAGCCGCGCAGCTCGTCATCGTGGGCCGCGCGGAGAACTTCCTCCAGGGAGTCCCGGACCTCGCCGACACCATCGCGCGCCTCCAGGCGTACCAGGAGGCCGGCGCCGATGTCCTGTACGCGCCGGGGCTCACCTCGGCCGCGGACATCCGCGCGGTCGTGAGCTCCGTGGACCGGCCGGTGAACGTGCTGGCCACCGGTGCCTGCCCCTCGGTCGAGGTGCTGGCGGAGCTGGGTGCGGCCCGCGTCTCCGTCGGCGGGGCGCTGGCGTTCACCGCCTATGCGGCCGCCGCCGAGGCCGCACGCGAGCTGCTGGGCAGCGGCACCTACGGGTATCTCCCCCAGGCGGCCGCCGGGCGCGCGATCGCCGAGGCCGCCTTCGACTGACGTCCGCCTGCGTCTCCGCGCAAGGCATCCCCTCCTGCGCGGAGGACCGGCACGTGCCGGTGACGGGCGAATGGTGCGGTACTGTCACCGCGCGATCAGGTCTGCGCCAGGGCCGGTCCGTAGACTGGAGAACCGGATGATCGGCGGATGCTCCCGAGGCCGGCGCTCCCGCCGTTCCGGGGGACGCACGACCTGAGGCAGGATCGCAGGGCCCGTCCTGAGACGGGGCCGCCGGACCCGCACGGACCCGTCCGGCGGTCGCGCCGATCGAAGACGCACCCTACGCAGAGGAAGCCAGATGAGCTACGGGCACCACGACCCGCGCACGCCTCGGCCTCGCGGTCATGCCCCCGGGCCGGGACAGCACCCGGGGCCCGGGCGCGCACCGGGCCCCGGGCAGGCCTCGGGACCGCCCCCCGGAGCCGTGCAGCCCGGGTTCTCGGGCCATCCCGGCCCCGGTCAGCACCCGCACCCCGGAGCCGTGGGACGCCCGGGTGCCCCCGGCTGGTCGCCGAACCCGTATCCCGTGCAGCACACGCCCGTGAGCGCCGCGCAGGGAGCGTGGACGCAGCACTTCCAGGTGCGGCAGACGAGCCGTGATCCCAAGCGGACCCAGAACCTCGTGCTGCTGCTGGTGGGCATCGGAGGCATCGTCGTCCTCGGGATCGCCCTGCTGCTCATCCTGCTCTTCACCTCCCTGCAGTTCAACGGGGTGGGGCTCCTCATCGTGCTGCTCTCGGGCATCCCTCTGGCGGGGATCATCGCCACGGTGCTCCTGTTCGACCGGTGGAGACCGCAGCCGCTGGTCCTCCTGGCGTTGTGCGTGCTGTGGGGCGCGGTCGCCTCCGTGGTGCTCACCTTCGCGTTCCAGATCCCCACCATCCACCTCGCGGGCGCGGTGGGGATCGACCTCACGGGCGATCTCACCGGCGCCGTGGTGCTCGCCCCGATCTTCGAGGAGACGACCAAGACGGTCTTCCTCGTCGTGATCGTCCTGGCCGCCCGCCGGTACTTCGAGGGGCCCCTCGACGGCATGATGTACGGCTCGCTCATCGGCGCGGGCTTCGCCTTCACGGAGAACCTGCTCTACCTGGGCGGGGCGTACGCGGAGATGCAGGCGGCCGGCCTCATCGTCACCTTCCTCGTCCGCTGCGTCATGAGTCCGCTGCTGCACTCCAGCTTCTCCGCCCTCGCGGGCCTGACCATCGGCTTCGCCGCGCGTCGCGGGGCGTGGTGGGCGACGGTGCTCATGTGGATCCCCGGTCTCATCGGCGCGATGATCCTCCACGGCATCTGGAACGGAACCTCCTCGCTCGTGGGCGGGGGAGTGGGCGGCCTGCTCGTCATGCTGGCCCTCTCCGTCGTCATCGCGGGCGGCTGGTGGACCACCCTCGCGGTCCTGTGGCACGGCGAGACGAAGACGACCCGCGAGGCGCTCATGCGCTATGCCGGGGCCGGCTGGCTGACGCAGGAGGAGGCCCAGATGCTCGGCACGTGGCGCGGACGCCGGGCCGGTCGCCGCTGGGCCCGGCCGGGCCCCGCCCGGAGGCACATGACGCAGATGATCCGGGTGGCCGCGGCGCTGCCGGCCGCCCGCGCGCGCGTCGAGGCGGAGGTGGGCGGGCCAGCCGAGAGGGAGTACGAGGTCTACCTGCTCAAACAGCTCACGCTCCACCGGAGCGAACTGCTCGCCGCGATGGGGCTGGCCGGACGGTGACCGCATTCGATCTCGCCCTCCTCGTCTTCGCCGCGCTCATCGCCGCCGGCGGCTGGACCGCCGGCCTCCTGGCGGGTGCGAGCACGCTGGCGGGATTCATCGCCGGAGCAGTGCTCGGCCGGTTCTCAGGGCCTCCGCTGGGGGAGGCCCTGATCGCGAGCGGGGTCGTGGCCGAGCGGACCGCGGACACCCTCGTCTTCTCGCTGCCCCTCGTCCTCGGCTTCGTCTTGGCGGGCCTCGGCGGATGGCTCGGCACGCTCATGCGCGAATCCATCCGCGGCCGGGTGGGCCGTGGTGCCGATGCGCTCGGCGGTGCCCTCACCTCGCTCATCGCCTTCGCCCTCGTCGTCTGGCTGGGCGCCGGGCTCGCCCGCAGCACGCCGCTGCTCTCCCTCAATCGCGCGGTCGCGGAATCGGCGGTCGTCCAGGCGCTGGACCGCAGCATGCCGGTGACCTCGGCGGAGGCGCTCGGCGCGCTGTCCGAGGTGCTTGCCGCGCAGGGCTTCCCGCAGGTGTTCTCCGGCCAGGAGGAGCAGATCCGGGCGGTCGACGACCCGGACTCGAGCATGGTCGAGGTGGGTCGCGGAGCCGAGGAGCAGACGCTTCGGGTCACGACCACCGCGACCGAGTGCGCAGCACCTCAGGCGGGCTCCGGCTGGGCGCTCGACCGGGAGCTGGTCGTCACCAACGCCCATGTCGTCGCCGGCTCCACGGACCGGATCGTCCAGATCGCCGGCCGTGGCGCTCCCCACCGGGCCGAGGTGGTCGCGTTCGATCCGCAGCGCGACATCGCGGTGCTCAGGGTCCCGGGGCTCGACGCCGAGCCCCTGCCGCTCGGCGAGCCCCTGGCCTCCGGCGCGGACTCGGTGCTCGTGGGCTTCCCCGAGAACGGTCCCTTCACGATCTCGCCGGCGCGCGTGCGCGAGCCGCTGCGGGCTCAGGGGCTCGACATCTACGACGACGCCTCGGTGGTGCGCGAGGTGTACGCGCTCCGGGCCGTCGTGCGCCACGGGAACTCGGGCGGGCCGCTGCTCGACGGGGACGGCCGCGTCGCGGGAATGGTCTTCGCGAGGTCGGCGGCGGACGACGAGACGGGCTACGCCCTCACGCTCGCGGAGATGTCGGGCGTGCTGGAGCAGGCCCGCGAGGCCGCCGAGCCCGTGCCGGCGGGCCGTTGCGCCGCCGGCTGACCAGCCCTCACCAACCCACTGGATGAGCGGTTCCTGCCTGTCTGCGCGTCGCACACCGGCAGGAACCGCTCACTCGAGAGGCTGGCCTCAGGACCGGGCCTCAGAAGTCGTAGGAGGCGAGGATCGCGCGGTGGTCGCTCGTGCCGCGTCCGAGCACCTCATCGCCCACGGGTTCGAGCCCGCGGCTGAGCACGTGGTCCAGGCGGGTGACGGGGAAGATGCCGGGCCAGGTGAAGCCGAAGCCGCCGCCCACCGCCTGCCGGGAGTCCTCGAGACCTTCGCTCACCGCGGCGAAGTTGCGGTCGGACGCGGCCGTGTTGAGATCGCCGGCGACGATGACCCGCTCGGCCGGATCCTCCCGCACCGTCTCCCCGAGCTTCCGCAGGGCCATGTTGCGGCTGGACTCCATGCCGGGGCGCACGGAGGGGATGTGGACGACGTATACGCGCACATCGCCTGAGTCGGTGCTGATGGTCGTCACGAGGGCCCGCGGCCACTGCACCCCGATGTCGACCTCCTCGGGCTGGGTCATCGGCCACTTCGACCAGACCCCCAGGGAGTCCATGACGTGCCCGTGGGAGAAATGCGACTCCATCTGCTCCTGGATGATCTGCCCCGAGAGCGAGGCGATCTCCTGCACGGCGACGACATCGGGGTCCTCCTCGACGATGCTGAGCGCGGTGGCCGAGGGCTGCGGCAGCTTCGCGCCCACGTTCTGGGTCGCGAGGGTGAAGTCCGGGTCCTCGGGGGCTGAGGCGGGCCGGAGGTAGGGCCAGAACATCGAGGCCCAGACGACAGCGGGCACGAGCACGCCTGCGATGGAGAGGAGGGAGAGCCGGAACAGCGCGATCAGCAGGAGGAGGGCGATGAGGACCCACGTCCACGGCAGCAGCGTCTCCACCACGAGCGCGAGGCCCGAGGCGGTGGGGACGAGCGAGTGCATCGCGAGCATCGCGGCGAGCACGATCCCGAAGGCGAGGACGAGGATCCCCCGTGTGGGTGAGCGGCGTGAGGCTGACATCGCGGCCGAGTCTATGCGCCGCATCTGGGGCGATGCTGGACGGGGAGGAGGCTTCGGCTGTGAGCGCCTCAGCGGCTCGCGCGCGCCTGCCAGACCGCGACGTCCGGGTGCTCGTCGTAGCGGTAGCCGGCTCCGCGCATGGTGCGGACGATCGCCGAGTGTGCGCCGAGGCGGCGGCGCAGCCGGCGGATGTGCACATCGACGGTGCGGGCGTCCGGACGCTCCTCGCCGGTGCCCCAGAGAGCGTCGATGAGGTCCTCGCGGGACAGGGTCGCGCCGGGGTGGGAGACGAGGGTCGCGAGCAGGTCGAACTCCTTGGTCGTCACCGGCACCTGCGCGCCGTCGATGTGCACCTCGCGGCGCGGGATGTCGATGCGGAGCGGGGCATCGGCGGCGGGGTAGGAGTAGGGCGGCTCATGCACTCCGGAGTGCGCCTCGGGCGCATAGGGGCCGCTCTGAGCGGCCGAGGCGAGCGGACCGCCGAGGCCGCCTTCCGTCTGCCGGCCGGCCGGCTGCTGCTCGCGCAGCGGGGCGCGGCGGCCGGGGGCGGTCCTCGTGCGCGCGGCCTCGGTGCGGGCTCCCGCGCGGGCATCGAGCTGCTCGCGGGTGGCGGGCGGGGCGACGCGGCTGGGGATGCGCTGGCGCACGGGGCCGTGGAGGCCGGCGGGTGAGCCGGTCGCGGCCTGCGAACCCACGGCCACGGCGCGGACGGCGTCGATGTCGCTGCCGAGACCCTCGGGGGCGAGTGCGATGATCGCCTGGGTCTCGGCCGCACCGGCGAGACTGCTCACCTGGTCCTTGAGGGCCTGGGCGATGGCGGCGAGGTTGGTGCCCTCGGCGGCGGCCTTGGCCTCGTCGAGGCCCACGTAGAGGACGATGCCGCGGGCGGCGCGGGGCCCCGAGCTCACGCCGGCGGGGCCGTAGGTGCGGGGGGCTGACTGCGGGTCGACAGGTGTCAAGCGGGCTCCCGTTCGACGCGCGGCGCGTGCGCTGCGGGGGTGGAACGCCTCGGGCTGAGGTGCGGCTGCGGTCATGGTGTCTCCTCGGTGCTTCGCTGCTGTGCGAGTGCGGGCCGCGCGTGCGAACGGCGGGCAGGTGCTGTGAAGATCCGTTCGCGGCGGTACAGCGGGTCTCAGCGGCTGCCGCGAACGCACGGCATGAGCTGTGCGGGACAGCTCGCCCTGCGGGAGGAGAGATGCGTCATGTCCGTCATTGTTCTTAACCCGACGACCCTGTGCCAAGTTTCCGTGAAGATATATGACGAAATATTACACTGCATGACAGTGGCGGCGGGGTTCACTCTGTTCCGTTCCGCCCGCTCGCCGCTGTCGCCCACGGCGGCCGCGCAGCTGCGCGGCGCACGTGAGCCTTCGTGCACTGACCGGGGGGGTCAGACGACTCCGTAGAGCCGGTCGCCGGCATCGCCGAGGCCCGGCACGATGTAGCCGTGCTCGTTGAGCCGCTCGTCCAGTGCGGCGGTGTGGACGGTCACCTGGGCGACGCCCTCGTACTTCTCCGTGATCGCCTCGACCCCCTCCGGGGCGCTCACGAGGCAGATCGCGGTGACGTCGGAGACGCCGCGGGCCAGCAGGAAGTCGATGGCCATCGCGAGCGTGCCGCCGGTGGCGAGCATGGGGTCGAGCACGAAGACCTGGCGGCCCGTGAGATCGGCCGGGAGCCGTTCCGCGTAGGCGTGGACCTCGAAGGTCTCGTCGTCGCGGACCATGCCCAGGAAGCCCACCTCGGCGGTGGGGAGGATCCGCAGCATGCCCTCGAGCATGCCCAGGCCGGCGCGGAGGATGGGGACGACGAGGGGGCGAGGGGAGTCGAGGGCGGTGCCGGTGGTCTCGGCGACCGGTGTCGTGATGGTGGCGGGGGCGATGCGGATCTTCCGGGTCGCCTCGTAGGCGAGCAGCGTCACGAGCTCGTCGGTGAGGGTGCGGAAGCGGGCGGAGTCGGTGCTCCGGTCCCGGAGGACCGTGAGCTTGTGGGCGATGAGCGGATGGTCTGCGACATGGAGGTCCATGTTCCGAGAATCTACCGGAGTGAGACGGCGATTCCGTGGGCTCCGGCGAGGGGGAGCCGCGGTGCGACAATGGAGCCATGGCTTATTTCACAGCAGTCCTGGCGCGGACGGACGACTCCTTCCGGCCGCTCGACCTTCAGCTCGAGGACGTCTCGGACCTCTCCGATCTCACGGACCTCGTGGACGGCGCGGGGGACGGCTCGGCGGACGGCAGCGCTGTGGCGATCGTGGAGCACGAGGACGAGTGGTTCGCGTTCATCGTGATCGACGGCGGGGACGCGGCGGTCTTCGTCTCCGATATCGCCGCGGCCGCCGGCAGCCCCTACGCCGACCTCTTCGCGGACTACCTGGACTCGCGTCCCGACGAGTACGAGGCGGACGAGGAGGAACCGGCCGACGAGGACGAGCCGGCCGATGACGAGGACGACGACGAGGACGAGCCGCAGATGCTCGAGTTCGAGGAGGCCCCCGAATGGGGCGGGGACCCCGATCTCTTCTCCGCGGACGGGGTGCAGGGCGCGGAGCTGCTCGAGCAGCTGCGGAAGCACGCCTCGGACCCGGCGCGCGTGGTGGCGCATGTGGGCGAAGAGGTGGGCTTCGCCGAGGTGCTCGAGGGCGCGCGCTGAGTTCTCGCGAACAGGCTGAGCCCGCGCGGAGTCCTGAGCCCTCGCGGAGTCAGGCTGCGCGCGGGGCCGGCGGTGCGGGGGCCGAGGCGGGTGCGCGCGGGGCGCCGGCGTGCGCCGGTGCGGGTCCGCGGGACGCCTCGGACGGTCGAGGGGCGGCCCGCTCGGGACTTGCGGCGCGGCCGGAGCACGAGGACTGGATGCGCAGGGCGCTGTCCGCGGCGGACGGCGCCCTCGCCAGCGGTGACATCCCGGTGGGAGCCGTGGTCGTGGACCGCGACGGCAGGGTGCTCGGCGTGGGCCACAACATCCGCGAGGCGGCGCACGATCCCACGGGCCATGCCGAGATCGTCGCACTGCGGGAGGCCGCCCGGACGCTGGGCCGGTGGCGGCTCGAGGATGCGGTCCTCGTCGTCACGCTCGAACCGTGCGCCATGTGCGCGGGTGCTGCGGTGGCCGCGCGTGTGGCCGGCATCGTGTTCGGCGCCTGGGACGAGAAGGCGGGAGCCTGCGGCTCGGTCTGGGATCTCGCGCGCGACCGTGCGGCGCTGCACCGGCCCGAAGTTCACGCCGGTGTGCTCGCGGAGGAGTGCGCGGGCCTGCTCACGGAATTCTTCGCGCAGCACCGCGAGGCGTGAGGGGCGCGAGCGTCCGTCCTATGATGCTCGATCGCATGGTGCGGGTGTGGTCTCTGCGGCGGGGGCGCGGCTTCCCGGGGCCGGCGTCGCCCGGAGCGAATGACGATCGTCACACTTGCCGTCTCCGAGTTGGGCTCACGGAGGGGCGTGTGTAGAGTAGTCCCCGGTAGCGTGTCCGAGCGGCCGAAGGTGCAACACTCGAAATGTTGTGTACGGTAACCCCGTACCGTGGGTTCAAATCCCACCGCTACCGCCAAAGAGAACCCCTGCTGAGCAGGGGTTCTCTTCATTTCCGCGGCGGCCCTCCGCTGCAAGGCGGGCAGCCCACCGCTCCGCGTATGCGGTTTCTGCGCCGGAGGGTGGTAGAACGCGCAGAAACCGCATACGCGGACCACGCCGGATGCAACGGTGCGCCGCACGTATGTGGAATCTGCGTGGTTCCGCGCGGCGAGACGCAGATCCCACATACGTGTAGGCATGCCTGAGCGTGCGGCTGGCTGGAGTGCAGCGCCTGCCTGCGCGTGCGCCTGCTTGAGCGTGCGGCGCTTCAGCCCTGGACGCGGTCGAGCGCGCGGGTGAGCCGCGTGATGCCCTCGGCCATGCGCTCCACCGGCGTGCGCGAGAAGCTCATGCGCAGCTGCGAGGTCTGCCGGCCGTCGGCGAAGAACGGCGCACCGGGGACGAAGGCCACGCCCTCCTCGATCGCGAGCGGGGCGAGGGCCTTCGTGTCCACGCCCGGCACCTCGAGCCAGGTGAAGAAGCCCCCGGCGGGGACGGTCCACGACGCCCGTGCGCCCAGTCCGGCGTCGAGCGCATCCATGAGCCCTGCGCAGCGTGCGGCGTAGGCCTCCCGCAGCACCGGCAGCGATGCCGCGTAGTGGCCTTCCGAGATGTACGCCTCCAGCAGCGTCTGGCCCAGCGCTCCCGCGCACTGATCCGTGTTGGTCTTCGCCTGTGCCATCGCGTCGATGACGGTCGCCGGTCCTACCGCCCAGCCCATCCGCGTGCCGGGGGTGAAGGTCTTGGAGAACGTGCCCGCCTGCACCGTCACGTCCGGCGCCAGCTCGTACAGGGACTCCACATAGGAGCCGTCGAAGGCGAGGTCCCGGTAGGCGACGTCCTCGAGCACCAGCAGCCCCAGGCGGCGTGCGATCTCGACGATCTCGCGGCGGCGCTCGAGTCCGAGGCGCAGCCCGGAGGGGTTCTGGAAGTCCGGGATCACGTAGACGACCTTGGGCGGGGTGCCCTGGGCCACCGCCTGATCGTAGGCGGTCTCGATGCTGGCGGGCACGAGGCCGTGCTCGTCGCTCTCCATCGGCACGCACACGCCGTCATGCGACTGGAAGACGCTGAACGCGCCCAGGTACGACGGCGCCTCGACCAGCACGGCCTCGCCCGCATTGAGCATCGCCTTGCAGATGAGGGTGAGCGCGTCGACCCCGCCGGAGGTGACGATGAGGTCGTCCGGCCCCGGCGTCACCGCCTGGGTGCGGGAGACCTCGGCGCGCAGCACCTCCCGCAGGGAGGCCAGGCCGTAGTTGGGCGCGTACTGGAGGGCGGCCTCGGGCCGGGAGCCGATCACCTTGGCCGCGGTCTCGCCCAGCAGCTGCGTGTCGTAGAGGGCGGGGTCCGGGAAGCCCCCGGAGAAGTCCACCAGGTCACCGCCGGCCGAGGCCATCGCCAGCACCGCGGAGAGCTCGGAGGGGCCTGCCTGCGCGCGGGTGGCCAGCCGCGAGAACCATGTGTCGTGTGCAGTCTCAGTCATGCCCGCATGCTAGGGGAGCGGCGGGAACCCGTGCGCGCCGTCTCAGAAACGGTGCCGTCTCCGCAGCTCAGGCGCCGGCCTCGGGCCCCTTCGCCAGATAGCCGCGCGCGAAGCGGAGCAGACCCGCGAAGGCATGCGCCTGCGCTTCCCGGTGAGAGAGGAAGAGATCGTGCATGGCTCCGGGCACGCGGTCGAGCACCACGGTGGGCGCCAGGTGCACCGCCCTCCGCGCGATCGCCTCGACGTCGAGCACGATGTCCGTCCCCTCCATCTCCTGGTCGTAGCTCATCTTCCGCAGGCTCCGGCTCGAGGTCTGGACGAGCACGGGCGCCGCGATGTCCAGCCCCTCCTCCACGGCCCTGTGCCCTGCGAAGATCGCCCGCATCCAGCCCGCGTAGACGGGGAAGCTCTCCGGAGGCTTGAGCCGCATGTCGTAGGGGAGCCTGCCGAGCGCGGCCGAGGTCGCCATGACGTAGTGGTTGGGCATGTGCAGGGGCAGCGCCGCCGTGGCAGCACGGCCGCGAGCGAACACCGGCTGCAGCAGCCTGCGGATCGCGGTGGAGAACTGGAACTCCAGCCACGGCGAGTTGAGCGCGAGCCCGTGCACGCGACCCGGGTTCCGGTCCGCCCACAGCGCGGCGATGAGGCCGCCCGTCGAATGGGCGGAGAGCACGAGCCTCCGGCCCGGGGACTCCTCCGCGATGACGGTGAGGGCGGCCTCGAGGTCCGCATCGTAGTCGGAGAGGTCGGTCGTGAAGCCCGGTCGCTGGAGGGTCTCGGGGTCCGGCTGGTGCCGGCCGCGGGCATACACCGAGCGCTCCATTCGCGCGGGGTCGAGGTTCCGCCCGTAGCCGTGCAGATCGAGCGCGTAGAAGTGCGCCCCCAGCGCCGTCCAGAACCGCGCCAGGTTCGCGTGGAAGAAGTAGTCCGACCACCCGTGCAGGTGGAGGACCACCACATCGTCGAGCAGTCCCGGCTCCATGTCCGGGAACAGCGGCCGCCAGGCATCGCGTGCGGCCGCCGGGTCCAGCGCCGCCGGATCGCGCACCGCCGAGGCGCCCGTGCGTCCGCGCGCGCCCGCACCCGCCCGCATCGACTGGTCCGCCCCCGCCGGCTGAGGCTGGACGGCCGGTCCCGGGCGATAGGCGGGAGCGGTGCGCGCGGCCGGTGCGCGAACGGCTGCGGCTGCCGGCCTCGGCCGATGCGCGACGAGGGTCGCCTGCCGGTCCTCGCGGGCGGGGCTCGCACCCGCCCGGTCGTCGCCGGCCGCGGTCGCGTTCCGGGCACCGGAGGACGCCGAGGCGGCCGCGCCTTCCCGAGCCGCCTCGCCTTTCGCGGGGCCACCGGCTTCCGGAGTGTCTCCGGCCTCTCCGGCAGGCGCGGGGGCACCGGCCGGTCCTGCATCCTCGAAGACCGGAGGGGCGGGCAGGGGCAGGGTGAGCGCGGCGAAGTCCGGCCCGAGGATGTCCTCGTGCCAGCCGCGGGCCTCCTGCCAGTCGCCGTCCTCCCGGTGGCCGGCGGCTCCCCCTCCGCCGGCCTCGGACGCGGCGCGGTCTCCCGCAGTGCCCGCTCGCTCTGCGGGAGCGGGAGAGGCAGGGCTCTGTGGTCCGGGCGCATCCGCGGGGGAGTCCATGACCCCATTGTGCACCCGGCACTGCGCAACCGGCACTGCGCACCCGGCACTGCGCAACCGGCCTCGGGGAGGGCTCGATGCCCGGACCGCGTCTGTCCGAGCCGCCGCCGCTGTGCCCGCACCCGCGTCCGGGAGGCGAGCGCCGATGCGGCTGGCTCCGCCCGGACCGCGGGCGTTGGGCCCGGGCCTCGGCGGCGAATGGCAGAATCGGACCATGACGAACTTCCGCGTGCGGCCCGCCCTGGCCGAGACTCCCGCCTACATCCCCGGAAAGCCGCCGGCTCCGGTCGAGGGCCTGCAGTCGTACAAGCTCTCGTCCAATGAGCACCACATGACGCCGCTGCCCGCCGTCCTCGAGGCGATCGCGGACGCCGTGACCAGCCCTCATGTCTACCCCGACCCCTCGGCGCACGATCTCACCGCCGCGATCGCCGCGCTCCACGAGGTCCCCCACGACCACGTCGTCGTCTCCGCGGGCGCGTCCGAGGGCCTG
The DNA here is from genome assembly GCF_000426445.1 of Brevibacterium album DSM 18261. Classification (GTDB taxonomy): domain Bacteria; phylum Actinomycetota; class Actinomycetes; order Actinomycetales; family Brevibacteriaceae; genus Brevibacterium; species Brevibacterium album. Next base: position 938,078 of record NZ_KE384526.1, on the reverse strand, counting down.
TCCGCGCTCATCGGCATCACCTCGGAGGCGGGCACCAGCGCGGTCTTCCCCTGGCCCTCCTTCGAGATGTACCCGCAGGTCGTGAGCTATGTGGGTGCGGAGAAGATCGCCGTCCCGCTCGCGAGTGAGGGCCGCATGGATCTGCCCGCGATGCTGCAGGCCATCCGCGAGGACACGCACCTCGTCCTCCTGTGCTCGCCCAACAACCCCACCGGCGCGGTGGTGGGCCAGGCGGAGTTCGACACGTTCATGGAGCAGGTGCCCGAGGACGTCCTCGTGGTGCTCGACGAGGCCTATGCGGACTTCGCGGACGGCAGCGAGGCCGCCGCATCCATCCACGCCGCCGAGGACGGTCTCGACGCCCCCGTGGACTCCGGCGCGGCGCTGAGCCGGTACCCCAACCTCGCGGTGCTCCGCACGTTCTCCAAGGCCCATGGGCTCGCCGGTCTGCGCGTGGGCTACACGGTCGCCCAGCCCGGAATCATCCACGAGATGCGCAAGTCCATCGCCCCGTTCAGCGTGACCGCACCCGCGCAGGCGGGTGCGCTCGCCTCGGTGGCGGCGAGGGCGGAGATCGCGGTGCGGGCGAAGGAGGTGGGCCTCATCCGCGACGACCTCGCCGCACGGCTGCGCGAGGCGGGCATCCCGGTGCCGCCCAGCGGCGGGAACTTCGTGTGGCTGCCCCTGGGGAGGCGCTCGCAGGAGTTTACGGATGACTGCATGGCCGCGGGACTCGCGGTGCGGAACCTGGGATCGGGCGTACGCGTGACGGTGGGACCGCAGGAGGCGATGGACCGCCTCGTCGAGGTCGCACGCGCCTTCATCGGAAAGCGAGCATGAGGAACTGATGACGACAGCAGAACAGCACACCGGCGTCCGCGCACCGGGCGGTGGAAGTCCGCACGGAAGCGCCCCCTCTCCGCTCACCCCCGCCGAGGAGCCCGTCGACCTGGCGCCGCTGGCGGCGGAGCTCAGCGCGGGCGCCCTCGTGACGGACCCGGACGTGGTGCTCGCCCACTCGCAGGACCGCGCGATCTTCTCCCCGGTCGGCCGGGCACGCGCCCTCGTGCGGGCCCGCAGCGTCGAGGACGTGCAGGCGACGATGCGCTTCGCCACCGCCCACCGCCTGCCCGTGGTCCCCCAGGGCGCGCGCACCGGTCTGGCCGGTGCCGCGAACGCCACCGACGGCGCGCTCCTGCTCTCCGTCGCCGCGATGAATGCGGTGCTCGACATCGACACGGTGGAGCAGACCGCGCGCGTGCAGCCCGGCGTCATCAACCGGCAGCTCAAGGACGCGCTCGCGCCCCACGGGCTGGCCTATCCGCCGGACCCGGGCTCCGTCGACATCTCCTCGCTGGGCGGGAACGTCGCGACGAACGCCGGAGGCCTGTGCTGTGTGAAGTACGGCGTCACCAAGGACTATGTGCGCCAGCTGCGGGTGGTGCTCGCCGACGGCTCGCTCACGACCCTGGGCCGCCCCACCGCCAAGGGCGTGGCCGGCTTCGACCTCGCGAGCCTGTTCGTGGGCTCGGAGGGCTCCCTGGGCGTGGTCGTCGAGATCGTGTTCGACCTCATCCCCGCCCTGCCCGATCCCATCACGGGGGTGGCGCTGTTCGCGGACATCAAGCACGCCGCCGCGACCATCACGGAGTTCATGGCCTCCGGGGCCACGCCCTCGCTGCTGGAGATCATCGACGGGCACTCCATCGACTTCCTCAACGACTACGGCGACTTCGGCCTGCCCGCGGGCTCCGCGGCGATGCTGCTGGTGCAGTCCAACGGCGACGGCTCGCTCGAAGCGGCAGCGGCGGAGCTCGAGCAGTTCCAGCGGATCGCGGAATCGCTCGGCGCCGTCGAGGTGACGATCTCCGACGATCCTGCGGACTCCGAGCTGTTCGTGGCCGCCCGCCGAGCGGTGGCCCCGGCGATGGAGAAGTTCGCCGCCACGCGCGGCGGGGGCGAGCTCGTGGACGATGTGTGCGTGCCGCGCGGGGCGCTCACGGAGTTCTTCGCCCGCATGGAGGCCATTGCGGCGGAGCACGAGGTCTTCGTGTCCGTCGTGGGGCACGCCGGTGACGGGAACATGCACCCGGCGGTGATCTTCGACGCCGGTGACGAGGAGTCCACCCGGCGCGCGCACGCGGCCTTCGACGCCATCATGGAGGCCGGCCTGGACCTCGGCGGCACCATCACGGGCGAGCACGGCGTGGGGGTGCTGAAGAACCAGTGGCTGGCGCGCGAGCTCGATCCCGTGGCCCAGCGCCTGCATCTGGCGATCAAGCGCGAGCTGGACCCGCTGGGCCTCCTCAGCCCGGGCAAGATGCTCCAGGCGCTGCGCGGATGAGCGGCGAGGTGAGCGCGCAGACGGACGGCGGGGCCGCCTCGGGGGCGCAGGCGGTTCCGGCGGCAGCGAGGCGAGCAGAGGCAGGCGAGGTGACAGCAGCGCGGACGGCGGCCGCCGAGGCGCCGGTGAACGCACGCGGCCGCTTCGGCTTCGCGGAGGGCACCCGGCTGGAGAGCGGCGGGCGCACCGGCGTGATCCGCACCCCGCACGGGGAGATCGCGACCCCGGCGTTCATCCCGGTGGGGACGAAGGCGACGGTGAAGACGGTGACCCCGGAGCAGGTGGAGGAGCTGGGCGCGGACGCCGTGCTCGCCAATGCCTACCACCTGTACCTGCAGCCGGGCGCGGACATCGTGGACGAGGCCGGGGGACTGGGAGCCTTCATGAACTGGTCCGGCCCCACCTTCACGGATTCGGGCGGCTTCCAGGTGATGAGCCTGGGCGTGGGCGCGAAGAAGGTGCTCTCCACGGAGTTCTCCGGGACCAACCGGACGGACATGCAGAAGGACCTCCAGCAGGAGGTGCGCGAGGAGCGGCTGGCGAACGTGGACGAGGACGGGGTGACCTTCCGCTCGCACATCGACGGCTCGCTGCACCGCTTCACCCCCGAGGTATCGATGCAGGTCCAGCACCAGCTGGGCGCGGACATCATCTTCGCCTTCGACGAGCTCACGATGCTCACGAACACGCGCGGCTACCAGGAGGAGTCGCTGGAGCGCACGCGCCGCTGGGCCGAGCGCTGCGTGGCCGAGCACTTCCGGCTCACCGCCGAGCGCGCGCACCGGCCGTATCAGGCGCTGTTCGGCGTGCTGCAGGGCGCGCAGTACGAGGATCTGCGGCGGAAGGCGGCGCGGGACCTCGCGGCGATGGACTTCGACGGGTTCGGGATCGGCGGGGCGCTGGAGAAGGAGAACCTCGGCACCATCGTGGGGTGGGTGTGCGAGGAGCTGCCGGACGACAAGCCGCGCCACCTCCTGGGCATCAGCGAGCCGGACGACTTCTTCGCCGCCATCCGCCGGGGCGCGGACACCTTCGACTGCGTCTCGCCGTCCCGGGTGGCCCGGAATGCGGCGGTGTACTCGCATGATGGGCGGTTCAACATCTCCGGTGCGCGCTTCAAACGGGACTGGAAGCCCATCGAGCCGGAGTGCGACTGCTACACGTGCAGCCACTACTCGCGGGCCTACCTCCACCACCTGTACAAGGCGAAGGAACAGCTGTTCAACACGCTGTGCACCATCCACAACGAGCACTTCATCGTGGGACTCGTGGCGCGGATCAGGCAGTCCATCGAGGACGGCCGCTTCGAGGAGCTCGAGGCCGAGGTGCTGGGGAGGTACTACAGCGGCAACCGGCCGTGAGGCGGGCGGCGCTGTGCGTCTCCATGCCCCTCTTCCCTGAGTTGCGTCTGCGCAGCGGCCGTGTCGGGCGACCGCTGCGCAGACGTTTCTTCGCGGGAGCGGGAGGGCAGGGAGAGAGGCCTGCGGCTCAGCGGTCCCGGACGGCGGCCCAGAAGCAGTTCCGCAGGTGCTTGCGGATCGTCTGGCTGTTGGTCTCGAACTCGCCGATGCGGGCCGCGCAGTCCTGCAGGAGAGCCCGGTCGAGGTCCGGTTCCAGGTACGGGTAGTCGCCGAGCACCTCCTCGAGCTGGATCTGGGTGACGGAGGCGAGCCAGCTCCGGGCCGTCTTCTCCGCGACGCCCTCCACGATGTCGAAGATCGTCTCCGTGTCCTCACCTGCCGACTGCGAGCTCGTGGAGTACAGCGGGGCCGCGGGGACGCGGGGTGTCCCGGCTGGCACTGTTCTAGGAGCCGGGGTGCCGGGGGGCGCTGTGGCGGGGCTCGGCGCGCCCTGGCCCGGGGCCTCGGCAGTCGTGCGCACGCAGTCGGCGGGCGTGGGTGTGGTTCCGGCGGATGCGGGTGAGGCCGGGGTGCCCGAGGCTGCTGCGGGCACCTGCTCGCTGGTTGCCGTGCCGGTGGGCGTCTGCGCTGTAGGCGTCTGCCCGCTGGCAGGCGGTGTCTGCCGTCCGCGGAGGGGGCCGGGGGTCACGGTGCGCTCGGCTTCCGGTGCTGTGCCTGAGGGGGCGGAGTCCGAAGCCGCTGGGCCTGAAGCTGTCGGCTCGGAGGCAGCGGAGCCCGAGGCAGTGGCCTCCGAATGCGGGGTGACCGGCCGCGCGGGGCCCGGCTTGGGCCGTGGAGCGTCAGGATGTTCGGCTCCGAGCCCCCCTGCCGGTGCCTGCGCGGGGGACTTCGCGTGCGCGTGGTGCTCGGGGTCGGCGCGCTCGTGCCGACGGGTGCGCGCGGCGTCGGATTCCGCCCTGTGGAGTTCAGCCTCGATGTGTCCGGCTCCGCAGGGCGCTTCCTCTGCACGGCCCGTCTCGGCGAGCCCCAGCGCTGCGTCTCCGCCGGCAGCCGCCTCGGCATCGACACCGGCCGCAGCCTCGGCGCCGCTCGTGCCCGTCCGCTCCTCGACGGGGACTTCCGCAGCCTCCTGCGAGCGGGACTGCAGCAGCGAGGCCGCGGCCACGGCGCTGATCCCGTCCGCGCTCTCCTTGCTGCGGTGGGACATCGACGGCTCGAAGCAGGCGCGGATGAGGTCCGCGGGGATCGGCAGGATGCGGTCGACCTGGAGGGCGAGGTGCTCGGCGACCGAGGCGAGGCCCACGCGGCGGTGCGGATCCTCGAGGCCCATGAGCACCACCTTCATGCCCTGGTCCTGGGCGGCCTCGACCGCCTCGGCGATGTCGTCGTCACCGCACAGCAGGTAGGCGACGCGGGCGGAGCGGGTGCGGGCCACCTCGACCATGTCGAGGCCCAGCCGGAGGTCCACGCCCTTCTGCGCCCCGTTGATTCCGATCCGGCCCAGACGCACCTTCACGTCGTCGATGAGGGCGATCTTCTTGTGCTCATCGGCCATGATGCCGTTGCGCGAGGCGTCGTACCAGTAGACCCGGAGCGGGGAGAGGCCGGAGTCCTCCCATGTGCGCTCGACGATGCCGCGGATGAGCCGGCGGACGTCCACCACCGTCGAGGACCGCAGGGAGGTGCCGGTGGTCTCGGTGCTCCCCACCGCCAGGAGGAACCCGGCGTCGATGAAGACTGCGCTCTGCTCATACATGCTCTGCACGGTGCTCTCCTGTGTTGCGGCCGGCCCGTGTGAGGCACGTCCGGCTGCGGTGGGTGGTGCTGGTGGTGCTCGGTGTCCCCTGTGCCCATCGTAGAGAGTGCACCGTGAGAGCCTCGCACATGGTCAGGGGCTATGGGAGGGGGAAGCCGCGATGTCCTCGCGGACATCGAGGGCGAAGAGGTCGATCATGTGCTGGGCGAGCTCCTCCGGCGTCGTCGTCCCATCGGGGTCGTACCAGGTGAAGATGCCGCGGAGCACGCTCTGGACGAGGTTCGCGTAGATCGCCGGTTTGCCCGGCAGGTGCATCGATCCCTCCTCACGGCACTGCTGCAGCGTCTGCGCCGTCCGCAGCGTCGCCTCCTTCATCCACTCCCTGCGCTCGGCCTCGTCCTCCGCCGAGAGCTCGAGGACGTTGACGGACATCGCCTCGTAGTAGACCCGCAGGTCCTGCGTCGACCGGGCGGCGGCGACGATCGTGGCCCGCAGGGCATCGATGCCGGTGAGGTGGGTGTGCTCATCGACCCGGTCCCGCAGCGTCTCCCTCACCTTCCGGGCGATGCTGTCGAGCAGCCACTGCTTTCCCTCGGAGTACCTGTAGAGCGTGGGCTTCGAGACCCCGGCCTCGGCCGCGATGTCGTCGAGCGTGGCGTTCCGGTACCCCTTGTCGCGGAACACGCGGGCAGCCGCCGCGAGCACCTCGTCCGTCGTCGTCGCGCGTGCCTGGGCCATATTCGATGCTTCCTTCTCCGCTGGGGCTTCTCCTCACGGGGAGGCGTGCAGGTGCCCCGCATGGGTCCGCCGAGGTCGCCGCCCTCGGCTCCGACGCTACAGCAGGCGCCTTCCGTGGATCGCACGGGGAGGGGGCTTCGATCAATACTTGACTAACCAGTTAAGCAAGAATACGCTGACATCACCTTCGAGCTCGATGAGGAGTGCGATGCAAGCAGCTTTCCTGATCCACAGAGCCCTGCGGGGTCTGCTGGTGCTCTGGCTCGTCCACCTGATGACGTTCATGCTCATCCGGCTGGTCCCCGGTGATCCGGCCGAGGTCATCGCGGGCGAGCAGGCCACGCCCGAGGCCGTCGACCAGATCCGGGAGAGCCTCGGTCTCACGGAGCCGCTCCCGGTGCAGTACTGGAACGCCCTGCGCGGAGTGCTCACGGGAGATCTGGGGGAGTCACTCTTCTCCGGCCTCGCCGTCACGCGGCTCCTCCTCGACGCGGTCCCGCCCAGCCTCTCCATCGCCCTGGGCGCGCTCGCCTTCGCGGTCATGGCGGGCGTCCTCCTCGGTGCGATCGCCGGTCTCACCCGGGGCCGCATCGTGGACCGCTGCGTCTCGGCACTGGCGGGCCTCGGCATCGCGATGCCGAGCTTCTGGGTGGGGATGATGCTCGTCACGATCTTCTCCATCACGCTGAACTGGCTGCCCGCCACCTCCTATGCGCCGCTGGCGAGGGGGACGGGGGAGTGGGCCTCGCACATCGTGCTGCCCGCCATCGCCCTCGGCACGACGGTCGCGGCGGAGATCGCCCGGCACACTCGCGGAGGGGTCATCGACGTCATGGAGAAGCCGTTCATCCGGGCCGCCCGCGCCCGCGGCGCGACCGGCGCGCAGCTGGTGCTGCGCCACGTGCTGCGCAACACCGCGATCCCGGTCATCACGGTGATCGGCCTCTCCGGCGGCACGCTCCTGGGCGGCACGGTCGTCGTCGAGACGGTGTTCGGCATCTCCGGCCTCGGCAACCTCGCGATCAGCTCCGTGCTCTCCCGGGACTACCCCGTCATCCAGGGATACGTCCTGCTCACCGCGCTCATCGTGGTCGTGATCAATCTGACCGTGGACATCCTCTACGGCGTCGTCAACCCGAAGGTGAGGAAGCGATGACGCAGTCACAGCAGCACCCGCCCGCCGTGGCGGCGGTCGAGGCGCCCGCGCTGGTCTCCCGCCGGTCGACCCTGCGCACGCCCCTGCGCCAGGGGACCGCGGTCGCGGCACTCGTCTACCTCCTCCTCGTGCTCGTGATCGCGGTCCTCGCACCGTGGATCGCGCCCCATGATCCGGCGGCGCAGGACCTCTCGAACGGCTTCGCACCCCTGAGCGGCGAGCACCTCCTCGGCACCGACCGCTACGGCCGCGATGTGCTCAGCCAGATCCTCTCCGCGACGCGCGTGGCGCTCGTGTCCCCGCTCATCGCGGTCGGCATCGCCGTCCTCGTCGGCATCCCCGCCGGTCTGCTGGCCGGGATGCGGGGCGGGCGCACGGACAGCGCGCTCAGCGCGCTCGCGGACACGCTGCTGAGCGTCCCGGCCATCGTGTTCGCCCTCGCGATCGTCGCGGTCCTGGGGCAGGGGCTCACGAACGCGATGCTCGCCGTGGGCATCGTCCTCTCCCCGACCCTGTTCAGGGTGGTGCGCGGGGCGACGATGGTCGTCTGCGAGGAGACGTTCATCCTCTCGGCGCGCGCGATCGGCTCCGGCTCCGTGCGCATCATGCTCAGGAACGTGCTCCCCAACATCGCCGCGCCGGTCCTGGTCCAGGTCACCCTGCTCATGGCGATCTCACTGCTCGCCGAGGCGGCGCTGAGCTTCCTCGGTCTGGGCATGCAGCCGCCGGCCGTGAGCTGGGGCAGCATGCTCCGGGCCGCCTATGAGAGCCAGTTCGACGCGCCCTGGGCCGTCGTGGCCCCCGGTGTGGCCATCGTCCTCACTGTCCTGTCCTTCAACACCCTGGGCGACGCCCTGCGCGACGCCCTCTCCGGAGGAGACAGCAATGACTGAGCCCACCGCCGCCTCGTCTGCCGAGGCCGGCACCGCCGCCGAGGCCACGGCCGCTCGCGAGGCCGCCTCGTCCCCCGAGGCCACGGCCGCTCCCGAGGCCCCGGACACCGTCCTCGAGGTCCGCGACCTCACCGTCGACCTCCGCGGTGCCGCGGTCCAGCCCGGACTCGTGCGCGAGGTGAGCTTCCGGGTCCGCCGCGGCGGTGCGACCGCGCTCATCGGCGAGAGCGGCTGCGGCAAGACCATGACCGCGATGAGCCTGCTCGGCCTGCTCCCCCGTGAGGTCCGGGTGTCAGGAGGCTCGGCGGTGCTGGAGGGCACGGACCTGCTCGGGCTCTCGCCCCGGCAGCTCGCGCGGGCGCGCGGGCGGCGGATCGGCGCCGTCTTCCAGGAGCCCATGAGCACGCTCGACCCGACCATGACGGTCGGGGATCAGATCGGCGAGTCGCGGCGCATCCACCTGCGCGAATCCCGGTCCGCGGCACGGGTCCGCGCACGCGAGCTCCTCGAGCTCGTGGGCATCCCGAACGCGGCCGCCCGGCTGCGCGCCTATCCGCACGAGCTCTCCGGCGGCATGCAGCAGCGCGTGGGGATCGCCGCGGCGATCGCCTGCGATCCGCCCCTCCTCATCGCGGACGAGCCCACGACGGCGCTCGACGTCACCATCCAGGCGGAGATCCTCGACCTGCTGCGCGAGCTCCGCCGGGAGCAGGACCTCGCGGTCCTGCTCGTCACGCACGACCTCGGGGTCGTCGCGGACTTCTGCGACGAGGTGGTGGTGATGTACGCCGGCGGCGTGGCGGAGACCGCCGGCACGGACGAGCTCTTCGGCACGCCCCGGCATCCCTACACGAGCGCGCTCATCGCCTCCGTGCCCACCGGGGCGGAGCCGTTCTCGCGCCTCACCTCCCTGCCCGGCAGGGTGCCCGCGGCCGGCTCGTTCCCCGCCGGCTGCCGGTTCGCCGCGCGCTGTCCCTTCGCCACCGACGACTGCACACGCACCGACGTCTACCACGACCTCGCGACCGAACCCACCCGCTGCCTGCGGGTGGTCCGCGGGGAGATCACACCGGAGGCCGCAGCATGAACGCGAGCGCATCCGCCGCCCCTGCGGCGTCCGAGGCCGCCCCTGCGGCATCCGAGCCCGTCATCGAGGCCCGCCGTCTCCACCGCACGTTCCCCCTCGGGCGGGACCTCCTGGGCCGCCGCACGGGTGCGGTCCGGGCCGTCGACGGCGTCGATCTCGCCCTGCGCAGCGGGGAGACCCTCGGCATCGTGGGCGAATCCGGATCCGGGAAGACCACCCTGGGCCGCATCCTCGCCTGCCTCGACCTGCCGGACAGCGGTGAGCTCACCGTCGCCGGCCACCGCGCCGCCCGCTCGCGCCGGGCACGGGACACGCGCGACCTCCGCCGCCGCGTCCAGGTCGTCTTCCAGGACCCCTACGGCTCTCTCGATCCGACCAAGCGCGTGGGGCACTCGGTGGGGGAGCCCCTGCTGGTGCACGGCCTGGCCACGCGCGCGGAGGCGGAGGCCAGGGCTGGTGAGCTCCTCGACCTCGTGGGGCTCGCTCCGGCGCTCGCCTCGCGGTATCCGCGTCAGCTGTCCGGAGGACAGCGGCAGAGGGTCGCGATCGCGCGGGCGATGGCGCTCGGTCCGGAGATCCTCATCGCCGATGAGCCGACGAGCGCGCTCGACCTCTCCACCCGCTCGGGGATCCTCAACCTCCTCCTGGAGCTGCAGGAGACCACGGGCCTGTCGATCGTCCTCATCTCCCACGACATGGCGACGATCCGCCATATGGCTCACTCCGTCCTCGTCATGTACCTGGGCCGGGTGGTCGAGGAGGGCCCCACCCGGGCGATCACCGAGACTCCCCTCCATCCCTATACCCAGGCGCTGTTCTCCGCCGTGCCCATCGCGGACCCCGCCGTCCAGCGCACGCGGGAGCGGATCGCGCTGCGCGGGGAGATGCCCAGTCCTGCGGACCCGCCCAGCGGCTGCCGCTTCCGCACCCGCTGCCCCTTCGCCAAGGAGGTCTGCGCCGTGCGGGATCCGGAGCCCGTCGGGGTGGGCACCGTCCTCGGGGCGCCGGCCGCCGCCGAGGCGGGGGAGAGCGTCGTCGCCGAAGCCGTGGCGGGGCACACGGCCGCCGCGGGCCACACGGATTCCGCGGGGCACACGGTCGCGTGCCACCGCGCCGCCGGCGACCCCGAGTACGCGCAGCAGCCATTGGCCGCCGAGGCCGCACGAGAGGAGCGAGCATGACCACCGGTTCCCGCACGGAGACGCTGCCGCTGCACAGGGGAGCGGGGCGGGATGTGCGCCTGCTCTCGACCTCGTGCACGGCGTGCGGCTACGTCGATTTCCCGCCGCAGTCCTACGGCTGCCGCCGCTGCGGCACCCACGGCGACGAGCTGTCCCACGCCGAGATTGCCGCCTCCGGCACGGTGCTCATGAGCTCCGAGGTCCATTCCCATCCCGACCGCTCGCTCGCCGTCCCGTTCACGGTCGCGATCGTCGCGCTGAGCGCGGGCCCGGTCGTCCGGGTGACGATGCGGGACACGACGCCGGTGCGGCGCGGTGACAGGGTCGCAGGAGTGATCGTCCCCGCCGAGGCCGCCGCAACCGCCGAGGCTGAGACGGACGCAGCAGCCGGAACGCCCGCCGCGGCCCAGCTCCGCTTCGCCAGGATCGAGGACTGACATGCCCAAGACCCTCAGAGACCTCTCGCCCGTCTACGTCGCGGGCATCGGCTTCCACCGCTATGAGCGCGTCGGCAGCGGACGCACGCTGCCCGACCTCGGCCTCACCGCCGTCCGCGAAGCCCTCGCAGATGCCGGGGTGGCCTATCCGGACGTGGACAACATCTATACCGGCACAGCGGTCTCCGGCATGGCCGTCACCCGGCCGACGCTGTCGTTCATGGGCGCGACCGGAGTGTCCATGACGCAGATCGACAACGCCTCGGCCTCCGGTTCCAGCGCCGTCCGCCTGGGTGCGCTCGCCGTCGCGACGGGCGTCTCCGATGTCACCCTCGTGCTCGGGATCGACAAGCGCCTGGCCGTCGCCAACGCCGCGGAGCACACGGGGCTGGGCAGCCTCGTGGGCGGCCGCATCGTCCCCGCCACGCATTTCGCGCTGCTCGCGGACGAGTACATGACGCGATACGGAGCCACCCGCGAGCAGCTGGCCGCCGTCGCGGTGAAGAACCACGGCAACGGCGCACGCAACCCCTATGCGCAGCGGCAGCAGGCCAGGAGCCTCGACGAGGTGCTGGGCGACCGCCCGGTCTCCGGCGTCTTCACCCGGCTCATGTGCTGTCCCGTGGGGGAGGGGGCCGCCGCAGTCGTCCTCGTCTCCGAGCAGGGGATCGAGCGGCTGGGCCTCGACCGGTCCCGCTGCATCCGCATCGCCTCCTCCGTGTCGGTGAGCGAGCAGCTCTACGGGGAGGCCAACCACGATGCGGAGCTCACTCGCACCGCCGCCTCCCGGGTGCTCGCCGAGGCGGATCTCGGCCCCGAGCAGCTCGATGTCGTCGAGCTCCACGACGCCTTCTCGATCGAGGAGCTGCTCTACGCCGAGGCGATGGGGCTGTGCGAGGAGGGACAGGCGGGCAGGGAGGTCGCTGCGGGCAGCTTCGACATCGGCGGCCGCGTGGCCGTGAGCCCTTCGGGTGGGCTGCTGGCGATGGGCCATCCGATCGGCCCCACGGGTGTGGGACAGATCGGTGAGATCACGCGTCAGCTCCGCGGGGAGGCCGGTCCTCGGCAGCAGCCGGACGCGCGCCGCGGGCTCGCGCACATGGTGGGCCTCGGAGCGGTCTGCGTCGCCCATGTGCTGGTGCGCGACTGACGGCGCGCGGCCGATGCCCCGGACCCCCGCCCCGACCCCCGTAGGAGGAAGCATGTACGAACCGATCACCCGACCGGAGGAGACGAACGACCTGCGCGCCCTCGTCCGCCGCATCTGCGATGACCACCAGATGCCGCTGGAGGAGCGCATTCTCCGGGGCGAGCAGGTGAGCTGGGAGGACCACCGGCCCGGCCGCGAGGCGGCGAAGGAGGCCGGCCTCTGGGGGCTGCGGCTGCCCGAGTCGCTGGGCGGGGCGGACCTGTCCGTCTACGACCTCGTGAACTGCTTCGAGGAGGCCGCCCGCCCGCTGGCCCAGCTCCGGTTCGCAGGCGGCCTGCCGGCCGCGCTCGTCTCCGCCGAGGGCGAGCAGTACGAGCGGTACACCCGGCCGATCCTCGAGGACCGGATGCGGTGGGCGTTCGCCCAGACTGAGCCCTCCGGAGGCGGGGATCCCGGAGGTGCCCTCCGCACCACGGCGGTGCGGGACGGGTCGAACTGGGTCATCAGCGGCTCCAAGGTGTTCATCTCCGGGGTCGATGCCGCCGATATCGTGCTCGTCGTCGCGCTCACGGACCCTGACAAGCGCCAGCGCGGCGGCATCTCGCTCTTCGCGGTCGAGAAGGACAATCCGGGGCTCACGATCGCCCGCGAGATCGAGGTCCTCGGCGGGCTGCGGGTCCACGAGCTGTTCCTCGACGACTGCCGGGTGGAGGAATCGGCGCTGCTGGGCGCCGCGGGCGGGGGGTTCGCAGAGGCCCAGAAGCTGCTGAGCACCGCGCGCATGACGGTGGCGGCGACCGCGCTGGGCATCGCTGACCGGGCGCTGGAGATGATGATCTCCTATGCCCGGACGCGCTCGGTCTTCGGCGGACCCCTGAGCGAGAAGCAGGCCGTCCAGGGCTTCATCGTCGATTCGTGGACGGAGATCCACCAGGCCCGGCTCGCCCTCTACAACGCCGCCGGGCGCACGGACGCCGGTCACGACACGCGGGTGGAAGCCGGTATGGCGAAACTCCTCGGTACGGAGACGGTGGGGCGGGTCCTCGACCGCGCCATCCAGGTCCACGGCGCCGCGGGCACCTCCCTCGACAGCCCCCTGGCCCACTGGTACGGCCTGCAGCGCCTCTCCCGGATCTACGAGGGGCCGTCCGAGGTCCAGAAGTACCGGGTGATCGCCCGGAAGCTCCTCGAGCACTGAGCCGGTGCTCCCCACATCCTGAATCAGCCCATATGAAAGCACGGTGAGAACACATGTCCGACCTCCTCAGCCTCGACGGCCGCATCGCCCTCGTCACGGGCGCCGGCCAGGGCATCGGCGCCCAGATCTCGCGCCATTTCGCAGAGCACGGGGCGCGGGCGGTGATCGTCAACGACTACTTCCTCGACCGCGCACAGGCGGTCGCGGACGAGATCACCGCCGCCGGCGGCTCCGCCTTCGCTGTGCAGGGAGATGTCACGGACCATGCGGGCATGAAGGCGCTCGCGGAGTCCGTGAGGGAGGCCCACGGCCCCATCGACATCCTCGTGAACAACGCGGGCAATTCGGGGGCGAACCCGGCCGCCGACGTCTCGGCGCCCTTCTGGGAGACCGGACCGGAGACCTGGGACAGTCAGATCGGCGTGAACTTCTACGGAGTGCTCAACAGCACCGCGGCGGTGGTCCCGGCGATGATCGAGCACGGCTACGGCCGGATCGTCACGATCATCTCCGAGGCCTCGCGGTACGGGGACCCCGGGCTCGAGGTGTACGCCGGGGCGAAGGCCGGCGCGGCCGGCTTCACGCGGGCGACGGCACGCGCGCTGGGCCGTCACGGGGTCACCGCGAACTGCGTGGCGATCGCCGCGACGCTCACCCCGGCCATCGAGGATCGCCTCGCGCAGAACCCCGAGCGGCTGAAGAAGATGATGTCGAAGTACGTCATCCGGCGCCCGGGGCGGCCCTCGGACGTGGCGAACGCTGTGCTCTTCCTCGCCTCAGATGCGGCCGAGTACATCACCGGCCAGACCTACCCGGTCAACGGCGGCTTCACCTTCAACCTGTGACCGCACACCGGCGGCACGCACCGAGACACACAGACGGGATGTGAGATGAGCACAGGAGCTCAGCACGACGGAGGCCCCGGGCGCACAGATCCCGGGCACGCAGGCGCTGTGCGCACGGAGCGCCGCGGACCGGTCCTGATCGTCACGATCGACCGGCCGCAGGCCAGGAACGCCATGGACTCCGCCGCCGCGCAGGCGATGAACGCGGCGATGGACCTCCTCGATGAGACGGACGAACTGTTCCTCGGGGTCATCACGGGTGCGGGGGGCACCTTCTCCGCGGGGGCGGACCTCAAGGAGGCGGCGCAGGGAGGTCCCCGGCAGCGGCCCGCGCGCGGCGGCTTCGGCATCATGGCGAGGCCGAGCAGGAAGCCGCTCATCGCTGCGGTGGAAGGCTATGCGGTGGGCGGTGGGCTCGAGCTCTGCCTCGCCTGCGATCTCATCGTCGCGGCCCGGGACGCCCGGATGGGACTGCCCGAGGTGCGGCACAACGTCGTCGCGGTGGGCGGGGGCCTGTTCCGCCTGCCCCGTCGCATCCCCTACCACGCGGCGATGGAGATGGCGCTGACGGGAGAGCTGCGCGGCGCGGAGGAGATGGCGGCGCTCGGCCTCGTCAACCGGCTGAGCGAGCCGGGCGGGGCGCTGGAGACCGCGCTCGCCCTCGCCGACTCGATGCTGGGAAACGGCCCCACGGCCCTGGCCGCGAGCAAGGAGATCATGTTCCGGTCGGCCGAGTGGACGGAGGCCGAGGCCTGGGAGAAGCAGCGGCCCATCGCCCAGGTCGCGCTCGACTCGGAGGACCGTCGCGAGGGCCTGGCCGCCTTCGCGGAGAAGCGTCGGCCCGTGTGGAAGGGACGGTGAGCGCCATGACCGGCCGAACCGCCGCAGGAGCGGGCGCGGAGGCGGGAACCGCGGGCGGGGCGATGCGCGAGCGGCTGCCCGCGCACCTCGCGCGAAGGCTGCGGCTGCCCGCGATCGCCGCGCCCATGCTGCGCGTCTCCGGGACGGAGCTCGTGCGGGAGGTGTGCCGGGCCGGTGCGATCGGGGCCTTCCCCACGGTGAATCCGCGTCCGCCCGAGGCCCTCGGCGACTGGCTCGACGAACTCGATGAGACCCTCACCGAGGACGATGCCCCCTACTGCCCCAACCTCATCATGCGCAGACCCGGCATCGCGGAGGAGGTGGAGATCCTGCTCGAGCACCGGGTGGAGATGGTGATCACGAGCGTGGGCTCGCCCGCACCGGTGCTCCCGGCCCTCCACGAGGCGGGGGTGTTCGTGTTCGCCGATGTGGCGACGGTGCGGCATGCCAGGCAGGCGGTGGAGGCCGGTGCGGACGGGCTCGTGCTCCTCACGGCGGGAGCGGGCGGCAACACCGGCTGGCTCAACCCCTTCGCCTTCGTCCGTCAGGTGAGGCAGTTCTTCGATGGTGCCATCGCGCTCGCCGGCGGGATGAGTGACGGGACCGCGCTGCGTGCGGCGCGGACGCTCGGCGCGGACCTCGGCTATATCGGGACGGCCTTCATCGCGACCCGGGAGAGCATGGCGCAGGACGGCTACAAGGACATGGTCGTGGAGTCCACGATGGACGATGTGCTCCTCACCCGTGCCTTCACGGGATTGAATGCGAACTTCCTCGTGCCCTCGATCCGCGCGGTGGGTCTCGATCCGGAGAGCCTCGAGCACAATGCGGACCTCGCCGCGGCGCGGGCCCGCTACGGGGGCTCCGGGCGTGCGGAGGAGCGCACCGCGGAAGGGGATCTGGACACCGGCAGGCCGCGCCGCTGGAAGGACATCTGGAGTGCGGGGCACTCGGTGAGCGGCGTCTCCGGCGTCGTCCCGGCGCGCGCGGTGATCGAGAGGCTCGCAGGTGAGTACGCGGCCGCGTGACGGGTCCGCGGGGCTGGGAATCGCAGGGCAGACGGCAGGAAGGGAGCACGAGAAGTGAAGTTCGATACGCAGGAGGACATCGCCGCTGAGACGGGGCCGCTGCGCGCTCTGAGGTTCAGGGGCGACGAGATCGTCTTCCGTCACGGCTCACGGGTGCTCACGGCGCGCGAGTGCGTCGCGCTCGTCAACCGGATCGTCCGGGTGCTGCAGGCCCGCGGTGTGCACCAGGGCATGGCGCTGGCCGTGCTCAGCAGGAACATGCCCGAGACCTATCTCACGCAGCTCGCGGTGAGGCACATGGGCGTGCGCTATACGCCGCTCCATCCCATGGGCTCGCTCGACGACCATCTCTTCGTGCTCGACGATGCGGAGATCGACGTCCTCGTCTACGACCCGCGTCATTTCAGCGTGCGCGCCGCAGAGCTCCGGGAGAGCCGTCCGGGGCTCCGGCTCCTCTCCCTCGGTGAGGACGGGGACGCGGACGATCTCCTCGCCGCCGCGGCCGAGCAGTCGTCCGCAGACGTGCCGCCGGCACTGGTGCGCGGAGGGGACATCGAGTCGATCTTCTACACCGGGGGGACGACGGGGCGGCCCAAAGGAGTCCCGCATACGGTCTTCGGCACCTCCTACACCCAGTCGATCAGCGCGGGGGCGGGAGACCGCCCTCCGGGTGCGCTCCCGCAGAAGCTGCTCATCGCCACGCCCATCAGCCATGCAGGCGGCAGTCAGATCGGGCCGATGCTCATGCGCGGAGGCTCCGTGGTCCTCACGGACGGCTTCGATCCGGAGGAGTTCCTACGGCTCGTGGCCGAGCACCGGGTGACCAACGCCTTCCTCGTCCCCACGATGATCTACGTGCTGCTCGACCATCTGCGGGACCATCCGGGCACCGATGTCTCCAGCATCGAGGAGTTCGTCTACGGGGCCGCGCCCATGTCGCCCACCCGGCTGGCGGAGGCGATCGAGCGGTTCGGGCAGGTCTTCGTCCAGGGCTACGGGCAGACCGAGGCCGGCGTCGGCATCCTCCGGCTCGGGCGCGAGGACCACCGGCTCGACCGGCCGGACCTGCTCGCCTCCGCGGGCAGGCCCACTCCCGGCGTCGTCGCGAAGATCCTCCGCGAGGACGGCACCGAGGCGGATCTCGGCGAGGTGGGGGAGCTCTGCCTCCGCGGGCCCATGGTCATGCCCGGCTACTGGAAGCGACCGGATCTCACGGCGCACGCGCTGCGCGGGGGGTGGCTGCACACGGACGACATGGGCTTCATGGACGAGGGCGGCTACGTCACGCTGGTCGACCGGCGGAAGGACATGATCATCTCCGGCGGCTTCAACGTCTATCCGAGCGAGGTCGAGGATGCGATCTCCGAGCTCGCGGAGGTGAGCTCCTGTGCCGTCGTCGGGCGTCCGGACGAGAAATGGGGCGAGTCCGTCACCGCCTACCTCGTCCTCCGGGAGGGCGCCTCGCTCACGGAGGAGACCGTCATCCGCCATGTGCGGGAGAGGAAGGGACCCATCCAGACGCCCAAGACCGTCCATTTCATCGACGAGCTGCCCGTGACGCAGCTCGGCAAGCTCAACAAGAAGGCGCTCCGGACATGGCCGGAGGCCTGATATCCCGGCAGCCGACGGAGCAGGATCCCGACGGCTGCCGGAGCAGGATTCCGGCGGCTCGTCGGGATCGAGATCCCGGTACGGCACCGGGAGCGAACCAGTACGAAGGAGTACTCTCATGAACGCACGCACCTCGCGCACGATTTCGCGGGCCGCGCTCGCAGCGCTCGCCGCCGGCGGGCTCCTCCTCTCCGGCTGCGGTTCCGGGGGCGGTTCGGGAGCGGGCTCCGGAGGCGGCGAGACCGCGGACTCGCTCACCGTCGCGATGTCCTACCGCGCCTCCACACTCGATCCCCACGCCGGCAGCACCTACGATCCGCAGTACACCGGCCAGATCTACGACACCCTCATCGCCTGGGACGCCGAGGGCAAGGCCGTGCCGGGGCTTGCGACTGAATGGGAGTTCAGCGACGACTCGACCGTCCTCACGCTCACCCTCAGGGAGGGAGTCACCTTCCAGGACGGCGAGGAGATGAACGCGGAGGCGGTGAAGGCGAGTCTCGAGCACGCGATGGAGGAGGGGTCCACGATCGCCTCGGACCTCGCGACGGTCGAATCGGTGGAGACGCCGGACGAGTCGACGGTGGTGCTGAACTTCTCCTCGCCGTCGACGCACATCCTCAATGCGCTCGGCGCCGAGGCTGGCATGGTGATCAGCCCGGCCTCGCTCACCGGTGATGTGGGTGAGAACCCCGTGGGCGCCGGTCCCTATCAGGTGGTGTCGCACAGCCCCGACGAGGTGAGGCTCGAGACCTGGGACGGCTACTGGGACGCGGAGAACGTGAAGACGCCGAACCTCACGATCCGGGCGGTGGTCGACGACTCCGCTCGGGTGCGTGCGCTCACCTCCGGCGAGGTGGACGCGGGCAACTTCCGGCCCTCGCAGCTCGCGGAGATCGAGGCCGGCGGGGCGAAGGCGGAGGGCGGCCCCACCGACCTCATCTACCACGTGAATCTCAACACCTCGGTGGAGGGGCTCGACGATCCTGTGGTGCGGAGGGCGGTGTCCCAGGCGATCGACCGCAATGCGATCAACGAGAACCTCCAGGGTGGCAGGTGCCAGCCCACCGCGCAGCCCTATATCGAGGGACTGCCGGGCCACGTCGAGGGCATGGAGGAGGACGAGGGGCTGCTGTACGATCCGGCGGCGGCCGAGGCCGGGCTCGAGGAGGCGGGCTTCGGTGCCTCGAACCCCCTGAACGTGACGATCAGCTCCGCGAACATCTCGGTGTACCAGGAGCTGGCGCAGGTGCTGCAGGACCAGCTCTCCCAGGTGGGCGTCGAATCGTCCGTCGAGGCCGTGGACTCGGCACAGGCGGGCGCGTCCGTGCGCAACAGCGAGTACGAGGTCTACGTGGGGCCGGCGAGCACCGCCGATCCGGATGCCACCTCGTACCTGGCCGCATACCTCTTGCGCGATGCCCCGGCCACCGAGGGCTATGAGGTGCCCGAGGGTGCGCAGCTCCTGACGGAGGCGCGCTCCGTGCTCCCGGAGGAGGACGGGGGTGCTGCGCTGCAGGCACTCGTGAGGGCGGCCTATGCGGAGGCCGCGCCGATCATCCCGATCTGCGCTCCGGACTCCGTCGTGGGCATGGGCGAGGGCGTCGAGGGCTTCACGACTCCGGTCGAGGGGGCCTACGTCTGGAAGACCGCCACGGTCACGAAGTGATCCTCGTGGGCGGTGCCCGGGGAGACGCATGTGAACGCCATCGCCGTGGGATGCGGCAGATCGGGCGGCACCCATGAGAACCCGGATCACGGAGGCCCTGGGCATCGAGCACCCGATTGTGCAGGGCGGGATGCAGTGGGTGGGGACGGCGGACCTCGCCGCCGCTGTGTCCGAGGCGGGCGGCCTCGGGCTCATCACCGCTCGCCTGCACGATTCGGGTGAGCACCTGCTGGACGAGATCGAGCGGGCGCGCACGCTCACGAGCAGGCCTGTGGGCGTGAACATCTCGATCTCGCAGCAGGTCTCGCACGAGTACGGGGAATGGATCGAGGCGGTCGTCGCCGGATGCGTGCCTGTCGTCGAGACGGCGGGGAACAGTCCGAGGCCCTTCCTCCCGAGGCTGAAGGCGCACGGCATCAGGGTGATCCACAAGTGCACGACGGTGCGGCACGCCCTCTCCGCCGAGCGCGACGGGGCGGACGTGATCTCGATGGACGGGTTCGAGGCGGCCGGGCATCCCGGAGAGCACGACACCCCACTCATGGTCGCGGTACCCGCGGCGGTGCGTGCGCTGCGCGTCCCGGTGCTCGCCTCGGGCGGGATCGCCGACGGGCGGGGGATGGCGGCGGCGCTGATGCTGGGTGCCGAAGGGGTGAATGTGGGGACGCGGTTCATGTTCACCCGCGAGTCACCGGTGAGCGAGGCGCTCAAGGCCGAACTCGCCGCATCGACCTCGATCTACGACACGCAGCTCATCCAGCGCTCCTTCGGCAACACCGGGCGGTTCCTGCGGAACGCGGTCACGGAGGAGATCGCCGCCTCGGAGGACGTGTTCCCCGGGGACTTCGAGCGGATCCGGCACCTCGTCTCCGGCCTGCGCGGGCGGGACGCGCTGGCCGGCGGGGATCGCGAGGCGGGCCTCATCTGCGCGAGCCAGGCGCTGGGCCTCTTCGACGACATCCCGAGCTGTGCCGAGGTCATCGCACGGATGATGGAGGAGTGCCGTCAGGCGGTTGCAGGGGCGGCGGCACGGTCCTGACACGCGGTGTGCTCTGAGGTGGGCGTGGAGACGACTGTGTGCAAGAGCCTGCTCCATGCGGAGTGACTGGCCCGCGCCGTGCCCCGGACGCCGCGTGCGAGAGTGGTCTGCATGAATGACGCCGTGCTTGCCGGAACGACGCCCGACGGGTCGGGCCCGGGTGCTGCCGTGCTCGATGTCCTCGCACTCGCGCCGGCGGCGGACCCGGAGCGGAGGAACGGCCGGCCCTCGGTGAAGCGGCTGCTGCAGGCCGACGGCGCGAACCTCATCGCGTTCACGTTCGCTCCGGGGCAGTCGCTGCCGGAGCACACGGCGGCTCACCCCATCACGGTGCAGTGCTTGAGCGGGCTGCTGACCTTCACCTGCGAGGGTGAGACGACCGTACTGACACCGGGGACGGTCGTGCACTGCAGGGCGCACGTCGAACACCGCGTGGACTGCCCGGAAGAGCCGGCTGGTTCCGTCCAGGAGGGCGGTGCCGCGGGCCCGAACGTCCTGCTGCTCACCATGCTCACCGGCGAGAGGCACTGACGGCGCAGTGAGACCGGGGCCTTCGCGCCTCGGAGTTGAACTGCCTGCGCTGCTGCGGGGCTTGGACGCCGCTGGGCGTGTGCAGCGAATTGTCCGCCATGCGCGCTTCCCGCTCCGCCCGCGCCGGTCGCCCGTGCTGTGCACCTCATCCCGCGAGCCCGGCCATCATGCCCCGTGGATGTTTGACGTGCGTGCTTGAATCGGCCCATGAGCGATGAGCTGTACGAACACGAGACCGAGACCGACCTCTCCCGCGAGGAGGCCGCGGCCAAGCTGCGTGCGCTCGCGGACATGCTGGAGCGGCAGAACTCCGTGACCGTCCACCAAGGGGAGAAGGACGTGACGGTGAGCGTGCCCGCACGGGTCTCCTACGAGTACGAGGTGGAGATCGAGGACGACGGTACTGCGGAGATCGAGGTCTCCCTCAGCTGGAAGCGCGGCTGAGGTCTCTGTTCCCGCTCGTGTCTCGGTCTGCGTCGGGGACTCCGCCTCTGAGCGAAATGCAGTGAGACATGAGCGGGAACTGAGACGCGAGCGAGCGCAGGCGTTGAGCGAGGGCTGCTGGCACGGAGCACTTGCTTATCGGATTTACCGAACTTTATCTCAGGCAGATAAAACAGGATAAAGATGGTAATCTCGCTCCATGGATCAGCTCAGCAACCCCTACACCCCCAACGCAGGTGCCACTCCTGAAGTGATCGTAGGGCGCGACGATCAGCTGGATGCCTTCAGTGTGCTCCTGGGCCGTCTGGCTCGTGGGCGGTCTGAACAGTCGATGATCGCGACCGGGCTTCGTGGAGTGGGCAAGACTGTGCTGTTGACCAGGCTCGGCGAGATCGCACGCGAACAGGATTGGCAGGTCGTCGACCTCGAGGCAGGTAAGTACGACGAGGCGCATTTCAGAACTGTGCTGTTCGGCAAGTTGCGGACCGTCCTCCTGACGATGTCTCCGCGGGCACGATGGACGGCCCGCTCGAAGCGAGCCGCATCGGTGCTCACATCCTTCACCCTCACTGCCTCTCCTGATGGGTCCGTCGGCGCCAGCCTGCAGGTCGATCCTGCGGAGGGTCTTGCGGACCACGGTGACCTCAGCCTGGATCTCACGGACGTGCTGGTTGAACTCGGTCATGTGGCGAAGGAGAGAACGACGGGGATCGTGCTGACCGTGGATGAAGTC
This sequence comes from Brevibacterium album DSM 18261, assembly GCF_000426445.1. Taxonomy (GTDB): domain Bacteria; phylum Actinomycetota; class Actinomycetes; order Actinomycetales; family Brevibacteriaceae; genus Brevibacterium; species Brevibacterium album. The sequence continues at coordinate 916,016 of NZ_KE384526.1, read as the reverse complement.
CAGTTTCTCAGAACCGAGCAGCTTTCGGCTCTCATTCAGGCGATCCACAAGACTGTCCAGCTCAAGCTTCCGCTGACCTTCGTGGGGGCTGGGCTGCCCCAGATCGCTGAACTCGCAGGGGATGCCCGCTCGTACGCCGAGCGGCTATTCAAGTTCCCTGTGATCGGCGAGCTCGGTGATGACGATGCCAGACGGGCATTCGCTGACCCAGCTGCCGCAGAGGGTGTTTCTTTCGATGATGACGCCCTCGATCGTGCGGTGGAGCTGACTCAGGGGTATCCGTACTTCATCCAGGAGCTCGGCTATGCAGTATGGACGGTCGCTGAGAACAATCGGATCACGAAGCGTGACATCGACATCGCAGAGGAAGCGTACGTAGCGAAGCTGGACAGTTCATTCTTCAAGGTGAGGCTGGACCGAGCGACCCCTCTCGAGACCGCCTATATGCGCGCGATGGCGGAGCTCGGCCCCGAGCCGCAGAAGGCCGCAGACGTGGCGAGGGTGATGGAGCGAGATTCCTCACAGCTGGGGCCCACCCGTGCAAAACTGATCAATATGGGGCTTCTCTACACCCCCAACCATGGCTATGCGGCTTTCACGGTGCCGACGTTCGACAGCTTCATGAGGCGTACGATCCCTCAGGAGGTCATACTGCAGTGGCGCCAGGACGCTGGGCGGCATACCTGACCTCTGCGGTCTAGTCTGCCCCTGAGTACCCGCTGAGGTCTCAGTTTCCGCTCGTGTCTCAGTCTGCGTCGGCGGATCCGCCGTTGAACGAGGTGCAGTGAGACACGAGCAGGAACTGAGACACGAGCGTACGCAGAGACATGAGCAGGGCCTGAGCCACGAGCGCAGGCGCCGAGCAGGAACTGAGGCGCGAGCGTGGGCGCAGGCGCCGAGGAGGCCCCTCAGTCCTCCCCGCCGGGCGCGTAGGTGACCTCGCGCCTCTTGAGGAAGCGGATGACGGCGTATGTGACCGGCATGAGGATGACCTCGACCGCGACCTTGTACACGAAGCCCACGATGATGTAGTTGACGAAGTCCGCACCGGGGATCACGCCGGCGAACGCCACGACGCAGAAGATGAGGGTGTCAGCGAACTCGCCCACGCCGGTCGAGGTCATGAGGCGCACCCACAGGTGCTTCTCGCCCATGCGGCGCTTGACCCACACCAGCACGTAGGAGTTCAGCAGCTGGCCCACCACGTAGCCGGCCAGCGAGGCCGCGACGATCCGCGGGTAGAAGCCCAGCACCGCCTCGAACGCGTCCTGCGATTCGTAGCCGGGCCCGGGCGGCGAGATCATGACGAGGTAGAAGACGAGCACCGCCAGCGCCTGCATGGCGAAGCCCATGAAGACGGCCCGTCTGGCCGCCCGGAAGCCGTAGACCTCGCTCAGCACATCGCCGAGGATGTAGGCGAGCGGGAAGAGGAACGCCCCGCCGTCCGTGACGATCGAGAAATCGCCCACGATGGGCCCGAAGCCGATCACCTTCGTCGCCGAGATGTTCGAGATGATGAAGACGCAGCAGAAGACTGCGAGGATGAGCGCGTAGTAGCGGCCCCGGGTGCTCGCGAAGGCCGTCAGCGCTCCCGCGCCGGGTGCGCCGTCTGCGGTCGTGGCGGTGGCCGTTCCCACGGCTCCGCCCGCGCCTGCGCTCCCTGCTGTCGCGGTCCCCGCGCCCGAGGCGATCCCGGCTGCCGTGCCTGCGCTCGCACCGCTTGCGCTCGCGCTGCCTGTGTTCTCCGCCGGATCCGCTGCGTTCCCAGACACCGCGTGCGCGGCCGTCTGTGCGTGCGGACCCGGCTGCCCAGATGCAGCAGGCCCAGATGCGGAGGCGCCAGATGCGGAGGCGCCGGGGGCGGATCCGCCCGCTGCGGGGGTCTCCGCCGCGGGCGCACCCGCGTCACTGTGGTCGGACATCGATTTCCTCTCCTCGTGTCACGCGGACCAGTTCCGCGTAGGTCAGTGGGACCATGGCCTCGACGGTGCCGCCGCCGGCCCACAGCTGTGCGTGCCCGCGCAGCGTGCGGTCCACATAGGACCGCACGTGGGCCGGATGCCCGGCCGGGGCCACGCCGCCCACCGCCTGGCCCGTCGCCGCGAGCACCTGCTCCGGCCTGGCCCGCTTGAGCCGCAGCGCACCGATCTGCTCAGCAGCGAACTCCGTGTCCACCCGGTGCCCGCCGGAGGTCATGATGAGCACGGGCTCCTCGATGACGGGCACCTCGGCGTCCCCGGCCTCTGCGGATGCGCTCGAGGCGGCCTCCGCCTCCGTCTCTCCGCTCGCACTCGCTGGCTCCTGCGCGCTGATGACCTCCTGCTCACCGGTCTGCAGGAGGCTGCGGCTCTCCGCCGCCGCGATGGCCTCCTCGTCCGGGAACTCGGCGATGAAGACGAGGCTGTTGGCGATGGCCTCGACCGGCACCCCGTGGAACTCGGCGGCTGCCTGCGCCGTGGGCAGCGGCTCGGGGTGAACCTGCACGCGCGAGGTGATCCCGGCCTCGCGCAGATCGCGTTCGAGCCGGGCGTGCTCGGGGCAGGCCGGCGGCGCGGGGCGGGCGGGGGCCAGGCCGCGGCGGCGCAGCAGGGGCTCGACGCCCGCCTCGCCGCCGAGGAAGCGGTCGAGGGCGGTGAGCGGATCCCGCGAGTAGCCCGGCGCCAGCACCCCTTCGCGGTAGGCGCGGCCGAGCTCCGGATCGAGGCCGCCGTGGTCCTCGAACAGCTCCGAGACCGCCGCGGCGTACTGCTCCGACCAGAGGTACGAGTAGTACCCGGCCGCATATCCGCCGGAGAAGATGTGCTGGAAGTAGGCGGTGCGGTAGCGCGGGGGGACCACGTCCTCGAAGCCGGCCGCCGCGAGCACCTCCGCTTCGAATGCGAGGACGTCCTCGATCACCTCTCCGTCCTCGAGCGAGTGCCAGCTCAGGTCCAGCATCGCCGCCGCCAGGTACTCGAGCGTCGCGAAGCCCTGGCCGAACGTCTGCGCATCGCGCAGGCGCTGCACGAGCTCGGCGGAGATGGGCGCGCCGGTCTCCCAGTGGCGTGCGTAGCCGGGGAGCACCTGCGGGTGCAGCGCCCACATCTCGAACTGCTGCGAGGGGAACTCGACGTAGTCGCGGGGGACCGCGGTGCCCGCCTGCGAGGGGTAGGAGGAGTCCGCGAACAGGCCGTGGAGCACGTGGCCGAACTCGTGGAACAGCGTGACGGTCTCGTCCGGCGTCAGCAGCGCGGGGCGGCCGGGGGCAGGTGCCGGCACATTGAGGGTGAGCGTCGTGACGGGGTGCAGGCCCGTCAGCCGTGAGCCCGTCACCAGCTCGTCCATCCAGGCGCCGCCGCGCTTTCCCGTCCTCGCGAACGGATCGACGAGCACCAGCCCCAGGGTCCGGGAGCCCTCGGTCACCTCGTACACCCGGACGTCGGGATGCCAGCCGGCCAGGTCCTCTCGGAGGGCGAATGCGAGGCCGTACAGCGCGTTCGCCGCTGCGAAGACGCCGTCGGTGAGGACGCGCTCGAACTCGAAGTGCGCCGCGGCCTCCTCCGCATCCACCTCGAAGGCCTCCGCCCGGTAGCGCTCCCACAGGCGCAGGATGTCGTGGCGCGCAAGCGGCTGGTTTCCGCCGAGGCCGAAGTACTCCCGCACCCGCCCCGCCTCGCGCTCGAACTGGCGCTGGGCGGGTTCGAGCAGGGACTGCAGGAGGTTCCCGGCGGATTCGACGTCACCGGCGGTCGAATCGTCCACGGAGTACTGCGCGTAGCTGTGATATCCCAGGTGAGCGGCCTGCGCGGCGCGAAGCGCGGTGATGTCCGTGACGAGCCCGCGGGTGTCACCGGGCCCGCCGGAGGACCCGCGGCCCAGGGACAGCTCCATGAGCCGGGCACGGGTCTCGGGACGCACGAGGGAGGCGAGCGCGTCCTGCTGGGAGGTGTTGACGAGCGGGAGGCGGTACTGCGGGCCAGCGGCGGCGTCCTGAGAGGCACCCGAGGCAGCCTCGGACGCCGCATGAGCGGCGGCGATCCTGTCCGGGCCCAGGCCCTCGAGATCGGCGGGATCATCCGTCGTGAGCGCACGGGCCGCGGTCTCCTGGACCAGGACCTGCCCGAACTCCGTCTCCAGCCGGTCCAGTTCGCGCGCGATCTCGGCGACGGTCTCGCGCTCGGCCGCCGGCAGCCGCACGCCCGCGCGCACGTGCCGGGTCACGGTGAGCTCGTGCAGGCGGCGGTCCTCCGGGATGAGCTCTGACACGGGCACCCCGCCGAGGCGGTCGAAGAGCTGCTCGTCGAGCTCGATGCTCAGGCGCAGGGAGGTGAGCTGCGCGGAGACCTCCGCGACCGCCTCGGCGAGGGCGTCGTCCAGCACGTTCGACTCGAGGACCCGTACGAAGGCCGCGAGTGCGCGGGCGGGCAGCTGCGCCCGCTCGAGGGGGAGGGTGACCGAGGCGAAGCTCGGCTCCTCGCCGGAGGCCAGGAGGGCGGTGACGGACTGCCGCACGGCCGCGACGACGCGGTCGCCGGCGTCCACGATGTGCGCGGGCGCGATCGCCGCGAAGTCCGGGAGGGCGAGGTCCGCGGGCGCGGAGACGAACTCCCAGACGGGATTCGCCGCCGCGCTCCGATCGCCTGCCGGGGAGTCCACGGTAGGTGGCTGGGTCACTGACGCTCCTTCGCAGATGCGTGTCGTTCGCGGACGCTCCGGTCTGCCGCCGGGGCGCCCGCCTGCAGGGTGCTCACGGTCCGAGCACTGCGTTCTGCCGGGGTACTAGGGTAGTGGGGTGGGCGAATTCGAAGGCTATCGGCGAGGCGACCGGCAGGCCAAGCGCATCGAGGCCGGTCTCCTCATGGCGGGGCTCGCCACCTTCACACTCCTCTACAGCACACAGGCGATTCTGCCGTACTTCTCCCGTGACTACGGCATCACGCCGTCCGCCTCGGCGCTGTCCGTGTCCGCGGCCACAGCGGGCCTCGGCATCGGCCTCATCATGGCGGTGCCGGTCTCGGAGAGGATCGGACGGGTGCGTCTCATCCGGCTCTCGCTCACCGCCGCGGCCGTCCTCGCGTTCTTCGTGGCGTTCGTGCCGTCCTGGCCGCTGTTCCTCGCAGCGCGCTTCGTCATGGGCTTCGTGCTCGCGGGCCTGCCGGCCACGGCCGCGGTCTACCTCAAGGAGGAGATCCACCGCGACTACGCGACGGCCGCCACGGGCGTGTACATCTTCGGCACCACGCTGGGCGGGCTGCTGGGCCGGGTGGCCTCGACCACGACCATCCAGCTCGCCGAGTCGTGGGGCTACGCCGGCACCGGCGTCCTCAGCGTGTCCCACCTCGCGATGCTGGTCGCCGCGGTCATCGGCCTCGTGTGCGCGGTGTCCTGCTGGCTCCTGCTGCCGGAGTCCCGGGGGTTCGTGCCCCAGCAGGACGATCTCGCAGAGCTGGTGCGGAAGTTCGGGAGGGCCTTCCGGGACCCCGTGCTCATCTGCCTCTACCTCATCGGCGGGCTGGGCATGGGCACGTTCGTGGGCGCGTTCAACACGCTGGGCTTCCGGCTCGAGGCGGCACCCTACCTGCTGTCGGTGGGCGCGCTGGGACTCATCTACTTCATGTACCCCGTAGCGGGGGTGGGGTCGATCGTCGCCGGCCGGCTCGCCGGGCGGCACGGTCTGCGCGCCGTCATCCCCTACACCCCGCTCGTGGCCCTCGCGGGGATCGCGCTCACCGCGCTGCCGCAGCTGGTGTGGATCATCGCGGGGATCACGGTGCTGAGCGTGGGATTCTTCATGATGCACTCGCTGTCCAGCGCCTGGGTGGCGCAGCGGGCCTCGGCGTCCGTGGGCGTGCCCGCGCAGGCCATGAGCATGTACATGCTGTTCTACTACGCGGGCTCGTCCCTCAACGGGAATCTCGCACCGCTGGCCTGGGAGCTCGACGGCTGGCGCGGGGTGAGCCTGCTGTCCGGAGCGCTCATGACCGTGGCGTTCGCGCTCGCCCTGGGACTCGCCCGGAGCCGCCCGCTACGGTGAGGGGCGGGTGGGGTGAGGGGTGCATCATCGTCGCGAAAGCGCAGATCGGCGGCGCAATTGCCTGCAGATCCCGAGCTTTCGCGCACTGTGCTGTGCGGGCTTCGCGAAAGCTCAGGATGAGGGCGCAATTGCGTGGTGATCCTGAACTTTCGCGAACGGGCGGGAACGGAACGCGCGCACTGTGCTGTGCGTTGCACCCGCTCAGTGGTCACCGTGGCCGGTGGCCGCGTCCGGTTCCGCGTCCACTGTGAACTGCCCCATCATGCCGTCGTCCTCGTGGAGGAGCAGATGGCAGTGGTACATGTAGGGGATGCTGCCGTCGTCGTCCTCGTGGTGCGGCATGACGACGGCGATGCGCATGGCCTCCTGCGGCGGCGTGTAGACGGTGTCCTTCCACCCTGCGAGCTCCGGTGCCGGCGGACGGCCGCCCACGTCGAGGATCCGGAACTGCGCATTGTGGATGTGGAAGTTGTGCGGTGAGGAGTCCAGGTTGGTGAGCAGCCACACCTCCGGTTCGTGCGAGGACATCGCCGCATCGATCCGGTCCATGTCCATCGTGGTGCCGTTGATCTGCCTCCCGCGCAGGCTGAAGCTGCGCTGCTGGCCGGCGTCCACCGGATCCGGGAGCTCCGCGAGCCGGTCCGGGAGGTCCAGCGCTGCGAGGGCGGAACGGAAGTCCGCCGAGGCGCCGGCACCGGAGCCGTCCTCCTCGCCCGCCTCCGCCTCGGCGGGAGAGTCCCTGCGCACGCGGAGGATCGTGAACTCGTCCTCGCCTCCCACGCCCTCGGGATCCGAGACATTGCCCAGATCGGGATCGCGGGAGACGAGCGTGAGACCGTCCGCGGGCACCGCGACGATGACCTCGGCGCGCTCGGCGGGGGAGAGCGTGAGGGAGTCGGCCTCGACCGGCTCCGGGAGCAGCCCGCCGTCCGAGCCGATCACCGTGAGCGGGGCTCCCGAGTCCAGCCGCAGACCGTAGATGCGGCCGAGCGAGCCGTTGAGCAGGCGCAGGCGCAGCACCTCGCGGTCGGTCGTGAGGACGGCATCGGGCATGCCGTTGGTCAGCACGGTCTCGCCCAGCATGCCGACCTCGGACGTGAAGTTGTGGCCCAGGAGCTCGCCGTCGTCCGTGAGCCGGAGGTCCTGGATGATGAGCGGGATGTCGTCCACCCCGTACTCGTGGGGCAGGGCGGAGGCGGCCTCGGGGGAGGCCGAGGGCGCCTCGGCGGGCGAGGCGGCCATGCCCTGGGGGACGGAGCCGGGCGTGTGCCCGTCCGGGTCGTCGAGGAGGAGCATGCCGGCGAGCCCGCGGCGCACCTGGTCCGAGGTGCTCTCGTGCGGGTGCGGGTGGTACCAGAGCGTGGCGGAGGGCTGGTCAGGGGTGAGCGTGAGGGTCTGGGTCTCGCCGGGGGCGATGGGGTGGTGCGGGCCGCCGTCGGCATGGGCGGGGACGAGCAGCCCGTGCCAGTGGAAGGTGGTCTCCTCGTCGGTGTCGTTGGTCAGCTGCGCCTCGTAGGTGCGGCCGCGGGCCAGCCGCAGAGTGGGGCCCAGGTGCGCGCCGTTGTAGCCCCATGTCTCCGAGGGGACGCCCGGCAGGAACTCGGTGGTGCCGGTGGAGGCGGTGAGGGCGAAGCGGCCGTGCTCGTCCGGTTCGAGGAGCGGCGGGATGGGCAGCGGCCGGCCCTCCTCGGTGGTGGGGACGGGCGTCTCGCCCGCACATGCGGTGAGCGCGGGTGCGAGGGCTGCTAGCCCGAGGAACGCGGAGCCGCCGCGCAGGAGGCCGCGGCGGGAGAGCACCGCGGGAACGGAGCCGAGGCGGGCGGGGACGAGGGCGTGTCCGCGGGTGCTCATGGCGCCATTGTGCCGCCGGCGGGTGAGGGTGTTTACGATTCCCGGTGAGTGAGACTCCGCCGCTCGGTGGGTGGGGCGGTGCGTCTTCTTCACGGTCGGGCGCGCAACAGGTATGTGCTCTCTGCGCGTGTGCGCGGCTGAACGCGCAGAGAGCACATACGCGGCGGCGGGAGAAGGGGCAGGAGGTGCGGCCGGCGGCTTTGCGAGGGCGGCCTGAAGGGCGTCTGCCGGGAGCACGGGGTTCCGCTCTGAGCGGATCGCTGGTTCAGCCCGCCCATGACCGCCTATCCTTGCGGCATGACCGAGACGCCGCTGTTCCGCGAGATGCTGGGTCGCGTCCTGCGCATCCGACGTCTCACGCTGGGTCTGACCCTGCGCGAAGTGGCCGAGCGCTCCGGCGTCTCCGTGCAGTACCTCTCCGAGGTGGAGCGCGGTCTCAAGGACCCTTCCTCGGAGATGATCGCCGCGATCGCCGGTGCCCTGCAGCTGCCGCTCGCCGAGGTGCTCGTGCTCAGCGCCCGCCTCGCCTCGGCTCAGGGCGCGCTGGTGCCGCAGCCCCTCCCCGCTGGTGCCGTGCATCCGCTCCATGCTCATGAGGCCGCATCGGACTCGGCGGGCATGCGTGCACCAGCATTGCATTCCCCAGCGCCTCAGCAGTCCGCCCGGGGGCAGGTCGCCCTCGCACTCGCCGCCTGATCCAGTCGTCGCATCGATCACCCAAGACCGGCAGCGCGCTCGCCGCCTGACACCGGCCTCACCTCTCCTTCCGCTCCACCACGGCATCAGCGATCCCGAACTCCACCGCCTCGGCCGCCGTCAGCACGAGGTCCCGGTCGAGATCCCGCCGCAGCTGCGCGAGGCTGCGGTGCGTGTGCCGGTGCAGGATCGCCTCGACCGCGCTGCGCTGGCGGACCACCTCCTCGGCGGCGAGGATGAGGTCCGGGATCGCCGCGCGCCCGCCCTCCACGCGCGGCTGCCGCAGCACCACGCGGGCATGGGGGAGGACCGTGCGGCTGCCCGGTGCGCCCGCGGCCAGCAGCACGGCGGCATCGGCGGCGGCCTGGCCCACGCAGATGGTGGCGACGGGGGCGGAGACGTACTGCATCGTGTCGTAGATGCCCGTCATCGCGGTGAGCGAACCGCCGGGAGAGTTGATGTAGAGGCTGATGGGCAGGTCCGCGGACTCCGCGTCGAGGTGCAGCAGCTGTGCGATGACGGTCGTCGCCACTCCGTCGTCGATCGCCGTCCCGATGTTCACGATCCGGCTGCCGAGCAGGCGCGAGTGGATGTCGACGATGCGCTCGCCCGCGGAATCACGGGTCACCACGTTCGGAATCGTGTACTGGCTCATGCCGGAGCTCCTTCCTGCTCGCCGGCCGCGGCCCCCGCCGCGCCGCCCCCGGAGCTCGTACGGGAACCGGCCTCGGCCTCGGCGATGGTGTTCCCGGAGATGCCTGCAGCCCGCGGCCGAGGCGAGAGCAGCTGGCCGATGTCCGTCACCAGCGCATCCGCGAGGCCGTAGGCGACGGCCTCCTGCGCAGAGAACCACCGGTCGCGCAGGGAGTCCTCGAACACCTGCGCGTACGTCCTCCCGGTGAGGGCGGCGATGCGGCCGAGCACCGTGTCGCGGACGTCGCGCAGGTCGTCGGCCTGCAGCTCGACGTCCGCCGCCGTGCCGCCGATCCCGGAGGAGCCCTGGTGCAGCAGCACCCGTGCGTGCGGCAGCACGAGGCGCTTGCCGGGCGTGCCGGAGGACAGGACGAACTGCCCGGCCGAGGCCGCCCAGCCGAACGCCACCGTCACCACATCGCAGGGGATGACGCCGATGGTGTCCGCGATCGCGAGCATCATGGGCACGGAGCCGCCGGGGGAGTTGATCCAGAGGTGGATGTCCCGCTGCGGATCCTCGTCCGCGAGCAGGTGCAGTCCGGCGATGAGCTCCATGCCCGAGGCGTCGTCCAGCTCGCCGTTGAAGACCAGGGCCCTGCGCTGGAGGAGGCGGCGGGTGAGGGGCGCCTCGGCGGGAGCGGCGTCTGCTGGGGAGTCGGCGAAGAGGGGAGGTGAGTGGCCCTGCGTGCGCGTGGGGCCGAGTGAGGCGGGCGCTCCGGGCAGTGTGTGCGCTGGGATCAGGGGTGTCGTGTCTGTGCTGGTGCGTCTGTGCGTCATGCCCTCAGCCTGGGGCCGGTCCGTGCGGACCGTGAATGCGGATCCGCCCGGAGCAGAGACGTTCTGCTCCGGGCGGAGGGAGCGCCGCTTCATCCGCCGGGTGAGCGCTTTCTGTCGGTCCTGCGGCTCAGATCCGACAGGGAGTGCTCACCTGATGGGGCCTGGGACACCGGTTCACTGGCATGCGGGCGCATCGGTTGCCTCGCACACCTCCCGTGCACGGGCCCAGTAGCTGTCGTCGGCTTCCGCCATACCCCAGAACGTGCCGAAGACGGCGCAGTACTGCGTGCCGTCGGGGTGGTCCATGAGGAGACTGTCCACCTCGCAGCCCTGCGCTTCGTAGACGGTGTCGCCGTTGATGCTGAAGAGGAAATCGGTGATCCGCTCCTGCATCTCCTCGGGGAGCTCCGTGGACATCAGCACCCCGCTCTCGAGGGTCTCGGTCCGCCAGAGGGTGGTGAAATCGCTCTGCTCCACGTGATCGTTGTCCTCGGCGAAGGTCCTCTCAGCCAGCTGAGCGAACGTGAATCCGGCCGCGCACTCTCCTTCGAAGACGGTGTTCATGACTGAGCGGTGATCGCCCACGAAGATCGCATTGATGTCCTCTTCCGGGTCGATCCCATGCTCGCTGAGCCCTGTGGCGGGGAACAGATAGCCGCTCGTCGAAGAGGGGTTGTTGAAGCACACGTCCAGCCCAGCGAGTTCGCCGAGGTCGGTGATCCCGCTGTCCGAGCGCGTCACGGCGACGGATTCCATCGGCGGCATCTGGGGACTGCCGCTCGCATAGCCGACCGTCGTGACGGGCGCTCCGCGGTCCAGCATGAGCATGCTGCCGAGCGGGCCCATGAATACCAGGTCGAGGTCCCCCGCCACTGCCGCTTCGATGACGGCGGGCGCGGCGGTGGCCTCGAAGAGCTCGATCTCGACGTCCAGCTCCTCCTCGGCCAGTTCGAGGAAGATGCTCCAGAGCTCGTACGTGCGGTCGGCGGAGTCGGAGGGGACGGTGCCGAAGCTCAGGGTGGTGATCTCGTCTGCGGCGGCAGGATCATCGGCGGAGCAGCCCGCGAGACAGAGAGCGGCTGCTGCTCCCGCGGCGAGCAGGGGGCGGGTGGTGCGGGACATGGTGATCTCCTGTCGGTTCGGCCGGATGGGTGTGTGCGTTTCCCCGTCCGGGTCAGCCCATTGCCCGGGCGGCTTCTGCAGCCGGGTGCGGCTGTGCTCGGTCGCCGTCTCCCGGGGGCAGCAGATGCCCCCAGCGGAGGGGCTCCCAGCCGGTGTCCGAAGGGATCAGCTCGATCCCACCCGTGTTCGGCATCCTCTCCGCCGAGGCGAGCCCGGCATGGAAGCCAGTGAGGTGGGAGGCGATGAACCTGATGACGGCGCCGTGGCTCACGATCACGACGGTGCCCGCGGCCTCGGCCGGCACGTCAGCGCCCGTGCCCGTGCGGGCTCCCGTGCCCGAGGCCTCGGTGGCGCCGGCGACTTCGAAGTGGTGCCTGCGGAGGTCCTCGATCACGGGCAGGTACCTCTCCAGGACCTCGTGACCCGTCTCCCCACCCGGCAGCTTCCGGTCGTACTCACCCCTCATCCATGCGGCGAACAGGTCGTAGTAGGCCTGGATGGCGGTCTCGTCCGTCCTCCCCTCGAAGTCCCCGGCCTGAACCTCGTGGAGGCCGTCGGCCACCCGGGCGGGGATCCCGAGGGCACGGGCGATGGAGTCCGCAGTCTGCTGTGCGCGCAGCGCGGTCGAGGTGACCAGGGCTCGACAGGCGAGGCTCTGCGCGTAGCCGGCGAACTCGTCGGCCTGGTCCCGGCCGAGCGCCGTCAGAGGCGCTCCAGGCGGCCGGGTGTCGACCACCCGGCGGACGTTCGCCTCCGTCTCCGCATGTCTGAGGAGTATCAGTCTTGTGCTCATGTGCGAGGATGCTTCCTTCCGTGTGCGATGCGGGGCCTCACAGGATCTGCCTCCGGATCCAGGCCGAGAGCTTCTCCGTGCCGTAGATGATGAGGAAGATCATGATGACCAGGGCGAGCGTCTGATCGAGGTCGCGTGAGCGGAACGAACCCTCGAGCGCGAGGCCGATCCCGCCGGCGCCCACGATCCCGATGATCGTGGCGGCCCGGATGAAGACGTCGAACATGAACAGGCCGACTCCGACGATCGCCGGCATGGTGGTGGGTATCGTCGAGGTGAAGGTGCGCTGCAGCCATGTGGTGCCGCTGGCCTTCATCGCCTCTCCCTGCCCCTCCAGGTCGGTGTCCTCGATGGCGTCGGCGATGAGCTTGCCGGCCATGCCGATCGAGCCGATCGTCAGCGCCATGACTCCGGCGAGGGGCCCCAGCCCCACCGCGGCGACGAAGATGATCGCGATGACCATGTCGGGCATGCCGCGGACGAGCATCGTGAGGGTCCTGGCGACGGCCGCCGCGTGCCGGTGCACGGTCGCGTTGCGGGCTCCGAGGATCCCGATGGGGAGGGAGATGAGCATGCCCAGCACGGTGGCCGCGATCGCCATCCAGATCGTCTCCAGGAGGAGATCGAGGTGCCGGCCGAAGTTCGAGACGAAGTCCGGCGGGAACATCGCGGCGACGTAGGGGACGATGTCCCCGATGGCCGTGATCAGCCTGATGGGCCCGAACTGCAGGATCGCGAAGCTGCTGATGACGGCCGCGATCGCCAGCAGTGCCATGGTCCACCGCCTGATCCGCCCGGCGTACCAGCCCACGGAGATGCGCGCGGGCTGGTCGGGAGTGGCGGTGCGCGCCTTAGCTGAGACCTCCGTCTTCACCGTTCCGGAACCGGCCTCGGACTCCGCCGCCGAGGTGCCCTTCCGCTTCTGCCTGTGTGCGCGGAGCCGGGCCCGCAGGGAGAAGGGGTTCTCCCGGGGAGTGTCCTCGTCCTGGATCGCACGGCGGGCCAGCAGCGAGATCCGCTCGGTGATGATCACGAGGACGAGGATGATCAGCGCGATCGCCAGGACGCGGCTGTACACCAGCTGCCCCTGCACCCGCTGCAGCTCCAGGCCGATGCCTCCGGCCCCCACGAAGCCGAGGACGACGGAGTTCCTGAGGTTGATGTCCAGCCGGTACAGCGCCAGGGATATCCAGTTGGTGAGCACCTGCGGCAGCACCGCGGCGGTGAAGACCTGGAGGCGGCCGGCCCCTGAGGCCCGCACGGCCTCCACCAGCCCCATGTCGATCTCCTCGATGCGATCGCTGAAGAACTTGCCGATCATGCCCACGGAGCTGATGCCCATGGCGAGCACGCCGGCAGCGGGGCCGATGCCCATCGCGCGGACGAAGATGAGCGCCAGGACGAGTGAGGGGACCGCCCGGGTCACGGTGATGATGAATCGGCAGACGTTGTATGCGATGGGTCCGGTCGTGGTGTTCCGGGCTGCCAGAACAGAGACGGGAACTGCGAGGACGAGTGCGATCGAGGTGCCCGCGATCACCATCCAGAGCGTCTCTGCGACGGCGGAGACGTACCGCGGCCAGTCCACGAAGCTGGGCGGCAGCATGCGCCCGAGGAGGTTGCCGATCGCGTCCATGCGACCGAACAGAGCCCAGGGAGTGAACCCGGTCTGCCATACCGCCACGAGGAACAGCGCGGCGATCACCGCTGCGATGGAGGCGAGGCGGCGGCGCCGGGGATCCGGAGGCCTGCGGATCCGGCCGGAATCGGGGCGACCGTCGGCGCGGGGAGTGAGCTGCGCGGTCATGATGCCGCCTGGGGCTGTGCCTGCGCGTAGATCTCCGAGACGTCCTCCGGCGTCAGGGTTCGCGCATCCCGGTCGAGGATGATCTCGCCGCTGCGCAGCCCCACCATCCGGTCGGCCCAGCCGAGCGCGATCTCCATCTGGTGCAGATTGCAGATGACGGTGAGTCCGTCCTGATCGCAGACCTCGAAGAGGAGGTCCATGATCTGGCGCGACGACTCGGGGTCCAGCGAGGCGACGGGTTCGTCCGCGAGCACGATCTTGGGACGTTGCAGGAGAGCCCGGGCGATTCCGACCCTCTGCTGCTGCCCGCCGGAGAGGGTGCTGGCCCGCTGGAAGGCCTTGTCCGCGAGCCCCACGCGCTCCAGCTGGCGGAGCGCCTCCCGGCGGAGGCTGTCTGGGTAGGTCATGATGCCGTACCGAGGTCCGCGGAGACCGCCGAGCGCGCCGACCAGCACGTTCTCCAGCGCGCTCGCCCGCCCCACCAGGTTGAAGTGCTGGAAGACGAAGCCGATCTGCCTGCGGAACTGCCGCAGCTCCCGGCTGCTCAGTCCGGAGGGGTTCTGGCCCAGCACCTCGACCTCTCCCCGGGTGGGTTCGGCGAGGGCATTGATCAGCCTCAGCGTGGTGGACTTGCCGGATCCCGAGAGGCCCATGAGGACGAGGCGCTGCCCGGTGGGCACATCCAGCGTGATGTCGTTGAGCGCGCGGACGGCCCCTCCGGTGAATTCCTTCGTCACATTGCGGATCCGCACCGCAAATTCGTTCTCAGGGCCGACCCGGGAATCTGTCTGCCGGCTGTTCCTGTCAGTCGTACTCGGCATGGTTGTCTCCGCCCATCTGCTTCGGGGACTGCGTCATCGGGGTCTGCTGCTGGATCGGCCGGGGCTAGCTGCCCTGGCAGGCGGGGGCCTCGGTCGCTGCGCAGATCTCGCGTGCGGGGTCCCAGTAGTCGCCGTCCACCTCGCTCATGCCCCAGAAGGTGGAGAACAGCCCGCAGTAGGGAGTTCCGTCCGCGTGCGTCCTCTCGAGCCGCTCCGGGCACTCATAGCCTTCGGGAATGTTGTCGCCGTTGGTGCTGAGGAGGAAATCTGACAGCCGCTCCTGCATCTCCTCCGGCAGCTCGGTCGAGATCGTGATGCCGCCGCCGATGGTCTCCGCCTCCCAGATCCTCCGGAAGTCCTCGGCCTCGATGTCGTCGTTCTGCTTGGGGACGGTCTCTTCGACCATCTGCCTGAAGCTGAAGCCGGCGGCGCATTCGCCCTCGAAGACCGTGCGCACCACCGACTGGTGGTCCCCGACGAAGATCGCGTTGATGTCCGTCTCCGGATCGATGCCCAGCTGGAGGAAGCCGTTGGCAGGGTAGAGGTATCCGGTGGTCGATGCCGGGTTGTTGAAGCACACGTCCTCACCCACCAGGTCTGACAGATCGGTGTAGTGGCTGTCGGCGAGCACCACGCCGATGGTTTCGCCGGGCGGTTCCTGAGGTCCGTAGTTCACGTTCCCGACAGTGCGGAGGGGTGCTCCGCTGTCCTGCATCAGCATGGTTCCCATCGGTCCCTGGTAGACCATGTCGAGGTTGCCGGCGATCGCGGACTCGATGACCGCGGGATTCGCCGTGGCCTCGAAGAGTTCGATCTCGACGCCGAGCTCCTCCTCCGCGAGTTCGATGAAGAGGCCCCAGTTGTCATAGGTCGATTCGGCGCTGTCGGAGGGGACCACACCGAAGCTGAGGCTGCTGATCTCATCGGCCGAGGCGGGATCACCGGAGGAGCAGGCACTCAGGGAGAGTGCTGCCGCAGCTCCTGCGGCGAGCGAGATGCGGGCGAAGCGGGACATGGACACTCCAGTTCCGCCGAGCCGGGGCACAGGTGTGCACGGACTCGGGCTCTCAGATCGTCATGGGTGTGCGAGCGGCCCTGTGGGATCGTCGTTGATCTCTCGGGCCTCCCGGGACCGCGCTCCGCGGTGGAGGATCACGGCCGCCAAGTGCTTCAGAGCGGTTTTGGAAGCTGTGTCAACCCTATATAGATGGAATATGAGAAAACAAGAGGTTCGGCGGAAAAAATGAAGTCGACTTCACTTTCGATTGGCTGCCGATGGCGTCCGAGCCGGTGAGCGGCGTTCCTGGGAGCCGTGCTCGTGCGAGAGGTGTTCTTGTGAGCCGGACCCGGCTGGGGTCACAGGCCGGCTTCGTCGAGGAGCGACGATGCCCTGACGCCCAGGGCGGTTGCGAAGCCGACGAGGGTGGAGATCTTGGGGTTTGACGGGCCGTCGGCATCCTTGCGTCCCGAAGAGCGCCCGCTCTCGATGAGCTGGACCTGGTTCTTCGTCACCCCGGCCTGAAATGCCAGGGCCTCCTGGGAGAGTCCGTGCTCCTGCCGCATCCGACGAAGGGTCGCTCCGAAGCGCCGTGCGCTCTCGCCATTCCAGGTCACCAGTCGAGAGTGCAGAACCTGCCATCTATTTCCCACCCTATGCATAGGGTCATGTCCGGTCGCCCGTGCTTCGCGTGCCTGAGACCTCGTGCGCCTGTGGCCTTGCGCCTCATCCGCCGAGTGAGCACTTCCTGTCGGATTCACGGCCTGAATCCGACAGAAAACGCTCACTCGACGGGGGAGGAGAGGGGGAGGAAGGGGGGAAGGGGGCAACCAGGGCCGAGCCTCAGCTCAGGGCCGAGAGCTCCTGCCACTCGTCCCAGTCGTAGACCCAGTCGGAGATGTCCGAGTGCTCGGTGCTGAGATCCACGGAGGATCCGGTGATCTCGACGGGGTCGCCGTAGAGCGCCATGTCGTAGTACTCCTTGGCGCGCTCATCGGTGAGGTTGATGCAGCCGTGGGAGACGTTCGCCCGGCCCTGCGAGCCCGCCGACCAGGGCGCCCCGTGGATGAACTCGCCGTTGTTGTGGATGCGCACGGCCCAGTTGGTGGGCGTCTCGTAGTTCCACTGCTCCGAGGTCATGACGTAGTGGGCGTGCTTGGACATGACGACGTGCGTGCCGTTGTAGGACGGCGCCTGCGGCGAGCCGAGCGAGGTGGGCCAGTCGACGATCTCCTCCCCGTCGCGCTCGATCTTCATGCGGTGGGTCTGGGCATCCGCGGTGACGCGCTGATCGCGGCCCACCTCGAAGTCGAGGGCGACGTCCTCCTTGCCGTACCAGCGGTCCGAGTACTCCACCCCTTCGAGCGGGAGGTTCACGGACACGTCCACGTGCGCGGGCCAGAACTCCTTGGGCCGGTAGTGGACGCGGCTGATGCCGTCGGTGTCGTAGAGCCAGCCCCAGGAGCCCTCGACCTCGACGGGTTCGCCGTCCTCGTCCGTGACCTCGACGCTGAGGCGGGCCTCGATGTCATCGCGGGCGGACTCGGGGATCGTCGAGTTGAACATGACGATGACGGGGGCGCCGATGCCCACGGTCTCGCCGTCGGAGATCACGGTCTTGGCGGTGAGCTCCTCGACCGCCGTGGTCTCGGGAGTGGTGACGGTGCCGGTGGAGGTGTGCTCGCTGCCGTCGGGGGCGACCGTCGTGGCCGTCCACTGGTAGGAGGCGCCGGTGACGAGGTCGGCCGAGGACGCCCAGTCCGTGCTCGAGCCGCCGGCGGGGGCCTCCGAGGTCGCCTCGCCGTTCGCGGGTGACTCCTCATCCGCCGCATCGGGTGTCTCCGCGTCCACGGTGCCGCCGGCCTGTGCCGCGGCGGAGGAGTCCTCGCCCTGCTCGGCGGCCTCGGCATCGGAGTGCTCGGCGGAGGCGGACGGGGCATCGGAGGCCGCCTCCGCATCTGCAGCGCCGAGCGAGCCGGTGTCCACGGGGACGGTCTCGTGGTCGAGGTCGATGAGCTCGACCTCGGCGAACTCGCCGCCCTCGACGGTGAGCTCGAGCGGTTCGCCGGCGGCGATCGTCATGTCTCCGGAGTCTTCGGCTGTCTCCGTGCCCGAGGCGTCGGCGGGCTCGGTCGCGGAGGCTGCGGAATCAGCGGATTCGGCCTCGGCGGATGCGCTCTCCGCTGTGGATCCGGCCGCAGCAGCGCCTTCGCCGAGCGCCTCGTTGGCGACGGTGACGACGGGGGCGGCCTCGGCGGCGGTTCCGCCCGAGCCGGATTCGCCGCGCTCCGTGGGAGCGGGCGTGCATGCGGAGAGGATGAGGGCGCTCGCGCCGAGGGCGGCGAGAGCAGAGAGGGGACGACGGCGCACCAATGACCTCCGGAATACGATTCGGCTCCGAAGATGCTACGACGCGGGGATGACCGTTCTGTCTCCTCCGCAGAGTGCGCGGTGTCCGGATCGTGATGTGAGCGGACCTCTGCGGTGTCCGATGCCACTCGCAGAAGGGCTGAACTGCGGTTTCACGAGGAACAGGCGGTGTTTCCCGTTAACGAATTGTGATGATCTCGGTCTGACCAGAATGAACCAAAGTGGGGCCTCCTCGCCTCGGCGGACGCTCTCTCCCCTCGCTGTGCGGTGGCGCGGAGCCCGGGCGGGGTCAGCCTCGGCGGTCCAGTCGGGTGACGAGGACCGCGAACGCGAGGGAGACGAGGACCGTGACGGCGGTGGTCCAGGCGAAGGCGAGGGGGATGGGGAGGCTGTGCGTGAGGACGGTGAAGAGGGTGGCCAGGGTGGCGATTCCCACGCCCATCCCGCCCTGCTGAGAGGTGGCGATGAGGCCGCCGGTGAGGCCTGCGACGGAATCCGGCACGTGGTTCATGACGACGGAGACGAGCGGGCCGAACATGAGGCCCTGTCCGCCGCCGGTGAGCAGCGCCGTGAGCTGGAACCAGAGCAGGAAGGGCTCCGCCTGGACGAAGGCGAGTACGGCGAGCGCGGCGAAGCCGGCTGCCTGCACGCAGGCTCCGACGACCATGATGCGGGTGCCGAAGCGGCGCTGCAGGCTTCCGGCGAAGAGGGAGACGGCGATGAAGGCGCCGCCGTTGACGATGAGGCCCACGCCTGCGAGAAGGGGCGTGATGCCGAGGCCCTCCTGCGTGAGGATCGCGTAGTTGTACATGTACGAGGCGAGCATGAGGAAGAACAGCATCGCGAGCGCCATGCCGATCGCGACGGCGGGGACGCGGATGACGGTGAGGGGGAGGATCGAGGGGCGTGCGGCGGCCTCGCGCCTCCGGAGGTGGAGGCGGAGGAGGCAGGCGCCGACCGCGGCCGCTGTGAGGAGCGTGAGGGTGAGTGCGAATGCGCCGGGGGCTGCCAGCGGCCGGAGGGGGTCGATGGCCGCGATGCTGGTCAGTCCGGTGATGAGGCACATGAGGGTGGCGGCGACGATCGCGGAGCCGGGGAAGTCGAAGCCCTCCGGGTTCGGTGAGCGGGATTCCGTGAGGTGGCGGGAGCCCAGCCATGCGATGAAAGCGATGACGGCGATGCTCATGAGGGCCGAGCGCCAGCCCAGGTGCGGAGGGACGGCGCTGATGACTCCGCCGCCCAGGACGTTGCCGCCGATGGTCCCGGCGCCGGCGCAGACGGCGTAGAGGCTGATGGCCCGGCTGCGAGCTCTGCCGTGGAGGACGGCCTGGATGCTGGAGAGGATCTGCGGGGTGGTGAGGGCGGCGGCGCAGCCCTGGAGGAGTCTGCCGAGGATGAGCAGTCCGGGGGTGGGCGCGAGGGCGGTGAGCGCGGCGGTGACGAGGATCGCGGAGATGCCGATGCGGAACAGGCGCCTGCGCCCGTAGGCATCGCCGAGGCGGCCGCAGATGATGAGGCCCGAGGTGAAGGAGACCGCGTACGCGCCAATGACGAGCGTGGTGGTGGAGCCGTGGAGCTGCATGTCCGCCTGGATGCCGGGCGCTGCGATGTTCGCGACGCTGAAGACGTACGTCGACAGGAACGTCGCGACGTACAGCGGCCAGACGTGCGGTGTCTGCGGCTCCCGGGGAAGGGGCGAAAGCGGCTCTGCTCCCATGGTCGGACCTTATCGTACGTTCGGACGATTTGGTGGTGTGCTGTGCGGATGAGGTGTGCAGTCGGAGTGTGCCGGTGGGTGTCCTGGAGGTGTCCGAGGCCTGACGGGAGTGTGACTCAGCTCGCCCTGTGCTGATTGGCCCGGCCGAGGCGGGCTCGTGTACAGTTCTTCTCGGAGGATTCGCCTAGCGGCCTATGGCGCACGCCTGGAACGCGTGTTGGGTTAACGCCCTCAGGGGTTCAAATCCCCTATCCTCCGCAGCTGGAAGCCCCCGGGAAACCGGGGGCTTCCGCTTGTCTGCGGGCGGAGCTGTGTGAGGCGCGCCCCTGCACTTCGAGGGCAGCCTTCATGGGCCTCGTCGGTGCACGTGATGCCTCACGTCAAGACCTCCGGATGAGTTGGTCGTTGCCTCAGCTGTTTCCTCCGGTTGCCCGGTGAGCTGACCGGCTTGGGCATGCTGGTCGTGGTGGGTGCGTCCCTTGGCCTGGGCCAGGGTGTCAAGCCCCGGGTTTTGTAGAGGCTAATTCTCTTGGTTTTCTATGCAGCGAGCACGCTGACCAGCTCGGGTTCCCGGAAGACTGGAGGAACAGCCCCGTCTGGGACCGGAGCTTCGCGCTTGACCGTGAGCCGATGGTGACTGCGAGCCTACTTGACCGGGTGGAGAGCCTGTCTGCTTCGCAGGCCCGTGCAGTGCTGACTGCTGCGAAGCCGACACCCAAGCCTGAATCGCGGACACCGGAGCAATTCGCGGCGGCAAAGCGAGGAGCGCAGAAATCACTGCTGCGGACCTACCTCAAGCACCGGGTCGTGATCGAGATCGAGCTGGGGCGGACGAAGTTCTACCCTGCCTTCCAGTTTCGCGACGGAAAGATCATCGATGCGCTTGCCGAAATCAACAGAGAACTCTCCTCGTCCTGTGGCGATTTGAGCCCGAACCGCGTCGCAGGGGCGCTCCTGGACTGGTGGCAGACGCCGCATCCCGGTCTGCCGAAGGACGCCGGTGGTGCCGACCGGTCGCCGCTCGACCTGCTGGTTGATGTCTCTGAGGCGGAGTTCGCGGATGCTGTTCGCGAGGCGCGGGCGGTGGACAGTTCCATAGCTTCCGAGCGCCGCCTCTGATCAGCACCGGTGTTGCGTGAGTACAGGCGTGGTGGATGCCTGGCGGAGCGCCGCTGAACTGCCGAAGCCGCATGCACGCGCGATGCTCCAGGCGCCGGTCGCGAGCAGACGGCAGCCCTCGCCCAGGCCGGGGTCCGCCTGTTCGGGCCGCCGTCCAGGGAGAACAGGGGGCTGCGCTCGCCCCGAGCGGACGCGGTGAGCCCTGCCCTACGCGCGGCGGCGCACCACGAGGACGCCGTCGTCGAGGGACGCGCCCGTACCGTCCGGCCCCGTCACGGTCCGCATGCGCAGTCCAGCCTCCTCCACCTGCCAGTCGTCCCAGTCGAGGGCGAGGTGCTCGAGCTCCTGCTCCGGCATTCTCGTGGTGGACCAGGGCTGGGCATGCGGATCGGCCCAGGGCGGTGCGCTCACGTGCGCCACGCTGACGAGACGCCCGCCCGGGGCCAGCGCGCGGAGCCCGGCGCGGAGGATCGAGATCCGCTCGGCGTGCTCGGGCATGTGCAGGTACGAGACGGTGACAAGGCCGAACTCGGCGTCCTCCGGCTCCCAGACGGTGAGATCGGCGGTGCGGAAGTCGGCCTGCTGCGGGCTGAAGCCTCGTCCGCGGGCGGTCTCCCGAGCCCGCGCCACCGCCGTCGGGGCGATGTCGAGGCCCGTCACCTGCCAGCCGAGACCGGCCAGCCACAGCGCATCGGCGCCCTCCCCGCTGCCCAGATCCAGGCAGCGGGTGCGCCCGGCCGCGGCATCGGGCCCCGGGAGGGAGCTCACCACGGAGACCAGCGCGGCATTGGGCTCACCGGACCAGAGGCGCGGCGAGTCCAAGTACGTCGATTCCCAGTCCTCGGCTGCGCCGCCCGAGGAGGTTCGCGGCTGCGGCGCACTCATCAGCGACGTCCGAACAGGGTTGCGAGGAACCCGCCGCTGCGGCGAGGCTCCCCATCGCTGCGGCGGGGTTCCGCCTGGTGCCCGCCGCACCACTGCCCCGCGGGCACGGTCTGCTTCACGGAGTCGACGTGCTGGCCACAGCCGGCCCAGGTCGTCTTTCCGCACATCTTGCAGGCGACTGCTCTGCACATGGTCTTTCGCTCCTTGCGTTTCGGGGGAGTGGGCACGGAGTGGAACCGGGTGTCCATGAGGGGCGTCCGCGGAGGGGGGCATGGGCGGACCTCCGGAGAGGGTGAGGAAGAGCCCCTCGAGTTCGTCGACCTCGGGGCACGAGTCCCCGTTCTCGGCGGCATCTGCCCCGCTCACCGTGGTCCCGCAGTCCTCAGCTCTGCTCGCTTCAGCCCTGCTCGCCGGAGCCCTCCGCAGAGGCCGCCGGTCGCTTGGCGTCGATGATCACCACGGTGAGGACGGCGGCGACGGCGATGATGATCGCACCGGCGAGCAGGCCGGCGGAGTAGCCGTCCACGAGGGCGCTGCTCGCCTCGGCGACGAGCGCGCCGTCACCGGCCTCGCGCCCAGCGGTGAGGGCCCCGAGCGCATCGGGGAGCCGGCCGGTGGTGACGGCCACCGCGATGGAGGAGAACACCGCCATGCCCAGCGCCGCCCCGGTCTGCTGTGCGGTGTTGAGCAGGGCCGAGGCGATGCCGGCGTTCTCCTGCTCGACGCTCTCGACCGCAGCCGAGGTCAGCGGCACGAAGTTGAGGGAGAACCCGAGCCCGGTGGCGAAGATCGCGGGCATGAGGTGCAGCCAGTACGAGCTGTCGGTGCCGACCATCGACAGGGCCAGCAGCCCGAGCGCCATGACGGTGGCGCCGATGGCGATGATGGCCCGGGGCGCCAGCGCGGCGATGAGCTTGGAGCTGAGGATCGCGCCGGCCATGATGCCGATGGCGAACGGCAGCCAGGACAGGCCGGTGCGCATGGGGGAGTAGTCGAGCACGTACTGCATGTAGAGGTTGAGCAGGTAGAACATGCCCAAGGGCCCCGAGGCGAACAGCACCATGCCCAAGTAGGCGCCGGAACGGTTGCGGTTCTTGAAGATGTGCAGCGGCAGCATCGGATCCTTCGCCCGCGACTGGACGAACAGGAACACCGCCAGCAGCACGACCGATGCCCCGAGGAAGCCGAGAGTGCCGGGATCGGTCCAGCCGTGCTCGCCACCGCGGGTGATTGCGTAGACCAGGGAAGCCATCGCCCCCGTGCCCAGCGCCGCGCTGACCGCGGTGAGCTTTCCGGTGTGGCGCTCGGCCTCGACCAGACGACGCGAACCCAGCAGCAGGAGGAGGACGACGGGGACGTTGAAGAAGAACACCCAGCGCCAGCCGAGTGCCCCGGTGAGCACGCCGCTGATCAGCAGTCCGCTGGCGAGGCCGACACCGGCCATCGCCGCGTACAGACCGAGCGCGAGGTTGCGGGTCTTGCCCGGGGAAAAGGTCGAGGTGATGAGCGCCAGCGCATTCGGGGTGATCAGCGCGGCCCCGAGCCCCTGGACGGCGCGACCGGCAATGACAAGCGTGCCGTCGCCTGCCAGGCCACCGAGGAGCGCACCGGCGGCGAACACGACGAGTCCGATCTGCAGGACGCGTTTGCGGCCGAAGATGTCGCCCGCGCGGCCGCCGAGCAGCAGCAGCGCGCCGAACACGAGGATATAGCTGTTGACCACCCACGGCAGGGTCGACACGCCCAGGTCGAGGTGTGCCTGAATGGCCGGCAGTCCGACGTTGGCGGTGACATCATTGGCGACGCCCAGGGCCTGGGCGCCCATGATCGTGAGCATCGGGACGACGATCCCGCCGTTGGCGGTGTTGGTGTCCGTGTGCGCGCGGGCAGAGTTGCTTGGAGTCATTGCTTCCTTGTTTCACACATGTGGGCGAGTGGGCGGCGCCCCTGGTAGGGCAACGCGGCATGAGGTGACGTCCGGGCCGAGCACACTGCTCGGCCCGGACGTCGACGGCGTAACCGTTCAGGCGTTCGCGGGCTCGGTGACCGCCTCGAGGTCCCTGCGCTGCGGCGTGGAGTCGACGGCGCGGGACTTGAACGTCCGCAGCCGCAGGCTGTTGGAGACGACGAACACCGAGGAGAACGCCATCGCCGCACCCGCCAGCATCGGGTTGAGCAGACCGACGGCCGCGACCGGGATCAGTGCGGTGTTGTAGGCGAAGGCCCAGAACAGATTGCCCTTGATCGTGCCCAGCGTCTTGCGGGAGAGCCGGATCGCATCCGCCGCCGCCCGCAGGTCGCCGCGAACCAGCGTCAGGTCCGAGGCCTCGATGGCGACATCGGTGCCGGTGCCCATCGACAGGCCCAGATCGGCCTGAGCGAGGGCGGCAGCATCGTTCACGCCGTCACCGACCATCGCAACCCGCTTGCCCTCGCCCTGCAGCCGCGTGATCTGCTCGACCTTATCGGTGGGCATCACCTCGGCGATCACGTTCTCCGGGTCGATGCCGACCTCGGCGGCCACCGAGCGAGCCACAGTGGTGTTGTCGCCGGTGAGCAGGATCGGGGTCAGCCCCAGTTCCTTGAACTGGCTGATCGCCTGGGCCGAGGTGGACTTGATCGCGTCCGCGACCACCAGCACGCCTCGGGCCATGCCGTCCCAGCCCACCGCGACGGCGGTGCGGCCCTGCTCGGAAGCCGCCTGCATCGCGGCCTCGAGCTCCGGGGTCAGGTGCTGTGACCAGTCGGCCAGCAGCCGCGGGCGGCCGACCAGCACGGCATGCGATTCGCCGTTGTCGTTGACCATGCCCTGCACGCCGAGGCCCTCGACATTGGCGAAGTCCTCCACCGTGGGCAGTTCACCGACCTTCGCAGTGGCGTCCTTCGCGATCGCCTGGGCGATGGGGTGCTCGGAGTAGTCCTCCAGCGCACCCGCCAGCCGCAGCACCTGGTCCGGGTCCTCGCCGTCGACGACGATGACATCGTGCAGGGTCATCTGCCCGGTCGTGACGGTGCCGGTCTTGTCCAGCACGACGGTGTCGACGCGGCGGGTGGTCTCCAGCACCTCGGGGCCCTTGATGAGGATGCCCATCTGGGCGCCGCGGCCGGTGCCGACCATGAGAGCGGTGGGCGTGGCCAGACCCAGGGCGCAGGGGCAGGCGATGATGAGCACCGCGACTGCCGCCGTGAAGGCCGCTGAGATCGCGTCGCCGGAACCGGCCCAGAACCCGAAGGTCGCGAACGCGACGGCGATGACGATGGGCACGAAGATGCCCGAGATCGTATCGGCCAGACGCTGCGCCTTGGCCTTGCCGGTCTGCGCGTCCTCGACCATCTTCGCCATCTGCGCCAGCTGGGTGTCGGCGCCCACGCGGGTGGCCTCGACCACCAGCCGGCCGCCGGCGTTCACCGTCGCGCCGACCACCCCGTCGCCGGGGCCGACCTCGACGGGCACGGACTCGCCGGTCACCATCGAGGCGTCCACGGCGGAGGAGCCCTCGACGATGCGGCCGTCGGTGGCGATCTTCTCACCGGGACGGACCACAAAGCGGTCGCCGACGCCGAGCTCGTCGATGCTCACCCGCTCCTCGCGGCCGTCCCGCAGGATCGACACCTCCTTGGCGCCGAGCTCCATGAGCGCCCGCAGCGCGGCGCCGGAGCGGCGCTTGGCGCGGGCCTCGAAGTAGCGGCCCAGCAGGATGAACGTGATGACGCCTGCGCCGACCTCGAGGTAGATGTTGCTCGCCCCGCCGCCGTGACCGGCGCCGATCGTGAACTCGAAGGCATGGGTCACCCCGCGGTCGCCGGCGGTGCCGAAGAACAGCGCGTACAGCGACCACAGCAGCGCGGCACCGGTGCCCATCGAGATGAGCGTGTCCATCGTCGCGGTGGCGTGCTTGAGGTTCTGCCAGGCGGCCCTGTGGAAGGGGAAGCCCGCCCACACGATCACAGGCGCTGCCAGCACCAGCGAGGCGAAGCCCCAGAAGTCGAACTGCAGGGCGGGGAACATCGCCATCGCGATGACCGGGACCGACAGGACCGCGGAGATGATCACCCGGTTGCGCAGGGCGCGCACGGGAGCCTCCTCGTCCTCCTCGGCCTGGTCTCCGCCGGAGCCGGCCCCCGCGTCTGCGGCCGGCTTCTTCGGCTTGGGCAGGGCCGCGGTGTAGCCGGCCTGCTCGACCGCGTCGACCAGGGCGGTCTGCTCGACGCCCTCGGCATAGGTGACCTTCGCCTTCTCCGTGGCGTAGTTGACCGTCGCCGTGACGCCGTCGAGCTTGTTGAGCTTCCGCTCGATGCGGTTGGCGCAGGAGGCGCAGGTCATGCCGCCGATCTGCAGTTCGACGCTGTTGGCCTCGGCCGAGGCGGCCGCCTCACTCGGCGTGGTCATGACTGTCTCCTTCCTCGTGCTCGTGCCCGCCGCTGTCGTTGCCGCTGCCGTGATCGGCACCGTCGTGATCCGGCGAGCCGGACTGGGCATCCACGACGAATCCGGCAGTATGTACCTGCCCGTCGACCTTGAAGTCCAGGTACAGCAGATACCGGCCCTCGGTCGGAGCGGTGATCTCGAACTCGATCTCGGGGCCGCCCTCGTCGCCCGGCTGCGGCTCCTCGCCGTGCGGGTGCACGTGCAGGTATGCCAAATCGCCGTGACGCAGGCCCGTCAGGTGCCCGAACGCCCCCATGTACGGCTCGAGTTCGGTCACCGGCTCGCCGTCACGGGTCACGCTGACGGTCGCGGGTGAACCCTCTCCGGCGGTCAGCTCGCCGTCCAGGCTCACCTCGTAGCCGTCGACGCTCACCGTGGTCACGGTCTCCTCGAACGCCTCCGGCCGATAGTCGCCGGCGACCTGCACGGTCGAGGACAGGGTCAGCGGATCGCCGGTCTCGGCAGGCACGATGTCCGCGTAGACGCGATAGGTGCCCGCGGCCTTCGGCGTCCAGGGCAGGGTCCATTCGCCCTGCTCATCGCGCTCGGGGTGGACGTGCTCGAAGTGCGACCCGTCGGCGCGCACCACGACCAGGTGCAGCTCCTGCTCGTGCGAGACCTCGAAATCGGTCACCGCCGCACCGACGGCGTCGAAGACGGTGAACGCGATCTCGCCCGCTTCTCCGATCTCACCAGGCGCGCTCACCTGCCCGAGGCGGTATCCGCCCGCGTCCAGGGTGACGCCCGAAGCGGCATGGTCTCCGCCGTGGCCCGCCTGTTCGTCTGCTGCCATGTCGTGCTGCTCCCCGTCCTGTTCCTCTGCCCCTGCGGTCGGTCCGACCGGGCCGACCGCCTTGCCGATCCCGAAAGCGCCGAACAGCGCGACGGCCAGGATCGCGGCATAGCCGATCAGTTTCCCGATGGTGCTCATGTGCGCTCCGTCCCCGGTCGATCCGTCGTCGTCAGCTGCCGAGCTGGTAGCCGGCCTCTTCGACCGCGCCGCGGATGGCGGCCTCGGTGACGGGGCCCTCGCTGGTGACCGTCATCTGCCCGGATGTCAGGTCGACGTCGACGTCGGTGACGCCTGCGACCTCGGTGACCTCCTCGGTCACGCTCATGACGCAGTGGCCGCAGGTCATTCCGGTGACGATGTAGGTGCTGGTGCTCATGGGAGATTCCTTTCCTCGCTGGTATCGCTACATTATACCCCTGGGGGGTATAGATCAAGACCGTCGACTCCGAGTGAGCGCGATCCTTGTCGATGGATACCTTAGGGGGGTATGGTTCAATGCGCAAGGGCGGTGGGGAAGGGCCGCATGCGAAGGTGGTGGGTGCCCTGAGTGTCTGACCGGAGAGGATGACGATGAGTGCGGAAGCTCCGCAGCGCGGATACATGCATCGCCAGGAGGACTACCTCAAGCGGCTGAAGCGCATCGAGGGACAGGCGCGCGGCCTGCAGCGGATGGTCGAGGAGGAGAAGTACTGCATCGACATCCTCACCCAGGTCGCAGCGATGACGAAGGCCCTCGAATCGGTCTCGCTGGGCCTGCTGGAAGAGCACCTCAGTCACTGCGTCGTCGAGGCTGCGGCCAAGGGCGGGGCTGAGGCCGAGGAGAAGGTGAGGGAGGCCTCCGAGGCCATCGCCCGGCTCGTGCGGTCCTGAGGGGCGTCACGCGAGGGATCGCTGTATGGGGCCGGTGCCGTCGAGAGCGTGAATAGCGGCGGCAGTGCCGGGGCGAGTGGACCTCCGCGGACGCAGGTGCCGACATCGACGCTGCCGGTGTCACGCTGACTGCCGGTGCGCTTGCCTGTGGCGAGTCGGTCACTCAGGTCGTCAAAGGGCTCGGCCCGGCGGCAGTTCTCTCTGCGTGAAGCTTCGAAGGCTTCCGCCTGCGGCGGGTCAGGAGCGGACGAGCCGGGCGATGGCGTCCGAGGCCTCTTTGATCTTCTCGTCCGCCTCGCGCCCGCCCTGGGCGGCTGCCTCGACGACGCAGTGGCTGAGATGCTCCTCGAGGAGGCCGAGGGAGACGGACTGGAGAGCCTTCGTCATCGCGGCGACCTGCGTGAGGATGTCGATGCAGTACTTCTCCTCCTCGACCATCCGCTGCAGGCCGCGCGCCTGTCCCTCGATGCGCTTCAGCCGCTTGAGGTAGTCCTCCTGCCGGTGCATGTAGCCGCGTGCGGCGGTGTCCTCGGCAGCCATGATCGCCCTCTCCTCCTCCGCTGGATACTGGGCCTGAGTATACCCGGGTGAGGTACCTGTTCCTCGCGCCTGCGCGCGGGCATGCCGAGCGCGGTCGATTCGCACATCGCAGCCGCGCGGCCGGCGCTCACAGCCTGAGCCCGGCGCCGTTCGGCAGCAACTGGCGCAGGACATCGGACATCGTGACGACTCCCGCGAAGTCCCCGTCCCGGGTGACGACGGCGAACTGCTCACCGGCCTCGCGCAGCGAGGAGAGCGCCTCGTACACGGGGGTGGCGGCATCCAGCGTCCGCGGCTCCCGCACGTGCTCGCGGATGCCTGCGTCCGCGGGAGCGAGGAGCACGTCGCGCACGTGGACCATGCCCGGCGGGCTGTCGCGGCGCTCGACCAGGATGCGCAGATGCCCTGTCCGCGCGGCCTCGCGGCGCAGGTCTCCCGCGGTCGCGGTCTCCGGAACCGCGGTGGGACGCCCGGGGCCGGAGGGCAGCAGATCGGCCACACGGAGCCGTTCGAGATCGAAGACCTGCGCGAGCTGAGCACGGAACGTGTCGTCCAGGACGCCGGTCGCGGCGGAGTGCTCGACCAGCTTCCGGATCGCGTCGACATCCTGGCCTCCTTGGGCGCGGCTCTCGGCGGGAGTGTGGCCCGACGCCGCGACCAGTCGGTTCGCCACGCGGTTCACCCACACCAGCAGCGGACGGAGACACCAGGCCAGCATCCGGGCGGGCACGCCGATGATTCCCGCGGCGAACTCCGGGTGTGCGATGGCCCAGGACTTCGGTGCCATTTCGCCGACCACGAGGTGGAGGAAGGTCACGAACAGCAGCGAGAGCAGGAAGGCCCCCGTATCCGCGAGCCACAGGGGCGCGCCCCATGCTCCGAACACCGGACCGAGCCAGGCGTCGACAGCCGGCTTCGTGACGGCGCCGAGGGCGAACGTGCAGATCGTGATGCCGAACTGGGCGACCGCGAGCATGAGCGTGAGCTCGTTCATGCCGCGCAGGGCCGCGCGGGCGCCGCGGCGGGTCGCCGCCTGCTCCTCGAGCCGGTGGGGGCGGGCGGCGAGGAGCGCGAACTCGATGACCACGAAGAAGGCGCTCAGCCCGATGAGCACGATGGTGGACACGATGACATAGGCGGGTGAATCGGTCACAGCTCGGCCTCGCTCCTCTCGGTCTCGTCCTCGGCGCCGGTCTCCACGAGCTCGACGCGCACGGCGCCGGGCACGTGCGAGGCGATGCTGAGCACCGTGACATCGAGGGCCAGGCGCCTGGGGTGATCGTGCACGAGGTCAGCGGGATCGGCGGGAAGCCGCACCCGGATCGTCTCGCCCTCGTCCGGGAAGTCGCCCGCGGAGGCGATCACCAGACCTGCGAGCGTCTCATAGTCTCCGGCCGGCAGTTCGTGCCCGACGGTCCTGCGCACCTCGTCCAGGTGCATGCTCCCGTCGGCCCGCCAGACGCGCACCGCCTCCTCGGTCATCTCCGCAGCCTTCGCGGAGTCGTGCTCGTCGGTGATTTCGCCGACCAGCTCCTCGGCGAGATCCTCTGTGGTGAGGATGCCCGCGAAGCCGCCGTACTCGTCGATGGCGCAGGCGAGCTGCGCCCCTGCGGTGTCCATCTCTTCGAGTGCGTACGGCAGACACATGAGGGTGGGGACGATGAGCGGCGCCCGCATGATCGACGTCACCGGCGCATCGTCGCCGGCCCTGGCGGAGAGGAGATCCACGAGTGCGACGACTCCGATGGGGGCTCCCGCCTCGTCGACGACGGGGCGGCGGCTGTGCGAGTGCGCCATGAGCGCGCGGAGCTCGCCCAGTGCGGTCTCCGGGCTCACCGTCCCCACCTGGGAGACGGGGATCATGGCGTGTTCGACGTCCTCGGAGGGGAAGTCGAGGACCCGATCGATGAGGATCGAGAGGTCCGCGGGCAGGTCACCGCTGTCGCGCGAATCGGCGACGGCGCGCTTGAGGTCCTCGCGCGAGGCGCTGGAGTCGACGTCGTGCACCGGCTCCACCCGCAGCAGCCTGAGCAGAAGGTTGGCCGCGACATCGAAGACCGCGATCAGCCATCCGAACACGGTCAGATAGATCTGCGTCGACCGAGCCAGCCCGCGGGCCAGGGGCTCCGGCGCGGAGATCGCGAGGTTCTTCGGGTAGAGCTCGCCGAAGATCATCTGCACGACCGTCGCGGCGGCGAGCACACCCACGGTGGTCACGGCGACTGTGATCGCGGAAGGGACATCGAAGCCGCCCAGCAGTGTTGCGAGGGAGTCCCCGATGAGCGGTTCGGCCACATAGCCGACGAGCAGTCCCGTGACGGTGATGCCCAGCTGCGCGCCGGAGAGCATGAAGGAGGTGCGGCGAGTGACCGCGAGCGCCCGCTCCGCCTTCGCATCGCCCGCCTCCGCACGGGCGGCGAGGCGGGAGCGGTCGACGGACATGTAGGCGAACTCCTGGGCCACGAAGTACCCGTTCGCCGCGATGATCGCGAGGATGAGGACGATGCCGAGCAGGAGCATCAGGATCGCAGTGCCCATGAGGAGGGGCTCACCCCCTCGGGCGTGCGGGGCCGGTCAGAGCCTCCGGTCGGAATCAGCGTATGACTGCAACTGTCCCCGGGGCCGTCTGACGACGACCCCTGACCTGCGCTGTCTCCCACGTCCTGTGTCACTCCTCGATTGCGGGCGGATCATGATGATGAGCAGGATGCTATCCGCGTTTCCTGCGCGGACGCTCAGAGCGGGGGTGATACGCGCGGATCTGTTCCGTGCCCTGCCTACCGGGCACGGACGCTGTCGAGGAGGGCGGCGCGGAAGGCGACCTCCGCGGGCGAGTAGACCCGCTCCTCCCGCTGCCCCACCATGATCCGGCGCTCCGGCGCGCTTTCCCCCAGGCTGAGCACGCGGATACCCGGGTGGGTGAGGGTGACGGCGCTGCTGGGTGCGAGGGCCACCCCGATCCCCGCGCTCACCATCGCCTGCGCCTCCTGGTAGTCGTTGGCGTACATGGCGATGGAGGGGCGGAAGCCCGCTGCGGTCGCTGCCCGGTCCAGCACCTCGACCACGGGGTGCTCTTCCGCGCGCACCACCCAGGACTCGCGCGCGAGATCCTCCATCCGGACTTCGGCGGCGCCTGCCAGCGCGTGGTGCTGGGATGCGAGGACCACGAAGGGCTCCCGGAAGAGCTCCTCGATCCTGATCCCTTCCCTGTCGAACGGCCGCCACGGGTGGTCCCACAGGAGTGCCAGGTGCGTGAAGCCGCGTTCGAGGTCCGTGACCAGCTGATCGATGCGGGTGCTGCGGATCGACAGGGAGACCGCGGGGTACTGGGAGGTGAAACGCTCGATCACGAGGGGCAGGAAGGACGAGGCGACGGACGGGAACGCCCCGATCACCAGGGAGCCCCGCTTGCCCGCCGTGAGGTCGTCGAGATCGGACTGCGCGGCATCCATCTGCCGCAGGATCTTCCGCGCGTGGGCGGCCATGACCATCCCGGCCTCCGTGGGCACCACGCCGCGCGGCCGCCTGCGCAGGAGCGGCTGGCCCACCTCCTGCTCCAGCCGGCGCAGCTGCTGCGAGACGGCGGAAGGCGTGTAGGCGAGGAGGTCTGCGGCGGCCGTGATCGATCCCGTCTCGACCGTCCGCACGAAGACCTCCAGTCTTTTCGAGTCGAAGGTGACCATGCCTTCAGCCTAGCTGCACATGCGTGTTCTGCGTGTGCCATCGGATCAGAGCCCGTCACCCGCGTGAAGCTGCGGGACATGGCGGGCTTCTCTGTGTCCCTTGGAGCCTCTGTCTTCTCAGTGCCTCTCCATGACATAAGAACTGCTTCACAATACTGAACATCATTCACATTGTGCTTAAGGTCGAATCCGCTCACGATGAGTTCACATTCGTACTCGGTGAGAGGAGCCGCAGCGTGAGGGTGAGCGCGAGATGGATGCGAGGGGGCACCAGCAAGTGCTGGGTCTTCGACGCCGCAGATCTGGATGAGACAGGCTTCAGTGCGGATGCGGCCCTGCCTAGAATCTTCGGGAGCCCCGATCTCCGTCAGTTGGACGGTGTGGGAGGGGCGACCTCGACGACGAGCAAGGCGCTCATCGTGGAGCGCGGCGACGGGTCCGATATCGACGTGAGCTACACATTTGCTCAAGTCGGGATCGAGGAGGCGAAAGTGGACTGGGGCAGCAACTGCGGCAACTGCTCGGCCGCCGTGGGCCTCTTCGCGCTCGAGAGCGGCTGGGTCCCCCTGCGTCCCGGCGCCACTGAGGTGCGCACGTACAACACCAACACCGGTCAGGTCATCATCCAGACGATCCCCACCCCGGGTGCCCGGCTGCCCGATGATCCGCAGGAGCTGATCCCCGGCACGGTCTTCACCGGCCACGGGGTCGAACTGGGGTTCGTCTCACCGGAGGGGAAGACGACGGGCGTGCTGCTGCCGACAGGGGCACCGGTCTCGGAGTTCGCCGTGGCAGAGGGCCGCACGGTGAGGGCGAGCCTCGTCGATGCGGGCGCACCACTTGTCATGGTCGACGCCGAGAGCTTCGGCCTGGCGCCGCAGGACTACGCGGTGTGGGCGGGCCTGGTCTCGGAGCGGCTCTCCGAGCTCGACGGGATCCGCCGCGCGGCCGCCGTCCGGATGGGGCTCGCAGAGACGCCCGAGGCTGCCGAGCGCGCGATCCCCAAGGTGGGCGTGGTGAGCGGCAGTCCGGACGGCGAGGCGGACCTGCAGGTGCTCATGCTGTCGATGGGCCGCCCGCACCCCGCCATGCCGATCACCGGGAGCGTGGGCGTGACGGTCGCGGCGCGAACCCCCGGCACGACGGTCGCGGAATCCCTCGGCGGGGTCGTGGGCGAGGAGCTGCGCATCCGGATCCCGGTGGGGGTGCTGTCGACATTCACCGCGGACCGCCCGGAGGGGCGCGCCGTGGGTGTGCGCCGGACCGCCCGGACTCTGGCCGAGGCCCAGCTCCTCGTCCCGGACGGCCATCTCGAGCGCGCCGCCGAGGCGATGTCGGCGGGAGCGGCGTCATGAGCGTGAGAATCTCCAGGCGGACCCTGCTGAGCGGGGGAGCCCTCGCGGCACTGGCGGGCATGACCGGGTGCGCTCCGGAGCAGACGGGCTACCAGCCCTCCGGCGAGGGGATCGTGGACGTCGTGGTCCCCTACGGCTCCGGCGGCACGGACACATGGGCCCGCTTCATCACCCCGCACTTCGCGGAGCGCCAGCCGGGCGTGGACCGCTATCAGATCGAGAACGTGCCGGGCGGCGAGTCCATCACCGGCACCAACGCCTTCGTGCGCGATGGTGTGACGGACGGCCGGCAGACGCTCGTGGCCTCGGCGACCACCTACTTCCAGAGCATCCTGGGACAGCGTTCGGTCGAGTTCGACTTCCTCGAGATGGAGCCGCTCGCGCTCAACGGCACTGGCGCCGTCCTGTGGACGAGTGCGGAGACGGGCATCCGCTCCATCGAGGATCTCGTCGACAACGCGGAGCAGTACCGGTACGGGGGCATGTCCGCCTCGGGCCTCGACTTCATCCCGCTGCTCGCACTGGAGGCCCTGGGCGCGAACTTCCGCGGCGTGTTCGGCATGGAGGGCCGCGGCCCCACCCGGCTGGCGGTGCAGCGCGGGGAATCCAATCTGGACTTCCAGACCACCTCCTCGTATCTCAGCCAGGTGCAGCCGATGGTCGAGGCAGGCGATGCGGTGGCGCTGTTCTCGGTGGGCAGTCTGGTCGACGGTGAAATCGTCCGCGACCCCAATGTGCCCGACATCCCCACGTTCACGGAGGTGTTCGAGGGGCTGCCCGGCCGTTCCGAGCACCACCGCCTCGCCTATGAGGCGTTCCGCTCGTTCTCGGTGCCCGGCTTCTTCTATCAGAAGGGACTGTGGGCGAACGCGGGAACCGAGCCCGGCGTCATCGAGGGATACGCGCGAATGGTCGACGAGCTCAACGGCGATGAAGAGTTCATGGAGAGGGCGAAGGACGCGCTCGGGGGCTATGAACTCGTCGCCGGCTCCGAGGCCCGGGAGGCATTCAGGGACGCCCTGCAGATGGATCCCGAGGTCCTCGCCTTCGCCAAGCGCCTGCTGACGGACAAGTACGACGTCGTACTCGACTGAACAGCACCTGATCGAATCACACGGTGCCGCACCGGTTCGCAGGCGAGCGGCCGGCACCGGATCCCTTCACCTGACTTGAGGAAACAAAGATGTTCGAAGCTGCTGGCGAGGCCCTCCTGGCCTTCGCCGATCCCGCCATGCTCCTGTACCTGGCCGTGGGGACCCTGGTCGGGATCGTCATCGGCGTGATCCCCGGCCTCGGAGGCACCGGCGCGGTGGCCGTGCTCCTCCCGTTCGTGTTCGTGCTGGAGCCCAACCAGGCCATCGCCATGATCATCGGCGCTGTCGCGGTGGTGCACACCTCCGATGTCATCACCTCGGTGATCCTGGGCATACCCGGTTCCGCCGCCGCCTCGGTGTTCCTGCTCGACGGCCACGAGATGGCGAAGAAGGGGCAGGGCGGCAGGGCGCTGTCCGCCAGTTTCATCGCCTCGACGATCGGCGGACTGATCGGCATCGTCGCGCTCACGCTCGTGGTGCCGATCGCCTCACCCATCGTCACCTCCTTCGGCTCACCGGAGATCTTCGCGCTCATCGTCATGGGCGTGTTCCTCACGGCGATGCTCTCGAAGGGCAACATCGTCAAGGGCCTCATGATCTCCGCCTTCGGTCTGGCCCTGGGGCTGGTGGGGGTCTCCCCGGTTTCCGCGGAGTACCGCTACACCTTCGGCTCGGAGTTCCTCACGGACGGGATCGGGCTCGTCGCCGCGGCACTCGGGATCTTCGGACTCGCGGAGATCATCGACCTGGTGGCGAAGAAGAGCGCGGTCTCGGATGCGAAGATCAGCCTCGGCGGGGGCTGGGGCGCAGGTATGCGCGACATCGTGAAGCACAGATGGGACGTGCTGCGCGGCTCCGCCGTGGGCGTGGGCGTGGGCATCCTGCCGGGCGTGGGCTCGACCGCGGGCTCCTGGCTGTCCTATGGGCAGGCTCAGGCCTTCGCCAGCCGGCGCACGGACAACCGGTTCGGCAAGGGCGATCCCCGCGGCGTGATCGCTCCGTCCGCCGCCAGCAACGGCATCGAATCCGGTGCGCTCATCCCCACCCTGCTGTTCGGCGTGCCCGGAGCGGCACCCTTCGCTCTCCTGCTGGGCGTGCTCCTGATCTTCGGCGTGCAGCCCGGCCCCACCCTCATCACCAACGACCTCGGCCTCGTCTACGTGATCGTGTGGTCCTTCGCGATCGCCAGCGTGTTGGGTGCGATCCTCGCATTCTTCCTGGCTCGCCCCCTGGCACGGCTGAGCTATGTCCCCTTCCCGGTACTCGCCGCCGCGCTCATCCCGATCCTGTTCATGAGCGGATTCCAGGAGCCGCTCAACCTCAACGTCTTCTACCTCATGCTGCTCCTGGGGGTCGTGGGCTGGGTCTGCAAGATCGTGAACATCCCGCGCGCGCCCTTCCTCATCGCGTTCGTGCTGGCAGAGCCGCTGGAGCGCTACTACTTCCTCACGGTGAACGCGTTCCCCGTGACGGAGTGGGCCACACGCCCGTTCGTGCTGGTCGTCCTGCTCATCCTCGTCGGGGCCATCGTGGTGCCGATCGTGCGCAGGGCGCGGCGGCGGACCACGGAGGAGGAGGCCGAGGTCCAGTTCTCGGAGAAGTCCGATATGCCGGTCCCCATGTTCGTGGAGATGGGCGTCTCACTGCTGGCCCTGCTCTTCTTCATCGTGGCGATCGTGCTGTCCGCGGGCTTCTCCGAGAGTGGGCGGCTGTTCCCGGTCGCCGTGGGCTCCGCCGGTGTGGTGCTGGCCTTCATCAGCCTGGGACGCGACTGGTTCCGGACACGGGCGAACGGGCTGGGCCGGTTCGACGATGTGTGGATCGCACGCCTGCGGGTGGTGGGGCTGTCGCTGGCATGGGTGCTCGGCTTCATCTGGCTGGTGTTCGTCCTCGGGATGCTCGCAGGCTCCGGGGTCTTCACCTTCGTCTTCCTCCTTGTTGCGGCACGGAAGAAGCTGCTGTTCACGGTGATCTACACCGCGTGCACGGTGGGCGTGATGTACGGGCTCATGGAGTTCGCACAGCTCGTGCCGCCCAGCGGCTACCTGTTCTGAGGCGGGCGGGGCCCGGCACAGATCGGTGCAACCGAAGCGCGGCCGGTTGCGACTCACGGGTGAGAGCGACAGGTCCGGAGGGAAGAGGACCGCATCGCAGCCGGAACAGATCGGGCTGCGATGCGGGACTCGCCCCACCGTCTGCCGATCCGCGCATCGACCCCGGCACGCTCGCGCAGCTGGCACAGCATCGTTCGGACCTGCGGCCGGCGATCCTCCTGGCCATCGGCGTGTCCGCCGCGGCGATCCTGATGAGACGGCGCGGGCTGCAGATCGCGGTGGGAGCGGCCGGCCTCGCCCGAGCAGGGCTGATCTGCGGGCATCGCGTCCCCTGCCTCCGGAACACCGTGCTGCGGCGTGCGGAGCCGGAGGTTCGATGCGGCATGCCGGAGGTTCGGCGTGATGCCGGAGGTTCAATGTCATCCTGCCGCGCGGACGAGCGCTCCTGACAGCTATGCGGTCTCCGGCTCTGCCCGTCCGTGAGATGCTGTGCTCCTGACCAGCTCCTTCGGTAAAATCCTTCCCTCTCGTCCACGGAAAGAGCGCCCGCAATGCTTTCCACTCCCATCGTCCCGCTCGCGGAGGCACACCTCGATGCGGCGGCGGCCACCCTCGCCGCCGCCTTCGACGACTACGCCTGGACGCGCTGGGTGGTGCCGGAGGAGAACTACGAGGCCCGCCTCGGCGAACTGCAGCGTCTGTACCTTGCGCATGCCCGGCAGCACGGGATCGCGCTGTGCTCAGAAGGCGCGGCCGGGGTGATCGCGCTGCTGCCGTCGGACGCGCCTCCACCCGCCGAGGCCGTCCTCGCACGGATCGCCGAGCTCCACGGTGAGCGCCTGGACCGCCTCGGTGAGCGCGGACCCGCGGCAGGGGACTGGACCCTGGAGACCGTGGGAGTCGATCCGGGAGTGCGGGGCCGGGGCCTCGGCGGACGGCTCGTGGAGGCGGGGCTTGAAGCGGTGCGCGCCCGCGGGTGCGGGTCCGTGGTCCTGGAGACCTCGGACGAGCGCAATGTGGCCCTTTACCGCCGCCACGGGTTCGACGTCACCTCTCACATCGTCTCGGCCACAGGTCCCGAGGTCTGGACGATGCGGCGGGATCTGAGGTGAGCGGAGCGGGGTCGTCGATGAGGGGGCGCTTCCTGCCCGCCGTCGAACTCGTCGTCTTCGCGGTCTCGGTCTGCGTGCATTCCGGCATCGTGAACGTCCTGTGGAGCACCGTGATAGCGGGAACCCCCCCCAGGCGCAGCACGGGTGGGTCTGGCCGGGTGCCTCAGCGCTGTGCTCGCGGGGGCTGCGGGGTACAGGCTGCTCGTGCGCTCACGTGTCCCGGGACGCACGGGTCCCATTCTCGGGGGCATCTTCGCAGCGGTGCTGGTGTGCAGCGGGCTCGGCTCCCTCCCTGTGCTGAGCTCCGGAATCGCCGAGGCGCCTGCTCTGGTCCCGCTGCTCCTCGCCGCCCAGGCGGCCGCCGTCGCGGTGCCCGCCCTGTTTCCACTCGTCGCCGCGGCGTTCGTGCTCCAACCGGCGGCCGGAAGCCGCGGCAACAGAGGTGCGCACCTGTTCCTGGCGTTCCTGGTGGTCGCCGCCGTTGCGGTGGTGGGGAGCCGTGCGTGGTGGGAGGCAGCCCTGTGGCGCGGTCCCGGAGACGAACCTGCACCCGCTCTGCCCGCTCTCGCCTCCGATGCTGCTGTGCTCGCCGCCCTTCTGTGTGCGCTCATCGCCGCGGCGCTGTCCTGGTCGATGTCCGACGGCAGCGGGGTGCGGCGTGAGGGCCCGGATGCGGAGACGACCTCGGCATCGCCGTTCCGCCGCGCGGTGATGTTCGCCTACCTGTGGGCGACGATGGCGCTCATGCAGGTGCTCGCCTTCGGGATCGCGTACCCGGACGGGTTGGGGATCGGAGGGACGCTCCTCGTGACAGCGCTCGTCTTCGTATGGCCGGTCTGTGCGGTCGCCGTGGTCCCGGTCGTCCTGGTGACTAGGCGGAGAAACCCCAGTGGTGCTGATCAGGGGCGTCGGACACGGAGTGCATGCTGGACGAGGACGAAGATCTCCGGGTGAGAGACCTTTTGCACCCCTGCCGGGCTGTCGTGCCGGCTCGGGCTGCCGCATCGCGCGTGCGTCCCGTCCCCTCGGTTCTGCGACGGTGCGGGTCGCTGGGCACCACACACACAGCGCGGTTCTGTTAACGTCACCGGTGCTCTGACCTGCGCTGGAAAGGAACTGCGCTGTGACTGCCGCCAACCCGCCCGTGCTCCGCTTCGCCTCCGTGAGTGCCGCCGACCCTCTCGCCGCTCCTCTGCTCGCGGACCTCGGCCGCGAGTACGACGAGCGGTACGCGGACATGCGCACCGAGGGGGCGGTCCGGGAGATCGACAGGTATCCGGCCGAGCTCTTCGCCCCGCCCTACGGTTGCTTCCTCCTCCTGCTGGAGGGGGAGACTCCGGTCTCCGGCGGCGCATTCATGCGCTTCGACGAGGAGACCGCTGAGCTCAAGCGCATCTGGACGAGCACGCGGCACCGCGGGCGGGGCCTCGGGCGCCGGGTGCTCGCGGAACTGGAGCGACGCGCCCGCGGCCTCGGCTACCGCCGCACCTACCTCACCACGGGGCCGCGCCAGCCTGAGGCGGTCGCCCTCTACCTGCGCAGCGGCTACACGCCGCTCTACGACACCGCGCTCCCGCCGGAGCAGATCGGCATGCACCCCTTCGAAAAGGTGCTCGCGGCAGAAACGGCAGACGCGGCGAGCTCAGCGGCCGCAGCCGGTGCGGCAGCCACGTCACCCGCGGCTGTCGCATGAGACCTGCCGCGCTGCCTCACCGCTTCGTCCAGATGCGGGTGTTGAGGTCGAAGTGCTCGGTGAGCGAGAGGAACAGCACGAGGTCGTCGTAGATCTCGCGCGCGGCGGCCTCGGCATCGGGGCTGCCGAAATCGGCGCTGAAGCGATTGGTCTTCGCCACGACGCCCACGTTCATCCGCGTACCGGTGAAGGAGACGGCGATGTGCGGCGAGTCCAGGCGCTGCACCAGTGTGCTGATCGCGTCCATGAGCTGCGGCGTGAGCAGGTACCGCGCCTCGGCCTGATCGCTCGTCCAGCCGTGGAAGAAGTCCGTGATCCGGGTGTCCTCCAGCCGCAGAGGCTCCAGCCCCAGCTCCGCCGCCCCCTCCGCGGACTGCCGGCGCAGAGCCTGCGGCTTCTCCGCCCGCGGCAGGAGGTACGTGCGCGAGGCGAACTCCTTGTGGAAGTCCGCGCTGAAGAACACAAGCGAGGCTCCCAGGGACGCGTTCATCCCCTGCAGCCCCTCACCGACCGGCTTCAGCGCCTTCGCAGCCTGCTTCCCCAGGACGGAGCTGCCGCCGCCACCGGGGCGGGACATCCGATGCCCGCGCAGCTCGCGGGCGGTGCGCTCCTCACCGGTGCGCCGCACCTCGCGGGAGAGCCGGCGCTCCTCCCGCGCCCATGCTCGCTCCCTGCGCGCCTCGCGCTCCTGCGCCTGCTCCCTGCTCTCCTCACTGACCGGGGGCTCCGAGAGCTCCCATTTGAGATCGCCGAGGAGGAACTCGGTCTCCCCGAACCGCCCGGCGATGAGGTCCTCCTGCGGGACCGAGGCATCGGCGATGAACCCCGCACCGCGCAGGACCTGCTGGGGGACTTCGCCGTCCGGCGCGTAGCTCGCGCTCAGCCGCGCACCGTCACGACTGCTCATCCCGGCGGTGAGCTGCTCGAACAGCGGTGTCACCACCTCGGCGGTGTGCCGCGCGGAGGCCTTCGCGAAGGTGCGCCACACGGCGAGCGCGGGCAGGCCCAGCAGCAGGAGGCCCGCGCCGATCGCACCCGCGACGATGAGGCCGTCGACGGACCCCAGCAGGAAGATCCCGCCGAGGATCAGCACGAGGCCCAGCATCATCGACAGCGTCAGCAGGCAGCCCAGCGGACTGTTCCTGCGCAGACTCGATGCCTGGCGCGAGATGTCCTCCGCGGGAGCCGCGACCTGTGCCCAGACCTGCTCGAACTCCGGCACGTCCACCCTGTGCAGCCCGCTCATCGGTCCAGGAATCCCTTCAGGTCGTACTGCTCGCGCTTGACGGCGTTGGTCAGCTCGAACAGCTCGTGATCGCGGAAGCCCAGTATCCCCGCGACGAGGACGGTGGGGAAGACCTGGCGGCGGGTGTTGTAGTCCGTGGCCGCGCTGTTGTAGACGCGGCGGGCTGCCTGCAGACGCTCCTCCGCCTCGTTGATCGTCCGCTGCAGGAGTTCGACGTTCTGCTGGGTCCGCATCTCCGGGTAGGCCTCGACCGCGGCGAGCAGGGCACCCTCCGCGCGCCCGAGCGCGCCGCTTAGCTCCGCCTTCTCCGCCACGCTCAGCTGCTCGATCCCACGGCCGGTGCGCAGCGCGGTCGCTCCCAGCACCATCTCCACCTCCTTCGAGACCGCGCCCGAGGCGGTCTCGGCCTGCGCCTTCACCTGATCGAAGCGGGTCTCGAGGGCCACGTCGATGCCCCTGAGGGCCTCGTGCGAGCGGTTGCGCGCGCGGACGAGGCGGTTGCGGACGGCGATGAGCCAGACGGCTGTGACGATGACGACGGCGCAGACGGCGGCGATGACGGCCCAGAGCGGCACGGGGAACCTCGCGGGGTCGGGGGCAGTGCGGCGCCGGTCCGGCAGTGCGACCTGCGGGGAGGCGCTGCCGGTTCGGCAAGGTGCCCTAAGCGTACGACACGGCCGTCGGGGGAGCAGGCCCGCGCGGCCCCGTGCGATCCCGGAAAGACCCTGCCACTTCGCAGGTTCCCGCCGCCCCGCGCGGGTGCACACTGAGTTCCATGTTCTCCTCAAGGAGCGCCGGGTCCGCGGCGGCGGTGGTCGGCAGCCTCGGCGTGGTCTTCGGCGACATCGGGACCAGCCCGCTCTACGCCCTGCACACCGCGTTCAGCATGGACCACAACGCCGTCCCCGTGACGCCCGAGAACGTGTACGGCACCATCTCGCTCGTGCTGTGGACCCTCACCCTCATCGTCACGGTCAAGTACGTGCTGCTGGTGACCCGCGCGGACAACGAGGGCCAGGGCGGCATTCTCGCACTCGTCGCTCTGCTGCGGCGGCGGATCACGGGCCGCCGCAGCCTCCTCGTCGTCACCGCGCTCGGCATGGTGGGCGCCGCGCTCTTCTACGGCGATTCGCTCATCACCCCCGCCATCTCCGTCCTCAGCGCCGCCGAGGGCATGACGGTGCTCTCCCCGGGCCTCGCACCCCTCGTGGTCCCGGTCTCCGCGGCGATCCTCGCGCTGCTGTTCGCGGTGCAGCCCTTCGGCACGGGCGGGGTGGGCAGGGCCTTCGGCCCGATCATGCTGGGCTGGTTCCTCACCCTCGCGGCGTTGGGCGTGCCGCACGTCCTCGCCCACCCTCGGATCCTCGCGAGCCTGTCCCCGCACTGGGCGGTGGAGCTGCTCACCCGCCATCCCCTCGCCGCATTCGTGC
This sequence comes from Brevibacterium album DSM 18261, assembly GCF_000426445.1. Classification (GTDB taxonomy): domain Bacteria; phylum Actinomycetota; class Actinomycetes; order Actinomycetales; family Brevibacteriaceae; genus Brevibacterium; species Brevibacterium album. The sequence continues at coordinate 874,056 of NZ_KE384526.1, read as the reverse complement.
TCCTCGGTGCCGTCGTCCTCACCGTCACCGGGGCCGAGGCGCTCTATGCCGACCTGGGTCACTTCGGCGCCCGCGCCGTCCGCCTGGCGTGGCTCACCGTCGCGATGCCGGGGCTCGCCCTCGTGTACCTCGGGCAGGGTGCGGCCGTCATCGCCGCGCCCGAGGCCGTCGCCAACCCGTTCTTCCACCTCGCTCCGCCCGCCCTCCGCGCGCCCCTGCTCATCCTCGCGGTCGTCGCCACCGTCATCGCCTCGCAGGCCGTGATCTCCGGAGCGTTCTCCGTGACCCGGCAGGCGATCCGGCTGGGACTGCTCCCGCGGCTCGCGGTGCGCCACACCTCGCGGCGGGAGGAGGGGCAGATCTACCTGCCGGCCGTGAACTGGACGCTCTTCGCCGGGGTCATGGCGCTGGTCCTGCTCTTCGCCTCCTCCACCCGGCTGGCCGAGGCCTACGGTCTCGCGGTCACGGGCACCTTCGTGCTGGAGTCGGCGATCTTCCTCGTGTTCGCAGGCGTCGTCTGGGGCTGGGGGCGGTGGCGGATCGCCGCGTACGTGTGTGCGGTGGGTCTGCTCGAGCTCCTGCTCTTCGCGGCGAACTCCGCCAAGCTCCTGGTGGGCGGCTGGCTGCCGCTCGTGATCGGCGGCGTCGTGCTCGTGCTCATGCTCACCTGGCGGCAGGGGTTCGAACGGGTCGCCGCGGAGCGCAGGCGCATCGAGGGGCCGCTGGCGCCCTTCGTCTGTGCACTCCCCGCTGATCCGGTCACCCGCGTGCCCGGAACCGCAGTGTTCCCACACCGCAGTGCGGACACCACCCCGCTGGCCATGATGCAGTGCGTGAGAAGCCTGCGCATGCTCCACGAGCGCGTCGTCATCGTGCGATTCGCGGATGCGAACGTGCCCCATGTTCCGGCGGACGAGAGGATCCGGGTCGAGGCATGCGCGGCTGGGATGGGAGGCGAGGCGGTCGAAGCGGTCGAGGCCGGCGCGGGCGGCGTGCCCGCCGGCGGGGTGGTGAAGGTGACGGTGTCGGTGGGCTTCACCGATGCCCCGGACGTCCCGCACAATCTGGCACTCGCCGCCGACCGCCTCGCCGCCCTCGGGATCGACCTCTCCGAGGCCCATTACTTCCTCTCGGTCCTGGCACTGCACCCGCGGGGCGCCCACCGGCTCCGGAACTGGCGGAAGACGCTGTTCCTCGCGATGGAGAAGAACCAGGCCGACCGCACCGAGGCCTTCCGCCTGCCGCCGGACAGGACCATCGTGCTGGGCTCCGAAATGCTGATCTGAGGCCGGCGAGGGCGGTTCAGAACAGCGTGGGCACGAGCGGTTCCAGCGCGGGGACGCCCGCGCCGTGGGCCCGGTTCTCCCGTGCCGCGCGCTGCCGGGCGAAGCGGCGGGCCTCGGGGGTGTCGTCATCGGCCTTGGCGCTCAGCCCGTGTTTCTTCAGCAGCGGCCGCATCCGCTCGTCCAGCCATTCCCGGTAGCGGGCCGAGGCGTAGGACGAGCCCCCGTACATCCTCCGGTACCGCTCCAGCAGCTCCGGGTGCTCGCGTTCGATCCACTCGAGGAACCACTCCCGGGTCCCGGGCCGGAGGTGGAGCGCGCCGTAGACCACGCGGGAAGCGCCCGCCTCCCGGATGGAACCGAGCGCCAGATCGAGCTGCTCGCGCGAGTCCGTGAGCTTGGGCATCACCGGCATGAGGAAGACCGTGACCCGGAAGCCCAGGTCGGCGGCGGCGCGCACCGTCGCAAGCCGCGCCGCGGTGCGGGGAGTGCCCGGTTCCACGGCCTGCTGCAGTGCGTCGTCGAACACCGCGATCGACATCGCGAGATCCACCTCCACCTGCTCCGCGGCCTCTGCGAGCAGCGGCAGGTCGCGGCGCAGCAGTGTGCCCTTCGTCAGCACGGAGAACGGGGTCCCGCTGTCCGCGAGGGCGGAGATGATGCCGGGCATGAGCCGATAGTGGCCCTCCGCCCGCTGGTAGGGATCAGTGTTCGTGCCCAGGGCGACGTGCTCGCGGGACCAGCGGGAGCGCGCGAGTTCGGCGCTGAGCACATCGGCGGCGTTCACCTTGACCACCACCTGCCGGTCGAAGTCCAGGCCCGCGTCCATGTCCAGATAGGTGTGCGAGTTGCGGGCGAAGCAGTACACGCAGGCGTGGGAGCAGCCGCGGTAGGGGTTCACCGTCCAGCGGAACGGCATGGAGCTGGCCGGGGGCACCCGGTTGAGCGCGGACTTCGCCAGCACCTCGTGGAAGGTCATCCCCGCGAATTCGGGTGTGCGGACGCTGCGGACGAGCCCCTGCAGCCCGAACAGCTTGGCACCGGGCTTCTCCACCTCTGCGCCGCTCCACCTCATGCGCACAGTCGAACACACGTTCTATATCTTCGTCAAGAGTGGAACCTTCCCCGGTGGTTGGCGGCCGTGGATGTGACCTGAAAGTCATCCTTCGCAATGTGCTCCCGCGGGCGTGCGAGCCTTCGATAGGGTGGCTCCGCTTCCGCACGCGCAGGGCTCACCGGCCCGCCGCCGTGCCATCCGCACACCGAAAGGCTCACCATGTCGCGTTCGCTCACCACTGCGATCCTCCGAGGCGCCAGCGGCGTCACCATCCTCAATGCCGGCGTCGACAAGCTCGGGCTCAGCGAGTCCAGCGCGGCATACCTGCAGTCGATGGCGGCCAAGGGATTCCCCGCGCTGGAGAAGCTGGACGCTGAGCAGTTCGGAAAGCTGCTCGCCGCCGCCGAGGTGGCCGTGGGCGCGACCCTGCTCGCACCGTTCATCCCGACCCGGCTCGCGGGCCTGGCGCTGGGCGGCTTCAGCGCCGGCATGCTCACGATGTACTTCCGGACCGAGGAGTTCACGAAGAGCGACCGCCTGCGCCCCAAGGGCGAAGGGGTCGCGGTCTCGCACAACGTCTGGCTCGCCGCCATCGCCGCCGTGCTGATCATCAAGGGAGGATCCCCGCGCGGCAGGTGAGCGGCGCAGTCGGCGGTCCGGGATGCGGGCGGGGGCGTCTCTGTCCGCGTCCGCACCCGTGACTCCCGCTCATGCGTCCCCGTAGCGTGGCCGCATGAGGATCACAGTGCTCGGTGCGACGGGGATGATCGGCAGCAGGATCGCGAGCGCGCTCGAGGACTCCGGTCACGAGGTGGTGCGGGCCAGCCGGAGCACGGGGGTGGACGCGCTGTCAGGCACGGGACTCGAGGCGGCCCTGCGGGGCGCTGATGCCGCCGTGGATGCGCTCAACCTCGAGACGATGTCCGTCCGGAAGGCCGTGGACTTCTTCGCAGGCAGTGCCCAGAACATCGTGAATGCGATGCGGCGGGCCGGTGTGCCCAGGCTGATCTGCGTCTCCATCGCAGGCGCCGCGGACCCGGCGGTTCACCGGCGTTTCGGCTACTACCGGGGCAAGGCCGTGCAGGAGGAGGTGTACCGTCGCGCTGGTGCGGCTGGTGCGGCTGGTGCGGCTGGTGCGGCTGGTGCGGCTGGTGCGGCTGGTGCGGCTGGTGCGGGCGGCGTCTCGCAGGCGGGGGCGGGTCCCGAGGTGGTGCTCGTCCGCTCCACGCAGTGGTACGAGCTCATCGACGATCTCGTGGGGCGAGCCAGTCTGGGACCCGTCGCCGTCGTCCCGACCATGCGCATCGCCGCTCTGCCCGTCGACAGCGCGGCGGAGTTCACCGCGGCGCTCGTGCGCGGCGATCGGGCCCCCGGTGCCGGGAACGGGCAGGAGTCCGGCGGAGTGGGCATCGCGGCGATCCGCGGACCCGAGGTCTCGACCGTGCGCGCGGCGGCCCGGCGCATCCGCGGCGTGCGCGGCTCCGTGGGCGGCCGGCGGGTGCTCCTCATGGGCGAGCTGCCGTACCTCGGGCCCGCGATCGCCCGAGGCGGCCTCGTCCCCATCGACGCCGAGATCGACTCCGTCACGCTCGACGACTGGCTCGCCCGCTAGTCCCTCGCGCCTCACGGTATGGCACTTTCTGACGGTGCGGGCAGGTGGGTGCCTGCCTGCACCGTCAGAAAGTGCCATGGGACGCCGAGGCCGCGCCGCCGAGGCCGCGCCGCCGAGGCTGTCAGCGACGAGGCCGCGAGCCGCCACGCGCCGGCTCAGCCCAGGAAGAAGTCCTGCCCCGGGCCCAGCGGCAGCCCGGCGAAGTAGAACACCGCGAGGATGCCGGTCCACACGAGCCAGAACGGGATGACGAACGGCAGCATGCGGGCGATGAGGGAGCCGAGGCCGGCCTCGGGCTCGTACTTTCTGAGCAGTCCCAGCAGCACCACCATGTAGGGGTTCATGGGTGTGATGACCTGGGTGGCGGAATCGCCCACGCGGAAGGCGGCCTGCGTGGCGGCGGGCTCGTAGCCGAGGATCGCGAACATGGGGACGAACACGGCGGCCATGATCGTCCACATGCCGGAGCCGGAGATGATGAACAGGTTGAGGAAGCTCGCGAGGACGATGAAGCCCACGAGCGCCGGGAAGCCGGTGAGGCCGATCCCCTCGAGGCCGTTCGCTCCCGTGACCGCGATCCACGAGCCGATGCCGGACCAGTTGAACAGTGCGATGAACTGGCCCAGGATGAACGCCAGCACGATGAACGGCATCATCTCCTGGAGCGCATCGCCCATCATCCGCACGACGTCCTTGGTGGAGCGCAGCGTGCCCACGACCATGCCGTACGCGATGCCGACGACCACGAAGTACGCGAAGACGATGAACACGATGGAGCTCAGCAGCGGGGACTGGGGGAGGAAGCCGCCCTCCTCGTTGCGCCACGGCGAGTTCGGGATCAGGGTCGCGAAGAGGATGAGGCCGGTGAGCACCACGGCGCTGATGACGGCCATGAGGAGGCCCTTGTTCTCCTGCGGAGTGAGCTTGGCCCGCATGTGCTCGGCGTCGGTGCTGCCGGAGTCCTCGCCGTCCACGGCGACCTCGTCGACCGGCACGCCCTGGCGGACCATGCGCGGCTCGATCACGCGGTCGATGATGAAACCGGCCACGAGGCCCAGGATCAGCGAGGCGGTGATGTTGAACCACCAGTTGGAGACGGGGTTGACGACGGTGGCGTCGACGCCGGGCAGCGACTCCATGACCGAGTTCGTGATGCCGGCGAAGAGCGCGTCGAGGCTGGTGGGGAAGATGTTCGTCGAGTAGCCGGCGCCTGCGGCCGCGAAGCCGCCCAGCAGACCGGCGACGGGGTGGCGCCCGGCGGCCTTGAACACGAGAGCGGCCAGCGGCGGGATCACGACGAAGGCGGAGTCGGCCATGATCGAGGCGACGACGCCCACGAAGCCCACCACGTACGGCAGCATCCAGCGGGGCGAGGAGCCGAACATCTTGCGGACGCCTGCGGCGAGCATGCCGGAGTGCTGTGCGATGCCGATCGCGAGGAGGATGGGCATGACGGTGAGCAGCGGCGGGAAGCCGATGTAGTTCTGCCCGAGGTTCGTGGTCAGCCACGTGAGGCCCTCTGCGGTGAAGAGGCCCCTGATGACGGTGGGCTCCTCGCTCCCGGGCACCTCGACGACCACCCCGGCCCATTCCATCGCCGTGGAGACGATGCCGGTGAGGAGGAAGAGGAGGAGGAAGAGCATGAACGGTTCGGGCAGCCTGTTGCCGACCCGCTCGACGCCGTTGAGCAGTCTGTCCGTCCTGGTGAGCCGGACCTTGGGGTCCAGTGCGGTGTTGTCCATGGGATCTCCGTCGGAAGTGTCGTGGGGCGCGCGGCGGGCGGTGCCGTGCGCGGTGTGCCCGGCCCCGGGTGGGGCCTGGCACGGGGAAAGCGCCTCGGGGGCGGGTCAGTCGAAGTAGCGCTCGACGTCGATGGCGCCGCCCGCCGCCTCGAACTCCTCGGCGACGGCGCGGGCCAGATCGGGGTCGTGTGCGACGTCGAGGAGGGTCGCGGCGAGGCCGTAGGAGCCGTCCGCGGCGGCGGACTGCGCGAGCTCCGAGGTCGCGGCGGCGGCGAACTCGCGGGTGTGGAGGGCCACCTCGGCGTCGCTGATCCTGATGAGCGGATGGAGGCCGGGCAGGCGGTAGCTCACGTTGCCGAAGTCCGTCGAGGCGGCGAGCGTCTCCGAGACGACGCCGCGGGGCAGCGGATCGCGGCCGCGCCTGCGCTGGGCTTCGACCCAGCGGCCCGTGAGCGCCTCGTTGGTGCGCACGGGCAGGGAGGCCGGGTGCTCGTCCCAGTTCACGCTCACACCGCAGTCGGTCATGAGCGCCGCCCCCTGGGCGACGTTCTCGACGCGGCGCGAGAGGTCGCGGAGGGTCTCGGGGGCGGGGGAGCGGACGTACATCTCGACGCGCGCGTAGTCCGGGATGACGCTGGCGCGGTCGCCGCCGGAGGTGATGACGGCGTGGATGCGGTCCGTGGGCGGCACCTGCTGCCGGAGCACTCCCAGGCCCTGGTACATGAGCGAGGCCGCATCGAGGGCGTTGCGGCCCATGAAGGGCTGTGCCGAGGCGTGGGCTGTGTGCCCGTGGAACTCCACCGTGAGGGTGCGGCGGCCCAGCCAGAGCTGGTCGGCGAGGTCGTAGCCGTAGCCGTGGGCCATGACGGCGGCGTCGAGGCCGTCGAAGGCGCCGGCCCGCGCCATGATCTCCTTGCCGGTGTGGCCCTCCTCGGCCGGCGTGCCGAGGTAGACGATGCGGGCGGGGACCGCCGCCGGGTCCTCCGCGGCCAGCTTCGCCAGGCCGAGGAAGGCGCCGAGGCCCATCACCGCGATGACGTTGTGCCCGCAGCCGTGGCCGATGACCGGGAGGGCGTCGTACTCGGAGAGCACTGCGAGGGTGGGTGCGTCTCCGATCCCCGCCGGCGCGGGGATCTCCGCGCGGATGGCCGTCTCGAGGCCGTGGACGCCCAGCTCGGCCTCGATGCCGTGGCGGGCGAGGAGGTCCACGATGGCCCGGCTGGAGCGGTGCTCCTCGAATGCGGTCTCCGGGTGTGCGGCGAGGTCCAGCATGAGTGCGACCAGTTCCTCGCGGACGCTCTCGACATGGGCCTCGAGGCGGTCGCGCAGCTCGTCGCTCGCGCCGGCGAAGGCCGAGCCGGGGTGGCGCTCGGTCCCCAGCGCGGCGTCCGTGGCGGCCTGCAGCTGATCGGAGTAGTGCGTGGAGGGCGGGACGGCGGAGGTTGTGTCCCGCAGTGGTGCGGAAGATGCTTCTGGCATGGCGCACAGCCTATACAACCGGGTGTTTCGGGAGTGTGACGCGCAATCGTGCCCCAGGGCCCGCATATTCCGTTTCGCACCACGCCGTGGGAGGGTGCCGAACGGAATATGCGGGCCCTGAGGGCGAGCGGGTGGGAGTCGTGTCGTTGACACAGACGTCAGTAGGTGTTTCACTTCATATTGACACTGATGTCAATATTGTTCGGGAGCCCCGATGCCCACTGTCCTCATTGCCAACCGCGGCGAGGTCGCCGTCCGCATCATCGATGCGGTCCACGCAGTGGGATCCACGGCTGTCGCCGTCTGTGCGGAGGATGACGACCTTCACACGCGCCGCGCGGACGCCGTGGTCCGGCTCGAAGGGACCGGCCCCGCCCCGTACCTGGACATCGCACAGATCATCGCCGCGGCGGAGCGGACCGGGGCCCGGCTCGTCCACCCCGGCTACGGCTTCCTCTCCGAGAGCGCCGCATTCGCACGAGCCTGTGCCGAGGCGGGCCTGACCTTCGCGGGCCCGAGTCCGGAGGCTCTCGAGACGTTCGGAGACAAGGCCGCGGCCCGCGACCTCGCACAGCGGCTCGGAGTGCCGGTCGTGCCCGCCACCGGACTCGCGCCTTCCGCGGAGGAGGCGGAGGCGTTCCTGCGCGCGCACGGAGCGGTGATGGTCAAGGCGACCTCGGGCGGCGGCGGCCGCGGACTGCGGAAGGTGACCGAGGCGGAGCACCTCGCTGCGGCGATCGCCGACTGCGCCCGCGAGGCGGAGCAGTTCTTCGGCACTGCCGACGTCTTCCTCGAGCGGCTGGTGGAGTCCCCGCGGCACATCGAGGTCCAGGTGGTGGGGGACGGAAGCCGCACGCAGCATCTCTGGGAGCGGGACTGCTCGGTCCAGCGGCGCAACCAGAAGCTCATCGAGGTGGCCCCGAGCCCGGACCTGCCCGAAGAGATGCGGCGGCGCATCCTCGCTGCGGCGCTGCGCATCGCAGACGGTGTCGGCCTGAAGTCCCTGGCGACCGTGGAGTTCCTCGTCGAGGACGGCCGCTTCCACTTCATGGAGGTGAACCCCCGCCTGCAGGTCGAGCACACGGTGACCGAGGAGATCACGGGAGTCGACCTCGTCGCCGCCCAGCTCCGCATCGCCGCAGGCGCCACCCTCGCCGAGGCCGGGCTGGCGGAGCCGCCCGCGGCCTCGGGCTTCGCCCTCCAGGCCCGGGTGAACGCCGAGCACCTCGACGGAGCGGGGTACCCTGTGCCCTCGACCGGGCGGATCGAACACCTGTCCCTCCCCTCCGGGCGCTATGTGCGCGTGGACACGGCGCTGCGCAAGGGGGCCGTCATCAGCCCCCGGTTCGACTCCCTGGTCGCGAAGGTCATCACCCGCGCCGAGACCTTCGAGGGGGCGGCGGCCGCGGCGGCGCGCGCACTCGAGGAGCTCCGGATCGACCCGCTCATGAGCAGCCGTGCGCTCCTGCACGGGGTGCTGACCGATGAGGAGTTCCTCTCAGGGCGGGTCGGCACGGGCTATCTCGATGCCGGGCTGTCGAGGCTGCTCGCCCATGAGCTTCCGTGCGACGGCGTCCCCTCCCCGAGCAGTGCCGCCCTGCCCGAGAGCACGGCCGCCGAGGAGGGCGGGACCCGCGCCGTCCCCGACGGCGCTGTGGTCATCAGGGCGCAGCTCGCCGGCGTCGTCGTGTCCCTGGGGCTCGAGGCCGGGGAGGAGCTGCCGGCCGGCGCCGATGCGGCGGTGGTCGAGGCGATGAAGATGGAGCATCCCGTCCGGACCCCCGTGGGCCTCGTCGTCGACGAGGTGTGCGTTCGGGCTGGGGATCTCGTGCAGGTCGGACAGGTGCTCGCCTTCGGGCGTCCGGGTGCCGGTGCCGGGACCGCTGAGGACCTTGCCGTCAGCGCCCCCGGAGCCTCGCGGTCGGAGGGCGCGGACGCTGCGGAGGGCGGGCCCGGGCAAGAGGATGCGGAGCCGTGGGCGGAGGAACTGGAGGAGATCCGGTGGAGGCACGCGGAGGCGGCGAAGCTGGGCGGCGAAGCGAAGATCGCCAAGCAGCGGGCCGACGGAAAGATGACGGCGCCGGAGCGCATCGCCGCACTTGCCGATGCCGGCAGCTACGAGGAGATCGGCCCGCTCGCAGGGGCCGGCCGCTACGCCGATGACGGGAGCCTCGTGGGCTTCAGGCCCTCGAACCACCTGACCGGCACGGCCCGGCTGGACGGGCGTCGGGCGCTCCTGGGCGTCGACGACTTCACGATCCGGGGCGGCTCCGGAGACGCTGCGGTGCACGAGAAGCAGATCTTCGCGGAGAAGCTCGCGGGCGAGATGCGGGTGCCTCTCGTCCGCGTCCTCGACGGTGCGAGCGGCGGCGGCAGCGTCAAGAAGGTGCTGGAGGCGGGAGCCATGTACCTGCCCGTGAACCCGGGCTGGGACTCCGTCGTGGAGAACCTCTCGCGCGTCCCCGTCGTCTCCGTGTGCGCGGGACCCACCGTGGGTCTGGGCGCCGCCCGCTTCGTCATGTCCCACTTCGGGGTGATGGTCTCCGGCGTGGGTCAGCTCTTCACGGCGGGTCCGCCGGTGGTCCGGGCTGCGACGGGCGAAGACCTCGACAAGGAAGGCCTCGGCGGGGAGGCGGTGCACCGCGGCAACGGCACCGTCGAACGGTTCGTCCCCGATGAGGAGACCGCCTACGCGGTGGTGCGCAGCTTCCTCTCCTACCTGCCGTCCTCGGTGGACGAGCTTCCGCCGGTCATCGAGAATGCGGACCCCGGTCCCCATGCCGAGGAAGTGCTGGCTCGCGCCATCCCGCGGAATCCGCGGAGGATCTACGCGATCGACCCCATTCTCGAGGCGGTGTTCGACCGCGGCTCCGTCTTCCGGTTCGCCGAGTACGGCGACGGGACGTACACCGCCCTCGCCCGGCTCGCAGGCAGGCCCGTGGGAGTCATCACGGCGGATCCCCGCAGCGGCGCGACCCTCTCGCGTGAGGGCGCACAGGCCGTGGAGCGGCTCGTGGACCTGTGCGAGACCTTCCATCTGCCGATCGTGAGCCTCACCGATCAGGCCGGGATGACGATCGGTCTGCAGGCGGAGGGGGCCGCGACGATTCGCGCGGGGGCACGTGCGCTCACCGCCGTGTACCAGGCGAGGGTCCCGCAGGCGGAGATCATCCTGCGCCGGGTCTACGGCGTGGGCGGTGCCGGCATAGTCAACCGGCACCGCGCGGTGCGCAGCTGGGCGTGGCCTTCGGGGGACTGGGGATCCCTGCCTCCGCAGGGCGGGATCGAGGCCGCCTTCCGTGCGGAGCTCGAGCGGAGCACGGACCGCGAAGCCATGCTCGCGGCCCTGACGGCGGAGCTCGAGAGGGTGTCCTCGCGCTTCCGGACGGCAGAGACGTTCAGCGTGCAGGACATCATCGATCCGCGCACCACTCGGCGCCGGCTGTGCGAATGGGCCGAGGACGCCTACCGCGTCCTGCCCCGCCTCCTCGGAGCGCCGTCGTTCGGGGTGCGGCCATGAGCGTTGGGCCTCCGCAGGAACCCGGGGCCGATCGGGAGCACGGGAACGGCCGCACAGCCCCATGCACACGCATACGTGGACGAAGGAGTACCGCAATGACCGCTGAGACCACGACCGCCGCCGATGGCGCCGCCATCCTCGCGAAGCTCACCGCTGACGGCGTCACCCTGCTCGACCGGCTCGACCACTGGGCCGAGCACCGCCCCGACGCCGTCTGCATCTACGACGGGGAGGCGGGCACGGAGATCACCTACCGCGAGTTCGCGGCGGCCACCGACAGGATGGCGGGAGGCTTCGCCGCCCTGGGACTGCAGAAGGGCGACAGAGTCTCCGTCCTCACCACGAACAGCGTTCTCGCGGCGCAGACGATCTTCAGCTGCTGGAAGGCCGGTGCCGTCTACTGCCCGGTGAACTTCTCGTACCGGGGCAGGCTGCTGTCCTACCAGCTGAACGACACCCGGCCGCAGCTCATCGTCTCCGACCCCGAGCACGCCGGCCGCATCGACGAGGTGTGGGCGGAGTACGAGGGCGCCGACGGGACGCGCCTTGTGGTGCTCGGTGAGGAGCAGGCGGAGACGGCTGCGGCCTCGGCGCCGCGCATCCCGTGGTCGGCGGTGACGGCGGACCGAGCCCGTCCCCGGATCAGCGTGGGCCCCGGCGACCCGGCGAACATCATCTACACCTCGGGCACCACGGGGCCGGCGAAGGGCGTTCTCCAGCCGCACCTGTGGGTCAACCAGTACACCTTCGGCATGCGGGGGAACCTCGACCATGAGGACGTCGTCTACAACGACCTGCCGATGTACCACGTGGGCGGTGCCTTCGCGAACTTCGGCAAGGCGATCTGGGCCGGCTGCGAGACGGCGATGTGGAATCGCTTCTCGCCCTCGGAGTTCTGGGACCGCATCGCGCTGCGGCGGGCGACCTCGGCGATCCTGCTCGATGTCATGGTGCCCTGGCTCATGAAGGCGCCGCCCACGGAGCACGACCGGGATAACACCCTCTGCAAGGTGCACATGCAGCCCCTGCCGCTCCACCACACGGAGGTCGCACGGCGGTTCGGCATCGACTTCGTCTCCGCCGGATTCGGCCAGACGGAGTCCGGCGCACCCCTCAAGCTGATGCTGCGCGAGTGCCCGCCCGGCACCGGGACGCCGGAGCGGCTGCGCAGGGGCAGACGTGACGAGGACATCCTCGCCGACTGCGCCCGGCGCGGCACCGCGGTGGTGGATGGAGAGACCGTCACGGTCAAGGGCGCGATGGGGTTCCCCGCCGAGTTCTGCGAAGCTGCGGTCCTCGACCCGGACGACCGGCCCTGCGCGCCGGGGGAGCCGGGAGAGCTGGCGGTGAGGCCCCTGATCCCGAACCTCATGATGCTCGAGTACCTGGGCAGGCCGGAGGCGACGGAGAAGGCATGGCGCGGGGGCTGGTTCCACACGGGTGACTCCGCGATCCAGGACGAGGACGGCTCCTTCCGCTTCATCGACCGGCTGGGAGACCGGATCCGGGTGCGGGGAGAGAACCTCTCCTCGTTCCAGGTGGAGGATCTGCTCAACACGCATCCCGATGTCCAGATGTCCGCGGTCTTCGCCGTCCCCGGCGCGGAGGGCGATGAGGACGACATCGTCGCCTATGTGGTCGCCGCCGAGGGGGCGGCCCTGACCGAGGAGGTTCTGCGGGATCACGCCGATGCGACGATGCCGAAGTTCATGCGGCCCAGGCATGTGAGGATCGTCGACGACATCCCCCGTACCCCGACCAATAAGATCGAGAAGTACAAACTGCGCCGCGAGTTCGCCTCCGCAGACGCCTGAGACGCCGGTCACGGGCGGTCTGAGCGGTGTGCGCCCTCACGGCCGACGTCGTACAGGGGAGGAGCCCGCATGGCACGCAGCCAGATCGGCGACGCAGACTGGGCCGCCGCGCGGGCGATCCGGCGCGAGCACGACTCCGCGACGAAGACCGCCCTGCTCCGCGGAGCCAGGGCGGTCTTCTCGCGGCGCGGTTATGCCGGCGCCACGATCGGGGAGATCGCCGCGGCGGCAGAGGTGTCGCGGCCGAGCTTCTACGTGTACTTCGCCACGAAGGCCGAGGTCTTCCGCGGGGTGGCCGAGCAGCTGCGCGAGGAGCTCCTCGAGGCGCACCATCACACGGGCGCCACGGCGGACGACCCCGTGCTCCTCTCCCGCGCGTCCACGGAGGCGTTCATCACCGTGTACGTCGAGAGCCTCGAACTGGTCGAGGAGATCGCGAACCGCGCCGAGCACGATGCGCGCGTGCGCGAGATCTTCGAGGAGACGGTGTCCCGCCCGGCCCACAGGACCCGCGGCCATATCCGCAGCCTCGTGGACGCGGGGCTCGCGCAGCCGCGCGTCACCGTGGAGTACGCCGCGGGCATCATGCGTGCGGTCCTCATGGACGCCGCCCGTGAGATCCGCCGTGCGCCCGGGCAGCGGGACCACGTCATCGATCAGGCGACCCGCCTGTACCTCGCGGTGATCGGCTACCGGGGCCCACTGCCGGAGGGCGATCTCAGAATGCCTGGGCCCGACGCCGCTGTTCCGGAGCCCGAGCGGGCGACCTCGCCGGACGGCGGAGCGCCGGATGATGCCCAGGGGGCGGCCGGCGGGGGCTGAGGCGGCTCCCTCAGCTCCTCCGCTTGGGGTCCAGCCACTCCTGGAACTCGTCCGCCATGATGTTCGCGGCGAAGACCATGAGCGCGATCGCGATGCCCGGCACCAGGATCGCCAGGGGAGCCTGGCTCATGAACGAGTAGGCGCGGGAGAGCACCGCGCCCCAGGAGGAGCCCGGGGCCTGCACTCCCAGCTGCAGGAAGCTGAGGCTGGCCTCGGCCAGCATCGCGAGGCCGAAGATGATCGAGGTCTGCACGATCACCGGCTGGATCATGTTGGGCAGGATGTGGGGCAGCACGATGCCGCGCATCCCGCGTGCCCCGAATGAGCGTGCGGCCTCGACATATGTCATCTCCTTGACGCTCAGGGTCTGCGCACGTGCCAGGCGGGCGATTGCGGGAGCGAGCACGATGCCCACCGCGAACATCGCGTTGAAGAGTCCGATGCCCATCGAGGCGGTCACCCCGATGGCGAGCACGATGGCGGGAAAGGCGAGCAGGGCGTCCACGACGCGCATGAGGGCGGTGTCCACCCAGCCGCCCAGGTAGCCGGCGGCGATGCCCACCGGCAGGCCGAGGCCCAGGGCGACGGCCACCGCGAACAGCGCGGCGGCGATGGTGGCCTGCCCGCCGGCGATCATCCGGGACAGGACGTCGCGGCCCAGGTCGTCCGTGCCCAGCCAGTGCTGCGCCCCGGGGCCCTGGAAGACCTGAGTGAGATCCTGTGCGTCCGGGTCGTACGGCGTGAGCCAGCGGCCCGCCAGCAGCAGGACCAGCGCCAGCAGGAGGATCGCGATGCTGAGGACGCGGACGATCCTGGGCTTCCTCGCCCTGACCGGCGCCGTGCCTGCGGTGCCGGAGGCGGTCTGGGTCGTTGTCGGTGTGCTCATCAGCGGATCCTTGGGTCGATGACGCGGTAGAGGATGTCGACGAGGAGGTTGGTGAAGATCACCAGCAGCGCCATCACGAGCACCACTCCCTGGACGATCAGGTACTCCCGCTGGTTCGTCGAGGTGACGATGAGCGTGCCCAGCCCGGAGAGGCCGAACACGGTCTCGACGACCACCGCCGCGGAGAGCAGGCGGGAGATCTGCAGGCCCACGATCGTGAGGAACGGCAGGCTGGAGTTCTTCAGCGAATGCAGCCAGAGGATGCGGCGCCAGGGCAGCCCCTTGGCGCGGTGCGTGCGCACATGGTCGCTGGAGAGGTCCTCGACCATCGCGCTGCGCACCTGCCTGCAGATCTCCGCACCGCCGACGAGTCCGAGCGCGACGGCCGGCAGGAGAGCGGCCCTGAGCGCTCCCACGGGGTCGTCGGAGAAGAGCGGTCCGCCGGGGCCCGGGAGCCAGCCCAGAACGACGCTGAAGACGAGGATGAGCACCATCCCGAGCCAGAAGTTGGGGATGGCGAGGCCGAGGGTCGCACCGGTGGTGAGGAACCGGTCGAGGCGTCCGCCGGCCCGTGAGGCGGAGAGGATGCCGGTGGGCAGGCCCACGATGACCGCGACCAGCAGTCCCATCGTGGTGAGCGCGAGAGTGACGGGGAGCCGCTCGAGGATGAGCCCGGCCACGCCCTGCCCCGTCATGAAGGACACCCCGAGATCGCCGGTGAGCACGCCTCCGAGCCAGGTGAGGTACTGCATGGGCAGGGAGAGGTCCAGGCCCAGCTGAGACCGGATCTCCGCGAGGCGCTCCGGCGTGGCGTACTCGCCCGCGATCGCATTGGCGGGATCGCCGGGGATGAGCCGGATGAGGAGGAAGACGACCACGGTGGCCAGGAGCACAGTGGGAACGGTGGAGAGGAGACGGGTGGCGATGAGGGACGTGACCTTCATGAGCGCGTCCTTCCCGGGTCCGTCGTCCCTGCGCCGAGCAGCGGCTGGTCGGGCCCGCCCACCGTGAGCTGCGAAGCCAGCAGCTTCTCCGTGTACTCCTGCTGGGGCGACCGCGTGACCTGCTCGGTGGGTCCTGTCTCGACCGTCTTCCCCAGGTGCATGACGTGGAGATGGTCGCTGATATGGGCGACGACGGAGAGATCGTGGCTGATGAAGACTAGCGCGAGATTCAGCTCTTCGCGCAGGTCGCCGAGCAGATTGAGGATCTCGGCCTGGAGGGCGACGTCCAGGGCGGCGACCGACTCGTCGCAGATGAGCACCCGGGGCTCCACGATGAGGGCGCGGGCGATGCAGGCCCGCTGCTTCTGTCCGCCGCTGAGCTGGTGGGGGAAGCGCATGGCCTGGTCCATGCGCAGGCCCACCTGGGTGAGCATCTCCTCGGCCCTGGCCTCTCGTTCGGCCCTGGTCCCGATCCTGAGCACGCGGAGCGGCTCGACGATGCTGGTGAGGATTCGTCTGCGCGGATCGAGGGCGCTGTGCGGATCCTGGAAGACCATCTGCGCCGTGGTGCGGAAGCGGACGAGGTCGGCCCCGCGCAGGCGGCTGATGTCCCTGCCCTCCCATTCGACGCTCCCGGACGAGACCGGGACGAGGGCCAGGAGCGCGCGGACGAGCGTGGACTTGCCGGAGCCGGACTCGCCGATGAGCCCCACCGCGGTGCGGGCGGGAACGTCGATGTCGACGCCGTCGACGGCCGTCACGGAGCGGTTCCGTCCGGCCCGGAACTCCACGCGCACGTCCCGCGCCGTGATGATGGATTCGCTCATGGCCTCTCCTCTCCGTCCGCGTGCGTGCCGATCGTGTGCGCGTGAGCAGCGGGCGCTCGTTCCACATCGGGTGCCGTGGATTCGGACTCGTCCAACCTGCCGTGTGCGAGCGTGCGCAGTGCGTCCCCGAGCTCCCCGGTGCGCAGGCACCGGCTGTGCAGCTCGCCGCCGGCGGGCGCGAGGGGAGGATGGGCATCGGCGCATGCGGCGACCGCGAAGGCGCAGCGGTCGGCGAACCAGCATCCCGGAGGCTCCGTCCCGGGAACCGGCACCCGTCCGGGGATGCTCATGAGGCGGTGACCGCGCCTGTCGGGCCGCGGCAGCGCGCCGAGGAGAGAGGCGGTGTACGGGTGGCCGGGAGCATTCAGCACCTGATCCACGGGCCCGGTCTCCACGATCTCCCCGGCGTACATCGTCGCCATCCGGTCGCAGAGCCGGCTCACGACGCCCAGATCGTGCGTGATGAAGAGGACCGCGGTCCCCGCGGCTGTGCAGGCGGAGCGGACGAGCCGGAGCAGCTGGAGCTGGACGGTCGCATCGACGGCGGTGGTGGGCTCGTCCGCGATGAGGAGCTCGGGCCCGCAGATGAGCGCCAGCGCGATGACCACGCGCTGGCGCATTCCGCCGGAGAGCTCGTGCGGATAGGCGCCGAAGCGCCGCTCCGGATCGACGATGCCCACTGCGTCGAGCATCTCGACGGCCCTCCGCCTGGCCTCCTGCGCGGAAACGCGGCGGTGGGCGCGCAGGGTCTCCGTGAGCTGGCTGCCGATCGTGAAGACCGGATCGAGCGCTGTCATGGGCTCCTGGAACACCATCGACATGCGATCGCCTCGCACCCGGCGGAGGTCGTCGCCGTGACCGTGCAGGAGTTCCTCGCCCTGGAGCCTGACGCTGCCGGAGACCTCCGCGGTGCGGGGATCGAGCAGCCCCATGGCGGCGAGGGCGGTGACGGACTTCCCGCTGCCGCTCTCGCCCACGAGCCCGAACACCTCACCCGGTGCGATCCGGAAGCTCACGTCCTTGACGATGGGCGCACGGGCCCCGGGATCCCGCGGATCGGAGAACGACACCCGCAGGTCCTTCACTTCGAGCAGATCCATCGGTCCTCACCTCGTTTCGGTGACATCGGTGAACTTGGGCTTGCCCAGCAGGTTGGGCTGGTAGCCCCGGACGTGCCCGGCGTGGGCGACGAGGGTGTCCTCGAAGACCAGCGGGACGAAGGTGGCGAACTCGAAGGTGAGACGGCCCGCCTCCTTGAGGTCGGTCGCGCGGGTGTCCTCGGTCGTCTTCTCGTTCGATCGGTCCACCGCTTCCTGGAGCCCCGGGGTCGGGACGCCTCCGGTGTTGTAGTAGCCGGCTTCGTCCAGGAGCTGCGCATACGTCTGGGCCGGGTCCGGCCGGCCGGTCCAGGAGGAGAACAGCGCGTGCTCGCGGTTCTCGTCGAAGTACTCGGTGGTGGACTGCACCAGCTCCCGCGGCTTCATCGTCACATCGAGCCCGATGTCCTCGTAGGAGTAGCGGATGATCTCCGCCAGCCGCACGGTGTTCGCGTCATTCGGCAGCAGGACCGAGACCGAGGCGCCCTCCGCACCTGCCTCGCGGAGCAGCTCGCGTGCGCGTTCGGGGTCGTAGTCGTACTGGCTCTCCGCCTCCACGGAGGCCCAGTGGGACTCGGGCAGGTACGTGGAAGCGGGTTCCGCGTAGCCGAAGAACCCCACCTCAGCCATCTGCTCGCGATCGATGGCCAGGTTGAGGGCCTGCCTGACCTCCCGCTTCGCCATGAGCTCATCGGACAGGTCGAGGTAGATCATCCGCACCCGCATGCTCGGGTCCGCATTCACCGTGATCTCGTTGTTGAGCGCGAGGCTCTCCGCGTCTGCCGCTCCCACCTGGTAGGCGATGTCCACCTGGTTCGTGATGAGGGCGTCGACGCGGGTCTTGGGGTCCGAGAGCACGCGGTAGGTCATCCGGGGAGAGGCGTGGACGTCCTCGTTCCAGTAGTCGTCATTGGCCGTGTACTCGACGGCGCTGCCTCGCTTCCACTCGCGCAGCTCCCACGGGCCGGTGCCGACGGGGGCGGAGGCGAGGGTCTCAGGATCCTCCAGCGCGGCGGGGGAGACCATCATGCCGGCACGGTCGGAGAGGATGAGGGGGAGCGCGGAATCCGGTTCCGAGAGCTCGATCCGCACAGTCCGCGCGTCCACTGCCGTGACCGTGTCGACGGAGGAGAGCTCCGACTGCAGATTGGAGCCCTCCGAACGGGAGCGGTCGAGATTCGCCTGCACCGCCTCGGCGTCGAACTCCGTCCCGTCGTGGAAGGTGACTCCCTCGCGGAGGGTGAGGACGAGGGTGCGCGGATCCTCGTAGGTCCACTCCTCCGCCAGCCCGGGAACGGGCTCCGTGGTCTCCGGGTCGAAGCCGATGAGCGTGTCGAAGACCGGATAGAGGAAGACATGGTCGTTCCCGGAATTGCCCGTCGCGGGGTCGAAGGAGGAGACATCGCCGGTCATTGCGACGACGAGCTCGCTGAGGCGGTCCTCCGAGGAGCCGAGCGCGGAGCAGGCGGTGAGGCTGAGGCAGGCGAGTCCCGCCGTGCCTCGCATGAGAAGTGACTTCATGAGTCTCCTAGGCGTCATTGCCGTGGTGCGGCTCACATTAACGAGGCTTTGACAGTTGTGTCAATGAATTTTTGACACACATGTCAGCGGGGGTGAGACGGGCGGAGAGGGGCGGTGACGGCCTTCAGCGCGTGTGCGAGTAGAAGCGCAGGCCCCGGGGTGTGATGGACATCCCCGCGCGCTGGAGCGCCTCGGACCACGGGTGGCCGAGCGCCGAGGCCCCGTCGATCGTCTCCAGGGTGAAGCCGCCCAGCCGGAAGCGGTGCAGTGCGGACACGAGGGCTCCCGCGCACTCCTCTGCGGGCACGCCGGCACCGGCATCCCCGTCGGCCTCCGGGAACGTGAGCAGGACGCGGCCTCCGCGCGCCAGCCAGGCGATGGGCGCACCGTTCCTCAGTGCGATGAGCGCACCGGCGGCACGCGAGGGCCTGCGCTCGCCCCCTGTGGGCTCCGGCCACGGCAGAGCGCTGCCCCAGGGGTTCGCAGGGTCTGCGGCGGACAGCACGAGGACCTCGGCGTCGGAGCTCGCAGAGTCAGGGGCCTCCGCGAGATCGCGCAGCCGGTCCACCGTCGCATGCTCGGCGAACTGCGCACCTCCGAGCCCCGCCACGAAGCTCCCGCGCACCGCCCGGCCGGCGTCCTCCAGCCCGGAGAGCACCTTCTGCAGCACGGGGAACCCGCCGGGCACGTGCTCCGCCACCGCTGCCGACCGCGTCACCACCCCGTAGCGATCGAGGAGCGCCTCCGCCGTTCCCAGAGCCCGCTCCGTGGGCGTCACCGGTTCGACCGGAGCCAGGGACCAGCGTCCCCGCAGGCGCGGATCATCGACGGGGCCCGCGAGGGCTCCCGCACCGGTGCCCGGAAGCGACCGATAGGCCGAACCGTACGAGGAGCCGAAGCGAGCGCTGCCGCCCCTCCTGCGCCCGGACGCGCTCCTGCGCGAGGCGCTGCGTCTCACCAGCCCGCCGCCGGCACTCGCAGACGGCCGTTCGAGCGCACCGCGCACGGGGGCGAAGGAGTCGCTCGCCGCCAGTCCGCGCGCGGCAAGGTCCCACAGAGCCGCCCGCAGTGGCTCTGCCTCCCGCGGTGACTCCGCCGCCCGCAGCGCCTCCGCAGCCCGCAGCGCCTCTGCAAGCGGGGTGGCTCCCGCACGGTCGTCTCCCGCACGGTCGTCTCCCGGCAGCGCATCCCCGAGGCGCGCCGTGATCTCCCCGGTCGTCCATGCGCCGCCCGCGCCCAGCACGGAGAGAACGGATTCCTGCAGGGAGGAGAGCGGAGGCGCGGCAGGCGCCGGCAGCGTCTCACCCGCGAGCTCCGCGAGGTGGAGGGCGATGAGCGGATCGGCGCCGTCCTTCCCTCCCGTCCCCGTTCTGCCGGAGGGGCCGCCGCGCTGTGGTCCGCCCTTCTCCGCACTGTCGCCCGTCGCGTCGAGCTCGGGCGCCCAGAGGACCTCGCCGGTGGCGATGAGACCGTCGAGCAGGGACGGGGAGAAGTCCTCGATCCGTGCCGGCAGCACCTGCGACTCCCACAGCGAGGCCGGCAGTGCGAGCCCGGACAGCTGTTCGACCACCCGGAGCAGCCCCTCGGCACCGTGCAGCGGCCTGCGCGCGAACTGCCGCTCCGCGAGCAGCCGGGCGAAGGCGCACGCGGGGACAGGCCGGGTCGCCTCCCGCGCCGCCTGCAGGCCGCGCCTGCGAACCCGCGCGAACACGTCCTCGTGCATCCACGCCTCCGCCAGCGGGATGAGGGCCCCCGCACTCCTCAGCCGTTCCAGCGGGCCGTGCAGCACCGCCGCACCCACACCCCAGCGCCGCGCGAGCTCCTCCGCGGTGAACCTGCCGTGCGTCCGTGCGAAGCGGAGCAGCAGATCGCCCACGGGGTCCGCGCCCGGATCCAGGAACTCCCGGGGCACGCCCGCGACCGGCACCGCGCCCTCGCCCAGGACCGCCCGCAGACGGCCGGCATCCTCGACTGCGGCCCAGGCGTGCCGATCCCCGGCAACTACGCGCACGGCACGGCCCGCCGCCGCGAGCTCATCGAGAGCCCGCTCCGCCGAGGCCCCGTGCCCCTCGCCGTCCTCAGCGTCCGGTTCCAGCCGGTCGGCGACCTCGGCGGCGGTCAGCGGTCCGAGCGCGCGCAGGAGGTCGGCCGCGCCCTCCTTCCCGTGAGCGCGGCGGCCGGGTGCGGTGCGCTGCAGCTCCGCCTCCACCTCGGCGATGATCCCCGGTTCGAGGAGGTCAGCGGCCTCGCCCCGGCCCACGAGCTCGGCGAGCATCGCCGGATCGAGGCTGAGCGCCGAGGCCCTGCGCTCGGCCAGCGGCCTGTCGCCCTCGTACAGGAACTCGCCCACATAGCCGAACAGCAGGTCGCCGGCGAAGGGGGACGGCACCGGGGTCTCCACGGCGGTGATGCGCACCTCCCCGCTGCGGATGCGGCGCATGAGGGCCTGCAGGCCGGGCAGATCGTAGACGTCCTGGAGGCATTCGCGCGCGGTCTCGACCAGCACCGGGAAATCGGGGAACTCCGCGACCGCTTCGAGCAGGCGCCCGGCCCGCAGCCTCTGCTGCCACAGCGGGCTGCGCCTGCCGGGGTCCCGACGCGGCAGCAGGAGGGCGCGTGCGGCGCACTCGCGGAACCGCGCGGCGAACAGCGCCGACCCTCCCACCAGCCGCTCGACCCGCTGGACCAGATGCTCGGGCTCGAAGTCGACGAGCTCGGGGCCGGGCGTCGGACCGCGGACGGCGTTCGCCGAGGCGCCGGGCCCGGGGATGTGGGCCGTGCCGGAGGGACGGGTGGGACTGGAGATGTGCGCCGTACCGGAGATGTGTCCGGTCTCCTCGGCGGGGATGCGGGCGATGATCCCGTCATCGGCGGCGATGACCGCGGCGCTGCCGCCGTAGGCCTCACGCAGCCGTTCGCCGAGTGCCAGCGCCCACGGCGCATGTACGCGCCTGCCGTAGGGGGAGTGGAGGACCAGCCGCAGATCGCCGTTCTCATCGGGGCAGGTCTCGAGCACGAGTTCGGTGTCCGTGGGCACGACCCCGGTGCTCCGCCGCTGGGCGTCGAGGAAGGAGCGGAGGTTCGCCTGCACGCGGGGCTCGCGGGCGCCGGGTGGAGCGGCGGGACCGGGGTGCGCCTCGGCGGAGGTCTCCTCCTCCTGCTGGAAGCGGCGGACGAAGGCACCCATCGCCTCTCCCAGCTCCAGCGGCCGGCCGGGCCCCTCTCCGCGCCAGAACGGCAGCCGCGCGGACCTGCCCGGCGCAGGCACCACCGTCACCCTGTCCGCGCCGATCTCCTGGATCCGCCAGGAGCTCGCGCCCAGGGTGACGATATCGCCCACCCGGGATTCGTGGACCATCTCCTCGTCCAGTTCGCCCACGCGGCGGGCACCCGCGGCCTCCTCGTCCCGGGGCAGCAAGACGGAATAGGTGCCGCGGTCGGGGATAGTGCCCGCATTGGTGGTCGCGATCCGCTGCGCGCCCGGCCGGGCGGCGAGTGCGCCCGTGCCCCTGTCCCACACCAGCTGCGGGCGCAGTCCCGCGAACTCCTCCGCCGACCAGCCGCCGGCGAGCATCCGCAGCACGGACTCGAAGGAGGCCCGGCCGAGCTCGCGGAAGGGGTGGGAGCGGCGGACGAGGTCGAACCAGTCCTCGGCCGTGGTCTCCGCCATCGAGATGTGCGCGACGGTGTGCTGGGCGAGGACGTCGAGGGGATTGCGCGGCGGCGCGAGCGGTTCGAGCTCGCCGCGCTCCATCCGCTCCACGATGACGGCGGCCTCGAGCAGATCGCGGCGCGTGCGCGGGTATACGAGGCCGTGCGCGGTGGCCCCCACCTGATGGTTGGCTCTGCCCACGCGCTGGAGGCCGCTGGCGACGTCCGGGGGAGCGGCGATCTGGATGACGAGGTCCACCTCGCCCATGTCGATGCCGAGCTCCAGGCTGGAGGTGGCGACCACGCAGCGCAGCTCGCCGGATTTGAGCTCGTGCTCGACGAGGAGCCGCTGCTCCTTGGACACGGAGCCGTGGTGCGACCGGGCGATGATCGGCGGAGGCGCGCCTTCGGAGGCGTCTCCGACGGCGGAGGCGCTTCCGCTGGGGAACGCGCTCCCGCTGGGAGAGCCGGCCCCGCTCTCGCCGGCGGAGGCGTCCTCGGCCCCGGCCTCGCCGGACCTTCCCGTCGTCGGCCCCGTGGCCGAATGGAGGACGGCGGGATGGGTGCCGCCCGTCCGCTCCGCGTGGAGTTCGTTGAGCTTGGCGGTGAGCTTCTCCGCCAGCCCCCGCGAGTTGACGAAGACGATGGTGGAGCGGTGGGCGAGCACCTGGTCGAGGACGCCGGCCTCGATGTGCGGCCAGACGGAGCCGGAGCGTTCGGCGGCGTCCGAACCGAGCGCGGGGGTGTTCACAGTGCTGCCGGCGATGTCGCCGAGGTCCTCGACCGGCACGACGATGCGCATGTCCGGCACCCGTTCGGCCGGCGGCCGGACCACCGTGACGGGCGCAGCGCCGCCGAGGAAGGCCGCGACGGTCTCCTCCGGGCTCACCGTCGCGGACAGGCCCATGCGCCGGGCGGGGGACTCGAGCAGCGCATCGAGCCGTGCGAGCGAGAGCGCCAGGTGCGAACCGCGCTTGGTGCCCGCGACCGAGTGCACCTCGTCGACGATGACGGTGTCGACGTCCCGCAGCGTCTCACGCGCCTGTGAGGTGAGCATGAGGAAGAGGGACTCCGGCGTCGTCACGAGGATGTCCGGAGGCCGGCGCCGGAGCCGGGCGCGTTCGGCGGGCGGGGTGTCCCCGGTCCGCATGCCCACCGTGATGCCCGAG
The DNA here is from genome assembly GCF_000426445.1 of Brevibacterium album DSM 18261. Taxonomy (GTDB): domain Bacteria; phylum Actinomycetota; class Actinomycetes; order Actinomycetales; family Brevibacteriaceae; genus Brevibacterium; species Brevibacterium album. The sequence continues at coordinate 850,632 of NZ_KE384526.1, read as the reverse complement.
GCCGGCTCACCGCGGGCTGCCCGCTCCGCGTCGATCCCGGACAGCGGGAGGTCGAGGTTCTTCCGGATGTCTGCGGCCAGCGCCTTGACGGGGGAGATGTAGAGGACGCGGGTGGCCGATGCCTCCTCTTTCACGGCGGTGCTCCTGCGCCGCGGGCTCGCCCGCCGGCGTGCCTCCTGCGGCTCCTGCGCCGCTTCTGCGCGCTCCTGGGAGAGCCGGTCGAGGGCGTGCAGGAAGGCTGCGAGGGTCTTGCCCGAGCCCGTGGGCGCGATGACCAGGGCGTTCTCCCCGCCGGCGACCGCGCGCCAGGTGGCCGCCTGGACCGGCGTGGGCTGCCCGAACCGGCCGTTGAACCAGGCGCGCGTGGCGGGGGAGAAGCCCGCGAGGGCTTCCCCGTCTGCCGCCGCGGGGCTCCCGACGGTCCGGGCGTCTGCTGCTGCCTGCCCGGTGCCGCGCTCCTTCGAACCTGCCATGCCGCCATTATGTCGGGAGCCACGGACACGGCTGCCATGCCCGTCTCTCGCCGGTCCCCGGAACGGCATGACCGCATCGGACGCGGATCATCAGGCGGGCGGCTCACGGTCCCCGTAGCGTGGGAACCGGTTGGGAGGCAGGCGCCCGCACGGCAGGCGGGCGAGGCCGTCGGCCCCGTGCGCTGAACGAACGGCGAGGCGCGGACCCGCAGGCCGCCCACCGGACCGGCACGGACACCCCGGGGAGAGGCGCATGGAGAACTGGAACGCAGCGATGGACCACATCGAGGCGCACCTCGCGGAGCGCATCGACGTCGCGGCGCTGGCGCGGCAGGCGGCGGTGTCGGAGCACCACTTCCGCCGGATGTTCGCGACACTGGCGGGCATCCCCCTCTCCGAGTACATCCGCAGACGGCGGATGACCGTCGCGGCGGCCGAGCTGCGAGCAGGGGCGGGCGTGCTCGACACGGGTCTGCGCTTCGGCTACGGCTCGGGCGAGGCCTTCACCCGGGCGTTCCGCTCGGTCCACGGGTGCACTCCCTCGCAGGCGCGCATGCCGGGAACGGTCCTGCGCTCCCAGCCGCGGCTGAGATTCCGACTGACCATCGAAGGGAGAGAGCACGTGGACTACCGCATCGTGAAGAAGGGGGAGTTCCGCCTCGCAGGACTCCGCACGCGCGTGCCGATCGTCGCGCTGGGGCCGAACACCGCCATCGAGGAGTTCGAGCGGGGCATCGCGCTGGTGGACCGGGCCGAGCTCGAACGCCTCGCTGACGGGGAGCCGACGGGTTCGCTCGCCGTGACGGAGCACCTCGACGGCGGGCCGGGCGAGAGCTCCGAGGTCGCCTACTGGCGTGCGGTCGTGACCGGTCAGGATGTGCCGGAGAGGTTCGAGACCGCCGAGGTCGCGGCCTCGGAGTGGCTCGTGCTGAGCGCGGAGGGGGAGTTCCCGGAGGCGTTGCAGCAGATGTGGGCGACGGCGGCCGCGGAGTGGTTCCCGGCCAACCCCTACAGCTGGGCTCCGGGACCGCAGCTGCTCTCGGTCGAGTACGACGGGACCGGCGACGGCGGCCGGGGCGAGCTGTGGATCCCGATCCGCCCGGAGGGGTGAGCCGCGCCCATCTGAGAGGGCCCGCATATTCCGTTCCGCACCACACCGCGGCGTGGTGCGAAACGGAATATGCGGGCCCTCCTCGTGGTGAACGGGTGCCGTCATCGTTCCCGCAGCCGTGCCGTCTCCTCCTCGTCGACGGCGAACATCTCCTCCGTCAGCACGAGCGCGTCGTCGGAACCCGTGAAGCGGAGTGCGACGCCGTACTCCTCCCGCGCACGGTCCACGGTGACGTAGCCGGACACGACATCGGCGAGCACCTCCGCCACCGGACGCTCGCGCGGATCGCCCCAGCCGCCGCCTCCCGGGAAGTCGAGCGCCACCCGCGCATCATCGCCGAGGAACACCTGCGCCTTGCGCGGCAGCGGCTCGCCCGTGAGGGCGTCCGTGAACGCGCCGCGCGCTCCGTCCCGGCCGTCCAGCGCTCCGGGCGCGGGGAAGTCCACCCGGTCCACATTGGCGTTGACGGACCATGCGCCCTTCCCGCGCCTGCGCACCCTGATCCGCTGTCCCAGGCCTCCGCGGTGCAGGCCGGCCCCGGCCGAATCCGGCCGCAGCTCACGCTCCACCTGCACGATGGGCGTGAGCGTCTCCAGCACCTCCGTGGGTGCCGCGCGGACGCCCGTGGGGAAGCCCGTGGTGGTGAGCCCGTCTCGGCGCGGCCTGCCGCCGCTGCCTCCGGCGCCGAAGGCCGTGAGCGTGAAGTGCGCCGGGCCGCCCCCGCCTGCCGCCGAGGCTGCGTCACCTGCCGCACCACCGGCCCCCGCCTCGGCGTCCTCGCCCACGAGCCCGCGCCACACCGTCATCCACAGGGCGTCCGCGCTCGCCGCGGGCAGTCCCTCCGGCACGGCGGGCCGGAGCGCCTCGAACACGAGGCTCGGCAGGAAGTGGCCCACCAGGTGCCGGGAGGCCACCGGCGCAGGCTCGAGGCAGTTGAGCACGCTCCCGGCGGGCGCCGTGGTCGTGACCGGGCGGAACGCGCCGGCGTTGTGGGGCACCTCGGGCGCGAGCGCGGCCTTGATCGCGAACGAGGTGTACGCGCGCGTGTAGTTGAGCACGACGTTGATCCCGTAGCGCGACTGCGGGGAGGACCCCACGTAGTCGATCCCGATCTCCTCGCCCTCGACCGTCACGGTCACGGCCAGCAGCAGCGGCTCGCCGCCGAACCCATCCGTCTCCATCGCGGCGGTGTAGCGGCCGTCGGCGAGCTGCCCGATCCGCTCCCGCAGCGCGCGCTCCGAGCGGTCCATGATCTCCGCGGCCACTGCGTCGATCTCGTCCAGCCCGTGCTCGTCCATGAGCGCGAACAGGCTGCGCGCGCCCACCTGGTTGGAGGCGATCTGCGCGTAGATGTCGCCCATCGTCTCGTCCGGCGTGCGCACATTGGCGCGGATGAGCTCTTCGAGTGCGGCGTTCGGTCCGGCGGCGGTGCGCAGCTTCATGATCGGGATCCGCAGACCCTCCTCGTAGACCTCGCGGGCCTCGGCGGAGAGGATGCGCCCGCCGATGTCCGGCGAATGGCAGCAGCTCGCGAACCACGCCACGAGCCGGCCTGCGCGGAAGAACGGCGTCGCGATCGTGAGGTCGTTGATCTGCCCCGCGGTCATCCAGGGGTCGTTGGTGATGAGCACATCGCCGTCGGCCAGCTCCTCCGCCGGGAAGCGCGCGGCGATGTGCTCCATCCCCGTCGCCATGGCGTTGATGTGGCCGGGCGTCCCGGAGGTCGACTGCCCTATCATCCGCCCCCGCGAGTCGAACACCGCGCACGCGAGGTCATAGGACTCGCGCACCACAGGGCTGAATGCCGTGCTGATGAGGGCGGACTGCTGCTCGTCGAGGATCGAGTGCAGGCGACCGGCCACGAGCCCCACGACGACGGGATCGACGGAGGCACTCTCCGCGCGCGAGGCGGCTGCTCCCACCTGCGAGGGAGATGCCCCGAACGTCACGCGCACCGTCTGGTCCCCGCCCATCCGGGCAGAGGCTCCCACGGGGACGAACAGGGTCGACTCGGTCTCCTCGATGAGCGCCGGTCCGCTGACCTCGAAACCGCTGCCGAGGTGCCTGCGTGCATATACGGGCACGTCCCGGAACCCGGTCTCTGGGCCGAGGTAGACGGCCCTGCTCCCGGCGGCTATGTTTCCCGTGGAACCGAGCCCTGCGGAGCCGAGGCTTGCGGGGCCGAGCCCTGGCGCACCGGCCTCCGCGGCGGAGGCTTCTGTCCCCTCCCCGGCGGCGCTGGCGAGGCCCTCCCCAGCAGCGTCCGCGAAGCGCAGCGGCTGGTCCGGCTCCGGGCCGGAAGCGCGCACGCGCCAGTTGAGCACCTCGATGCCCACGCCGGTGGGCGCGACCTCGCCGAACCTCTGCGCGTACACCGCGCGGAAGGCCGCTTCGAGCGCCTCCGCGGTCGGGCGCGCACCGTCGGCCAGGGGCACCTCGACCTCCGCCCCCTGCCCGGAGAACCGCATGTCCGCCGAGCGCTGGTGGGTGACCTCGGCCTCGAGCACCCCGGAGGCCAGCAGAAGGGCGCCCGCCTCCCGCTCGAGCTCTGCGAAGGCGGCCTCGGCGGCCTCCTCTATTCCGGGCTCCACGAGCGAGAAGCGGGAACGGACCACATCGATGGACGGGGGTGCGGAGAGGAATCCCAGAGTCGAGAGCACGCCGGCCGCGGGCGGAGCCAGGAACGCCGGAGAGCCGAGCGCCTGCGCCACGCCCGGTCCGTGGAGGGGCCCGTTGCCGCCGGAGACGAACAGCGGCAGGTGCTCGAGCTCGCGGCCGCGCTCGATGGCGTGGACCCGGGCTGCATCGGCCATGTTCGCGTTGACGGTGGCGTGGACTCCCCATGCGGCCTCCTCGACGGAGATACCGAGGGGTTCGGCGATCTGTTCGCGAATGGCCTCGGCGGCCGCCTCGCGGTCCAGTGCCATGCGCCCGCCCAGGAACGAGCCGGGGTCGAGGAGGCCGAGGAGGAGATCGGCGTCCGTGACCGTGACCGCGGTCCCGCCCTGGCCGTAGCAGACGGGACCGGGGTCCGAGCCCGCCGAGTCCGGGCCCACCGTGATGAGGCCGAGCGAGTTCACGCGCGCGATCGAGCCGCCGCCGGCGCCGATCTCGATCATGTCGATGACGGGTGCGCGCACGGGCAGGCCGGAGCCGGGCCTGAGTTTGTGCGAGCGGCCCACCTCGAAGGTGTGCGCGAGCAGCGGGCGGCCGTCCTCGATCATGCAGAGCTTGGCGGTGGTGCCGCCCATGTCGAAGGCGAGGAGATCGTCGTCGCCGGTGTTCCGGCCGAAGGCGATGGCCCCCAGCGCACCGCCGGCCGGTCCGGACTCGAGCATGCGGATGGGGAAGCGCTGGGCGACCTCGATCGCCGTGACGCCCCCGTTGGACAGCATGATCATGGGGGCGTCGCGGACGCCGAGCCGCGTGAGTCCGGCCTCCAGCTCCGCGAGGTAGTCCTCGACGACGCCCTGCACGTAGACGTTCGCGAGCGTGGTGGAGAAGCGCTCGTACTCGCGGACCTCGGGGTTGATGTCGCTGGACAGAGCCACGCGCAGGCCGGGTGCGGCCTGCTCGATGAGCCGCCGGGCGTGCCGCTCGTGGGCCGGGTTCACATGCGCGTGCAGGAAGCAGACGGCGACGGCCTCGACGCCCGCCCCCTGCAGCTCGCGGACCGCGCGCAGAAGGTGCTCCTCGTCAAGGGGTTCGGCGACCTCTCCCGAGGCGAGGATCCGCTCCGGCACGCCGATGCGGAGGCTGCGGGGGACCAGCGGCACGGGCATCTCGATCTCGAGGTCATAGAGGTCGTAGCGGTGCTCGCGGCCCATCTCCACGACATCGCGGAAGCCGGCCGTGGTGAGGAGGGCGGTGCGGGCGCCGCGGCGCTCGATGAGGGCGTTCGTCACGAGGGTGGTGCCGTGGACGAGCCACTCGATGCGGGCGGGGTCGAGGCGGTGGGAGCCGAGGACGCGGTCGAGGGCGTCGACCACGCCGGCCGCGGGGCTGCCGTGGGTGGTGAGCACCTTGCCGACGGCGACGATCCCGTCCGCGTCCAGGACGGAGAGGTCCGTGAACGTGCCGCCGATGTCGATGCCCACGCGCAGTCCGGACGCCGCGGCCTGCGGGCTGGAGCTGTTCTGCATGGTCCCTCCGAACGCCGTGTGTCGACTCCCTCGTCTCCTGGGACTCATCCTGCTGGATCGTCGGACGATCTGCAAGGGCAGTCCGTGTGCGAGGCCGGTGCCTCCCTGCTGCGTCGCGGCCGGGGCCCGCGGCGGGGCCTCCCGGAGGGTCGCCGTCAGCCTCGCGGCCGGTGCCTGAGGCGGGTGTCTTGGCAGTCGTGACGGCCAGCGCCTGAGCCGCGAAGTGGGTCGCCCCGCTGCCCGCCCGACGACTCGTCGTCTAGGTTGGGGCTGTGAGTGACGAGGGGATGCCGGGGCGGAGCGCTGCAGGCCGCGTGGCTGACGAGATCCGCGCGCGGATCGTCAGCGGTACGGTGCAGCCGGGGGCCAAGCTGCCCGAGGAGGAGGTGCGTGCGGACCTGGGGGTCTCGCGGAGCACGCTGCGCGAGGGCCTGCAGCTGCTGGTGCGCGAGCGGCTCGTGGTGCACGAGCTCAGCCGCGGCTTCTTCGTGCGGGTGCTGCGCCGGGAGGACGTGCGCGACCTGTTCCTGGTGCGCGAGGTCGTGGAGTGCGGCGCGCTCTCCGTGGCTTCTGCAGTGTCCGCGGTGCCTGCGGGAGAGGCGGAGCGCGCCGGCGATGCGCTCGCCGGCCTGCGTGCCGCGCTCGGCTCCGGCGAGGAGGCCGCCTCCCGCCGGGACTGGCAGGGCGTCGCGGCGGCGAGCATCGAGTTCCACCTCGCGCTCGTGGCGCTGGCGGGCTCGGCGCGGCTGGACGCGCTCATCGCCCAGGTGCTCGCGGAGTTCCGCCTGGCGTACGCGCACATGGACGACCCCCTGGACTTCCACCTGCCCTTCCTCGCGCGGCACCAGGTCCTCGTCGACCTCCTCGCCGACGGCGCGGTGGGCGCGGCGACCGAGTACCTGCGCACGTATCTCGCGCACTCGCGGGCCGCTCTGCTGGAGCGCGTGCCGGAGTAGAACGGGGGACGCGGCCGCCGCGTGCCTGCGCACGATCCCCTCGCGCGTGCACGGGCACCCCGTCCGCGCGGCTCCGGGGTTCGGGGCGGGCTGCCCCGCGAATGAGGAGACCGGTCCTTCGCAATCCCGATTGATTTCGTCCGACGATCTGCGTAGCGTGCGCGGGAGCACAGAGCCGTGTCGGCGCTCTCGGGGAGGAGGACGCCGCAATCTCCGTGAGGAGTGCACCCATGTCGACCGACCCATCTGCCTCTCGCCGCCCGCTTTCCGCCCCTCGTCCCGCCCTCACCTCGGATTCCGCCTCCGAACCCGCCTCCGGCCCGCATGCGGACCCCGGACGCACCGGCGGGAGCGCCCGGGCCGGTGCCTCCGGCGAGGTTCCCGCACCCTCGCCGGCGCTGGTGCGGCGGGCGACCGTCGGGGCCTCGATCGGCAGCGTCGTCGAGTGGTTCGACGTCGCGCTCTACGGGTACCTGGCCGTCGTCATCGGCGAGGTGTTCTTCGACTCCGCGGACCCCACGGCGGCGCTGCTGAGCTCGTTCGCCGTCTTCGCCTCGGCGTTCCTCGTCCGCCCGCTGGGCGGCATCTTCTTCGGGGCGATGGGCGACCGGATCGGGAGGCAGAAGGTGCTCGCCGCCGTCATCCTCACGGCCTCCGGGGCGACCTTCCTCATCGGGCTGCTACCCGGATACGACAGCATCGGCCTGTTCGCGCCCGTGCTCCTCGTGCTCCTCCGCCTGGTGCAGGGGTTCTCGGCCGGAGGGGAGATGGGCGGTGCCTCGGCGTTCGTCGCGGAGTACGCGCCCAGGCAGCGGCGCGGGTACCTCGTGAGCTTCGTGGAGATGGGATGCATCCTCGGGTTCCTGCTGGGGGCCGCGACGGTGCTCGTGATGAACACGGTGCTCACGGAGGCGCAGATGCACGACTGGGGCTGGCGGATCCCCTTCCTCGTCGCGGGGCCGCTGGGCGTCGTGGGCCTCTACATCCGCGCGAGGCTGGAGGAGACCCCGGAGTTCGCCGCCCTGCGCGCCTCGGGCCGGGTGCGGCGGAATCCGCTGAAGGAGACGCTCGTGCGCCACTGGCGTGCGGTGCTCGTGGTGGCGGGGTTCGCCCTGTTCCAGAACGTCGCGATCTACGTGATCCTCACGTATGTGCCCACCCACCTCTCGGTCACGCTGGGCTTCAGCTCCCTGCTCGGCTCCGTGTCAGCGGTCCTCATGATGGTGGTGCTCTGCGCGCTCATTCCCGTGACCGGTCGCCTCTCGGACCGGGTGGGGCGCAGGCCGGTCCTGCTGGCCTCGTGCGTGAGCTCCGCTGCGCTCGGCGTGCCGCTGTTCCTCGGGATGGGCGCGGGCGGGGCCGTGCTCGCAGTCGTCTGCCATGTGCTCCTCGGGGTGCTGCTGAGCCTCTTCCTCGGGCCCGTCCTCGCCGCCGCCAACGAACTGTTCTCGACCGATGTGCGCTACGGCGGCTTCTCCCTGGGCTACAACGTGTCCGTCTCGCTGTTCGGCGGGACGGCGCCCTTCGTCGTCACCCTGCTCGTGGCGGAGACGGGCTTCGCAGCGGCGCCCGGCCTGTACCTCGCGGCGGCGGCCGTGATCACCGGCATCGTCGTGCTCATGGTCAGGGAGACGGCGCCGCTGCGCGCCTGACCGCAGCGCTCAGCACCCGCATATTCCCTCAGGCACCCAGCCGCGGTGTGGTGTCCGAGGGAATGTGCGGGCCGCAGCTGCTCAGCGCCGGGACTCCCGGAGCGCCCGCAGCGTGCTCACCAGATCGCAGGCGAAGATCGCCCACACGGCCGCCACCGCCAGCACCGTGCCGAGGGCGCCGTCGAGCAGCCCCTCGTCCCCCAGTGCCGGATGGAGCACCCGCTGGGTGAGCAGTGCGACGGTGAGGAAGGCGGCGATCAGCACGTCGACGGTGATGCCCGCGAACGCGGGACCGGGAGTGAGGCGCGCACGCACCGCCTTCCACACCTCGGTCGCGGCCAGGAGCGCCAGCAGACCCCAGTACCCGAGGAACCATCCGGCGGCGAGGCCGGGATTGACGAAGGGCTCGCCGCCGTTGAGGTGGCCCACGTACAGGAAGCTCGTGGGGATGACCGGCACGGCGGCCAGCAGGGCGATGAGGACGAGGCTCACGAGCGCGTCGGCCCGCACGGAGCTGCCCGAGGCCGCCCTGTCGCCCAGCTGCTCGACCGTCCACGGCCGCATTCCGGGGAGCCGTCCGCGGGCGGACCGGTCCTCCGCACCGCTCGTCCGCTCGACGACGGCCAGCAGGATCGTGAGGGTCGCGAAGGCGATGAGCAGCGCGCCGACGGTCTGGCCGAGCGCGGTGCCGATGAGTCCGCCGAGCTGCGGTCGTGCCTCCGTCGCGGAGTACACGATGCCGTTGACGAGCAGTGCGGCCACGCCCACGAGCGGCAGGATCCAGCGCAGCGCCCACATGTACACGGGGTACCAGTCCGGGCCGATCAGGTGCTGGGGCGTGCGCGCGTACTCGCGGGCCAGCGCCGCGGGATCGCCGAGCTGTTCGAGCACCTCCCGCTCCGCCGCGCCCGAGGTGATGGCGGCATCCGCTGGGTCCGCGGCGCCCGACTGCCGGGCCTCGACCATATCGGCGATCATCGCGTGGATCTCGGCCCCGATCTCCTCTCGCTGGTCCTCGGGGACGTGTGCGAGGACGACGTCCACATAGCGCTCTGTGAGGGCGGTCATGGCGTGGTCTCCTTCCGGAGGGCGGTGAGGCTGGAGGTGAGGTCCAGCCAGTCGGCGTACAGGGCGTCCGCGACCCGGGCCCCGGCCTCTGTGAGCGTGTAGTACTTGCGCGGGCGCGCCTCGGCGGTGTTCCACTCCGCGCGGAGCAGGCCCTGCTTCTCGAGCCTGCGGAGGAGCGGGTAGAGCGTGTTGGCCTCCACGCGGATGCCCGCCTCCTCGAGGCCGCTCAGGAGGGAATAGCCGTACTGGGGCGTGCGGCAGGTGAGGAGGCTCGCGAGGACGACGGTGCCTCGGCGGAGCTCCTGCTGGTGGATGGCGAGCGCCTCGTTCTCCTGACTGCTCATGCCTCACACCATACTGTGTGGGGCACACTATTGCAATGGGCGATATATCGTGCGGCGCGGGGGAGCGGGCGAGAGGTGCAGAATACTGGTATGCACCAGCCTCGGCTCACGGACAGACCCTCCTTCGCGCAGCGCGATGCGTATCGGGACGTGCTCGCGCGCGGTTATGCCGAGGGGCGCCTGGACGACGCGGAGTTCGAGGCGCGGCTGGGCCGTATGGACCGGTGCGAGACCGTCGAGGGGCTCGAGCGGCAGGTGGCCGACCTGCCGCGCGGGGAGCTGCCGAGGCCCGAGGGTGCCCGCGCAGCCGGCCTTCGCGCCTCGCGCGCCCAGGATCCGCGCATGCGGATGGAGGAGCCGCGGGCGCGGCGCAGGCGCCGGTGGGCGGGCTTGTTCGCCGTCGCAGCCGCGGTGGGTGCGCTCGGCGGTGCGCTGGCGGCGGGCGGCGCGTCCTCGCAGGAGGGGACTGGCGACGGCCAGCCCGCCTCCGAGGCGATTGCTGCCGATGCCGAGGCGGAGTCCGCGATCGACCGCTCCTCGGTGCTCTGGGCCTTCGAGGCGCTCGAGGAGCAGAGCGCCGAGGCGTCGCTCCTCAGCCTCAGTCCGGGCTACCTGTATGCGGAGGTGCCCGCCGCCGGCAGCCGGTACGATGCGCTGTACCTCAGGGAGGGCGGAGCGCCGGAGCGGAGCCCGGGCGGCACATTCGAGCCCGGCACACGCGGCTCGCTCGTCTTCGAGACGCGCATGCTCGACCCTGAGCTCATCGCGGCGATGATCGAGGCCGCCCCCGAGGTGTACGAGAGGACGGCGGGCGTCTCCGGGGCTCGCCCGGAGGGGGTCCATGTCCGGATGCACCCGGCGGAGTCGGCATACGCGGGGGTGGATCCTGCACTCCCGCTCGTCGAGGTGCGGATGTCGGCCGATGACTACGGTGAGGGCGGCGGGGACGTCGTCTGGTCCGCCGACGGCAGCGCGCTGGTGGAGGTGGGCCGATGACGGCCGGTGCACACGGCGATCGGTTCGCGGGCCTCCGCCCCTCCTACGACGACCGGGCCCGCTGTGCGGACGCTCTGGCGGCGGCGGTGAGCGAGGGCCGGCTCACCGAGGAGCTCTACGAGGAGCGGCTCGCCGCGGCCGAGCGGGCTGTGAGCATAGCGGAGCTCGACGCACTCGTCGCCGATCTGCCCTCCTCCGAGGGGGCGGCCGGGAAGGCGCGGCCTCGGCGCCGGGGCCTGCGCGCTCTCGCGGCGGTGGCGGTCATGCTGTTCGCCGGTGCGGCCTCGTTCGGCATCACCGAGATGGTGGCCGGCCGGGATTCAGGCGAGGCATCGGCGGGGCAGGGTGCGGGCGCGGGCAGCGAAGAAGGCGCCGGGGGCGAGGCCGGCGACGAAGGCGGTGGCATCGCCTCCGAGCGGCTCGACCTCCAGCTGGACACGGTACCGGACATGGACCCGCGCAGTGTGCCTGCCGCCATCGGAGCAGCACGGGACTCGGGCATCGCCGACATCGACAGGGTGACCCTCACCGAGGGGTTCACGTATGTGGATGGGCGCGACGCCGGCGGCGAGTACCGCTCCATGAGCATTCAGCCGGATCGGATGCCCACCGTCGACGGAGGTTCCGAGTGGCGCGGCGTCTTCCTGGACCTCGATGCGCTCGACTTCGACCTCGACGAGGCTGTGAGCCGGGCGCGCGAGTACGATCCGAGCGCTGGCGAGGAGGTCCGCTCCGTCATGGTCTACCGGGGGACGGGCGGGCCGGCCGATTCGGGGGAGTCCGGCAACCTCGTGGACGTGGCCTTCGAGGAGTCGGACGAGCCCTTCGCCGTCACGATGCGCATGCATGATCTGGCGCGCGTGGAGTGAGCCCTCGCGGATTCAGCCCAGCGCCTGGATGATCTCCCGGTTGAAGGCCTCCAGGTCTCCCGGATTGCGTGAGGTGATGAGGTTTCCGTCGACGACGACCTCGCTGTCCTCCCACTGCGCGCCGGCATTGACCATGTCGACCCTGATGCTGCCCACGGAGGTGAGGCGCCGCCCGGAGGCGACGTCCGCCTCGGCGAGGATCCACGGCGCGTGACAGATCGCTGCGACGATCTTGCCCTGGTCGAAGAACTCGCGGACGAGGCGGACGGCCTCGGCGTCGGTCCGGAGCGCATCGGAATTGAGGGTGCCGCCGGGCAGCACGAGGGCGTCGTACTCAGTCGCGGAGGCTCCCTCGACCGGCGCATCGACGGCGAAGGTCTCGGCGTGCTCCCAGTCGCCCTCCATCGCCTGGAGGCTGCCCTCCGACGGTGAGATCAGTGTGGTTGCGGCTCCCGCGTCCTCGAGGGCCTGCCGGGGGCTCGTCAGCTCGATCTGCTCGACACCACGGGTCAGCAGGAATGCGATCCTCTTGTCTGCGATGCTCACGGTGCTCCCTTCCGCTGGGGTGTGCAGGTCCGTTCCGAGGCCCGTCGCCGGTGATCCGCGGAGACGCGCCCCCATCGTCGCATGCAACAGGGCGGCTTGCCAACGGCCGGTGGTGGTGCGAGGTGTGCCGGGGGCTCAGGCGTGCGGCAGCGGATCCTCCGCCGAGCAGTCCTGGGCCTCCAGCTGGAAGGTCGTGTGCTCGATGCGCTCGGCGAAGTGCTCGCGGACGCACGTGCGCAGGTCGTCGAGGATCGCGGCTGTGTGCCCGGCGGTGAGGCACTCAGGCGCCACCTCGACATGAGCCGTCAGCACCGGCAGTCCCGTGCCGATGGCGGAGACGTGGAGGTCGTGCACGCCGTCCACATGGGCGTTCTCCAACAGGTGCGTGCGGAGCTCGTCCAGGTCGATGCCGCGCGGCACGGCCTCCATGAGGATGCGCACCGAGCTGACGAGGATGACGACCGCCCGGGGCACGATGAGCGCGGCGATGAGCAGGGCGGCCAGCGTGTCGATGGTGGTCCAGCCCGTGGCGGAGATGACGAGGGCGCTCACGATCACCGCGACCGAGCCCAGCGCGTCGTTGAGGACTTCGAGGAACGCCGCCTTGAGGTTGAGGTTCGCATTGCGTCCGCCCGCGAGCACCGCGAGCGAGGCGATGTTCCCGGCGAGGCCGATGATGCCGAAGACCAGGAGCCCCTGGGCCGGCACCTCGGGCGGGGAGAAGAGGCGGCCGATCCCCTCGGCGAGCGCATACGCGCCGACGGCCATGAGGAGGAGGGACTGGGCGGAGGCGGCGAGCACCTCGGCGCGCTTGAGGCCCCAGGTGTGCTTCGCGGTGGTGGGGCGGAGCATGAGGGTGGCGGCGATGAGCGCGAGCAGCAGGCCCGCGGCGTCCGTGAGCATGTGCGCGGTGTCGACGAGGAGCGCGAGCGATCCGGTGAGGACCGAGCCCACGAGCTGGGCGATCATGATCCCGGCCGTGATGGCGAAGGCGATGGCCAGCCGGGTGCGGCTCGCGCCGGCTCCGTGTGCGTGCCCGGCGTGTGGGTGTTCGGCGCGAGCTCCGCTGTGCTCTGCGCCGTGCTCTGTGCTGTCGGCGCTGTGCTCTGTGCTGTGCGGGCGGATCATGGTGCACCTCCGTTCTGGCTTCCCGCACTTAATATAAACGAATGCGCATATGTTTGTCCATAGGGTTGCCGGCCGTGCACGCGCAGCCCGCCTCGCTCATTCCTCGCTTCCGCCTCCGCGCGCTCGTGTCTCAGTTCCTGCTCGTGTCTCAGTCCGCATCGTCGTGGGCCCGCGGAGACGACGTGGACCGAGACATGAGCGGGAGTTGAGACCTCAGTGCTTGCCCGGCAGCGGCAGCACCTTCATCACGCCCACCACGACGGACCCCACGAGGAAGCCCAGGACCATCGAGAAGAAGGTGTTCACGAGCCATGCCAGCGCCGGCCCGATGAGCGCGAGGTGGTGGACGGGCTCCTCGAGGGCGTGCACGAGGTCGTAGGGGAGCGTGAGGCCCAGCTCGTCCATGCCGACGAGCAGGATGTGCCCGCCGACCCAGAGCATCGCGAACGTGCCGATGAACGACAGCGCGGTGAGCACCTTCGGCATCGCCCGCACCAGCAGGTGTCCGGTCCGCTGCGAGGCGGGAGCAGAGCGCCTGGTCATCGCGAGGCCCACATCGTCCATCTTCACGATGACGGCCACAGCGCCGTATACGAGCACCGTGATGCCGATGCCGACGACCACGAGGATCGCCGCACGGGTCCACAGGGTCTCCGCGGCGACCTCGTTGAGGGAGATGACCATGATCTCGCACGACAGGATGAAGTCCGTGGTGATGGCACCGCGCACCACGGTGTCCTCGGCCGCCTTGCCGCGCACCTGGCTGGGCTCGGCGGAGCGCTCGGCGTGCCTGCCGCGCAGTTTGTCCCAGATCTTGTGCGCTCCCTCGTAGGAGAGGTACGCGCCTCCCAGCATGAGCAGCGGCGTGAGGAGCCAGGGGACGAAGGTGCTCAGCACGAGCAGGACCGGGAGGATGATGAGCAGCTTGTTGATGAGCGAGCCCTTGGCGATGCGCCAGATCATCGGCAGCTCGCGCTTGGGCGAGACGCCCGTGACGTACTGCGGGGTCACGGCCGCGTCGTCGATCACGACGCCGGCGGCCTTCGCGCTCGCCTTCGCCGCACCTGCGGCCACATCGTCCGCGCTCGCCGCCGCGAGCCGGGCCAGAGCGGCCACGTCGTCGAGCAGGGAGATGAGGCCGCTCATCGGAGTGCTCCGCAGGATGCCGCCGAGGCGGGGGTGGGCAGTGCGCGGACGGCCTCGGGCACCGTCGGCACGGGGCGGGGCGTCGCTGAGGCGAGGGAAGCGGGCCGTCCGACCGCCCTCCCGCACGGGGAGGGAGTGGCGCAGTGCCGGCGAGGACGCGGGCGCGGATGGGTGGGATGCTGCAAGCGGGGCATTGCTCAAGGATACGGAGGCGGCGGCGGATCGTGACCCCGCTCAGGCTGAGCGGTGGGTGTGAGTGCGGCGCCGCCGAAGGGAGGGCTCAGCCCTGTGCGGTGCCGGGGACGACCCGTGTAGTGCCCGGGGATTGTGCAGTGCCCGGGACCTGCGTGGAGCCCGAACACTGTGCGGAGCGCACCAGGAACTCCACTTCGATGTCGAGGACCTGCTTCCCGTCCTGATTGCTCAGCCTGCCCTCGGCCGTGCCCAGGCACCGGCCGTGGCGCGGAGGGCTGAGGGACTCGACGGTCATCGCGCCTGTGAGGGTGTCGCCCGGACGCACCGGTCTCATGAACCGCAGGCGGGTGAACTCCTTGCCCGCGACGATGTCGTACCTGCTGAGCACCGCCTCGACGGAGAGCTTCTGGTAGATGCCCAGGGTGTGCACCCCGCTGGCGATGAGACCCCCGAACTCTGAGGTCTCCGCCGCGGCCTCGTCCACGTGGAAGTACTGCGGATCCCATGCGCGGCCGAAGGCGAGGATCTCGTCTGCCGTCACGGTGTGCGTGCCGAAGGCGGTCTCCACACCCACCTGCATGTGCTCGGCGGGAAGGCGGCGGGGAAGGCTGTCGCGGCCGGACGGGCTGACAGGTACGGACGCCGTGCCGAGCCGACTGCCGGGCCCGGAAGCCGTGTCGGGATCGGCAGTCGTGCCGGGGGCGGAGGTCGGCTGAGCGGACATGGTGCTCCTCGGTGCGCGCAACGAAAAGGACTTCCCACGCACCCGCCAGAGCTCACTTACCCTTGCTGCCTTTCGGCCCTGGGGGAGTTCGCAAGATGACGCCGCGTGGGAAGCCGCAGACCACTCTAGTCCAGAGTCCGCCGGGAGGGAAATGAGGGTGCACAGTCCCGTCGGGGTGTGAACGGGGTCTCGTTCGTGATGCCGGAGGCGGTCATACCGGGACCCCGTCTCTGTCCTCCTCTGTGTCCGTGGCTGTGCGTAGACTCCGCAGCACAGGCACCGCAGTCCGCTGCTCGCGCGAGCGTGCGCTTCGTGCAAGGGTGAGCTCCTCGCGGGAGGTCGCGCACCCGGGGGAGGGACGGCGGAGCGATCACCCACGGCCACAGGAGGTCTCATGCCCGGACTCGGAATGATCACACTCGACACTGCGAACCCGCAGACGCTCGCTGCCTGGTGGGCGGAGCGGCTGGGCGCCGAGGTCGTGCTCGACGCCGACGGCTGGTTCATCATGATCGACGTTCCCGGCTGGACCACCAACCTGGGGTTCCAGTACGTCGAGGCCCCCACGCCCGGTAAGAACCGCCTCCACCTCGATCTGACCTGGGAGGAGGGGCAGGAGCGCGAGGCCGGCATCGCTGCATGGATCGCGGCCGGCGCAACCCACCTGGGCCTGCGGGGCGAGGAGGACTTCCGCTGGGACACGTTCACGGACCCCGACGGCAACGAGTTCTGCCTCGCCGCCGGCCACTGACGAGGGCGACGGGCACCGGACTCGTCGTCCCTGTCCGTGCTGTCACCGGGACTCGGGTTCAGGAGGCTGCGCGCCCGCCTTCTCGACCGGCTGCCGCAGCAGGGTGCGGAGCTTTGCCGGTGCTGTCCTGCGCGGGTCGCTGAAGTAGACCTCGTGGTGCCTGCCCGTCATGCGCAGGCCGTTCGCAGGGATGAACTCGCTGTGCATCCGCTCGAGCACGGGGCCCTCCTCGTCGAACGGGCCGAGGTGGAGGGTCTGCACGCAGAGCCCCTCCGCGAAGGCCTCGAACCTGACATCCCCGAGACGCTCGGGGGCCTTCTTCGCCCGCACCTGCTCGACTGCCCGCGAGACGTGCTCACGCCCGATCCACCCGGGCACCATGAGCATCATCGTCCACTCCCAGCGGGACTTCATGCGGGAGGTCGTGAACGCAGCCATGTCCTCGGCCCACCAGAGGCCTTCGAGGGGCGGCACCACATAGTCGCGGTCCAGTTCGCCCCGGCTCAGGAACTTGAGCGCATAGGCCAGGGGGTACAGCGCCTCGAGGGCGGCCGTATAGGCGGGAGAGGAATTGGGATCGCCGCGCCCGTCCACCATGAGGAACTGCATCTCGGGAACGTCGACGATCCGCATCGTGCCGCGGGCGGCCCTGTACCCGTCGAGGCTCTTCTTGAAGTCGACCTTCTCGCTCATGTCCCCACTGTCCCAGATCGGCCGGAGGCGCAGTCGAGCCGCCCGCTCGCCGTGCAGGCGGAGTCTGCCCGCCCGACCGGCACACGGCCGCACGCAGCGGCCCGCCTATCATTGCCGGATGAGCGATCCCCATTCCTTCGTCGTCACCCTTCACTGCGAGGACCGTCCCGGCATCGTCGCGGCGGTGTCCGCGGTGCTCGCCCGGCACGGCTGCAGCATCACGGAGTCCAAGACGTTCGAGGATCGCGACGGAGGGATGTTCTTCGCCCGCATCGCCTTTACGGATGCGGGCGGGACCCTGGACCTCACTGCACTGCGCGCGGACTTCGACAGCGCGGCGGCGGACTTCGGGATGGACCTGAACCTCGTGCCCGCGGATGAGCGGCTCAAGGTGGTCGTGATGGCGTCGAAGTGGGTGCACTGCCTCCGCGACCTCCTCTACCGTGCGGAGGCCGGCCACCTGCCCGTCGAGATCACCGCCGTGGTCTCCAACCATCCGGACCACCGCTCCGTCGTCGAGTGGCACGGCGTCCCCTTCCACCATGTGCCGGTCACGCAGGAGACCAAGCCCGAGGCAGAGGCTCGTCTGCTCGAGATCGTCGAGGCCACGGGGGCCGAGCTCGTGGTGCTGGCCCGCTACATGCAGGTGCTCTCCGCGGAGCTGACCGAGCGCCTCGAGGGCCGCTGCATCAACATCCACCACTCGTTCCTGCCCAGCTTCAAGGGGGCCAAGCCCTACCACCAGGCCTTCGCCCGAGGCGTGAAGATGGTGGGCGCCACTGCTCACTACGTCAACAGCGACCTCGACGAGGGGCCGATCATCGTCCAGCGGGTCGTGGACGTGGACCACTCCTTCAGCCCTGCCGACCTCCAGCGCCACGGCCAGGACGCGGAGGTCGCCGCGCTCACGGACGCCGTGCGCATGCACGCCGAGCACAGGGTGATCCTGCACGGCGGCCGCACCGTCGTGCTGCGCTGAGGAGGCATGCCGCGGTGAAGAAGGCAACGGCCTGCGCTGAGGAGGCGCACTCCGGCGTGAAGCGCGCTGCCGGCCGGGTGCGCCGCCACGTCTCATCTGAGAACGGCGTCTCACTCGAGAGCGCGCGCCATCACCGTCGCGGTCATCTCCGTGACCTGTTCGAGGTGCGAGTCCTCGACCGCGCCGATCCACACGACGGGATCGGCGGCCTGCGTCCAGCCCAGGCCCGTGGTGATCGCCTCCATCGCCTTCTCCGCGCCGGTCGTGTCGGATCCGCCGTGGATCCAGTAGGCGAAGGGCCTGCCCGCGGTCGGCTCGCGGACGTGGTCGTAGACGGTGTCGAAGAAGTGCTTGAGCGCGCCGGAGATGTAGCCGAAGTTCGCCGTCGTTCCCAGGACGTATGCGTCCGCGGCGAGCACCTGGTCGATATCGGGCTCCAGCGCGGCGACCTCGACGAGTTCGAGCTCACCCCCGGCCAGCTCTGCGAGTTCGGGGAGATCGGCCGCGGCCAGAGCCGCATCCGCGATCCGTCTGGTCGATTCCGTGGGCGAGTGGTGGATGAGGAGGATGCGTGCCATCACCTCACGCTACTGTTCTTCGCCCGTCTTGCCCAGGGGCGGTGGAGTGCGGTGTCGCGCTTCCGGGGCTGTATATAGTCGGAGGGGCGGTGACCGACCACTCGCGGTGCGTCGGCGCTGCGCGTGCTCGGCGCAGATGCGCCCGCGACCCGCACCCCGGCAGAGAGGCTGATGATGGCAGACGAGACCCCCGGAACCCAGCCTCCCCGCGGAGCGCCCCATGACAACGCCTCGGTGGCCGCGCGCCTCGCCGCCCTGCCGCAGACCGCGAGCGCCGAGGCCTTCACCGTCGCCGCGAACGGATTCGAGTTCAGCGGCTACCGAGCCGAACCGGCCGTCCCCGAACCCCGCCTCGGCGTCGCCGTGCTGGTCCACGGCTGGCCGCAGTACGCGAGCTGCTGGGAGGGCGCGGCCGCGCTGCTCCTGTCCGCAGGCGTGCCGATCCTCGCCTATGACCAGCGCGGATACTCGCCCGGCGCGCGGCCCGATGCGGTCGAGGACTATGACGTCTCCCATCTGGTCGCGGACCTGGCCGCTGTGACGGAGGCCTGCGGCCTCGCGCGCTTCCATCTCGTGGGCCATGACTGGGGCGGGGTCATGGGGTGGCCGTTCGCGGCCGCGCACCCGGACCGGCTGCTGACGCTCACCTCGGTGTCGACCGCCCACACGCTCGCGCACGGCAGGCGGATGAAGGAGGATCCGGAGCAGTACGCGCGCATGGAGTACCTGCGGAAGATCAGGCACCACCCGGAGGAGTTCTCGGCCGCGATGCTCCGCGACGGCGGCGCGCGCCTGGCCGCCTTCTACGAGGATGCGATCCCCGCGGACGTCGTCGGCTCCTACCTCGAGCGCTTCTCGGAGCCGGGCGTGTTCGACGCCGTGCTCAAGTACTATCGCGCGCTGGGTTCGCGCGAGCCGATGCCCGCGACCCCCATCACGGTGCCGACCCTCTACGTTTGGGGCAGCGAGGATGTCGCCTTCACCCGGGGCGCGGCCGAGCTCACGGGCGAGTACGTCGAGGCGCCCTACCGGTTCGTCGAGATCGCAGGGGGCTCTCACTGGCTGCCCGAGCAGCATCCGGACACCGTCGCCGAGGCCGTCCTCGCCCACGTCCGCGAACACAGCGGGGGCGCCTGAGCCGTGGCGGTGATCCGGGACCCCCTGCGCGGTCGCACCCGGCCGGAGGCCGCCTCGCACACCGATGAGGAGATCATCGCGCGGCTGCTCGCGGTGGGCCCCGAGCGCACCGTCGCGCTCGCAGGCGCCGGCATGAGCACGGACTCGGGGATCCCCGACTACCGCGGCCCGCTGGCCTCCCCGCGTTCGCCCATGACCTACCAGGCCTTCCTCGCCGGCCCCTTGCAGCGCTCCCGGTACTGGGCGCGCAGCTGGGTGGGCTGGGACCGCATCGAATGGGCGCGCCCCAACACCGGTCATCGCGCACTGGCCGGCCTGGGTCTGCGCGGTCTCATCACGCAGAACGTGGACGGGCTCGACCGGATGGCGGGCACGGCCGGAGTACTCGAGCTGCACGGCAGGCTCGACCGGGTGGTCTGCCTCAGCTGCGGCGAGCGGTACTCGCGCCAGTGGATGCAGGATGAGCTCACGGCGCTGAATCCCGGCTTCCTCGACCGCATCGAGGTGGACCCGCGCGAGATCGAGGTCGCCCCGGACGGCGATGCGGAGCTCGAGCAGACCCGTGGATTCCGCGTGGCGGACTGCCCGCGCTGCGGTGGCCTGCTCAAGCCGGATCTCGTGTTCTTCGGGGAGTCGGTCGGGAAGGATCTGGTGGCCGAGGCCTCGGCCCTCGTCGCCGGTGCCGAGGCGCTCGTGGTGCTCGGCAGCTCACTGGCCGTGCTCAGCGGCCTGCGGTTCGTGCGGCAGGCGGCGAAGCAGGATGCGCTCGTCGTCATCGACACCGACGGGCCCACCCGCGGCGATGAGCTCGCGGACATGCGGTCTTTGTCCAGAACCTCCGATTTCCTTGCCGCTTGGTTGGAAGCCGCGGGTCGGTCTCGACTTGCGCACGCACGTGATGCAGGCTTGGACTATGACGCACCTCGCACGTGAAGAACGTCTTCGGCTGGCTTCTCTCCTGCGGACCGTGGGACCGGACGCTCCCACCCTGTGCGAAGGCTGGAACGCCCGGGACCTCGCGGTGCACCTGGTGATGCGCGACCGCGATCTGCCCGCGCTCGCCGGCGAGCACATCAAGCTCTTCTCGAAGCGGCGCGAGCGGGTCGACCAGGTGCTGCGCGACACTCCCTGGCCGGAGCTCATCGGCAAGATCGCGGCGGGCCCGACGGCCTGGAATCCGAGTTCCTGGGGCATCGGCGTGGACTCCCTCATGAACACGGTGGAGTTCCTCATCCACCATGAGGACGTCCGCCGTGCGCAGCCCGGGTGGCGGCCGCGCCAGCTGGGCACAGAGGTTCAGAAGGACATGCTGCCGATGGTCCGCAGCCTCGCGCTGGTCTATGCCCTGCGGCACGGGATCCACCTGGTGCTGCAGCCCCGCGGCTTCGACGAGATCCGTGCGGGCCGGACCAACCGTTCGACGGTGACGGTGAGCGGTCTGCCGGTGGAGCTGCTGCTCTACCTGTTCGGGCGTGAGAAGCACGCGGATGTGACCGTGCGCGAATCGGACCCGGTGGCCTCGGACGAAGAGGCCGAGGTGGTGGGCGGCACCACGCAGGAGATCGCCATCGTCGAGGAGGAGGTGGACGAGGACTCCGACGGAAAGCAGTGGCCCGGCTTCCTCAGCGGCCTGCGCCCGGGGAGGAAGGACGGCCGCAAGGGTCCCGTGGTCACGCCGCCGGAGGGGTGAGCGGCTCTCGCGCCGGACGTCCAGTTCTTCGTATGAACGCCCAGTTCCTCGCACGGACACCCGGTTCTGCGCGGGTTGACACCCACTTTTCCCGCGGACGCCCAGTTGCTGAGGCGAATGACTGGGCGTCTGCGGGAGAACTGGGCGTCATGCTGAGCTGATGGAGGATGCTGAGCCGGGCGAGGCCGCTGTGCGTTCCCGACGATCGCTCAGCACTCCGTCCGTCATCGTGAGCGCCTGATCGAACATCGGCATGAACTCCACATCGTGGGTGACGAGGAGGGTGGCGGTGCCCAGCGTGCGCGTGACGTCGAGGACGAGCGCGATGATGTCGTGGCTCCGCGCGCTGTCCAGGGCGGAGGTGGGTTCGTCGACGACGAGCACATCCGGTTCGCACATGAGCGCCCGTGCGATGTTGACCCGCTGACGCTGCCCGCCGGAGAGGGCGTGGGGCCGGGCGCTGCGGTGCGCGCTCAGACCCACGAGGTCGAGCAGTTCATCCGCTCGTGCACGCCGCGCAGCCCTTTCGCTCCTGCCCGTGTGACCGGACCTGGACCTCTTCGCGCGCGGCTCTGCTCCCGAACGCCCGCGCCCACTTGCACTCGCTCCCGTGCCCGGGTTCGCATCCGCACGCCCCGTGCCGCCGAGGCTGTGATCCAGCTCCGCCATGACCCGCACCTGCTCCGAGGCGGTCAGCGAGGGCAGGAGGTTGGCCTGCTGGAAGACGATGCCCACCCGCTCCCGGCGCAGTGCGGCGGTCTGGGCGGGCGAGAGGCCGGCGGTCTCGATGCCGGCGATGCACACGGAGCCGGTATCGGGCGTGATGAGGGTGGAGGCGACCGCCAGGAGGCTGGACTTGCCGGAGCCGGAGGGCCCGGTGAGGCCCGTGACCGTGCCGGCGGGAACCGTGAACGAGGCATGGTCCACGGCCGTGGTGCGCGAGGCGCCGTCGGGGAACGTGAGGGTGACATCGGTGAGGGTGAGCATGGGAACTCCTCGGGAAGCGGTGTGAGGTTGGGGCTTGGTGGGAGGGCAGACTGGGCCGTGGGCCGTGGGCCGTGGGCCGTGGGCCGTGGGTCGGTGCGCTCAGCGCGCGCTGCCGAGTGCGGAGAGCGGATCCGCCCGTGTGATCGAGCGCAGGGCGAAGACCGCGCCGGCGGAGCCGAGCACCACCATGAGCACTGCGGGCAGCGCCGTCGTGTACCACGTGACGACGAAGGGCACCACGCCCTCGATCCCCGCACCGATGAGCGCTGTGAGGCCGATACCGGCGGCCACTCCCGCGATCAGCACGACGAGCGACTGCCCGAGGGCGTCCCTGAGCAGTGAGGAGGTGGACGCGCCCAGGGCGCGCAGCACGGCGACATCGGCCTGCCGCTGCATCGTCCACACCGTGAAGAAGGCGCCGATCACGAGCGCCGAGATCCCGAACAGCATGCCCGCCATCATCAGCAGCGAGCCGATCTCAGAGCGGAACGAGCTGATCGCGAGGAGCGCATTCAGGGGCGTGACCGCCCGCGTGCCCGTTTCCTGCTCCAGTCCCGCGAGTGCGGTCGCCGAGGGGTGCCCGGCTTCCACCGCGCTGGCTCGGGCCTCCACCGCGCCGGCCTCGGCTTCCACCGCGCCGGCCACGGCACCTGCCACTGCTCCGGCACCCGCCTCGGGCCCTGCCGCGGCATCCGCACCCGCCTCGGTGGACACTTCCGTGTCCGTCCCGGTCCGGGCCTCGGGCTCGTCCATCCCCGCACCTGCCCCGGCGCCGGCCTCCGCGGCCTCCGGCAGCGAGTCCACGACGAGGGCCGTCGCCGCGGCGTCCGGCTGCCCCAGTCGCCGCTGCATCTCCTGCCAGTCTTCGAGGGTGACATAGACGGCCGGCGTGTGCGCGTACCAGCGCTCGGAGTCCATGACGGACACGTCGAGGTCGAGGCCCAGGACGGTGAGCGTGCCGCCCTCCTCCGCACCGAGTGCTTCCGCGGCGCCGGAGCTGAGCACCGCCTCACCGTCGGAGCCAGGCGAATCCGCGGTGCCGCCCATGAGGGCCACGGAGGCACTGGTGTCCCCACTGTCCGCGGAGAACTGCGTGATCCCCACGGGATGCGCCTTTCCGGTGGTGGCGGAATGCCTCCACGCATCCACCTGTGCGGGGGTGAGCTGGGACTCGGAGAAGGAAGCAGGGCCGGCCTCGGCGGCGTCCTCCTCGGAATCCGCGCCCGAGGCGTCCTCCGCCAGCACGATCCGCTCGCCTCCCAGCGCCTGGACGGCGGAGATGTTCTGCTGGGCGAGACCGCCCGTGAGGCCCGAGAGCAGGCCGATGAGCAGTGTGATGAGCAGGACCACCGCGGTGATGAGGGCGAACCTGCCGCGGGCGAACCGCATGTCTCTCCAGGCGATGAACACTGGGACTCCTTCGTGAGCTGAACCGGACGAGATCAGCCTCGCTGCTGCGGGGGTGTGCGCACATCGGATGCGGGATGGGTCTCCGGGAGCCGGACGGGCGAGGGGCGGATCGTACTTTCGGTTGATTTCGGCGCGGGAGGGGCGCGGTTCGGCGTCGGGGCGGGTCCGGAGGGGCGCACGCACAGTAGCGTGGGAGCATGCTCCCCTCCTCGGACGCGCAGGCGGCAGGCGGCGTCGCGCACACGCGGTCCGCCGTACAGGGCGCAGGCGCGCTCGGACCCGTGTTCGCGGCGCTGAGCGCGGGACTGCACCTGCTGGTGGCGGGCCTCGGCGTGCTCGTGGCCGTGCGGGCGCTGGAGGGGGATGCGCTGAACACTGCTGCGGCCCTCGTCGTCGTGGGTCTGTTCGAAGCGGCGTATGCCGGGGGCATCCTCCTGCGCTCCCGGTTCGCGGGCGGTGCGGCGGGGGTGCCCGGCAGGGACCCCGCACTGCGGAGAGCCCGGCGTGCGGCGCTGCTGTGGCTGAGCACGCTGACACTCCTGTGGGCGATCCTCGTGGTGCTCGTCCCGGATGCGGCGTTCCTCGTGTTCCCGCTGTTCTTCCTCTGCCTGCACCTGCTGCCGCGATGGTGGGGGCCGGCTGCGGTGGTGGCCGCGGCCCTGGTGTCCGTGGGTGCGCTGGCGGGTCACCGCGGGCTGACCGTCGGCGGGATCACGGGGCCGCTTCTGGGGGCCGCCGTGGCGATCGCGATAGGGCTCGGATACTCCGCCCTGTTCCGTGAGGTGCGCGAACGTCAGCGGCTCCTCGAGGAGCTGCTCGCCGCCCAGGCCAGGCTGGCGGATTCGCAGCGGCTCGCCGGCGTCCAGTCCGAGCGCACGCGGATGGCCGCAGAGCTCCATGACACTGTCGCGCAGGGCCTGTCCAGCATCCAGCTCCTGCTCAGTGCCGCAGAACGGCGCATGGATGCCGCCGAGGCCGCGAGCGGCGGCGCTGCCGCTTCGGCGGTCGCGCTCGTCTCCCCGGCACCCGCATCGCACGCCGTGCCTGTGCCTCCGGCGGCACCGCTCGAGCCTGCGCCGGCGTCGCCTGTGGCCCCGTCGCAGGGACCGGGCCGGGCGGAGATCGCCCTGGCGAAGCGGACGGCGGCCGATTCCCTCGCAGAGGCGCGCGCATTCATCCGCGCGCTGTCCTCTCCGACGCTGGCGGTGCGGGCGCTGCCGGATGCGCTGGAACGCCTGTGCACCTCGGCGGATGCGACGGCCGACGCCCATGTGCGCTTCCGCGCCGATGGCGCTCCCCACATCCTCCCGCGCGCGGCGGAGACCACCCTGCTGCGGATCGTGCAGGGTGCGCTCGGCAACGCGGTGGCGCATGCGCGTGCGGCGGGAATCGTCGTGACTCTCACCTACCTGGAGCGCGGCGCGGCAGTGGACATCGTGGACGACGGGGTCGGGTTCGATCCGACCGCAGTGCGCCCGCCTGCGGAGACCGGGTCCTTCGGGCTGGGCATGATGCGAAAGCGCGCGGAGGAGGCAGGCGGGAGGCTCGTGGTGGAGTCCGCACCCGGCCGCGGCACGGCGGTGAGCGCCGTGCTCGAGGAGCTGGTCGAGGAGGGCACGGGCCCTGCCGCGGGGGAGGCGGGCATCTGCGCCGGGGAGGCAGGTCTCGACGCAGGAGAGGCGGGCGGCGGTGGCGGAGAGCCAGGCGGCGGCGATGGCGCTCCAGGCCGCAGGGACGGTGCCGGAGAGAAGGGCCGTGGCGGGAGGGCCGCGACCGAAGCGGGAGGAGAGGAATGAGGGTGCGGGTGCTGATCTGCGATGACCATCCGGTGGTGCGCGCCGGGCTCGTCGCGCTGCTGTCCACCGCCTCGGACATCGAGGTCGTCGGGCAGGCGAGCTCCGGCGAGGAGATCGTGCGCATGGCGGAGGAGGTCCGGGCCGATCTCGTGCTCATGGACCTGCAGCTCGCCAGCGCGCCGGATGCGGTGCACGGAGCCGAGGCCACCCGCCGCATCAGGACCGGGAGCGGTGCGATGTCAGGGGCGGCGGACGCGACCGGCGGGGCTCCCTCGCGCGGTGCGGCCGCCTCGGGCCAGGGCACGGCGAGCATGGGCACGACGGGCGCGGATGCGGGGCATGCGGGCTCGGCGGTGCGGGCCGCCCCTCACGTCCTCGTGCTCACCAACTACGACAGCGACGCGGATGTGGTGGCCGCGATCGAGGCGGGTGCCTCGGGCTACCTCCTCAAGGACACGCCGCCGGACGAACTGCTGGCGGCCGTGCGCCGGGCGGCCGCAGGGGAGACGGCACTCGCACCGTCCGTGGGCTCGCGGCTCGTGGAGAGGATGCGGGCGCCCGCGACGGCGCTGAGCCAGCGGGAGCTCGAGGTGCTCGAAGCGGTGGCGGAGGGGCTGACGAACGCCCAGATCGCCGCCCGCCTGTTCGTCTCCGCCTCGACCGTGAAGACCCATCTGGTGCACGTCTTCGAGAAGCTGGGTGCGCGCTCCCGGACCGATGCGCTGGCGAAGGCCCGGGCCTCGGGCCTCATCCGCGGCTGAGCAGGGGGACGCCCGGGAGCTGAGCAGGGGAAAGCCGGCGGCTGAGACGAAACGGGGGACGCCGGGTGTCCGGCGTCCCCCACTCCTCACGGCTGAGGCTCAGCGGTCGTCCGCTGCGTCCCTCGTGCCGTCGACGAACCCCTCGGCCTTGGCCTTGAGGTCGTCCGCCTTGTCCCTGGCGGAGTCGGCGGCCTGGCGGATGCCGGATTCGGTGCGGTCCCGCACGCCCTCGGCCTGAAGATCGCTGTCGCCGGTCTTCTCGCCGATGAACTCCTTCGCCTTGCCGGTCGCTTCCTGTGCCTTGTTCCGGATGTCGTCCCCGATGCCCATGGCGTCTCCCTTCGTCCGGTGCACACCGGTCGATGTGCGCGTGGTCCCCACGCTAGCCATGAACCCTCATGAAGGGAACAGACCTTGCTGAACACCGGCTGAAATCGCTGCGCTGCGCTGTTCGCGTCTCACTCCGCGTCGCTGAGTAGGCGGATCAGCGATGCGGAGTGAGACACCAGCAGGAAGTGAGACGCGAGCGGGGAGCACACGGACTCCGGCGGGCTCAGCGGGAGACGGAGATCGCCTCGGCGACGGCGGTGCCGAGGGCCTGCGTGGTGGCCCGGCCTCCCATGTCCGGTGTGAGGATGTCCGGGTCCCCGCCGGCCAGCACGGTCTCGAAGGCGGTCTGCATCGCGGCGGCGGCCTCCGTCTCGCCGAGGTGGTCGAGCATGAGCGCGCCCGACCAGATCTGGCCCACCGGATTGGCGATGCCGCGTCCTGCGATGTCCGGGGCGGAGCCGTGGACGGGCTCGAACAGGGAGGGGAAGACGCCCTCCGGGTTGATGTTGGCGCTGGGGGCGATGCCGATCGTGCCGGTGCAGGCCGGGCCCAGATCGGAGAGGATGTCGCCGAACAGGTTGGAGGCCACCACCACGTCGAACCAGTCCGGATGCATGACGAAGTTCGCGGTGAGGATGTCGATGTGGAACTGGTCGACCTCCACCTCGGGGTAGGACTCGGACATGGCGGCGACCCGCTCGTCCCAGTAGGGCATCGTGATGGCGATGCCGTTGGACTTGGTCGCCGATGTGAGGTGCTTGGCCCGGATCCGTCCGGTGCCGCTCGCGCCCCCTGTGCTGCCGGGCCTGCCGTCGCGGCGGTTCGCGAGTTCGAAGGCGTAGCGCAGGACCCGGTCCACGCCGGTGCGCGTCATGACCGTCTCCTGGATCACGGTCTCGCGGTCCGTGCCCTCGAACATCCTGCCGCCCACCGAGGAGTACTCGCCCTCCGTGTTCTCGCGGACCACGAAGAAGTCGACGTCTCCGGGCTTCCGGCCGGCCAGCGGGGAGGGCACGCCCTCGAGGAGCTTGACCGGGCGCAGGTTGACGTACTGGTCGAAGTGGCGGCGGAACTGGAGGAGCGAGCCCCACAGCGAGACGTGATCCGGCACGATGTCCGGCCAGCCGACGGCGCCGAAGAAGATCGCGTCGAAGCCGCTGAGCGTATCCTTCCAGTCGTCGGGGAGCATCTGCCCGTGCTCCTGCCAGTACGCGGCCGAGGCCCAGTCGAACTCCGTGAGTTCGAGGGCGAAGCCGAAGCGGTCGGCGGCCGCGCGCAGGGAGCGCAGGCCCTCCGGCATCACCTCCGTGCCGATCCCGTCGCCGGCGATGGCCGCGATCCGGTATGTGCGGTCTGCTGTGCTCACTGTCATGGGTCTCCCTCTTCTGCGGTCTGCTCTGTCTCTCGCTCACATCTCGCTCATGTCTCATTCCGCGTCGTTCAGTGGGCGGATCGTCGATGTGGAGCGAGACACCAGCGGTCCTGTGTGGCTGGGACGCGAGCGGGTCTACGCGGGCGGCTCGTCCTCGCCGGACCGGTCTTCGCCGGACTCATCCTCACCGGGCCCGTCCTCGCGGGGCTGTTCGGCCCTGTACCGGCGCCGCTCCTCGTCGAGGATGCGCTGGTCGCGCATCTCCTCATAGCGCTTCCGCGTCCTCGCTCCGATCCGCGCCTCGGGATTCCGCACCGCGCGCACGATGAGCCAGCCGCCCAGTGCGAAGCACACCGCGAACGCGGCGACGATGATGAAGAAGACGAGGATCTGCGGCTCCTGCACGGCTCACTCCCCGGGTGCCTCGGGAACGGTTCTGACGGTCGGCACGGGGAGGGCGCCGGTGGCCTCGGGAGCGGCTGCGCGCCCGTCTCTCATCGCCTCTCCAGCCTGCGCCGGTCGAACCAGTTGGCGTGGCGGATCGTGAGCGATCCCATGCCCATCTTCCCGCTGACCCTGATGAGGGAGCCGCCGTGGCTCGGCAGGTCGCCCACCTTGTTGGTGACGGAGCCCCAGGACTTGGCGACCTCGTTGGTGTCCGCGCCCCAGCCCTCGGGCACGACGATGACGAGCGTCCCCATGTCGCCGGACACCTCGAGGCTGATCTCCTGCGGCACGAGGGCGACCTCGAGGAAGTTCAGCTCGACGGTCCCCATCCCGGACTCCACCCGGAGGTACGGCGGCACACGCCAGTTGCCCCGGCGGTACTCGGTGTCCCAGCCGCCCTTGAGCACGAGGGGCCGGTGCGGCT
The DNA here is from genome assembly GCF_000426445.1 of Brevibacterium album DSM 18261. Classification (GTDB taxonomy): domain Bacteria; phylum Actinomycetota; class Actinomycetes; order Actinomycetales; family Brevibacteriaceae; genus Brevibacterium; species Brevibacterium album. The sequence continues at coordinate 821,927 of NZ_KE384526.1, read as the reverse complement.
CCCAGCCGGGCTCCCCCTGGCGGGCGGGGACGAGGGGAGCGCCTCCGCCGGCGGGGACCACCGCGCCCGAGGCGGCAGCGGCTCCCAGCCCTGCCGCACCCTCCACGGCTGCGGAGGGGCGGGGCACCGGCAGGTCCTCGACGAGAGGGTCGAGGTCCGCATAGGTCCTCGCCGCGGCGGCGAGCTCCATGCGCTCAGTGAGCTCCTCGACCGTGAGGCGGCCGTCGCCTGCGGCCTCCCGCAGCGTCTCGATGACGGCGTCCCGCTCTGCGTGTCCGATCCGCAGGCGGCGGGCCGATGACTCGGGGTCCATGGGTGTCCTTCCAGGTGGTTGCGCGGGGCGGCGGTGTGAGATGGAGCGCGATCAGGCGGTCGGAAGCGGGCTCCGTGTTGTGTGTCCGTGCCTGACTATAGGCTGGGGGATGTGTCCACCGCACTGTACAGACGCTATCGCCCGGAGACCTTCGCAGAGGTCATCGGCCAGGAGCATGTCACCCGTCCGCTCTCCGCTGCGATCGACAGCGGGCGCATCAATCATGCCTATCTGTTCTCCGGCCCGCGCGGCTGCGGGAAGACGACGAGCGCCCGGATCCTGGCCCGCTGCCTCAACTGTGCGAAGGGACCCACGTCCACGCCCTGCGGTGAGTGCCCCAGCTGCCGGGACCTCGCGAACGGCGGGGGAGGCTCGCTGGACGTCGTGGAGATCGACGCGGCCAGCCACAACGGCGTCGACGACGCTCGTGACCTGCGGGAGCGCGCCGTCTACGCCCCCGCGCGCGATCGCTACAAGGTCTTCATCCTCGATGAGGCCCATATGGTCACAGCTCAGGGGTTCAACGCGCTGCTCAAGCTGGTGGAGGAACCGCCGCCGCATGTGAAGTTCGTCTTCGCGACGACGGAGCCGGAGAAGGTCATCGGCACCATCCGCTCGCGCACCCATCACTACCCGTTCCGGCTCGTGCCGCCGGAGGTGCTCACGCACTACCTCGAGGATCTGTGCGGACGGGAGTCCGTGCCCGTGGGCAAGGGCGTCCTGCCGCTGGTGGTGCGTGCTGGCGGAGGCTCGGTGCGGGACACGCTGTCCGTGCTGGACCAGCTCATCGCGGGCTCGGATGCGAACGGGATCGACTACGCGACGGCGGTGGCGCTGCTGGGCTACACGGATGACTCGCTGCTGGGCGACATCGTCGACGCCTTCTCCGCGGGCGACGGCGGGGGAGTGTTCCGTGCCGTGGAGCGCGTCGTGGAGTCCGGGCACGATCCCCGGCGCTTCGTCGAGGATCTGCTGGAGCGGTTCCGCGATCTCTTCGTCATCGCGGCGGCGCCGGACTCGGCGCAGGCGTTCCTGCCCGAGGTGCCGGCGGACCGCCTCGAGCGCCTCATGGTGCAGGCGCGCGCCTACGGTCCCGCGGAGCTCTCCCGTGCCGCGGACCTGCTCAACACGGGTCTCACGGAGATGTCGGGGGCGACCTCGCCGCGCCTGCAGCTCGAGCTCATCTGCGCGCGCATCCTGCTGCCGGCCTCGGAGGACTCGCGCCGCTCCGTGATCTCCCGGGTGGACCGTCTGGAGCGTCGCGTGGGCATGAGCCAGTCCGGTCGGATGCCGCAGGGGGCGGCACCGGGGCCGATGCTCGGTGTGGAGGCCGCCGAGGCGCCGGGCGGTGTCCCCGCAGGTGCCGTGGGCGCAGGGGCCTCGGCGGGTGCGCGGGTCGCCGAGGGAAGTGCCGCGGGTGGGCGCGGTCAGATGCCGGATGGGCGCGAGGACCGTTCGGGGATGCCGGTCGATGCCGGCGGTGCGTCCGGTGGTGCCGGACAGGGCGGTCTCGGACACGATGGTCCGGGTGCTGGTGGTCCGGGTGCCGGGGCACGCGGTGCCGAGCAGGATGCCGCCGGCCGCTCCGATGACCCCTTCGAGGGAATGGCCGATGCGGTGGCCTCGGCGCGCTCCGTTCTCGGGGAGGAATCCGGCGCTGCGGCTGTGGGCCAGTCCGGAGCTGTGGCCGGACCTGGGCCTGCGGGCCAGCCCGAGCCTGGGATCCGGGGTGGGTCTGCGAGCGAGTCGAAGCCCATGGCCGAATCTGGACGTGGAGCCGAGCCCGCGGTCGCACCGGATGCGACCTCCGGGCCGGACGCCGTCCACGCTCATGGGGCCGTTCAGGGGTATGACGATATGTCGGGCCGGGGAGCTGTACAGGGGCAGCGTCCTGTGCAGGGTGCCGGCCTCACACAGGGACAGAACTCCGCACAGGAGCAGAGCCGTGTCCAGCAGAGCCCGGTCCAGGAGCAGAGCCGTGGCCGGGAGCAGAGTCCGGCTCAGGACCGTGGAGGCGCGCCGGAGCCGGGCGTCCCGCAGGTCACGGGCCCGCCGTCCGCAGGGGCCCCCTCGCCGAGCGCGCATGAGCAGGATGCTCGGGGTGCGGCTCGGGTCGGTGCGCAGCCGCAGGGTGGGGCGCCCGCACAGCCGGCCGACCGCTTCGATTCCGTGCCTCCGCAGGGGCAGGGCCCTGTGCCTGCGCCGCCTCAGGGCGCAGACTCGAGCCAGAGCCAGAGCCAGAGCCAGAGCCAGAGCCAGAGCCAGAGCCAGAGCCAGAGCCAGAGCCAGAGCCAGAGCCCGGGCGTCGGTGCGGAGATCGACGCGATTCGCCGCGGGTGGCCGGACGTCCTCTCCCGTCTGCAGCAGCTGCGGCGGCTCTCCCATGCGATCGTGAGCGCCAACGCGTTCCCGCAGCGTTTCGCGGACGGGACCCTCTATCTGGCATTCAGCAACCCCGGTTCGGTGCAGGGCTTCCTGCGCGGACCTCATGCGCAGTTCGTGTCCTCGGCGCTGGAGGACTCACTGGGCATTCGAGCCGCGGTCCAGGTGGGCGACGACAACGCAGGCCCCATCCCCCCTGGCGGATTCGGCCCGGCCGGGCCCGGCGATTCCGGCAGGCCAGGCGGCCAGGGGGGACCAGGCGTGCCCACCAGCTCGGGTGGAACTGCAGGTTCCGGCGGAGCACCCGGCCCCGGCGGTGCGAACACTCCCCAGGGCGATGGCTGGTCCCAGGATTCGGCGGCCGGTGCTGTCTCCGTGCAGCGGCAGGCTCCCCGTCAGCCGTCCCAGGAGGAGATGGACCGGGTCGTCGGACCACGCGAGGCCGATCGTGCTCCGGTCGACCACGAGCGCTTCTGGCAGTCCGATGACGTACCACAGGAGAGCCGTGGCGGGCGTGAGCCTGCTGCCGAACAGGAGCCCGTCAGTCCGGGGCCGCTGAGCGCTCGCGGCGGCGAAACGCCCGCAGAGGTGCAGCGGGAGAACTCTGCCGTCCCCACACGAGGCGCGGCTGCGAGCCCGGCTCCAGGTTCCCCGTCGCTTCCGGTCTCTGAAGCGCATTCGGCGGCCGAGCCGTATGCGACCTCAGAGCCTCCGCCAGAGTCCTCGTCGCACACGGCCCCTGAGCCTCGCCGGACTTCTGAGCCGCATCCGGACCCTGAGCGGCATCCGCACCCTGAGCCGGACTCTGCATTCGGAACGGGCTCGTCGCGTCCGCAGGCTGCTCCTCATCCTCAGGCTGCCTCGGCGGCCCAGGACGTGGTCGGCGCACCGGCCGCAGCGCAGGAGCAGGACCCTGCCCCCGAGCGTGCCGAGGATTCTGCGCACACCAGGGATTCCGCATACGCACAGGACTCCGCATCTGCTCAGGGCGGCGGAGAGCGAGGGGGCTCCGCAAAAGCCTCTGCACATGCCTCCGCCAGTCCGGAGGACGCGTGGGCGGTGACGGACAGCTCGGTCGAGGGCTGGGCGATGGTGTCACCCGCCGGCGCGGGTGCCTCCGACCCCGCAGATGCCGGCTCCGATCCGTGGGCGCCCGCGCCCGGTATGGCGCGGTGGCAGGCCGATGCGGCACCGCAGGAGCTCACTGGCCAGCCGGTTCCGGAGCCGGTGGGGGAGGCGTCGTCCCGAGACGGTGGGGACTCCTCGCCCGCGGCGCACTCGCACGAGTCGGCCGTGACACGGTCTGCCTCGGAGAACGCCTCCGCCGGTCCCGCCGGCGAGGCAAGCTTCGCGAGCGGGGCGGGCTCCGCCAGTGAGGCGGGCCTCGACGACCAGGGGAGCGCGACCGCGGCTGGTGCAGGTGCCGTGGACTTCGGCGCCGTCGTGGTGCCGCCGCCCGTGGAGATCGAGGCGGACTATGGGGCGCCGGGCGTGGACGACGAATTCGCCCCCGGCGAGCCTCCCTACGACCCGGAGTACGACGGGTACCCGCCCTACGCGGATGAGCATGCCTCGCATGGAGACTGGGGCGGACAGTCTTCTCCTGGACAGCCGTCCTCCGGGCAATCCGCTCCCGCACAGTCCGCTCCCGCACAGGCGGGGCCGGACCGCAGAGAGCCGGGACCAGCGGAGTCGGCAGACATGCCCCTGAGCTCGTCCGCGCCTCGACCGGCAGAGCGCGGACCGGACGCATTCGGACAGGCATCCGCCGAACCTGCGGCAGACGGTCCGGCGGAGTCCGGCCCGGTGGGGGCAGGGCAGGGGGCGGACCTGGACTTCCTGGGCGCCTATGCAGACGTCTCCATCGCGTTCACGGACAACCCGGGGTACACCGCGGGCGCTGTGCAGTCGACTGCTGCCCAGTCCGACGGCGGCTTGGGCAAGTACGCGCACCTGGCTCAGCGGCACAGCGGAGACTCGAACCGGCATGACGGGGCGCCCGCGTCTGCACCTGCCGCGGAGCCCGTGCCCGATCCCATCGAGAACTATGCCGACTACGACACGTCCGGTGATGCCGATCTGGATGCGACGGCTGAGTTCGGTCCGGCCGTGGTCGAGCGTCTGCTGGGCGGGACGATCATCGAGGAGATCCACGAATGAGCCTGCTCTACGAGGGCGCTCTGCAGGACCTGGTCGAGGAGTTCGGCCGCCTGCCGGGCATCGGGCCCAAGTCCGCTCAGCGGATGGCGTTCCACATCCTGCAGGCGGACCAGGCGGACGTCGAGGCGCTTGCGACCGCCCTGCGCGAGGTCAAGCGGCGGGTGCGCTTCTGCATCGTCTGCGGCAACGTGTCCGAGGACGAGAAGTGCGTCATCTGCAAGGACACCCGGAGGGACCAGACCATGATCTGCGTGGTCGAGGAGCCCAAGGACGTGGTGGCGGTCGAGCGCACCCGCGAGTACCGGGGCCTGTACCACGTGCTGGGCGGTTCGATCGACCCCATGTCGGGCGTCGGGCCGGACGATCTGCGGATCAAGGACCTCCTGCCCCGCCTGCAGTCCGGTGAGGTGACGGAGGTCGTCATCGCCACCGACCCCAATCTCGAGGGGGAGGCGACCGCGACCTATCTGGTGCGACTGCTCAGCAGCGTGGGTCTCACGGTGACGCGTCTGGCCTCGGGCCTGCCCGTGGGCGGTGATCTGGAGTACGCGGACGAGGTGACGCTGGGCCGCGCCTTCGAAGGCCGCCGCTCGGTGGTGTGAGAGAGCTGTGTCCGCGCTCCTCGGTACTCTGGCCCTCCCACGCCCTGCACGTACAATTTCACTGAGGGGCCTGATCAAGGAGGTGCGTCATGACCGTATTGGTACCTGAAGTACTCAGCCGGGGCGAGGTCGAGGACCGCCTGAGGGCGTTGCGCGAGTCGATCGGGGACGTCGATGAGTTCTGCCGCAGAGGGGCGGCATACGAGCTGGATGCCGAGGAAGCGGCCAAATACGACAGGCTTCGTGATCTGGAGTTCCTGCTCGGTGAGTGAGATCGCGTCCCTCGAGGAGCAGGCCAGCGAGTTCGCGGAGGAGATCACTGCGACCGTACGTGCGGTGTCACCTGGTTGCGCTCCCTTTGTGGCCTCGCTGGTCAAGGATGGGCGTCGGCTCGCGGTACGGCAGGAGCCTGACACGGGTATTCCTCTGTGCGTCGGCGGCGAGGCTCTTCTGTCACTCAAAGTCTCCTACCACTGTACATGGGACGGTGTCGGCAGCTTCCTCGCGATAGACACCTCGACGGTGAAAGTGTTCGCCAGCCCGCAAAGCGGTGGGCAGCCACTGTTCCGGTACGAGTATGAGCGCAGCGCGCACTCGAAGCCTGCAGCTCGCCTCCACATTCACGGCCACAGGGATTCGTTCACCTATGTGATGACCCGGGCCGGTCGCACGACGAGGCAGTCGCAGAAGCGCGTGGATCAGGACAGGGTGCCCGCGATGCAGGACCTGCACTTTCCCCTGGGAGGCCACCGATTCCGGCCGTGTCTGGAGGACGTCCTTGAGATGCTCATCGACGAATTCGGCATCGACGATGCGCGTGAAGCCAGGACTGTCCTGCGACAGGGGCGTGCCCGTTGGCGGAGGAATCAGGTGCGCAGTGCTGTGAGAGACGATCCCGAATCGGCGGTTGGCGTGCTGAGTGCACTGGGATACACGGTCACCTGGGACCGTGAGGAAGCAGAGCCCGCAGTCCGAGAAGATCGGCTCGAAGCACCCTGATGAGCTGGGCGCTACGCACTGTGGTCTGGTGTGGGAACGCGAAACCGTCGGAATCGTGTTGGTACGGCAGACCACTCCGTGCGGAGCGGTCGCGGGGTGCGCGGCGGCCGCGGGTGCGCGACGCAAGTGCGACGCCCCCGGCGCCCGCCCGCAGCACGCACCGCGGCGTCCGCATGTCAGGCCGGTCCGAGTGCGGCGGATCACGCCCCGTACAATGAACAGCGGCCCGGCGACCTGGGCTCCGTCCTCACGGGCGGGCAGGGTGCTCCCCGCGCAGGCGGGGATGATTCGCCCCTCCAGGACGCAGGCGTCGGTGCTCCTGTGGAGCGTGCTCCCCGCGTAGGCGGGGAAGATTCTGCGCACAGGACACCGGGCGCAGGCGGGGACGTGCTCGGCACGGACCGGCAGCGCACCTCATGCAGGGGACGTCTGGGATCGGAGTCGCCCGTGCGGCGGCTCCGGCGTCGGAGAGATACCAGTGCCCGCGAGAGAAATGAGCTCATGAGCCTCGTTGTACAGAAGTTCGGAGGGTCCTCCGTCGCCGATGCCGAATCGGTCAAGAGGGTCGCGAAGCGCATCGTCTCCTATCGCGATGCCGGTCACGACGTCGTCGTGGTCGTCTCCGCGATGGGCGACCAGACCGATGATCTCATCGACCTCGCGCAGGAGGTCTCTCCCGTCCCGCCGCCGCGCGAGCTCGACATGCTCCTCACGGCAGGAGAGCGGATCTCGATGGCCGTCCTCGCCATGGCCATCGCGAACCTCGGCTCCGAGGCCCAGTCCTTCACCGGCTCCCAGGCCGGCGTGATCACGGACGAGAGTCACGGCAGGGCCCGTATCATCGACGTCACGCCCGGCCGCATCCGGTCCGCGCTCGACGAGGGCTACGTCGCGATCGTCGCGGGCTTCCAGGGTGTCAGCCAGACGGCCAAGAACATCACCACCCTCGGCCGGGGCGGCTCGGACACCACCGCCGTCGCCCTCGCCGCGGCGCTGGACGCGGACGTGTGCGAGATCTACTCCGATGTGGACGGCGTCTTCACCGCCGATCCCCGGATCGTGCCCTCGGCGCGGAAGATCGACAGGATCGGCTACGAGGAGATGATGGAGATGGCGGCCTCGGGCGCCAAGATCCTCATGCTCCGCTGCGTGGAGTACGCCCGCCGCTCCGGTGTGCCCATCCACGTGCGCTCGTCCTTCTCCCAGCACACCGGCACGTGGGTCACGGACGCAGAGATCCCCGAGCCCTTCCGCACCGACAAGCTCAAGGAGTCCACAGTGGAACAGCCCATCATTTCCGGCGTCGCGCACGACCGCTCCGAGGCCAAGCTCACCATCGTCGGCGTCCCGGACGTACCGGGCAAGGCGGCTGAGATCTTCAACCTCATCGCGGAGGAGGAGATCAACATCGACATGATCGTGCAGAACATCTCCACGCGCGATCCCGGCCGCACGGACATCTCCTTCACGCTGCCGATGACGGACGGCGGCAAGGCGATCGAGGCACTGGAGGCCCGTAAGGACACCATCGGCTTCGACCACCTCCGCTACGACGACCAGATCGGCAAGCTCTCCGTGGTGGGCGACGGCATGCGCTCGCACCCGGGCGTCACCGCGACCCTGTTCAAGGCGCTCAGCGAGGAGGAGGTCAACATCGAGCTGATCTCGACCTCGGAGATCCGCATCAGCGTGGTGACCCGCAGCGAGAGCCTCGACCGCGCGGTGCGCGCCGCGCACAGGGCCTACGGGCTGGATTCGCAGGAGGAAGAGGCAGTGGTCTACGGAGGTACGGGACGATGAGCGAGCAGAGCACCAGCAGCACGGCACAGGGCGTGCACATCGGCGTCGTGGGCGCCACCGGCCAGGTGGGCGGCGTCATGCGCACCCTCCTCGAGGCCGATCCCGGCTTCGAGATCGCCTCGATCCGCTTCTTCGCCTCGGCGCGCTCGGCCGGCACCACGCTGCCGTTCCGGGGTGAGGACATCACCGTCGAGGACGCCGCGACCGCGGATCCCTCCGGACTCGACATCGCCCTGTTCTCCGCGGGCGGGGCCACCTCCCGGGCCCAGGCCGAGCGCTTCGCCGCCGCCGGGGTCGTCGTCATCGACAACTCCTCGGCCTGGCGCGGGGACCCCGACGTCCCGCTCGTCGTGAGCGAGGTCAACCCGGATGCCCTGCGGGATCTGCCCAAGGGCATCATCGCCAACCCCAACTGCACCACGATGGCTGCGATGCCCCCGCTCAAAGCTCTCCACGACGCCGCCGGCCTCGAGCGTCTCAAGGTCGCCACCTACCAGGCGGTCTCGGGCTCCGGCCTCGCCGGGGTGCGCGAGCTCTCCGGTCAGGCCGAGGCCGTCATCCCCGCCGCCGAGGCGCTGGTCACCGACGGCTCCGCCGCCCCCTTCCCGGCCGCGGAGGTCTACACCCAGCCCATCGCATTCAACGTCCTGCCCCACGCCGGGAGCTTCGTGGACGACGGCGAGGGCGAGACCGATGAGGAGAAGAAGCTCCGCAACGAGTCGCGCAAGATCCTCGGTCTGCCCGAGCTGCTGGTGGCGGGCACCTGCGTCCGCGTGCCGGTCTTCACGGGCCACTCGCTGTCCATCCATGCGGAGTTCTCCCGTGACATCAGCGCCGAGGAGGCACGCGAGATCCTCGCGCAGGCGCCGGGCGTGACCCTGGACGAGGTGCCCACTCCGCTCAAGGCCGCAGGTCAGGACCCCAGCTTCGTGGGCCGCGTGCGGCAGGACCAGTCGGTGCCCGGCAACCGCGGCCTCGTGCTGTTCGTCTCCAACGACAACCTCCGCAAGGGCGCTGCGCTCAACACGGTGCAGCTGGCCGGGCTGGTGGCTGAGGCGAAGATGGGCCAGGCCCAGCCGGTCTGAGCAGACCCGAGCGACCCGGTATCACGAAAGCTCGGTTCGGGCATGCAGTTGCGTGTTCGGACCGAGCTTTCGTGCGCACTGGCCCCTCTGGTCGTATCTACATATCTGCATTAGTGCACCTCGGATCCGCGTCGTACTGTGAACGACGTCGAAATCCGCTCACCCGAAAGGGGTCCCGGCATGCGCAGCCTGCCTGTCATCCTCACCGCCTCCGCGTCAGCGCTCGTGCTCGCCGGCTGCGGCAGCGGTTCCGCAGGAGCGGGCGAGGACGGTGGCGAGGTCACCGTGGTCACCTCCACGAACGTCTACGCCTCGCTCGCCGAGGCCGTGGCCGGTGATGCGGCCGAGGTCACCCCGATCATCTCGGACCCGGCTCAGGACCCGCATGAGTACGAGGCCTCCGCCCGCGACCAGCTCGCGCTCTCGAAGGCGGACCTCGTCGTGATGAACGGCGGCGGCTACGACAGCTACATGTCGACCATGCTCGAGGCCATCGACGGCGATCCCGAGGTCATCGACGCGGTGGGCATCTCCGGGCTCCCGGGCTCCGAGGACGCCTCCGCGCACAGCCACGATCACGGACACGGCGACGAGGGCGAACCCGTGGAAGGCGAGGAGACCGCCGAGGGCGAGGACGGCCACGAGGGCCACGGGCACGGCGAGGAGGGCCATGAAGGCCACGACCACGCGGAAGCGGGTCAGGACCACGAGGGCCACGACCACGCCGAGGACGCACACGAGGGCCACGGGCACGAAGGCCACGACCACGCCGAGGACGCGCACGAGGGCCACGACCACGCGGAGGACGGCCACGAGGGCCACGACCACGGCGCGTTCAACGAGCACGTCTGGTACTCCGTGCCCACCATGCTCGCGGTCGTGGACGAGGTGGAGGCCCATCTCGCTGAACTCAGCCCGGACGATGCCGAGGCCTTCGCCTCCAATGCGGAGACCATCCGTGGCGAGCTGGACGAGATGAACGCGCGCCTCGGCGACATCCGGGAGGCGCACGAGGGTGAGAAGGCGGCCGTCACGGAGCCCGTCGCCCTGTGGCTCTTCGAGGACATGGGGCTCGAGAACGTCGTGCCGGAGGAGTTCGTCTACGCAGTCGAGGCCGGTGCCGACGTCTCACCCATCGTGCTCCGCGATGCCACGACGGCGCTGGAGGACGAGGACGTGGCGGTGCTCGCCTACAACACTCAGACCTCGGGCCCGGAGGCGGAGACCCTCAGGGAGACGGCGGAGGAGCTGAGCATCCCGGTGGTCGAGCTCTCGGAGACCACGGCGGCGGATCAGTCGTACAGTGAGTGGATGTCCGCGAACATCGACGCTCTGGAGCAGGCCCTCTCGTGACAGACAACAGCGCCCCCGTCCTCGAACTCGACGACGCGGAGCTGCGCTTCGGCGACCGGGTGGTCTGGCACCACCTGAGCCTGGCAGTGGAGGCCGGCGAGTTCGTCGCGGTCCTCGGCCCCAACGGCACGGGCAAGACCTCGCTGCTCAAGGTCCTCCTGGGGCAGAACCAGCTCCGCACCGGCACCGCCCGCGTGGGCGGGCACCCCGTGCGCGCCGGCGACGGGGACATCGGCTACATCCCGCAGCAGCGCGGCCTCGACCGGGCGACGCCCATGCGGGGGCGCGACCTCGTGCGGATGGGCCTCGACGGGCACCGCTGGGGGCCGGGCCTGTTCAGCCGGCGCAGGCGCGCGCGGGTGGACGAGCTGCTCACGGCGGTGGGCGCGGAGAGCTACGCGAACGCGCCCGCGGGCCTGCTCTCCGGCGGCGAGCTCCAGCGGCTCCGGGTGGCGCAGGCCCTCGTGGGCGAGCCCAAGCTCCTGCTGTGCGACGAGCCCCTGCTCTCCCTCGACATGAACCACCAGAAGCGGGTAGCCGCGCTCATCGACGAGATGCGCCGGGAGCGCGGCACGGCCGTCCTCTTCGTCACGCACGAGATCAATCCGATCCTGCCGTACGTGGACCGCGTGCTGTACCTGGCGGGCGGGCACTACCGGGTGGGCACGCCCGAGGAGGTCATCACCACGGAATCGCTCACGGAACTGTTCGGCAGCCCCATTGAGGTCGTCGAGGTGGGGGACCGCCTCGTCATCGTGGGCGGGGACGACCACCCGCACCACCCCGAGGCGGAGCTCAGCCCGGCGGACGCTCCTGCGCTGCGCGGACCGGCGGTGCTCTGAGATGGAGTTCCTCACCCAGTTCTTCACGTTCGAGGACTACGGCGAGCTCGTGGTCCTCCTGCGCAATTCCATCCTCGCCGCTGCGCTCCTGGGCGTCGTGGGCGGCATCATGTCCGTCTTCGTCATGACCCGCGACATCGCTTTCGCCGTCCACGGCATCGCCGAGATGTCGTTCGCGGGCGCGGCCCTGTTCCTGCTCATCGGCTTCGATGTGGTTCACGGCAGCTTCGTGGGCTCCGTCATCGCCGCCCTGCTCATCGCGGTGGGAGGCGTGCGGGAGTCCCAGAAGAACGCGGTGATCGGCGTGCTCATGCCGTTCTGCCTGGGCCTCGGGATCCTCTTCCTCGCCCTCTACGAGGGGCGCGCGGCGAGCAAGTTCGGCCTGCTGACCGGCCAGATCGTCGCCATCAGCGCCGATCAGCTGCGGCTCCTCGTCCTGTGCTCGCTCGTGGTGCTGGCGGTGCTCGCGGTGGTGTGGCGCCCGCTCATGTTCTCGAGCCTCGACGCGGACGTCGCCCGTGCCCGAGGCGTCCCCGTGGGCGCGCTCCAGATCGTCTTCATGATCATGCTGGGGCTCGCGGTCGCGCTCTCGGTGCAGGTGGTGGGCGTGCTGCTGGTGCTCGCCCTGCTCATCACCCCGGCGGCGGCCGCCAGCCAGATCACCGCCTCGCCGGTGCTCACCCCGCTGCTGTCCGTGGTGTTCGCCGTGGTGTCCTCTGTGGGCGGCGTGCTCATCGCGCTGGGCTCTCCCGTGGTGCCGATCAGCCCGTTCGTCACGACCATCAGCTTCCTCATCTACCTGGTGTGCAGGCTCGTGGGACGGCGGCGCATCTCCCGGCACGTACGCGCCCGGACCGCGCGCGAGGCGGACCTCCACGAGCATCCCTCCCTCGCCGCCCGGCGCTGAGGACGGGGACCGGCTCCCGAGGCGCACCCCTTCCCCACGGCCACTTCGGCGCGCTGTGATGCGGCGGCGCGCCCAAGGTGCGTCCCATCCCGCGGCCGCCCCGGCATACTCGGGCGGGCGGGGGGTCTCGCACCTGGGACAATGGACCGCATGAGTCTCGCACCCCGCTCCCGCCTGCTCCGCGCCGGCGCCCTTCTCGCCGCCGCGGGTGCCGCGGGCCTCGCGTGGTCGGCCCTCGTGGAGCCCCGGTCGTTTCGGATCCGGCGGCACACCCTGTCGCTCCTGCCTGCAGGGAGCCGCCCGCTGACGATCCTGCACCTCTCCGATCTGCACCTGGCGAAGGGGCAGGGATTCCGCGCTGAGTTCGTGCGATCGCTCGTCTCGCTCGAGCCGGACCTGGTGGTGAACACGGGAGACAACTTCGGGGGTGACACGCTGCCGGAGGTGCTGCACGCACTCGATCCGCTGCTCGATCTCCCAGGGGCCTTCGTGCTGGGCTCCAACGATTTCTGGGGCCCCAAGCCCAAGAATCCCGCGCGTTACATCTGGCGGCGCACCACACAGCACGAGGACAAATCCGGGCATGCGGAGCTGCCGACGCGGGAGCTCGTCGCGGCGTTCGAGGCGCGCGGCTGGAAGCGGCTCGACAACAGGAACGCCTCTCTCGAAGTGGGCGGTGTGCGTCTGGACCTCTCCGGACTGGGGGACGCGCACATGGACGCTGCGCGGATCACGGAGACGCACCCCTCCTTCGGTGCGGAGGAGCACAGTGGCGGGGGAGCGGTGAGAATCGGCGTCACCCATGCGCCCTACTCCCGGGCGCTCGAGGCCTTCGCCGCTGCCGGGGCCCAGCTCGTTCTCGCCGGCCACACGCACGGCGGGCAGGTGCGCATTCCGTTCTGGGGCGCACCGGTCACCAATTCCGATCTGGACCGCACCCGCGCCCGAGGCCTGTTCCCCTACCGGCGCACCCGGGTGAACGTGAGCGCGGGTCTGGGGTACTCGCCCTATGCGCCCGTCCGCTTCTCCTGCCCTCCGGAGGTGAGCCTGCTGCGGCTCGTCCCCGCCGAGCGCTGAGGCGGGCACCCCTGCGCGGCGGGCGTCTTCGGCCCAAGTGCTGATCTGTGCTGTGGGGCAGGGCACCGAGGGCCGTGGCAGGCAACGCGAGCATCGGCGAGAGGGCCATGCGGAGCCGGCACCGCGCCTTGGCGTTTCCTGAGCCGTACGGCTTGCGTGCTTGGATACACTTCTTGTCATGGTGACCTCTGCCCAGAAGAAGTCGACGAAACTCAGTGCGTTCGTCCAGTTCATCGCTGTGAGCTGCATCGCCGGCATCGTCAGCGCCGGACTGGCCATCCCCTCGGTGGGCATGGCGGCTGCCGGCGCGGACACCGCGGTGGACGTGTTCAACGCCCTCCCCACCGAGCTTGAGGAGCGCCCGCTGGCGCAGAGGTCCCGCATGCTCGCCGCAGACGGCTCCGAGATCGCCGAGTTCTACTGGCAGAACCGCCAGGAGGTCGCCTTCGACGAGATCTCCCAGGAGATGAAGGACGCGACCGTCGCGGTGGAGGACTACCGCTTCTACGAGCACTCCGGCGTGGACTTCCAGGGCATCGCCCGTGCGGTGGTCCACAACATGGTCTCCTCATCGACGCAGGGCGGCTCGACGCTCACCCAGCAGTACGTGAAGAACGTGCTGGCTGAGAACGCGCACGCGGAGAACGATGCAGAAGGCGTCGAGGCGGCGAAGGAATCGGACGGCACCGCCGGGTATGCACGCAAGCTCCGTGAGGCCAAGCTCGCGGTGGCCGTGGAGAACAAGTACGGCAAGGACGAGATCCTCCACCGGTACCTCAACATCAACAACTATTCGGGCTCGCCCGCCGTGTTCGGCGTCGAGGCGGCGGCCTACCGGTACTGGGGGATCTCCGCCGCGGAGCTGAATATCCAGCAGTCCGCGACGCTCGCGGGCATCGTGCAGAACCCGTCCGCGAACAACCCCGAGCGCTTCCCCGAGCAGACCCTCAAGCGCCGCAACACCGTGCTCGCGCTCATGCACCAGCACGGCTTCATCACGGAAGAGGAGTACACCGAGGTCAAAGACACCGACCTCGACCTCGACATCCACACGACGCCCAACGGCTGCGCCGCAGCAGGGAACAAGGCGTACTTCTGCGATTACGTGCAGCGTGTGATCGAGAACGATGAGGCCTTCGGCGAGGAACCTGCGGAGCGCACCAACTTCCTCAACCGCGGGGGCCTCACCATCAAGACCACCCTGGATCCCGCGATCCAGGACATCGCGGACAAGGCCCTCAAGGACCGCATCCCTGCGGACGATGCCTCCCACGCCGGTCACGCGGCGTCCACGGTGGAGCCTGGAACCGGTCGCATCGTCGCGATGGCGCAGAACCGGAACTACACCGTCACGGAGACGGACTCCGAGGCGGACACGCAGATCAACTACAACGTGGACCGCAAGCACAACGGCTCGAACGGCTTCCAGATCGGATCGACGTGGAAGCCCATGGTGCTCACGGAATGGCTCAAGGAGGGCAAAGGGCTCGGCACGACGGTGAATGCCACCCGGCGGAACTTCACCGCGGGCTCCTGGCGCTACGACGGCTGTCCCAACATGGGCGGACCGTGGAACCCCCGCAACGCCGGTGACGGCAGCGGCAGCTCCTCGATGTCGGCGCTGCAGGCCACCAAGTCCTCGACCAACACCGCCTATGCCGCGATGGGCAATCAGCTGAATATGTGCGGCATCATGAAGACCGCTGAGTCGCTGGGCATCAAGTACGGCAGCGGTGAGCCGCTGGACACGCCTGACGCCGATGGGTATATCGCTGCACTGGGCCCGGCCTCCATTCTCGGAGTGGTCCAGGTGACCCCGCTCGACATGGCCGCGGCCTTCGCCACTTTCGCGGCCGACGGCGAGTACTGCAGGCCCGTCGCCATCGACTCGATCACCACGAACGACGGTGAGGAGATCGAGGTGCCGGGCGCGGACTGCACACAGACTCTGGAGAAGGATGTCGCAAAGGGCGTCTCCTATGCGATGAGCCAGACCTTCAACGGCGGCACCACGAGCGGCCTCGGCATCGGGGTGCCCGCTGCCGGCAAGACCGGTACCACCAACTTCGAGGTCGGCTCGACGACCTTCGCCGGCTTCACGCGCACGCTCTCCACCTTCGTGTGGACCGGTGACCCGGACAGGAACAGGGACTGGCGGACTGAAGGTGCGGGCTCCGTGCGCGGACGCATCTACGGCGCCACCATCTCCGGAAAGACCTGGCAGAACATCATGCGCCAGGCGGTCACCCACACCGAGGGCAACTCCGGGTTCTCGCGTCCCGGCGGCTCCGCCGGCGGCAGCCAGGGAAGCTATCGCGCTCCTTCCTCGGAGCGCGGCGACGGGGGCGGCAACCGCGGAGGCGGCGGTGGCGGCAACGGCGGCGGAGGCGGAGGCAACTCCGACAACGGCGGCGGCCGGGCCGGCCTCGGCGGCAACTGACCTCGGCACATGACGACGACAGCGGTCGCACCTTTCCCGGTGCGGCCGCTGTGCGTAATCTGAACGAGCACAGGCAGCAGACGAAAGGAACAGCCCATGACCAAGTGGGAGTACGTGACCGTCCCCCTCCTCATCCACGCCACCAAGCAGATCCTCGACCAGTGGGGTCAGGAGGGCTACGAACTGGTGCAGGTGGTCCCCGGTCCTGAGGGCAGCAGCAACCTCGTCGCCTACATGAAGCGCCCCGTCCAGGGCTGAGAAGGAGAGACATGAGCCGCATCGAAGACGCACTCGCCGCACAGGGACTCGATCTGCCCCCTGTTGCCGCCCCCGCTGGCTCCTATGTGCCCGCACTCCGTGTGGGCGACCAGGTGCTCACCTCCGGTCAGCTGCCCTTCGTGGACGGCGCGCTGCCGCTCACAGGAGCGGTGGGCGGACCCGTCACCCAGGCCCAGGCCGCCGATCTGGCCGGTACCGCGGCCCTCAACGCCCTCGCCGCGGTCAAGGACCTCATCGGGGACCTCGACCTCATCGAGCGCGTCGTGAAGGTCACGGGCTTCGTGAACTCCACCCCGGACTTCACCGGGCAGCCCGGTGTGCTCAACGGGGCCTCAGAGCTCCTGGGCGCCGTCTTCGGCGAGGCAGGGCACCATGTGCGCTCCGCCGTGGGCGTGGCCGCGCTGCCGCTGAATGCCCCCGTCGAGGTGGAGCTCACGGTCCTGCTGCGCGCCGGAGCCTGATATGACCGCGCGTGCTCTCGCGGACGACGGCGTCGAGCTCGTCCTCGCGGACAACCCCTCGCCCATGACCCTGGAGGGCACGAACAGCTACGTGCTCCGGGCCGAGGACGGAGCCTCCGCGCTCCTCCTCGACCCGGGGCCGGAGCTGGCCTCCCACAGGGATGCACTGCTGCGGGCCCTCGGCGGGGCCCAGCTGCGGGGGATCGTCCTCACCCACCGCCACGCAGACCACTCGGAGATGCTGGGCAGCGCGGGGGAGTGGGCCCCCGGCGTCCCTGTCCACGCGGTCGATCCCGCTTTCGCCTCGTATGCGGAGCCGCTGCGGGACGGACAGCGGATCGAGTTCGGCACGGCCGCCGGTGATGCGGTCGAGATCGTGACGACGCCGGGCCACACCGATGACTCGATCTCCCTCGTGCACCGTTCGCGGCTGTTCTCCGGCGACACGATCCTCGGACGCGGAACGACGATGGTCTCGTTCCCGGACGGTTCGCTGGGCGATTACCTCGCGAGCCTCGAGCGGCTGGCCTCCCTTGCGGAGGACGGCGGCCTCACCGCGATCGCACCCGCCCACGGCGAGCAGCGCGAGGACGTCGTCGACCTCATCGCGCAGTACCTGCGGCACCGGCACGAGCGGATCGCCCAGGTGCGCGAGGTGCTCGCAGGCGGGGCCCGCACCGCCGAGGAGGTGCGGGACGTCGTCTACGCGGACGTCCCGGCAGGTGTGCGCCCGGCGGCCCTGCAGATCGTGCGTGCGCAGCTGGCCTACATCGACACGCTCGCGGACTGAGCCTCTGAAGAAGAACAAGTGACGTCTGCGCACCGGCCGTCCAACACGGCCGCTGCGCAGACGTCACTTGCCGAAAGGGCGTGCGAAGGCCCCTCGACCGCATGTGCGGCGAGGGGCCGATGAGGCCGGGGCCTCCCGTGCCTGGTGTGCTCAGGCGGCGCGGTGACGCAGGCGGTCGACGTCGAGCAGGACCACGGCGCGGGCCTCGAGGCGCAGCCAGCCGCGCTGCGCGAAGTCCGCGAGCGCCTTGTTGACGGTCTCGCGGGAAGCGCCCACCAGCTGGGCGAGCTCCTCCTGCGTGAGGTCGTGGGCGACGTGCACGCCGTCCGGCGCGGGCTTGCCGAAGCGGTCGGCGAGATCCAGCAGCGCCTTCGCGACGCGGCCGGGCACGTCCTGGAACACGAGGTCGCCGACGGTGTCATTGGTCTTGCGCAGGCGCAGGGCCAGGGCGCGCAGGAGGTTCATCGCGGCCTGCGGGCGCTCCTGGAGCCACGTGAGCAGGTCCTCGTGGCGGAGGCTCAGCAGCTCCGTCTGGGAGATGGCCGTGACGGTGGATGAGCGCGGGCCGGGGGCGAAGAGCGTGAGCTCGCCGATGATCTCCGTGGGGCCGGCCACCGAGAGGAGGTTCTCGCGTCCATCGGACGACTCGCGCCCGATCTTCACCTTGCCCGTCGCGACGATGTAGAGCTCGTCGCCGTCATCGCCCTCGCGGAAGAGCACGGTGCCGCGGCGCAGGCTCCGTGGCTTCATGAACTTCAGCAGAGCGCTGGTCGACTCGTCGTCGAGCCCGGCGAAGAGTGGGGCCTTGCGAACGACTTCGATATCCACGTGGGATTCCTCCTGATAAGCAGATGCGGGTATACCCGTCAATCTACCCGGTGCACGCCTCATCTGCCCAGACTCGGCCTGCGAATACGCGCAATGAACCGCCCGCGCCTCGGCCTCCGTCCTGCTCCGTCCCGGCCCGTCCGGTGCCTGGCGATAGACTTGCGGCGTGCTGTCAGTTGCTGAGAAGAGCGCCCGCCGGTTCCGGCAGGAGACCCCGCTGGGGCGCACGCGCCGGGCCCGGAAGATCAACCGGATCCTCGCCGAGACCTATCCGGACGCGCACGCGGAGCTCGATTTCACCAACGCCTTCGAGCTCCTCGTCGCCACGGTCCTCTCGGCGCAGACCACCGACATCCGCGTGAACTCGGTGACACCCGCGCTGTTCCGCGCGCACCCGGACGCGCACTCCCTGGCCGCCGCGCAGCTCGGCGACGTCGAGGAGATCATCCGCCCCACCGGCTTCTACCGGGCCAAGGCCAAGAGCATCGTCGGCCTCGCACAGGAGCTCGTGGAGCGCTGGGACGGCGAGGTGCCCGGCGAGCTCGCGGCGCTCGTGAAGCTGCCGGGGGTGGGCCGGAAGACCGCGAACGTGGTCCTCGGCAATGCCTTCGGCGTCCCCGGGCTCACGATCGACACCCACTTCTCCCGGCTGGCCCGCCGCTTCCTCTGGACCGCCTCCGAGGACCCCGTCCGCATCGAGGCCGACGTCGCAGAACTGTTCCCCGCCAGGGACTGGACGATGCTCTCCCACCGGGTCATCTGGCACGGCCGCCGCATCTGCCACGCCCGGAAGCCGGCCTGCGGAGCCTGCCCCCTCGCATCCCTGTGCCCCTCCTTCGGCGTCGGGGAGCTCGATCCGGACAGGGCGCGCGGGCTCCTCCGGTTCGAACTCGCCGAGGGCGCGCAGTGACGATCCCGGAGACGGAGGGGGCCACACCCGAGGCCGGCCTCGGCGATCCGGTGCGCGCCGCTCTCGCAGGCCTGCTGGAAGCGGCCACGCCGCGAGAGTGGATGCGGCGCAGCCAGGCGCCGGCCGGGATGAATGTGCGTGCGGCCTCCGTGCTCATGCTGTTCGGCCGGGGAACGGCCCCGCGCACCGCGGCGGGCGCGGCCGAGCTGGACCGGCTCGCGGAGCTGGGCGCGGCCGAGGTCGACGTGCTGCTGCTCGAGCGTGCCGCGACGCTGCGCCAGCACGCCGGACAGCCCGCGTTCCCCGGGGGCGGGGCGGATGCCGACGACGAGTCGCCCGTGCACACCGCACTGCGCGAGGCGCAGGAGGAGACCGGACTGAACCCGGAGGGCGTGGACGTGCTCGGCACGCTCGATGCGCTCTACGTCCCGGCCAGCCGCTACGAGGTCACCCCCGTGTTGGGCTGGTGGGTCTCGCCGACCCCCGTGCAGGCCGTCGACCTGGGAGAGTCCTCGCTCGTGGAGCGGGTGGCGGTCGCCGATCTCGTGGCGCCGGCGAACCGCGGTGTGTACGCGCCGACCGACCGCCCCTGGACCACCCCGGTCTTCGACGTGGGGGTCATGCGGCCGTGGGGCTTCACCGCCGGGCTCCTCGACTGGGCGCTGGGCTCGCTGGGCTGGGACCGGGAGTGGGACCGCGACAGGTACATCCACATCGACTGGTGACGGGCGGCGCCCGTCCGCTCGTGCGGACACGTGCACGAAAGCTCAGGACCCGCACGCAATTGCGTGTGCGTCCTGAGCTTTCGCGATGGGCGGGAGCCGCATGATCCCAGGGGGAGGGCCGCCTTATGCGGTGGCGAGGCCCGTCCGCAGTCTGTCCCCGGCCTCGGCGTCGCCCACGAGCGCGCGCTGGCGGGCGTCCTGCTCACCGGGCTCGGCCCGGAGCACCTGCACCACGGCGGGCCGCGGGAGGGTGAAGCTCCCGTCGCCGTCGGCATCCACGTAGTCGGGGAAGGCCGAGCGCTGCGCAGTGTACTCGCCGTCCTCTCCGGGGTGCTGCACCGAGACGAACACGCTGCCGTCCTGGTCGTGGATCACCGGCCCGCAGGTCTCCGCGTCGACCGGGACGGAGAGGAACTGCTCGACCTTCCCGCGGTCGTCACCCTCCAGGGTCACCTTGAACAGGCCGTCGTTGTAGCCGATGGAGGAGGGCGCCCCGTCGGTGGAGATCCACAGCGTGCCCGCGGAGTCGAAGGCGATGTTGTCCGGGCAGGAGATGGGCGAGACCTGGTCCGCCGGGAAGCCGCTGAAGTACGCGGAGTCGTTCTTCGCCGGATCGCCGCACACCAGCAGCAGGGACCAGCCGAACTCCGTGCCCGTCTGCCCGCCCGTCTCGGTGAGCTCCACGACGTGCCCGTCCCGGTTCTCGGTGCGCGGATTGGCCTCGTCGGGACCTGCCCCGCCGCCCACGCCGCGCTCGTCGTTGTTGGTGCAGGCCACGTACACCTTGCCGGTGGTGAGGCTGGGCTCGACGTCCTCGCAGCGGTCCATCTTCGTGGCGCCGGCGGCGTCCGCGGCCAGCCGGGTGTTGACGAGCACCTCCTCGACGGAGAACCCTGACACCTGCGACTTGCCGCCCTGTACGAGGGGCACCCACGTGCCCGTGCCGTCGAATCCGCCGTCCTCCGGGAGGGCGCCCGAGCCGTCGATCTCCTCGTCCGAGGTGCCCGCGAACTGCGCGACGTAGAGATCGCCCTCGGTGAGCAGCTGCTTGTTCGCCTCGCGGTCGCCCTCCTGGTAGGTGCCCTTGGAGACGAACTTGTAGAGGTAGTCGAACTTCTCGTCGTCGCCCATGTAGGCGACCACGTGGCCGTCGCCGGCGACGATGACATTGGCGCCCTCGTGCTTGAAACGGCCCATCGCCGTGTGCTTGACCGGAGTGGACTCCGGGTCCCAGGGGTCGACCTCGACGATCCAGCCGAAGCGGTTGGCTTCGTTCTCATAGCCCTCGTTGCGGGTGTCGAAGCGCTCGAGGTCCTGTTCCCAGCCGGTCTCGGTGGGCTCCGAGAGCATGCCGTAGCGCTTCTCCGCCTCCGAGGCCGCAGCCGAGACGAAGTAAGTGTTGAAGTTCTCCTCGCCGGAGAGCAGGGTGCCCCAGGGGGTGAGCCCGCCGGCGCAGTTGCCCAGCGTGCCCTGGGCCTTGTCCCCCTTGGGGTGATCCTTGGTCTGCAGGAGGGAGGAGCCGGCGGCCGGGCCCGTGAACTCGTACTCGGTCTCGATGAGGAAGCGGCGGTTGTGCGCGCCGTCGACGTTCACCTGCCACGGCTGCTCGGGACCCTCGCGGGTGAGGTCCACGACGGAGAGGCCCTGCGCCTGCCGCGCGACTGCGCGTGCGACGGCCTGATCCATGTCCGGCGGGAACATGATGCCGGGGTTGACGTACTCGTGGTTGGCGAACAGGACCGCCGCGTTCCCGTCCGAGTCCGGATCGATCTGGATGGCCGAGTAGTCGTTGTTGTAGCCGAACTGCCGCGCCTGCGCCTCGGGGGTCTGCGCGGCCGGATCGAAGGCGGGGGAGTCGGGGAAGAGGCCGTCGCCCCAGCGCAGGATCGGCACCCAGGTGAAGCCCGCGGGGACGATGAAGGCGTCGACTGCGGCATCGACGGGGTCGATGGGCTCGAAGTCGAGCTTCATGCCGTTCTGACCGAAGGTGCCGGGATCGCTCACGGCCGGGGTCTGCTCAGCCGGGGTGCAGGCCGCCACCGCGACGGCGAGGGCGCCCGCGCCGGTCAGCCCCAGCATCGCCCGGCGCGACATCGCCTTCGAGGCGATGTCGCGGAAGTACCCGTTGTCGCTGGTGTTGCACACGCCGCGGGCGCAGGCGTTCCCGCATTTGAGGGCGCAGGTGACGGGGCTGCGCTTGCCCTTCGTGCGGTGGAACATGGGGAGGAGCTCGAAGCGGGGCATGGCGTCCTTTCCGACGGCTGCGTGCTGACTGCGACGCTCACACCGTTTCAGGGAAGGGGGACGGAGATGCGACCGCCGGGTGAACGGCAGGGGAAGCGGAGGGAGCGGGCGGTGTGCCTGTGCGGAGCGACGGCCTGCAGGCTCGGGGGCGGAACGGGATGCGCAGACGAACGGGCCGCGAGAGCTCACGCGGCCGGCGCGGAAGATGCGGCGGGGTGAGCTCTCGCGGCCCGGAATGGCGGCCGGAGGGGGCCTCAGTAGCGGGGGCCGCCCGGATTGGACAGTGCGCGCTTGAGCGCGGCGACCGCGGACTGACCGCTCCGGATCGCCTGCGAGGGCACCGGATTGCCCTTCTTGAACAGCGGGATCGCGATCGCCACGAGGATCAGCGCCAGCACCACGAGGATCGCGAAGACCACGAGGAAGCTCAGCCACCATGCCCAGCCCAGGCCCTCGTGGAAGGCCGCGGCCAGCGTGAACATGACCATGAATGAGGAGAGGAACAGGAAGAACAGCGCACCGATCGCCAGGCCTGCCCCGATGCCGAGGTTCTTGGCACCCTCGGTCGCCTCGGACTTGGCGAGTGCGGTCTCCTCCTGAGCGAGCGCACGCGAATCCGCACCGATGTCCTCGATCAGTTTGGAGATAGACCTCTCAGCCATTGACGGCTCCTTCGTGCTTGCCGGTGACGTTGTGCAACTGCGTCCACCTTACTGCCTGCTGAGCGCACGTGCACCGCGCCCGTGCGCCCGGCCTCGGACGTCTGCCCGGGCTCGCCCCGACCTGTTCCGCACCGCCCTGCCCCGTGTGCCGGGGAGAGCGGTGCGGAGCCGATCGGTGACAGCGGCGCGGGCTCCGCCGCAGGCGTCTCGGGCGTCCCAGTCGTCTCAGTCGTCCGCGGAGGATGATTCCACCTGCTGGGAGATGATGTCCATGACGGAGGAGTCCGCCAGCGTCGAGGAATCGCCCACCGCGCGGTGCTCCGCGACGTCCTTGAGCAGGCGGCGCATGATCTTGCCCGAGCGCGTCTTCGGCAGTTCGTCGACCACGTGGACCCGCTTGGGCTTGGCGATCGGCCCGATGTCCGAGCCCACGTGCCGGCGCAGCTCCTCCGCGATGTCCTCCCCGGCCTCGGCATCGGCGCGGAGGATGACGAAGGCGATGACGGACTGGCCCGAGGTCTCGTCCGCCGCTCCGACGACGGCCGCCTCGGCGACGGCGTCATGGGCGACGAGGGAGGACTCGATCTCCGCGGTGGACAGGCGGTGGCCGGAGACGTTCATGACGTCGTCCACGCGGCCGAGGAACCAGATGTCGCCGTCCTCGTCGCGGCGGGCGCCGTCACCGGCGAAGTAGGTGTTCTCGAAGCGAGACCAGTAGGTGTCCCGGAAGCGCTGCGGATCGCCGTAGACGCCGCGGAGCATGGCCGGCCACGGCTCCGTGATGACGAGCAGGCCCGGTTCGCCGCCTTCCAGCTCGGCGCCCTCGTCGTCGACGACCTTGACCTCGATGCCGGGGATCGCACGCTGGGAGGAGCCCGGCTTCGTGTCCACCACGCCCGGCATCGGCACGATCATGTGCGCACCGGTCTCCGTCTGCCACCACGTGTCCACGATGGGGCAGCGGTCCCCGCCGATCACCCGGCGGTACCACAGCCAGGCCTCGGGGTTGATGGGCTCGCCCACGCTGCCGAGCAGGCGCAGGGAGGAGAGGTCGTACTGCGCGGGGATGTCCTCGCCCCACTTCATGCAGGTGCGGATGGCGGTCGGTGCGGTGTAGAGGGTGGTGACGCCGTACTTCTGGACGACGGACCACCAGCGGCCCTTGTCCGGGGTGTCCGGTGTGCCCTCGTACATCACCTGGGTGGCGCCGGCGGAGAGCGGGCCGTAGGTGACATAGGTGTGACCCGTCACCCAGCCCACGTCGGCGGTGCACCAGAACACGTCCGTCTCCGGCTTGAGGTCGAAGCTCGCGAACATGGAGTAGGTCGCCTGCGTGAGGTAGCCGCCCGAGGTGTGCAGGATGCCCTTGGGGCTGCCCGTGGTGCCCGAGGTGTAGAGGATGAAGAGGGGGTTCTCCGCCTCGAAGGCCTCGGCCTCGTGCTCGGGGGAGGCGGCGGCCAGCAGCTCGCCCCACTTCTTGTCGCGGCCCTCCGTCCATGCGACGTCCTGGCCCGTGCGCTCGACGACCACGACGTGCTCGACCGGTGTGTCGCCGCCGGCCAGCGCCTCGTCCACCGCGGGCTTGAGGCCGGAGGGCCTGCCCCGCCGGTAGCCGCCGTCGGCGGTGATGACGACGCGGGCCTCGGCGTCGTTGATGCGGGACCTGAGGGCATCGGCGGAGAAGCCGCCGAAGACCACGGAGTGGGCCGCGCCGAGGCGGGCGCAGGCGAGCATGGCGATGGTCGCCTCGGGGATCATCGGGAGGTAGACGGCGACGCGGTCGCCCTTCTTCACCCCGAGGTCCGCGAGCATGTTCGCGGCCCTCTTCACCTCCTCCGTGAGCTGCGCGTAGGTGAGCGTGCGGATGTCACCGGGCTCGCCCTCGAAGTGGATGGCGACGCGGTCGCCGTTGCCCGCCTCCACGTGTCGGTCGAGGCAGTTGCGGGCCACATTGAGCTTCCCGTCTGCGAACCAGCGGGCGAACGGCGGATTCGACCAGTCGAGGGTCTCCGTGAAGGGCGTCTCCCATTCGAGGAGCGTGCGCGCCTTCTCCGCCCAGAACCCCAGCCGATCCTCGCGGGCGCGTGCGTACTCGTCGGCCTGCACGTTCGCCGCGGCGGCGAACTCCGGGGGAGGGGGGAAGGTCTCCTGCGTCTCAGTCATGAATCAATCCTCCGGCTACATCGATGGAGCGTCCGCGCAGCGTCTGTGAGGGGCTGCACGAAGACTTTTCCGTCTGCGCGAGAAACACTACCTGACCGAGTGAGCCAAGCCACCTGTCCGTGTCGGCTGTCGGTGAGCGCGCGAGGCTCTCAGCTGACATTTGCGTAAGAAGTGGTCGGTGACGAACGCACCGGACCGGTGCACAGGTGCAATGATGGGACGAGCACAAGGGCGACGACCGTGCAGACCACCTGCGAAATCGGCAGGGGAATAAGGAGTACCGATGAGCATGCCCAACCAGCCCCAGCACGGCTCGGGCCCCCAGCAGTGGGGGCAGGACGGCGCCTCCGGGCAGCAGGATCAGCAGGATCTCGGCCAGCAGGGCCCCGGCGGGCAGGATCTCGGCGGGCAGGGCCTCAGCCCGCAGGCGCCGCAGTACGGTTCGCAGCCGGTCTACGGCGACCAGCAGGGCGGACAGCAGTACGGGACCGGGGCCGGCTACGGTGCGCTGCCCGAGTACGGCTCGCAGCCCGGCTACGGTGCGCAGCCGGGTCAGGGCGAGCAGGGCTATGGTGCGCAGCCGGGAAGCTATGGCCAGGGTGCCGACTACGGTCAGGGCACTGACTACGGTCAGGGCGGCGGCTACGGCCAGCCGGCTGACCACGGCTACGCCGCCGGTGACCAGGGCGCCTATGGGGTGGATCCCTACGGTGCGCAGACTGCGGCTGCGCAGTCCGGGATCCCCGGCCAGGCAGGTTACCCGCAGCCGGCGTACGGCTCGCAGCCGCAGCAGGCGTATGCCCAGCAGGGCTATGACCCGCAGGCCTACGCGCCTCAGGGATACGAGCAGCAGGCCCACGCCCAGCAGGCGTATGCGCAGCAGGCATATGCGCAGGGGCAGCAGGGCTACGGCGCCGCGCCCTCCAAGCCCAAGCTGCCCGGTGCCGTCGCGGGTCCGCTGAGCATCCGCGACCTCGCACTCCTCGTCTCGGCGCTGTTCGCCCTCGTGGCGATGGCCGTGCCGTTCTACGGCTACTCGTTCTCCGGCTTCTCGCCCGGCGGCAGCTGGATCTGGCACTGGACCTTCACCCACGTGGGACTGCTGTTCCTCGGCGTCCTGCCGCTTCTCATCGCAGGAGTGCTCGCCCTGCTCCAGAAGGTGGTCACGGGCTTCCCCGCGAGGATCGGGTCGCTGAGCGTCGATCAGGTCATCTCCGTGCTCACCTCGGTCTCGTTCGCGGCGAACCTGGTGCACATCCTCACCACGGCGCAGGTCTTCCATGCGGGCGCGTACTTCGCGTTCTTCGGCTCGCTCATCGCCTTCTTCTTCGGGGTCTTCACCTTCCTCCCCTTCATGGCCGCCGAGTTCGCCGCGAGGCCTGAGACCACAGCCCATGCGAAGGCCCGCCCGGCCTCCCGGGCATCCGGTGCGGCAGGCACCGGCCTCGCGGGTGCTGCGGGTGTCGGCGCCGCTGCGGGAGCGGGTGCCGCTGCGGCGGGTGCAGCAGCGTACGGCTCCCAGGGCCAGGCCTATGGTTCGCAGCCGCAGGCCTACGGCTCCCAGCCCCAGCAATACGGCTCCCAGCCCCAGCAATACGGTTCCCAGCCGCAGCAGTACGGTTCCCAGCCGCAGCAGTACGGCTCCCAGGGTCAGGCCTACGGTTCGCAGGGGCAGCAGTACGGCTCCCAGCCGCAGCAGTTCGGTGCCCAGGGCGATGTCTCTCAGGCGACGGATTCCGGCGCCTACGGCAGTGCGCCCGCGTACGGTTCGCAGCCGGAGCAGTACGGTTCGCAGCCGGAGGCGTACGGGGCAGAGGCCTCGGGCGCGCACACGGCGGGGGCCGAATACGCCTACGGCGCGGCACCGGCCTACGGCTCGCAGGGGCAGACCTATGCCTCCCAGTCCCAGCAGTACGGTTCGGAGCCGGGCACCGCTCATGGCTTCCAGGCCCAGGACGGCACCCCGGAAGCGAGCGGCTTCGCACCGGAGGCGAACGTCGCCGCGACCGGCGGCGAGGCGGAGAGCAGCAGCCCGGTCGGGGCCCCGGCCGAGACCACGAGCACGGCCGACGGCCAGACCTACCTGGGCGCTCAGTCCGGGCAGGCGCCGCAGCACTCGCAGAGCGAGCCCACACAGGCCTTCGCCGCGGGCGCGTTCGGCGATCCGGCCCCGCTCCACGAGACCGCTCCGGATGCCGTGGGCGCACAGGCCTCCGAGGGCGCATCGCATTCCGAGAACGTCCAGCAGAGCGGGACCCCCGTACCGGATGCGCTGTCCGGCTCCGCACAGGGCACGGACGAGGCCGCCTCGGCCCCGGTCTTCGGCTATACGCCGGAGGGGGCCGCCGCAGAGGAGCCTGAACTCGCCAATCCCGCGACCGCGTCGGGCGAGGCACCCGTCGAGCAGGAGGCGGCCGGGGCTGCTGTGGGTGAGTCGACGGTCGCTGCGGAGGAGACTCCGGCCTCTGCGGGAGGCACCCGCGTCCGCGGCGCGGAACCGGCCGGCGATTCGCCGGACGAGCCGACGCAGTGGTTCAAGGCGGGGGAGCACGATCACGCCGCCGAGGCCGTTCAGGACTCTGATCGCGCGGCCGTCGCGGGCGGCTCCGACCCGGATGCGACGCAGGCGGCCGGTGCACCGGTCGCCGAGGCGGCCGATGTCTCGGGCGAGCCCACGCAGGCCTTCAACCCCCTGCAGGCACAGGGCTACGGTGACGCAGCGGCTCAGGGCCACGCGGGATCCGGCCATGATGCACACGGACAGAACGCGGCTCAGGTCTCGTACGCGCAGCAGGCCGAACCGCAGGCACCGTCCACGCAGATGTTCTGGTTCGCCGTTCCGGAGCCCCGTCCGGCCGTCGACGCCGTGACGGGCCTCGAGGTCTTCACGGTGACTCCGGGAGAGTGGTTCCTCGCGCTGGAGGATCACGGCACCTTCTTCAAGGTCCGCGACGCCCACGGCCGCGAGGGCTACCTCAACAGCGTGGAGGGCATCACGCGAGGCTGAGGCCGCCGCGGCCCCGGCGCCGCACCCGTTCCGCCCCGGCCGATGAGCTCATCGGCCGGGGCGGAGTCGTCTTCGCGGGCAGATCGCCGCTCCGCGTGCCGCGCGCATGGTGCGCTGACTGAATGTCACAGGCATGCCAACGTGAGCGCTCACTGTGCGTCACATTCGCGGTGGTTCGCCCGCGCGGCGTTCACAGCCCCGGTCTCCTCCCTTCACCACGGGGCGTGCACCGCGCAGTGTGGGGGCCATGTCACGCATCGCGCTCATCTCCCAGCTGCCCAGCCTCATGGAGCAGTGCGCCGCGCTCGCAGACGGCGCGGGCATCAGGCTCGACGTCCTCGCACCCAGCGGCGGCGGCTGGCAGGATGCTGTCCTCGTGCTGCTCGGCGAGGACATCGTCCTGCCGCCCGCGGGGATCACCGCCCCCACCGCGCTGATCGGCACCTCCGCGGCGGACGCATGGACCGCCGCAGCACGCGTGGGCGCCGAACACGTCGCAGTTCTGCCGGAGGCCGCCGAGTGGCTCTCGCAGCGGATGATCGCCGCAGTGGAGCCGCCGGTCGCACCGGGCACCACCGTCGGGGTGGTTCCCGGCTGCGGCGGGGCCGGTGCCTCGGTCCTGGCCGCGGCGCTGGCGATGCGCGGGAGCCGGGAGGGCCTGCGCACGGTGCTCGTCGACGCCGACCCTCTGGGCGGCGGCATCGACCTGCTGCTGGGGGCGGAATCCGCCTCGGGCCTGCGCTGGCCGGATCTCGCGGAGTCGAAGGGCCGGCTGCGGCCCTCCACGCTCGTGCACGCGCTGCCGCAGGCGGAGGGCGTCTCCCTCCTCTCCTGGGACCGCACGACGGCCGCCGAGCACTCCGCGGATGTCTTCGACAGCGTCCTCGCCGCCGCCCAGCAGGCATTCGACTTCGTCGTCGTCGACCTGCCGAGACATTCGGCCCTCGACAGTGCGCGGGCCTGCCACCATCTGGTGCTCGTGGTGCCCGGCAGGGTGCGTGCGGCCGTGGGGGCCGCTCGCGTCGCCGCACGTCTGCGCGGTGTGCATGCCGGGACCGGCATCGTGGTGAGGGCCCCGGAGCGGGGAGGGATAGCGGCCGGGGACATCGCCTCGGCCATCGGGGTGCGCCTCCTGGCCGAGATGCGCGAGGACCGGGGCCTGGCCGCACGGGCCGACAGAGGTGAGGGCCTTCTCGGACCCCGGCGCTCGAGCCTGAGCGCGGTGGCCGGTGAGCTCCTGAGCGGATGGTTCCCCGGTGAATCGGGCCGTTCGCGCGGCGCCTCCCGGGCGTTCGAGGAGGTGGGAGAGCTGTGACCGGCGGCGAGGTGCGCGAATGGCTCGACCCCGCGCTCGTCACCCAGGTCCGGGAGGACCTCCTCGAGCACCCCGGACCGGTCACCGATGCGGCCGTCGCCCAGGCGGTGCGCCGGACAGGGAGGGTGCTGGGATCGACGGCGATGCTGGATCTCGTCGGCCGGCTCACGGCGCAGCTGTCCGGCGCGGGCCCGCTGCAGCCGCTCCTCGACCGGCCCGGGGTCACGGATGTGTTCGTCAACGGACCGCACGAGGTGTGGGCCGATTTCGGCGGAGGTCTGGAGCAGGTGCCGCTGAGCCTCGGCGCGGAGGCGGATGTGCGCGCGCTCGCGGTGCGCCTGTCGGCCTCGGGCGGGCGGAGGCTCGACGACTCCGCACCGCTCGTCGACGTCCGCCTGCCGGACGGAACCCGGCTCAACGCCGTGATCCCGCCGCTGTCCGGGGAATGCACCGTCATGAGCTTCCGCATCCCGCGGGCCAGGGGCTTCACCCTCGACGAGCTGCGGGAGGACGGGTTCGTGCCCGGACCGCTTGCGTCCCTGCTCGAGGAGACGCTCGCGCGGAGGGCGAACTTCCTCGTGTCCGGCGGGACCGGTTCGGGGAAGACGGCGCTGCTCGGCGCCATGCTCTCCGCCGCGGACCGCAGCCAGCGCCTCCTCGTCGTCGAGGATGCGCGCGAACTCGTGATCACGCACCCGCACGTGGTGCAGCTGGCCGCGCGGCAGGCGAACGTCGAGGGCAGCGGGGAGGTGCCGATGAGCACGCTCGTGAAGAATGCCCTGCGGATGCGCCCGGACCGCCTCGTGGTCGGCGAGGTCCGCGGGGCCGAGGTGCGCGATATGCTCACCGCCCTCAACACCGGGCACGAGGGCGGCTGCGGAACCCTCCATGCGAACACGTGCGCGGCGGTGCCGGCACGGCTGGAGGCACTGGGCGCGCTCGCCGGGATGACTCCGGCCGCCGTCCACGCCCAGGCCGCGACGGCGCTCGACCTGCTCATCCACCTGCGCCGGGGCGATGCGGAGACCGGGGGAGCGGTGCGAGTCGCGGGAGCGGCGCGGCCGCGAGCCTCCGCCGGGAGGGAGCGCTCCGCCGGAGGAGAGACCGGAGCGGGCGCGATGCGGGAGGCCAGGGGCATCGCCGAGGTGGCGGTCCCGTCCGTCGTGGAGGGGACGGTGCGCACGGAGCCGGTGTGGAGCAGGGAGGGCGGCTTCGTCGCCGAGGGCGTGGCCCGGCTGCAGAGGACCTTCGCGGCGAAGGAGAGGTCATGAGTGCCGCGGCCCTGGCGCTGATCTGTGCGCTGGTGTGCGCGGGGCTGCTGCTGACGGCCGCGGGTGGGCCGCGGGCGCGGCTGCGTCGGATCCTGCCGCGAGGCGAAGGCGGTGCTGCTCCGACAGCGGAGGATGCGGGCGGATCAGAGAGGGGTCGGGGCGCTGCGGGCAGAAGCGCATCGGCCGGGACGAGCGCGGATGTCTTCGCCCCTGCCGGTCGCGAGGCGGGGGAGCTGCGTCTGCCGGCCCACCTCACCGGCCCCGATGACCCCGCGCGTGCCATCACGGTCATCGACCGCGCCGCCGAGCTCCTGCGCATCGGCCTGCCGCCCGCCGAGGCGCTGGCGCAGCTCGCCGAGCTCAGCGATCCGGAGATCGCGCAGATGCTGCTGCGAGCAGCTCGTTCGCTGAGCCTGGGAGATGACCCGCGGACCGCGATCGCACGGCACGCGCGCACCCTGCCGCCGCCCGTGGCTGAGGTGCTCACGGGTATGGGCGCGGTGTGGTTCGTGTCGGAGACCGCAGGCGCTCCGGCCGCGGACATGCTCGAGCGCTTCGCGGCGAGCAGGAGGGAGATCGCGGACGCCGAACGCGAGAGGGCGGTCTCCCTCGCCGGACCGCGAGCCACTGTCACAGTGCTCACCTGGCTTCCGGCCGCGGGGCTCGGACTGGCGCTGCTGATCGGCGCGGACCCCCTCGCGCTGCTGTCCTCCGGCCTCGGCCTGGCCTCGCTGCTCAGCGGTGGGACGCTGCTGGTCGCGGGCCGGCTCTGGATGACGGCACTGCTGCGGAGGGCGCAGTGAGCGGCGCAGCGCTCGTGCTGCTGTGCGCGGCGATCTGCGCGGGAGCGGGTCTGCGCCTGGTGGCCGGGAGGTCGCCTGCGCGGCGCCTGCGGAGCCTGCTCTCGGGTGAGGCCGCTGAACCGTCTGCCGCGGGTGAGGCCGGTGCATCCGGCGGAGCTGCCGGGGCCGGCGGGCCGAGCAGGACCGCAGGGATCGGCCCGAGGGGCGGGACGCGGCAGTCGCGCACACCGGGGAAGGTCCCGAGCGGGTCAGGAGCGGATCCCAGCGGGGCGACGAGCGGAACGGGCAGAAGTCTCGATGCGCTCGCCTTCGACCTGGACCTCGTCGCCATCTGCCTGCTGGCCGGCCTCCCCGTCGACGGTGCGCTCGCGCACGCCGCCGAGGCGTCCGAGGACAGATCGGGTCTGGGCACCGTCGCACGCGCCCTGCGTCTGGGGAGCGAGGCGCCGAGGGGTCTGCGGCCCGAGCTGGAGGGCGTCCTCACGCTCATCCGCTTCTCCTCGCGGACCGGAGCGGCACTTGCGCCTCTGCTCGGCGCGCATGCCTCCGAGCTGCGCGCGAGTGAGCACAGGAGGCGTCAGATCGCCGCGGCACGTCTGGGGGTGGTCCTCGTGCTGCCCCTCGGGGTGTGCGTGCTGCCTGCCTTCATCCTGCTGGGCGTGGTGCCGGTGCTGCTCACCCTCGTGGGCGATCTCCTGCCGGCGCTGGGCTGAGGTCACAGGCGGGGGCTCATCGCCTCCGGCTCTGCGCACCTCCGGCTGTGGACCGCTGGAACGCCGTCCACAGATCGAGGAGGGGTCTTCCCTCTCGCTCTCGCTCGCCCCAGTCTCGATGGCACGGCGCCGAACGGGGCCGATGACCGAATGCACGGCGGGCGGCCGGCCCGCGGTGGGGAGGGAAGAGCGATGGAGATCGAGGACAGGACGAATGGGAGGGTCGAGGCTGAGACTCCCGCCGGGCCTACCGCAGACCACGGGCGTGCGGTGGTGTCACCGGCGAGCGTGCGGGAGTGCCTGGCCGATGACACAGGAGCCACCACAGCTGAATACGCGATCACGACACTCGCGGCATGCGGGTTCGCCGCGCTGCTCGTGGTGGTCCTCAAGAGCGACCCGCTCCGGGAGATGATCACCGGGGTCATCACGGGCGCGCTGGGTCTGGGCGGCGCCTGACATGGGCGGTGCCGGTTCCCGCGACGAGGGCGCAGCCGCGGCGGAGTTCGCGATGGTGATGCCCGCACTGGTGCTGGTGATCGGTCTCGTCGTGGGTGCCGGAACCGTCGGATCGGCGCAGCTGCGGGCTCAGGACGCCGCTCGCGGTGCGGCCCGGGAGGCCGCGCGCGGGGAGCCGCGCTCGGAGGTGCTGAGTGAGGCGCGGAAGCGCGCGGGCGAGGGAGCCCGCGTGACGATCGCGGAGGAGGGTCGGTACGCGGAGGTGACGGTGGAAGTGCCGCTGCCGGAGAGCCTCGCCCCGGTGCTCGAATCGGTGCGGGCTCGGGCGACTGCGCGGCGGGAGGGGTGAGGTCGGCGTGGACCGGACAGCAACCGCGGGGCCGGGGGCAGAAGCAGAAGGACGGCGGTGCGATGAGGGGTCGAGCACCGTCATCGGGCTGGGCACGGCCTCCCTCGCCATGACGCTGGTGCTCGTGGTGGGGGCCGTGAGCATGGGTCTGCGTGCCCGGTCGCAGGCGGATGCCGCTGCCGACCTCGCCGCGCTCGCCGCAGCGCAGACACTCGCGTGGAGCGGGCCGGGGGACGGAGGAACGACGGAGGGAGGGACCGCGGACCCGTGCGCGATGGCGGAGGAGGTGGCGGAGCGCAACGGCGCCGAGCTGTCCGAGTGCATCGTGCGGCCGGACCTCCAGCGGGCGAAGGTCGAGGTGGAGGTGCCGGTCGCACTGAGCGCGCCAGGGCTCGAGCGCCGGCCGGTGATGCGGGCCGAAGCGGTTGCCGGAAGATCCGGACCATGACTGCAGCGACGCACGACCGAGCAGGCAGCGCGCGCGATGTCTGCCGAGGGTGCCGGGCTGCGCGGCCTCCGCCGAGCACCGCCGGGCACGGCAGGACCACGGTCTCAGCCGAGCACGGCCGCGAGGAGCCGCACCGCCGCGTACTTCTCCAGCGGTTCGTTTCCGTTGCCGCATTTGGGCGAATGGACGCAGGAGGGGCAGCCGCTCAGGCACTGGCAGGCGTCGATGGCCTCGAGCGTGGCGGTCTGCCAGCGCTCGAAGGCGCTGTAGCCCCTCTCCGCGAAGCCCGCTCCGCCCGGCTGCCCGTCATGCACGAACACGGAGGCCAGTCCCGTGTCCGCGTGCCGTGCAGTGGAGACGCCGCCGATGTCCCAGCGGTCGCAGCCGGCGAAGAGGGGGAGCAGCCCGATCGCCGCGTGCTCGGCGGCATGCACCGCGCCGGGGAGATCCGCGGGGGAGACGCAGGCCGCCTCGACGAGGGCATCGGGTGCCGACCACCAGACGGCATGTGTGCGCAGCACCTGCGAGGGCAGCTCCAGGGGGTGCTCGCCCATGACGACGCCCGTGCCGAGCTGTCGCATGCGGTAGCCGGTCACCTGCGTCGTCACGTCCACGACACCCCAGCTGAGGGCGGCCCCGGAAGGGAGGCCGCGCGCAGCCCGGGTCTCGACCACGCCGATCTCCGTGACGGACTGCGCCTCCGTCGTGTAGTCCACGCTCGCGGCCTCGACGAAGGCGACGTGCTGGTCCGTGTCCAGCTCCAGCACGCGGAAGGTGCGGCCCTGATGCACGTAGACCGCGCCGGGGTGGCTCTGGTGGTGGCTGCCGGCGTCATCGACCGTGCCCAGGAGCGAACCCGTCGCGGCCTCCACGAGCCGGACGGTGCCCCCGCCCCCGGAGCGGATGTCGGAGAGGCCGGCGGCGCTCTCCGCCTTCGCCCAGTACCACCCCGCCGGTCGCCTGCGCAGCATCTTCGCCTCCGTCAGCTGCTCGATCACCCCCTCCGTTCCTGCGGGGAAGAGAGCGAGGTCGGCGGCGGTGAGGGGCGCCTCGGCGGCGGCCGCGCAGAGGTGCCCGGCCAGCACATAGGGATTGCCCGGGTCGATGACGACGGCGTCGACGCTGCGGTCGAAGACGGCCTCGGGGTGGTTGACGAGGTAGGTGTCGAGCGGATCGTCGCGGGCGATGAGGACGGCCAGCCACTCCTGCCCCGCGCGTCCGGCCCGGCCGGCCTGCTGCCAGAGCGAGGCGAGCGTGCCCGGCCAGCCCGCGATCGCGACGACGTCGAGGCCGGAGATGTCGATGCCCAGCTCCAGGGCATTGGTCGAGGCGACCGTGAGGAGGCGTCCGGTGCGCAGTCCCGTCTCCAGGAGCCGGCGCTCCTCCGGCAGATAGCCGCCGCGGTAGGCGGCGACGGTGCGCACGAGGGAGTCGTCCACGCGGGCGACCTGGTCCTTGATCATGGATGCGAGTGCCTCTGCCCCGCGCCGGGAGGCGATGAAGCCGATGCCCCGGCGGCCTGCACATGTGGTGTCGGCGAGGATGTCGGCGGTCTCGACCAGCGAGGAGCGGCGTGCGGCGACCTCCGGCCAGGTCGGTTCCGGCGGCAGCGCGGCGAACCTGTGTGCGGGCGCGGCGCTGTCGGCCCAGGGATCCAGCGGGGTGCTCTCCGCCCACGGATCGGCCGCGTCCTCCCCGAGGAGATCGGCATCGAATTCCTCCTTTCCGCCGGCGGGCAGCAGCGGCGGCTCCCAGAGCACGAAGCATCCGGCCGCCCGCGGGGAGGCGTCCTGGGTGACGGCCGCCGCGTCCTCCCCGATGAGACGGGAGAACACGCCGGCGGGATCGCCCGCCGTCGCGGAGGCGCCGACGACCGTGGGCTCGGCCCCGTAGTGCCGGGCCAGGCGCAGGAGGCGGCGGAGGACGAGGGCCACGTGCGAGCCGAACACGCCCCGGTACTGGTGCGCCTCGTCCACCACGATGTAGTCGAGGCGTTTGAGCACGGAGGAGAAGCGCTGGTGGGAGGGCAGGATCGAGCGGTGGAGCATGTCCGGGTTCGTGAGGATGACATTGGCGTGGCGGCGTGCCCAGTCGCGGTCGGCCTGCGCGGTGTCGCCGTCATAGGCCGCCGGTCGCAGGCCCCGCAGGACGAGCGTGCGCAGGGTCTCGGCCTGATCGGCGGCCAGCGCCTTGGTGGGGGAGATGTAGAGGGAGGCCGAGCCGCGGCCGGAGGGGTGCGCTGTGCCGCGGACGGCGGAGTGGAGGACGGGCATGAGGTAGCCCAGCGATTTGCCCGAGGCGGTGCCCGTGGCCGCGATGACGTGCCGGCCGGCGTGGGCGAGCTCCGCGACCTCGGCCTGGTGGGTCCAGGGCCGGGGGATGCCCGAGGCCTCGAAGGCC
The DNA here is from genome assembly GCF_000426445.1 of Brevibacterium album DSM 18261. Lineage (GTDB taxonomy): Bacteria > Actinomycetota > Actinomycetes > Actinomycetales > Brevibacteriaceae > Brevibacterium > Brevibacterium album. Next base: position 786,140 of record NZ_KE384526.1, on the reverse strand, counting down.
CGGCGCACGTCCTCGTCCAGCCAGCCCGGCCAGTCCGCCGTGATGCCGGCGCGAGCGGGGAGAGCGCGCACGTGGGTGACCCGGTCCTCACGCTCGCGGAACCGCGTGATGGTGTCGAACAGGACCGAACCGTGGGGATCGGGCGTGCGGTCCTGGGGCGTGTTCATGGCACCAATGGTAGGGCGGGCACCGCTGATAACGTCGTTGCGGAGGGTCTCATGAGCCCGCGTCGATGCCCGCGGAGGAGGAACGGCCGGATGGCGGTGGTGCTGCAGCGTGCGGTGGGGATCGCAGGCGTGCTCGTCTTCCTCCTGGTCTACGCGTTCGTGCACGGTCTCGTGGCGCTCGTGCCCGCGGGCCTCGTCAACATCCCCTCCCGCCGTGCGCACGCCCACTGGACCTCGGCGGCGCACCGGCCTGAGTTCAACCGCCGTTTCACCGCCGGCATCGCCTGCCTCGGCGGCGTGCTGTTCGCCCTCCTCTCCGCCGTGGACCTGGACATGGCATTCACGCAGCCCGGTGCGGATGCGGGTGCGCTGTCCGCACACGTCGGCTGGTTCGTGGTCGCGGTGGTCGCGGTGTGGATCGCGCACCTGCTCCTCTGGACGCTGCGGGTGCCTGCGGAATAGGGGACGCTGCCGGAACAGCGGGCACCTCGGATGTGACGTCGGCGTACCGGCCGTGCAGCACGGCCGGTACGCAGACGCAACTCGGGGGGAGAGGCCTCAGACGAACAGGGTCTCGCCCACGAATCGGCCCTCCTCGCAGCCGGGCGGCAAAGCGAACACGGCCGATCCCACCGGCGTCGTCCACTGGTTGAGGATGTCCAGCTCGTCCAGGCGCCGCTGCACCGGCACGAAACCGGTGTCCACATCGGCCTGGAACGCGATGAACAGGAGGCCGGCCTCGCCCGCGGCCTCGTCCTCGTAGTTGTAGGCGCGTCTGAGCATCGTGGGCCGCGGATCCTCGCCCCGCGCCCGCGCGATGTGCGAGAACTCCGGTATCACCGGGAACCCGTGGGGGCCCAGCGCCGCGAAGTCCGGCTCATCGTGCTCGTCCTCTCCCGTGAGCGGAGCCCCGTCGGACTGCCTGCGTCCGAGCGCGCTGTCGCGGGCGGAGCGATCCACCCTGTCCCATTCGTCGAGGTCCATGCGGATGCGCCGCAGCACGAACGACGTGCCCCCGGCCATCCACCCGTCCGCAGCCCACACCTGGGCGTCGAAGTCCTCATCGCCGGGCCGCAGATTCACCGTCCCGTCGACCTGTCCGAACAGGTTGCGCATCGTCGTACCCGGGGCCTCCGAGCCGCGGGCGCGCCGGAAGCCCGGCTGCCGCCACCGCACGGACGTCCAGGTGCGCGAGCTCTTCACCAGCACGCGCGCCGCATGCGCCACCGTCACCCGGTCATCGGCGGCGATCTGCAGCAGCAGGTCGCCGCCGCTCCACTCCTCACGGAGCTCGTCGATGTCGAACGCGGGCAGGGGGCGGAGCCAGCCCGGGACCGCCTCGGCGCCCGCGACCCGCCTCACGAGCTCCGGGCCGAAACCGAGAGTCACCGTCAGCCGGGCCGGCGCCGAGGCGAGCTCGGGCTCCGTGTCCGCCAGTGCGCCGCGCCCCTGCGTGAGCCGCGCGGCGTCGTCGCTGAGCACCCTCAGCAGCCGGCGGATCTCCTCCCGGCCGGTGTCGTCGTTCAGATCGAGTGCGATGAGGGAGGCGAAGGCCTGCGGTGTCGTCGTGATGCCCGCCTGGTGCCGGCCGTGGAAGGGCACCGTCTCCGTTCCGACGGGGGCATGGGCGAGCACCTCCTCCGGAGAGAGGTCCGCCGAGGTGCTTGCTGACCCTCCCCGTCCCTCCCCGGCGGAACAGCCGGCCAGCACGAGGCCTCCGGCTCCGGCGAAGGCGCCGCTCAGCAGCATCCGGCGGCGGGTGAGGTCACTCATCCGAGTGCTCCGCGTGCGCATCGCCCTCGCCGGAGTCGTGGTCCCCGGCGGTCTCGCCGTGCCCGGCATAGTCCTCGTCCTCCATGCCGCCGTAGTTCTCCTGGGCGCCGGCGAAATCGCGGACGTCCGCGGTGACCTCGAGCGTGGAGTCATCGGAGAACACGAGGGTGAGCTCAGTCGTCGTGCCGTGCTCGAGCGGTTCCGCGAGGTCCATGAGCATGATGTGCTCGGCGCCGGGTTCGAGGGTGAGAGTCTCGCCCGGGGCGATGGGGAAGCCGCCCTCCTGCTCCTCCATCGACATCCCGCCGGAGCCGTCCTCGTTCGTCGTGTGCAGTTCGACGTGGTCGGAGACGGGGGATTCGACGGCCGCCAGCGTGATCTCCTCCTCGCCGGTGTTCTCGACGAGGCCGAAGGCGGAGGTCATGCCCTCCTCGGCGGCCTTGGCCCAGGGGTCGGTGAGGGTGGCGGAGTCGGCGGCGGGGGCCTCGGCGGCGGAGGCGCCGTCCTCCTCTCCCGAGCCGCAGGCCGCGAGCATGAGAGAGGCCGCGGTGAGGACGGCGGGCAGGGTCATGAGTGTGCGTGTGCGCATGTCAGCGCCTTTCGTGAGAGTTCGTACGAGCTGGGGCACGCACCGGGGCCCGGTGGGATGCGGGGCGGAGCGTCCGAGGGGACGTCGCGCGGGCCTCGGGCGCGGGGGCCGGAGCATCACGCGGGAGCCGCGGACTCAGCGGGCATCGGACGGGCCTCGGACGCGGCGGGCATCGGACGGGCCTCGGACGCGGCGGGCATCGGACGGGCCTCGGACGCGGCGGACATCGGACGGGCCTCGGCGGCCGGGGCCGAGAGGAGGTCGTCGAAGCGTCCGCCGAGGCGTCCTCGGAGGACCCGAGGTGCGTGCGGTGGAGAAGGGGTGTGGAAACTGTGCCGCCGCGGGCGGAGCCGCAGCAGGACGGTGCGGTCAGGCGGCGAGGGCGAAGGCGGGCGGACCCCTGTCCAGATGGGTCGAACGGAGCACCCCGAGGGGCACGAACACACGGGTGAGCGGGGTGCCTGTGAGGCCCCGGTGCGGGGAGAGGACCGGTACCGGAACGGCGTCCGAGGCGAGCGCGCGCAGCCGCGCCCCCACCATGCGCAGGAGGTCGCGGAGACAGGCCAGGATGCGTTCGGCGCGATGCAGCACCGCGATGGTGAGCACGGCCGCACCGGCGTGCGCGAGCAGCATGAGCAGGCCGGAGTGCCCGGCGTGGACGGCTGCCGCCGAACCTGCGCCCGCGGCCTCGGCGAATCCCTCCGGCAGCGGCGCATGGAAGGCGTGGGGTCCGAGCGCGGCGGCCTGGTCGCCCGCCGCCGCCTGCCTGAGCGTCCGCGCCGCCTGTGCCGATGCGGCGGCTGTGAACATCCAGTGGAACACGAGCTGGCTGAGCACCACCGAGGCGGTGATCCTCACGAGCGAGCGTCGGCAGCCGGCCAGCACGATGCACACCACGAGCGAGAAGAAGAGCGGCACGGCCACGCCCATGAACGGCGGTGCGGTCCCGCCGCCGGCCATGTGGGAGAAGAGTGCGATGAAGGTCGCCACGAGCGCGGCCGCGGTGCCGCGGGCGAAGCGCAGGCGCACATCGGTGCCCGCGGGGGAGCCGGCCTCCGCACGGTGTGCGTCTTCGCTGCCGGGCCGCCGCAAGACGCCCGGCACGGGTGTGTCTTCCCTCATCGGCGCCATTGTCCCGTGGGACGGGGTGCCCCGGCCCGGTGTCCGAGATGCGGACGGAATGTGACCGTGATGCGGCCCACGTGAGGCACTGCCCAGATGCTGGGGCCGTCCGCCGTGATCAGGCGGCTTCCGCGTGGTGCCCGGACCGCCGGCGCACGGCGGGTGAGGGCCTTCGGACCTTCTGCGAAGGCTCTCGACCGCTCGATACCCTGGTGCGGTGACTTCGCTCCCGCCGGTTCCCTCACTGTCCCCGCACCTTGCCGACCGCCTTGCCGCAGCTCTGCGGGCCGCGCCCTACACGCCCGCCGCACTGCGCGGCATCTGGGGCGTGGACGCGGATGCCGCGCTCGAGGCGAATGATCCGGCACCGGCCCGGCGCGCCTGTGCGCGTGTGCTGGGAACGCGCTGCGGGAACGCCCGCGGAGCCGGCGCTGCGGAGGGCGCCGAGGACGGCGCCGCGCTCGCCGCGCTGGCCTCCGTCTTCCTGCTCGACCAGCCGGTCGAGCCTCGCCACCTCGCCGCGGCTCTGGGCGGCGACCTCCTCGACGAGCTGTGCGCGGCGGGTCTGTTCGAGGAGTGCCCGGTGCCCGAAGCGCCCCTCCGCTCGGTCCTCGCGCTCACGTGCCACCCGGTGCCGGTCGGGGTGCCCCGCCGCCAGCGTCCCGGCGACGAGACGCTCCTCCTCGCCTCCGACCACGGCACGCTCACCGTGCCCGGAACGCTCGACGGCGACTATGTCCTCGGCTACGGCGGTGCGGGGCGGACCCTCGCGGAGATCACCCCGCGCGAACGCGTGGGATTCGCGGCCGACCTCGGCACGGGATGCGGCATCCAGGCGGTGCTCCTGGCCCGCCACGCCGCCCGGGTGATCGCCACCGACATCTCCCGGCGGGCACTCGCGTGCACGGCGCTGAGCGCCATGCTCAACGGAGTCGCGGACGCCGTCGAGCTGCGGCTCGGCTCGCTCTACGAACCGCTCACGGAGACGGTCGATCTCCTCGTGTCGAATCCGCCGTTCGTCATCACCCCGCGGCGGGCGGACCCGCAGGGCTCCGGCCGCTTCGAGTACCGCGACGGCGGGCGGACGGGGGACGCGATCATGCGCGAGGTCATCGAGGGCGCACCGGCGCGCCTGGCTCCCGAAGGCCAGGCGGTCTTCCTCGGCAACTGGGAGTACGGCGAGGGGCGCCTCCTCCCGCACGAATGGCTGGAGCCCCGCGCGGAGGCTCAGGGTCGCGCGGAGGCTGAGGGCCGTGCGGAGGCACCCGAGCTCGCAGGCGGCGAACCCGAACCCGCGGCCGCGGCGACCTCGGCGATGGTCATCGAGCGCCAGCGGATGAGCCCCGCCGAGTACGCCCGCACCTGGATCCGCGACGGCGGGGTGCAGCGTGCGAGCCCGCGCTGGCAGTCGGACTCGGAGGCCTGGCTCGACGATCTCGAGGCCCGCGGGGTGGAGAGCGTGGGCTTCGGCTGGGTGCGTCTGCACCGGCTCGCGGCCGAGGCGGATGCCGTCTCCCCGGTCCGCTCCTTCGCCCGCATCGAGACGGGGCCGGGCTCCAACCCCGCGGGGCTGGCCTCCTTCCTCGACCTGCGCCTCGGGCTGCTCGAATGGCTGGGATCGGCAACGGACGCGGAGCTCGAGGCGACGGCCTTCGTGCTCGCCGGCGATGTCACCGAGCACCGGCACCTGCGGCCCGGAGCCGAGGACCCCACGATGCTCACGATCGAGCAGGGCGCGGGCCTCGCCCGGACGTTCCAGGCCGATCCCGCGCTCGCCGGCTTCCTCGGCGTGTGCGACGGCTCGCTCACGCTCGGGCAGATCGCCGCCGCGCTCGCCCAGCTCCTCGACGCCGATCCCGCGGCGCTCACCCGGCAGCTCGTGAGCCAGGTCCGATCCCTCGTCCCGGAGGGCGTGCTCGCTCCCGCCGAGGCCTGAGCCGCACGCTCTCGCCCGTCCCCGCTTGCCCCGGCCTCGGATCGCCCGCCCCGTCCCCGCCGTCCTGCGGTCCGCGCCCGCGTGCCTCCGGCTCCCGCCTCCTCGCTCCCGGTCAGCGCCGGGACGCAGGCGGCACCGGTGTGCGAATCCGCGTCCGGGCCGGGTGCTACTGTTTGCACACATCCGGCCGTCCTGATGTCCGAGCGTGCTCCCGGCACATGTCATCGGAGTGCGTCGGGTCAGCATGACCGCGGACGTCCCCGTCCGAAGGGAAAGGAATCCATGGCAGCCTCCGGAAACTCCCCGCGCCGACTGGTCATAGTCGAGTCGCCCACCAAGGCCCGCACCATCGTGGGCTATCTGGGCGACGGCTATGACGTGGAGGCCTCGGTGGGGCACATCCGCGATCTGCCTCAGCCCTCTGAGCTCCCGGCTGACATGAAGAAGGGCCCCTACGGCAAGTTCGCCGTGGACGTGGACAACGGCTTCGACCCCTACTACGTGGTCGCCCCGGACAAGAAGAAGAAGGTCACGGAGCTGAAGAAGCTCCTCAAGGACGCCGACGAGCTCTATCTCGCAACCGATGAGGACCGCGAAGGGGAGGCCATCGCCTGGCACCTGCGCGAGGTCCTCAAGCCCAAGGTCCCGGTCAAGCGCATGGTGTTCCACGAGATCACGCGTGAGGCCATCGAGCGTGCGCTGGAGAACACCCGTGAGATCGATGACGACCTCGTCGATGCGCAGGAGACCCGCCGCGTCCTCGACCGCCTCTACGGCTACGAGGTCTCCCCGGTGCTGTGGCGCAAGGTCCGGGCCGGGCTCTCGGCCGGCCGCGTGCAGTCCGTGGCGACCCGGCTCGTGGTCGAGCGCGAGCGTGAGCGCATGGCCTTCGTTTCCGCTGACTACTGGGACCTCGACGTGGAACTCGCCGCAGGAGAGGGCACGAGCGCTGCGGGTTCGGCCCCCTTCAAGGCGCGGCTGGAGTCCGTCGACGGCAGCAGGGTCGCGACGGGTCGCGATTTCGACGACCGCGGCCGGCTCAAGAAGTCCGCGCAGGTCTCTGTGCTGGGCCAGGCGCACGCGGAATCCCTGGCGAGTGCGCTGAACGGTGCGGCGAAGACCGCGCTCACGGTCGACTCCCTCGAGACCAAGCCCTACACGCGCAGGCCGGCCGCGCCCTTCACCACCTCGACGCTGCAGCAGGAGGCCGGCCGCAAGCTGCGGATGTCCGCCCGCCAGGCCATGCGCGTGGCGCAGTCGCTGTACGAGAACGGCTACATCACCTATATGCGCACGGACTCCACGCAGCTGTCCGGCCAGGCGGTCTCCGCCGCACGGCGGCAGATCGGGGAGCTCTACGGGCCCGAGTTCGTGCCGAACTCCCCGCGCATGTACGGCTCCAAGCAGAAGGCCGCGCAGGAGGCGCACGAGGCGATCCGGCCCGCCGGTGACCACTTCCGCACGCCCGCGCAGGTCTCCGGCAGCCTCACCGGCGACGAGTTCCGCCTCTACGAACTCATCTGGAAGCGCACCGTCGCCAGCCAGATGGCCGATGCCAAGGGCCGCACCGCGACCATGAAGATCGGTGCGGACCTCAGCGGCGCTACCGGGGAGCTGGCCCCGGGCGGCTGGGAGAAGACGCCTGCCCGGGCCGGCTTCACCGCCTCGGGCACCGTCATCACCTTCCGCGGCTTCCTCGCCGCCTACGAGGAGGGCCGCGACGTCGAGCGCTACGCGGAGGGCAAGGAGGGCGAGTCCCGCCTGCCCAATGTGGAGGAGGGCGAGGCGATCGCGGTGGAGCGCGTGGAGGCCGACGGCCACACGACCGCGCCCCCGCCGCGCTTCACGGAGGCCAGCCTCGTCAAGCGGCTCGAGGAGCTGGGGATCGGCCGCCCGTCCACGTACGCGGCGACGATCTCGACGATCCAGGACCGCGGCTACGTCACCAGCCGCGGCAACGCGCTCGTCCCCAGCTGGCTCGCGTTCTCCGTGATCCGCCTGCTGGAGGAGCACTTCTCCGGGCTCGTCGACTACCAGTTCACGGCTGCACTCGAAGGCGACCTCGACGAGATCGCCGGTGGGCGCGAGGACCGCCGGAAGTGGCTGCATGACTTCTACTTCGGCGCAGGGGGAGCAGGCGATGCCGCCGAGGCCGGCTCCGGTGATGCCGAGGGTTCGGGCCCCGGGACCGCGGGTGCCTCGGCGGCTGCGGCGGCCGGGGACGGCGAGGCGGCTGCCGCCTCGGCGGGCGATGCGACAGCGGCGGGCGATGCGACAGCGGCGGCGAAGCTGGGCCTCAAGGCGATCGTGGACGATCTGGGCGACATCGACGCCCGCGAGATCAACACCGTGCCGATCGCGGACGGCATCGTCCTGCGGGTGGGCCGCTACGGCCCCTATCTGGAGGTCGCGCCCTCGGTGACCGGGGGCTCTCCCGAGGACGAGCCCGGCCGCGTCTCCGTCCCGGACGACCTCGCCCCCGATGAGCTCACGGAGGCGAAGGCCCGCGAGCTCATCGCCACGCAGGGCACGGGCGACCGCGAGCTGGGCACGGATCCGGAGACCGGGCACACCATCGTGGCGAAGTCCGGGCGGTTCGGCCCGTACGTGACGGAGGTGCTGCCGGAGCCGGAGGAGAAGCCCAAGCGCGGGCAGAAGAAGCCCAAGCCGCGCACGGCCTCCCTGTTCAAGTCGATGGAGCCCACGACCGTCACGCTCGAGCAGGCGCTCCAGCTGCTGACCCTGCCGCGCACGGTGGGCGAGGACGCCGAGGGCACCCCCATCACGGCGCAGAACGGCCGCTACGGGCCGTACCTGAAGAAGGGCACGGACTCGCGGTCGCTGGAGCGCGAGGAGCAGATCTTCTCGATCACCCTCGAGGAGGCGCTGGAGATCTACTCGAAGCCCAAGCAGCGCCGCGGGCAGACGGCGGCGGCACCGCTCAAGGAGCTGGGCGAGGACCCGGAGTCCCAGAAGCCCGTGGTCGTCAAGGACGGCCGCTTCGGTCCGTACGTGACGGACGGGACGACCAATGCCACCCTCCGCAAGGACGACTCCGTCGAGGGCATCTCGCCCACGCGGGCGTTCGAGCTGCTCGCGGAGAAGCGGGCGAAGGGTCCGGCCAAGAAGAAGACGACCACGCGGAAGACGACGGCGAAGACGGGCACGGCGAAGAAGACGTCGACGGCCGCGAAGTCCTCGACGACGAAGGCCGCCGCTTCGAAGTCCGGCACGACGAAGACGACTGCGGCGAAGTCCGGGACTGCGAAGTCGAGCACGGCCTCCAAGACGGGTGCCGCGGCGAAGTCGACGGCCGCGAAGTCCACCACGGCGCGGACGACGGCGGCGAAGAGGACGAGCACCGCGAAGAAGTCCTCGGCCCCCGAGACCCCCTGAGCGGGCTCGCACCGGAAGCAGACGCTCATGTCTCGCTCCGCACTCGTGTCTCACTGCGCTTCGCCGATCGCGCCGATCACCGAAGCGCAGTGAGACACGAGCACGAACTGAGACGCGAGCGCACCCGGGGAGGCGAGCGTCGGGGTGCACCTCGGCAGAGGCTAGTCTGAGACGGTGAAACCCCCGCTCACTCTGCTGCGCCACGGTCCCGGTGAGGCACTCCACGACCTCTCGCTCGCTCGGGCCCTGCTGGACTCCGTGAGGTCCGGGGAGCGCGGTGCCGTCCTCCGCATCTACCGACCCGCTCCCACGGCCGCCTTCGGCGCACGCGACCGCTTCCTCGACGGGTTTCCGGCGGCGGTCGAGGCGGCCCGGGCGGAGGGCTTCACCCCGGCGCTGCGCACCTTGGGCGGGCGGATCGCGGCCTACCACGGCGGCAGCCTCGTCATCGACCACATCGAGCCCACCGGCGAGTTCCTCACCGAGACGCAGGACCGATTCGTGCGGTTCGGCGAGATGTACGCCGCCGCGCTCCGGACGATCGGGGTCGATGCCCGGATGGGCGAGATCCCCGGGGAGTACTGCCCCGGCGAGCACAGCGTGAATGTGGGCGGCCGGATCAAGGCGATCGGCACGGCTCAGCGGGTGGTGAGCGGTGCGTGGCTGTTCTCCTCCTCCGTGATCGTCGAGGACCCGGCACCCGTCCGCAGCGTGCTCACGGCGGTTCAGGCCGCGCTGGGTGTGGACTGGGAACCGGAGACCGGCGGCGCGATCAGCGAACTGCACCCCGGGATCTCGGTCGAGGCCGTCGAGGCCGCGCTGCTGCGGTCCTACTCGCGGGAGTTCGAGCTGACGGAGGGCGGGCTCACCGCCGCCGATGCCCGGGCGGCCGCCGCATACGTGCCCAAGCATCGGCTGCCGGGCACCGGCGAGGCCGCGGCTCCCGGTGGCACTGTTGACGGGGCAGGTCCCGGTCGCGCCGCGGATGCCGTGGATGACGAGGCCGGCGGAGGCTCCCGCTCGCATGCGGTTCCCAGTTCCCGCGTCAGTGCCCCCTAGTAGGCTTGCGGGTGTGAGCGAACAAGGATCCACCCACCCCAGTCCCGCGCTGAGCCGACCGGAGCCCGCCTCCCTCGGACCGGTGATGGTGGAATCGGGTGCCTGGCTCGCGATGCTTGCGCTCGCGGGGCTGACGTTCAGCCTCGCCGGCGCCTTCGGGCTGACCGCGCGCGTGGACCCGGGCCAGCTCACCGCGGTCCGGGAGGCCGCAGCGGGAGGGGATTTCGCCCTGCGCACGGGTGTCCTCGCCTACGCCCTCGTGTGCGCGGCCGGCGTCGTGGGCGTGTTCGTCCCGGCCCGCAGACTCGGCCGGCAGCATGCCCTGCGCCTTGCGGCGGGCGCCGCGCTCACCGCAGCGGTGCTCTCCGTCGTCCTCTTCTTCGTGCTCGCCGCCTGGCTGGGCATCCTCACTGCGGCGGCGGCGGGCGTCGCGGTGACCAGTGTGCTCGGTGCGCTGCCCTCCTCGCACCGCAAGCCCTGGCGCAGCGCCGGTGTGCCCGTCGCCCTGCTCCTCGTCGTCACCTATGCCGCCCAGATCCTCGGCGGAGTCGGTGCGGGGCACACCGTCCTCCGGTGGATGGCGGTGCTCGGCTGTCTCGCGGTGCTGCTGGGAGCGGTGCTGCTGCTCGTGGGCCGGTCCGCCGCGCCGTCCTCGGAGGCCCCGACCACCGGTGTCTTCCCCGTGAACCACCGCATGCCCGTGCGCGAGGCCTCTCCTGTGGCATCGGCATGGGCCTGCCACGCACTCTTCTTCGTGCTCGGCGCGGTGGGCATCCTCTCGCAGCCCGCGGTCGCGGATCTGGGCTTCGGCCAGGCGGGGATGTCGCTCATCGTCTGCGCGGTCCTGCTGGGCTGGGCCGTGGGGTTCGAGACCGGTCCCACCTTCGCCCCGGGCATGTCCCGTCCCCGCCTGACCGCCTTCGCCCTCCTCACCTCAGGGGTTCTCACGATCGGGGCGGGGGCCCTCACGGAGCTCTCCGGCAAGGCCGTCCTCTCCGGTGCGATCGCGTTCCTCGTGGGCCTCGGCGTGCGGGCCCAGGACTACACCTTCTCCCGTCGCGTGGGCGCAGGCATCGGCATGGCGGCGGGGCTCCTGCTCACGCTTGCGGGCGTGCGCGCGGAGATCCCGCTCAGCGACGCCGCGCATTGGAGCCTGTCCTCGACGGAGTTCGCCTATGAGGTGGTGGGCGCGATCGCGCTCGTCGCGGGCATCGTCGCGCTGTTCTCCTTCGGTCCGCACGGCATTCACGGGATCGGGGTGGATGTCGTGCACGCCTTCCGGGTACCCGCTGTGCGCGGAGCCGAGCCATCCGGATCCGCGCAGTCGTCTGCGGCCGGAGACCAGGGCAGGACGGCGGACGCTGCCGCTGGGTCCAGCGCGGACGCATCCGCTCCGGGGCAGGCACCGACTGGAGCGGCTCCGGGGCTGTCGCGGCTGAGCTCGGTTCCCGGGAAGACGGGCTCGAGTCTCTCCGCCTCCGGAGCGGCGGCCGGCGCCGGCGCCGCGGGAGCAGCAGGCGGCGGCACCGGCGGTGGGATGTTCATCGCGCTCGAGGGCGGTGACGGAACGGGCAAGAGCACTCAGATCCACCTCCTGGCGGAAGCGCTGCGCGAGCGCGGACTGCCCGAGGTCGTGACGACGCGGGAGCCGGGCGGGACCGGTCCGGGCAGGCAGCTGCGGGCCGTGCTGCTGGACGGCGAGGGTGTCGTGCCCCGGGCGGAGGCGCTGGTCTTCGCCGCGGACAGGGCGCAGCACGTGGCCTCCCTCGTGCGGCCGATAGTGGCTCGGGGCGGCATCGTCATCACGGACCGCTACATCGATTCCTCGCGGGCGTATCAGGCAGCCGGCCGCGCACTGGGGGACGAGGACATCACCGCACTGTCGGCGTGGGCCACGGAGGGGCTCGTCCCCGACCTCACCCTCGTGCTGGACGCGGACCCTGCCGTGACCGGTGCGCGCATCTCGGGCAGGGCGGACGAGAACCATCTGGATCGCGAGGGTGAGGCGTTCCGCCGGACGGTGCGCACGGCGTTCAGGGAGTTCGCCCAGGAGGACCCCGCGCGCTATCGGGTGATCGACGCTTCGGGCGGCGTCGAGGCCGTGGCGGAGAGCATCCTCACCGCGGTGCTCGCGGCACTCGAGAGCCGTGGGTCCGCGGATGCCACGGCAGGGTCGGGTGCGCCCAGCGGCGCTGAGGCGGCGCCGGACGCTTCCGGGGCCGGGGACCGCACGGCGTACCCGGCAGGCTCCGAGGCCTCGGCCGCCGGCCACTACGAAGACAGCACAGTGGTGCTGGACGGGGTGCATGCCGGCCGTTCCGGAGCCTCGGGGGACGGGATGGGAGCGGCCGCGAACAGGGCTGGCGGCAGCGCGGGTCAGGACGGTCTTCCTCAGCCCTCGCCGTCCGAGGACCCCACACGGGTGATCCGTGCCGTGACGGACTCGGCCGCGCAGCCGTCTGCGCAGCGGCCGGTGGGACTGCCGGAGGAGGTCATGCGCGCCGCCCGTGACGGACTCGCCGGCCGGGAGAGCGCTGGAGCGCCCGCCCCTGCGGGCGATGGCACGGGGGCCTCCGGGTCTTCCGGCGACGGCACCGGAGCGCCGAGGGCCTCGAGCCGTGACAGGCTGCGGGCACAGGCCGAGATCGAGCGTCAGGCGCGGGAGAGGCTGCGCGAGCAGCGGGATGGGCGGCGCTCATGACGGTGACCGCCGCGCTCCCCGCGGAGAGCGTCTGGCATGAGCTCGTGGGACAGGACCGGGCGATCGAGCAGCTGGCCCGGGCAGCGGCACCGGGCAGCGGCTCGATGACGCATGCCTGGCTCATCACCGGTCCGCCGGGCTCCGGGCGCTCGAACGCGGCCCGGGCCTTCGCCGCAGCTCTCCTCACCCCGGACCATGGGGCCAGCCGCACACCGGAGACGGAGCGGGCGCTGCGGGGCACGCACGAGTCCATGACGGTGCTGACCACGCAGAAATCCGTCATCACGATCGACGAGGTGCGGGAGCTGGTCTCCCGGGCGCAGCAGTCGCCGGTGAACGCGCCGTGGCGCGTCGTCATCATCGAGGACGCCGACCGCATGGCTGAGCGGACCTCCAATGTCCTGCTCAAGGCGATCGAGGAGCCGCCGCCGGCGACGGTGTGGATCCTGTGCGCGCCCAGCCCGCAGGACGTGCTCACGACCATCCGCTCGCGGTGCCGCAGCGTCTCCCTGCGGGTGCCGGGTGCGGACGCGGTCGCAGAGCTGCTGACGCGGCGGGACGGCGTCGATCCGCAGACCGCGCAGTGGGCCGCGCACGCCTCGCAGAGCCACATCGGCCGGGCCCGGCATCTCGCACTGCACCCGGAGGCCAGGAAGGAGCGTGCTTTCACGCTCGACATCCCCTCCCATCTGACCTCGGTGGGTTCGACGGTGAGGATCGCCGCGCGCATCGTCGATGTCGCGAAGGAGCGCGCGGCCGCGCGGACCGAGGCCCGCAACGCGGAGGAGCGGGAATCGCTGCTGCGCACCCTCGGGGTGGAGTCCGACGGCAGGATACCGCCCAGTGCGCGGGCTCAGATCAGGCGGCTGGAGGAGGAGCAGAAGCGCAGGAGCGTGCGCGCTCGCAACGATGAGCTCGACTCGATCTTCATCGAGCTGCTCTCGCTCTACCGGGACGTGCTCGCGGTGCAGCTCGACTCCGGCACCGGGCGGATCAACGTCGAGGAGAGCGACCGCATCGCGCGGCTCGCGGACCAGGGCGATGCCACGACGACGCTGCTGCAGATCGACGTGCTGCGGCAGGCGAGGGAGAGGCTGGCGACGAACATGGCACCGGCCCTCGTGGTGGAGGCGGCCTTCATCGGCCTCTCCAATCCCTGGATCACGAGCTGAGACGGAGCCACCTGGCAGGGGTCGGCTGCGCGGAGGGCCTCGGTCAGTGATGCGGCAGGGGGTCCTCCAGCAGCGAGCCCAGCAGACCTGCGACGAGCTCCACGCGGCGGGGGATCCACTCGATGAGGGCGTGCTCGTCATCGGCGTGCGAGCCTCCGCCCACCGTGCCCAGGCCGTCCAGCGTGAGTGCTCCCACCCCGGCGGCGAAGTTCGCATCGGAGCCCCCGCCCACGCGGAGCGGACGCACGGGAGGGTGGTCCAGGGCCTCGGCGATCTGCTGCGCCCGCCCCAGCAGGGGCAGGGAGCTGAGGTCCTCGAGCGGCGGGCGGTTGATCCCGCCGTGCAGGACGAGCCGGGCACCGGGAACGACCGCCGTGAGCGCCCGCAGCGAGGCGTCGACGCGCTCCTGCTCCGCGACGCTCTCCGCACGTGAGTCGACGGCGAGTGTGCCGCGCGCGGGCACGGTGTTGGTCGTGGTGCCCGAGTGGACGACGGCCGGGACGACGCTCGTGCCGAGCTCCGGGGCGCCCAGCTGCGCGATCCGCAGCACCTGGTGGGCGAGCTCGACGGTGGCGTTGACGCCCTTCTCCGGCTCCACTCCTGCGTGTGCGGCTCGGCCGACCGCCTCGAACTCGTAGATCGCCACTCCCTTGCGAGCGATCTTGACTTCTCCGGACGCGCCGCCCGATTCGAAGACGAGCACCGCCTCGGCACCGGCGGAGAGGGATTCGATGAGCGGCCGCGAGGTGGGCGAGCCCAGCTCCTCGTCGGCGGTGATGAGGACGGACACGCCGTCGAGGAGGTCCTCGCCCGCGAACGCACGGAGGAGGGCGATCGCGTGGAGGGCGATGAGGATACCGCCCTTCATGTCGTCGGCGCCGGGTCCGCGGACCATGCCGTTCTCCGCGGAGAACGGCATGGAGGCCAGCGTGCCGCGGGGCCAGACGGTGTCGTGGTGGCCGAGCAGCAGGATCCGGCGCGGCCCAGTGCCGAGGTCGAAGCGGACGTGCGGGAAGCCCTCGACGGTGCGGACGCGGGGGCGCACTCCGGTGAGCTCCTCGCCGATCCCGGCGACGAGGGCCGCGCTGGCCGCGAGCGCGCGCGGGTCCGAGGACGGCGACTCGCACTCGATGAGCCGGCGGAACTGGGACAGGAACGTCTCAAGCCTCTCGTGGGAGAACCTCATCACGTGCCCGTCTCCTCTCGCCTTCCAGTGGTCGCGGCGATCATCCTGGTCCCGCTCGGTAGAGACTACGTGATCGGAAGCGCAGGTGAGGCACTGTCGCTGAGGCGCACGCGGGCCCGGGGGCCGCCTCGGCCCCGGAGCGCAGCTCAGAAGCCGAATGCGAGCTTGGCGGCGATGAGGACCATGACAGCGGCGACGCACAGGTCGATGACCAGCCATGCCCGCGGGCTGCGGAGTGCGGGGGCGAGGCGATGCGCGCCCCAGCCCAGGGCGCTGAACCAGGCGAGCGAGGCCGTGATCGCGCCGCCGGCGAACACCCACCGGTGCTCCTGCTGATTGGCGATGGATCCGAGCATCACCACGGTGTCGAGGTACACATGGGGGTTGAGCAGTGAGAGGGAGGCGGTGAGGAGGCCGATGCGCAGTGCGGAGGGTGCGGCGGAGCGCTCCTGTGCCGCGGTGCCGGCTTCGAGCGAACCGCCGGAGAACGCGGAGCGGACGCTGCCGAACGCGAACCAGAGGAGATAGGCCACTCCGCCCCAGCGCAGGGCGGCCACGAGCCAGGGCGCGTGCTCGAGGACGGCGCCGATGCCCGCGGTGCCGAGCGTGATGAGTGCGATGTCCACGAGCGCGCACACGGTGACGACGACGCCAACGTGCTCGCGACGGATGCCCTGGCGGAGGACGAAGGCGTTCTGGGCGCCGATCGCCACGATGAGTCCGAGTCCGGTCGCGAAGCCTGTGAGGGCGAGGGGGAGTGCGCTGAAGTCCATGCGCAGAACGCTATGGCGACTCTGCTTGTGAAGTCCATGTAAACGAACTGAAGTGGATTAAGGTTGCTTTCATGGAGCCGAGTCTTGCGCAGCTGTCAGCTCTCGTCGCGGTCGTGGACGAAGGGGGTTTCGACCTGGCGGGGAGCGCGCTGGGCGTGACGACCTCGGCGGTCTCGCAGCGCGTGCGCGGGCTGGAGCGGGCGCTCGGGAGCGTGCTGGTCACGCGTTCCTCGCCGCCGCGGGTGACGGCGGCGGGGGAGCGGGTGCTGGGGCGGGCCAGGCAGATCGCCGCGCTGGCGGGTGAGCTCGCTGCCGCCGAGGCGCCGGCCCGGACGGTGCTCCCCGTCGCCGTGGGTGCGGACGCGCTGGGAACCTGGCTGGAGCCGGTCATGGCGGACGCCGCGCAGTGGGGCGATGTGGTTCTCCGCATGCGCGTCGAGGATCAGGACGTGGCGCACGGTGCGCTCGCCCGCGGTGAGGTGATGGGGGCGCTGAGCGCGCGGGCGCAGGCGCAGACGGGGTGTGTGGCGGTGCCGCTGGGCCGATTCCGGTACTGGCCCTCGGTCTCCGAGGCCCTGTGGGAGAGGCACGGCTCGCTCGAGCGCTGTCCCGTGCTCGTGTTCAACTCCGATGATGATCTGCAGCATCGCGTGCTGCGGGAGCAGGGGGTGCGAGCGGGGGCGGGGAGCGCGCCGGTGCACGTCGTCGGTTCGATGGAGGGGTTCGCCGCGGCAGTGCGTGCGGGCCTCGGCTGGGGGTGCCTGCCGGAGCTGCAGCTGGCGCGCATGGACGGTACGGGGGACATCATGCGGGTGCCGGGCGCGGGACCGGTGGACGTGCCGCTGCACTGGCATCGCTGGGCCGCGTCGCTGCCGGGGCTCGACCGGCTCACGGACTCGCTCGTCGCGGCGGCCGTGAACGCCCTCGCGCCCCTGTGAGGGGAGGGCGCGGTCTGAGGGGCCGGCGTCCGGTCGCTGCGGGCTGCTGAAGTCCATGGGGCCGAGGGTTCGCCAGTCCGGTCTGCCGACGGAAATCGGTGTCGAGGATCACAGCAGAGAGTGCCGGTCCCGCTTTGACCTCTCGTGAGGGGTCGTCATAGACTGGTCCGCGTTGCCGCCTTAGCTCAGTCGGCAGAGCGATTCACTCGTAATGAATAGGTCGTCGGTTCGATTCCGACAGGCGGCTCGGCAACAAGGCTCCCCACCAGGCGAATGCCCGGTGGGGAGCCTTTCGCGTGTCGAGGGCCGTGTTCGTGAGCATGAGCCTTCGCGCGGGACGTGTCAGGCTCCCGCGGCCGCAGTCCGCTCCGCAGGCGCGGTGATCTGAGCCCAGACCTCATCGAGAGAGAGCCCCAGCGCCTGCGCGAGCGCGGCGACGGTCGAGAATGCAGGGGTCGCCACGCGGCCGGTCTCGATCTTGCGCAGCGTCTCCGGCGATACTCCTGCGGCGACGGCGACTTCGAGCATCGAACGCTGATCGCGGGCGAGCCTCAGCAGGGCGCCCAGGCGCTGCCCGCGTTCGATCTCCTCTGGTGTGAGCGGCAGTCTGACCATGCACCCATTCTATTGCCGGTACTGTTTGACCGGTATAGTTATCGGCATGATCGAGATCCTCAGCCCCGCCCAGCTCGGCCGGGCGCGCGACACCGGACGCCTGGTCGGCGACATCCTTCGGAGTCTGAAGCGCCGCGCGAGTGCGGGCACGAACCTGCTCGACCTCGACCGGTGGGCGAAGGAGATGATCCTCGACGCCGGTGCCGAGTCGTGCTACGTCGATTACGCTCCCTCCTTCGGTCGCGGACCTTTCGGGCACTACATCTGCACTGCCGTCAACGATGCCGTGCTGCATGGAATGCCTCACGACTACTGCCTGGCCGACGGCGATCTGCTCACTCTCGACCTTGCCGTCAAGCTTCAGGGCGTGGCTGCCGACGCCGCGATCAGCTTCGTGGTCGGGACTCAGCGTGATCCCGCTGATGAGCGTATGATCGTCGCCACCCAGCAGGCGCTCGCGGCCGGCATCGCGGCGGCGCGGCCGGGTGCGCGGATCGGCGATCTCTCCCACGCCATCGGCGATGTCCTCTCCGCGGTGGGCTACGCGATCAATCTCGAGTTCGGCGGGCACGGGATCGGCACCACCATGCATCAGGACCCTCACGTCCCGAACACCGGACGACCGGGACGCGGCTACACGCTCCGCCCCGGCCTCATGCTCGCCCTGGAGCCCTGGGTGATGGCCGACACCGACCGGCTCGTCACCGATGCGGATGGCTGGACCCTGCGCAGCGCCACCGGAGCCCGCGCGGCGCACAGTGAGCACACCATCGCGATCACCGGCGACGGGGCGGAGATCCTGACGCTGCCGAGCGAGCACATCGCGTAGGGGATATGCGCCCAGCCTGCACTCCGAGCAGAGCGTTCCCACGACCCGGATGGCCTCGGGGCGCCCGCGGCGGTCAGGGGCCCTCCGGGCGTTTCGCCCGCGGGTTCACTACGATTGCGAGTGACCAGGCCATGAGGATGTGACCCGCCGAGGAGGCGCTGTGGAGCTGAGCGGAGACGTGTTCGTCGGCATCGACGGATCGGTGCAGAGCGATGAGGCCGCCGCGTGGGCGCTCAAGGAGCTCAGGGGGACCGGGCACGCGCTGCGGCTGGTCCACGTCATCACCCCCGCCCACCTTGAGATCGACGACGAGGCCGAACTCCGGGAGGCGGGGGAGCAGCTCCTCACCTCGCTCTCCTCCCGACTGGCCGAGCTCGACGCCGCGCACCCCGAGGGCGCCTCGGGCACGGAGATCCGCACCGAGGCGGTGGTGGGCGACGCGGGCGAGGTGCTGAGCGACCGCGCCTACGATGCAGGCCTCCTCGTGCTGGGGCACCACGGCACGGGCCAGGTCAACAGCCGGAGGATCGGGACCGTGAGCTTCGGGCTGCCTGGGCACGCCCTCAGCGCTGTGCTGGTCCACGCCGCCGCGGAGGGCAGTGAGTTCGACGATCCTGCGAGCCACCCGGTCCGCACGGGAGGCGCAGGCGTCGTCGTGGGGCTGGACACCTCCGAGTACGCCGGTGTCGCAGCGCTCGACGCGGCCTCGTTCGCGGTGCGCAACGATCTGCCGCTGCGGCTGCTCGTGGGCATCGACGCGCTCTCGGAGCGCACGCTGGCAGAGCGCCGGGCGCGGGCCGACCTCGCGTGGCTGCGGGAGGCGTATCCCGGCCTCGAGGCGGAGGTCGAGTTCCTCTCCGGTGAGCCTGCAGCGCTGCTGATCCAGGCCTCGGCGACGGCCGATCTCCTGGTGCTCGGCAAGCGCGGTCTGGGCAGGTTCGAGGGAATGACCTCGCAGCTGGGCCGGACGAGTTCCGCGGTGCTCTCCGCAGCGCTGTCGAGCGTGCTGCTCGTGCCCTATCGGCGTGACCCGCGGCTGTGGGAGCGCAGGGCGGAGGGCTGAAGGGGCTGTCGCCGGTCGCGGAGAGCTGAGCGGCCGGCGCCCCAGACCGGGGCCAGGAGGTCGTCGAGTCCCACCTCGAACGAGGCGGAGAGCCTCAGCCATGTCTGCAGATCGCCGTGGTGCTTCCCCTGGCTCAGGTTGATGAGAGTCTGCCGCGAGGACTCGGAGTCCGCTGTGACCTGACTGCAGAGCAGCCTGATGCCGTACCGTGCTCGGCTGAGGACCACGCGCATCCGCGGACGATCTGGTTCCGAGGCGAAATGGCCGAGGTGCGGGTGGTCGGCGAGGACGGGGCGGATCGCGGGGCGGACGGCTGCCTCTTCCTCGTCGACCGGAAGAAGGACATGGTCATCACCGGGGGCCTCAACGTCTACACGAGCGAGGTGGAGCAGGCCCTCGACGGGATCGAGGGGGTGGGCCAGGTCGCCGTCGCCGGGGTGCCCCACCCCGACTGGGGAGAGGCGGTCGTCGCCTTCGTCGTGCCCGATGGGGGCGGGGTGACCGTCGAGGGCATCGCAGGGGCAGTCCGTGAGCCGCTGGCGAGCTACAAGCGGCCGAAGCGGATCGTCCTGCTGGACAGCCTGCCGCTGACGGCGCTGGGCAAGGTCGACAAGGTGCGGCTGCGGGGCGAGCTGAGAGCGGTGTGAGGTGCGGGAGGCGCGCCCGGTCGTGCCGGGGAAGCACACCTAGCGTTCTTCGTCCGGCCAGACCGGGGACAGCAGGTCGTCGAGCCCCACCTCGAACGTCGCGGACAGCCGGAGCCAGGTCTGGAGATCGCCGTAGTGCCGGCCCTGGCTGAGGTTGATGAGCGTCTGTCGTGACAGTCCGGAGCGGGCCGCCAGCTGATCGTATGTCAGCCCGGCGTCGTGCCGTGCCCGATTGAAGATCACACGCAGCTGTGAGAGGTCGGGCTCCGGGACGTAGTCATACACACGTTCATCTCAGGGCCAGAAGCCTTTGATGTCAGTAAAGAATCGTGTACCATTTATAAACGTCAGGCTGCTCTGGCGCGCGGGTGTTCTGGTGCCGGGTGTCGCGGGCGAGTTCGGTCCTGATGCGCCGCAAGGGTTCGAAGCTGCACGACTCTGGGCGCCGCACACGGCACATTGCGTCGATGATGACGGAGGGGGCGAGTGGCGAATGGGCATGAAGCCGCCCGCGGCTGTGCGGTCGATAGATCGCGCGATCAATTCGGTGACCGCTGTCGTGGTTGTCGCAATGATGGTTCACGTGACCGTCCATGCGCTGAGCAGATTCCTCTTTCAGGCTCCGCTCCCCGTCACCAACGAGCTGATCGAATACATGTACATGCCGATCGTGGCGCTGTTGGGGATTCCATCGGCGCTTCTGCAGCGCGAACACATCGTCGCAACGCTCTTCACCGAGCGGATGACCGTGGCCAATGCCGTGTTCTTCCGCGCGCTCGGTGCGGTGATCGGTGTCGTCGTCAGTGCTGCATGGGCGTTCTTCGGAGCCAGGGAAGCGACGCACAACATGGAGATCCAAGCGGTGGCAGGCATCTCCGCGGTCACCATCTGGCCGATCTACTTCATCGTTCCGATCGTCTTCACCATTCTCGCGGCCCTGTACGCATACAACGCTGTCATGATCATACGCAACAACGAACCAGATCCTGATCTGCTGCTTGAAAAGGCAGCTGAATCATAATGGCAGATCATCAGAAGCTCAGAGCGAGCGACATCGGAGCGGGACTCCCGCGAAGCGATGACGCGCCGCGTGAGCACACCGCCCGTCTGACCCGATATGTGCGACCCGGCCTGTCCATCGGCTTGCTTCTGCTCGTGACCTGCGTCATCGGCCTGCTCTCGAGCCAGACCACCCAGACCGCCGGAATCTGGGCAGTCGCCCTGGTGCTCGTGCTGATCTTCCTCTCGGTGCCGATCGCTCTGGCTCTCGCAGTCCCGAGCCTCCTGGCCGTGTACGTGATCAGCGGGACGACCGCGCTGCAGAACCTGCTCTCCACATCACCGTTCAACACCGCCGCCAGTTGGACCTACAGTGTGATCCCTGCGTTCATCTTCATGGGGATGCTCATGGTCGAGTCCGGCCTCACGACGAAGCTGTTCAGCGCCTCTGCGAAGTGGTTCGGATGGCTGCCCGGTGGTGTGGGCGTCGGGACCACGGCCGCCGGTGCAGGGCTGGCCTCCGTGTCGGGTTCCACGATCGGCATGACCTACGCGCTCGCTCGTGCGGCCATCCCAGAGCTGCTGCGGGCGGGCTTCAACAGGAAGATGGCCGTGGGAGTGGTGGTCGTGGCCGGCATTCCTGGCTCGGTCATTCCGCCCTCGATCCTGCTCGTGGTCTACGCCGGCATCGCCACCGTGCCTGTCGGCCAGCAGCTGGCGGCCGGAATCCTCCCCGGTGTACTGATTGCAGTCACGTTCGGTCTCTCCATCATCATCGCGTCACTGGTCCGGCCCGGGTTGGCGAACCGCGGAGTCGAGGCCGAGGGGCAGAGCAGGGCTGCGTGGGGCGAACGCTTCCGTTCGCTGCTGCCCATCTGGGGGTTCCCGCTGGTGATGATCGTGCTCTTCGGCGGGCTGTTCTCCGGCGCATTCACGCCGACCGAGGCCGGGGCGGCTGCGGCCATCACAGCTCTGCTCGTCACGGTGGCGATGAATCTCGACCGCAGTGCTCTGGGCCGAATCGTCACCGCCGCACAGAAGACGGTCTCTGCCACGGCATCCATCTTCTTCCTCATCATCGGAGCGGAACTGCTGATGAGGCTCCTGTCCATCTCCGGTCTGTCTGAGATGGTCGTCGACTTCATAGTGTCGCTGAACCTGAGCAGGACCTGGCTGCTGCTCCTGCTGGTCGTCGCGTATCTGATCATGGGCATGTTCTTCGATACGCTCCCGATGATGCTCCTCACTGTTCCGGTGCTGCTGCCGGTCCTGGTCGAGATGGAGATAAACCTCCTCTGGTTCGGGGTGTTCATGGTGATCATGGGTGAGATCGCCATGGTCACACCTCCGGTCGGGATCCTCGCGTTCATCATCCACGGGATTGCGAAGAACCCGTCGGTGAATCTTGGTCAGAGAATCTCCCTCATGGACGTCTTCATCGCAGTCGCGTGGTTCCTGCCCGTCGCGATCGGCTTCGTCGTGTTCCTGATCTTCATGCCCGAAGTCGTCGAATGGCTGCCGAGGATGATCGGATAGGCAGGTCGGATCAAATAGCGGCACGTGCATTTTCTGAGAACAGCTCAATGAGAAGGGAGAGGCCTATGCGAAGCGGATTGAAAGCGGCGTCGCTGATGGGTGTTCTGGCGCTTGCCGCATGCGGTGAGGGAATCGAAGCCGATTCCGATGCCGCCGGGTACGAATACGGTGCGGATCAGGCGGCGATCTCCGAGGCGATCGCCGACCTGGACGACGTGACGATCACCTACCAAACCCTCGCGCCGTCCGGGCAGGACCCGCTCGGCGCTCAGGCGAATGTCTTCAAGGAGATCCTCGAGGAGCGCTCCGAGGGCAAGATCGAACTCGACATCGTCTGGGGAATGGCCGCGGCCGGCTTCGACGAAGTTCGCGACGCTGTGGTGGACGGCCGAATCGATATCGGGTACACGAACCCGATCTACTACCCTGCTGAGTTCCCCGTGATGAATGCATACGCGACAGCGACGGCTCTGCTGGAGACGACGCCCTTCGAGGGTGAGCTCGTGGCGCAGGCCGTCGGCCGTGAGCTCGCGGTCACGGACGAAGCCATCTCCGAGGAGTACGAGAGGCAGGAGCTGGTGCCGCTCGTGCACGCGATGAACCACGGCTACGTCAACATGTGCAACCAGCCTGTGCGGAACGAGGACGAATGGAGCGGCAAGCAGATCCGCATCGCCTCGGTCACCCAGTCCGAGATCGCGTCGGCACTCGGCGCGGCCGGTGTCTCGACCGACATCACGGAGGCATACGAGGCCCTGCAGCGCGGAACCGTGACCTGCATCATGACCCAGCCGTCGGACTCACTCAGCTTCGGCTACGCGGATGCGGCGACCGATATCGGATACACGACAGAGACCTCGATCCCACGCTCGCCCGCGGTGTTCTTCGCAGGCCCGAGCTTCGACCGTCTGCCGCTTCCCTACCGGCAGCTGATCTTCGACTCCATCAACGAGTCCATGGCCGATTGGCACAGGGCCGGCATCGGCGGCTGGTCCGATTCGTTCAGCCGCGTCGCTGACTCAGGCGGTGTCATCGAGCAGATCGACGAGCCGAGCCAGCAGGTCATGGCAGAAGTCACCGATGAGCTCATCGACGGCCTGATCGCGGAGGGCGACCTCCCGGAAACGGTCCGTGACGATGTCAGCGGCTTCACGGAGAAGTGGAAGACTCGCGCGGCTGAGCTCGGATACGAGGACGGGGGCGATGTCGCGGAGGTTGCCGATTGGTACGACTCCGAGGCAGATCTGACCCCGTGGTTCGAGGAGCTCATCGCCGATGAGTCTCTGAATGTCCTGCGACCGGAGTGATGCGATATGCACTGGGATCAAGTCTCACAGATGGTGACCGAGGCCGTTGAAGCGAATTTCGACCAGCAGATCGCCGAAACTCAGAAGCTGATCCGCATACCCTCTCTGCGCGGCTGTGAGGGCGAGGGCCAGGACTTCGTCGAGAACGCGTTCAGACGGCTGGGGCTGACGATCGACCGCTGGGAGATCAACACCGAGGAACTGAAACAGAGCAGGAACTACGGCGTCCCCGACCCCGATGCGGGGCCTCAGGAGAATGTCGTGGGCACATACCGGCCTACGGCCGAGAAGGGGCGCTCGCTCATCCTCAACGGTCATATCGATGTCGTTCCCGTCGGTCCCCTCGAGCAGTGGGAGATGGATCCGTGGAGCGGCAGTGCTTCGGCCGAGTGGATCTACGGCAGGGGTGCCGGAGACATGAAGGCCGGCCTGGTCGCCAACATGTTCGCGCTGCAGGCGATCTTCGACGCCGGCCTGAGGCCCCGGTCCACCGTCATCCTGCAGTCGGTGGTGGAGGAGGAGTCCACGGGCAACGGTGCGAACGCCGCGCTGCAGCGCGGATACTCAGC
Source organism: Brevibacterium album DSM 18261 (assembly GCF_000426445.1). Lineage (GTDB taxonomy): Bacteria > Actinomycetota > Actinomycetes > Actinomycetales > Brevibacteriaceae > Brevibacterium > Brevibacterium album. The sequence continues at coordinate 761,763 of NZ_KE384526.1, read as the reverse complement.
CGATGCGGCGCTGATCTCCGAACCGGAGGACGATGCGCTCGTCCGGGCGAACACAGGAGTCCTGTGGCTGACCCTGCGGGTCACCGGGCAGCCTGCGCATCCTCGAATCATGACCGATGGTTCGAACGCCATCGAGTATGCGTTCGAAGTGCTGCAATCGCTGAAGTCGCTGGAAGAGCAGTGGAATTCGCAGAGCGGATCTCATGAGCACTTCGAGGGCGTGCCCCGGCCGATCAATTTCAACCTCGGCAAGATCTCCGGCGGGGACTGGGCGTCATCGGTTCCGGGCTGGTGCGAGCTGAGCCTGCGCATTTCGACCTTCCCCGGAGTCTCCCCTGAGGAGGCTCTCGCCGAGGTGCGAGCGCACGTCGCGGAGTTCAACCGCGACTCGCGCTACCAGGTCAGCGTCGAACCGTCCGGGTTCTTCGCCGACGGATATGTGCTCGATCCGGGCGGCGATGCCGAGAGCCTGCTCGCGCAGTGCCACCGGCACGTCGCGGGCAGCGAGCTCGAGACGATCACCACCCCGGGCTATCTGGACGCCTCGCTGTTCGTCAACCACGCAGATGTGCCGACGCTGGTCTACGGCCCCTACACCGAGAACATCCACAGTTTCGACGAGAGGGTCTCGATCGAATCGCTGAAGCAGTGCACGAAGACAATCGCCCTCTTCGCGGCGTTCTGGTGCGGGGTCGAGCCTGCGGAGGCACGCGATGAGTGACGTGCAGACGCGAATCGCGGCGAGACTCCCATCGTGTGGGTCGAGCGGAAGGCAGGCGAATCGATGAAGATCGACACGATCCTGAACAACGGCGCCATCTACACCGGCGATCCGAATCGCCCCTTCGCGAGAAGCGTCGGAATTCACCACGGCGTTGTCATCGGGCTCGACGACGACCTGTCGGGAGTCGAGGCGGTCACCTATGCCGACCTCGGCGGGCGCTGCACAGTGCCGGGATTCAACGACGCGCACATGCACTTCTCGACAATGGGAGTCGAGATGTCTCAGCTGGACGTCTCGTACACAGCGGCCGAGTCGCTGGATGCGCTCTACGGTCTGGTGGAGGAGCATGCTGCCTCGCTGTCTGCGGATGCGTGGGTCATCGGCCACGGATACGATCAGAATCGCATCGGCGGCCATCCGGACCTGAGAGTGCTGGACACGATCACGGGAGGCCGTCCGGCCTATCTGCTCCACAACTCCCACCACATGGCGGTCGTCAACAGTCCCGCGCTCGCAGCAGCCGGAATCGATGCAGCGGAACATATGGTCGTTCCGCCCGGCGGCGATCTGGGACGCGATTCCGACGGCAGGTTCACCGGTCTGCTGCTCGAGCGTGCGATGACGATCGTCTCGAGCGCCATCTGGCCGCTCGAGCTCGAAACGATCGTCAGCGGGATCGGCGCGGCGTCCGAGTGGGCTGTGCGCAACGGTCTGACGAGTGCGACCGAGCCCGGTCTGGGCGGAGACGTGATCGGAAACAGCGCTGTGGACTTCCGCGCGTTCCAGGTCGCCCACGAACGCGGCCTCCTCGATGTCCGCATGACGCTCATGCCTTACATCACCGCGTTCCACGAACTCGGCGGCAGCGACAGGCCCGAGGGCTGGGGCATCGACCTCGGCCTGCGGTCCGGTTTCGGTGATCGGTTCCTGCGCCTCGGTCCGGTCAAGATGCTCACGGACGGTTCACTGATCGGACGCACCGCTGCGACCTGCTGTGAGTACCGCGGCGAACCGGGCAACCGGGGGCTCCTCCAATGGGAGGGGCCGGAGATCGAACAGCTCATCGTCGATGCTCATGTGAATGGATGGCAGGTGGCCGCTCATGCCATCGGAGATCGCTCCCTCAACCATGTGCTCGACGGTGTCGAGAAAGCACAGGCGAAGCTGTATCGGCCTGATCACCGTCATCGCATCGAACATGCTGCGATAGTGTCCCCCGAGCAGGTCGAGAGAATCGCGAGGCTGGGGATGGTTCCGGTTCCGCAGGGCAAGTTCATCTCGACCCTGGGGGACGGCTTCCTCGAAGCGCTCGAGGACGATCAGCACTCGCACATCTACCGCATGCAGTCCTTCTTGGATGCAGGCGTGTGCCTCCCCGGCTCCTCGGACGCACCGGTCGTGGCCGGCGAACCGCTGCAGGGCATTCACGATATGGTGAATCGAAAGACGACGGCGGGTCGCGTTCTGGGTGAGAGCGAGCGTGTCACCGTCTCGGAGGCTGTACGGGCCTACACATTCGGCTCCGCGTTTGCGGTTCATGAGGGAGACGTGAAGGGCGTCCTCGCGCCCGGGTATCTTGCCGACCTGGTCGTCCTGTCCGATGACATCTTCACAATCGCGGCGGAACGCATTGGAGAGCTGGAGGTCATCGCGACGATGGTCAACGGATCATTCGTCTTCGACTCGGCGATTCAGTGAGCCGGGGGAGCGGTCATCGCGTGTCCGTTCGGGAGGCGCCGAGCCGTTGAGCGCTCGGAATCATGGATGCAGGAGAGGGAGTCGTGGAGAAGCTGCTGGCAACATGGATGACGCCGGAATCGAATCGCTGGGCATTCGCTAATGTGCGAGAGATCATCCCCACCGCAAGGGTGGCGCGAGGGGGTGACACGTTCGAGCTGACCGAGGCCGCGTGCGGCGCAGCTGCTCTGGATGCACCGTTGCAGAGCAGCGGAAAGACGGTGGCGAAATACCTCGAGGAGACGGCAACGGACTCAATCGTGGTGCTTTCCGGCGGCGAACTGCAGTTCGAGTGGTATGCCGAGGGCAGGACCGCCGCAGACGTCCACATCAACTTCAGCGTCACGAAGTCGTTGACCGGTCTCATCGGGGGAGCCCTCGCGGCGGAGGGTGCGTTCGCGTTCACCGACCTGGTGGTGGAGTACGTCCCCGAAGTGAAGGGCTCCGCCTTCGACGTCGAGATCCAGTCGCTCTTCGATATGGCTGTTCCGCTCCGGTTCTCGGAAGACTATGCGATGGCCGACCCCCGCATGCTCGAGTACCGCCGCTCGACCGGCTGGATCCCCGGCGAGAGCGAAGGGCTCCATTCGTTCCTGCCATCGCTCGAACGCCGGTCGCCGGAGGGCGCCGAGTACCACTACGCATCGCCGACGACCGACATGGCCGGCTGGGTGCTTGAGCGCGCGGCCGGACGCCGACTGGCGGAACTGTTCTCGACATACATCTGGAAGCCGATCGGCGCGGAGTTCGATGCAGACCTGACCGTTGACGACTACGGTGCAGGGCGCGCGGCGGGCGGCTTCTCCTGCTCGACCCGCGACCTCGCACGCGTCGGTCACCACCTGGCGGCCGGAAGCGGACTGGTCCCGGAGGCCTTCGTCCGCGACCTCTGCACCGGTGATGCTGCGAGGTGGCGGTCGGGCGCCCACATCCGCGACTTCCCGAACGGCACCTACCGGAACTTCTGGTACGTCCCCGACACCAGCGCACCCGTGCTCTACGCGGTGGGCATCCACGGTCAGGGACTCTACGTCGACCTCGAGAAGAAGGTCGTCATCGCCAAGCACAGCTCATGGCCGGTTCCCATCAGCGAAGAGATGCACACCGCCCAGTACCGCGGGCTCCACGACATCGCGGCCGCAGTCGACGGTGGGGTGAGCTGAGCGATGACTGCAGCGGACATCAGCGTCCATGCGGTGAGAGAAGACCACTTCGATCAGTGGTCGGAGCTCTACCGGGGATATGCGGACTACTACCAGGTGGTCCAGACAGCGGAGATGCGCGAGAGGGTCTTCTCGTGGCTGCTGGACGACGCGCACCCGCAGCGCGGCCTCGTCGCTGCCATGGGAGGGCCATCGAAGCTGGTGGGGCTCGCCCACTGCAGGACGTTCTCCCGGCCGTTGGCGGCCTCGCACGGCCTCTTCCTCGACGATCTGTTCGTGGATCCCGCGTCTCGGGGCAAGGGTGCGGCTCGCATCCTGCTCGATCGGCTGGCCTCCATCGCAGCGGAGGAGGGTGGGACGGTGGTTCGCTGGATCACCCGGGCTCACAACTATCGGGCACGCTTCCTCTACGACGAGGTGGCGGAAGGGACCGACTGGATCACCTATGACATGGCACCGGCGGTCGGTGGTGCTGCCCGGTAGGAGGGCGTGGAAACCCTCACGCTGAGCTTTTACGCCCGCCACAGGGTTCCGATCGGCAGGGCCCAGAGTCTGTCTCCGAAGGGCACAGCGCGGGTTCCCGTGTGCAGCACCGCTCCGGCGATGAACCTCGGCCCGGCCTTCTCCCTGAGGTACTCAAGCCCCCTGAAGTGGTTCTCCCCCACACTGGTGGTGGCCTTGACCTCGAGGCCGATGATCTCCCTGCGCCGGTTCTCCAGCACGAGGTCCACTTCCTTTCCGTTTCTGTCGCGATAGTGGCGGAGCGTGAAGTCCACCAGGGACCACGACTGCTGCTTCAGCAGTTCAGAGGCGACGAAGCCCTCAACCAGGCCTCCGGTGAGAGTGCTGGAGATGTCGTGCTCCAAACCGTCGGCGTCGATGTCACAGAGAAAGGCGGCGAGGCCGGCATCCTGGATGCTCAGCTTGGGCCGGGAGACCGCTCTGGTCGTGGCGTTGGTGCTCCAGGGCTTGAGCTCATGGATGAGGAAGACGTTCCGGAGCGCCTGTATGTACGCCGGAATGCTCCTTTCCGGTACGTCGAGCAGGCGAGAGAACCTGGCCGCGACGAACTCGGAGGCGTTCTCGGCCGCGATCACCTGCAGCAGTGGAAGCAGTCGTTCTGGGTGCCGGATCCCGGAGGCGTCTGCCACATCCTTGGACAGCACTCGTTCCACGTAGTTGCCGAGCCATCGGGCACGGCTGCGCGGAGGGGCGTCGCGGATCTCCGGGAACGTGCTGGCGGTGACAAGGCTCAGGTAGTCGCCGCGGCTGAGATCGTCGATGTCCGTGAGCTGACCGGTGCGAGGCAGGTCCCACATGTACGAGGCGAAGTCCTCTGTGCGGCCTGCGAGTTCGCCCTGGCTCAGCCCGCGGAGGACCACCGTCTGTGCGCGTCCGGCAAGGCTCTCCTCAGCACCTCTGAGCGAGTGCAGGTTGGACGACCCTGTGAGCAGGTATCTCCCGGGCCGGCGGTCTGCCTCGAGTGCGTTCTTCAATGAGAGCAGCAGCTCCGGCACCCGCTGGATTTCATCGATGGCAAGGGTGCCTTCCGGGAACTGTGCGGCAAAGCCGTCGGGATCGCTGAGAGCGGAGTTCCGGTCGATCGTGGAGTCGAGGTTGACGATCCTGGCACTGCGATCGGTGAGCAGTGTGCGCATCAGGGTGCTCTTGCCCACCTGGCGGGCACCGGAGATCACCGTAATCGGTGACTCCTGCATGATTTCCTCGGCCAGTGGAGCGGCGTTCCGGTGGACGAGTTCGCTGTTCATACGGCCTTAGCGTACCCGCTCTCCGCTGATCCGCGGGACGTGAGTTGCGGATTCGCGGCCCTTCTATTGCGGATTTGCCGGATGTGAGTTGCGGATTCGCGGAGTCTCTGTTGCGGATTTGTCAGAGCCGGGGTGCCGATCCGCCGGCTCTCCCGCGCTCATATCCCCAGCACCGCCCGGGCTGAGCGGCGGAGCTCGCGGGCGACGGTCTCGGCGGGCAGTCGTCTGCCCAGATGGGGCGTCGAGTTCACCATGCCGAAGAGCGCGTGGACGCGGACGGTTGCCTCCTCCTCGGTGAGCTGCGGGTGCGCGGCCCCCACGGCGCCCACCCACGCCGTCACGTACTGTCGCTGCAGACGGCGGACGCTCCTCCGCGCATCCTCCGGCAGCGCATCCAGGTCGCGGTCCTGAATCCGGATGAGCTCCGGCTCCTTCATCGCGAAGTCCACGTGAAAGTCGATGAGCTGCTCCAGGATGCGCAGAGCTGCCGCTGCCCCCGCTCCGTGGCCGGCCTTGAGGACCCCGGCTCCACCACCGGCTTCGGGGGCACCGGCCTCGGCGCCCGCCTGGGTGAGGCTGGTCCCTGCCCGGGCGTCACCGGCCTCGGCGATGATCTGTCGCCCGCCCTCGTGCAGGTACTCCGAGATGCCTACGAGCAACTCCTCGAGCACCGCCTCCTTCGAGGCGAAGTGCCGGTAGACGGCCGGTCCGGAGACGCCCGCGCCCTTCCCGATGTCGCCCAGCCGCACGGCCCGGAACCCGTAGCGGGCGAACAGATGCTTCGCCGAGGCCAGCAGCTGTTCCCGCCGCTCGGCCTTCGCCTGACCCCGGGGCCCGTGGTGCGCCTCCCGCGGCCCGTGGTGCGCCTCGCGCGAACCGGGGGCCGTCTCGGCGCCGTCTGCCCCGCTCCGCGCCGCTTCGCCTGTGCTCCTTGTCACTTCGCCTCCCGTGCCGCTAGGATCGACTTAGTTAATCAGCATTAACTGAGCATGTCTACGCTGACTGGACCTGTCTACGGGCATCGCCGCCCACGAGGAGAACGCATGCGCACCATCGGATCACCGGTCGATCCGCACACCTCGCCGCACGCGCCCGCACACGCCGAGCTCCTGTCCGAGCTCCGCGAGCGCATCGCGGCAACGGCCCGAGGAGGCTCCGAGGCCTCCCGTCAGCGCCACCTGAGCCGCGGCAAGCTCCTGCCCCGCGATCGCGTCGAGCGCCTCCTCGACCCAGGCAGCCCCTTTCTCGAGTTCTCGCCGCTCGCCGCGAACGGCATGTACGAGGATGCTTCGCCGGGCGCCGGGATCATCACGGGCATGGGGCTCGTCTCCGGCCGGCTCTGCGTCATCGTCGCCAACGACGCCACGGTCAAGGGTGGCACCTACTATCCCGTCACGGTGAAGAAGCATCTGCGCGCACAGGAGATCGCGGCGGACAACCACCTGCCCTGCATCTACCTCGTGGATTCCGGCGGAGCCAATCTGCCCAATCAGGACGAGGTGTTCCCGGACCGCGAGCACTTCGGCCGCATCTTCTACAACCAGGCCACGCTCTCGGCCGCGGGCATCCCGCAGCTCGCCGCAGTGCTGGGCTCCTGCACCGCCGGCGGGGCCTATGTGCCCGCTATGGCCGACGAATCCGTCATCGTCAACGAGCAGGGGACGATCTTCCTGGGCGGGCCGCCGCTCGTGAAGGCCGCCACCGGCGAGGAGGTCACCGCCGAGGAGCTGGGCGGGGGAGCGCTCCACTCCCGCACCTCGGGCGTCGCCGACCACCTCGCCGCGAACGACGACCACGCACTGGAGATCCTCCGGGACATCGCCTCGACCTTCGGCCCGCAGGAGGCCCCGGCCTGGGAGCGCGCGGAAGCCCGTGAACCCGCCCTCAGCCCGGACGAGCTCACGGCGGTGGTCCCCGTCGACTCCCGCACCCCCTATGACGTCCGCGAGGTCATCGCCCGGATCGTCGACGCCAGCGAGTTCCACGAGTTCAAGGCCGAGTACGGCACCAGCCTGGTCACCGGCTTCGCCCGGATCGACGGGCACCCCGTGGGCATCATCGCGAACAACGGCATCCTGTTCGGCGAATCCGCCATGAAGGGCGCGCACTTCATCGAGCTCTGCGATCAGCGCTCCACCCCGCTCGTGTTCCTCCAGAACATCTCCGGCTTCATGGTGGGCCGCGACTACGAGGCCGGCGGCATCGCCAAGCACGGCGCCAAGATGGTCAACGCCGTCGCCACGGCCCGCGTGCCCAAATTCACCGTGGTGATCGGCGGCAGCTTCGGCGCGGGCAACTACTCGATGTGCGGCCGCGCCTACTCCCCGCGCTTCCTGTGGATGTGGCCCAACGCCCGGATCTCCGTCATGGGCGGCGAGCAGGCGGCCAGCGTGCTCGCCACCGTCAGGCGCGACCAGCTCGAATCCCGCGGCGAGGAATGGCCCGCCGAGGCCGAGGAGGCCTTCAAGGACCCCATCCGCAGCCAGTACGAAGCCCAGGGCAATCCCTACTACTCGACCGCCCGCCTCTGGGACGACGGCATCATCGACCCCGCCGACACCCGCCAGGTCCTGGCGCTTGCCCTCGAGGCCGCCCGGCATTCCCCGCTCGAACGCCCCTACGCCGCGCCCGGCTACGGCGTCTTCAGGATGTGATCGCAGTGTTCTCAAGGATCCTCATCGCCAACCGCGGCGAGATCGCCCTCCGCGTCATCCGCACCTGCCGCCGCCTCGGCATCGAGACGGTGGCCGTGTACTCGGATGCGGACGCCGAGGCCGCCCACACCCGCGCCGCGGACTTCGCCCACCGCCTGGGCTCGGCACCGGCGGCGCAGTCCTACCTCGACATCGAGCGCGTGATCGCCGCCGTCCGCGCCACCGGCGCCGAGGCCGTCCACCCCGGCTACGGCTTCCTCTCCGAGAACGCGGCCTTCGCCCGCCGCCTCGAGGAGGAGGGCATCGTCTTCCTCGGCCCCACGGCCGCGGCCATCGAGACGATGGGCGACAAGATCTCCGCGAAGCAGGCCGTCGCCGCCCGCGGGGTCCCGCTCGTCCCGGGCGTCGCCGAGGCCGGCCTCACCGATGACCAGCTCATCGCCCGTGCCGAGGAGGTGGGCTTCCCCGTCCTCGTGAAGCCCTCCGCGGGAGGCGGCGGCAAGGGCATGCGCGAGGTGTTCGAAGCCCCTGCGCTGCCGGAGGCGCTCGCCTCGGCCCGGCGGGAGGCCGCCTCCAGCTTCGGCGACGACACCCTCTTCCTCGAGCGCCTGGTCCTGCGCCCGCGCCATATCGAGGTGCAGGTGCTCGCGGACTCCCACGGCAATGTGATCCACCTGGGCGAACGCGAGTGCTCGCTGCAGCGCCGCCACCAGAAGGTGATCGAGGAGGCGCCCAGCGCGCTCCTCGACGCCGCCACGCGCGAGGCGATCGGCCAGGCGGCCGTGGACACCGCCAAGGCCGTCGACTACCGCGGTGCCGGAACGGTGGAGTTCATCGTCTCCGCGGACCGCCCCGACGAGTTCTTCTTCATGGAGATGAACACCCGGCTCCAGGTGGAGCACCCCGTCACGGAGCAGGTCACCGGCGTCGACCTCGTCGAACAGCAGCTGCGCGTGGGTGCCGGCGAGCGGCTGGGCCTCGTGCAGGAGGACATCCGGCTCACGGGCCACTCCATCGAGGCCCGCATCTACGCCGAGGACCCCGCCCGTGGCTTCCTCCCCACCGGCGGCACGGCCCTGGACGTGGCGTTCCCGCGCGGCACGGGTGGGCCCGGCACGGGTCTGCCCGCGGGGGCGGCGCGCGGCGGCCACGGCGCGGACCGGACGGGTGTGCGCGTGGATGCCGGGCTCGAGCCGGGACAGCAGATCGTGAGCGACTACGACCCCATGATCGCCAAGCTCATCGTCACCGGCGCCGATCGTGCCGAGGCCGTCGCCGGCATGCGGCGCGCCCTCGCGAAGTCCGCGGTTCCGGGGATCGTGACGAACATCGGCTTCCTGCAGACCCTCATGGGCCTGCCCGAGGTGGCCGCGGGGGACCTCGATACCGGCCTCATCGACCGCATGGCCGAGGAGCAGCTGGCCGAGGAGCTCGATCCCCTCGCGCTCCAGTTCGCGGCCGCGGCTGTCACCTCCCAGTCCCCTCATTCCCGCCGAGTGAGCGATTTCTGTCGGATCGGTGGCCCGGAAACCTCACATAGTGCTCACTCGGTGAGTGTGGCGGGGGTGTCCGCATGGCAGCAGGGATCCGGCTGGCGAAGCCTGGCACCCGCGCGCACCCTCGTGCCGTTCGTGCACCGCGGCGAGCGGCACGAGACGGAGTTCCTGCACCCGCCGGTCACCCGCCTCGGCGGTGGGGAGCTCGTGCTCACGCTGGAAGGCGAGCAGCACCACGGCCGGGTCTGGGCCTCCTCGGATGCGCGGACGTTCTGGGTCCGCACCGCGCGTGGGGTCTTCCAGCTGGTGAGGCCGCTCGCGGATGCGACGATCGGCGCGGCGGCCGGGGGAGCGGAGGTGCTCGCGCCCATGCCCGGGACCGTCATCGAGGTCCGGGCGGCCGAGGGCGCCGAGGTGGCGGCGGGCGATCCCGTCGTCGTGGTCGAGGCGATGAAGATGGAGCACGTGCTGCGAGCGCCCGCGGCCGGCACGGTCGAGCTGCGGACGGCGGCGGGGGCGCAGGTGGCCCTCGACGAGGTGCTCGCCGTCGTGATCCCCGCGGACGGCGAGTGACCCGGCGGAACTGAGCGCCGCCTCCGGCGCGGAGAGGCGCCGGCGGAGAGAGACGAGGCCCGTGGGAGGGCCGGAGGAGAAGGACATGAGCACGCAGACAGAGCAGATCGCATTCGTCCCGGGGATGCTGCCGGAGGAGTACGAATCGCTGCGGCAGACGGTCGCCGCGTTCACCGACGAGGAGGTCGCGCCGGTGAGCGCGGAGCTCGACGCCAAGCACGAGTTCCCGTACGCCCTCGTGGCGAAGATGGGCGACATGGGGCTCTTCGGACTGCCGTTCCCGGAGGAGTACGGCGGCATGGGCGGCGACTACTTCGCGCTGTGCCTGGCGCTCGAGGAGATCGCGCGGGAGAACCAGTCGCTCGCGATCACGCTCGAGGCCGGGGTGTCGCTGGGGGCCATGCCCGTCTACCGCTTCGGCACGGAGGAACAGCGGCGGGAGCTGCTGCCGCAGGTCATCGACGGGCGCGGGCTCGCCGCGTTCGGCCTCACCGAGCCCGAGGCCGGCTCCGATGCCGGGGGCACCCGCACCAGGGCGCGGCTGGAGGACGGCGAATGGGTGATCGACGGGGCCAAGGCGTTCATCACGAACTCGGGCACGGACATCACGAAGTTCGTCACCGCCACCGCGGTGACGGGCACCCGGATGGGCCGGGACGGCAGCGAGAAGCCGGAGATCTCGACCATCATCGTGCCCAGCGGCACGCCCGGGTTCACGGCGGAGCCGGCCTACGACAAGATGGGCTGGAACTCCTCGGACACGCACCCGCTCACCTTCGACGGCGCGCGCGTGCCGGAGGCGAATCTGCTGGGCGAGCGCGGACGCGGCTACGCGAACTTCCTGAGCATCCTCGACGAGGGGCGCGTGGCGATCGCGGCGCTCTCCGTGGGGGCGGCGCAGGGCTGTGTGGATGCGAGCGTGACGTACGCGAAGGAGCGCACCGCCTTCGGCCGGCCCATCGGGGACTACCAGGGCGTGAGCTTCAAGATCGCGCGGATGGAGGCGCGGGTCGCATCGGCCCGGGCGGCCTACTACGCGGCGGCCTCGAAGATGGTGGCAGGGCTGCCGTTCAAGAAGGAGGCCTCCATCGCGAAGCTGCTGGCCGGCGAGGCGGCGATGGACAATGCGCGCGATGCGACTCAGGTGCACGGCGGCTACGGCTACATGAACGAGTACCTCGTGGCCCGGCACTACCGCGATTCGAAGATCCTGGAGATCGGCGAGGGGACCACCGAGGTCCAGCTCATGCTCATCGCCCGCGATCTGGGGCTCTGAGCCGCTGGCGGGCGTGTGCGGAGACGGCCTCGGCGGCCGTCAGGGGGCACGCGCCGGGGCCCGGCACCGGGGCTTCCTCGAATCCGCACCCGCGCGCTCGCCGCTCTGAGCGCATCGAGCCGAGAGGAACGCGATATGTCCATGGATGTGAGCGCACTCGCCCGCGATCCGTTCCCGCTGCGCGGCCGCGCAGTGCTCGTCACCGGGGTGAGCCGGAGGGCGGGCATCGGCTATGCGACCGCCTGTCGTGCAGCGGCGTACGGTGCGAGCGTCTTCTGCCACCATTTCGCACCGCACGACGCGCAGCAGCCCTGGGGCGGGGATGACATCGCGGCGGTGATCGCCGGGGTTCGCGCCCACGCGGCGGAAGGCACGGTGGTGGAGCATGCGCACGCGGATCTGGCGGAGGAGGGCGAGCCGGAGCGGCTGGTGCGCACGGCCTCGGCGGCACTGGGCGGTCTCGACGGGCTGGTCTGCAATCAGGCGCTCTCCGGTTCGGACGGTGCGCTGGGCGAGCTGACCGCGGAGATGCTGGACCGGCACTGGGCCGTGAACGCACGCGCCTCGATCCTGCTGGCGCAGGAGTTCGCGCGGCTGCGGGAAGCGGCCCGGGCGCAGGCGGGCTCACCCTCGGACCGCGGGAGGGAGGTGAGCGGGCCCGAGAGCACCTGCTCGGATCCTGAAGGTACGGAGAGCCTCGGGGCCGCGCCGCGCCTGGGCGACGATGCCAGCATCGTCCTTCTCACCTCCGGTCAGGGGGAGGGGCCGATGCCGGGGGAGGTCGCCTATGCGGCGGCGAAGGCGGCGCTCGCCGGGATCACCGTGACGCTCGCAGATCAGCTCATCGATTCTGGGATCAGGCTGAACACGGTGAATCCCGGTCCCGTCGACACCGGCTACGTCACGGAGGAGATGAGGGAGGCGACGCGGGCGCAGTTCCCGCTGGGGCGCTGGGGCGAACCGGACGATCCGGCCCGACTCATCGCCTGGCTGCTCACGGACGAGGCACGATGGATCACGAGTCAGGTGCTGAGCACCGAAGGCGGCTTCGCCCGCTGGCGGGCACCGCATTCGCGGGGGTGATGGGTCGTACTCGCAGCTACTGTAAAGAAGGTGTTCGAGTAGGTGTGACAGCTGCGGGGGCCTCGGTCACAGCGTTCGAGTCCCGCACCGATAACCCTCACCCGCCGTGATCCGGCCGCGTAGTCTTGTCCCGTGGGCATGAGTGCATTGGACGTGACGACATGGGGTCTGCCGCCCCTCGTGTCGACGATCCTGATCGTCCTGGACTACGCGATCAAGGTCGTTGCTGTGGGCGTGGTGCCGGAGAATCGCAGGCCGTCGTCCTCGAGCGCCTGGCTGCTGCTCATCCTCTTCCTGCCGCTGGTCGGCATTCCGCTCTTCCTGCTGCTGGGCAGCCCCTACATCACGGGCCGCCGCGGTGCGATCCAGGAGGAGGCGAACACCCGCCTCGTGCAGGGCACTGCGGACATTCCCGACTGGCCGCAGGCGCTCGAGGTTCCGCCCCAGCTCGGCAGCCTCGTCACGCTCAGCCGCAACCTCACCTCGCTGCCCATGGTGACGGGCACCGACCACGGCATCCTCACGGACTACGAGGAGAACATCCGCCGGATGGCCGCGGCCGTGGACGAGGCGGAGGAGTACGTCGACGTCTGCATCTACATCATCACGGCCGATCCCACGACGGAGGTCTTCATCTCCGCCCTCGAGCGTGCGGCTGCGCGGGGCGTGACGGTGCGGCTGCTGTTCGACCACATCGGCTCCCGCAAGTACGCAGGCTTCCGGCCCCTCAAGCGCAGACTGGACTCCGCCGGCATCCAGTGGAGCCTCATGCTCCCGTTCCTGCCCCTGCAGGGGCGGGTCCGCCGCGTGGACCTCCGCAACCACCGCAAGCTCATGGTGATCGACGGAGTCCGCGCCTTCATGGGCTCGCAGAACATGATCGACTCGGCCTACGGCAGGGAGTCGAACGCGAGGACGGGCCGTCGCTGGAACGACATCATGGTGGAGCTCACCGGTCCGGTCGTCTCCTCGCTCGAGGCTGTCTTCGCCACCGACTGGTTCTCGGAGACCGGCGAGGACCTCACGATCCGCGCCTACGAGTTCGAGGGCCGCATGGCCGAGCGCGAGAGCGCGATCGGCGAGAGGCTCGTCCAGGGGCGCTACCGGGAGAAGGTGAGCAAGGACTCCGAGGTCAATGCGGTCCAGGTGGTGCCCTCCGGTCCCGGGTTCCGCACTGAGCCCAATCTGCGCCTCTTCGTCTCGCTCGTCTACCTGGCGCGCAAGCGCCTGCGGATCGTGAGCCCGTACTTCGTGCCGGACGAGTCGATGCTCGCCGCGGTCGTGACCGCAGCCCACCGCGGGGTGGAGGTCGACCTCTACGTGAGCGAACAGGCCGACCAGTTCATGGTCGACCACGCCCAGAGCTCCTACTACGAGGCGCTGCTCGAGGCCGGCGTCCGCATCTACCGCTTCCCCGCGCCGGCCGTGCTCCACACCAAGTGCTTCACGGTGGACGGCCTGTGCTCGGTCATGGGGTCGTCCAACATGGACATGCGCTCCTTCGGCCTCAATTACGAGGTCAGCCTGCTCGCCTACGGCGGCGACATCACCGAGCGGCTCCACGAGATCATGGACGGCTACCGTGAGATCAGCAGCGAGCTCACCGCGGAGGAGTGGGCGAGGCGCTCATGGGGCCGCCGCTGGCTCGATTCGGCGATGCGTCTGACCTCGGCGCTGCAGTGACGCCGGTTCCGCTGTGACGCGGGCGGTGCGGCGAGGCCGCAGCAGTGAGGTGGCTGCCGCGATGGGACGGCCGCTGCGGTGAGGCAGGCGCTGCGATGAGGCAGGCGCCGCAGTACGGTGCGTGAGCCTCGGCGTCACACCTGCCCGCGGCCCCGGAGGTGAGACAGAGCCGCTAGCCTGGGGCGGAGAGCGCCGTGACGACCGTCACGGCGAGTGCACGAGCACGCAGGCGAAAGGAGCGCAGATGAGCGAGGAGAGCAGGGCTGAGGCTGGCGGCCAGGGAGAGGCGAGCGCTCAGGGGAGCGCCGCGGGGGAGACCGCCGCCGAGGCGAAGGTCATCGACCAGCGCGGGCTCTGGTTCGAGGAGTTCGAGGTGGGCGCTGTGTACCGCCATGCGCCCGGGCGCACCATCACGGAGGCCGACAACACCTGGTTCACCGCCGTCACGATGAACGCGCAGGCGCTGCACCTGGACGCGCACTTCGCGGAGTCCGAGCCCTTCGGGCAGCGGCTCGTGAACTCGATGTTCACCCTCTCCACCCTCGTGGGCCTGTCAGTCCAGCAGCTCACCCAGGGCACGATCGTGGGGAATCTGGGCTTCTCCGAGGTGTCGTTCCCTGCGCCGATGTTCCACGGGGACACCCTCTACGCGGAGACGCGGATCCTCGACAAGCGGCTCTCCCGCTCGCGACCGGGCGAGGGCATCATCAGCCTCGAGCACATCGGGCGGAACCAGCACGGGACGATCGTCGCCAAGGCCGTCCGCAAGACGATGGTGTTCACGCAGGAGCACGCGCAGAGCTGAGCGGTGATCGGCTTAGCCACCCCTTGTGCCGCTGGACGGCCCTATATGACGGGGCGTCCAGCGGCATTAGGGGGTGAGTGCGCGCTCCGCTCAGACCGCGGGGTCACCCGCGGATGTCGTCACGGCTCCGCGCGCAGCCAGGTGGAGAACGCCTCGCCGCCGGCCTCGGGCTCCGCATTCCCGGCGCCGTCGTGCGCGTCGGCGCCAGCACCCGTGCCGAGCGAGGTGTAGTACACGAGCCGCAGGTGCCGGTCGCTCTCGAGTGTCATGGTGATGTGTGCGAGTTCGATGTCGCCGAGCCCGTCCAGGCGGAAAGTCCGCCGCCCGTTGCACACCCCGTCGATGTCCGGGCGCTTCCACCAGCGCGCGAAGTCCGGATCCATGCGCGAGAGGTTCTCCGTGAGCGCGGCGAACTCCGCGTCCTGCGGGGCCTGCGCGAAGTCCCGCTTGAAGCTCGTGAGGATCTGCCTGGCCTGCTCCTCCCACGGCCGCAGCCGTGAGCGCAGCCGCTCGTCCGCGAAGGTCATCCACAGCATGTTGCGCTGCTCCATGGGCTGTGCCGCGAAGCCGAACAGCCGGTCCGCCGCCGAGTTCCACGCCAGCACGTCCCATTTCAGGTTGAGGACGAACGCCGGAGAGTCGGGCAGCCGGGAGAGCAGGTCCAGCGCCGTGGGCGGGACGGTGCATGCGCTGCGCGCCGGCTCCCGGGGCGGCCGCTTCTGCGTGAGCATGTAGAGGTGCCTGCGTTCGGCGGCGTCGAGCCTGAGCACCGTGCTCAGATCGTCGAGGAACTCCGCGGACACGCCGATGTTCCGGCCCTGTTCCAGCCAGGTGTACCAGGTGATCCCCACCCCAGCCAGGGCCGCGACCTCCTCGCGCCGCAGCCCGGGAGTCCTCCGCCGTCCCGACGACTGGAGTCCGAGCTCCTCCGGCGTGATGCGCTCCCGGCGGCTGCGCAGGAACTCCGCCAGCTCTGTGCGCGTGCGCTCGAGCCTCCGGGCACTGTCCGCCATCACGTCTCCCTCCCTCAGAGCATCACTGTCTGTAACAGCATAAAAGGACATATTGTCACACCCTCGGTGCGCCCGTACGTTCGGTGTGGCCGGTCCGCAGGGGCCGGTGTGGAACTTCAGTCGAAGGGTGGAGAATGATCCGCACAATCTGGCCGCTCGTCATCGCGGCGGTCTCGCTGGGCATCGATGCGTACGTCCTGGCGGGGGTGCTGCCGCAGATGGCCGATTCGCTTGCGACGACCGTGGGCGGCATCGGGCTCGGTGTCACGGTATTCACCGGCGCCTATGCGCTCGCCGGCCCCGCACTGGCGAGGAGGGTGGCTGCCGGCCCCACCGCGCGGGCGCTGCTGCTCTCCCTGGGGGTGTTCAACCTCGGCAATCTGCTCACCGCTCTCGCTCCCACCCTGGCCGTCTTCCTGGCCTCCCGGGTGTTCGCGGGGGCGGCGGCCGGCGTCCTCACCGCACTCGCGACGAGCACGGCGGCGGCTCTCGTCCCCGCCGCGCACCGAGGGCGCGCGATGTCCCTGGTCACCTTCGGCCTGTCCGCCGGGACGGTGGCGGGCGTGCCGCTCGGGATGCTGATCGGCGAGCACATCGGCTGGCGCTGGACCATGGGCCTCGTGGTGCTCGTCGGGGCGGTGTCCATGACGGCCCTGGCCGTCCGCGGCCGGTCGCTGCCAGTGATCCCCTTTGCGCAGACCGCAGGCATGAGCGTGCTCCGGCAGCCGCAGGTCCTCCTCGGCATCGCCCTGGCCTTCCTCCTGGGCATGACGAGCCTGGGCTTGTACACGTACATGCTCCCCGTGGCGGAGGATCGCGGTCTCGCGGGGTGGGGGTTCGCGCTCATCTGGGTGTGGGGCATCGGCGGGGTGACGGGTTCGATGCTCGTGGGCCGGCCCATCGACCTGCTCGGCTCGCGCAGGCTCCTGCCCGTACTCGCCTTCGCGCTGCTCGCGGCCTTCGTCGTGATCGGCTTCGCCGGGCACGGACTCGCATGGATCCCCGCCGTTCTCGTCTGGGGAGCTGCCGGCTGGGCATCCGTCCCCACCGTTCAGGACGCGCTCACCCGCAGTCGGGCGGAGGACACCCCTTCGATCGTGGCCTTCCAGATGGGGGCGATGTACCTCGGCTCGGCGGCCGGCTCCGCCCTCGGCGCCGCCGTGCTGGAGCGCGGTGCGCGCGCGGGCGCGC
This sequence comes from Brevibacterium album DSM 18261, assembly GCF_000426445.1. Lineage (GTDB taxonomy): Bacteria > Actinomycetota > Actinomycetes > Actinomycetales > Brevibacteriaceae > Brevibacterium > Brevibacterium album. The sequence goes on along the minus strand of NZ_KE384526.1, from coordinate 744,596 downwards.
TGCCCCTGTGGGCGGCGGCGGTCCAGGTGCTCACGGTGGTCCTCGCCTTCGCCGTCACGGTCCTCGGGCCGAGGCCGTCCTCCGTGCCCGCACGGGAGTGAGGCCGATCGGCATGACCTGCGCTTTCGCCTTCCCAGGGTGGCCTCCGAGTCGTAGTCTGGACAGACAACTCCATCTCAGCCCTCGGAGGCCGCAATGTCGCAGTCCACCGCTCCTCCCATGTCCGCCCGCCTGTGGGCGGAGCTCCTCGGCACGTTCTGGCTGGTGTTCGGCGGCTGCGGGGCCGCAGTGCTCGCGGCCAAGGTCGTCGGCGACGACGGCATCCAGATGGGCATCGGGTTCCTCGGCGTCGCGCTCGCCTTCGGGCTCACGGTCCTCACCGGCGCATACGCGCTGGGCCACCTCTCCGGCGGGCACTTCAACCCGGCGGTGACGCTGGGAGCCCTGTGCGCGGGGCGGGTCGAGGGCAGGGCTGTCGCTCCGTACATGATCGCCCAGGTGGTGGGCGGTGCGCTCGCCGCCACGCTCCTGTTCGTCATCGCCAGCGGTCAGGCGGGCTTCGCCATCGACACCTCGGCGGCGGGCTCGTTCGCCACCAACGGATACGGTGAGCTCTCGCCGGGCGGCTACAGCCTGCTCGCCTGTCTCCTGCTCGAGATCGTGCTCACGGCGGTGTTCGTGTGGATCATCCTGGGTGCCACGGATCCCCGTGCCCCGGCGGGCTTCGCCCCCATCGCGATCGGCCTGGGGCTCACGCTCATCCACCTCATCGCGATCCCGGTGACCAACACCTCGGTCAACCCCGCCCGCTCGCTGGCCGTGGCCTTCTACAACCCGGCGGCGCTGGGGCAGGTGTGGCTGTTCATCATCGCGCCGCTGGTGGGCGCTGCGATCGCGGGTCTGAGCTACCGTGCGCTGACGGCGGCGAAGGACTGAGGTCGCCCGCCACCCCTTGTGCCGCTGGACGCACTGACGTATCGGAGCGTCCAACGGCGCAAGGGGTGGCTTTCCGTGTGGAGTCGTGTGAGTGCACCCTTTGTCAATGCGTAAGGGATCGCTTACGCTTTAGTGCATGAGCGCGTTGGACGTCCTCGATGACCCCACGCGGCGGCGCATCGTCGAAGTGCTGTCGGACGGGGAGCTCAGTGCCGGCGAGGTCGCCGCTGAGTTCGCGATGAGCAGGCCCGCCGTCTCCCAGCACCTCCGGATCCTCCTGGACGGTGACGTGGTGACGGTGCGGACGGCCGGACGCAGACGCCTCTACCGGCTCAACCGCGCAGCGCTGCGCGAAGCCGGGGACTGGCTCTCTGCTCAGGCAGGCCGGTGGGAGCGGGTTCTCGACGATCTGGAGGCCGCACTCGACGAGGGAAGGATCTGAGTCATGCAGGAAAGAGATACGACGACTGCGCCGAAGGGCGCGGGAACACTGGGCGTCTCGGGAGACGGGGTGTTCCGGATCCACTTCGACAGGCACCTGGCGCACCCCGTGGAGAAGGTGTGGACGGCGCTCACTGATGACCGGACGCGTGCGGTGTGGCTGGACGGCGTCCGCATCGACGCCCGCCCGGGCGGCACGGTGGCCTACGACTTCGGTGAGGAGGGCACCGCGACCGGCGAAGTGCTCTCGGTGCACGGTCCCAGTGCGGACGACCCCGCGGCTGAGCTCGTGCACACCTGGCAGTGGGAGGGCGTGCCGGACTCCGTCGTGACCTGGCGGCTCGAGGGCGGCGAGGGAGGGACGCGTCTGCAGCTCACGCACTCCGAGCTGGTCCGCGAGCCCGCACGTGATTTCGCGGTGGGCTGGCACATCATCCTGGACTCCGCGGATCTCCACCTCTCCGGTGGGGATCCGGGCGCGGCGTGGGAGGCATACGAGGAGGTCGCCGGCCACTACGCCGCGTGAGGCGGCACCTCCCTTGCCCTGCCACCCCTTGTGCCGCTGGACGCACTGATACGTCGGTGCGTCCAGCGGCACAAAGGGTGGCCGGCGGAAATGTGCGCGGCACACCGGAGGTCAGTAGAACAGGTGCGCGGCCAGCACGACGATCGGCAGGGTGATGAGCGTCCGGAGGAGGAAGATCAGCACGAGATGGTGGAACTTCACGGGGATCTTCGAGGCGAGCAGCAGCCCGCCCACCTCGGACATGAAGATCAGCTGCGTGATCGACAGGCAGCCGATGACGAACCGGGTCATCTCCGTCTCGATGCCCGCCCCGATCACGGTGGGCAGCAGCATGTCCGCGAAGCCCACGAGGACCGTCTCCGAGGCGGCCCGGGCCTCGGGCACGCCCATGAGCTCGAGCAGCGGCACGAAGGGTGTGCCCAGCCAGGCGAAGAGCGGAGTGTGCTCGGCGATGAGGACGGCCACGGTGCCCACGGCCATGATCACCGGGATGATCCCCACCCACATCTCCAGGACGTTCGACGCCCCGCGGCGCAGGATGAGGCCCGGCCACACCTGTGAGGCTCGGCGCAGCGCGCCGTCCCATGCCCGGCGGAGGGGAGAGCCCTGCTCTGCCCCGGCCGCAGCGGTGACGGCAGCGCCCGTGGTCGCGGAGCCTGTGTTCGCCGCTGCGGCGCCCGAGGCCTTCGCCCGCTCCGGCCGGGAGCCGTCGATGTACTCGTCGGGGATGCGGGAGAGCGGCGGGATGCGGGGCATGATCACGGCGGCGACGAGGCCCGCCACCACGATGGTCGCGTAGAACTGCAGCGTCATGTGCTGCAGGCCCAGCAGGCCGATGATCACGACGGTGAACGTGAGCGAGACGACGTTGAAGGTGGTGCCGAGGATCGCCGATTCGCGCTTGGTGTAGAAGCCCTTCTCGTACTGCTGGTTGGTCATGAGGACGCCGATCGTGGCGTCCCCGAACCAGGAGGCCAGCGCGTCCACCGAGGACCGCCCGGGCACCGTGAACACGGGACGCATGACGCGGTTCATGAGCACCCCGGCGAACTCCAGCAGGCCGAAGTCCAGCAGCAGCGGCAGCAGGAAGCCCGCGAAGAGGAAGACCGTGAACATGAGGACGCAGAGATCGAGGATGAGGCCTCCGGTGTCCTCTCCCCACAGTCCCTCCGGGCCCAGCTCCAGCAGCGTCGCGAGTCCGAGGGCGAAGCCCGCGCAGCGCACGAGGCACCACACCGCGGTGACGTCGAACAGCAGCTGCGGCACGCCGCGCTGCATCCACCCCGGCTTCACGGTCAGTGCGAGGAGTGAGCCCAGCGCCGAGACCCCCATGACGGCCACCACGAACGGGTGGACGATCGCCGCGAGCGCCGTCTCGAGCATGCTCGCGAGGAACGCCACGGGGATGGTCGCCCCGCCCGCGCCGTCCGGCACGGGGGCGACGAAGATGAGGAGTCCCAGCAGGGAGGGCAGGAGGAAGCGCAGCGCTGCGGCGGGCCCGGACGGCACGGGCACCGCCGCGGAGGAACCGTCGAGAGCAGGTTCGGCCGGCGAGCGCTCAGCCTGTGCCGCCCCGGACGGAGGCTGCTGCCCGGGAGCTTCCTGCGGCGGTTCTTCAGCAGACGGGGAGGGGGTGGTTCCCCGGTCCTCCGCACTGCTCCGGTTGCGGGGCTGCGGGTCAGAGGAGTCTGTCAATCGGTCTCACACCCCGCGGACGATGACGACATCGAGCGTGCGGGGGCCGTGCACGCCTTCGACGCGCTCGAGCTCGATGTCACTGGTGGCCGACGGACCGGAGATCATGGTGACCGTGCGGGTGGGATCGATCCGGGCCCAGGCCTCGGGGACGATCTCCACGATCGAGGATTCCGGAACCAGGCACACATGGTGGTCCGGCACCAGGGAGATGGCACGGCGGCCGCAGTCGTCCGCTCCGTCGAGGAAGATGGTACCCGTCTGCGCGCATGAGACACGAGACGAGGTGATCACCGCACTCGTCCGGTCCAGCTCGTCGACGGTGAGGGCGGTGGTCTCGTCCTCCACCGTGATGTGCACGGCGGGATCCAGTGCGGACAGCACCGGCTCGTCCAGGGCGGAGAGCACACCGCCGTCGAGGCCGAGCGGTGCCACGACCGAGGCCGCCCCGGCGAGCTTCTCCGCGACGACGCCCGGCACCTCGGCCGGCTGCGCCTCGACCACGTTCGCCCGGTAGTCCACGAGGCGGTCGACGAGCTGGGCGATGACGGACTCGTGGTCCAGCGCGCCGGTGCGCCGGTAGTCGCGCGGAACGGGGGCCGCGATGTCGACGGGCCTGCCCGTGCCGGGCACGATTCCGGGGCGGGTGGTGACGCCGTCCTCACGGCCGAGCGCCTCGTGCAGACGCCCCATGATCTCTTCCCGTGCACTCGCCATCAGCGGTCACCTTCCTTCGCAGCTGCGCTGCGATCGTGTCCCGAGCTCGGGGCCGCACCCCTGTTCTTCCCCCACCAGGTGCGGAACGACTGGGCCGGCAGCCGGGGGACGTCGCGGCTGGACGTCCACGCGCCCACGACTCCGGGCATCCGCCGGATGCGGCCGGACCGTGCGCCCAGCAGGGAGGCCAGCGGCAGCGCGCGCTCCGCGAGCGCGATGCGGCGGCCGTCGGCCATCGCCCAGGAGGCGGCCTTGAGACCTGCGTCCAGCTGGCCCTCCGCGCTCGCGAGGCGCCGGACGCGCTGAGCGGGGCCGGCCTCGGCGGCGGCCTCCTCCTTGGCGAGGTGGTCCTCCCCGCGCAGGTGCACGAGGATCGAGGGGATGTCGATCTTCACGGGGCAGGCCGAATAGCAGGCGCCGCACAGGCTGGAGGCGTACGGCAGGGAGTCGTTCTCCTCGGCCTCGACGCCGGTGAGCAGCGGGGAGAGGATCGCTCCGATCGGTCCGGGATACGTGGAGCCGTAGGCGTGGCCGCCCGTGCGCTCGTAGACCGGGCACACGTTCATGCAGGCCGAGCAGCGGATGCAGTGCAGCGCGGACCGGCCGTACTCGTCCGCCAGCGCGCGCGAGCGCCCGTTGTCCAGGAGCACCACGTGCACGTTCTGCGGCCCGTCTCCGGGAGTGACGCCGGTCCAGAAGCTCGTGTAGGGATTCATGCGCTCGCCGGTGGAGGAGCGGGGGAGGAGCTGCAGGAACACCTCGAGGTCCTCCGGCGCCGGCAGCAGCTTCTCGATGCCCATGACGGTGATGAGCGTCTCCGGCAGGGTGAGGCACATGCGGCCGTTGCCCTCGGACTCCACGACGCCGAGCGTGCCGGTGGAGGCGATGCCGAAATTGGCTCCGGAGACTGCGACCTTCGTCGTGAGGAACTTGTTCCGCAGATGCCGGCGGGCGGCCTCGGCGAGCTTGGGCGGGTCATCCGTGAGGCCCGGGTCCACATCCGGCATCTGTTCGAGGAAGATGTCGCGGATCTCCGTGCGGTTCTTGTGGATCGCGGGGACGAGGATGTGGCTGGGCTTGTCGTCGCCCAGCTGGACGATGAGCTCTGCGAGGTCCGTCTCGAAGGCGTCGATGCCGCGGGGCTCCAGGTATTCGTTGAGTCCGATCTCCTGCGTCGCCATCGACTTGATCTTCACGACCTCGCGGCGGCCGGTGTCCAGGACGGGGGCGTGGGCTTCGATGAGCTCCTCCACGATCCGGTTGGCCTCGTCCGCGTCACGGGCCCAGTGCACGTGCCCGCCGGCGGCCTCGAAGGCCTCGGCGAACTGCTCGAGGAGCTCCGGCAGGTTCGCCATGACGGTCTGCTTGATCGCGGCACCCGCGCTGCGCAGCTCCTCCCAGTCCGGCAGCTCCGCGACCACATTGGCCCGCTTGGCCCGGATCGTCGAGGTGGCGTGGCCGAGGTTGCGGCGCAGCTGCGCATTGCCGAGCTCGCGCTCCGCGTAGTCCGGGAAGTGCTCGGACTCGAAGACGTTGCCCAGGGCGCCGGGGATCGAGCCCGGGACGCGCGCATGGCGGATCGCCGGGCCGCCGCCCACAGCGGGCATGCCGAGGAACGTGGTCATCGCAGGCTCCCTCCGGAGAGAATCGGTTCTGAGCGGGGCGGCAGCAGCGGCTTCTCCCTCGTGGAGGCGAGGACGCGGGCGAGGTGCACGGTGCCCACGGCACCGCCCCGGGGGCTCACGGCCCCCGAGCGCGAGAGTCCGCCGCCGATGTGCATGAGGCAGCTCGCATCGCCGCCGGCGCACAGGCTCGCGCCGGTGGAGACGATGTTCGCTGCCTTGTCCTCCAGCATGGCCGAGGACACCTGGCGGTTCTTCATGGAGAACGTGCCGCCGAAGCCGCAGCACTGGTCCGCCTGCGGCAGCTCCCGCAGGTCGATCCCCTCGACGGTGCTCAGCAGCTCCCGCTGCCTGTCGCCGAGGTTCAGAAGGCGCATGCCGTGGCAGGAGGGGTGGTAGGTGACGGGGTGCGGGAAATAGGAGCCCAGCTGCGCGGCCGCGTCCGTGACGCCCAGGACGTCGGTGAGGAGCTGGGCGAGCTCATAGGTGCGCGAGGCGAGGTCCTCTGCACGGGCCGCGAGGTCCTCATCGCCGGCGCGGCGGGCGATCATGGGCTGCTGGTGGCCCAGCGAGGCGACGCAGGAGCCGGAGGGGGCGACGGCGACGTCCCAGCCCGGCTCCTCCTCGAAGGCGCGGACGTGGCCGGCGACGACGGGGTGGGCGCCTGCGAAGTCGCCCGAGTTGATGTGCATCTGGCCGCAGCAGGCCTGGCGCTCGGGGAACACCACCTCGTGACCCAGACGTTCGAGGATCGTGACCGTGTCGCGGGCGACCTCCGGGTACATGGCATCGACGATGCAGGTTGCGAACAGCGCTATCCGCATGGGTCCTCTCCTCCTGCGGCTGCCCGGGTGAGAGCCGGTACGGGCCTGTCCGATGACCGGCATGGGGTGGCCGCCGCGTGGTGCCAACTCTAGACCGCGGCACGGACATGACCGGGGCGCGGGTGCCGGAGGGCGAGGCCCGGGCAGGCGCGATGCGGCGGTACCCGGTCACAGTGCCGGCGGGCTCGGCCTGCGCTCCGGGCGACCCCCGGCCGGTGCACCTGCGTCCTGAGCGGTCCCGGCAGCCGCACCGGGCGACCGCTGCGGATGCGCACCGCATAGGATTGTGAGCGGTGTCGCACCGGCGGGGTCCGGCCTCGGCGATCCGGGTGCGGGAACGCTTCCCGCGCCCCTGCGGCACCGGCACCGCTGCCCATCGAAAGGCCCCGTTCCATGTCCTCGTCCTTCTCCCTCCGCCCGGCCTGGCTGTTCGTCCCCGGCGACCGCCCGGACCGCTTCGCCAAGGCCGCCGAGCGCTCCGACATCGTCATCCTCGACCTCGAGGACGCGGTGGCGGAAGGGGACAAGGAGGCAGCGCGGAGCGCCGTCGCCGAGGCCGCGGGCACCCTGGACCCGAAGCGGACCGTGGTGCGCGTCAACGCCGCGGACACCCCGCACTTCGAGGCCGACCTGGAGCTGCTGCGGACGCTGCCCTTCACGGTGGTCATGCTGCCCAAGGCGGAGAGCGGTGAGAGCGCGGCCCCGCTGGCCGACTACGGCGTCATCGCGCTCATCGAGACCCCCGCCGGTGCCGTGAACGCCGCGGAGATCGCCGCGGCGGAGAACGTCCGCGGGCTCATGTGGGGCTCCGAGGACCTCATCGCCTCGCTGGGCGGCGGCTCCTCGCGGAGGGCCGACGGCACCTACCGCGAGGTGGCGCGGCACGTCCGCTCCGCCACGCTGCTGGCGGCCAAGGCGCACGGGAAATGGGCGCTCGACTCCATCTGGGCGGCGATCGACGATCTCGACGGGCTCGCGGAGGAGGCGACGGACGCGGTGGAGAGCGGCTTCGACGCGAAGGTCTCCATCCACCCCAAGCACGTCCCGGTGGTGCGCCGGGCCTATGCGCCCACGGAGAAGCAGGCCGCCTGGGCCGCGGGCGTCCTGGCCGCCGCGGAGGGGGCGAAGGGCGCGTTCAGCTACGAGGGGTCGATGATCGACGCCCCGCTGCTCGCGCACGCCCGCAACATCCAGGCGCGCGCCGCGGCGGCGGAGGGCTGAGCATGACCGCCCTGTGGTTCGCGGACCGAGGTGCCGGCGAGCCCTTCGTGCTGCTGCATCCGGGCGGCACCGATGCCCGCGCCTTCGAACCGCTCATGGCTGAGCTGGACGGCGGATACCGCTTCCTCACGCCCGAGCAGGCAGGCCACGGCCGCACACCGGACTGCGAGGGGGAGTGGGGCTTCACGGACATGGCCGCGGACACCGCGGCACTCCTCGAGGAGCTGGGCACGGGGCCGGTGCACGTGCTGGGCTGGAGCGACGGCGGGGTACTCGGGCTCTATCTCGCCCACACCCGCCCGGACCTCGTGCGGAGCCTCGTGGTGGGCGGGGCGCCCTTCCACCTGGACGGCTGGCGCGAGGGCGTGCTGGACGGCGGCGCGCCCGGCGGGGTGCCGGAAGGATACGCGGAGCTCTCCCCGGACGGCCCGGAGCACTGGCGCGTCGTCGCGGCGAAATCGGACCGGCTGCACGAGCGCGAGCCCGCGCTCACGGAGGACGATGTGCGTGCGCTGACCATGCCCGTGCTCATCCTGCAGGGCGATGACGACGAGGTGCGCTTCGAGCACACGGTGCGGATGTACGAGGCGCTGCCCGACGGCGAGCTCGCGATCGTCCCCCGCGCCAGCCACGGGCTCATCGTGGAGAAGCCCGCGCTCCTGGCCCGGCTCATCCGCGATTTCCACGACCCCGGGAAGACCGACGGCCTCGTCCCGATCCGCCGGGCCCGTACCACCGAGGAGAGACCATGACCGCGACAGCCGATGCGCCCGAGGACGCAGCCTCCGCCCGCGCCATCCGCGACACCGTGCGCGCCCTCCTCGACCATGCGCGGGAGCACGACGGCCTGCTGCCCATCGTGAAGGCCGGCGACCCCGTCCTCCGTACCGAGTGCGCGCCGGTGGACGGCCAGCTCGACGACGCGGAGCTGCGCGAGCTGTCCGAGGCCATGCTCGCCACCATGCTCGCCGCTCCTGGAGTGGGGCTGGCCGCCCCTCAGGTGGGCGTGCCGCTGCGCATGTTCGTCGCCCAGGACACGGCCGCGGACCCGGACGTGCTCGAAGCGAGCGACCCCGAGGCCGCGGACCGTCTCCGGCAGCGCGAGCGGGCGCCGTTCGCTCCCCGGACGGTGCTCAACTCCCGGTACGAGGCCGCCACCGGGCGCACGGCCTCCTTCTACGAGGGCTGCCTCTCCATCCCCGGCTACCAGGCCGTCGTGGACCGCCCGCGGGCCATCGCGCTCACCGGCTGCGACCTCGACGGCTCCCCGCTGGAGGAGGAGCTCACGGGGTGGCCGGCGCGCATCGTCGCACACGAGTCCGATCACCTCGACGGAGTCCTCTACCTCGACTCGGCGCAGATGCGCTCGCTGGCCTCGGACGAGGCGGTGGCTCGGTGGTGGGCCCGGGCGGACGTGCGCGAGGCCGCTGCGGCACTGGGCTTCGAGATCCCCGCGACGACCGTCTTCTGAGGTCGGTGCCGACCATCCGGCTTCCGTCTGCTGCGCGAACGCAGATCGGCTCTCTGCGCGTTCACGCGGCAGACGGAAGCGCAGCACGGACGGAAGCGCGGTGCCGGGCGCGACCGGGTGCGGCGGAATAAAACGGTGGCGGTGCATGTCTGGACGGATATGACGACTCTGACCCTGGGCGCAGGGTGCTTCTGGTGCCTCGACGCCGTCTATCAGCGCACGCGCGGAGTGACCAGCGTGATCAGCGGCTACACCGGGGGCGAGGTCGATCACCCCACATATGAGCAGGTGTGCTCCGGCACCACGGGCCACGCCGAGGCCCTCCAGGTCACGTTCGACGAGTCCGTCGTTCCCGCCGACGTCATCCTCGGCCTCTTCTTCACCGGCCACGATCCGACCAGTCTCAACCGCCAGGGCAATGACGTGGGCACGCAGTACCGCTCGTCCATGTTCTACCGCGACGAGGACGAGCGCGCGTACTTCCAGCAGGCCCTCGACCAGGTCCAGGCCCAGCTCGACCGCCCCGTCGTCACCACCCTCGAGTCCCTGGGCGCCTTCTGGGAGGCCGAACCGGTCCACCAGGACTTCTACACGCAGCACCCCTACAACGGCTACTGCCACTTCATCATCGAGCCCAAGCTCGCCGCCGCTCGCCGTCATTTCCACGAGTGGGTGGGATGAGGGTGCGGCGGGACGAGGAGGAGTCGAAGGTCTCGGGCAGGGCCGGGAGCAGCGCCTCGGGCAGGGCACCGCGCAGGGCCTCACACAGAGCAGAGCAGAGGGCCGCGCGCAGGGCCGCGGTCCCGGCCGACATCTGGGTCCTCGTCTCCGCGGCCTTCATCGTGGCGCTGGGCTACGGCCTCATCGCCCCGATCCTCCCGCAGTTCGCGGCGAGCTTCGACCTCGGTGTGACCGCGGCGAGCGTGGTCGTCAGCTCCTTCGCGTTCTTCCGGCTCGTGTTCGCCCCTGCAGGCGGCCGGCTCGTCGACAGGCTGGGGGAGCGACGCGTCTACGTCGCCGGTCTGCTCATCGTGGCGGCCTCGACGGGAGCGGTCGCCGCCGCGCAGGACTACTGGCAGCTGCTGCTGTTCCGCGGCCTCGGCGGCATCGGCTCGACGATGTTCACCGTCTCCGCGATGGCGCTCATCATCCGGCTCGCACCCCCGGAGGCGCGCGGGCGGGCCAGCGGCCTTTACGCCTCCAGCTTCGTGTTCGGCAACATCATGGGACCCGTGGCCGGCGGCCTCCTCGCGGGACTCGGCATGCGCCTGCCCTTCGTCATCTACGCCGTGGGCCTCGTGATCGCCGCGCTCGTCGTGTGGGTCCGCCTCGAACGCCAGCCCCAGCTGGACTCGAAGGGGCCGGCGGGAGGTGAAGGCGCCTCGGCGGAGGCGAAGGGCAGCACCGCCGCCGAGGCCGCCCCCGGCCCGGAGCCAGTGTCCGGCCAGGAACCGGCGTCCGGCCAGGAGCCTCTACGCGAGCGCATGCGCTTCCGCGATGCCTGGCGGGACTCCGCGTACAAGGCCGCGCTGGGTTCGGGCCTGGCCGTGGGCTGGGCGGCGATGGGCGCGCGGATCGCGCTGTACCCGCTGTTCGTCGTCGCGGTGCTGGGGGCGGATCCGACGCTCTCGGGAGTGGCGCTCACGGTGTTCTCCGCGGGCATGGCCGTCTCCGTCTCGCAGGCCGGCCGGATCGCGGACTCGCGCGGGCGCCGTCCCCTCCTCATCGTGGGCCTCGGTGTGCTGGGCGCCTCGACCATCGCGGTGGGCCTCTCGGACTCGATCTGGGTGTTCTTCGTCCTCAGCCTGTTCGCGGGCCTCGGCGGCGGGCTCATCAATCCCGCTCAGCAGGCGGCGCTCGGCGACATCATCGGCCCGCACCGCAAGGGCGGCACCGTGCTCTCCCGCTTCCAGATGGCGCAGGACCTGGGCGCGATCGCCGGTCCCATCGTCTCGGGCATGCTCGTGGACGCGCTGAACTACGGCTGGGCCTTCGCGGTCACGGGGACGGTCGCGCTGCTCGCCTGCCTCGGCTGGATGCTCGCCCGGGAGACGCTGGGCACGCCCCCGCGGTGAACGGGTGGGGTCCCTCGGCGATGCAGCGGGGATCCCCGTGGTGACGATGGGCTGAGCATCGTGATGTCGGTGGGCGGAGCCCCGCGGTGACGCCTGGCCGGCCTCGGAGGCGGGCCCGGCCGCCCTGCCGGTACGGCAGGGCCTCCTGACACCGGACTGACACATGTGCGCCGCGCCGGCGGCCTCCGGTCTGCGGCAGGATGAGGGCATGAGCCAGGACCCGTCGTCTCAGCCCTCGTCCGGGCATCCGCCCGCTCAGCCCCTGCCGATGCGCCCGCCGCAACCTCCGCCCTCCGGCGAGCATGAGCGCATGCCGCAGCCGCACCCGCCGAGCTGGGGGCAGCCGCCTCGACAGCAGCCGCGGATCCCGGCACCCCTGCCCGAGCCGGCCTCGGCTGCACCGCGCGGGCGCACGGAACGCCGCCGGCGCAGGGATCCCGAGACGCAGGTGCCCGGCTGGTGGGGCGATGCGCGCCGGATGCTCATGTACGCGATCATGAGTGCGGCGTTCTGGGCGCTCGCGCTCCTCCTGGCGCGGACGGGTCTGCTGAGCCACAGCGGCAGGGCGGTCTCCGGCGATGCTGTGCTCGCCGGCATCCTGGCCGCCATGCCAGGCCTCGTGTTCCCGTTCCTCCAGTTCGCGAGCGGGCGGGCGGATCGCGGCTTCCGCACGCACCGGCTGGTGCCGCTCATGTGGTTCTCCCTCGGCGCCGGTGCGCTCGTCCAGACGCTGAGCATTCTCGTGTGGCCGCTGATCCTGGGCGACCGAGCGGTGCCCGGCACCGTCCTGGGGGAGCTCCCCGGCGGCACTGCGGTGCTCACCGTGTTCGCGTTCGTGCTGGCGTCGATGGCGTGGTTCACGGCCCTCGTCATGGTGATGATCCTGTGGGCGCCGGTGGGCGCGCTCATCGCCCTGCTGCCGTTCCTCGGGGCGATCGTCCTCTTCGGGTTCGCCGGAGCGGGCGTGTTCGGAGCGGCACCTGCGGGGGCGCAGGCAGGCCTCTGGGGTGCTGCCGCCGCAGCGGGACTCGCCGCCGTGACGCTGGTGAGCGCGCTGCGCGTACGCCGGCATCGGAGGGCCCAGATCTCCGCCCCTCAGCGGCCGACGCTCGAGGAGCTGCGCCGGCACCCGCGCTGAGCGGGTGGAGTTCTCCCCACTCCTTCCCGGGGCTGGCCTCCGCTTCTTCCCGGGCTGGCCTCCGCGCCAGGACGCCCGTACCGGGTGCGGGAACGGCGCCTGTGACCGGGCAGTAGGATTGGCACGGCCCCTCTGCCTCCTCCGCACCCAAGGACCCGCGTGCTCTCCCTCACCAGGATCAGTCTGAAGAACCGCGCCCTCATCGCGCTCATCACGATCTGCGCAGCCGTGTTCGGCGTGATCGGCACCTCCAGCCTCAAGCAGGAGCTGTTCCCCGAGTTCGAGCTCCCCCAGGCCTTCATCTCCGCCCAGTACGAGGGCGCGACCCCGCAGGCGGTCGAATCGGAGGTGACCGCACCGCTGGAAGCCGCGCTCACGGGTGTGGCCGAGGTCGAATCGATGCAGTCCACCTCGGCGGCGGGTTCGTCCCAGATCGTCGTGGAGACGGACTACGGCACGGACTCCGATGACGTGGTCCGCTCGCTGCAGCGCGCCGTCTCGCAGGCGCAGGGCCAGCTGCCCGACGGTGTCGAGCCCACCGTCTTCGCCGGCGGCCTCGCGGACTTCCCCGTCATGATGCTCACCGTCACCGGCGGCGAGGACGTGGAGAGCCTCGCAGCGGACATGGAGGACATCGCGGTCCCGGAGCTGCAGGACGTCGAGGGCGTGCGGAGCGTGGAGGTCACGGGCGACCGGCCCATGCAGGTCTCCATCACGGTGCGCGAGGACGACCTCGAGGACGAGGGCGTGAGCATCGAGGCGCTCTCCGGCCTGCTCCAGGCCAACGGCATCCCCTCGGCCCCCGGCCAGCTGCGCACCTCCGAGGGCAGCGCCCCCGTCCAGGTGGGCACCCGGCTGGAGTCCGTGGAGCAGATCCGCAGCCTCGTGCTTGCGGGCGCGGACGGTCCCGTCCGGGTCGACGACGTCGCTGACGTCGAGCTCACCCAGGAGCCGCAGACGTCCGTCTCGCGGACCGACGGCAAGGACGCGCTCACCGTCCAGATCATGAAGAAGCCCGACGGCAACACCGTCGAGATCTCCCACGGCGTCACGGCGACGCTCGACGAGGTCGCCGACACGATGGGCGCCGGCGTCGAGTTCACGACCGTCTTCGACCAGGCCCCCTTCGTGGAGCAGTCCATCGAGGATCTGCTGGTCGAGGGCCTGCTGGGACTGGGCTTCGCCGTGCTCGTCATCCTCGTGTTCCTGCTGAGCGCGCGGGCCACGGTCATCACCGCGATCTCGATCCCCGTCTCGCTGCTCATCACCATGATCGGGCTGTGGGTGAGCGGGTACACGCTCAACATGCTGACCCTGGGCGCGCTCACGATCAGCGTGGGCCGCGTGGTCGACGACTCCATCGTCGTCATCGAGGCGATTCGCCGCAGGCATGCGATGGGCGGGGACAAGCTCACGAACATCCGCGCCGCCGTCGCCGAGGTCGCCGGCGCGATCACCGCCTCGACGCTCACCACCGTGGCCGTGTTCCTGCCCGTCGCGTTCGTGGGCGGCCAGGCCGGGGAGCTGTTCCGCCCCTTCGCGCTCACCGCCTCGCTCGCGCTGCTGGCCTCGCTCTTCGTCGCGCTCACCATCGTGCCGGTGCTCGCGTACTGGTTCCTCTCCCGGCGCGGGAAGCAGACGCGGCTGTCGAAGGAGCAGAAGCGGCACTGGAAGTCCGAGCGCACAGCGCTCACCCGGGAATGGCGGAAGGAGCGGAAGGAGGCGCGCAGCCGCCGCATCGACCCCGCCCATCCCTCCGGCCGGCGCTCGACCGCCGAGCTGCCGGTCGTGGGCGCGGGCACGGAGCTCGGTGCGGCCGGGGGCCGACGGGTGGATCGCGGTGTCGCCGAGGCGGGCTCGGGAGGGACTGGCCCCGGCGCCTCGGCAACGGGCGGCTCTGCGGCGAGCGGTCCTGCGATGAGCGCTTCCGGTCCCGGCGGCTCGGGCACCTCTGACATCGACGAGCTCGAGGCCATGCACAGCCCGGTGACCCGGCTGCAGCGGACCTATGTGCCCGTCGTGGGCTGGACCACCCGGCATCCCGTCGTCACTCTCGCCGCGGCCCTCGTCGTGTTCATCGGCACGATGGCGATGACGCCGCTGCTCAAGACCGAGCTGTTCGGCGACACGGGCGAGGCCGTCGTCCAGATGACCCAGGAGTTCGGCGCGGACGTCTACCTGGACGAGGCCTCGGAGGAGGCGCGGCAGGTCGAGGACGTGCTCGCGGAGCGTCCCGAGGTGGTCTCCAGCCTCGTCTCGATCACGGGCGGCGGCGACGCCATGATGATGGGCGGCGGTGGCGGCGGTCTGAGCGGCACCTATGTCGCCAACCTCGGCGAGGACGTCGACATCCCCGCCTTCGCGGAGTCCCTGCAGGAGGAGCTGGACGCGCTCGGGACCTCGGGGGAGATCGAGGTGCTCACGGCCGGCACGATGCCCGGCGGCTCGACCATCGACGTGACGCTGACCTCCAATGACACCGCCGCGCTGGAGGAGGGCGCGGACTCGCTGGGCGCGGAGCTCGGCGAGCTGGGCGGCGTGCAGAGCGTGAGCGACGACCTCACCGCCGTGCAGCCGGTCGTCGAGGTGCGCGTGGATCGCGAGGAGGCCGCGGAGTACGGGCTCACCGAGTCCGGAGTGGGCCAGGTGGTCTCGCGGGCCATGCGCGGGCAGCAGCTGGGCCAGGTCATCATCGACGACGTGGGCCACAGCGTCCTGCTCTTCGACGGCTCCGTCGAGGACCTCGACGACCTGCGCGGCCTCGAGCTCGACGGTATGGAGACGGTGGACGCACCGGCCCCGCCGCTCGACCCGACACCGGGGGAGCAGGCCCCGGGCGGTCCCGGCGGTGAGCAGGGCGGCGAGGGCGGTCCGGGCGGCGGCCTCGGCGACGGGCAGGGCGCTGCGCCGGGACCGGGGACGATGCAGCAGCCGGCGACCGTGGAGCTCGACGAGATCGCGGAGGTCGAGGAGGTCACGACCGCGCCGACCATCACCCGCGTGGACGGACTGCGCGCCGTCACCGTGAGCGCGACGCCGGGCAGCGACGATCTGGGCACCGTGAGCGCGGAGATCCAGGAGGCGGTCGACGCCCATGAGCTCCCGGACGGCGTGCGCGCGGAGATCGGCGGTGCCGCGGCGGAGCAGCAGGAGGCGTTCACGCAGATGGGCATCGCGATGCTCGCCGCGATCCTGCTGGTGTTCGTCATCATGGTCGCGACGTTCCGCTCGCTGATCCAGCCGTTCATCCTGCTCGTCTCGATCCCGTTCGCCGCGACCGGCTCGGTGGGCCTGCTCCTGCTCACGGACACGCCGCTGGGCATGACGGCGCTCATCGGCCTGCTCATGCTCATCGGCGTGGTGGTGACGAACGCGATCGTCCTCATCGACCTCATCAACCAGTTCCGCGAGCGCGGGGTGGACCTGCGCACGGCGATCGTGCAGGGCGCGCGGCTGAGGTACCGGCCCATCCTCATGACGGCGGCGGCGACGATCTTCGCGCTCACGCCCATGGCCCTGGGGGTCACCGGGGGCAGCGTCTTCATCTCGCAGCCGCTGGCGATCGTGGTGATCGGCGGCCTCATCTCCTCGACCGTGCTCACGCTCATCCTCGTGCCGGTGCTGTATCAGCTGGTGGAGGGCTTCAAGGAGCGTCGCGCGGAGAAGCGCGAGATCGCGGACATCACCCGCGATCAGGCGGTCGCCTGGCAGCCGGCCGGCGCGAGCGGGGCCGAGGCGGATGCTCGCGGTGCGGGCGTGTCCGGGTCTGCAGCACCGGGGGCCGGTGCCGATGCACCAGATGCCGGCGGGGCGGCCGGCGAACACGGGAAGCACTGAGGTCGTGGCGGAGCCCGGAGAGCCGGAGCGCACGGGCGGAGAGCGCGACGCTCACACCGAGCGCATCGGGGACGCGCCGCCGGAGCGCACCCTTCTCCCTGAGCGGGCGCTGCCGCTGAGCAGGCGCCAGACCGTCGCCGAAGCGCTGGTCGTGGCCGGTCTGTCGCTCGGGCAATCGGGTGTGTACGCGGTGGTGCGGCTCATCGACATGCTCACGCAGGCGCCCCTGTCCGAGCAGGAGGCCCGGCTCAACACCTCGGCCTCGGAGCGGCCGTGGTTCGACCTCACGTACCAGCTGCTGGGCATCGGGTTCGCGCTGGTGCCCGTGGCGCTCGTGCTCGTCCTGCTGGCCCGCGACGGGATGCTGCTGCGAGGCCTGCGCGCCTCGCCGGGCGCCGTACGGCTTCCGGAGCCGTCCGCGGCGCACGCATCCTCAGGAGTGCTCGCCCGGCTGGGCGTGATGCGGGCGCCGGGCCGGGACCTCGGACGCGGTGCGCTGCTGTTCCTGCTGATCGGCGCCGGCACGCTGGGGGTGTACGCGGCCGGGCGGGCGCTCGGCGTGACGGCGCAGATCCAGACCGACAACCTCGGCGCGCACTGGTGGACGGTGCCGGTGCTGCTGCTCGCGGCGGTGAAGAACAGCCTGCTGGAGGAGGTGCTCCTCATGGGGTACTTCCGGATCAGGCTGCACATGCTGGGCCTCTCGCCGTGGACGGTGATCGTGGCGCTGGCCGTGCTCCGCGGCAGCTATCACCTGTACCAGGGCGTGGGGCCCTTCCTGGGGAACGTCGCGATGGGGCTGATCTTCGGGTGGTGCGCGCTGCGATGGGAGAGACGACGCGGAGACGCGGTCATGCCGTTCGTGTGGGCGCACTTCCTCATCGACGCCGTGGGCTTCCTGGCCCCGGGCGTGCTGCACATGGTGGACCCGGTGTGACGGGGTCGCTCTGACGCCGTGGCGCTGGGCTGCGGCCTCTGCCGCCTCGGCCTCGGCCTCCGGCGTTGTGGTCTGCCGTGCCGACGCGAATCCGCGCGAATCGCGTCGGCACGGCAGACGAAAGCGGCGGGGTATGGGGCGCACGGAGCGATGGCCGGCCACGGCCTGAGGCCTCGCGCCGGCCCGCTGATAGCGTTGCGGCATGGCTCACACTGCTGACTGCACCCAGGCTGAACTGCTGGAGGAGTTCTGGCTCCGGGCGCACACGGCGCTCCCCGAGCTGCCTGCAGAGAGTCCGGAAGCGTGGTCGTTCGGGGCCACGCCCGCGCACGCGGACCAGTTGCTGGAACTCGTCCTCGCCGGGATCAAGACGGCCACGTCCTCGTCGCTGTGGGACCTTGATGCGACGGGTGAGCCCGTTCCTCAGGTCGGCGATCTGAGCATCCTCCTCGACGGGCGGGACCGGCCTCGCGCGGTGATCGAGACAGTCGATGTCGTGACGGTTCCCTTCAGCGCGGTGAGTGCTGAGCACGCGTATGCGGAGGGGGAGGACGACCGCACTCTGGAGACCTGGCGGAGCGGCCATGAGGCATTCTGGCGGAGGTACGCGGAGAGCTCGCGGGTCTTCGCCGCCGATATGCCCGTCGTCTGCGAGAGGTTCCGCCTGCTCTGGCGCGAGGTCGAAGCGCCGGCCTGAGGTGTTGGCTTGCGACGCCGGCCTGAGGTGTCGACCTGAGGCCGTCTCGGCGACTCTGCCGGCACCAGGGCCGGGCCGGTTGCCGCTGTAGTCTCTGCGCCTCCGCCTCCGCCTCGGGCACTGTGGTCTGCCATGCCAACGCGAATCCGGGGGAATGGCGTTCGCGCGGCAGACGACAACGGCGGGGGCCGCGAGCCAGCGCGGTCGGCGCGGCAGCTGGGACCAGCGCGACCAGCGCGGCAGCCGGGAGCAGCACCTCGGCCGGGGTGTCCTGGTCTGATCTTGTGAGGCCCGCTCACTCCTCCAGGGGCGCGCCGGCATAGGTGCCGAAGGACCACTGATTGCCCTCCGGATCGCGGACTGTGAACTCGCGGCTGCCGTGGTCCGTGTCCCGCAGCGGTATGACGACTTCCGCCCCGTGTGCCGTGACGTGCTCGTAGAGGGCGTCCGCATCGGCGGTGACCAGGTACGCGCCCGCCGTGCCCGGGGTCTGCGTGTACTCGCGGCCGGGGTCGTGGCTGCCGAGCATGACGCCTCCCGGGCCCTCTGGCCAGCGGAGCTCGGCGTGGGCCACACGGCCGTGGTCGTCATAGCGGGCGGTGAGGACGAAGCCCAGCACCTCCGTGCAGAAGTCGATGAGCGCGCTCGCGTCCTCGGCCTGCAGGGTGTGGAACAGCGCCGGACCGATGTCCTGCGCGTGCGTTGTGCGGTCTGCTGCCTGCATGTTCCTGCCTCCTCGGGTATCGGGCACCGGACTGCGTCCCGGTGCTCCCGCCCATTCAGTGTGCGGCAGCGCCGTGCCCGCCGTCTTGAATGTTTCGGAACTCCTCGGCGATCCAGCTCCGGGGCGGCAGTCCGGAATAGCGGGCGAACTCGCGGCTGAGATGCGCCTGGTCGCTGTACCCGGCCAGGGTGGCCGCACCGGCGAGGTCCGCGCGCCCTGCACCCGCGACCTGCCGTGCGATGATCCGCGTGGCCCGCTCGAAGCGCATGAGGCCCGCGATCTGCTTGGGGGAGTGCCCCACCTCCTGCGCGAACAGCGTCCCCAGCCGCCGCGTGCTCAGCCCCGTCGCGGAGGCGAGCTCACTCACGCTCACGGCTCCGCCGCTGCGTTCGAGCAGCTGCCACGCCTGCAGCAGCTCGGGTCGCAGGCGGGACGAGACGGTATCGTTCCTCCCGTGCTGCCGCACGAGGGCTCTGGCAGTCTCCCCGAACAGTCCGGTCCACCGGGAGCGCTCCGCATCCGCTCCTCTCTCCCGCGGCACGATCCCCTGCCCCGGATGCTCCCGCACCGTGCGCTTCCGCGTCGACTCCTCCCGGGGCCCATCCGTCCCGGACCGTCCTCGGGGCCCACCCAGGCCCTCCCGCTCGCGCTTCTCCCGAACCAGCTCCTCCTGCGTCAAGCTCTCTTCCGCCAGGCGCTCCTGCAGCTCCGCGGCCCAGCCTCCCAGCACCGCGGCGCCGTCGAACCCGCTCAGCGGCAGCGCCGAGGCGGGCATCCCGAACAGCGCGCGGGCCGCGAGCGGGTGCACCGCCAGCTGGATGCCCGCCTGCGCGTGCTCGCGTCGCACATGGCTCGCGACGGTGTGCAGACCCGCGAGGAGGAGGGGGTTCGGGCGGGCGGAGGCGGCCTCGGCCTCGGTGGCGCCGGCCTCGACGCCCTCATCGAGTGCGAGGATGAAGGTGAGCCGCGCCGAGGGCAGGCCGCGATGCACCGCCGCGGGCGCGGGCGCGGAACGGTAGCCCACCATCGTGCTCACACCCGGCGCGAGGCCGCGCGGAGCGAGGTGGAAGGGACTCGCCGCCGGATCGCGGCCCTTCTCCGCCATGTGTCGAGTGTACGGACGGATGCGCCTGCAGCGCAGAGGTCGGGTTGCGATCGTGCGCCGAGGAGTGTGGTCTGCTGTGCCGACGCGAATCCGGGCGTATGGCGTTGGCACGGCAGACGAAAGCGGCGGGGTCAGCCGGCGCGCAGGAGCTGAGGAGCCGCGGCCGGCCCCTGCAGGCTCACTCCGCCAGCGAGAGGGAGTGCGCCGCGAGCGCCACGCATGCCGCCGTCCATGCCAGCGGCGCCACCGCTGCGGGCTCCCCACCGGCCAGCACCTTCTCCGGATAGCTGCCCGCGGGGGTGCGGTGGGCACCCAGCCAGTCGAGCAGGCGGACGGCCTCGGCGCGGTGGCCGGCCTCGGGCGAGGTCGCGTGAGCGAGGGCGAAGACCGCCGTCTCCGGTGTCCACGAGACTCCGTCGCGGGCCCACCTCTCCCCGGGCGAGATGCCGCCGGCCGGCTGTCTCAGCGCATCCTCCGTACGCGCGAGCTCGCTGCGCACGTGCTCCGCATCGCGCCAGTCGCGGACATAGGGCGGAAGCATGAAGCCCACGGCGGAGTCCGCATGGCTGCCGCCGGCGTGCCGAGGGAAGCCGTGGGCGGCGAAGCGCTCGGCGATGTGGTCGGAGAGCTCGGCCTCGGCACGGGCGCAGGCCTCCTCGAGCGGATCGTCGGCGGCGGCGAGCACCGGCTGCAGACGCTGGAGCCCTGCCAGCGCAGGTGCCGCGGTGCCGAGCGTCACCCGCCACTCGAACACCTCCCAGTAGTCCGAGGAGACGGGCGGCCGACCGCCGTGCGCGTCGAGTTCGCCGAGCAGGCTCTGGGCGAGGGAACGGGCGAAGGGGGCACGGCGCTGCACGAAGGCATCGCGCTGGGCCGTCGTGGGCATCGCGTTCTCGTGGATCCAGCCCACCGCCCAGGCCGCCCAGCCCAGCCCGTCGAACTGGGGGCTGCGGTCGTCCGGGGCGCCGGTGCCGTCCAGGGCGTAGCGGGCCTCGAACCAGCCCTCGTCGGTGCGGGGAGCGTCCGCGAGGAAGTCGAGGAGCGTCTCGGCCCGGGGCAGGTCACCGGCGGCGGCGAAGGCCACGGCCGCATGCGCGGTGTCGCGCGGCCAGATGTGGCGCCAGGCCGTCGTCCAGCCGGCGACCGTTGCCGGCAGCCCCTCCGTGAGCACGAAGAGGTCGAGATAGGCATCGCGGACGAGGCCGGCGTGCGGACCGCGACGGGTCCAGCCCGCCAGGGAGGCCAGCCACTCCCTCTCCCGCGTCAGCAGCTCATGGGCGGCCGGCGCCGAGGCCTGCACCCGCGAGCCGGGCAGCACCGCCTCGGCGCTGCTGATGAGGGAGCGTTCGTCCGCCGAGGAGAACGCGGCGGTGAGGGAGTGCAGGGGGCGGTCGGCGAGGGTGTCGTGGGCGGGCGGCAGGAGCCGCCGCGTGAGCAGCGTGCCGCCGGCCGCCGCGCCGAGGCCCAGCGCCGAGCCGATGAGGAGGTTCCTCCGCGAGACCTGGGGGCGGAGAGCGCCGACCGCGCCCCGCACACTGTTGTGCGAGGGCGCGGGGGAGGCTGCGCGGGAGGGCGGCCGGGCCACGGCCCCCTCGGCCGTGGCGTCGGGCTGCATCAGAGCGTCACGAGCCCCTTGGCGGTGTGGAAGGTGACGGACATGAGGCCGGGGGCGCCGTGCGGTGCCGTCCAGTCGATGCTGATCTCCGGGATGGGCTTCTTCTCGTCCGTGCCCAGCCATTCGCGCACGCGGTCGCGGTCACCGGCGATCGTGATCTCCGCGATCGAGACGTCATTGGGCCGGCCCAGCTGCGAGGGGTGCTGGCTGCGCGGGGAGAGCCAGTGGATGAAGAACGGCAGCTGCGGGTCTGCGATGAGGCCCTTGACGCCGATCTGCTTCCACAGCACCTCCTCCTGGCCTGCGGGGGTGCGGTTGCCGTCCACGGCCTTGCGCTCGAGCCGTGCCTCGACGGCGGCGAGATCGTCGACGCGGACCACCCAGCCCAGCCAGCCCCCGCCGAGTTCCGTGCGCGCGCGGACGGCCTGACCGAACGGTGTCGACAGGGTCGCAGGGTGCTCCAGGGGCTCCACGACCTCGACGTAGTGGCCCTGGGCGAGCGGGAAGATGAGGTTCCGGGTGCCGAACCGCGGATGGATGCCGCCGTCGTAGGGTTCGATCCCGAGGGCGTCTGCGAGGCGTCCGGCAGTTGCCTCCAGCCCGTCGGGTTCGCTTGCGAAGGAGACGTGGTCGAGATGCATATGTGCAGAGTGTCACATTCTGCGGTCCCGGGGCAGTGAGGGTGACCTAAGTGCGGTTTCGGGGGTGGTGTGGGGCGCGGCGGAGTGCGGCCGGGCCGCTGCGTGCCGGGCCCGCACGGACGCCCGGTCTCCTTTCGTCGACGCCCAGTTCTCCCTCCGGGCGCCCACCGGTCCGCGCAGACGCCCAGTTTCCCTTCGTCGACGCCCAGTTCTCACGCAGACACCCACGTATCCGTGCGAATACGTGGGTGTCTGCGTGAGAACTGGGCGTCATCCAGGGGGCCACTGCGCCCGCGGCTGTTCAGCCTGTCGGAGCGAGCCCGGCCTGCTGAGCCTTCGGCCCCCTCGGGAGCGCTCAGATCGTCCGGGTCTCAGTGGCCCTCGGCCTTGAAGCGCTCGATCGACTCGGTGACGATGCGCTCGGCCTCCTCGCGGCCGGCCCACTCGGATCCCTTGACGAACTTGCCCTTCTCCAGGTCCTTGTAGCGGGTGAAGAAGTGCTCGATGGCGTCGAGCTCGTGCTGTGCGACATCGGACACGTCCTGGATGTGGTCGAAGCGGTCATCGCCGCCGAGCACCGCGAGGATCTTGTCGTCGCCGCCGGCCTCGTCCTCCATCTTGAAGACGCCCACCGGGCGGGCATCGACGAGGCAGCCGGGGAACACCGACTCGTGCAGGAGGACCAACACGTCCAGCGGGTCGCCGTCCTCGCCCAGGGTGTCCTCGAAGAACCCGTAGTCCGTGGGGTACTGCATCGAGGTGAAGAGGTAGCGGTCGAGCTTCACCCGGCCGGTCTCGTGGTCGACCTCGTACTTGTTGCGCGAGCCTGCGGGGATCTCGATCGTTGCGAGAAGTTCCATGGGTCCTCCTGGACGTGCGGGGCGCTCCGACGCGGGTGGCCGCGCGGGAGCGCGCTGTTTCGAGCCTCACCTAGCATAGTGACGAGAGCGTGGTGGCGACACCGCAGACCGTTGTGAGGGAGTCCGAGTGTCAGACACCACAGGTGAAGGCCCCGACGCGCACGAGACCGCCTGCGACGGCGAGGAGCACGTGCGGGAGTCCGTTGCCGGGACGGCTTCCGAGGAGGGGCTGAGCGCCGAGGCCGAGGGGGAGCGCCATCCTGAAGCGGAGGCGGCGCCTGATGCTGAGGCGGGGGCAGAGTCTCATGCTGAGGCGGGGGTGAAGTCTGATGCTGAGGCGGAAGAGGCGGAACCGGAGCGCGTCGCCGACGCGGGCCCCGGGGGTGACGCCGAAGAGGAGTCCGCCGTCGATGTCGAGGCGGCGCTCGGGGCCGACGCTGAGACGGCCGAGGAGCCCGGTGCCGAAGCGGTGGAGGAGCCTGGTGCCGAGGCGCCTGGTGGTGGGGTGGTGCTCGGTTCCGAGGACGTGACGCCGCCCGAGGAAGCTGGACCGGACGCCGGGACCGAGACCGGGAGTGCTGACCGGTCAGCGGCCGTGCCCTCGGAAGCCGATCAGGCAGTCGCCGCCCCACACGAGGTCGAGACTCCCACATCGGAGGAGGGCCGCCTGACCGAGCTCACAGAGGCCGAGGCCGACATCCGAGGCGACGATGCGAGAAACGACGGCGATGCGGGAAGCAGTGCTGGCACCGGTCCTGCCGCGGAGGGTGCGGGGGTCCGGGAAGCCGGCGATGAGGACGGGGCGGCCGCCGATGGCGGTGCCGCTTCCGAGGACGGCGCGACCGCCGGTGGCGACCCGGCTGCCGAGGCGGAGACGTCCGATGAGACCGATCAGGCTCATGACGGCCATGTGACCGAAGCTGACAGGGCGGATTCGGAGGGGTCTGCGAGCATCGCCGCTGAGGGTGCTGAGGGTGCTGAGGGTGCTGAGGGTGCTGAGGGTGCTGAGGGTGCTGAGGGTGCTGAGGGTGCTGGCACGGATGAAGGCGAGGCCGAGCCGGCGGAGGTGATGGATGCCGAGCCGACATCTGATGAGGCTGTCGCAAGCACCGAGGCCGAGGCAGGCGGGGAGCCGGCCCCCGTCCATTCGGACGAGCCGACGGACAGGCTTGAGCAGGAGCCCGCAGGTCGGGAAGGGGGCGCCGGCCTCGGTGCCGAAGACGGCGAAGGCGCGGGCGCATCGGGCAGTGTGGTTGACCATGACGGTGACGATGAACCGGCGGGTGCGAACGAACCGGGTCATGAGAGCGAGCCGAGCGGCTCCGACGACACTCACGGCGTAGACCGGTCGGACGACTCCGGAGAAACCGAATTCGCCGAGTTGGCCGCTCACACCGGCGACGGGAGCGAGCTGGACTGGGACTCGATTGCGCCCGTCGGCTTCGATGTGTCCGCGCACCTCGACGCCGGCGAGGCGGATGATTTCGCCCACGCCGTCACGGGCGCGGACCTGCCGGTCGATTCAGGCCCGTCTGAGCCGCCCGAGGACTCTGGCCCGGGTGAAGGACCGGACCGGTCACAAGAGTCCGAGCGGTCGGGAGAATCCGGCCGACTGGGAGAATCCGAGCAGTCGGAGGAGTCCGGTCGGCTGGGGGAGCCTGACGGACCGGAAGAGTCTGACCGGTTTGACGAGGAGGAGCCCGATCCGTCGGATGCACCTGTCATTCCGGAGGACGCCGACCTGCAGGAGGAAGACGAGGCCGACCTGCAGGAGGAGGACGAAGGCGACCCGCAGGGGGAATCCACTTCGTCTGCTCATGCAGAAGCTTCTGCGGGCTCGGAAGCAGCGGAGTCCGAGGCGTCCGAATCCGCTGTCCAGGAGCAGACCGCCTCGACCGAGGCCGATCCGGAGGCGACCTCTGGGCCGGAATCCTCCGAACCAGGCCTCTCCGAGCCGGAGCTCTCCGAATCGGAGCCCCCGGAACTGGAGCCCTCGGAACCGGAGCCTTCGGAACGGGACTTCTCCGGCCACAGCCCCGCTGCGCAGGAATCGCTCGACGGAGCGGCCTCGGAATCGGACCCGGACGATCCGGTGTCGGACCCGGACGATCCGGTGTCGGACGCCGAGGCCGATCCGGAGCCGTCCCCCACCGCTGAGTCGTCCGAGGAACCGGAAGCGCAGGTAGAGGCCTCGCCAGATGACGGTGCCGACGCGGCACCGAGCGAATCAGTGACGGCCGATTCCGCCTCGGCGGCGGCCGCTCTCATCAGCCTGCCCGAACCCACTGAGCCCACCGAGCGAACTGAGCCCACCGGACAGTCCGGCCCAGACAACGCACCCGAACCCGCTGACGACGCAGAGCCCTCGGACGCGGACGATTCCGCCACCGCAGCGGACCCGCCTCCGTCCGCGGACCCGCACCCGGCCGCCTCGCCACCGGCTCCCGCAGGCTCGCCCGAAGCGCCCGAAGCGCCCGAAGCGCCCGAAGCGCCCGCCTCCAACCCACTCGAGGCTCTCACCTCCGGCCCACCAGAGACCGCAGAGGCACCCCGCAGACGCCGTGGCCTCGTGTTCGGGACGGCCGCGCTGGTCGTGCTGCTCGGCGGGTACGCTGCCCTCGACGCCTACGGGCACGTGCCGGGCGTCCTCACCACGGAGCCGCAGATCGCGGTGCAGGCGGTGCCCCAGCCCGCGCCGGAGGTCGAAGGGCGGAGCGCCATCGGCCCGCTCTCGGACTCGGCTCCCGCGCCGCAGGGCGTGCAGGAGCTCATCCAGGCGGTGTTCGACGACGCGGAGCTCACCGGCCGTCACAGCTACGACGTCCGCGACATGCTCACGGGCGAGGTCCTCGCCTCGCAGGACGCGGGGACGGCGCACACGCCCGCCTCGGTGACGAAGGTCCTCACGGGGGCGGCCGCCCTCGGCACCATCGGAGCCCGCACCCGCTTCGCCACGCGCACCGTGCTCTCCGGCTCGGCCGTTGGCGGAGACTCCGACGCGGCGGCCCCTGCCGAGGACGCTGCGGAGACCTCCGCCTCCCAGACCGCGCACGGTCCTGCGACGGTCCACCTCATCGGCGGCGGAGACGTCCTCCTGGGCACGGGTGAATCGGATCCGGATGCCGTCATGGGCCATGCCGGCCTCGGCACACTCGCCCAGGAGACGGCGGCGGCGCTCGCCGAGGCGGGCATCGCCTCGGTCACGGTCTCCGCCGACCTCTCCCGCTACTCCGGCAGCGGCTGGCACGAGGGCTGGGCCCGCGCTGACGTGGGCAGCGGGTTCATCACGCCGATCGCACCGCTCATGCAGAACTCGGCCTTCGAGCAGCCCGGCCAACGCTATTCGCCCAGGCAGGAGGACGCGCCCGCCGTCGCACTCGAGACCTTCGCCGAGGCGCTGCGCACCGCGGGCGCCGAGCAGGGCCTCGCAGTGCAGACGGCGGACCCGTCACAGGCCCCCGGAGCCGCCGAGGAGCTGGCCCGGGTGGAGTCCGCGCCGGTCTCGGCCGTCGTGGACTTCATGCTCGGCCAGAGCGACAACGTCGTCGCCGAGGTGCTGGGCCGCGAGACGGCGGTGGCGCTGGGGCGCGAGGCCACCTCGGCGACGGGCCCCGAAGCCGTCATCGACGCGCTCGCGGAGCAGGACATCGACACGGGCTCCATCCGCCTGTCCGACACCTCCGGCCTCGACTACGCCAACCGGATCTCCGCACACGACCTCACCTCGATCATCGAGGCCTCGGCGGCATCCGAGGGGGATCTCTCGCTGCTCGCGCCCTCCCTCCCGGTGGGCGGCTGGTCCGGCACCCTCGCCGAGCGCTACCGGGACGAGGACTCGCGGCCCGGAGCCGGGGTCGTCGTCGCGAAGACCGGCACGCTCGCCACCGTCACCTCGCTCGCGGGCACCGTCCTCACCGCCGACGGGCGCCTGCTGGTGTTCTCGATGATGGCCGACGAGATGGAGCCCGGCACGGCGGGCGAGATGCGTCAGGCCTTCGACGTCGCGCTCGCCCGGATCGCGGAATGCGGGTGCGCATGAGCGCCTTCGTCGACATGCGCCTGCTGGAGCGCGGCCTCCGGGAGCTCGTGCCCGGCGGGCCCGCACTCGGCCCGGACGAGGCGGCCGGCGTGGTCGAGGAGCTCCGTGCGGCGGCGGAGACCTCCGTGGACCTCGTCCTCGATGTGATGCGGCTGGAACCGGAGCACGCCGATGCCGTCCGCGCCCGTGCAGCGCACGATCATGTGCTGGTCGTGGACCGGCCGGGCTGGGCGAAGGCGACCGCGCAGTCGCTCTCGGCGATGCTCGGACCGGTGGTGAGCCCTGCGACGCGCGCGGCGATGGAGGACTCGAGGCTGTCGACGACGATGGAGCTGGCCGGAGTGCTCGCGCTCCTCTCGACCCGCGTGCTGGGGCAGTTCGATCCCTTCGGTGCGGGCGCGGCCGGTGGTGCGAGCACACCGAGTGCGGGTGCCTCGGGCGGAGATGCCTCGGGTGTCGGGAGCATGGCCGACAGCGCCGTCGGCACTGCGGCGGGCCGGCTGCTCCTCGTGGCGCCGACCGTGGCGCAGACCGAGGCCTCGCTCGGCGTGCCCGCACGGGACTTCCGCCTGTGGGTCGCCCTCCACGAGACGACGCACCGCATGCAGTTCGCGGCTGCGCCGTGGCTGCGCGGACACCTGCAGGTGCAGGTCGCGGAGCTGCTTGACGAGCAGAAGCCGGAGGAGGGGCCGGGGCGAGGCGCGCGGAGCCGGCCGGGCGTGCAGCTCGGGCTGGGTGAGGTGCTGAGCCGGCTGCCGCAGGTGGTCCGGGGCGAGGCGGAGCTCGTGGACATGCTCACGCAGCCGGCGCAGAGGGAGGCGCTCGACCGGGTGCTGGCCGTCATGAGCCTGCTCGAGGGCCATGCGGATGTCGTGATGGACGCGGTCGGGACCGGGGTCATCCCCTCGCTCCGGCTCATCCGGAAGCGGTTCGAGGCACGGCGCGATGCGGGGATCGGCCCGGCGGGGACGATCGGTCGCCT
This sequence comes from Brevibacterium album DSM 18261, assembly GCF_000426445.1. Taxonomy (GTDB): domain Bacteria; phylum Actinomycetota; class Actinomycetes; order Actinomycetales; family Brevibacteriaceae; genus Brevibacterium; species Brevibacterium album. The sequence continues at coordinate 716,493 of NZ_KE384526.1, read as the reverse complement.
CCTCGGCGCGGATTCCAAGCTGCGGCAGTACCGCGAGGGTGCGGCCTTCGTCCGCGCTGTGGTGCGGAGAGCGGGTCACGCGGGCCTCGCCGCGGTCTTCGCCGATCCGGAGAATCTGCCCTCGCCCGAGGAGATCGCCCGCCCCCGGCTCTGGGTCGAGCGGGTGAACGGCACGTGAGTGAGGGGCGTGCCGGGGCCGGAATCCGCAGGCCGCGCCTCGATGCGGCCACCGCCGCCGTCCGCACGGCGCTGCGTGCCGGTCTGCGGAGGCCTCTGCCCCGCGCTCCGGCTGAGGGTGCTGAGCCGCCCCCTGTGCTCCTCGCGGTGTCGGGCGGGGCCGATTCCCTCGCCCTGGCCTCGGCGGCGGCATTCCTGCACCGCCGGGGCGAGGGGCGGTTCCTCGCCTGCACTGTGGACCACGGGCTGCAGGAGGGCTCCGCCGAGGTGGCCCGGCAGACCGTCGACCTCCTCGGGGAGCTGGGGCTGCCGGCTGTGAGCGTGCGCCTGGGACCCCTGTCGGAGTCGGCGGAAGGCATCGAGGCGCGGGCCCGGCACGCGCGCTATGCCGCACTCGCCTGCGCAGCCCGGGAGCACGGGTGCGCCGGCGCCGTCCCTGAGCGCGATCCATCACGGAACGGGGCGGACGAGGCGGAGGGCCGGGCCGAGGAGGCACCGGACGCCCTGCCGCCACTCGTGCTCACGGCGCACACGCAGGACGACCAGGCGGAGACCGTGCTGCTGGGGCTCATGCGCGGCTCGGGCGCGCGGTCGCTCGCGGGCATGGCCCCGCTGGCCCCCCTGCCGACCGAGGCGGGGGAGATCGTCCTCGTGAGGCCGCTGCTGGGAGTCACCCGGGAGCAGACCCGCGCGAGCTGCGAGGCGCAGGGCCTGCCCGTCTGGGACGACCCCATGAACGAGGATCCGGAGTTCGCCCGGGTGCGGGTGCGCAGGCTCCTGCACCGGCTCGAAGGTGAGCTGGGACGGGGGCTGCGCGGCAATCTCGCTCGTACGGCGAACCTCCTGCGCGAGGACGCGGACTTCCTCGACGCCGAAGCGGACCGGGTCCTCGCGGAACTCGCCGGAGACGGATCGGAGCTCCTCGAGGGCGAGCGCCTCGCCGCCCTGCATCCGGCGGTGCGGACCCGTGTGCTGCGGCGCTGGCTGCTGGCCGCGGGGGTGAGTGCGCAGGAGCTCACCGCGGCCCATGTGCGCAGGGTGTCGGAGCTCGCCGTCCCCGGGGCGAAGGAGCGGGCACGCGTGTCCGTGCCGGGCGGGCTCGAGGTGCGGCGGACACGCGGGCGCTTCGAAGTGCGCACCGCGTCCCCCTGACCGCGTTCCCACCCTTTGTGCCGCTGGACGCCCCGATACGTCGGGGCGTCCAGCGGCACGAAGGGTGGGAATTCACACGGCGCGGGAGCTCCGCCGCGAGACCCACAGGGTGAAGAGCACGAACACCGCACCCGCGACCATGAGGAGCAGCGGACCCACGACATCGCCGGTGGTGTAGTCCGCGCCCGGCTCCCAGGGCCACAGCGCGCGCAGCGAACCGGCCATGAGCCCGGCCATCGAGGCCGCGGCGAGGTGCGGGATGCGCACGAGGGCCACCCGGATCACGCGGACGATGCTCACGAGCCCCACGAGCGCGCCGAGGCCGAAGACGCCCACGTATGCGAGGTCCCGCTCGCTCACCGCCTGCAGCGTGGGTGCGTAGAGGCCCATCGCGAGCAGCATGAAGGAGCCGGAGACGCCGGGGATCACGAGTGCGCAGATCGCGACGGCCGCGGCGAGGAACACGGCGATCATCGAGGGGTTCTCGGCGGGGGAGTCCGTCGCGAGGCCGGTGAGGAAGAAGGCGGCTGCGGCGAACACGAGGAACAGCAGCACGTGCACGGCACTCAGCGTCCCGCGCCAGCGGACCATCTGCAGGGGTGCTGCGATGCCCACGACCACGATCCCGAAGAACAGGCCGAGCGAGCTGAGCGGATAGCCCTCCACGAGGTCGTGCAGGAGCCCTGCGAGCAGGAGGATCGCCGCGACCATGCCTGCACCCAGCGGCAGCATGAGTCGCCAGTCCACCTCTTTCAGCTCAGCGCGGAATGCGGCTGAGCGTCCCCGCAGCAGCGCGCGGCCGGCGCTCACCACGTGGTCGGCGGAGCGGATGATGGGCTCGTACACGCGCACGATCATCGCGACGGTGGAGCCGGAGACCCCCGGCACGAGCTCCGTGATGCCGATGAGGAAGCCGCGCAGCAGGTCCAGCGGAAGCAGCGCCCAGGACCGCGGCGGCTCCGGCGCGGTCGCTGCGTGCTGCGGGTCCGCGCCGTGCGCGGGGTCGGGTGCCGGTTCGTTCGCGGGGTGTGCGGTGCTGGTCACAGAGAGGTCCTCGGATGGCGGGCGGGGATGCGGGAGAACATTATTCCCTGTCTCGCTGCGGAACGCCTGTGCGGGCGGCCGGGGTTAGGCGCAGTAGTGCTCCGTCGCCGCGATCGCCCCCGGGGCGCTGAGGCAGTGCCCGGGACGGCGGGTGCGCATCCCCGGCGGAGATCGCACCCGGGACGCCGAGTCCGCGTCCGCGACGGAGGGCGCGCATCCGCGGCAGGGGGATTCGTCCGGGGCGGAGCTGCCGTGTCCGCGGTCCGCGCTAGAGTTGGGGAGGATTCGAGCAGATACGAGCACGCGCAGCAACGAGCACGGGCAGACACGAGCACCAGGCAGGTGCGCACGGGATGCGGCGGGCAGACCGGGCTGCGCGTACAGGTTCGCATGAGGAGTGACAGGTGGACGAGAAGGACCTTGGCGACGACATCACGACGGTGCATGCCACGGAGGCGCAGATCAAGCACCGCCTCCAGGAGATGGCCGCGGACATCGACCGCGACTACCGGGGCAGGGACCTCCTCCTCGTCGGCGTGCTCAAGGGCGCGGTGATGGTGATGGCGGACCTGGCGCGGGAGCTGCACCTGCCGGTGCGCATGGACTGGATGGCGGTGTCCTCCTACGGCTCCGGCACCAAGTCCTCCGGCGTGGTCCGCATCCTCAAGGACCTGGACACGGACCTCAAGGACCAGCATGTGCTCATCGTCGAGGACATCATCGACTCCGGTCTGACGCTGTCGTGGCTGCTGGCCAACCTCAAGTCCCGCGGCGCGGCCTCCGTGGAGGTCTGCACCATGCTCCGCAAGCCGGAGGCGGCGAAGGTGGAGATCGACGTCAAGTACGTGGGCTTCGACGTGCCCAACGAGTTCGTGATCGGATACGGCCTGGACTTCGCGGAGCGCTATCGCAACGTTCCCTTCGTCGCGACGCTCGCCCCGCACGTCTACAGCTGAGCCGCTCAGCGGAACCGGGCGCCGCGCAGCGTCCGGCCGCCGGACCATGCACGGGCACCGCACCGCCCGGGCCTGGCAGACGGCCCACATGTGCACCGGCTAGTCTTGCCGGGCTCGCCCCACCCTCATGCCCCAGAGAGGATCCATGGCTGAAACAGCTGACCGCAAGCCCGACCTGAAGAAGGCCTCGAGGGGGCCATTCTCCTGGGTCCTGCTTGTCGTGCTGATCGTCGCGGTCGGCTTCATGTTCATGAGCGGGGGCGGGTTCCAGCGCATCGACACGGAGCAGGGCCTCACCCTGCTGGAAGAGGGCAAGGTCGAGCAGGCCAAGATCGTCGACCGCGATCAGCGCGTGGACCTCGTGCTCACCGAGGACTACGAGTTCGAGGAGAAGGACTACGGCAAGCGCATCCAGTTCTTCTACGTGGAGCAGCGCGGCGAGCAGATCGTCGAGGCCGTGGACGCCGCCGATCCGGCGCAGGGCTACACGGATGACGTGCCCCAGCAGTCGTGGTTCACCTCCCTGCTCATCAACCTCATCCCGTTCCTCCTCATCTTCGCCGTCCTCTGGTTCCTCCTCTCCCGCATGAGCGCCGGCGGCGGGGGCATCATGAACGTCGGGAAGTCCAAGGCCAAGCTGGTCAACAAGGAGAACCCGGACGTCACCTTCAAGGACGTCGCGGGCGTGGACGAGGCGCTCGAGGAGCTCGAGGAGATCAAGGAGTTCCTCGCGGAGCCGGACAAGTTCCAGGCCGTGGGCGCCAAGATCCCCAAGGGCGTCCTCCTGTACGGTCCCCCCGGCACCGGCAAAACCCTGCTGGCCCGGGCCGTGGCGGGCGAGGCCGGCGTCCCCTTCTACTCGATCTCCGGTTCGGACTTCGTCGAGATGTACGTGGGCGTGGGCGCCTCCCGCGTGCGCGATCTGTTCAAACAGGCCAAGGACAACTCGCCCTGCATCATCTTCATCGACGAGATCGACGCCGTCGGCCGTCAGCGCGGCGCCGGCATGGGCGGCGGGCACGACGAACGGGAGCAGACGCTCAACCAGATGCTCGTGGAGATGGACGGCTTCGACTCCTCGACGAACGTCATCCTCATCGCCGCGACCAATCGGCCCGACGTCCTCGATCCCGCACTGCTGCGCCCGGGCCGCTTCGACCGCCAGATCCAGGTCGAGGCCCCGGACATGAAGGGCCGCGTGAGGATCCTCGAGGTGCACTCCGCGAACAAGCCGCTCGCGCCCGAGGTGGACCTCGCCCAGGTGGCCAAGCGCACCCCCGGCTTCTCCGGCGCGGACCTGGCCAACGTCCTCAACGAGGCCGCGCTGCTCACCGCACGTGCGGGGAAGTCGATCATCGACAACGCGATCGTCGACGAGGCGATCGACCGCGTGATCGCCGGCCCGCAGAAGCGCACGCGGCTCATGAACGACAAGGAGCGTCTCGTCACCGCCTACCACGAGGGCGGTCACGCGCTCGTGGCCGCCGCCATGAACGACACGGACCCCGTCACCAAGGTGACGATCCTGCCGCGCGGCCGCGCCCTCGGCTACACCATGGTGCTGCCCAGCGAGGACAAGTACTCGACCACGCGCAATGAGCTGCTCGACCAGCTGGCCTATGCGATGGGCGGCCGCGTGGCGGAGGAGATCGTGTTCCACGACCCCACCACGGGGGCGGCCAACGACATCGAGAAGGCCACCGACATCGCCCGCCGGATGGTCACGCAGTACGGCATGAGCGGCCGCGTGGGCATGGTGAAGATCGGCGGCGACACCTCGGAGCCGTTCGCGGGCCGTGCCGGTGCCGGGGGCGGGGACGGCGCCTCGGACGAGACGCGGTTCACCATCGACGAGGAGATCCGCATGCTCGTCGATGCGGCCCACGAGGACGCCCACCGGGCTCTCAACGCCAACCGCGAGGTGCTGGACAGGCTGGCCTACGAGCTTCTGGAGAAGGAGACGCTCGACCAGGCCCAGCTCGCGGAGATCTTCGCGCCCGTCGTCAAGCGGCAGCGCCGCGAGGTGTGGCTCGCCCACGACGACCGCCCGGTCTCCGACCGCGGGCCCATCCGGCCCCCGGCCGCGCGCGCACAGGATGCCGAAGCCGGGAGCGAGGACGGGGCCTCGGCCGGCAGCGACGCCTCGGCCGGCACCGGCGCCTCGGGAACCGCCGAGCCCGGACCCGGCGCGGACACGACGGCGCTCCCCGGTGCCGAGCCCGGCCGCGGGGAGGAGCGTTCGGGGACCGACGCGTCCCAGAGCGCGCAGGAGCCCTGGACCGGCGGCTGGCCCGGACAGGAGAGAGACGGCCGCCGGGATGCCGGCGACAGCGATGAGGAGGGCCCACGGGCATGAGCGTCGATCACGCACGCATCGAAGCGGCGGTCCGGGAGATCCTCGCCGCCGTGGGGGAGGATCCGGACCGGGAGGGGCTGCTGGAGACCCCGGCACGGGTGGCCCGCGCCTATGCGGAGTCGTTCGCGGGTCTGCACCAGGACGCCGGTGACGTGCTCGGGACCCAGTTCGACATCGGGTTCGACGAGATGGTCCTCGTCCGCGACATCGCGATGTACTCCACGTGCGAGCATCACCTGGTTCCCTTCCACGGCTCCGCGCACATCGGCTACATCCCCGGGGCCGAGGGGAGGGTGACGGGCCTGTCGAAGCTCGCCCGGCTCGTCGAGGTCTACGCGCGGCGGCCGCAGGTGCAGGAGCGGCTCACCACGGAGATCGCGGATGCGCTCATGGAGCATCTGGAGCCGCGCGGCGTCATCGTCGTGATCGAGGCCGAGCACCTGTGCATGTCGATGCGCGGGGTGAAGAAGCCCGGCTCCTCGACCATCACCTCGGCGGTGCGCGGGCAGCTGCGCGACGCCGCCTCGCGCTCCGAGGCGATGAGCCTCATCCTCCGGAGGTGATCGGCATGCCGCAGCAGCGCAGTTCCCTCGAGGCGCCTGCCGCCGGCGAGCGGACGCAGATCATGGGCGTCCTCAACGTGACGCCCGATTCGTTCTCCGACGGCGGCCGCTGGTACAGCCACGCCGATGCCGTGGACCACGGCTTCTCCCTGCTGGACGGCGGTGCGGACATCATCGACGTGGGCGGGGAGTCCACCCGTCCCGGCGCCTCGCGGGTGGCCGAGGACGAGGAGCTGCGCCGCGTGGTGCCGGTGGTCCGGGAGCTGGCGCGCGATGGTGCCGTCATCAGCGTCGACACCATGCGGGAGACCGTGGCGCGGGCCGCTCTCGAGGCCGGTGCGGCGATCGTCAACGACGTCTCCGCGGGGCAGAGCGAACCGGGGATGCTCGGGCTCGCCGCGGAGACCGGGGCGCCCATCATCCTCATGCACTGGCGGGGCCACCTGGGTGACACGTCGGTGCGGCCGCACTACGAGGACACCGTCGCCGAGGTCGTCTCCGAGCTCGAGGAGCGCATCGAGGTCGCCTGCGCGGCGGGTGTGCGGCGCGGTGACATCATCCTCGATCCCGGCCTCGGGTTCTCGAAGAACGCACAGCACAACTGGGACCTCGTGAGCCGGCTGGACGTGTTCGCGGGCATGGGCATGCCGCTGCTCGTCGCGGCTTCGCGCAAGCGCTTCCTGTCCGCGCTCGCGGCGCCGGAGGGCGCGGCCGCGGAGGCGAGCCTCTCCGACCGCGACTCCGCCACCGCCGCGCTCACGGTGCTGGCCGCGCAGGCCGGCGCCTGGGCGGTGCGGGTGCACGAGCCGCGGTCCTCGCGGATCGCGGCCGAGGCCGTGCGCGAGGCCGCCCTCGCCCGTACGCGGACAGCCGGAAGCGCGCGGGTGCGCGCGGGCGGAGGCGAGGACGGATGAGCGCTGATGCGATCAGGCTGACCGGGCTGCGGGCCCGGGGCTTCCACGGCGTCTTCGAGTTCGAGAAGCGCGAGGGGCAGGACTTCGTCGCCGATGTGGTGCTGTTCCGCGATCTGTCGGTGCCCGCCGCGAGCGACGACCTCGCCGACACCGCCGACTACGGTGCGCTCGCGGACCGGCTCGTGCAGATCATCGCGGGCGAGCCCTTCGACCTCATCGAGGCCCTCGCCGGTGCGCTCGCGGATGCCTGCCTGGAGTTCGCCCCGGAGGCGGAGGTGACCGTCCACAAGCCCCAGGCGCCCATCGCGCACGAGTTCGCCGATGTGGCGGTGACGGTGCGCCGCAGGGCCGCGGAGGCGGGGTCTTCGGCAGAGGAGTATGAGGCGGTCATCGCCCTCGGCGCCAACCTCGGCGACGCCCGCGCAGCCCTGCAGGACGCCGCGCACGCGCTGTCCCTGCACCCGCGGATCGCGCTCGTTGCCGGCTCGTCGATCTTCGTGACCGCCCCGGTGGGCGGAGTGGAGCAGCCGGACTTCCACAATGCGGCGGTGCTGGTCCGGACCGCACTGCCGCCGCGCGAGCTGCTGTCCGTGTGCCAGGGCATCGAGGTCGCCGCCGGGCGCACGCGCGAGGTCCGCTGGGGTCCGCGCACCCTCGACCTCGACCTCATCAGCGCACGGCGCGCCGGCGGCGGTGGCGCGGAGGCGAGCGCGGGCGCGGTGACCGGTGCGGGTGAGGACGGCGTCGCCGGGACAGGCGCGGGTCGGGCCGGTGCGACAGGAGCCGTCGTGTGGGAGGACGAGGTGCTGAGCCTGCCGCATCCGCGCGCCGGCGAGCGCGCCTTCGTCCTGGCGCCGTGGGCACAGCTCCAGGCGGACGCTATCGTGGACACACCGGCAGGTCCGCGCACCGTCAGTCAGGCGTGCGAGGCCGCCGCCGACGCCAGCGGGATCCGCGACACCGCGGAGCCCGTGATCGCCCCCGAGACCGCATGACCGGCATCTGAGGAGCCCCGGAGCCCATGAACCGCACGCGCGTGAGCCAGCTGGCCCTGTGGGGTGCAGTGGGCCTCGTCGTCGGCATCGGCCTCCACACGCTCCTGGAGCGCACGGGAGCGGCGCTGCCGCAGGTGCCCTGGCCGGCGATCGTGGGCATGCTCGGACTGTCCGTGGTCCTGTTCCTGCTGGGCTGGCCCGTCCGGCAGTGGCGCGACGGGGACCGGGAGACGGAGATCGATCCGGTCCGGGCCGCACGCGTGGCGATGCTCGCGAAGGCCGCGGCGCTGGCCGGTTCCGTGCTGACCGGCTGGTACGCGGGCGCCGCCGTCTATCTCTTCGTCTCGGCCTCCGGCCTGCGGGCGGCCGAGGGCCTCGGCATGCTCGCGGCGGTGGGCGCGGCCGCCGTCCTCATGGCCACGGGCCTCCTCGTGGAGTCCTTCTGCTCCCTTCCGCCAGGCGGCCCGCGCTCGGGAGGCTCCCGCGATTCCCCGGGGCGCCGCGGCCCTCGCACCGATCCCCCGGAGGTTCCCGCATGAACAGTCCGCACCCCGATTCCCTACCCGAGGCCCAGCACTCGGCCGGACCTGCTGCCGCCGGAAGCGCACCGCGTGAGCACGGCAGCTCACCGGGTGGGCACAGCACGGGGCTCAACCCCGTGAGCCCGGCCTACGCCCGCGTGAAGCTGCTGGGCTCGGGGATCGGCTCCGGGCTCGTCGTGCTCGCGGCGGCCGGCGCCGGAGTGGCCGGCCTCGTCTTCGACCTCACCTGGCTCGTGTGGCTGGGGTTCGCCCTGGCAGTCCTGTTCCTGCTGTCGTTCGCCGTCGAGGCCGTCATCACGGTGCGGCAGGTGAGGGCCATCGGCTACCGGGAGCGGGAGAGTGATCTGCTCATCCAGCGCGGGATCCTGTTCCGCTCCACCACGGTGGTGCCCTACGGCCGTCTGCAGTTCGTCGAGGTCAGCGCCGGACCGCTCCTGCGCATGGCGGGACTGGCGAGCCTCGAGCTGCACACCGCCTCGGCGTCCACGGACGCGAGCCTGCCGGGGCTGCCCCGGGCGGAGGCGGAAGCGCTCCGCGACTCCCTCGCCGCCCGGGGCGGCTCGAAGCTGGCGGGGCTGTGAGCCCCGAGGACCCCGCTTCCGGGGGCGAGCCCGAGCGCCACAGCGGGCCCGAACAGCACGGCAGGCCCGAGTCGGAGTGGCGGCACGTCCATCCGCTGACGCCCGTGCTCAAGGGAGGCGCGGGGATCCTCGCGGCCTTCGGCGTGCTCTTCTACATCGCTCTGCAGAACATGCAGAACCTCCTCGAATCCTTCGTGCGGGGCGCGGTGGGAGCCGAGACCCGCAGTGAGGAGGACGGCGGCGACGGCGGCATCGTCGAGGGTCTCGAGATGCTGCGGGCGGCGATCCGGGAGCACCCCCTGCTCGTCCTCGCGGGGGTGGGCCTGCTGCTCCTCGCCCTCGCGCTGGTGGGTCTGGGCCTGTGGCTGAGCTGGCGTGCGACGCGCTACCGCATCGATGCCGAGGGCGTGCGCCTGCGCACGGGAGTGCTCGCGAAGAAGGAGCGCTCGGCCGCGCATGAGAGGGTGCAGTCGGTGGACATCTCCCTGCCGTTCCTGCCGCGTCTCCTGGGCCTCTCCTCCCTCGTGTTCGACGTGGCGGGGGGCAGCGGGTCGGACATCACCCTGGCCTATCTCAAGCGCGCCCGCGCGGAGGAACTGCGCGAGGAGATCCTCTCCCACCTGCGCGCCCTCCGCAGCGGTGCGGGCCGGGCGGAGCAGGAGACCCAGCACGGTCAGGCCGGTCAGCACAGTCCGGCGGGTCAGCCCGGCCCGGCGGGTCAGGCCGGCCGGTTCGCCGGGGAGGAGACTCCAGGCACCGCCGAGGAGCACCCCGGTGCTGCGGGGGGTCTCGGCCCGAGCGCAGCGCCGGGCACACCGGGCACACCGGGCACACCGGGCACACCGGGCATGCCGGGTATGTCCGGCGGTGCGGGCGCGCAGGATGTGCGGGCGGCCTCCGCCGCGGCGGCTCCGCTGGGCCAGCGCCTCGTGAGCAGGCAGCGGCTCCAGGGGCTGCAGCATCACGCCCAGGACGTCGCCGGCGACCTCTCCGCCTCGCTCACCGAGCTGCTCGCGCCCTACCGCCTGCACCCGCAGGCGGAATCGGAAGGGCGGCTCCTGCGGGTGCCCCTCCACCGGCTGGCGATGGGCGCGCTGCTCTCGACGGCGATGCTCATCAGCGCGCTCGCCCTCGTGGCCTTCGTCGTGCTGATCGTGGTGCTCTTCGTGTTCGCGCCTCCGGAGGCCGGGTTCTCCACGCTCTTCGGCCTGATCCCCGCCGTCTTCGCGATCGTGGGCGTGCTGCGCAGCGAGCTCTCGCTGGCGAACTTCACGGTCGCGATCACGCAGGACGGGCTGCGCGTGAGCCACGGCCTCACCTCGACGACGAACCGCATCATCCCCCTCGATCGGATCCAGGCGGTGAAGCTCACGCAGCCGCTCCTGTGGCGGATTCCAGGCTGGTGGCGGGCCACTTTCACGATGGCGTCCGAGGCCGGCAGCGACGACCACGCCCAGAGCGTCCTCCTGCCGGTGGGCTCGGCGGACGACGTCATGCTCATGCTCGGCCTCGCCATGCCGGATCCGCGCCCGGCGCCGGGAGTGAGCGCCCGCGCGCTCGTGCTCGCCGGCATGCTGGGGCCCGCACCGGCAGGCTCGGCGCAGGCAGGACCGGCGTCCGCGGAGCCGCAGCGGACGGGGCCCGCACACGCCGGCCCACAGCCCGCCGCGGACCAGCTCGCCGCGGACCAGCCCGCAGACTCACAGACCGCCGAGGCGCAGCTCGCCGAGGAGCAGTTCCTCGGCCGTCCGCGCTCCTCCCGGTGGCTCGACCCGCTCACGTGGAGGCGCAACGCCCACGCGCTCACCGGCTCCTTCGCGCTCATCCGCTCGGGCCGGCTGACCCGGGTGCTCGAGTTCGTCCCGCACGCGCGGGTGCAGTCGATGCGCCTGCACCAGGGCCCGCTGCAGCGGAGGCTGGCGCTGTCCAGCATCCAGCTGCACATCTCGCCGGGCCCCATCACGCCCTCCTTCTTCCACCTGCCCGCAGCCTCGGCGGCACGGCTCTTCGACGAGCATGCGCAGCGGACGCGGTCGGCCCGGGAGGAGCTCGACACGGAACTGCAGGGAGCACGCACATGAATCATGAGGACAGCACACGGCTGGGCGTCGGCGTCATCGGCGTGGGCAAGGTCGGTGCGGTCATGGGGGCCGCGCTGCGCGAGGCCGGACACCAGATCGTCGGCGTGACGGCGGGCTCCCAGGCCAGCCGGGACCGCGCCGACGCCATGCTGCCCGGCACCCCGGTCCTCGACGCCGACACTCTCGTCCAGCGGGCCGAGCTCGTGCTGCTCACGGTGCCCGACGACGAGATCGCGCCGCTGGTCTCCGGCCTCGCGGCACTGGGCCGGTTCAGTGCCGGGCAGATCGTCGTGCACTGCGCGGGCCGCCACGGCCTCGACGTGCTCGCCCCCGCCTCCGCGGCCGGGGCGATCCCCATCGCCCTCCACCCCTCCCTCGCCTTCACGGGTACGAGCATGGACCTGCCGCGGCTGCGCGAGACGACGATCGGGGTGACCGCGCCCAAGCCGGTGCTGCCGATCGGTCAGGCACTCGTCGTGGAGATCGGCGCGGAGCCGGTGGTGCTCCGCGAGGCGGACCGTGCGCTCTACCACGCGGCCATCGCGCATGCGGCCAATCACACCGCCGCGATCCTGTCGCAGGCGATGGACGTGCTGCGCGAGGTCGGGGTCGAGGACCCGGCGCGCGTGCTGAGCTCGCTCGTGCACGCGAGCGCCTCGAACATCCTGCAGTCCGGGCCGCGAGCGCTGACGGGGCCCGTGAGCCGCGGGGACGTCGGCACTGTGCGGGCCCATGTCGAGGCGCTCGCGGAGTACGCACTCACCGCCGGGGGCACCGAGGTGCGGGACTCCTACACCGCGCTCGGCCGGGCGACGACGGCACGGGCGCTGGCCAACGGGACAGTGGACCAGCAGCGCGCCGCCGCGCTCATGGACGTGCTCGGCGAGAGCGGTTGCGACTGAGGCCGGACAGCCGGGCCGCCGGAGTGCGGGAGCCGAGGCGCACCGGCGGGTGCGGCCACCGTCTCCGGCTGCCCCGCCTCGGCGGTTACCTCCCGGGCATCCCCGCGCGGTAGCCTTGGACCCATGCCGGAGAACGACCCCACACCTGTCGCCCACGACGATCCAGAACAGCTGCGGATCCGCAAGGAGAAGCGCTCCGCACTTCTCGAGGAGGGCAGGGAGCCCTATCCCGTGGGGGTCGGACGCACCCATACGCTCGCGCAGGTGCGCGCGGAGCACGCGGACCTCGAGCCGGGGGAGGAGACCGAGGACGTCGTGGGCGTCGCCGGTCGCGTCGTGTTCCAGCGCAACACGGGCAAGCTCTGCTTCGTCACGCTGCAGGCCGGCGACGGCACTCGCCTCCAGGGCATGCTCTCGCTCGCCGAGGTCGGCCGGGAGAGCCTCGAGGCCTACAAGCACGATGTCGACCTGGGCGATCACCTGTTCCTCCACGGCCGGGTGATCATGTCCAAGCGCGGCGAGCTGTCCGTCATGGCCGACGACTGGAAGATGGCGGCCAAGGCGCTGCGGCCGCTGCCCACCCTGCACACCGAGCTCACCGACGAGACGCGCATGCGCCAGCGCTACATCGACCTCATCACTCGGGAGCAGGCCCGTGAGAACGTCCGGGTGCGCGCGGAGGTCATGAAGTCCCTCCGCCGCACCTTCGACGGGCGTGGATACACGGAGATCGAGACGCCCATGCTGCAGACGATGCACGGCGGCGCCTCGGCCCGCCCCTTCACGACGCACATCAATGCCTATGACATGGATCTGTATCTCCGCATCGCGCCGGAGCTGTTCCTCAAACGCGCTCTTGTGGGCGGTCTGGACAATGTCTTCGAGATCAACCGGAACTTCCGCAACGAAGGTGCGGATTCCACGCACTCCCCGGAATTCGCGATGCTCGAGGCGTATGAGGCCTATGGCGACTGCCACAGCATCGCCGCACTCACCAAGGCGCTCGTGCAGAATGCGGCAATGGACGCATGCGGTTCGCATGTCGTGACGCTCGCCGATGGTACCGAATACGACTTCGGCGGCGAATGGCGCGTCATTCCCATGTACTCCTCCCTCTCCGAGCGCATCGGCGCGGTGATCACGCCGGAGACATCGGTGGAGGAGCTCGCCGCCCTCGCCGACCGGCACGGGATCGACCTCGAGGGAGTATTCGCGGGCCACGGCAAGTATGTCGAGGAGATGTGGGAGCACTTCTTCGCGGACGATCTGCACGAGCCCACGTTCGTCACGGATTTCCCGGTGGACACCTCGCCGCTCACCAAGGCCCACCGCTCCCGGCCGGGGGTCGTGGAGAAATGGGACCTGTACGTCCGCGGCTTCGAGCTCGCGACGGGGTATTCGGAGCTCAACGATCCCGTCGTGCAGCGAGAGCGCTTCGAAGCGCAGGCCCGCGACGCCGCGCGCGGTGACGCTGAGGCGATGCGGGTGGACGAGGAGTTCCTCATGGCGATGGAATACGGCATGCCGCCCGCCGGAGGAATGGGAATGGGGATCGACCGGCTGCTCATGGCCCTCACGGGTCTGGGCATCCGGGAGACGATCCTTTTCCCGCTCGTGAAGCCCGTCGGAACATGAAAAGGCCATTTCGGCTGTGAAATCGACTGACGACAAGGTAGTGTGATCGTGGAGTACATAAAGGTTCTGCTTCCCTCCATCTGCGTCGGCCTGCTGTTCTGGTACGTAATGCGGGGCATCCTCCGTTCGGATTCCACCGAACGGGATGAGATGGAGAAGTACTACCGGCAGCTCGACAGGCAGAAGGCTGAGGAAGAAGCCGAGGCGCATGGGAATGCGCCGGAAGAGCCTGTCCACCACGACGAACAGGAGAGTGCGCGCAATGGCACGCGAGATGAAGGTCGTCCTGACTGACGATATCGACGGCTCGGAAGCGGCGGAGACGGTCCGGTTCGGAATCGATCAGGGCACATACGAGATCGAGCTGTCCTCGGAGAATGCGGAGAAGCTGCGCGCGGCGCTGGCTCCCTACATCTCGAAGGGCCGCAGGGTCGCCGCGAGCAGCCGGCCCGCGCGCGCCCGTCGCAGCACTCCCTCGGCGGGCTCGAACAATGTGAATGCGAAGATCCGCGAATGGGCCAAGGAGAACGGCATCGAGGTCTCCGAGCGCGGCCGCATCGCGCAGAGCGTCATCGACGCCTACCACCAGGCGCACGCCTGAGAGCACCCGGTCGTCACGGCTGCGATGCCCCGGAGGGAGAGGATCCCTCCGGGGCATCGCCGTGTCCGGTCTCGGCCTCGGCGGCTGCGTGAATCCGCTCCTGGCGAACACGTTTCGGCTCACGGCGAACACTGCAATACACGCGCGGACCACGTGGTTACAGTGCTAGGAATCAGACCACGAGGAGGGCCACATGTTCGAAAGGTTCACCGACCGAGCCCGACGCGTCGTCGTGCTCGCACAGGAGGAGGCCAAGCTCCTCAAGCACAACTACATCGGCACGGAGCACATCCTGCTGGGACTCATCCACGAGGGTGAGGGCGTCGCCGCGAAGGCCCTCGAGGGCATGGGCGTGTCGCTGGACCAGGTGCGCGCGCAGGTCACGGAGATCATCGGCGAGGGCCAGCAGGCTCCGTCCGGGCACATCCCCTTCACCCCGCGCGCCAAGAAGGTCCTCGAGCTCAGCCTGCGCGAGGCGCTGCAGCTGGGCCACAGCTACATCGGCACCGAGCACATCCTGCTCGGCCTCATCCGCGAGGGCGAGGGCGTGGCCGCGCAGGTGCTCGTCAAGCTCGGTGCCGACCTGGCGCGCGTGCGGCAGGAGGTCATCAAGCTGCTCTCCGGCTACCAGGGCAAGGAGCCGGCATCGACGGGCGCCCGTGAGGAGGGCACGCCCTCGGGCTCGCTCGTCCTCGACCAGTTCGGGCGCAACCTCACCGCCGCCGCGCGCGAGGGCAAGCTCGATCCCGTCGTGGGCCGCGAGCTGCAGATGCAGCGCGTCATGCAGATCCTCTCGCGCCGGACCAAGAACAACCCCGTCCTCATCGGCGAGCCCGGTGTGGGCAAGACCAGCGTGGTCGAGGGGCTGGCACAGGCCATCGTCAACGGCGATGTGCCGGAGCCGCTGCAGGACAAGCAGCTCTACACCCTGGACCTCGGCTCGCTCGTGGCCGGTTCGCGCTACCGCGGCGATTTCGAGGAGCGCCTGAAGAAGGTGCTCAAGGAGATCCGCACGCGCGGCGACATCATCCTCTTCATCGACGAGATCCACACCCTCGTGGGCGCCGGTGCGGCGGAGGGCGCGATCGATGCGGCGAGCATCCTCAAGCCCATGCTGGCCCGCGGCGAGCTCCAGACGATCGGCGCCACGACGCTGGACGAGTACCGCAAGAACATCGAGAAGGACGCCGCACTCGAGCGCCGGTTCCAGCCCATCCAGGTGCCGGAGCCCACGCTCGCGGACGCGATCCTCATCATGAAGGGACTGCGCGACAAGTACGAATCGCACCACAGGGTGACGATCACGGACGGTGCGCTGGCCGCGGCGGTCAACCTCTCCGACCGCTACGTCAACGACCGCTTCCTCCCGGACAAGGCGATCGACCTGATCGACGAGGCCGGTGCGAAGCTGCGCATCACGCGGATGTCCGCCCCGCCGGAGCTCAAGGAGCTCGAGGACGAGATCCTCGCCGCGCGCCGCCGCAAGGAGGCCGCGATCGACGCGCAGGACTTCAGCCTCGCGCAGTCGGAGCGCGATGCGGAGATGGCTCTGAACAAGCAGAAGGAGGAGAAGGAGAAGCGCTGGAAGTCCGGCGACCGCGGTGCGGCCGTCGTGGACGAGGAGCTCATCGCCGAGGTGCTCGGCGATGCCACCGGCATCCCCGTCTTCAAGCTCACGGAGGAGGAGTCGGCCCGTCTGCTCCGCATGGAGGACGAGCTGCACAAGCGGATCATCGGCCAGGACGATGCGATCAAGTCCGTCTCCCGGGCGATCCGCCGTACGCGCGCCGGCCTCAAGGATCCCAAGCGGCCCTCGGGCTCGTTCATCTTCGCCGGCCCCACCGGCGTGGGCAAGACCGAGCTCGCGAAGGCTCTGGCGGAGTTCCTGTTCGGCGACGAGAACTCGCTCATCAGCCTGGACATGTCCGAGTACGCGGAGAAGCACACCGTCTCCCGCCTGTTCGGCTCGCCCCCGGGCTATGTGGGCTACGAGGAGGGCGGCCAGCTCACGGAGAAGGTCCGCCGCAAGCCGTTCTCCGTGGTCCTGTTCGACGAGGTGGAGAAGGCCCACCAGGACATCTTCAACTCGCTGCTGCAGATCCTCGAGGACGGGCGCCTCACGGATTCGCAGGGTCGTGAGGTGGACTTCAAGAACACCATCATCATCATGACCACGAACCTGGGCACCAAGGACATCGCCAAGGGGCAGCAGATCGGCTTCCAGGTCGAGGGCGATCCCACGACGGACTATTCGCGGATGAAGGCGCGCGTGAACGAGGAGCTCAAGCAGCACTTCCGCCCCGAGTTCCTCAACCGCGTGGACGACACCATCGTGTTCCCGCAGCTGGACAAGAACGAGATCCTCCAGATCGTCGATCTCTTCATCGCCCGTCTCGACAAGCGCCTGGCGGACCAGGGCATGAGCGTCGAGCTCACCCAGGCGGCCAAGGATCTGCTCGCGGAGCGCGGCTACGACCCGGTGCTGGGTGCGCGTCCGCTGCGCCGGACCATCCAGCATGAGATCGAGGACCAGCTCTCCGAGCGGATCCTGTTCGACGAGCTGCACTCCGGCCAGAGGGTCTACGTGGACGTCGAGGGCGAGGGGCTGGACCAGACCTTCACCTTCCGCGGCGAGGAGGACCCGCGCGGGCTGGCGCGCATGAGCGAAGGCGACGGCGAGGACTCCGAGGGCGGCACGGGCGCGTTCCCGGAAGCCAGCGGTGCCAACGCCGTGGCGAGCGCACCCGTGGGCGGACCCGGTGGAGCTGAGGCTCACGCCGTCGCGGAGGCCACCGAGTCGGAGTGAGGCTGAGGGCCCGGGTGCGGCGTGAGGCCGGCTCGGCCCCGCAGTCCAGACTGGCGCGGCCGGGAGTCGGCGCGCTCCCCGCATGAGCGGGGATCACCCCAGCGACACGTCAGCCCTGCCGAGGGGCGGAGCCCGGGTGGGCGAGGAGCATTCCTCGCCCACCCGGGCTCTCGTCGTCTGCGCGCGCTCATGTGCCTGCCCCTCAGCGCCGCACGCGCACCTGCGCTCCGTTCCTCTGCGCTGTGGTCTGCCGTGCGAACGCGTAAGCGGCGATTTCGCGTTCGCACGGCAGACCACAGCGGGGGCGGCAGACGACGATGCGCGCACGGCAGGCCACAGCGGCCGGTTCGCACTCGCTTTCGCGCAGGAGAACGTGCGGGTGTTGAATGGGGGAATGCCCTTCGCAGACGAACTGATCAGCGCCCAGTACCGTTCCCACGAGCTTCCCGGCGGTCTCGTGCTGCGCCGCGCGCGTGCGACCGACGTCCCCGCGCTCGTCGAGCTTCTGGCGCCGATGGTCGAGCAGCGCATCCTGGTCGCGAAGGAGCGGGTGGACTACTACGAGGCGATCCACGAGTTCTGGCTCGTCGTCGAACCGCAGTCCGACGGCACCGAGGTGCTGGCCGGCTGTGCTGCCTGCCACGTCATCTGGGCCGACACCGCCGAGGCCCGCACCATCGCGACGAATCAGGCCTACCGGGGCCGGGGGATCGGACGGATCCTCGTCGAGCAGGTGCTCGCGGACGCACGTGCGCAGGGCGTGCAGCAGGTCTTCTGCCTCACCTTCGAGACGGACTTCTTCACCGCTCTGGGCTTCGAGGTCATCGACGGCACCCCCGTCTCGCAGGAGGCCTACTCCGAGATCCTGCGCTCACGCGACGAGGGCACGGCGGAGTTCCTGGACCTCTCCAGGGTCAAGCCCAACACCCTGGGCAACACCCGCATGCTCCGGCGGCTGTGACCGGGCGCCGTGACCAGGAGGCGGTAGCCCTGCGGCACCGACGCCGAGGTTGTGACCTGAGCAGCTCTGACCTGCGGTTTCATGCCCTGCGGTCTTGACAGGAAGTGAGAGGCATCACAGGATGGGGGTAGTCGGCAGCGACTGATCAGGCGTTCGACCAGGAGCGTGCGCTGCCCGGTACCCCGAAGGAGAGCCGACGATGACGTCGAGAGCCGTGCACTTCCTTGCCGCCGCAGCACCCCTCATGCTGCTGCTGTCCGCCTGCGGAGGCAGCGTGGGCGGAGCCGGAGGGGGCGGGAGCGAGGACGCCGGGTTCGCGTTCGGCGCCGCGCAGGAGGAGGTCGATGCCGCTGTCGCAGACCTCGATCCGGTCACCCTGACCATCCAGCCGTACGCGGCCTCGCCGGATGCGGCCGCCGCAGTGGCGGAGAAGTCCTTCATGGAGGCTGTCGAGGAGCGGTCGGGCGGGAAGATCAGCTTCGACGTGGCATGGGGCCAGTCGATCGCGGGGTACCCGGAAGTCGACGATGCGCTCGCCGACGGACGCCTCGACATCGCCTACACCGTTCCTGTGTACTTCGTCGCCGAGTATCCGCGGCTGGACGCCTACAACAAGCTGAGCCAGTACGTTCCCGCCGGCCCGCTGACCGGTGAGGCTGCGATCCAGGCGCAGATGAGCGAGGCCGGCTGGAACGACCCGGCGCTGCTCGAGGAGTACTCCTCGAAGGGCCTGGTCCCGCTCAACCCCCTCGTCACCTCGGGCAACTACTGGACGGCATGCGGCAGTGAGGGCACGGCGCTGTCGGACTGGAGCGGGCGGCAGATCAGGATCGGCGGTTCGGTGCAGACGCCCATCTCGCAGAGCCTGGGTGCGAGCCCGGTCTCGATGGAATACGGCGAGGCGTTCGAGGCGCTGCAGCGCAGCACGGTCGACTGCATCTTCGTGCAGGGCATGGTGGCCGGATCGACGGGGCTGCTGGAGGCCGCGCCACAGGTGTCGACGCTGGGCGAGGAGCGCTTCACGGGGGCCGTCACGGCCGGGCACGTGGCCGGCTCGAGCTTCGCCTCGCTGCCCCTGGCCTATCAGCAGATCATCTTCGATGCGGCGGGCATCGACTGGATGCACGGGGTGACCTCCGCGATCCTCGGCTCGAGCGCCGATGCGGTGGCCGATGTGCGAGCTGCCGGGGGTGAGTTCACGGAGATGGATCCCGAGGCCGCCGAGGCGATCCTCACCACCCAGCAGGAGATCGCGGACCAGCTCGTCGCGGACGGCACGGTCGAGGAGGATGTGCGGGAGGGCCTGGTGGAGAGCGGCGTGCGCTGGAGCGAGCGTGTGCTGGAACTCGGGTACGAGGACGGAGGAGACCTCGCCGCGCTCGACGAGTGGTACGAGGCCGACGGAGTCGATTTCCGCCCGCTCACGGAGGAGGCCTTCAGAGCGGGAGCGCTTGCGCACCGCCCGGAGTGAGCGGAGGCCCCGGGGCGCGGCTGAGTTGGCCGCTTTCGGCGTGAGCTCGCCGCTCAGGCTCCTTCCTCCGCGCTGACGCGGCCGTTCTCGAGGGTGATCCGGCGGTCGCACTGTGCGGCCTCCTGCATGTAGTGCGTCGTGACGAGCACGCCCGCACCGGCGGCTGCATGGCCGTGGATCCGCTCCCACAGGCGCGCCCGGGCGAGCGGGTCCATGCCCGAGGTCGGCTCGTCGAGGATCAGCAGTTCGGGTGCGTGGACAGTTGCGGTGAGGTAGGCGAGTGTCCGCTGCGCGCCCAGGGGAAGATCGCGCACGGGACGCGTGCCCCACGCGCGTGCCTGTTCCAGGGCCTCGGCGGTCGGTCTGCATCGGTGGACCGAGGCGACGAAGTCGATGTTCTCCGCGGCCGAGAGCGAGGGATAGAGGCCGAGCCCTTGGGCGACGTAGCCGATCCGCCTCCGGGTCTCGGTCGAGGGCGTCTCCCCGAAGGTCTCGCAGGATCCCGCGCTGGGCTGCTCCACTCCGAGGATCTGACGGATCAGTGTGGTCTTGCCTGCACCGTTCCCGCCCAGCAGCCCCACGATCTCGCCGGCACCCAACTCGAGTGAGACGCCGTCGAGGGCAGTCACACCCCCGTAGTGCTTCACGACGTCACGTGCGCGTACGAGGGGGCGCGCGCTGACGCGCATTCCGAGTCCCGCCGACGCGGTGTCACCGTGGCTGCCTGCGCTGGCCGCGCCGGTATGGCTGTCGGCGCCGGTGCGGCTGTCTGCTCCGGTGTCCCCACCCGTTTCGCCGAGGTGACGCTCCTCCGCGAGCAGCAGCACGATGCTCGCGTTCTCGAGATCGGGACGACTGGGCGCGAACCCTGGAGGCGGAGCCGCGTCTGCCTCGGACGACCAGGCATAGCGGGTGTGTGCGCGCCGCCAGCTGATCATGTCCACTGTGCCGCGCCCGGCCTGCTCCGTGCCCTGTGTCCGGTCTGCTCCGCGGGTTCGCCTTCCGCGGCCCGCTGGGCCGGGGGCGTGATCCCGGCCTGCGCCATCTGTTGGGCCTGCGCCATCTGTTGGGCCTGCGGGATCGGCAAGGCCCGCTTCCCCGCTGCAGGGTGCCTCCCAGAGGACTCCGGGGATATCGGCGGCGACCCGCTCCGGCGGCCCGGAGGCCAGCAGTCTGCCTCCGCCCAGCAGGAACACCTGGTGCGCGCGAGCGGCCTCATCCAGATAGGTGGTCGCGAGCACGACCGTCGCACCCTCCTCCGCCGCGTCCGCGATCATGGCCCAGAGCTCTTCGCGGCTGTGGGGGTCGACGCCGGTGGTCGGCTCGTCGAGGAGCACGAGGGAGGGCCGGTGGAGAGTCGCGAGCACGAAGCCGAGCTTCCTGCGCATCCCGCCGGACAGGCGCGAGGCGATACGGCCTCGGGCGCGGTCCAGACCGGCCCGGGCCAGCAGCTCCTCTCTGCGAGAACGTGCGCTGCGATGGTCGAGGCCGTAGACCCGGGCGATGAACGCGAGATTCTCGTCCACGGAGAGGTTTCCCCAGACGCCGCCCGAGGCGGGCTGCCAGCCGATCTCGCGCGGAGCGGGCAGGGCGGTGCCGAGGGAGCCGGGCAGGGGAGTGCGCTGTCCGGGCGCGGTCGCCTCCGTGGCCCGGGTTCCCTCGCCGGTCCGCTTTCCGGCCCCCTCGACGGTGATTCGTCCGTGCCGCAGACCCACACGGCCGGCGAGCGCGCGCAGCAGCGTCGACTTCCCGGCGCCGTCGCCTCCTGCGAGGGCGGAGATCTGACCGGGGGCGAAGCTCCCGGTGAAGCCGTCGAGGGCGGTGTGCGAGCCGAAGCGCACGCTCGCGCTCTGCACGATGAGCATCAGCGCGCACCTCCCCGGGTGAGCGAGAGCCGCATGCGGAGGGTCGCGAGGCCGAAGATGAGCACGGCCATGACGGCGAGGACGCCGAACGGCAGCCACAGCGCCTCGAGGGGCGCATCGCGGAGCATGATGCCGCGGGCGATGTCGGTGAACCAGGTGAGCGGCAGGATGTAGCCGATCCAGCGCACCCCCGCGGCCATCGACTCCAACGGGAAGATCAGTCCGCTCAGCAGCACCTGGGGCAGCAGGAGCATGATCGCCATCTGGATCGCCTGACCGGTGTTCTGCGAGACGGAGGAGACGAGGACTCCCATGCCCAGCACCACGAAGAGGAACACGAACGCGGCGAGGGCGAAGACCCAGACGCTCCCGGCGAACGGCACGCCGAACAGCCAGACGCCCAGCAGCGTCACGATCACCATGTCGAGCAGCGCCAGGAGGAAATACGGCGCGATCTTGCCCAGGATGATCGAGCTGGGGGCCAGGGGCATGACCGCGAGCTGTTCGAGGGTGCCGGTCTCGCGCTCGCGGACGAGGCCGATGCTCGTGATGATCATCCCGATGAAGGTGAGGATCAGGCCGATGAGGCCGGGCACCATCACCCAGGAGGTCTCGAGGTCGGGGTTGAAGAGGACTGTGACGAACTCCTCGGGATCGAGGTCGGTCTCCGGGGCCAGCTCGGCGAGATCGGGGAGAGCGGCGGGGCCGGGCGCGTTCCCCGTGTCCGAGGCGCGCTCACCCTCCGGCCCCGGAGCCGCCTCGGCGTGGGCCTGCAGGGCGTCGATCACGGAGGCGCGGACCTGTTCGGCGCGCTGCCGCCCCTCTTCGCCTGCCAGCTGGGCGAAGGTCCGCTGTGCGGCCTGCGCGGTGAACAGGCTGCTGCCGTCCAGATAGACGTGCATCCGGTCGGTGAGGGGTGCAGGAGCGTCCGGCTCTGTGCCCGCACCGGCGCCGCTGTCTGAGCTGCCGCTGCTGCCGCCCGCCCCATCGCCGCCCGACCCATCGGCTCCCGCGGCGGGCCCGGTGCTCACCACGAGGGCCTGCACCTCGCCCTCGCGCAGCAGCCGCTCGCCGTCGGACCGGTCGAGGCCGGCATCGACCATGGCGAGGTCGAGCCCGTCCTCGGCGGCCTCGTGATCTGAGAGCTCCGCGGCCAGCGCCTCGGCCTCGGGCCCGACCACCGCCGTCTGCACGCGGTCCACGGAGAAGTTCGCGGCGTAGCCGAAGATCGTGAGCAGCAGGACGGGGAGCAGGATCAGCATCGCGAGGGTCCGCTTGTCGCGGGCGAGCTCGCGGAACTCCTTGGTGATGAGGGCTCGCATGTCTCCTCCGGGTGCGCGGAAGTGCGGAACAGGAATTCACTGTGTGATGAAATCCAGGCTAGCACGGCTTTTCATCGAGCGGTGAAATTTTCTGGGATTGCTACTCTGGGAGTCGGAGGAAAGGGGTCCCGGTGACGGAACGAGGTGCTGAGCGCACTGCTGCGGAGGCGGCGCCTCCTCCCCGGCAGGGGCGCCGGCCGGGGGAGAGCACGGCGCGGGAGGAGATCCTGCGGGCGGCCCGCGGCGAGTTCGCGGAGAAGGGCTACCCTCATGCGACGATTCGGGGGATCGCCAGGGCCGCGGGGGTCAACACCAAGCTCGTCCACTACTACTTCGGCACCAAGCAGGACCTGTTCGCGGTCTCGGTCGCGGAGGCGTTCCGGACCGAGGGCTTCCTCGAGGCCTTCGGGCGGCTCGGGTCGCCTGACCCGGGCGCCTCCCCGGGCACGGAACTCGTCCGGCGAGTGCTCACGACACTGGAGAAGACGGATCTGGGAGCTTCGTTCCTGGGGCTCGTGCGCAACATCGGCACCCACGAGGAATCGCGGCAGCTGTTCCGCCGGGTGGTCGCGGGCGAGGTCATCGGCAAGCTCGCCCCGCAGCTGTCCGGAGCCCGGCCCGAGGCGCGGGTGGCGCTGTGCGGATCGCAGGTGCTGGGGCTCGTGATGGCCCGGTACGTGCTGCAGCTTCCGCCCCTGGCCGAGCTCGCGATCGAGGACGTCGCAGAGACCGTGGGCCCCTCGCTCGACCGCTACCTCTTCGCCGATTTCTCCTGGACGGCGGGATGACGGGCGGAACCCGTGCATCGCCGGCGACGGAAGTCTCCCGGGAATCGGCACCGTTGTCACCGCCCTGCGATCGGCATAGCCTGAGGCCGCGGGAGCTGTCAGCGGTCGAAGGGGGCCAACCATGGGAGAACTCGTCGTCTGGAACGTCATGACGCTCGACGGGCGGTTCGAGGGGCCAGAGAAGTGGGACCTGGCCTTCCACGAGCACATCTGGGGAGAGGACCTGCGCCAGCTGAGCCTGGGCTTCGGTGAGAGCCTGGGCCTGCTGGTCTTCGGCCGCGTCACGTATGAGGGCATGGCCGCGCACTGGTCTTCGGACGAGGACGACCCGGAGATCGCCGCCTACATGAACGGCGCCCCCAAGCTCGTTGCCTCACGCACGCTCACCTCCGCCGCGTGGGAGAACACCGAGGTGACCGCGGACATCGTCGGCGAGCTGCGCCGGCGCAAGCGGGAGCTGGACCGGCCGATCTACGTCTTCGGCAGCGCCGCGCTCACGGAATCCCTGCTCGCCGCGGGGCTCGTGGATGAGCTGCTCGTGGGCATCGCCCCGGCGCTCATGGGGGAGGGGACACCGCTGTTCAGTTCCGCCGGAGGCCTCAGACCGCTCACGCTGCGGGAGTGCCGTGCGCTCGACAGCGGCGGGGTGCTGCTGCGCTACGGCGTGCCGTGGGCAGAGAGGGAATGAGGTGCTGACCGCTCCGCTCAGAACTCGCGGCGGATGCGGTGGACGATCATGTCGAGGGCCACGGTGTTGTGCCCGCCCTCCGGGACGATGAGGTCCGCGCGGCGCTTGGACGGCTCCACGTAGAGCTCGTGCATCGGCTTGACGGTCTCGAGGTACTGGGCCTCGACCGATTCCAGGGAGCGGCCGCGCTCCACGACGTCGCGGCGGATGCGGCGGAGGATGCGCACATCGGCGTCCGTATCGACGAAGAGGCGGATGTCGAGCAGCTCGCACAGCCTCGGCTCCGCGAAGAGCAGGATCCCCTCGACGACGATCACCGGCGCGGGAGACACGGTGAGCGTCTCCTCGGCCCGGTTGTGCTGGGTGAAGTCGTAGACGGGGCAGTCGATGGGCACCCCGGCCTTGAGCTGCCGGACCTGCTCGACCATGAGGTCGATGTCGAAGGCCTCAGGTGCGTCGTAGTTGAGCCGCTCGCGCTCGGAGAAGGCCAGATGGTCATTGCGCCTGTAGTAGTTGTCCTGGAACAGGACGGTGGCCCCGTTCCCGAACTCCTCCAGCAGCGCCCGCGTCAGCGTCGTCTTCCCGCTGCCGGAACCGCCGGCCACCCCTACCGCAAGAGCTCCCACATCGTCCTCCGTGCACCTCGCCTGCTCCGCCGTCGCCCCATCCTAGTGGGCCGCGCCCCGAGTCCTCAGCGCTCGGACCGCAGGCGGGATCGGGCGCGGAGTGCCGGCTCACACCGGCAGGTGCAGTGCGCCGTCCGTCCGCTGTGCGAGGCCGTCGGCGACCAGGTCCGCGATGAGGCGCGAGGTGCGCTCGCCCCCGGCATCGAGCTCGCGGACCGCAAGCACCGCCGCGCGCACCGGTGCGGGGAGAGCGTCGAGGAATTCGGCCTCGGCGGCGGAGAGGGCCGAGGCGGGGGATTCGAGCAGGCGGACGGGCACCGCCGCGGCTCCGCTGCCGCCCGCGTGCTCGGAGGACGCCTCCGCTGCCACGGCCGAGGCTGCAACCGCGCCCGAGGCGGCGCTCGCCTCCCGCAGGCTGCGCATGATCGCGCCCCGCAGCTGCCGATCCGTGCCCGCCCAGGCCTGCGTCCGCTTCACCGAGGTGGGATGGGCCGGCTTCCCCGCACTCCGCCACGCGCACATCTGGGCGAGCGGGCATTCCTCGCACGAGGGATTCCGGGCTGTGCACACGAGCGCGCCCAGCTCCATGAGCCCGGCGTTCCACTCGACGTGCTCGCGGGCGGGGACGAGGGTCTCGGCCCATGCGCGCTCCCGCTTGGAGACGGACGAAGGACGGTGCTCGAGTCCCGCAACGGCACGACCCAGCACTCTGCGGACGTTCACGTCCAGCACCGTCGTGCGCTGCCGGTGCGCGAAGCTCGTGACGGCGGCCGCGGTGTAGTCGCCCACGCCGGGCAGCGCCCTGAGCTCCTCCTCGGTCTCCGGCACGCGATCGCCGTGGCGCTCCGCGATGGCCCGGGCCGTCTCCTGGAGGCGCAGTGCGCGCCGCGGGTAGCCGAGCGTGTCCCAGGCGATGAGCACGTCCGCGGAGGGCGCCTCGGCGAGATCGGAGGGGCGGGGCCAGCGGCCCATCCATTCCCGCCAGCGCGGCAGCACCCGCACGACGGGCGTCTGCTGGCTCATCACCTCGCACACGAGGATCGACCAGGGAGAGGCCTCGGGCTCCCGCCACGGCAGAGCGCGGGCGCTGTCCCGGTACCAGCCGATGACTGCCGCGTGCATGTGCGCCAGCTGTCCGGGGCGGACGGGCGGGAACGGCTCGGAGGCTTCGGTGCGGTGTGTCATCCGGTCCTTCTCGTACGGTGCCGCGTAGGCTCGTGTGCGATGAGCAGCGACAGACGTGGTAACCCCCGACAGGTGGCGAAAGGGCGAGGGCCCGCGCCGTCTCCGCATGCCCGGGGACCGCAGTATTCTACCGCTGCCTCCCGCGATGCGGCCCGCCGGGCGATGTACCGCAGACGCCGGATCACGGTGCTCGTCCTCGCGCTGGTGGTGATCGTCCTGCTGGTGGTCGGCATCACGCTGATGGTGAAGGCGGTCGGCAAGGTCCGGGCGGAAGCCGCCCAGCCCGATCCCGTCGAGGAGGTCGCCGAGCCCCAGGCACCGGGACCCGAGGGCGATGCGGCCTCCGGCAGCTGCCCCGCGGGCGGTGTGGCGCTCAAGGGCGATGTGAACGCCGAGGAGTATCCCAAGGGCGAGCAGCCCGAATTCACCATCGAGGTGCAGAACACGCACTCGGCCGACTGCCTCATCGACGTGGGCACCGAGCAGCAGGAGTTCCTGGTCCGCCACGAGGGGGACACTGTGTGGTCCTCCCGCTACTGCCGGAACGAGGAGGGCGACAGGGAGACGGCGGAGAACCGCATCGTCTTCCCCGCCCAGGAGTCCAAGAAGACCACCCTCGTCTGGAACCGCATCCCCGTGGACGACTCCTGCCACCAGGCGGGGGAGGACTTCGCGGCAGGGGAGTACGAGCTGGTCGTGAAGCTCGGCGACATCGAGAGCGATCCGGTGCCGTTCACCCTCAGGGCCGGCGAGGACGAGGCCGAGGAGACGGGGGAGCCCACCGAGGATCCCAGCGAACAGGCCCAGTCGCCCACCGAGGAGCCGACCGGCTCAGGCGAGTGAGCGGCTCGCATCATGCGCTCGGCACGGTGTCGTCTGACACGGCACCGCCTGGCACGGTGCCTTAGGCCGGCATCACGTCCCGGGGGCTGAGCGTTTCGGGGGCTCAGCGTCCCGGACCGTCAGGGGCCTGCTCGCTCGGGGGAGCCGAACGCACCTCCCACGGCTCGATCCCTCCGGGGACCACGGTGAACAGGGGGTGCGGACGCAGGGCGGGCTCACAGGTGTCCGTGCTGTTGCCCGCCGTCCCGCCCGCGTCCTCGACGGGTATGGGCAGCCGGGGGAGCCAGTCGGGGGCTCGCCGTTCGACCTTGGCGCGCAGGTGCGCGAGTTCGTGCTCCAGCTGCCCCTGCTTCACGGTCATCCCCTCCGCATCCTCCGGCTCGCAGGGATGCAGGACGAGGGTGGTGTCGAACCTGTAGCCGCGCGAGGTCGCCTCCCGTCGCAGGCCCGTGAGATAGGCGCCGACGGCACTGAGCGGCACGGGGTGCGCACGGAAGCGCACGAGCTGCGGGTGCCGGGTGTAGCCGCGAGTGCCCCCGTTCAGGACCTTCTGGGCCAGCAGCGTCTCCCGCCAGCAGGCCACGAGGGCGGCGCGGTCGAGGATCGCTGGGTCAAGGCTCCACAGGCGCATGAGCCGATGATCGCACAGCGGCGACCCGGCCGATCACTCCCCGC
Organism: Brevibacterium album DSM 18261; assembly: GCF_000426445.1. Taxonomy (GTDB): domain Bacteria; phylum Actinomycetota; class Actinomycetes; order Actinomycetales; family Brevibacteriaceae; genus Brevibacterium; species Brevibacterium album. The sequence goes on along the minus strand of NZ_KE384526.1, from coordinate 688,764 downwards.
TCTCCTCCTCCTTCTTCACCGCGATCGGCAGGCCGGCCGTCTCCACGGCCTCGAGCAGGGTCTCCACCTCCCTCACGCGCATCCCGGGTGGGGCGGGCACGGTGTCGAGCGAACCGCGGGCGACGATGGCGTTCGTGATGCCCTGCCGTGCGGCCTCCGCCAGCCGCTGGCTCACCCCCGGCACCTGCCTGATCTCACCGGAGAGGCTGATCTCGCCCACCGCGACGAGGCGGGAGTACAGGGGCTTGTGCACGACCGCCGAGGCCGTCGCGAGTGCGATCGCGAGATCGGAGGCAGGTTCGGAGATGCGCATGCCGCCCACCGTCGCGGCGAACACGTCCACCTCGCCCGTCCGATACAGGGGAGAGAGCACCGCCAAGAGCATCGCGACGCGGTTGGAGTCGAGATCGCTCACGGTGCGGCGCGGATTGCCGTTGGCCTTGTCCACGAGCGCCTGCACCTCGATGAGCATGGGCCGCCTGCCCTCCAGGGCGACGGTGAGGCAGGAGCCCGGCGCCTTGGTGGTCGAGCGGGAGAGGAACAGGCCGGAGGGGTCCGGCAGGGACTCGATGCCCTGCTCCGTCATGTCGAAGCAGCCCACCTCATCCGTGGGGCCGTAGCGGTTCTTCACGGCGCGCAGCATGCGCAGGCGGGAATGGCGCTCGCCCTCGAACGAGCACACCACGTCCACGAGGTGCTCGAGCAGCCGGGGGCCGGCCACCGAACCGTCCTTCGTCACATGGCCCACCAGCACGGTGGGGATGGCATGGTCCTTGGCGGCGCGGATGACGGCGGCGGCGACCTCGCGCACCTGGGCCACCCCGCCCGGGGCACCGTCCACGTCGGCAGAGGCCAAGGTCTGGACCGAGTCGATGATGAGCAGGTCCGGCTTCACCTGGTCGATGGTGCCGAGCACGATCCCCAGGTCCGTCTCCGCGGTGAGGTAGAGGGTGTCGCAGAGGGCGTCGACGCGCTCCGCCCGCAGCCGCACCTGCGCGGCCGATTCCTCGCCCGTGACGTAGAGGACGGTCGCCCCCTGTCGCGCGGTCCAGGAGCCCACTTCGATGAGGAGGGTCGACTTGCCCACGCCCGGCTCACCGGCCAGGAGCACGACCGCACCCGGCACCAGACCGCCGCCGAGCACCCGGTCGAACTCCGGGATGTGAGTGGAGCGGGCCTCGGCCAGCGTCCTGTCGACCTCGGTGATGGGGGTGGCCCCCGTGCCCTGGGCCGCGGGCTTGGCCTGCGTGCGCACGGTCCGGTGCGCGGGCACGGACTCCTCGATGGTGCCCCACTCCCGGCACTGCGGGCAGCGGCCCAGCCATTTGGCCGTCCTGTAGCCGCATGACGTGCACTCGTACTGCATGGTCGACATGGGCTCAGTCTGGCACGGGGCACGGACACAGCGGTTCCGGACGCTGTGCCCCTTGTTCCTGCAGCGAGATCCGCCGCGCCGCTACGCTGGGGACATGGCAGAGAACACGAACGGGTCCGCGGGCGTGCCGGAGCGGGCGCGGGCCATCGAGACGGCCACCGGGCTGCCGTGGCGGACCCTCGTCGAGGCGTTCGAGGCCGCGGGCGGCGAAGCGCTCACGCACGGCGAGCTCGCGGAGGCGATCCACCCGGTCATCGCAGGGCACATCGACAACGCCGGCTGGTGGGCGCAGGGAGCGACGGTCGCCTACGAGCAGCAGATCGGCCGCCGCGTCGTGGGCCAGTCCAGCCGCGGGGACTTCCAGGTGAGCGTCTCCCGGACGCTGCCCGTGGGCGCCTCGGGCAGGCCTGGCCTGCGCGAAGCCGCGGGCGAGGCGGTGACGGCGGCGGGGAGCTTCGGCGGAATCGCGCTGGAGGGCGAGCCGCGGACCTCGGACACCCCCAAGCGCCTGTACTGGCGCTGCGGCCTGGCGGACGGAGCGAAGCTGCAGGTCTCCGCCGAGGCGAAGACGGGCCCCGGGGAGGAACGCACACTCGTGACGCTGACGGTGACCGGCCTGATCTCGGAAGAGCAGCGGGAGGCCGTGCGCGCGGACCTCAAGGCGGTGCTGACCGGGCTCTGAGCGGCAGCGCCACGCCGTGAAAGCGTGGCGCTGCCGTCCTGGAAGCTCGACGCGCCGCCGCAGTCGCGCCGCCGCGCCGAGCTTTCACGACCGGTGGAGGCCGACCCCCAGCCCCACCTCACACAGTGCCCGCCTTCAGCTGTTCGACGAGGTGATCGGCCTGCCGCATCGCGAGCGCCACGATGGTGAGCGTGGGGTTCGCCGCGGCGCCCGTGGTGAACTGCGAGCCGTCGGAGACGAACAGATTGGGCACATCGTGCGCGCGGCCGAACCTGTCGACCACCCCGTCCTCGGGCCTCTCGCTCATACGGCACGTGCCGAGGTTGTGCGTCGAGGGATAGGGCCGCGTGCGGTGCGTGGACAGTGCGCCCACCGCGTTGTACACAGCCTCGCCCCGGGAATACGCGTAGTCGCGCATCGTCATGTCATTGGCGTGGTCGTCGAAGTGGACGTTGGGCACCGGCAGCCCGTTGACATCCTGCGCGGAGGAGTTGAGCGTCACCCGGTTGGACGACTGCGGCATGTCCTCGCCCACGATCCACATGCCCGCCGTCCGAGCGTAGGCATCGAGTCTGTCCGTGAATGACTTCCCCCATTCGCCCGGCTCCACGAAGCTTGCGAGGAACGCCGGTCCCAGCGAGATCGTCTCCATGTAGAAGCCGCCGGAGAAGCCGCGCGAGGGATCGTGGACGGATTCGTCGGCGATGAGCCCGGCCATCGTCTCGCCGCGGTACATGCGCACGGGCTGCTCGAACTGCGCGTACACGGAGCCGGTGAGGTGGCGCATGTAGTTGCGACCCACCTGGCCCGAGGAGTTCGCGAGCCCGTTGGGGAACTGCGAGGTCGCGCTCAGCAGCAGGAGGCGCGGAGTCTCGATCGAGTTGCCCGCCACGCACACCACCGCTGCCGCCTGCCGGTGCATGCTCCCCTCCGCGTCGAGGTAGATGACCCCGTCGGCCCGGCCGGCGCTGTCGTGGGTGATCTGCACGGCAGTGGACTCCGGGCGCAGGTCCAGCAGCCCGGTCTCCAGCGCCCGCGGGATCTCCCGGACCATGGTGGACCACTTGGAGCCGTGCTTGTCCCCCTGGAAGTTGAAGCCGTCCTGGATGGAGGCGGGCCTGCCGTCGTAGGGCTCCGCGTTCGTGGCGTAGGGGCCCGTGGCGTAGTGCCGGTAGCCCACCCGTTCAGCGCCGCCCGCGAACACCTTGTAGTTGTTGTTCGCCGGCAGCGGCGGCCTGCCGTGGCGGTGGGTGGAGCCCATCGCCCTCTCCGCCCGGTCGTAGTAGGGTTCGAGCTCCTCCAGGGTGAGCGGCCAGTCCAGCAGGCTCGCCCCGTCGATGTGGCCGTAGGCGGACCGCGCCTTGAATTCGTGGGCCTTGAAGCGCGGCGTGGCCCCGGACCAGTGGGTGGTGGTGCCGCCCACGGCCTTGACGATCCAGGCGGGCAGATTGGGGAAGTCCCGGGCGATCTCCCAGGAGCCCGAGGTGGTCCGCGGGTCCAGCCAGGCCATCTGGTTGAACGCCTCCCACTCGAGGTTCATGTAGTCCTCGTTGCGGAGATAGGGACCCGCCTCGAGGACGACGACGGGGATGCCCTTCTTCGTGAGCTCGTGGGCGAGCGTGCCTCCGCCGGCTCCCGAACCGATGATGACGACGCTGGGCTCATTGCGGTCGATGCTCTTCATGGCGTGCTCCTCAGCGTCCGCTCTCGGAATCGGCGGGCGGGGTCGTACCCGCCTGCGATGTCGTGTCCGTGGGGTCCGGGACCGGTGCCGAACGGGCCGTGCCCGCGGCCTCGCTCGCCGCCTCGGACTCGGCCGCCGTGCTCGGGGCCGCGCCCCTGGGCCCTGCCGCGACCGGCCCGGCGCTTCCCACGATGTCCGGCAGGGGGTCCCCGTCGTACTCCTCGATGCGCGGCTCCGGCAGCCAGTCGAGGTCGTCGAAGCCCCGTTCGATGTAGCCGCCCCTGTCATAGGAGGGCCCCTCATAGCCCAGTGCCTCCCAGACCTCCTCGTCCTCGTACATCTCGAGCACGGTGGTGCGGCGGATGTAGTCGAAGAAGTCGGTGTGCTGGACCTGTTTGAGCGCGGCGAGGGCGGCGCTCCCCTCCAGCGCGGTGAAGTCTCCGCCGGCGGAGGTGTTGAGCGTCTCGACGCCCTGCAGCAGCCGGATGCGGAACCAGGTGGCGTCATCGGCCATCGTGATGAGCTTGTCCGCCATCCGCTCGTAGGGGCCGTCCGGCACCGTCTCGTGGGGGAAGGCGACCTTGATGATCCGGACGAGCACCCTCCGCGCGTGCTCGGTGAACTCCATCTGGTTGAGCTGGGGGTACTTGGACGGGAGCGGCCTGAAGTCCGACATCGTCCCTCCTTCGCGTCGTCATCGACAGCGGTCGTCGCTGACCGTGTGGGGCCAGGCTAAGGAGGGGAGCGTCAGCAGGGTAAGGGGCGCGTATCGGCCAGTGAGAACGGCGCCTCAGTCGCGGCCGAGGCGGTAGATGCGCCCGGCCCTGCTCGCCGCCGAGCGGACGAGGTGCTCGATGTGCCGCTCCTGTCCGCGGTACGCCGTCATCGGTGCCGAGACGGCCACGGAGCCCAGCAGCGTCCCGGAGGCGGAGCTGAAGGGGGCGGCCACGCAGGCCGTCCCCGCCTGGAACTCCTCCCGCTCCCAGGCGAGCCCGGCCTCGGCGACGGTCTGCAGTTCCGCCGCCAGTGCGCGTGGGTCGGTGACCGTGTGCGGGGTGAGCGCGCGGAGGGTCATCGCCTCCAGCGTGTCCTCCCGGCCGGCTGCGCAGGCCGCGGCGAGACCGAGCTTGCCGAACGCCGTCGCGTGCGGATTCTCCCGGAAGCCGAACCGCATGGGCCGCAGCCGTGGAGCCTGCGGGGAGTCGACCACGTGGACGAGGACGAAGTCCGCGCCGCGGTGCAGAGCGAGGTAGGAGGCCATGCCCGTCTGGGTGTGGAGGTTGGCGATCTCGCGGCGCACCTGCGGGTCCAGGCCCAGGTCCTCGTGGAGGCGCACGGCCAGCCGGTGGAGCTGATAGCCGAGGGCGAAGCGGCTCTCCTCGCGCAGGTGCACGAGGTACTCCACCTCGCACAGCTCACGGGTGATCCGGTAGACGGTGGGCAGTGGGAGGCCGGTTGCGGCCGCGATCCCCCGCGCGGTGGAGCTGCCCTCTGCGACGGCGTCGATGACGGCCACGGCTCGCTGGAGGGTTCCGGGGGTGCTCGCGCTCATGGGTGGATTGTGGCACAGCCCCGGCCTCTCACTGATCGAGAGACCGGGCATGACAGGGTGAGCGGGGTGTGGTGGAGTGGAGACGTCCAGGTCCTGGACGGGAGCGGAGAATTCCGGCCGGGGCGCAGATCGTGTCACAAGCGTGTCGTTGCCGGGTGTCTGCACTCGTGATCCGCGCGAATACAGGGAAGGAACCCCCATGTACTTCATCGTCGTCAAGTACCAGGTCAAGCCGGAGTCCGTGGACGCCTGGCCGGAGATCGTCCGCGAGTTCACCGAGGCCACGCGCGCGGAGCCGGGCAACCTCTTCTTCGAGTGGTCGAAGAGCCTCGAGGCGGAGGACGAGTACGTGCTCGTCGAGGCCTTCACGGACGAGGGCGCGGAGCCGCACGTCACGAGCGATCACTTCGCCAAGGGCCTCGAGGCGATGCGTCCGCACCTCGTGCGCACCCCGCAGATCGTCTCCCGCCAGGTGGACGGCGAGGGCTGGGACGCGATGGGCGAGCTGCAGATCGACTGAGCGCAGGGGCGCACAGAACGCCGCTTTGAAGACATGACGCCCACTTCTTCCGCAGACACCCGGGTATCGGTCGAAATGCTTGGGTGTTCATGGGAGAAGTGGGCGTCCTGTCGAGCGAACTGGGCGTCTGCGTGAGAAGTGGGTGTCTTCGCGCATCCGCTCCCGTCTCATGTGAGGATGAGCCGCCAGGCCCCCGCGACCACCGCTGCTCCGATGGAGAGCGCGCTGAAGACGCACGCACCGGCCACCAGCCAGGCATCGCGGGCGTGGAACCGGGAGATCCGCGACCACGTCCGTGCCCGCGTGCCGAACCCGCGGCCCTCCATCGCCATCGCCAGCCGTGTGCCCCGGCGGATCGCCTGCACGAGCAGCGCGAACGCGAGCGGCACCAGCGCCCGGACCCGGCCGAGCGGCGAATCCGCGCCGATGCCCCGCGTGCGGCGGGCCAGCACGAGCGTCTTCCACTCCTCGACGAACAGGGTCACGAGGCGTGCGGCGGCGAGCGCGGAGAGGACGAAGCGCTCGGGGAGGCGCAGGTGCTGGACGAGGGCATCGGCGAGGTCCGTGGGGTCCGTCGTCGCCGCGACGCACACGCCTGGAAGTGCGAGCGCGAGGGCACGCAGGGTGATCGCCGCCCCCGCGGACAGTGAGTCCGTGGTGACCAGATACGGTCCCAGGTCGAGGAGCACCGCACCGGTCTTCTCCGCCATGATCGCCGTCGCCCAGCCCGCGAGGAGGGCGGCCACCGGCAGGAACCACAGCCTGCGGATCAGCGCGCCCACGTCCAGTCCGCTCGCCGGCACCGCGATGACCGCGAGCAGCGCGAACATGACCCCGGCGGAGACCAGGTCGATGCTCAGCAGCACGCCCAGCATGAGGACGACGACGGCGGCGAGCTTCGCGACCGGATTCGCCCGCGAGACCGGGGTCTGCCGCCGCAGCGGCACGAGCAGGTCCTGGACGGGTGCGGCGGCCTCCCCGGAGAAGCTGCGCGCGCGTCCCGCCGATCCCGCCGAGTGCGTGAGCGCCTCAGACATGCGGTGTCCCCTCGTTCCGTGCGGCGGTCCCGCCGCGGGCGGAGCCGTCCTGTGCCGAGCCGTCCTGTGCCGAGCGGTCCCCCGCGCAGCCCCGGCCGCATGCGCTGAACTCGAGCCGGTCAGCCCCCAGCGCGGTCGCGAACGCCTCATCGTGCGTGACCGCGACGACCGCCCGGCCCCCGTCCAGCTCCTCCGCGAACATCGCTGCGAGCTCCCGCCACGTGAGGGCGTCCTGTCCGAAGGTCGGCTCGTCCACCACCAGCACCTGCGGGGCCGCCGCGAGCATGCACGCGACGGACAGCCTGCGCTTCTCCCCGCCGGAGAGCGTCTGCGGATGGGCCTGCGCCAGCTCCGTGAGCCGCAGCCGCGTGAGCAGCTCCTCCACCCGCTCGGCGATGCGGCTCTTCGCCCATCCCGCCCGGTGCGGCCCGAACCCCAGTTCGTCCGCGACGGTGTGCCGCAGGAACTGGTGCTCGGCCTCCTGGAAGACCATCCCGATCCGGGTGACGAGCGCCCGCGACCTCCACCGGGAGGGCTGGGCCGAACGCGGACGGCGGGGACCGGCCAGCAGGGACTCGGAAGCGCGCGCCGCGCCCGAGGCCTCGGGCAGCAGCCCGGCCAGCGTCAGGGCGGCCGTGGACTTCCCCGCTCCGTTGGGCCCGGTGAGCGCGAGTGCGCGTCCCGAGCGCACCTCGGCGGAGACGACGGCGACGGGCGGGCCGCCGGTGCGGGCGACGGCGACCTCCTCGGCGGTCAGCAGCACCTCGCCGGGGGAGGGGAGCCCGCCCGCACCGGAGCCGGGCACAGCCCTACCGGACACGGCGGGAGCACCGCCGGACCCCGAGGCGCGTCCCGCCCCTGTGCGCAGGCACGGGACCGCAGTGCCCGGCAGCCAGAGCCCCGCGCCTTCGAGGAGCGAGCGCAGCGCGGCATCCCCGAGCACCGTCTCCGGCGCGCCGTCGGCGACCACTCCGTCCGTGCCCAGCACGATCATCCGGTCCACATGGTCGGCCCAGATCTCGAGCCGGTGCTCGACGACCACCATCGTGGCACCCGAGCGCGCCTGTGCCGCCAGCACTGCGTCCCGGACCGCGGGCACGGCGGCGGGGTCGAGGTTCGCGGTGGGCTCGTCGAGGACGATGACGCCGGGATCCATCGCGAGCACGCCCGCGATCGCCAGCCGCTGCTTCTGCCCGCCCGAGAGCGCACGGGTGGGATGTGCCGCGTCCACCGGCAGTCCCACGGTCTCGAGCGCCTCGCGCACCCGGCCCGGGATCCTGTCCGCGGGCACGCCCAGGTTCTCCATGCCGAAGGCGACGTCATCGCCCACCCGGGCGAGGATCACCTGCGAATCGGGGTCCTGCAGCACGAGCCCCGCGACCCCGCGCGCGGCCGCGGGCGGCGCATCGCCCACGAGGAGCGAGCCGCGGCTGTCGCCGGATTCCTCCGGCAGCACCCCGGCGATCGCGTGGAGGAGTGTGGACTTCCCCGCGCCCGAGGCCCCGGCCAGGAGCACGCGCTCGCCGGCCTCGATGCGCAGGTCCAGTCCGGACAGCGCCGGGCGCGCCCGGCCCGAATGCGTCCACCCGAAACCGCGGGCGGTGATGGGCAGCGCCGTCATGCGGTCGCGCTTCCGGGTGCGTACCTGCCCGAGGCGAAGGCGGACAGCGCGCCGGTGGGCAGGAGCGCGCGGTAGATGAGCCAGGAGAGGCCGCCGGCCAGCACGATGCCGCTGATCCAGCCGAGGACGGCGTAGACGAGCATCTGGTCGAGCGACCACGCCGCGTTGAAGATGATGTTGTCCCCGATCGACATCGCGACCCCGGCACCCAGACCGGCCGCGAGCGTCGTCCACAGCGTGTGTCCGGAGGCCGCGGGCTTGCCCTGACGGAGCCGGCGACGGCGCAGCCACCAGAAGACCACCTCGGCGCCGAGGCCCTGGAGGGCGCCGGTGAGGAGGATGACCATGCCGAACCGCGAACCGGCCGCGGCCTCCGTGGCCGCGGCGATCATCTCGCAGAACAGCGCGGCGCCCGGCTTGCGGATGAGCAGACCGCCGAGGGGCGCGGCGAGCACCCACATGCCCGCGATGAGCCCGCGCAGCGGCGGGTAGGCGGCGAACCACGCGTCGAACACCGGTGAGAGCACGGACCAGCCCAGGAACACCACGCCCACCGCGACGCCGAGAATCGCGGTGACGACGATGTCGACGACCCGCCAGCGGGTGCCCGCGCTCCCGGGGGAGGGGGCACGGCCGGAGGGGCTGTCGGCGGCGGGGTGCGGAGTCATGTCTGCGACACCTGGTCCTTCTTGTCTGGGGGCGGTGTGCCCGGTGGGCGGAGGCGGATCGGACAGGGTGAGGGTGCATCGGGCGGGGCGGCGGGTCGGGCGGTGCTGTGAGCGGTGCGGCGGACCTGCCCCTCATTGACGCTCCGACACAGCGAACTGTGCTGGTACAAGTGTGGGGCAGGCGGCACTGCTGCCGGAGGCAGGGGCACGGGACGATGCATGAGCGACGCCGCTCCGAGGCCGTGTCCCCGCGCCTCGGCGTGAGTACCGGGAGACCGCTGGGGCGCTAGATTCTGCGCGCCGTGCGACCGGAGGAGAGCGAGGCCAGCGCGCCGGTGCGGGCCAGGGCGCGCATGAGCAGCCAGGAGCCGAGTCCTGCGATCACGACGGAGCTCGCGATCCCGAGCACGGCGTAGACGGCCTGGAATGCGGGCGCCCACGCCGCGTAGTACATGACGATCTCGCCCGCTGTGAGCCCCACGCCCGCGAGCGCTCCGGACAGCAGCGCGGTGGGCAGGCCGAACCGGCGGTAGCGCAGGAGGGCGAAGGCGAGTTCGGCGCCCAGGCCCTGCAGCAGGCCCGAGATGATGACCGTCGCCCCGAAGTGCGAGCCCAGGACGGCCTCGGTGACGGCGGCGAGCAGCTCGCAGACGAGCGCCGCGCCCGGCCTGCGGACGATGAGGGCGGCGAGCGGCCCCGCGAGCACCCACACGCCTCCGAACAGCCCCATGAGCGGCGGGAACGCCATCGTCCAGAGCTCGAAGACGGACCATGCCGCGGCCCAGGCCCAGAACACGAGGCCGACCGCGAAGCCCAGGACGGCGGTGACGACGATGTCGACGATCCGCCAGCGGCTCGCCGGGGTGCGCGGTGCGCTCGCCTCGGCTGCGCTCGCCTCGGCTGCGGCCGGAACGGTGCGGGCTGCGGCCGAGGGCGCTGGCGATGCGGTCTCCGCCGCGCTTGCCGAGGCCGCCTGGGCGGATGCGCCGGTGGGTGCACCCGTGGGGGTGCGGGAAGGATCGGACGCGGTGTTCCGCATGTGTGTGCCTCCTGAAACGTGACAGGAGGGGATGAAGAGTCTCGACTTCCTTCGGCGGTACTAGCCGCATCAGGTTCGAGGGTCTGCGATGCTCGCACTCTCAGCGCCCCTGTACGGCGCTCCCCTGTCGTGTGCTCACGAGTATAGCCGCATCGCACTTGCGCGCCGCGGTGCCCCCGCGGGCGAGGTCGTCAGGGGAGGAGGCCGAGATGCGCGAGCGCGGCGCGGACGATGTGCTCCTGCCCGTGCATCATCTCGGCGACGACGTCGTGGCGCACGGCCTCGGCGGGTGTGAGCCAGTCGAGGCTGAGCGCGTCCCGGCGGGGTTCGCACACCCCCATCACCGGCAGGACGTAGCACAGCGCGACGGCGTGCTGGCGGGGATCGACGTAGCGCGATTCGCCCTCCGTGGGGAAGTACTCCGCGACGTGGAAGGGGGTGAGCGCGACCGGCAGCGTGGGCAGTGCCAGTGTGCCGAGATCCTTCTCCGCGTGCCGCAGCAGCGCCGAGCGCAGGGGCTCGTGGTAGCGCACGCGCCCGCCGACGATCTCGCGCCCGATCGTCCCGTCCGGCAGCGTCCGCAGCAGCAGTCCGATCCGCGCCGCCGCACCGTCGTCGTCCAGCTGCACCGGCACGCCGTGCACATAGGGCAGCGGCATGCGCCTGCGGATCAGGGCGATCTCGTCCGGTTCGAGCCAGTTCTCGTCGAAGTCGAGGGCAGTGCGGGTCATGGCATCAATCGTGCCACAACGAGACGGTCTGCCGTGACGTGCGGCACATCGACACGGGCCCCGAGGCGGCCGCGGGAAGACGAGGCCCGTGTCTGCAGTGGGGCTGCCGGTCCCGCAGCGACCTCCGGGCGACTGGGTCTCAAGCGGCTCAGCCCGGATCGGCGATCCCGCGCCGACCCTCAGCGGCCCGCGCCGACCTCTGCGCCGAGGCCCGCGACGGCACGCACCGCTCCCGAGACGGCCTCGGCGACGGCGGGCAGATCCGCATCCGTGAGATCGGGGCCGAAGCTCATGCGCACGGCGCTGCGGGCCGCGTCCGGGCTCAGACCCATCGCGAGGAGGACGTGGCTGGGCTCCGTGGAGCCGGCATGGCAGGCCGAACCGGAGGAGCACAGCACTCCCCGCTCCTCGAGCTCCATGAGCAGGGTCTCGCCGCCGAGGCCGGGGAAGGCGAACGAGGCGATGTGCGGCGAGCGCCGGGCGGGATCGCTCGGCCCGGTGGCTCGGGCGCGTCCGCCGGCGGCAGCGAGCACCGTCGCCTCGAGCCGCTCCCGCAGCCGGTGCTGTTCGCACAGCGGGCCGTGCTCGCTCTGCGCACGCGGAGAGCGCCGCTCGTCTGGTTCGGCGTGCGCGGTGCCTCCGCGCGATTCCTGCAGCTCTGCTGCCTGAGTGCGCACAGCCTGCCCGAGCGCGTCCTGCAGCGCTGCTGCCGTGCCCAGTGCGTTCGCGACCCCGGGTGTGCCCGCGCGCCTTCCGCTCTCCTGCGCCCCGGGCATGAGCGGGACGAAGGGCGTGCCGGGGGCGAGGCGGAGCACCCCCGCCCCCTGCGGGCCGCCGAACTTGTGCGCCGAGAGCGTGAGCGCATCCGCCAGCCGGGCGAGCTCCTCGAGGTCCGTCGCGCCCACGGCGGCGACGGCGTCCGTGAGCAGCCGCGCTCCCGCGGCATGGGCGAGGGCCGCGACCTCCGCGAGAGGCTGGATCGTCCCCACCTCGTTGTTCACGGCCTGCACCGCGACGAGGGCGCACGTGCGGGCGGGGGAGGAGGAGCCCGTTGGCGGCAACGCCGGGCCGGGCGAGGGCAGAGCTGTGGTTTCGTCCCCTTCTCCTCCGTGGTCGTTCCCGGTGCCGCCCGGCCCAGGTCCGGGCGGCAGTGATCCGCCCGCTCCAGGCAGTCCCAGCTCCCGGGCGAGCACCGCGAGGTCCACGGCCCCCTCGCGGTCCACCGGCAGCGTCACCAGCTCGAAGCCCTCGCGCTCGGCCAGTTGCGCGGCAGGGGCGAGCACCGAGGAGTGTTCCACGGCGCTCACGAGCAGGCGCGTGCGGCGGGGATCGCGGTCACGGGCGGCGCGGGCCATGCCCATCACGGCCGCGGCATTGGCCTCCGAGCCGCCCGAGGTGAACATGATCTCCTCGGCGCGCACCCGGAAGGTGCTTGTCGCAGTGCCGGTGGTGCCGCCTCCGAAGTCACCGGCGTCGTGCTCCCCGGCGCGCCCCTGGGTCTCAGCGCTCCCGTCCGTGCTCAGAACCTCCGCCACGAGCGCACGCGCAGCCTCCAGCGCGTCCGCCATCTGCCTTCCGGCCGCGTGGACGCTTGCGGGATTGCCCAGGCCGCCGGTCAGCCACGGGTGCATGGCATCGAGTGCGGCCTGGGACAGCGGCGCCGAGGCCGCGTGATCGAGGTAGAGCATCAGCCGCCTCCGTGGTCCGCCGGGACCGTGTCGAGACCCAGGTCGAGGTTCCGCACCGAATGCGTGAGGGCCCCCACGGAGATGACGTCCACACCCGCCTCCGCGAGGGCCCGCACCGTCTCCAGGCTGACGCCGCCGCTGGCCTCGACGAGCGCGCGCCCGGCGATCACCCCGATGCCGGTGACCAGCTCGGCGGGAGTGAAATTGTCCAGCATGATGGTGTCCACGCCCGCCGCGGCGACCGCCTCGATCTGCTCGAGCCGGTCCACTTCGACCTCCACATGCGTCGTGTGGCCCAGCCTCGCCCGGCCGGCCCGCAGCGCCGCCGTGAGCTGCGCGCCCTCGCCCAGCAGCGCCACGTGGTTGTCCTTGAGCATGACCGCATCGGAGAGGCCGTCACGGTGGTTGGCACCCCCGCCGCAGCGCACGGCGTACCGTTCCAGCGCGCGCAGGCCGGGTGTGGTCTTGCGGGTGTCCGTGATCCGCACGGGCGCGCCCGTGGCCGCCGAGGCGCATCCGGCCACCGCTTCCATGTACCGGCGTGTGAGAGCGGCGATGGCGCACATGCGCTGCAGCAGGTTGAGCGCGGTGCGCTCGGCCAGCAGCACGGTGTGCGCCGGACCTTCCACGGTGAGGAGCGTGTCCCCTGCGGAGAAGGGGGCGGCCTCGGGGACGGTCTGCTCGACGCGGCACTCACCGGTGCCGCCGTGCTCCGCGGCGGCCGCCGCGACTGCGGCGAACATCACTCCTCCGGCCATGATCCCCGCCTCGCGGGCGATGACCGCCGTGCAGGTCCACAGGTCTGCGGGCACGAAGGCCTGCGCCGTCACATCACCGCGCGGTGCATCCTCGGCCAGCGCCTCGCGTGCCACTCGCTGAACCACCTCGGCCGGAGGCGGGGGCACAGGCCACGTGCCCGCCGAGTGAGCGCTTTCTGTGGCTTTCAGCCCCGGATTCCGACAGGAAGTGCTCACTTGCGAGGGCGAGGGCGAGGGAGGGAGAGGGGCGGTGCTCATCTCGGCACCGCTTCCAGCATGCGGTCGAGGGCGAGGCGGGCTTCGGCGGCCTCGGCCTCGGGCACCGTGATCCGGTTGACCACCTCGCCGCGCACCAGGGATTCGAGCACCCAGGCGAGATAGGCGGGGTGGATGCGGTACATCGTGGAGCAGGGGCAGACCACGGGATCGAGGCAGAAGATCGTGTGCTCGGGGTGCTCCGCGGCGAGTCTGCCCACCATCGTGATCTCCGTGCCGATGGCGAAGGTCGAACCGGGCGGCGCGGATTCCACGGCGCGGCGGATGTGGTCGGTGGAGCCGGACTCGTCGGCGGCGTCGACCACCTCCATGGGGCACTCGGGGTGGACGATCACCCGCACATCGGGGTGCTGGGCGCGGGCGGCTGAGATCTGGTCCACCGTGAAGCGCTTGTGCACGGAGCAGAAGCCGTGCCAGAGGATCACCTGCGAGTCCTCCAGCGAGGCGACGGTGTTCCCGTTCCCTCCGTACGGCCGGCCCGGCGACCACAGGGGCATCCGCTCCAGCCCGATCCCCATCGCCCGGGCGGTGTTCCTGCCCAGGTGCTGATCGGGGAAGAACAGGACGCGGTGGGCCTTCTCGAATGCCCTCTCCAGCACGACCGCGGCATTGGAGGACGTGCACACGATCCCGCCGTGCCGGCCCACGAAGGCCTTGAGCGCGGCCGAGCAGTTCATGTACGTGATGGGCATGACCGGCACCTTCCCGGTCTCGTCCGGGGCATCGAGATCGCCCAGGACCTCCGTGAGCTGCGCCCAGCAGTCCTCCACCCCGGCGACATCGGCCATGTCCGCCATCGAGCAGCCGGCGGCGAGATTGGGCAGGATGACGGCCTGGTCGTCGCGGGAGAGGACATCGGCGGTCTCGGCCATGAAGTGGACGCCGCAGAAGACGATGTACTCGGCCTCCTCGCGGCTGAGCGCCGCCCGCGCCAGCTGGAAGGAATCTCCCAGGAAGTCCGCGTGGGCCACGATCTCATCGCGCTGGTAGAAGTGGCCCAGCACCACCACGCGCTCGCCCAGCTCCTCACGCGCGGCGGTGATGCGCGCGTGCAGCGTGGCGTCGTCGAGCTCCCGGTACTCCTCGGGGATGGGTCCCTGGACCGGCGCCGAGGCCGGGGCCCGGTCCGCCTGTGAGGCGCCGGGGCCATAGGCAGGGCCCCGGCGGTCCACCGTCCACGGGTCCGCGGCGAGGTCCGGACTGCACGAGGAAGAGGCAGCTGCGGTGCCGCGGGCCGCGGCAGTGGGGCGGGCGTGCAGTGTCGGCATGGGCAGAGAGGTCGTCATCGGCGCTCCTGGGGGCTGGATATGCGGTGAGGGTGCGGAGGATCGGGCCGGGCATCCGGCTGGGCATCGGTGCGGGCACTGGAGAGGGGGCGGAGTGCGCGGGGCAGGCGCGGATCAGAGGGGGCGGACAGGAGCTGCCGGAGCGGCGACGTCGGGCCGCCTTCCGCGCCCGCCGGAGCGGGCTCGCAGCGGCGGCACTGTACGGTCATCTCGGCGGCGATCCGGCCTCGGGCACGGCCGAGCGGTAGAGGCGGGGCGGTCTGTGCCGGCCGCCGGTGAGGAACTCCTCGGTCGCGACGATGTGCGGGTCTGCCTTCGCCTGCCGCTGGAAGTTCCCCGGATCGAGCTGGTGGCCCGCGATGCACTCGCCCACTTCGCGCAGCTGCGCGAGGGTGAAGCGCTCACCGAGGACGTCGTGGGCCAGTCGCCCCCAGGTCGTGCCGGTGCGCAGACGCTCGCGGGCGAAGCCGATGATCTCGGCATGGTCGAATGCGAGTGCCGGCAGGTCGTCCGCTGAGAACCAGGCCACGTTCTCGAGCTCCTGCGTGCGAGCCAGTGCTGCGGGGGCGGCCGCCAGCGGGAGCGCCGCCCAGTACACGATGGAGACCACGCGGAGACCGGGGGAGCGGTCGAGCCCGCCGAAGGCCTGCAGCTGCTCGATGGACGACGGCTCCAGACCGGTGAGCGTGCGCAGGTGGTGCCCGGCTGCCTCCTCGAGGGATTCGCGCATGCGCAGGGGCCCGCCGGGCAGCGCCCACAGGCCCAGGAAGGGGTCGCGGATGCGGCGGACCAGGGGGAGCATAAGCCGCAGCCGAGGCGCCGGCCCGTCGCCCGCGCTCGAGACGGCCCCGGGCGCCTCGCCGGGAGGAGGAGCCTCCCCGGGAGAGGGGGCTTCGTCGCGAGAGGGGTCCTTTCCGGGAGGGGTGCACTCGCCGGCGGAAGAGGCCCCCTCGGCGCGAGGGGCGGCTGTGCCGCCCGCGCCTTCCGCGAGCGCGAAGACGACGGTGGAGACGGCGAGCTCCGGGGAGGCGAGCGCGCGCTCGCTCACGTTCGCATGACCCAGGAGTGCATGTGGACGCGCGACTGGGCGGGCTGCGGGCTGCGTGAGCGACCGCGTGCTGTCCATGGATGCCCCTCTCCTCTGCGAGATGTCCCGGTGCGCTGATATTGTGCACACGACAATAACAGACGGCCAGGGCACTGGACAGGCCGCATCGGTGTGACCGAGGGTGAGGCTGTTGCTCACGCCGGGGCGGCATCGGGGACCGGCGAGTGCGCTGACTGCTGCTGATCGGAGACGCGTGCGCCGGTCTCGGGCTCGTCCGAGACCGGCGCAGGGGCCTTCCGCGTGGGACGGTGCCGCTGCGCGGTTCAGCCCGGCGCTGCCGCACAGAGGCTCAGCCCGCCGCTCGGCTCAGCCCTCCGCCGCACCGCTCAATCCGGTGCCGCCCAGGGGACCAGCCCGGCTTCCATGCCGTGTTCGTCGATGAGGTGGCCCATCCGCTTGTGCGTGTGGAGGATGAGGCTGCGGTGCAGCACCCGGACGTCGTGGGCTCCCGTGATCCTGGCCTCCACCTCGACGGCCTCGTCGATGTGGTGCATCCACACCATGGCATACAGGTTGTGCTGGCCGCCTGCCACTGCGGCGCACACCCGTGTGCCGGGCTGCGCGGAGATCGCCGCGGCGATCTCCGTGAGCCGGGTGGCGGGTGCCGCCATGCGCAGTGCGAGGATGTGGGGCCATTCGGAAGCGCCCGGGGCCATGTCCACCCGCTGGGTGAGGAACTTCTGGCGCAGCAGCGCCTTCACGTATCTGCGTGCATGCGTCTCGCTCACGTCCAGGGCCTTGGCCAGGCGTGCGGGCGAGGCTCTGCCGTCCCGTTCGAGCTCCCGCAGGGCCGTGAGCATGCGCGCGGTGCGGAGCGGATCCCCGGGTGCGGCGTCCTCGGGTCCGTGCGCCGGGCGGCGCGGGAGCGCCCCGGTCCGCCAGCGGGAGGCCTCGCGGAACACCTTGGTCCCGGTGCTCGAGCGCACACGGGCCACGCCGGGCACCTGTGCCACCGCGTGGAGGACGGCGCGCAGCTGGGCGACATCGAGTGCGACCACCTCGAGCAGGACGTCGACGTCCCCGTTCGTCTCGTAGACGTTCATGGCGGCCGGCTGCTGCCGCACCTCCGCGCAGACATCGGGGACGGCGCCCACCGCGCACTCGATCTCGATGAGGGAGAGCGTCGCGCCGGACGCCTTGCTCAGATGCGTGGCGATCCAGGCCGCACCGCGCTCGTTCAGCTGCCGCCAGCGGCGGCGCGCGGTCGTCGGGGACACCCCCATGCGCGTGCCGATCTCCGTCCAGGCCCCGCGGGGGTTCTCCTGCATCGCATCGAACAGCTCGAGGTCCGATTCGGTGAATCCGAGGGCGTGCGGGCCTGCGCCGGTGTCTGTTCTCGGCATATGCGACTCCGTTGATGGATGAATCGTGCATCTGCGGGCGCGCCGCGAATGGGTGAATAGGCTCACAACTGTAGAGGAAGCAGGGATGACGATCCGCCGATGCGCACTGCCGCAGGCGGGACGCATCATGGGACCTGCGTCACATATAATCTGAACGACTGATCGATCAGGACACCGCGGCCTGGCCTGCCGATTCAGCTCCCCCGCACTGCCGCGGGGGCCGCATCGGCTTGGCGCAGACCGCTCACCAGGAGGAATCATGACCACCACTCCCACCGCGGCACCGCCGCGCAGAAGCTTGCCGGGCAGACGCCGGGCCGCCGGGATCGCGGCTGCCCCCGTGGCCCTCGCCCTCCTGGCCTCCGGCTGCACGACGGGCGGCGGAGGCTCCGGCGCGGGCGGGGACGGCGAGTACTCGACCGACACCATCCGGACGGCGATGATCGCGGACCCCAACAGCTTCAGCCCGCTCAACGCCTCGGGTGTGAGCGCCTACAACGTCTCCTCCATGCTGTACGGGACGCTCCTCTACCAGGACGAGGACAACACCACGACCGGCGGCCTCGCGAGCGAGTACGAGCTCGACCCGAACGGCGGCACCCTCACCATCCGGGAGGGCGCGACCTGTGCCGACGGCACGGAGATCACGCCCACGGTCGTCGCGGACTCCCTGCAGGCCTTCGTCGAGAACTCGCGGCAGAAGGAGATCGTCTTCGGCCCCGGAGCTCCGAGCTTCACCCCCGATGACGCCGCGGGCACGCTGAGCATCGAGCTCGAGCAGCCGTGGGCGGACATGGAGCGGGGCCTCACGCTGTCGGAGACCGGGATCGTCTGCCCGGCGGGCCTCGAGGACCTCGAGGCGACCGCGGCCGGCGAGGTCGAGGGCGCCTTCTCCGGCGCCTACACGCTGGCGAACAACCAGCCCGGCGTCTCGATCGACTTCGAGCTCCGCGAGGAGGGCTTCACCTTCCCCGAGTACAGCACGCCGGCCGAGGGCGCGCCGGCCAAGAACGTGAACTTCGCGATCATCGCCGACTACAACGCGATGGCCAACGGCCTGCTCACGGACACTCTGGACTACGCCACGCTCGTGGGCGAGTCGATGCACCGCGTGGCCGGCGAGGAGGGCTTCGAGACCTCGATCTACCCCGCGACGGCGATGTTCGTGATGTTCAACGAGCGCGAGGGCATGCCGCTGGCCGATCCGGAGAAGCGCCGGGCCGTGGCCCAGGCGATCAGCCGTGAGGCCTTCAACGACGCCGCCACGGACGGCGACGGCGAGGTGCTGTCCAGCTACGTGCCCACCGAGGTCGCGTGCGCCTACACCGGCGATCTCCCCATCCAGCAGGACGCCGAGGCCGCGGCCGAGGTCCTCGAGGGCGAGTCGCTGAAGATGATCGGCACGCAGGCGACCGGCCCGAACGGCGCGGGCAACTCCTACATCTCGCAGGCGCTCGGCGAGGCGGGCGCGGAGGTCGACCTCCGCAACGTGGACAACACCACGTGGGCCACCGAGCTCGATTCCAAGCCCGAGGGCTGGGACCTCACGATCATGAACCTGCTCAACCTGTCGCGGACGCAGTACGGAGGGCTGAGCCAGTTCACGGGCTCCGCTCCCGAGGACGGCGGTCGCAACTCGACCGGTGCGCAGCGCGCCGAGGTCATCGAGAAGGTGAACGAGGCGATGGCGGAGCCGGACGAGGCCGCCCGGTGCGCGATCTACGAGGAGATCCAGACCGGGCTCCTCGAGGACGCCGCGATCGTCCCGCTGTCCACGCTGCCGGCCCAGCCCACCACCGCGGAGGGCTTCAGCATCCGTCAGTTCAACGGCACGGTGTCCCTCATGTCCATGCGGATCACCGCCTGATGCCCTGTGAGCGCGGAGGCGGGCGGCGCGCCCGCCTCCGCGCTCGTCCGTCCTCGACGCCGAAGGGAAGCGAGGCCCCATGACCCTGGTGAATTCTGCGGCGACGCAGGTGCCGCACCGCGTGTCGTTCAAAGCCCCCAACAGACTCGTGCACCACCCCTGGGCGCGCTTCGCCCTGCGCCGCGGAGGCGGCTTCCTCCTGTCGTTCGCGATCCTCGTGGTCGTGACGTTCCTCATCGTCCCGCTCCTGCCCGGCGACCCCGCCGTCGTGGCGGCGGGCGAGGGCGCGACCCAGGAGCAGATCGCCCAGACCCGCGAGGCGCTGGGCCTCGAGCAGCCCCTGCTCGTCCAGTTCTGGCAGTACCTCGTCGGCATCTTCACGCTGGACATGGGCTACTCCTTCGCCTCGGGCACCACCGTCACCGCGGCGGTGTTCTCCCGGCTGCCGTTCACGGCGGAGATCGCACTCCTCGCGGTCGCGGCGATGCTCGTGGTGAGCATCCCGCTGGGCATGGGGGTCGCGATCGTCACCCGCGGCGGCCGCAACGCCTGGGTCGACCATGTGTTCAATGCGCTCACGAGCCTCGTCTACGCGGTTCCCAACTATGTGCTCGCGACGCTCATGATCTACGTCCTCGCGATCAGGCTGGGCTGGTTCCCCGCGGGCGGAGCGGCGACGCTCGACGCCCTCGTGCTGCCCACGGTCGCGATCATGCTCGGCCCCGCCTGCGTGATCGCGCGGGTGGTGCGGCGCGAGGCGGTGACCATCCTCGAGCAGGACTACGTGCGGACCGCCCGCGGCTGGCGGCTGAGCCCCTGGCGCGTGAACCTGCGCTACGTGTTCCCCAACCTGCTCACCACCACGCTCACGCTCTCCGGCCTCATCCTCGCGGGCATGCTGGGCGGTGCCGTCGTCATCGAGACCGTGTTCGGCTGGCCGGGCCTGGGCAAGGGCGTCGTGGATGCGATCATCATGCGCGACTATCCGGTCATCAGGGGCATCGTGCTCCTGCTGGGCGTGCTCGCGACCCTGCTCATCATCGTCGTCGACGTCATCCTCGCGATCGTCGATCCCCGGAATCTCGGAGGGAGCGCCCATGACTGAGGCACGCCGACCGCTGCTGCGCCCGGGTCTGCTGATCGGGCTCATCCTCTTCGCCGTCGCCGTCGCGACCGCGATCATCGCCCCGCCCCTCGTGGCGGACGCCGCGAACACCCTCACCGACAACCGGCACCAGCCGCCCTCGGGCGGGTCCTGGCTCGGGACGAACGCCTTCGGCCAGGACAATGTGGCCCGCGTCCTCGTCGCGACCAGGCTCACGCTCATCATGACGGTCATCGCCTCCGCGATCTCCGTGGTGCTGGGCGTCGTCGTCGGCGTGTCCATCTGGCTCGCACCCGGCCGGGTGCGCGAGTGGTGCCTGCGCATCCTCGAGTCGGCCGTCGCCTATCCCACGCTCATCACGGCGCTCATCATCGCCGCGGTGCTCCTGCCCGGTGCCACGACCGCCGTCATCGCGATGGGCGTGGCGGGCATCCCGGGATTCGCCCGGGTGACGGCGAACCTCGCCCAGCAGGTGTCCAACAGCGACTACTTCATCACCGCACGGTTCCTCGGCGTGCCCGCGCGGAGGCTCGCCACCCGCCACATGATCCCGGCGATGGCCGAGCCGCTGCTCATCCTCTCGACCACGGTCTTCGCCACGACGCTCGTCGAGATCTCGGCGCTGTCCTTCGTCGGCCTCGGCGTCCAGGTGCCTCAGTACGACCTGGGCTCGCTGCTCAACGACAGCCTCGATGCGCTCTACACCCAGCCCATCGAGGCCGTGGGACCGGCGATCATGATCGTCCTCATGTCCGTGGCCGCGATGTTCGTCGGCGACGGACTGGCGGCGAATGCGAATCCGCGCGCGGCGCGCGCCTGGGTGCCGCGCAGGCCCCAGGCGCAGGCTGCTGCGGCCCTCGCGACCGGTGACGAGGCTCTCGTCCGGGTGCGCGATCTCCGCGTGGCCGGCTCCAAGGACGGTGAGCGGCTCGAACTGGTCCACGGCATCGACCTGCACATCGACCGCGCCGAGATCCTGGGCATCGTCGGCGAATCGGGCTCCGGCAAATCGCTCACCGCCATGTCGATCGCCGGGCTCGCCGCCGATGACCTCGATGTGCAGGGGGCAGAGCTGCGTGTCGGCACGATGAACATGCTCGGCACCCCGGCGCCGGCGGAGCTCGCGCAGACGATCAGCATCATCTACCAGGACCCCGGCACCACCTTCAGCCCCTCGCTGAAGATGGGCGCACAGCTCACGGAGGTGCTCCGCACCCATATGGGCAGGGGCAGGGCCGAGGCGCGCAGGATCATGGTCGGGGCGCTCGCGAGCGTGGGCGTGACGCTGCCGGAGAAGCGCATGCGGCAGTACCCCTACGAGCTCTCCGGCGGCATGCGCCAGCGCGCCATGATCGCCAGCGCGGTCGTGACCGAACCCGCGCTCATGATCGCGGACGAGCCCACGACCGCCCTCGACGTCACCGTCCAGGTCGATGTGCTCCGGCAGTTCCGCCGGCTGCGCGATGAGAACGGAACGGCGATCCTGTTCATCTCCCACGACATCGGCGTGGTGCAGGAGCTCTGCGACCGCGTCCTGGTCATGCGCAGGGGCGAGGTGGTCGAGGAGCTGCGACCGGAGCAGATCCGCAGCCGCGAGGTGAGCCATCCCTACACCCGCAGCCTGCTGGACGCGGTTCCGGTGCTCAGCGCGGCTGGAGCCGCGCACGTGAGAGAGGAGGACTGAGATGACAGCAGGGACAGCCGCCGCCGAGGCGGTGGGCACAGCCGTCGTCAGCTGCCGGGACGTCGTGGTGGAGTTCGGGGCGGCCCGGGTGCTCCACGGAGTGTCTGCGGAGGTTCGGCAGGGACGGGTGGTGGGCCTCGTCGGCGAGTCCGGCTCCGGGAAGTCGACGCTCGCGAAGGCCATCGTGGGCATGAACAGAATCGCCTCCGGCGAGCTCTGGATCGACGGGGAGGAGGTGTCCCGGGCCTCGCGCTCGCAGCGTCACCGGCTCTACCGGAAGGTCCAGTATGTGCCGCAGGACCCCTACTCCTCGCTCAACCCCCGGCGCACCATCGGACAGACGCTGGCGGAGGCGATCGACCCCGTGGGCGGGACGCCGCGCCGGCACACCGAACGGATCGCCGAGGCGCTCGAGGCGATGTGGCTCGACCCCTCGGACGCGCGGAAGTACCCGCACGAGTTCTCCGGCGGTCAGCGCCAGCGGATCGC
This sequence comes from Brevibacterium album DSM 18261, assembly GCF_000426445.1. Lineage (GTDB taxonomy): Bacteria > Actinomycetota > Actinomycetes > Actinomycetales > Brevibacteriaceae > Brevibacterium > Brevibacterium album. Next base: position 666,251 of record NZ_KE384526.1, on the reverse strand, counting down.
GATCGCGAGGGCGCTCCTCGTGGACCCCTCGCTCATCGTCGCGGACGAGATCACCTCCGCCCTGGACGTCTCCGTGCAGGCCGAGGTCATCCGCGTGCTGCAGGAGCTCAAGCAGGACGGAGAGCGCTCGATGCTCTTCATCACCCACAACCTGGCGGTGGCGCAGGAGGTGTGCGATGACGTGGTCGTCATGCTCCACGGGGAGATCGTGGAGAACGGGCCCACCGAGCGGGTGTTCCGCAGTCCTGAGAGCGAATACACGCAGAAGCTCCTCGACTCCGTTCCCGGCGGCCCGGGATTCTCCCTGTGAGATGAGTGCGCATCCATGACGCGAATGTTCGCCGGGGCATGAATGTGCCGACGAATTCTCCTGTGGGGATCGCTTATGTCCGGAATGCGGGAGGTGTCGTGTCGATTCTGAATGCACGCTGTGATTCGCAGGCGTGCTGTGAATGCGAGAGACCCTGACGCGAATGTGAGGGGCACAGACAGATTCTCTCTGCCTGTGCCCCTCGCACACGTCTCCGCGCCGATGCGGCTGCTTCAGTGTGCGCGGCCCTCGCCGTTCAGCGCTGGGCCGTGAGCGAGTTCCACGCGAGTGCGGCCAGGGCGGCCGCCTGTTCGCCCAGGAGGCCGTCGTCGAACTGCACCTTGGGGGAGTGGTTGCTCGCCGCGCCGGGCTCGATGCCTTCGGGCACCGCACCCAGGAAGACGAAGGTCCCGGGCACCTCCTGGAGCACGTAGGAGAAGTCCTCCGAGCCCATGCGCGGCTGCTCCATGAGACGCACCCGCGCCTCGCCGAACATCCCGGTGAGGACCCGCAGCGACTCCTCCGTCTCCTCGGCGGTGTTCACGGTGGGCGGGTAGAGGTCCGCGAAGTCCACCTCGGCCGTGCAGCCGTGGGTGGCGGCGACGCCCTTTGCGACCTCGGCGCTGCGGGTCCGCACCCGGTCGAGCGACTCCCGGGACAGGGTGCGGATCGAGGCGCCCACCTCGGCCGTCTCCGGGATGACGTTGATGGCGGCGGAGCCGCGCAGCTGGGTGACGGAGAGGACCACGGGGTCGAAGATGTCGAACTCCCGCGTGACCAGCACGTTCAGTGCGGACACGAGTTCCGCGGCGGCGGGCACGGGGTCCACGTTCAGATGCGGCGCGGAGCTGTGGCCGCCGCGTCCGCGGATGGTCACCCGCAGTTCCGCGACCCCGGCCATGATCGGCCCGGGACGGGTGGCGAAGACCCCGCGCTCGCTGGACACCACATGGATGGCATAGGCCGCGGCCGGCCTCTCGCCCGTGAGCTCGAGGAGGCCCTCCTCGATCATCGGCTCCGCTCCGCCCCCGGCCTCCTCGGCCGGCTGGAACATGAAGACGATGCTGCCGGGCAGCTCTGCGCGATGGGCGTGGAGGAGGCGTGCCGCGCCCACGAGCCCGGCGGTGTGCATGTCGTGGCCGCAGGCGTGCATGTTCCCGTTGGCCGAGGCGTACTCGAGCCCGGTCTCCTCTGCGACGGGCAGACCGTCCATGTCTCCGCGCAGCAGCACGGTGGGGCCGGGCCTGCCGCCTCTCAGGACCGCGGCGACCGAGGTCAGCGAGGTGCCTGTCGTGATCTCGAGGTCCAGCCCCGCAAGAGCGTCGAGCACCTGCTGCTGGGTGCGGGGCAGGTGGCGGCCCAGTTCGGGGTCGGCGTGCAGCCGGCGTCGCAGCGCCACGAGGTCGGAGAGGTGGGAGGCGGATTCGGTGAGGAAATCGGGCGTCATCGCTCCTGCTTTTCGAAGAGGGGCTCCCCGCGCGGACGGCGCGGTGAGTGTGCATTCGCATCCTCGCACGGAGAATGTCGACGATCAATGCTCGGATGCCTGCGGAAAACGGCGCAGGAATGCGTATGCTTGAATGGTGGGTTTCGCTCGCGCAATTCTGTCAGGAAGGAATCGAATCAGGTGAAGGGGCGCATGACGACGGATACGGCCGAAGAAGTGGAAGCGGCGGTCGCAGAGCTGCGCGCGGTGCATCTGCCGCAGGTGCGCAGCACCCTCGAGGAGGTCGCCGCAGACCTGCATGCGAGGCCGGAGATCCGCTTCGAGGAGCGCTTCGCCGCACAGCGTCTGACGGGGGAGCTCGAGGCCGCGGGATTCGCCGTCGAGCGCGGCACCGCCGGCCTGGAGACCGCCTTCGTCGGACGCTGGTCCACCCGCGGCGCCGGAGACTCCACCCCCACGATCGCCGTCTTCTGCGAATTCGACGCGCTCGAGGGCATCGGGCACGCCTGCGGGCACAATCTGATCGCCGCGTGCGGCCTCGGCGCCGGCCTGCTCCTCACCCGTGCCCTGTCCGCGCAGGGCGCGCCCGAGGCCCACGTCGTGGTGATCGGCTCGCCGGGCGAGGAGGGTGCGGCGGGCAAGGTCCCGATGATCGAGGCGGGAGTGCTCGACGGCGTGGACCTCGCGATCATGATCCACCCCGCCGGCGGGAACGCGGTGGGCGGGACCAGCCTGTCCCGGGTCGCGCTCGATGTGGACTTCCGCGGGCGGGCCAGCCACGCCGCAGGTGCTCCGGAGCGCGGCATCAACGCGCTGGACGCCTCCACCCTCTCCCTCACCGCGATCGGCCTGCTCCGCCAGCAGCTGCCCGACGATGTGCGCGTCCACGCGATCGTCACGGACGGCGGGCAGGCGCCCAACATCATCCCCGAGCACACGGCGCTGAGGTGCTTCGTCCGAGCCGCGGACAATGCGGTCCTCCTCGACGACGTGGTCCCGCGGGTGCAGCGCTGCTTCGAGGGGGCGGCCCATGCGACCGGATGCGAGGTGGAGATCGCCCAGAACACGCCTCCCTATCTCTCCCTGGTCTCGAACCCCACCCTCACCGGGCTCAGCCGGCGCGCGTTCCTCGCGACGGGGCGCACCCTCGCAGGCGGGGACGCGGGTTCGGGTTCGACGGACATGGGCAACGTGAGCCAGGTCGTGCCTGCCGTCCACCCCATGATCTGCCTGGCGGAGGGGGTCTCCCCGCACACGCGGGAGTTCGCCTCCGCTGCCGGGGAGGCGGAGACTGCGTCGCCGGTGATCGCGGACGGCGCCGTCATCCTCGCCGCGATCGCGCTCACGGTGTTCGGGGATCCGGCGCTCGCGGAGCAGGCGCAGGCGGAGTTCGCGGCGGGGTGAGGGCGAGGCGCGCGCCGGAGCTCCCGGGCTGGTCCGGCCTCGGGCGAGCGACCGCCGCGGGGCTCCCAGGCAGGGGCGTCCTCGCCCGGATCGCGGACCGGAGCAGAAATTATCTCGACGTCAAGATATGATGGTGACCGATACCACCGCGGGTCGGTGCTGCCGATCGCAGAGGATCGACCCTGACTTGAAGGAGAGCAGTCGATGATCGACCACGAAGTCCGGACGCACAAGAGCTCGGAGAACCTCGCCCGCGAGGACCAGCTCGCCTGGAAGATCGCCGAGGTTGCAGCCGACGATGTCGCCGTCGTCCCCGAGGTCGAGGACATGGTCATCAACCGTGTCATCGACAACGCCTCGGTCGCAGCGGCCTCGGTCCGCCGTTCCGCCCCCACCCACGCCCGTGAGCAGGCGCAGACGCACCCCATGAAGCCGGGCGCGCCCGTCTTCGGCCTCTCCCTGGACGAGACGGTCTCGCCGGAATGGGCCGCCTGGGCCAACGGCGTGGCTGTGCGCGAGCTCGACTTCCACGACACCTTCCTCGCGAAGGAGTACTCGCACCCCGGCGACAACATCCCGCCGATCCTCGCCGTCGCCCAGCACAAGGGCATCGGCGGCGCCGAGCTGGTCCGCGGCATCGCGACCGGCTACGAGATCCAGGTCGACCTCGTCAAGGGCATCTGCCTCCACGAGCACAAGATCGATCACGTCGCGCACCTCGGGCCCTCGGCCGCAGCCGGCATCGGCACGCTGCTGCACCTGCCCACCGAGGTCATCTTCCAGGCCGTGCAGCAGGCCCTCCACGTGACGACGGCCACCCGCCAGTCCCGCAAGGGCGAGATCTCCTCCTGGAAGGCCCACGCACCGGCGTTCGCCGGCAAGATGGCCGTGGAGTCCGTGGACCGCGCGATGCGCGGCGAGGGCGCGCCCAACCCCATCTACGAAGGCGAGGACGGGGTCATCGCCTGGCTGCTCTCCGGCCCCGAGGCCCGCTACACCGTGCCGCTGCCGGCCAAGGGCGAGGCCAAGAGGGCCATCCTCGACACGTACACCAAGGAGCACTCCGCGGAGTACCAGGCGCAGGCGCTCATCGATCTGGCCCGGAAGATCGGCGCGCAGATCGAGGACTTCTCGAAGATCCGCAAGGTCACCATCCACACCTCGCACCACACGCACAACGTGATCGGCACCGGTGCGAACGACCCGCAGAAGATGGACCCCAAGGCCTCGCGCGAGACCCTGGACCACTCGATCATGTACATCTTCGCGGTCGCCATGGAGGACCAGGCCTGGCACCACGAGCGCTCCTACGCGCCGGAGCGCGCCGGCCGTCCGGAGACCATCGAGCTCTGGCACAGGATCGAGACCCGCGAGGATCCGGAGTGGACCCGTCGCTACCACTCGACGGACCCGGACGAGATGGCCTTCGGCGGCAGTGTGGAGATCGAGTTCGAGGACGGGACCACGCTCGTCGACGAGCTCGCGGTCGCGGATGCGCACCCGGCAGGCGCCCGGCCCTTCGTCCGCGAGAACTACATCGAGAAGTTCCGCACCCTGGCCGAGGGCATCGTGAGCGAGGCGGAGCAGAACCGCTTCCTCGACCTCGCGCAGAACCTCTCCAGCCTCTCCGGTGAGGAAGTCCGCCAGCTCTCGTTCGTCGTCGACGGCCTCGCGCACACCGGCTCGAAGGGCATCTTCTGATGCTGGGCGCCATCACACCGGCCCACGATCGCCGCAGGCGATTCCGCGAGCTGCTGGCGGGCGAGGAGATCGTCCAGTTCCCCGGCGCGATCAACCCGCTCAACGCCCAGCTCATCGAGCAGTCCGGGTTCGAGGGCGTCTACATCTCCGGCGGTGCGTTCTCCGCCGCGCAGGGGCTGCCGGACATCGGGCTGACGACGCTCACGGAGGTCGTCGACCACGGCCGGAACATCTCCCGCGTGACCAATCTGCCCACGTTCATCGATGCGGACACCGGCTGGGGCGAGGCGATGAACGTCGCCCGCACCGTACAGGAGTTCGAGGACGCGGGGCTCTCCGGCCTCCACCTCGAGGACCAGGTCAACCCCAAGCGGTGCGGCCACCTCGACGGCAAGGAGGTCGTGTCCACGGCGGAGATGGTCAAGCGGATCTCCGCCGCCGCGAAGGGCCGCCGTGACGAGAACTTCGTCATCTGCGCCCGCACGGACGCCCGCGCGGGCGAGGGCCTGGACGCGGCGATCGAGCGGGCCAAGGCCTACATCGACGCCGGCGCGGACATGATCTTCCCCGAGGCCATGCGCGACCTCGGTGAGTTCGAGACCTTCGCCGAGGCCGTGGACGCGCCGATCCTCGCCAACATGACCGAGTTCGGCAAGAGCGAGCTGTTCACCACCGAGCAGCTGAAGAGCGCGGGCGTGCGCCTCGTCATCTACCCTGTCACTACGCTCCGGCTGGCGATGGGTGCGATCAGGGACGGTCTGCAGGCCATCCGCGCCGAGGGCACACAGGCCTCCGTCGTGGATCGCATGCAGACCCGCGCGGACCTGTACGAGACGATCGACTACGGGGCGTACAACGAGTTCGACGCCGACGTCTTCAACTTCTCCCAGGAGGGACACAAGTGACTGAGCAGGAGATCAAGAAGGGCCTGGCCGGTGTCGTCGTCGACACCACCCGGGTCTCGAAGGTGGTCCAGGAGACCAACTCCCTGACCTACCGCGGCTATCCCGTGCAGGAGCTCGCGGCGAACTGCAGCTTCGAGGAGGTCGCCTACCTCATCTGGAACGGCGAGCTGCCCACGCAGGAGCAGCTGGGCGAGTTCACGGCCCGCGAGCGCGGCCAGCGGGCGATCTCGCAGGAGCTCGTCGACCTCATCCTCACGCTGCCGCAGGACACCCACCCCATGCACGTGGTGCAGACGGCCGTGGCGTACCTGGGCGCGGTGGACCCCGAGGCCGAGGAGGAGGGCGAGGAGGCCAACCGCCGCAAGGCCGAGCGCCTCTACGCCCAGCTGCCGACCGTCGTCGCCATCGACCACCGGCGCCGCCACGGACTCGAGCCCATCGCCCCGAGCGCGGAGCTGAGCTATGCGGAGAACTTCTTCCACATGGTCTTCGGCGAGGTGCCGGAGCCGGAGGTCGTGCGCTGCTTCGACATCTCGCTCATCCTCTACGCCGAGCACTCCTTCAACGCCTCCACGTTCACCGCCCGCGTCATCACCTCGACGACCTCGGACATGTACTCGGCGGTCGCCGGTGCGGTGGGGGCGCTCAAGGGCGCGCTGCACGGCGGTGCGAACGAAGCGGTCATGGCGATGCTCGAGGAGGTGGGCACCGCGGATGCGGCGAGCGCCTGGATCGACGACGCGCTGGCGAAGAAGGCCAAGATCATGGGCTTCGGCCACCGCGTCTACAAGAACGGCGACTCGCGTGTGCCGACCATGCGCAAGGCGTTCGAGGAGATGGTGAAGGTCAAGGGCGCCGACGACCTGCTCGCGCTGTACAACGCGTTCGAGGAGGACTTCGTGGGCCGGAAGGGGATCTACCCCAACCTGGACTACCCCTCGGGTCCGGCCTACCACCTCATGGGCTTCGACACCCCGCAGTTCACGCCCATCTTCGTGATGAGCCGCATCACCGGCTGGACGGCGCACATCATGGAGCAGCAGGCCTCCAATGCGCTCATCCGCCCGCTCTCGGCCTACGACGGCGCCGAGCAGCGTTCGGTCCCGACCGAGCGCTGACCGCCGCCTCAGTTCAGAGCGTCGCGAAAGCTCGCAGCAGCCGTGCGATTGCGTGGCGATCCTGAGCTCTCGCGGCACGACTCCGGCCGGTGCACCCCATGCGGGTGTCCCGGCCGGAGGCGTCTCCGGGCGCCGTTCGTTCCCGCGCAGTCGCTCTGTGCTCGCGCACCCCTGCCTGCCGTCCCGCCCCTCATTCGGAAGGACTCGCCTCCATGACCACGCCCACTCCCGCCTCCGCGCAGCCCGGCCCGGCGCAGCCCGGCCCGGACCTGCCCCTCGTCGAGGGCCTCCGCTTCGCGCTCGAGGACGGCATCGGCACGCTCACCCTCGACCGGAACGCCAAGCTCAACGCGCTGTCCCGTCCCATGTGGCAGGCGCTGCCGGCGATCGTCGCCGCGATCGACGCCGCGCCGGAGGTCCGCGTGCTGATCCTGCGCGGCAGCGGCGGGAACTTCTCCGCGGGCTCGGACATCGGGGATCTCGATGTCCCCCTGGAGGAGTTCTGGGCGGTGAACTCCGCCGCCGAGGCCGCTCTGGCCGAATGCGATGTGCCCACCATCGCGGCCGTCGAAGGGGTGTGCGTGGGCGGCGGCACCGAACTCGCCGCGGCCTGCGATGTGCGGATCGCCGCACCCGGCTCGCGGTTCGGGATCACGGCGGCGAAGCTGGGGCTCGTCTACCCGCCGGGGCCCACACGGCGCTTCGCGGCCGCGATCGGGGAGTCATGGGCGCGGTACCTCCTGCTCACGGCCTCGCTCATCGGCACGGAGAAGGCCGAGCAGCTCGGCTTCCTGCACGAGGTCGCGGACGATCCGTACGCGGCGGCGAGGGCGACGGCCCGGCGGATCGCAGGCCGCTCCGCGTTCAGCCAGACGGGCCTCCTGCGGATCCTGCGGGGCGAGGAGCCGGATCCGGCGGGCTGGCTGGGCGAGACCTATCCGACAGAGCTGGGCGAGGGGCAGGAGGCGTTCTTCGGCAAGCGCGCTCCGGAGTTCGGCTTCTCCCGGCAGGACTGGCGGGGCTGAGGAGGAGCCGCGCCCGCGGGCGCGCAGCCGGGCGGACCCGTGGGCCCGCGCGCGGACGGCGGAGCAGAGCGGGGCACCCACTACGATGTCACTGCGGCCGGAGCGTGCGAGACCCGTGCGCACCGGCCGGACGGCGCACCCGCAACAGCGAGTGCGCCTCGGGCTCCGCGCCCCACGAGACCCCGGCAATGCGAAGGACACCCCATGACCCAGGCCTACCACGCGGACTCCAGCGAGCTCGAGGACAAGGAGATCCTGACCTGGGAGCGGTTCGGCTCCGCCTCCCGTGAGCTCGCACAGACGATCGCGGACTCCGACTTCGAGCCGGAGATCGTCATCGCGATCGCCCGCGGCGGCCTCCTGCCCGCAGGCTCGCTCGCATACGCGCTGGGCCTGAAGCTCTCCGACGCCATCAACGTGGAGTTCTACACCGACGTCCACCAGACCCTGCCGGACCCCGTCCTGCTGGCGCCCATGCTGGACACCGAGTCCATCAGGGACAGAAAGCTGCTCGTCGTGGACGATGTCGCGGACTCCGGCCGCACGCTCGCCCTCGTCCTCGATCTGCTGGCGGACCACGGCGCACAGGCCCGCTCCGCCGTCATCTACGCGAAGTCCGCCTCGGTCGTCGAGCCGGACTTCGTGTGGCGGCGCACGGACGAGTGGATCGTCTTCCCCTGGTCCGCCGAGGAACCGGTCACCCCCTCGCGATGAGGAGCGCAGACCAGCGTCTCGCGGAAGGGCCCGCGAGCCTCGCGGAGAGCCGGGCGGCGGCGACGGACCTGCCCTACGCGGCGGTGCTCTTCGACTGCGACGGCGTTCTCGTGGACTCCGAGTCCCTCACCCAGTCGGTCCTCCGCGACATGCTCGAGGAGCTCGGCTGGCGTCTCACGCACGAGGAGTGCATCAGCCGCTTCGTGGGCAGGGCCCTCAAGGACGAATGGCGGGTCATCGAGGAGCACACCGGCGTCCGCATCGACGAGGCGTGGCTCGCGGGCTTCCGCCGGCGCCGCGACGACGCCCTTCGTGCCGGTCTCACCGCGATCCCCGGCATCGAGGCGGTGCTGGCCTCGGTGGTCGGGGCCTACGGGGAGCGCACCGCCGTCGCGACCGGCGCCGACCGCGCCAAGTGCGAGCTGCAGCTGAGCCTCACCGGCCTCGGGCGCTTCTTCTCCGGCCGGGTCTTCTCCGGGATGGAGACCCCCCGCTCCAAACCGGCCCCCGATGTGTACCTGGCGGCCGCGGCCGCGCTCGGGATCGATCCGCACCGGACCGCGGTGGTCGAGGACACCGCGACCGGGGTGAGGGCCGGTGTCGCGGCGGGGGCGCGCGTGTTCGCCTATTCCGCGGGCCTGCCGGCGAGCACGCCGCCGGAGGCGCTGCTGGCCGCGGGAGCCGCCGAGGTCTTCTCGGACATGCGCGAGCTGCCCGCGCTGCTGGGGGTCTGAGCCGAGCCGGTTAGGCCCTCCGCGCTGTGCGCCGCATGCGCATTCCGTGTGCGTCCCGTGCGCTGGTCGGGCGCTTCCCGGACTACACTGGCGGTGTGCGCCTCGCAGTCCTCGACATCGGTTCCAACAGCGTCCACCTCCTGGTGGTCGATGCTCATGTGGGCGCTCCGCCGCTGCCCGCCACCAGCCACAAGGAGGTGCTGCGGCTCGCGGAGTACCTCAAGGACGACGGTTCGATCTCGACCTACGGGCAGAACCGGCTCGTGGACTTCGTGCGCGAGGCGATCACCATCGCGGAGAACCAGGGCTCGGAGCAGATCCTCGCGTTCGCCACGTCCGCCATCCGCTCCGCGCCCAACGGCGAGGAGACGATCCAGCTCATCAACGAGCAGACCGGAGTCGCCCTCAACGTCATGAGCGGCGAGGCCGAGGCCCGCATCACCTTCCTCGCCGTCCGCCGCTGGTTCGGCTGGTCCGCCGGCGGCATCCTCCTCCTCGACATCGGCGGCGGCTCGCTGGAGATCGCGGCCGGGCGCGACGAGTACCCGGACGCCGCGCTGTCCGTGCCCCTCGGGGCCGGCCGGATGCACCGGGACTTCCTCGCCGGCGACATGCCGGACCTCGCGGACGTCGACCGCCTCCGCCGGCACGCGCGCTACACCGTCGGCCGGATCGCCGGCCAGATCAACCGGGTGGGCCGCCGCGACAAGGTCGTGGGCTCGTCCAAGACCTTCCGCTCGCTGGCCCGGATCGCGGGCGCGGCCCCCAGCAACGCCGGCATCTTCGTCCCGCGCACGCTCAAGCGGCGGGATCTGCCCGGCATCATCGACGAGCTCATCCAGCGCACGCCCGAGGAGCGCGCGCAGCTGCCGGGCGTCTCGGAGGCGCGGGCCGGCCAGGTGCTCGCAGGTGCCATCGTCGCAGAGGCCGCCATGACGGTGTTCGACGTCTCCACCATGCACATCTCCCCGTGGGCGCTGCGCGAGGGCATCATCATGCGCCGCCTCGACCTCCTCGACTCCTCGGAGACGGTCTCGCCGACCCGGGGCGAGCTGCCGGGCGCGCTCGGCGGCGCGCATGCGGACGCGGCGGCCCGCCTCCCGACCACCGCGGTGTCCGCAGCCGCGACACACAGCTCTGCCGCGACGCACAGTCCCGCCGTCCCGACCGCCGGATCCGGTGCCGTCCTCCTGTGAGTGATCCCCGATGAGCCGCCCCCGCCACAGACGCAGACCCTTCACGGTCCCCAACTCCGCGCGGGCGAACTCCCTGCGCCACCGGGAGGTCCTCGACCTCCAGAACGTCCCGGCGGCCGATGAGCATCGCTCCGTGCACCCCATCCGGATCGGACTCTCCACCTCCTCCGTCTACCCCATGACGGTGCGTGAGTGCTTCGACGCCGCCGCCCGCCTCGGCTACGACGGCGTCGAGGTGATGATCACGAACAGCGAGGACACGCAGAATCCGGAGCTCATGCGCCTGCTCGTGCGCTCCACCGGTCTGCCGATCATGGCGATCCACGCCCCCACGCTCCTCTTCCTGCCCCGCGTCATGCACCGCGACCACTGGGAGAAGCTGCGGCTGACCGCACAGCTGGCCAAGGACGTGGGCGCGGAGACCGTGGTGCTCCATCCGCCGTTCCGCTGGCAGGGCGACTACGCGCGGCGGTTCGTCCCCGGGGTCCGCGAGATCGCGCAGGAGACGGGCGTCGCACTCGCGGTGGAGAACATGTATCCGTGGCGCGCGGGCATCCGCGAGGTGCTCGTCTACTCGCCGGACTGGGACAACACCCACCAGGACTACGACGACGTGACCTTCGACTTCTCCCACGCCTCGACCGCGGGCGTGGACGCGCTGGCCGCCGTGCGGACGCTGTTCCCCAAGCTGCGGCACGTGCACCTCACCGACGGCTCCGGCTCCCTCTCGGACGAGCACCTCGTGCCGGGCCGGGGGCGGATGCCGGTCGCGGAGACGCTCCAGTACCTCGCCAAGCACGACTGGGCCGGCGATGTGGTCGTCGAGGTCAACACCCGCTTCACCGCGCGGCGGTCCACGCGCAATGCGATGCTCGCGGAGTCCCTGGCCTTCGCGCGCAGGCACCTGGGGCTCGCGAGCGTGTAGCCTCGACGCCATGACGATCGCGTTCATCGGCACAGGCAATATGGGCGGCGCGCTGCTGCGCGGGATCCTCGCGGGAGGACAGCCCCCCGGCGAGGTCATCGCCACCACCCGCTCGGCCGCCTCGGCGGAGGCCCTGGAGGCGGAGACCGGGGTCCGCGCGCTGGCACTCGAGGCGGACCCGGACGCCAACCGCACGGCGGTCGCGGGGGCGAAGTTGGTCTTCGCGGGAGTGAAGCCCTGGCTGCTCTCGGAGACGCTCGCCGGGGTTGCGGACGTGCTGGCCCCCGGCGCCGTCATCGTCTCTATGGCCGCGGGCGTGGACAGCGGGACGATCCGGCGCGCGGTGCCGGACCACCCGGTCGTCCGCATCATGCCGAACACGCCGTCGGCGGTGGGCCACGGAGTCATCTCGCTGGCCCCGGACGCGGACGCCTCCGCCGAGAGCGTCGCGGCACTCACCGTCCTGCTGGAACCGGTGGGCCTCGTGGTGCCGGTCGAGGAGGCACAGCTGCCGCTGCTCACGGCGATCTCCGGCTCCGGGGTCGCCTACTTCTTCCTGCTGGCCGAGCACCTGGTCACTGCGGCGGTGGAGCGCGGGCTCGACCCCGAGGTCGCCGCTCGCACCGTCGCCGCCACGGCCGAGGGAGCGGGCCGCCTGCTCGCGGACACGCCCGATCCCGCCGCCCTGCGCAGGGCCGTCACCAGCAAGGGCGGGACGACCGCGGCGGCGCTGGACTCCTTCGCCGCCGAGGGGCTCTCGGGGCTGGTCGCACGCGCGGTGCAGGCCGCCGAGGACCGCTCTCTGGAGATGGAGGAGGAGAACCGTGCCGCTGTGGGGCGCTGAGCGGAAGCGGCGCCGGTCCCGGCCCACACAGGACGACGAGCACTCGGCGGTCCTCGTGGTGGGCCTGGGGAGATTCGGCTCGTCCACCGCGCGGACGCTGCTGCGGCTGGGGCGCGAGGTCATGGCGATCGAGCGCAGCCCCGAGCTCGTGCAGGAGTTCTCCGGCACGCTCACCCATGTGGTGGAGGCCGACGCGACGAACATCAGCGCGCTCAAGCAGATCGGGGCGGGGGACTTCTCCACGGCAGTCGTGGGGATCGGCTCCTCCGTCGAGGCGAGCGTGCTCACCACCGCGAACCTCATCGACCTGGGCGTGGAGCAGATCTGGGCGAAGGCGATCTCGGCCGCGCACGGGAAGATCCTGCGGCGGATCGGCGCGGAGCACGTTCTGTACCCCGAGACCGAGGCCGGCGACCGGGTGGCCCACCTCGTGAGCTCCCGGATGCTCGACTACATCGAGTTCGACGGCGGTCACTTCGCGGTCGTGAAGATGCGCGCGCCCAAGGAGATTCACGGCCTGACGTTGGGGGAGTCCGGCATCCGCGCCAAGTACGGGGTGACGGTCGTGGGCATCAAGTCCCCGGGGAAGGACTTCACATATGCCGCGCCGGAAACGCGGGTGAGCAGCCAGGACGTGCTCATCGTGGCGGGCAACGTCCAGCAGCTGGGGGCTTTCGACGCCCGGCCGTAGAGCGTTCTGCCCATCCCCGTTGTCGTCTGCCGACTCCGTGCTGGGTCGCCCGCTCAGTCCGCCGCCCATCTCCGTTGTCGTCTGCCCTGCGAACGCGGAATCCGGCGTTTCGCGTTGGCAAGGCAGACGAAGATCCCGAAGCGCTGGCGCTGGCGCTGGCGCGGGGAGGCGGGTGCGGCGTGCGCAGGGTGCCGCCCGCCTCCCTGCGGCGCTCAGGCCGGAGGGGTGATGGTCGCTGCGACACCGCGGTCCGCGAGCGCACGGGCGATCAGGCTCACAGCCTGCGCGTCCGAGGTCGTCTTCGTAATGCGGATGTACGTCCATCCCAGCGAGACGAACTCCCGTTCGCGGCGGATGTCGTGCTCCCACTGCCAAGGGTCCGTGCGGTGGTGCTCGCCCTCGTACTCGATCGCGATCTTGAGCTCGGGGTATGCGAGGTCCGGGTGGTACACCGCGCTGCCCACATCGACGGGAGGGGAGACGACGGGCTCGGGCAGGCCCACCTCGGTGATCGTGAGCCGGAGGTGCGTCTCCCGGGGCGAGCCCACTCCCGCCCGGGCATGCTGCAGCGCCTCTCCCAGCGCGGTCCTTCCCTTGAATCGGCGCCACTCCGGCAGCTTCCGTCCGAGCTCCTCGGGCGTCGTGTAGGCGGCGGAGTGCCAGGGACCGCAGAGGCAGTCGAGGACCTCGACGAGCTGCTTGCGGGTGAGCGCCCGGGAGATCTGCCGCAGGGTCTGCCCCGGTGCGGTGACCGCGATGCCGTACAGACGCCAGGTCTCGAGCTCCCTCCTCACATGGTGGACGCGGAACCCGGGCAGGCGGCTGTGGGACCGCATGGGCGTGATGTCGATCCTCTCGTCCGCCGAGGCGGGCACCGGCCAGCCGCAGAAGCGCGCGGCGGAGAGGTGCGAGAGCACCAGACCGGGGTTCCGGAGCTGAAGTGCCGCGACGCGGGTGCGCATCTCCTCCCAGTCGTCCTCCTCCCAGAGGGGCACCGCCATCAGGGCTGTGGCCGTGGGATGGGCGAACACGCCCCGGACCACCGGACGTCTGCGCGGACGCGACTGCACCGCCGAGGGCGGGAGGCCGTGTGCGGCCGCAGTGCGCGGTGTGACGAGGACGGGCACCCGGATCTGCTTCTCCCGACAGCTCCATGTCCCCAGACTGGGGTGCCGGGCCGAGCGCGGACGCGGGGCCTCGGGGTGCTCCGGCACCGGCTGCGGCCGCCCGCCTGCGTGGACCTGTGAAGCGCCGGTCGGAGGTGTCCCGGACAGAGGGGTGCCGGGGTGCTCGACGGGGTGTGCGGGGGCGTGGCCGTGAGGCGGGGACTCTGCGTACGGAGATCGAGTGCTCATGGCGGTCAGCCAAGGGAAGCGGTGCCGCTGTGTCCAGGGCACCATTCCTCCTGTGGAGAGCTGCGCGACGGTCCACAGGTGCAGTGACGCATCTCGACCCGGTTCCTGCCCTGCCGTGTGACGCACGGCGAAACCGTCGCGCTGCCGGCGTCCGCGTGCGGTTCCCACGCCGCTGAGGGGTGGTGCGGCTCCGGGACCTGGCGGCTCGGGGACCTGGCAGCTCGGGAGACCTGGTGGCCCGGGACCTCAGCCGACGATGGGGCGCTCCTCGGGGTAGCGGTACAGGCGGGTGCGCGAATAGCGCGAGAGCGCCGTCGCCAGCGTGATCGTCCCCAGGCGGCCCACCAGCATGAGCACGGAGAGCACGTAGAGGGCGGAGTCCGGCGCCTCCGCGGTCACCCCCGAGGTCAGCCCGCACGTGGCGAAGGCGCTGATGACCTCGAAGAGCACGAGGTCGAGCGGATGCTCCGTGAGGGTCAGCATGACGATGGTGCCCACGAAGACCACCGAGGCGCCGGCGAGCAGGACGGACACCGCCAGGCGCACGGAGGTGGGGGCGATGCGGCGGCCGAAAGCCGTTGCGTCCGTCGTCCCGCGGGCCTCCGCGACGGCGGCGAGCACGAGAACCGCGAGCGTGGTCACCTTGATCCCGCCGGCGGTCGAGGACGAGCCTCCGCCGATGAACATCAGCACATCGAAGACGAGGTGCGAGGCCTGGGTCATCTCCGCCATCTCCATCGTCGCGAAGCCGCCGGAGCGGGGCATGATCGCCATGAACAGGGCCTCGAGGCCGGTCTGCGCCCAGTCCTTGCCGCCCAGGGTGCGCGGGTTGCCGGCCTCGAAGACCAGCTGGAGCACGAACGCCGCGAGCACGAGGATCGCCGAGGTCGTGAGCGTGAGCTTCGTGTGGAGGTCCCAGCGCCGGGGGCGGTTCCAGTACACGGCGATGATGAAGATGACGGGGAAGCCCAGCGAACCCACGAAGACGCTCGCCGCGATGACCAGGAGGATCCAGGGGTCGTCGGCGAAGTGCTCCATGCCGCCGGGGTGGATGGTGAAGCCGGCATTGTTGAACGACGAGATCGCATAGAAGACCGCGTGCCACAGGGCGTCCGGCCAGGACTCCCCGCGCATGAGGAAGCGCGGCAGCAGCAGGAGGACGATGACGGCCTCGACCGAGAGGACGGTGATGAACACCGCGCGGAGCAGCGTGCCCACGCGACCGAGCGAGGACGTGCCGGTGGCCTGGGCGGCGATCATGCGCTGGCGCACGCCGAGCCGCTTCGACATCGCCATGCCGAGGAGGGAGGCCAGGGTGAGGATGCCGAGGCCGCCCACCTGGATGCCCAGGATGATGACGCCGACGCCGAAGTCGGACCAGTAGTCCTGGGTCTCGACGGGAGTCAGGCCTGTGACGGAGACGGCGGAGACGGCGACGAAGACCGCGTTCGGCAGCGAGCGCTCCTCCGGGTCCTCATAGGACACGGGCAGGGAGAGCAGGACCACGAACACGAGGACGACGAGGCAGAACGCCCCGATCGCGAGGCGCGCGGGACTGGTCCCCGCGAGGTCGTCGACGAAGTCCCGCAGACCCCTGATCAGCCGCCGCAGGCGGGTTCCCTTGGGATTCACGTGGCCCATCGTAGCCGCGACAGGAATGCCGAGGACGCGAATGCACTCGGCCGGCGCTCGCGTCCTGGATTCTGCCGGGTGACCAGCCAGCAGGAGGGCTGAGCCCGGGATGCGAGTGCAGGGGCGCCGCGTTCGCCTCCTCAGGCAGGCCGAGCCGGGCCGGCCGTGTGCGGTTAGAGTGGGGGCCATGAGCAGCCGTGATCTCGATCTCTTCGTGGCCTGGGGAGACGCCTTCACCGAGTACGACTTCGGTCCGAGCCACCCCATGCACCCGATGCGGCTCGATCTCACGGCCAAGCTCGCCGGTGAGTACGGACTGTTCGACCACCCGCGGATCACGGTCTCGGACATCCCGGACGTGGACGAGGACTTCCTGCGGCGCATCCACACCGGGGACTTCATCGCTGCGGTCAGGCACGCGGGCACCACCGCCTCGCTCGACGAGGAGTTCCAGCGGGAGTGGGGCCTGGGCACCGAGGACGTTCCCCGCTTCGAGCGGATCCACGAGGCCTCGGGCAGGATCTTCCAGGCGGGCGTCGAGGTGGGCCGGGCGGTGGCGAGCGGGCGCTACCTGCGCGCAGTGAACTTCTGCGGCGGGATGCACCATGCGATGAGCGACCGGGCGGCAGGGTTCTGCGTCTACAACGACGTCGCCGCCACCGTCACGACGCTGCTGGACGCCGGGTATCACCGGATCGCCTACGTGGACTTCGACGCGCACCACGGCGACGGTGTGGAGACTCTCTTCTGGGACGACCCGCGCGTCCTCACCGTCTCGTTCCACGAGAACGGCCGCTTCCTCTTCCCGGGGACGGGCTTCGCCAATGACATCGGGGGCATGCAGGCGGCGGCCTCGGCCGTGAACGTCGCCCTGCCTCCGCGCACCGACGACCCGGACTGGCTGCGCGCGATCGACGCCGTCCTCCCGCAGGTGCTGCGCGGCTTCGAGCCGCAGATCCTCGTCACCCAGCACGGCTGCGACGGGCACCGGAGCGATCCGCTCACGCACCTGCGTCTCAGCGTCGATGCGATGCGGGAGTCCGCGCTGCTGGCCCGGAGCTTCTCCGAGGAGCTGTGCGACGGCCGCTGGATCGCCACCGGGGGAGGGGGGTACTCGATCCTCGACGTGGTGCCGCGGGCGTGGACCCAGCTCATCGCGATCGCCGCGGGCGCGGACATCGATCCGCTCTCCGAGCTGCCCTCGCGCTGGCGGAAGTACGCCGAATCGCTCGTGGGGCGCGACTCCCCGCTCGTGATGACAGACGGCTTCGACGGCTCCTTCCGCTCCTGGTCGCACGGCTACGATCCCGAGGCGGACATCGACCGCGCCGTCATGGCGACCCGTAAGAGCATCTTCCCCTTCTTCGGGTTAGATGCGTACTACGACTGATGAGGCGCGTGCTGGGAGCCGGTGACGCGGCTGCCCGCGACTACGATTGACGCTGTATAGACGAGGCGCGCGCTGGTAGCCGGTGACGCGGCTGCCCGCGCCTGTGACTGGTGCGGCACATGTTTTTGCCCTCCCGCGCTCTGCGGCGATATGATTGACCGGCTATGTTCCGCCGGTGTCGCGCTCGCGTTCACCGGAACTTCGAGTCCGTGAGGTTTGCCTGTGGGTTCCGTCATCAAGAAGCGTCGCAAGCGTATGTCGAAGAAGAAGCACCGCAAGCTGCTTCGCAAGACCCGCCACCAGCGTCGCAACAAGAAGTAAGACTTCTTGACCAAGCAGACCCCGTTCGGCACATCGCGTCGGCGGGGGTTTGTTTTGGGAGGGCCCTGTGAGCTGTGAGATCACGGTGGTGACGCGCGCCGAATGCGGTCTGTGCGAGGCCGCCGAGGCCGTCGTCGCCCAGGTGGCGGCCGCGCGGCCGGTCACCGTCACGACGGTGGACGTGGACGCGGACCCGGAGCTGAGGGCCAAGTACGACTGGGACGTTCCGGTCGTGCTGGTCGACGGCAGGCAGGTGGGCTTCCATCGGATCGACAGGGCGCGGCTGGAACGGGCAGTCGACGCGCGGCTGGCCGCGGCCTCCGGCTGAGGCGCTCGCGACCGGGAGTGCGCACCGCGTGCAGACTCCGCGCGGCCCGTAGGGGCAGCGGCGTCCACCGGTGCGATCGCTGAGTGAGACGGTCGCGCACGGCTTCCGGACAGCCCGCGGCGACGCGGTGCGCTTCGGGTAGCTTGTGCGGAGCCCGCACGGACCTGCCGCAGCCCGAGGGTTCGAGTCTGAGGGTGCGGTGTCGAGGAGAGGAGAGCGAGCAGCGGTGGCACAGTCCCTGCCGAGTCTTCCGGCATCCGTCGGTGCGCACCGCACCGCGCCGCTGCCGGCCGTGACCCGCATGCCGGTGTACCTCGCCGCACTCGAGTCCCTGCTCGCGGAGCACCGCGGCACCGTCTCCTCCGAGGCGCTGGCCGCGGCCTGCGGTGTGGGCGCCTCCATCGTCCGCCGCGATCTCACGCACATCGCCCCCGCGGGCCGCCGAGGCGTGGGCTACGACACCGCCGAGCTCGCCTCGGCGATCCGGACCTTCCTGGGCGTGGACCGTGCCCGCCCCCTGGGGATCGTCGGCGCGGGACGCCTGGGCACGGCACTGGCCCACTACCTCTCGGATCCGCGCCACGGCTTCGAGCTCCGCGCGATCTTCGACGCGGACCCGGCGCGCGTGGGCCAGCGGGTGGGCGAGCTGGAGGTCTCCGCGGAGACGGACTTCCCGACCGTCGCCCGCGCGCTCTCCCTCGAGCTGCTCGTCATCGCGGTGCCGGGGGCGGCCGCGCAGGCGGTGACGGACCTCGTCTCCGGCACATCGGTGACGGGGCTGCT
Organism: Brevibacterium album DSM 18261; assembly: GCF_000426445.1. Taxonomy (GTDB): domain Bacteria; phylum Actinomycetota; class Actinomycetes; order Actinomycetales; family Brevibacteriaceae; genus Brevibacterium; species Brevibacterium album. The sequence continues at coordinate 647,428 of NZ_KE384526.1, read as the reverse complement.
CAACTTCGCGCCGGTGCCGGTGCGCGCCCCCCTCGGCGTGACGGTGCGTCATGTCGACCTCGCCACGGAGCTGCAGGTGCTCTCGCACTTCGCTCCGTCGAACACGAAGACTGGAGTCTGAGAAGTGACCGATCTCGTCCTGGGCGTCTCGCATCGCTCCGCGCCCATGGCCCTGCTGGATGCGCTCGCGCTGTCAGGCGAGGGCGTGGACAGGCTGACCGGGCTGGCCCTGGCCGGCGACTACGTCGACGGTGCAATGGTCCTCTCGACCTGCAACCGGCTCGAGATCATCGCCGATGTGAAGTCGTTCCACGGCGGCCTCGCGGATCTGGGCTCGGCGCTCGTCGAGGTCACCGGCATCGACTGGCAGGATCTCGCGCACCACGTCTTCGTCCTCTTCGACGACGGCGCGACCGAGCACCTGCTCACACTCGCCGCCGGACTGGACTCCATGGCCGTGGGCGAGGCGCAGATCCTGGGCCAGCTCCGCCAGACGTACTCGCGCGCGCAGGAGGCCGGACACCTCACGGGCGCCCTGAGCGGCACGGTGCAGGAGGCGCTGCGCGTGGGCAAGCGCGCACACGCGGAGACGGAACTGGACTCCGTCGCGGGCTCCCTGCTGGACACCGCGCTCGTGCGCGCGGCCGAGCACATCGGTCCCATCGAGACGGCGGACGTGCTCATCGTGGGCGCAGGCGCCATGTCCGGTCTCGTCGCAGCCACCCTGGCCCGTGCCGGCGCCGGGTCCATCACGATCCTCAACCGGACCCTCGAGCGGGCCGAGCGCCTGGCGGCCTCCGTGGACGGCCGCGCCGTCGAGTTCACGCCCGAGGCGCTGCCCGCGGAGATCGCGAAGGCCGATCTCGTGGTCTCCGTGATCGGCGCTCGCGGAACCGTCATCGACGCGGACACGATCACCGCCTCGCTCGCGCACCTCGAGGACCCGGAGGACCCCGCGCACACCTTCCTCATCGACCTCGCGCTGCCCTTCGACGTCGACCCGAACGTCGAGGAGCATCCCTTCGTGCGGATGATCGGCCTCGAAGGGCTCTCCTCGATGTTCGCGGACACGGACTACACCGCCTCCTCCGGAGTCGTGGACGTCATCAGCCGGGTGCGCACCATCATCCGCGAGGAGATGGCCGCGCTCTCGGCCGGCAAGCGCGCCCGCACGATCGCGCCCACCGTCACCGCGCTGCGCAAGCAGGCCGGGGCGGTCGTCTCGCGGGAGATCGAGAAGCTCGAGAAGCGGCTCGGCGACCGCGTGGCCGAGGACGACATGAAGGCGATCAGGCGCTCACTGCGCCAGGTCGCGACCACGCTGCTCCACACGCCCACCGTCAAGGTCAAGGAGCTCGCCGCCGACGAACACGAGAAGATCGACTACGCCGCCGCGCTCACGATGCTCTTCGACCTCCAGCGCACCCCGACGGCCGCCGCGGGCAGTGCTGCGGGCAGCGCCGAGGCGGGGATGCTGTCCGGCGCTGGTACGTCCGCCGCCGTGCCGGTCCCGGCCGCAGCGGGTGTGCGGGCGATGCCGGGGACAGCGGCAGCGCCGGGGACAGCGGCCGGGGCGCGCGCCGCCGAGGCCGGAGCAGGAGGCCTGCTGGCACAGGTGCCGCAGCCGGCAGGCCGCGGCACGGGCGACCAGGGCCGTCCCGTGGGTCCGCCTGCCTCGGACGCCCGGCCAGCTCCGGACGCCCGGCCCCTCCCGGACCGCCAGCCGTCCGTGCGGACCGCCTCGGTCCCGGGCAGCCACTACGTCGCGGCCGCCGGGGAGAGCCCCGTCGCCTCGCACACGCTCGACGTCGTCGAGCCCGCGCGTCCCAGCGGCCGGACGATCCGGCTGGGCACCCGCCGCTCGCAGCTGGCCCGTTCGCAGTCCACCGCTGTCGCCCAGCAGCTCGCCGCGCAGACCGGTCTGCGCGTGGAGATCGTCGAGGTCGTCACCGAGGGCGATGTCAACATGACGCCGCTCGCAAGCTTCGGCGGGGCGGGTGTGTTCGTCTCCTCCGTGCGCTCGGCGCTGCTCGACGGCAGGGTCGACATCGCAGTGCACTCGCTCAAGGACCTGCCCACGGCCGCGGCTCCGGGCATCAGCCTCGCGGCCGTGCCCCCGCGCGTGGACCCCTCGGACGTCCTCATCACCCGCGACGGCCTCACGCTCGCGCAGCTGCCGGCCGGTGCGGTCATCGGCACGGGCTCCCCGCGCCGCGCCGCCCAGCTGCGCGCTGCCCGGCCGGACATCGAGGTCACCGGCGTGCGCGGCAATGTGGACACCCGCATCCGCCACGTCACGGAGGGTCGCCTCGACGCCGTCGTGCTCGCCGCGGCCGGTGTGCGCCGCCTCGGCCGCCTGGGCGAGGTCACCGAGGTCCTGGACTCCTCCGTCATGCTGCCGGCGCCGGGGCAGGGGGCGCTGGCCGTCGAGTGCCGGGATGCCGACGCCGAACTCACGGAGTTCGACGCGGAGCTGCGGTCCGCTCTCTCCGGCCTGCACGACGAGGCCTCGATGCTCGCGGTGCTGTGCGAGCGGGCCATCCTCGCGCGCGCCGAGGCGGGCTGCTCGGCTCCCATCGGCGCCATCGCCCACCTCGAGGGGCACTCGCTGGAGGTCTCCGGCGTGCTCGCGGACGAGGCCGGGACGCTGCTGCGCGTCACCCGCAGGAGCCCGCTGCCCCGCCGCAGCGCGGACACGGACCCCGCGGAGGTGCGGCACGCGGCCGAGGCGCTCGGTGCGCAGGTCGCCGAGGAGCTGCTGAGCGGGCTCGGCCTGGATCCCGCCCGCTCCATCGGCGCCAATGCGCCCGGGACGCACCTCGCACCCGCCGAGGCCGCTCAATCCGCCGAGGCCGCTCAGACCGCCCAACCCGCCCAGGCCGCGGAGACCCATGCGGAACCGGAACTCGGCACGGCGGGCGAGCCCGGTACGCCCGCACAGCAGGACCGACAGGACGCAGACGAAGGAGGCGGCGCGCATGGTGCCGGACGCTGAGGCAGGGCAGGGCGCGCTCGCCGTGCCCACCGTCTACTTCCTGGGCGCGGGGCCGGGCGATCCCGCGCTCGTGACCTATCGCGGCACCAAGCTGCTGCAGAAGGCCGCGCTCATCGTCTCCGACGAGCCGCGCCACGCCGCGATCGTCGACGAGTTCGTCCCGGAGGCCACTCCGCGGATGAACGCGGAGGAGCTGGGCCAGGCGGCCACGACCCGCGGTCGCAAGCTCGCGGGCCTGGCGCGCGAGCACGGCATGGTCGTCCGGATCGTGCCGCACGACGGCGTGCTCTTCTCCACCACGACGGACGAGGCCGCGGCGGTCCGCCGCCAGGGAGTCGACTTCGAGATCGTGCCCGGGGTGGGCGTCGCCGCGACCGCGACGGCGTTCACGGGAGCGCCCGTCACGACCAACCGCGTCCGCTCGGTGCGCTTCGTCGAGGCCGGCGAGCAGTCGCATGTGGACGTCTCGAAGCACAGGAACACGGGGCACGTGCTCACGGGCGCGCGCGAGGACATCGAGTCCGCCCTGGGCTCCCTGCTGGGAGACGGGTGGGACGAGGCCACACCGGTGCTGCTGAGCTCCGACCTCTCGACCATCGCGCAGCAGACCATCGAGTCGACCTTCGGTGCGGCGGTCGAGCGCCTGCGCGAGACGTTCGACGAGGGCACACAGGTCACGATGCTCTTCGGCCAGGGGATCGCACAGCACGCGGAGCTCGACTGGTTCGAGACGCGGCCGCTGTTCGGCTGGAGCGTGCTCATCCCGCGGACCAAGGAACAGGGCAGCCACACCGCGCGGGCGCTCGCAGAGCTCGGCGCGACCGGGACGATCGTCCCGACCATCGCCATCCAGCCCCCGCGCACGCCCACGCAGATGGAGCGTGCGATCCAGGGCCTCGTCAACGGCGACTACCAGTGGGTGGGGCTCACGAGCGTCAACGCCGTGCGGGCCGTGCGCGAATGGTTCGACGACCTCGGGCTGGACGCCCGGGCGCTCGCCGGCGTGCGGGTGGCGGCGGTGGGCGGGCCCACGGCGCACGCGCTCGAGGACTGGGGCGTGACCCCGGACCTCGTGCCCAGCGGCGAGCACTCCGCGCGCGGCCTCGTCGAGGACTGGCCGGACCGGGACCCGCTCGTCGATCCCGTGGGCCGCGTGCTCCTGCCGCGGGCGGACATCGCCACCGAGGTGCTCGTCGAGGGGCTCACCGCAGGCGGCTGGGACGTGCACGACGTGACGGCCTACCGGACCGTCCGGGCGGCGCCGCCGCCGGCGCCCATCCGGGAGTCCATCAAGGCCGGGGACTTCGACGCGGTGCTGTTCACCTCGTCCTCGACCGTGCGCAACCTCGTGGGCATCGCGGGCAAGCCGCCGGCGAGCACCGTCGTCGCGTGCATCGGCCCCGCGACCGCGCAGACCGCCGAGGACCACGGCCTCGCGGTCGACGTGCTGGCCGCCGAGGCGAACATGGGTTCGCTCATCGCCGGCCTCGTCGACCATGCTGTCCACCGGCGGTCGGAGGACCTGGCCGCAGGCCGCGCCCCGCTGCGTCCCTCGCAGCGGCCCAGGAGAAGGTGAGTGAGATGACGTCAGCCCCTGCCCGTCGCACCGCAGGCCGCGAGGCGCCGGCCTACCAGCTCGCGCACGGAGCCGTGCGGCCCCGCCGCCTGCGCCGCACCCCGGCCATCCGCCGGATGGTCGCGGAGACCCGCCTGCACCCCGCTGAGCTCATCCTCCCCATGTTCGTCAAGGAGGGGCTGAGCGAGCCCGCGCCCCTGAGCTCCATGCCCGGGGTCGTCCAGCACACCCTCGACTCGCTCGCCGAGGCCGCGAAGGAGGCCGTCGATGCCGGTGTGGGCGGGATCATGCTCTTCGGCATCCCGGAGGTGCGGGACGCGATCGGCTCGGCCGGCGACGATCCCGAGGGCATCCTCAACCGCGCGATCCGCCGCCTGCGCGAGGAGGTGGGCGAGGACACCGTCATCATGGCCGACCTCTGCCTCGACGAGTTCACCTCGCACGGCCACTGCGGCGTGCTCGATGAGACCGGTGCGGTGGACAACGACGCGACGCTCGACCGCTACGCCGCGATGGCGCTCGCACAGGCCGAGGCCGGTGCGGACGTGCTGGGGCCCTCGGGCATGATGGACGGCCAGATCGCGGCGATCCGCCACGCCCTGGACGCCGCCGGTCACACGGACGTCATCCTGCTCGCATACTCCGCCAAGTACTCCTCCGCCTTCTACGGCCCCTTCCGCGAGGCCGTGGACTCCCAGCTGTCCGGCGACCGCCGCACGTACCAGCAGGATCCGGGCAACGGGCGCGAGGCGCTGCGCGAACTCGAGCTCGACCTCGCCGAGGGCGCGGACATCGTCATGATCAAGCCCGGTCTGCCCTACCTCGACGTGCTCGCCGAGGCGGTCGCGGCGTCCCCCGTGCCGGTCTGGGCGTACCAGATCTCCGGCGAGTACGCGATGATCGAGTTCGCGGCCGCGGCCGGCGCCATCGACCGGATGCCCGCGATCCTCGAGAGCCTCACCGCCTTCAAGCGCGCGGGCGCGGACTCGGTGCTCACCTACTGGGCCGCCGAGGTCGCCCGGGAGCTCCGCCGGGAGCCGGCGTGACCCCGAGCTGCGGACCTGCGGACGCAGGTGAGGCGGCCGCGGGTGAGAGGGTGCGCTGGCTGGACGCCGGGGAGCAGGCCGCCTGGCGCTCCTTCCTCGACGCGCACCAGCTCCTCATGACGAAGCTCGACAGCGAGCTCCGCGAAGCCTCCCCGCTGGGCCTCACGGAGTACACCGTGCTCGTGCGGCTGTCCGAGGCCGAGGACCGCACGCTGCGCATGGCGACGCTCGCCGCGGACACCGGTCTGTCACGTTCGCGCCTCACGCACATCGTCTCCCGCCTCGAGGAGCGCGGGATCGTCTGCCGCGACAAATCGGTCGACGACAGGCGCGGCGTGCAGTGCCGGCTCACCGAGGAGGGGTTCGGCCTGCTGGAGCGCACCGCACCCGTCCACGTCGCGGGCGTGCGCGAGCACCTCATCGACCTGCTCGGGCGGGAGCAGATCGCGCAGATGGCCGGCATCTTCGACACCGTGCTCGCGCACATGCGCGCACTGCCCTCCCGCACCACCCGCTCCTGATCGCATGCCCGAAGAGACCGCACGTTCCTTGCCAAGGGAGAGACCATGACACAGGCACAGCACCCGCAGTCCGCCTCGCACGCAGCGCCGCATCCGGCTGCCTCCGCGGCCCGCTCGCAGGAGCTCTTCGACCGCGCCCGCGCGCTCATCCCGGGCGGGGTCAACTCCCCCGTGCGCGCCTTCGGGGCCGTGGGCGGCACGCCGCGCTTCATCGACCACGCGCAGGGCGCGCACCTCGTCGACGTGGACGGCAACGAGTTCGTCGACCTCATCGGCTCCTGGGGGCCGATGATCCTCGGCCACGCCCATCCGGAGGTCGTCGAGGCCGTGCGGGCGGCGGCGGCCAAGGGGTTCAGCTTCGGCACCCCGTCCGCCGCCGAGGTCGAACTCGCCCAGGCGATCGCGGACCGCGTGGACCCCGTCGACGAGGTGCGGCTGGTCAACTCCGGCACGGAGGCGACGATGTCCGCCATCCGGCTGGCCCGCGGGGTGACGGGGCGGTCGAAGATCGTGAAGTTCGCCGGCTGCTACCACGGCCACGTCGACGCGCTGCTGGCCGCGGCGGGCTCGGGGCTCGCGACGTTCTCGCTGCCGGACACGCCCGGCGTGACGGGAGCCTCGGCCGCGGACACGATCGTGCTGCCCTACAACGACCAGCAGGCCCTGGCCGCGGCCTTCGCCGAGCACGGCGCGGACATCGCCTGCGTCATCACCGAGGCGAGCCCCGGCAACATGGGCGTGGTCCCGCCGCGCGACGGCTTCACGAACGCGATCCGCCGGATCACGGCCGAGCACGGGGCGCTCATGGTCTCCGACGAGGTGATGACGGGGTTCCGCGTCTCCGCCGCCGGCTGGTACGGCTGGGAGGTCGAGCGCGAGGGCTACCCGCACGGACCCGCCGACCTGTTCACGTTCGGCAAGGTGATGGGCGGAGGCTTCCCGGCCGCGGCCTTCGGCGGACGCCGCGAGGTCATGGAGCACCTCGCCCCGGCCGGGCCCGTCTACCAGGCGGGCACGCTCTCGGGCAATCCCGTGGCCTCGGCGGCGGGGCTCGCGACCCTGCGGCTGACGACGGAGCTGGACGTGTACTCGCACCTGGAGCGCGCCGCCGACGTGCTTCGCGGCGAGGTCGCGCAGGCGCTCACGGCCGCCTCCGTGCCCCACACGATCCAGAGCGCGAACTCCATGTTCTCCGTCTTCTTCACCGAGGACGAGGTGCGCGACTACGAGGACGCGAGGGCGCAGGACACCGCCGCGCACGCGGCCTTCTTCACCTCGATGCTGGAGTCCGGGATCCACCTGCCGCCCTCGGCCTTCGAGGCGTGGTTCCTGTCCTACGCCCACACCGACGAGGTGCTCGAGCGGATCGCGGCCGCGCTGCCCGCGGCGGCGGCCGCGGCGGCAGCGGCGGGCACCGGCGAGCCGTCCCGCGGCTGAGCGGCGCGGCAGAGACCAGGGCAGAGACCAGGGCAGAGACCAGGAGCGAGACATGGCGAACCTGCGCATCCACCTCGTGCGCCACGGCGAGGTGCACAACCCCGGAGGCATCCTCTACGGGCGGATGCCCGGCTACCACCTGTCCGAGCGCGGCTTCGAGATGGCCGAGCGCGTGGCCGAGGCGCTGCCCGTCCGCGATCCGCACATCGCGGAGGTGGTGTCCTCCCCGCTCCTGCGCGCGCAGCAGACGGCCGCGCCGCTGGCCGGCCGGCTGGGGCTGGAGCTCGGGACGGAGGAGCGCGTGATCGAGGCCGGCAACGACTTCGAGGGCAACCACGTCACGCCCGAGGGCCTCCTGCGCCGGCCCGACTGGCTGTTCCTCGCGCGCAACCCCCTGCGCCCCTCATGGGGCGAGCCCTATCTCGCGCAGGCCCTGCGCGTGCGGGCGGCCATGATGTCGATGCGCGCGCGGCTGGCCTCCCGGGCCCGCGCGGAGGGCCTGGAGGAGGCCTCGGGCGTGATCGTCACCCACCAGCTCCCGATCTGGTCCACGCGCCTCTTCACGCTCGGCAGGCCCCTGGCACACGATCCGCGGAGGCGCCAGTGCGCACTCGCCTCTGTCACGACCTTCTCAGACGGATCCGGCACACTGGACGACGTGGTTTACGAGGACATCGCGGCGGACATGCCCCTCACCCAGCCGGGAACCGGCGCATGAGCGGCGAGGACCGGCACAGGCGCACAGCAGGGCTCTTCCTGCCGCGCGAAGGCTCCTTCCACGGACCGCTGAGCACGCGCCGCGGGGCACTCGGCCTCCTGGGCCTGGCGGGCCTCGCGCTCGCGGGCTGCTCCGGCTCCGGCGGCGGGGAGAATCTCGCGGAGCAGGCGAGCTCGGGCGAGGACAAGGGCTACATCTCCGGCGAGGGCGTCATCACCGAGCTCGCCGCGGCCGACCGCGGTGAGCCGCTCGACCTCGCCTTCACGACGCTCACGGGCGAGGAGGCCTCGCTCGCGGAATGGCGTCCCAAGGTGGTCGCGATCAACCTCTGGTACGCCGCCTGCCCGCCCTGCCGGGTCGAGGCGCCGGACCTCAACGAGGTGTACCGGGAGTACGCCGACGAGGTCGAGTTCCTGGGCGCGAACGTGCGCGACGAGGCGCCCACCGCGGAGTCGTTCGTGCGCACCTTCGACGTGCCCTATCCGATCATGATCGACGCGCGCGGCGAGATGGTGTCCCTGCTCTCGACGATCCTGCCGCCGCAGGCCACCCCGTCCACCGTGATCCTCGACGCTCAGGGGCGGGCCGCAGCCCGCGTCGTGGGCGCGGCGTCCAGCTCGACGCTGCGAGGGCTCATCGAGGGCGCTCTGGCGGGATGAGCATCACCGCACACACAGCTCTGACCGCGTCCGCCCACACGACCTCCCTCGCAGAACCGGCACTCCTCGCCGCAGGAGTGGGGGAGGCCTTCGCCCAGACGGTGCTCTCGGGACCGCTCGTGCTGGCGGTGCTCGTGGCCGCGGCCGCGGGCATGGTGTCCTTCGCCTCGCCGTGCGTGCTGCCGCTCGTGCCGGGCTACGTCGGCTACGTGACGGGTCTCAGCGGGACCTCGCTCGAGGACCGGAAGACCTCGCGCGTCGTGCTGGGCGTGACCCTCTTCGTGCTCGGCTTCGCAGTGGTGTTCGTGGTGCTCGGCGCGGCGTTCTCGACCATCGGGCTGTTCTTCGCCCAGTGGACGGACATCGTCATCCGGGTGCTCGGCCTCGTCGTGATCCTCGCCGGGGTCGTGTTCATGGGCGGCATCCCGTTCCTGCAGAGGAACGCGCAGACGATCCGGCGGCCCAGGGCAGGGCTCGCCGGCGCGCCCGTCCTGGGCGCCGTGTTCGCCCTGAGCTGGGCGCCGTGCATGGGCCCCACGCTCGCGGCGGTGCTCGCGCTGTCCACGAGCTTCGGCACGGACGGCTCGGTCGCCCGGGGGACGTTGCTCACCTTCGTGTACTGCCTGGGCCTCGGCATCCCGTTCATCGTGGTCTCGATCCTCATCCACAAGGGGATGGGGCGCCTCGAATGGGTGCGCAGGCATCAGCAGGCGATCATGCGCGCCGGCGGGATCATGCTGATCCTCCTGGGTCTGCTGCTGCTCAGCGGCCTGTGGACGCAGTGGATCGGCAGCCTGCAGGGCACCATCGCCGGCTTCGAAGTGGTGATCTGAGTGAGTGCGGAGGACGCAGTGGGCCGGGAGGACACGGGGGCCAAGGCTGCACCGGCGGACATCGGGTTCGTCGGGATGCTGCGCTGGGCGTGGCGGCAGCTCACGACGATGCGCGCGGCCCTCATCCTGCTGCTCGTGCTCGCGCTCGCGGCGATCCCGGGCTCGCTCCTGCCGCAGCGCATCCAGGACCCGGGCACGGTGGCGCGCTTCATCGAGGAGAACGGCGCGCTGGGCGAGTTCCTCGATGCGGTGCAGCTGTTCGACGTGTACTCGTCGTTCTGGTTCTCCGCCGTCTACATCCTGCTCATGGTCTCGCTCGTGGGCTGCATCATCCCGCGCACCCGGCAGCACTGGAAGGCGATGCGGCAGCGGCCGCCCCGGGCGCCTCGGCGGCTCTCCCGGATGCCCGTGCACACGACCCTGCCGCTGTCCGGCGAGGGTGCTCCCCGGACGCGCGAGGAACTGCTGGACCGGGCGGAGAAGGTCCTGCGCAGGTCCGGCTACCGCGTGGCGCGGGCGGAGGACCATGTGGCCGCCGAGCGCGGCCATCTGCGGGAGACGGGCAACCTCACCTTCCACGTCTCCATCCTCGCCGTCGTCATCGTCATGGCGCTCGGCGGCCTGCTCGGCTACTCCGGTCAGCGTGTGCTCGTGGAGGGGGAGACGTTCAGCAACTCGCTGGTCTCCTACGACTCGTTCGAGCCGGGCACGTACTTCGACGCCGATTCGCTCGCGGACTACCGGCTCACCCTCGACCACTTCGAGACCCGCTGGGACGATCAGGCGCCGGGCGTGCAGTTCGGTCAGCCCCGGCAGTTCGATGCGACCGTCACGCTGTCCCGGGACGGGGAGTCGCGGCAGATGCTGCTCCGGCCCAACGAACCGGTGCGGGTGGACGGCTCCCGCGTGTACCTGCTGGGCAACGGCTACGCCCCCGTCATCACGGTGCGCGATGCCGCAGGCGAGGTCACGTTCTCCGGTCCCGTCGTGTTCCTGCCGCAGGACGGTGCGAACACCTCGCGGGGCGTGGTGAAGGTGCCGGACTCCGGCGGTCCGGAGCAGCTGGGCTTCGTGGGCATCTTCCTGCCCACGGCAGCGCAGAACGAGGACGGCGAGCTGTACTCGGAGTTCGCGGAGCTGCGGAACCCGCTGCTCGTCATGAGCGCGTACGAGGGCGATCTGGGCCTCGACTCCGGCGTGCCGCAGTCCGTCTACGAACTCGACGCGGATGAGATGACGGAGCTGGCAGAGCCGGACGGCGCGCCGCTGCAGCTCGTGCTCCAGCCGGGCGAGACCGTGGAGCTGCCGGGTGAGCGCGGCAGCGTCACGCTCGACGAGGTGCGCAAGTACGTGGGCCTCGACATCCGCCACGATCCCGTGCAGGTGTGGATGCTGCCGTTCACGCTCGCGCTCTTCCTGGGCCTGGCGCTGTCCCTGTTCGTGCCCCGGCGACGCGTGTGGGTGCGGGTGAGCGGCGACGAGGTCGAGGTCGCCGGACTCGCCCGCGGAGAGGATCCGCGCGTCGAGGTCGCGGTCCGGGAGATCGCGGAGAAGCTGGACGCGGCACGGGAGCGGGCGTGAGCGGGATCGCCCGCACGGGAGACTCCGTGCACTGGAAACCGACCGCCCGCAGGTTCTACCCTGTGTAGAACGCTGCTGAGCGGCCCGCCGGCCGCGCTCCATCCGCGTCCCATCCGCGCGGGCACATTCCGTGAGGGCACATCGTGAGGAAGAAGCGCCAATGAACGTCAACACCCTGCTGGCCGAATGGTCGGATCTGCTGATCTACTCGGCCATCGCGGTCTACGCGATCGCCTTCATCATGTACGCCTTCGATCTGTTCGGTCCGGGTTTCGTGGGGCAGATCCGCTCCGAGGAGGCCGGTGCTCGCGGGTCCGCCGGTGCCGTCGAGGCCCGTGCCGCCGAGGCCCAGGGCGCGGAGCGCGGGGCGGATGCCCGCAGTGCGGCGGGTGCTGCCTCGGGAGCTGCGACTGCCGTGCTCGACACCGCCGAGGCGGGCTCGGGCGCGGGTGATGCGGACGGCGAGAGCCCCTCGGTGCGGGCGCTGCGGCGCTGGGCGCGGGTGGGCACGGCGCTCACCGTGATCGCGGTGGTCCTGCACCTGGCAGCGATCGTGCTGCGGGTCGCGGCGGTCATGCGCGTGCCCTGGTCCAACCTCATGGAGTACGCGCTCATCGCCTCGGCGTTCGTGGCCGTGGGCTACGTCGTGCTGCTGCTCATCCGGGACGTCCGCTTCCTCGGCACACTCGTGACGGGTGCGGTGCTGCTGACGCTGGGCCTGTGCATCACGGTGTTCTACACGCCGGCCGCCGGCATCATCCCGGCGCTGGACAACTACTGGATCTGGATCCACGTGCCGATCGCGATCCTCTCGACCGTGCTCCTGTCCCTGTCCGCGTGCATGGCGGTGGTGCAGATCGTCAAGGCGTGGAGCGAGGGACGCGAGACCGTGCCTGGCCCGCTGCGCTTCGTGCGGGCGCTGCCGTCGTCGACGGACCTCGAGAAGACCTCCTACCGCATGGCCGCGGTGGGCTTCGTGACCTGGACCTTCACGCTCGTGGCCGGTGCGTTCTGGGCCGAGATCGCATGGGGCCGCTACTGGGGCTGGGACGCGAAGGAGATCTGGACCTTCGTCGTGTGGGTCGTCTACGCGGCCTATCTGCACGCACGCGCCACCCGCGGCTGGACCGCGACCCGCGTGGCCGTGCTCAACCTCATCGGCGTCGCGACGATCATCTTCAACGCCACGATCGTCAACACCTACTTCGACGGACTGCACTCCTACGCGGGGGTGTGAGCGCGCCGCGCGGTGCGCAGCGGACGCGCAGTGGAGTGCGGCATCTGCTCCGGCGCGTCCACGAGGTGTGCGGCTACGGCAGGGTGCGGTTCTTCTGCGAGCCGGCTCGCTCCCGTGCGAACCAGGCAGTGGAGCGCGGCATGAAGGCACAGACGAGGCTCGCGGCGCCCACGAGGAGGAAGCACCCTGAGAGCACGGGGCTCAGGGGCGTGACGAAGAAGAACGCGAGGACCATGGCCGCGAGGGCGATCCACCGGGCTCGGCCGCGACCGGTCAGCACCCGCCAGACGTAGACGGCGAAGGCCGCGATCACCAGCACGCCCGCAGCGATGCCGAGCCCGACGAGGAGATTCGCCAGGCCGGTGGAGACCTCGCCGGTGGCGGTGATCGCCTCGGCCTCGGCGGCGGAGCCGGCACGCTGGAGCATGAACCCGAGGATCCGCAGGGAGCGGCCGCCCGAGACGGCCAGGGTCACCACCGCGATGACGATGAAGACCGGCGCGATGAGCCCGAGGACGGCTGCCGCCCGCACCTCCCAGGGGCGCACTGCGCGACCGTGGGCGTCGACGGGGACGGACACCGCCGATGCATAGGCGGTGCTGCCGCGCTCCCACGCCTGCGCGGACTGTGCCGAGGCCGTGCCGATCACCGCATCCGCCGCTGCGGCTCCGGAACCGGCCCAGTGGCTCATCCGGTCGGCGGCCTGCCTGCGGAGGTCTACGCGCTGCTGCCAGCCCTCTCGGGCCGCCCCTGCCGTGCGCCCGGCCGCGTCCGTGAGCGCCTCACCCGAACGGCGCGCGAGGCGCGTGCCCTCGGCCGCGGCGGAGCGTCCCCGCTCCAGCAGGGCCGCACCGCGCTCACGCCAGCCTTCGGACGTGGGCGGCTGAGGGGGTGGTGCGTGCGGTGACCCCTGTCCGGGGTGCGCGAACGGGGCCGGGGCGTCCGGATGTGCGTACGGTGGGTACGGGGGCTCAGGCGGCGCGGGAGGCCGCTGGGAGGGATCGTCTGCGGGCTCCTGCATCATGTGCCCCGGCCTTCCTCTGAGACTCCGTTGTCCGTTCGTGGTAGTCCGGTCGTGTGGGAAGCGGGCTCAGTCCAGCTCGCCGCGCTCGCGACGTTCGCGGCGCTGCTGCTGTTCCACGTCCTCTGCGATGCGGCGCAGGAAGTCCGGATCGTCGTCCGGGGCGATGGGGCCGGTCTGCCGGCGCGGAACACCGCCGCCTCCGCCTCCGGGCGTCCTGCGACCGAGGAAGAACCACAGGCCTGCGCCGATGAGGGGGAAGATCAGGATGGCGAGGATCCACGCCCATTTGGGCAGCGCTGCGATCCGATCGCGCGGCCGCAGCGCGCAGTCGAAGACGCTGTACAGCGTGATGGCCACGATGACGACGATGGCCACGATGAGTCCTCTTGCCATGTCTCAAGGATAATCGACGCGCCTGGACGCGAAGTGAGGGAGGGGCGTGCATGAGACGGGTCGTTCCGCCGTGCCGCCGAGGCTTGCGGCCGAGGCTTGCGGCCGAGGCCCTGCGCCGTGTCATGGGGGTCACTTCGTCGTGCCGTGCGGGCCCTGAGCCCGGCGCAGAGCCGCCCCCACTAGACTTGCACCCTATGCGCTCGTTCCTCGTCTACAACCTCGCACGGCTGGCCCTGCTGATCGCCTGCGTCCTCGTCATCTGGGCGATCTGGAAGCCGTCTCTCATCGGGACGGTCGCCGGCGTCGTCATCTCCTCGCTCCTGAGCTTCGCCGTGCTCGCCCCGCTGCGGAACGAATCGGCGCAGGACCTCCTCGCCCGGGCCCAGCGGCGCAGGGAGGAGAAGGCCCAGCGCGCCGTCAAGCCGCGCCGCGACGACGCCGAGGAGGACCGCAGCATCGACGATGCGTGAGGGTGTGCTGCGCTCTCACTCCCGACGGCCCGCATATTCCTTTTCGCACCACGCCGCGGCATGGTGCGAAAAGGAATATGCGGGCCGTTTCGGTCAGAGGGCCGTGCCGATCCCCAGGAGGAACGCATAGGCGAGCGCGGCCAGAGAGGTGGACTTGATGGTCGGGATGAGTGCGGCGCCGCTCGCGCCCGAGAGCACGATCTTCACGGGCTGCACGACGACCACGAGGGAGAGGACCGCGAGGACCGCCTGCGGGTGCCCGTCGAGGATCGCGCCCATGAGGAACACGTACGGCAGGGCGACGAGCAGGGTGTACACGGCCCGCGACAGCTGATCGCCCATGACGACGGCGAGCGTGTTCTTGCCGACCTCGCGGTCGCTGGGGATGTCGCGGATGTTGTTCGCCATGAGCACGGCGCAGGCGAACAGGCCGATTCCGATCGCGCCGCTCACCGCAGCCAGCGTGACGGCACCGGAGATGGCGGCGGCGGTGCCCAGTGTGGCGACGAGGCCGAAGAACACGAAGACGAACACCTCGCCGAGCGCCATGTACCCGTAGGGCCTCTTGCCCCCCGTGTAGTACCAGGCCGCGAGCACCGCGAGGACGCCCACCGGGATGAGCCACCACTGCCGGGACGCGAGGACGAGGGCGACGCCCGCCGCGGCCGCGACGCCGAAGCTGATGAACGCCGCGCGTCGGACGGCTTCCGGTGCCGCAGCTCCGGAGGCGGTCAGGCGCATGGGCCCCACCCGCTCGTCGTCGGTGCCGCGGATGCCGTCGGAGTAGTCGTTGGCGTAGTTCGAGCCGATCTGCAGCCCGAGGGCGACGATGAGTGCGAGGAGGCTGCGCAGGAGCACCGCGCCCACGTCCAGACCCGCGCTCTGCCCCGGGCCCACGGAGCCGAGGATGATGACGGAGAAGCCGCCGAGCGCGCCGAGACCGGCCCCGGTGCCGATGAGGACGGGGGCAAGCGCGAGCGGAAGGGTGCGCAGCCGTGCACCGGAGACCCATTCGCCGAACGTCGCCATCCCACGCCCTTTCTGCTCAGCCGGACCTCCGTATCGTATCGGCCCGTGCCGTGTGGTCTGCGCCCGGCACGCACGCTCCGCTCAGGGTGAGACGACCACCACTGTCTTCGCGGCACGGTCCTGCCAGGAGCGGTAGCGGGGCGCGCCGTCGAAGAGCAGGCTGAGGTCGACGAGGATCTGATAGATCCAGCCGACGAAGGGGAGGACGCCGGGCACGAACTGCACGAGCGCACGGCTGAAGTACGCGCTGCCCTCGGGGCGGCCGCCGTCCGCGGCGCGGACGATCCTGATCCCCATGAGCTTCTTGCCGGGAGTGCGCCCGGCAGTGAGGTTGCAGATCATCTCCAGCGACACCATGAGCACGACCCCGACGATGGGGCCGATGATCAGACCGACGACGGGGATCAGCGCGATGAGGAAGACCACGACGAAGAGCAGGAACCAGTCGACGATGCGGGCGACGAGGCGCTGGCCCGGGCTCGCGAATCGCGCGGGCCCGGCAGCGCCCGGCCGGGCCTGCGGCACGGGGACAGGGGGCTGGGCGTAGGAGTGGGCGGCATCCCCCGGATGCGTCTGCGGTGCCGAGACGGGGACCGGGCCCGAACCGAACTGCGGCTGCGAGCCGAATTGCGGCTGCGAGCCGTACTGCAGCTGCGGAGTGCCGGAGCTCGGCGGGGGCGGTGCGGCAGGAGGCGGGGGTGTGGTCATGTGAAGCTCCCTTTCCGGTCAGACCTCGTCCTCGAGGGCGATCATCCGGAAAACCTAGCAGACCCGAAGTGCTGTGAGACACATCGCTGGGTGAGTTCGCGAGCCGCCCGGCGGTCGGGCTTGCCGATGCCGCGCGATGGGATCTCCTCCACCGCGTATGCGGCACGGGGCAGCTGCGCCGGGCTCATCCCGAGTGCGCGCAGGCCGCCCTGCAGGGTGCGCTGGACGGAGGGCGGGAGGAGCGCGGGCACCGAGGCCCCATCGGGGCGGACCTCGTGATCGGCGTCGGGTACGAGCAGGGCAACGAGCACCTGCCCCCACTCCTCGTCCGGCACCGAGGTCACGAGGGCCTCCCGGAAGCCGAGCGGCTCCGCGACCCGCAGCAGATGCGCCTCGACTTCGTGCGGCGACACGTTCTCGCCGCCGGTGATGATGATGTCGTCGGCCCGTCCCAGGATCGCCAGCCGCCCCCCGCCTCCACCTGCAGCTCCCTGCGAGGGCGACGGCGCCTCCTCCCACCGCCCGAGGTCGCTCGTGACGAGGAGGCGCGCGGCGCCTTCGCCCCAGAACCCCGGTGCGACCGCGTCCGTAGCACCGTCCGGAATCGCACCGCCCAGATCGGCTGTGCCGCGGGGTCCGCCCGCCCCCGGCAGGATCCCATTGGGCACGGCGGTGAGCAGGGGCCCGTCCGGCTCCGCAGCCTCCGGCACCTCTGTCGCGCCCGGCGCTCCCATCGCGTGCCGCGTTCCCGATGCTGAGCCCACCGTCGCGCCGAGCCCGCTCGCTCCCGGGCCTCCGTCCTCGCGCACGCGGAGATACCCGTCGGCGAGGACGGGCCCGGCCAGGACGACGCGGCCGTGGGCATCGAGGCGCACGCGCACATCGGGGAACGGCCGCCCGTCGTACACGCATCCGCCCGCAGTCTCGCTCATCCCGTAGGTGCGCACGAGGGGGATCCCCGCCTCCTGCGCGCGCTCCAGCAGGCGCGGGGAGAGCGCGGCCCCGCCCACCAGGACGGCCGCGCAGCGGGCGGCGGCCGAGGCGGCCTCGGGCACCGCAAGCACCCTCACCAGCTGTGTGGGGACGAGGGAGGTGTAGACCGGTGCCGCACCCGCGCGTGCGTGCAGTGCGGTGAGCTCCGCGGCGAAGGACCGGGCATCGAAGGGGCCCGGCGATGCGAGGGAGGGCGTGTGCCCGGCGAGGAGGGAGCGGAACACCACTTGGAAACCGGCGATGTGGTTCGCCGGCAGGCACAGGTGCCAGAGGCCGGGGCCGGCGAGCAGGCGTTCGGTCTCGCGGGCGGAGGCGGTCAGCGCATCGAGGCTCAGCCCCACGCCCTTGGGCGTCCCGGTGGAGCCCGAGGTGAACAGCACGAGCGCGGGCGCGCTCCGGCCCGTGTCCGCCGGGTCGAACTGCCCGGCGCGGAACTCGGTCACCTCACCGCTGCGGTCCCGCGGAAGGATGAGGCCGGTCTCTCCCGCCAGCATCCGGGAGACCTGGTCGACGATCATGCGGGCCTCCTCATGGCATCGAAGTCCTCCTGCACTCAGTAGTACCAGGGGAAGGACTTCCAATCGGGGTCGCGCTTCTGGAGGAAGGCGTCGCGGCCCTCGACGGCCTCGTCGGTCATGTACCCCAGGCGCGTGGCCTCGCCCGCGAACACCTGCTGGCCCATGAGCCCGTCGTCCACGAGGTTGAACGCGAACTTGAGCATGCGCTGGGCGTTGGGGGACTTGCCGAGGATCTCGCCCGCCACCTCGAGCGCGGTGGACTCGAGCTCCGCATGGTCGGCGACGATGTTGACCGCACCGGCTCGCTCCATGTCCTCGGCCGAGTACGTGCGGCCCAGGAAGAAGATCTCCCGCGCCTTCTTCTGGCCCACCATCTTCGCGAGGTACGCGGAGCCGTAGCCGGCGTCGTAGGAGCCCACGTCCGCATCCGTCTGCTTGAACCGAGCGTGCTCGCGGCTCGCGATGGTGAGATCGCACACCACGTGGAGAGAGTGGCCGCCGCCGGCTGCCCAGCCCGGCACCACGGCGATGACGACCTTGGGCATGGTGCGGATGAGGCGCTGGACCTCGAGGATGTGCAGGCGGCCGGCGCGGGCCGGGTCCACCGTCTCCGCGGTCTCGCCGTCGGCGTACTGGTAGCCGGAGCGGCCGCGGATGCGCTGATCGCCGCCCGAGCAGAACGCCCAGCCGCCGTCCTTGGGGCTGGGCCCGTTGCCGGTGAGGAGGACGGCGCCCACATCCGGGGTCTGCCGGGCGTGGTCGAGGGCGCGGTAGAGCTCGTCGACGGTGTGCGGGCGGAAGGCGTTGCGCACCTCCGGCCGGTCGAAGGCGATGCGCACGCAGCCCAGGTCGCGTCCGTCCGCGTCCACTGCCCGGTGGTACGTGATGTCCGTGAAGTCGAAGCCTCTCACGGCGCGCCAGCGGGTGGGATCGAAGATGTCGGAGACCTGTGCGCGCTCAGCGCTGCCGGAGTTGTCGCTCATGCCAGTCAGCATATCCGCGCGCTTCTCCGCTCTTCGTCCCGCCCGGGCAGGTGCGCCTCCGCTCGGGGCTGGGCAGCACGTGCCGCATGCGGCCTCTCCCACGTGCCCGGCCGCGTCCTATCCTGTGGGGATGCTCATCCCCGCTGAGGTCCGCGCCGTCCTCGCCAGCGCCGCAGGCCCGTCCGATGTCTTCGACCGCGTGGTACCCGTGTCCCTGCCCATGCGGACCCGGTTCCGCGGGCTCACGGTCAGGGAGACCTGCCTCGTGCACGGTCCCGCCGGGTGGGCGGAGTTCGCGCCCTTCGTCGAGTACGCCGCGCCCGAGGCCGCCCACTGGCTCGCGGCCGCTGTCGAGTCCGCGGTGCTCGGCTTCCCTGCGCCGCTCAGGGGCGCGGTGCCGGTGAACGCGACGATCCCCGCGGTCCCGGCCGAACGTGTGCCGGACCTGGCCGCGCGTTTCGAGGGAGCGACCGCGGTGAAGGTGAAGATCGCCGAACACGGCATGGCCTCCCTCGAGGAGGACCTCGCGCGCGTCGCCGCCGTGCGCAGAGCCCTTCCCGAGGCCGCCCTCCGCTGCGATGCGAATGCCGCCTACAGCCCTGCTGAGGCCCGGACTGCGCTCGCCGCCCTCGCCGGGAGCGGGCCGCTGCAGTACGTCGAGCAGCCGGTCGCCGCGGTCGAGGAGCTGGCCGAGCTGCGCGCCTGGGTCGCCGCCGAGGGGCTGCCCGTGCCGCTCGCCGCCGATGAGTCGATCCGGAAGGCCGAGGATCCGCTGCGCGTCGCCGCACTGGGGGCGGCGGACGTCATCGTCGTCAAGGTGCAGCCGCTGGGGGGCATCCGCGCCGCGGCGCGGATCGTCGAGGAGGCGGGCCTGCCGGCGGTGGTGTCCTCCGCGCTCGAATCCAGCGTGGGGCTGGCCGCAGGGGCCGCGCTCGCCGCCTCGCTGCCGGCCTCGGCGCTGCCTGCCGTCCCGGCCGCGGGACTGGGCACGGCGGCCCTGTTCGCAGCGGACGTCTGCGATCCGCCCCTGCTGCCGGCCGGCGGTGCGCTGCCCGTGGGGCGGGCGGCCCCGGACGAGGCGCTGCTGCGCGCACACGCGGCAAGCCCCGAGCGCGTCCGATTCTGGACCGAACGGCTCGGGGCCTGCTGGGATGTGCTCGCCCGTCAGCTCTGAGGCTGAGAGGTCGCGTGGGCGCTGCGGCCCGTGCGTGAGCGGGAGCGCCGCGCACGGGCGGCGCGGGATCAGGGGAGCTCGGCGACGACGCTCGCGGCGGTCTCCGCGAGGGAGTCCATGTCCGCACCCTCCGCACCGGGAGCGGCGACACCGGTGAGGGTCACGAGTGCCGAGCCCTTCTGCACGACGAGGTTGCGCGTCGTCATCTCCTGGCCGGAGAGGTCCATGGTCGCCTCGGTGGCGAAGACGGCGTCCGCGCCCTCCACGTCCGCGGAGACCTCGGTGGTCGAGCTGGAGACCTCCATGCCCTGCATTGTCACCGTGACCTCGCTGCACGAGCCGAGGGACTCCTGGTTGGCGGAGAGGGGGGAGGCGGCCTCGTCGGCGGAGCCGTAGGCCATGCCGACGACGGTGGGCTCGGTCGTGGGATCGGCGGGCATGCCCACGACCAGCGAGGCGTCCGAGCCCTCGGCGGCGGCCATACCGGCGTTCATGACGGCCTCGCACTCGGCCGGCTCGACGGAGATGTCGCCCATCGCGCTCTGCATCTCTCCCAGCTGCGAGGCGTCCGTCGCCTGCGCCGTGTAGCCGAGCGCCTCGATCGCGGCGGTGAGGTCCTCGGCGGTGGCCGCGGGAGCCTCGGCGGCCTCCTCCTGTGCGGCGGCCTCCTGGCCGCCCTCCTCCTGAGCCGCGCCCTCCTCGGCCGGGGCGGCGTCGTCCGAACCGCATGCGGAGAGGATGAGGCCGGCGCCCAGCACGAGGCCGGTCAGCGCGGTGCGGGTCCTGAAAGCGGCGGCGGTGGTCTTCATGGGTTGCTCCTCGGCAGGGCCTGGGCCGGATGCCCCAGGACGGATGCGCTCTCGCCCGAAGGCGGCGGCGCTGGTGTTGACACGACTACGGTAATGGAGGCGGGGAGCGCGGAAGCACCGCCGCATGTGCCAGCTTGGACACACCGTCGCGGACGCAGCGGCGCGGGCACACCTCTGCGAGGCACCGCGCGCTCCGCTGGACGAGGATGCGGTGCGCTCGGGCGGGCTCGTGGGATCGGCCGGGGGGCGCTCCCGACCCGGTGGGAGGTCAGGCGGGGCGCGCACCGCGTGGAAGAATCGTGCGGGTGAACGTCTCGACCGCTTCAGCTCAGGCACTCGTGCGCGGACTCGTCCGGGCGGGGGTGAGGGACTTCGTGGTGTGCCCGGGCTCCCGCTCCGCCCCGCTCACATATGCGATCGCCGTCCTGGCCCGGGCGGGGAGCGTGCGGGCGCACGTGCGCATCGACGAGCGGGATGCGGCCTTCACCGCCCTCGGCCTCGCACGCGCGGGACGTCTGGCGGGCGCCGAGCGCCCCACCGCGGTCGTGACGACCTCGGGCTCGGCGGTGGGAAATCTCCACCCCGCCGTGATGGAGGCGGCCCACTCGCACGTGCCGCTCATCGTGCTCAGCGCCGACAGGCCCGCCCGACTGCGCGGGACCGGTGCCAACCAGACGCTCGACGCCCAGCACCTCGCGCTGCCGGAGACGGTCGTGAGCTGGGATCTCGGCGTGCGCGGGGGAGAGGCCTGGCTCCGCCACGACGAGCAGCTGGTGATCGAGGCGGCGCACACCGCCCTGGGGACCCGCCACGCTCCCGGATGCGGTGCGGCGGACCCCGCCTGGGCCGCCCAGGCCGAGGCCCTGGGGGCGGACCCCCGCGCGTACGGGGGCCGGCGCCTGCCCGATGCCCTGCCGGGTCCCGTGCAGCTCAACGTCCAGTTCGACGTGCCGCTCGTGCCGGAGGCCGGCGATCTCGCCGCCTCCTTCGCGGACGGGCCCGCCGAGACGTTCTCCCCGCACCCGGGAGCGCACGCGGAGCTGCATGAGCGGATCCGAGCCTTCGCCTCGGATCCCGAGGCGCGCGGCGTGCTCGTGGCCGGCGACGATCTGGGGTTCGCCTCGCAGACGGCGGCCGCACTCGCCTCGGCGTGCGGGATGCCCGTGTTCGCGGAGCCGTCCTCGGCGCTCGCCTCGCATCCGCACGTGGTCCCCGCCCATGCACAGGTGCTCGCCGATGCCGGAACGGCCGGCCTGCGAGAGGCCGTCACCCACGTGGTGGTCAGCGGCAGGCCCACGCTCTCCCGGCCCGTCGCGAAGCTGCTCGGCCGGGACGACGTGGTGCGCATCGACCTGCCCTACGACCTGGACGGGACGGGCGCCCGGCAGGATGATGGCTCTCCCTCCCGAGTGAGCGGTTTCTGTCGGATTTCGGCGGTGGAATCGACAGAAAGTGCTCACTCTGGGGATTGGACGGTGGGAGACGGGAGAAGTGCGGGAGTTCTGGGGCGGGAGGAGTGGCTGAGCGCCTGGGCCGTCGCCGGGCGCGCTGTCGTCGAGGGTGCAGCGGACGATGCCTCCCCCAGTTCTCCCTCCCGAGTGAGCGGTTTCTGTCGGGTTTCAGCGGTGGAAACGACAGAAAGTGCTCACTCGGCAGATCGAGTGGGCGGAGGCGAGGCCGATGCGGCCTTCGACGGTGCGGCCGCGGTCCGCATGCTGCTCGAACGACCGGGCGTGCTGTTCGCCGCGAGCTCGAACGCGATCCGCCTGCTCGCCGCCGAGCAGCTGCCGCACCACCCCGCCCGGGTGCTCGCCTCCCGGGGACTCGCGGGCATAGACGGGCTGATCGCGACCGCCTCGGGCCTCGCGCTCGGGCTCGAGGACGCCGGGCGTGAGCAGGCGGCGGGGCCGGTGCGCCTGCTGGTGGGCGATCTCGCGGCCCTGCACGACCTCGGCGGGCTCGTGGTGCCCTCGCACGAGCGCCGGCCCCGGCTGCAGATCATCGTGCTCAATGACGACGGCGGTGCGATCTTCTCGGGTCTCGAGCACTCCGCGGCGCATCTCGAGCCGTACTTCGCGCGCTTCTTCGGCACTCCGCACGGCCTCGGCCTCGCCGCCGCCGCCGAGGCCCTGGGCTGGCCGGCACTTACGGTCGATGCGGGTGAACGCTCTGCGGGGGCGCAGGCGCTCGCCGCCTTCCTCGACTCGGGCGAGCCGGGGCTGTGCGAGATCAGGCTGCCCTGAGCCCTGAGCCCTGAGCTCTGACCAGTGGGCGGCCGTCTCAGCGCGGTGAGCGCTCCACCCCGAGCGCTGCGCGCATGGGGGAGAGCTTCGCGTCCGTCTCGCGCCGCTCCGAGACCGGGTCGGAGTCCGGCATGATGCCGGCGCCCGCGAAGATGCGGATGCGGTCGCGCTCCTCGAGCTGCCCGCAGCGCAGTGCGATGCCGAACTGCCCGTTGCCGTACCCGTCCACCCAGCCCACCGGCCCGGCATAGCGGCCCCGGTCCATCCCCTCGAGCTCGGCGATGAGCTCGAACGCCCGCTCCCGCGGGGTCCCGCCCACGGCCGCGGTCGGATGGACGGCCTCGGCGACGCGGAACGGGCTGATGGGGCGGCCGTCGGTCCCCGCGCGCAGGGTGCCGTGGGCGTCGGAGGCCAGGTGGATGACATTGGCGAGCTGCAGCAGATGGGGCTCCCGGTCGACGTGGAGCTCGTCCGTGACGGAGCCGAGCGTCGCCGCCAGCGAGTCGATCGCGTAGGAGTGCTCGATCGAGTCCTTGTGCCCGCTGAGCTGGGCGCGGGCGGCTGCGAGCTCCTCCGCGGGATCCCGTTCGACGCGGTACGTGCCCGCCAGCACCCGCGAGTGCACCGTGCCGTTCTCCACCCCGATCAGGAGCTCCGGCGTGGCGCCCACGAGGCCGCCCACATTGAACGTCCAGGTGTTCGGGAAGGCCTGGTTGAGACGGCCCACGACTGCGCGGACGTCGATGTCGCCGTCGGTCGTGATCACCTCGTCGCGGGCGAGGACCACCTTGCGCTCGCCTGCCCGGGGGCTCCGCAGCCGCGCTGAGGCGCGTGCGACCATCTCCTCGTACCGTTCGGGGGAGACGTCGCCCGGCTCCGAGCTGAGGACGGGGGGCTCGCGCAGCGGCCGCGGGGTGAGGCGGAAGTCCAGTCCGGGGGCCGTGCCTGCGCCGCCGCTCGCGTGCGCGTCGCCGGCCGCTCCAGGAACAGAGTCCGAGCCCGAGGCCGCGCCCGTCTCCGAGGCCGCTCCCGCGCCGGTGCCGGGCACCTCGGCGATGTGGGTGAGCCACACCCGTCCGTCCCTCCGGCCCAGGACGAATTCGGGCACATCGATGATCGAGGACACCGCCGAGGAGTCCGCGAACGCGACGGCGCTGAAGCCCACGAGACCGGAGCCCAGGAGCTCCACCCTGTCGTCGACCTCGGCGCCGTCGGCCAGCGCCGTCCACTTCTGCTCGAGCTCGCGGAACCGGCGCGGACCCTGCGCGGACAGCCGCAGTCTGCGCCCGAAGCCCACGATCCCCGAACGGCCCCGCACCCAGCAGGAGAAGCGGTCCTCCGGCAGCTGCTCGAGGAAGTCGAGGGAGCGGCTGGGGATGCTCGCGGCGAAGGGCGCGGGAGCGGACGGGGTCACCCCGTCGACGAACCAGGAGCGGACAGTGAGGCGCGGAAGGCATGCCGCCTCGTCCTGATGGGGAAGCGAGCCGGAAGGGGCCGCAGAGACGGCCGGCGCCGGAGCATCGGCGGGTGCCGTGGTGCCGAGGGAGGCGGGGCCGGAGTCTGCGCTTTCGGAGGCGGGGTCGGTCATGCGTCCACGATACTGACCCGCCGCCGCACCGCGTGGCGGGAGTGCCTGTGCGCGCGGCGGGCCGTCAGTCCGCGTCCCTCCCCGGACGGTCCACCCGTCCGAGCACGACCGCGACGCCGAAGCACAGGAGGTAGACGACCGCGAGCGCGATCCAGCCCGGCGTGTAGGCCCCGGTGAGGTCGATGCCGAGCCCCACGACCGCCGGCCCCGCTGCGAAGCCGAGGTTCATGCCGGCGGCGACGAGCCCGGAGGCGACGCCGATCCGGCCCGGGGGTGCCGCCGCGACCACACCGGAGTTGATGACGACGTTCGCCGCGAGCGGGAAGAAGGCGTGGAGTGCGACGCCCACCCACATGAGCGCTTCCAGGTGCGTGTGCTCGGTCGCGATGAGCCCTCCCGCCGTGAGGATGCCGCCCAGGCTCATGACCTGGATGAGTGCCGCGGGTCGGCTCAGGCGCCCCGCGATCCGCCCCCAGACGTTGCGGGCGACGATGCCGAGCACGCCGATGATCGCGAGCATCGTGCCCGCGAGCTCTATGGGGTAGTCGACGGTCTGGACCGCGAAGAGCGAGGCGTACGCATTGACGCCCTGCGTGCCCACCGCATTGAGGAAGGAGCAGATCGCGAGCAGCCAGACGGCGAGGGAGAGCTTCGAGGCGCCGGATGCGGGCCCGGTCTCCGGAGCGGGCCCCGGACCGGACTCCGCCGGGGCCGTCTCAGCGGGCGGGGAGTCCGCCTCGGGCTCGGTGCCCACCGTCTCGCGGGTGTCGCGGGAGCCGGGCAGCCGGGAGATGACGAGCCAGCCGAGCACGAGCAGCACGCCGAGGAGGCACACGCACATGAGGGCCACCCCGGTCCACCCGGCCAGCCCGCCCACGAAGGGCACCGTGACACCGGCGAACAGCAGTCCGAACTGCACGCCGGACTGCTTCCACCCCATCCACGCACCGCGCTTGGCGAGGGGGACGTGCGCGGCGATGATCCGGTTGGTGGCCGGGTTCGCGAACGCCTGCGCCGGCCCCGCGATGACGGCGGCCGCCACGAGGGCGGCGTAGGTGGGCGCGGTGATGCTCACGAGGAAGCCCGCGATCAGGAGTCCGAAGATCAAGGCGATCTGCACGCGGACGGGTATCCGGTCGGCGAGGTCGCCCAGCAGGACGGAGCTGATCCCCGCCAGGAGGAACACGGTCGTGATGATGAACCCGTACTGGCCCTCGGTGATGCCGTAGTCGGCGGTGACCTGCGAGCTCAGGGCGGCGAGGGCGAAGTTGAGCAGCGGGCCCGCGCCCATCGCGGCGACGAGGACGAGCAGCAGGGTCCCCGGGGCGCGATTCGCTTTCGTCACCGGTTCAGGGTATCTCCGGGGCCGGCGGGGAGGACCCCGGGGGCGCTCCTGCCCGACCGGGGCCGGCGGGGAGGACCCCGGGGGCGCTCCTGCCCGACCGGGACCGCTGCGCTGGTCAGCAGGTTCGCGGCAGTCCGCGTGCGCCGGCGCACGGTCCCGGGGACCTCGGACCGCCGGATTCGCCCGGATGCGGTGGGACGGGGGAGAATCGGGGCATGAATCGCGCCCGGCTGGACAAGGATCCCGGCGACGTCGCCTCGATGTTCGACGACGTCGCCGCCCGTTACGACCTCATGAACGACGTGCTCTCGCTGGGGCAGACCCGCCGGTGGCGGAAGGTCATCACGCGGGCCGTCGCCCCGCAGCCGGGCGAGCGCATCCTCGATCTCGCCGCGGGCACCGGAACGAGTTCGGTGCCCTTCGCCGAGGCCGGTGCGCGCGTGGTCGCCGGGGACATCTCCGAGGGCATGCTCGCGGTGGGCCGCGAGCGCCAGGCGGGGCACGACATCGAATTCGTCCATGCCGATGCGCTCGACCTCCCGTTCGAGGACGGGTCCTTCGACGCCGTCGCGATCAGCTTCGGCTTCCGCAACGTGGCCGAGCCCGATGCGGCCCTGGGGGAGATGCTGCGCGTGCTGCGGCCCGGCGGCCGCCTCGTCATCGCCGAGTTCTCCCGTCCGGTGTTCGGCCCCTTCGACACCATCTACCGCGAATACCTCATGCGCGCCTTCCCGCCCGTCGCCCGGCTGCTCAGCTCGAACCCCGAGTCCTACGAGTACCTCGCGGAGTCGATCCGCGCCTGGCCCGGCCAGGACGAGCTCGCCCGGCGCATCGCGGACTCCGGCTTCGATCGGGTGCAGTACCGCAACCTCTCCGGCGGGATCGTCGCGATCCATCGGGGCCTCCGGCCCGTCGCACGCTGATGGCGGGGACTGTCACCGCAGTGCCCGGGGCCGCCGCCGGCCCTGCGTCCACCGCTTCGGTCGCCGCCGCGGGGCCGTCCGGTCCGCTCGAGGCGGACACCGCCGCCGATGTCGTGATCGTCGGCGCGGGCCCGGGCGGGTCTGCGGCCGCGGCGCACCTCGCCGGTGCGGGCCTCGACGTCGTGCTGCTGGAGAAGGCCGCCTTCCCCCGCGACAAGGTCTGCGGCGATGCCCTGACCCCGCGCGCCGTGAGGGAGCTCGGCCTGCTCGGCGTGCCCACTCCGGCAGAGGAGGGCTGGCACCGCAATCGGGGTCTGCGCCTCATCGGCGGCGGGCACCGTGTCGAGATCGACTGGCCCGGCGGCACCTTCCCGGACTACGGCCTCACGAAGGCCCGCACGGGGCTCGACGAGACGCTCGCCCGCTTCGCACAGTCCCGCGGCGCGCGCCTGCACGAGCGGACGATGGCGGGTGAGCTCCTCACGGGGGCGGACGGCTGGGTCACGGGCGTGCGTACGGCCGCCAGGGACGCCCGCGGCCGTCGCACGGGCGCCGAGGCCCGCGTCACCGCGCCCCTCGTCCTCGCCTGCGACGGCGTCTCCTCCCGCATGGGGGTCGCAGCCGGCCGGGAGAAGCGCGACGACCGGCCGATGGGCGTGGCGGTGCGGACGTACCACTCCTCACCGCGCCATGCCGACCCCTATCTCGAGAGCTGGGTGGAGCTGCGCTCGCCCGCGGACGGCGGCCTCGGCGGTGAGACCCTGCCCGGCTACGGCTGGCTCTTCCCGATGGGCGACGGCACCGTGAACGTGGGGCTCGGCATCCTCGACACCTCCCCGCAGTTCGGCGCGGTGGACTACCGGCAGGTGCTCCGGGAATGGCTGGCCGCGATGGGCACCGAATGGGGGATGGACGAGTCGACGCAGCTTGCGCAGGTGAGGTCCGCGGCGCTGCCGATGGGCTTCAACCGGACCCCGCACTTCGCGGACGGGCTCATGCTCGCCGGCGACAGCGCGGGCATGGTGAGCCCGTTCAACGGCGAGGGCATCGACTATGCGCTCGAGAGCGCCCGCATCGCCGCCGAGGTCATCGCGACGCACTGGAACAAGCCGCACGCGGCATGGCGGCGCGCGCTGGGGGAGTACCCGCGGATCGTGCGGGAGGTGCTGGGCGGCTACGTCACCCTGGGGAGGGGCTTCGCCTCGCTCATCGGCCGGCCGGAGCTCATGGGGCTTGCGATCAAGTACGGTATGAGTGTCGACGCGCTCATGGCCTTCGCGGTCAGACTCATGGGGAACATCCATCAGGACGGGCGCGACGCCGATCTCGCAGACCGTGTGATCTCAGCCCTCGTCCGTGCAGTCCCGAAGACGACGAACGAATGAGCACTCCCGCGGTGACGGAACACCCGTAAGGATGATGGACGACCCGATGACGCACGCACGCGCGCCCCAGCTCTCCGACGCCGCCGGTGAGCGCTCCGAGACCGCACCGGCGGAGAACGCCGGAGGACGCGCGCAGACGGATGCGCCCGCTCAGGCCGGTCCCTTCGCACCGGAGGGCTCGGCGCTCGCGCAGTCCATGATCGCTCGCCTGGCGGAGATCGAGGAGCGCCTCGAGGCCGCCGCGGCGCAGACGCGGACGCTGCCGGACGAGGCCGCCCACCACCTCATGCGCGCCGGCGGCAAGCGCGTGCGGCCCATGCTCGTGCTGCTCGCGGCGGAGCTCGGCGACCCCGCGCGCCCGGAGATCCTCGACGCGGCCGCCGCCGTGGAGCTCATCCATCTCGCGACCCTCTACCACGACGACGTCATGGACGACGCCCCCGTGCGCCGCGGCGCGCCCAGCGCCCACGAGGTGTGGGGCAACTCCGTCGCGATCCTCACCGGCGACCTCCTCTTCGCCCGGGCCTCGCTGCTCTCTGCGCGGCTGGGCCCCGAGGCCGTCCGGCTCGAGGCGGAGACCTTCGAGCGCCTGGTCCTCGGCCAGCTCGCGGAGTTCTCCGGTCCCGAGGCCGGAGCCGATCCCATCGCCCACTACATCCAGGTGCTCGCTGACAAGACGGGTTCGCTCATCGCGGCCTCGGGCGAGTTCGGGGTGCGCTACTCCGGTGCGGACGAGGCGTTCGTGGCGCCGATCCGCGAGTTCGGGGAGAAGGTGGGCGTGGCCTTCCAGCTCGCCGATGACATCATCGACCTCACCTCCTCGGCCGCAGACTCCGGCAAGACCCCGGGCACGGACCTGCGCGAGGGCGTGCCGACGCTGCCCGTGCTCTACGTCCGGGCCGCCGCCGATGCCGGGGACAGGGCCGCCGCCGAGGTCGTGGCCCTGCTCGATGCCGACCTCACCTCGGATGCGGCCCTCGAGGCGGCCCGCGCGGCACTCGCCGCCCATCCCGTCACGGCGCGGGCCCGGGCCGAGGCCCGGCGCTGGTCGGACGAGGCGGTCGAGGCGCTGGAGGCCCTGCCCGCGGGCGAGGTGCGCACGGGTCTCGAGGCCTTCGCGCGGCAGGTGGTCGAACGCGCCGGCTGAGCCGGGAGCGCTCAGCGGGGCGGCTCGATCCGGGCGGACGCGCCCCGGGCGCCGTTCAGCGCCTGCGCGAGCTGCGCACCATGTCCGCGACGAGCACGAGGCAGGCCGCCCAGATGAGGCCGAAGCCCGCCCATCTCGCCGGGTCCATGTGCTCGCCCAGGAGGAGGACGCCGGTGAGGAACTGCATGGTGGGCGTGACGTACTGGAGCATGCCCACCCAGCTGAGCGGGATGCGCCGCGTCGCCGAGCCGAAGAGGAGGAGCGGCAGCGCGGTGGCCGGGCCCAGCAGGAGCATGAGCACGAGGTGGCCGGTGCCCTCGCCGGTGAAGGTGGCGGTGCCGGCGAGATAGGTCCAGCCGATCCAGCCCGCGGCGAAGGGCGTGAGGACGATCGACTCGACCGTGAGGCCGGAGAGCGCGCCCACCTTCGCGCCCACCTTGTTCTTCACGAGGCCGTAGGCGGCGAAGGACACGGCGACGGCGAGGCCGAACCACGGGACCGCGCCGTAGCCCACGGCGATGACGAGGACGGCCGCCGCCGCGATGCCGATCGCGGTCCACTGCAGGGGGCGCAGCCGCTCGCGGAGGACGATGACGCCCAGCAGGATCGAGAGCAGGGGGTTGATGTAGTAGCCCAGCGAGACCTCGACGACGTTGCCGGTCTGCACTCCGATGAGGAAGACGAGCCAGTTCGCGCACACGAGCACCGCGGCCAGGCTCAGCGTGAGGAACACGCGCCTGTCGGTCAGCGCGGCGCGCAGCTGGGAGAAGCCGCCGGTGCAGGCGAGCAGGACGAGGCAGAACAGCGTGCACCACACGATCCGGTGGGCGAGGACCTCGAGGCTGTCGGCTGGGGCCAGGGCGGTGAAGTAGAGGGGCAGGAGCCCCCACAGGAGGTAGGCGCCGGCCCCGCTCATGAGCCCTGCCCGACGCCGGGCCTGTTCGTCCTCGGGCAGTCCTGCCGGTTCGCTGGGGTGAGTCACCCTCGCAGTCTAGTGAGAACCTGTGAGCTTGCGCAGAAGGGCGGCCCGGGCGAGACGGGTGTGAGCCGGATCGCGGCGCGAACAGGTGAGGCGGCACTAAGATCGTGGGTTGGACTTCGCAACGACCGGACCTGGCGGAGGGCGCAGACGGCCGTCCGCACAGTTTGAGGGTCCACCCGAACGGTGGGGCAGGCAAGCGCTGCCCGTGAAAGGTGTGTGCACTGTGGGAAGAGCTCTTCGTGTGGCGATCGTCGGGGCCGGCCCGGCGGGCATCTATGCGGCTGATCTGCTCACCAAGGCCGAAAGGGACTTCGAGCTCTCGATCGACCTGTTCGAACGCCTCCCGGTGCCGTTCGGCCTCGTCCGCTACGGCGTCGCACCCGACCACCCGCGGATCAAGGGGATCCAGAACGCGCTCATCAAGGTCCTGGACCGGGGCGATGTGCGGCTCCTCGGCAACGTCGACTTCGGCACGGACATCACGCTCGACGACCTCCGCGCCCACTACGACGCCGTGATCTTCTCGACCGGCTCCTTCGACGACGCCGCGCTGGACGTCCCGGGGATCGGCCTCCCGCGCTCCTACGGCGCCGCGGACTTCGTCAACTGGTACGACGCGCACCCAGACGTCCCGCAGGAGTGGCCGCTGGACCAGGAGAAGGTCGCGGTCCTCGGCAATGGGAACGTGGCCCTCGATGTGGCCCGCGTGCTCGCGAAGCAGGCCGATGACATGCTCTCCACAGAGATCCCCCCGCACGTGTACGAGGGCCTGCGGAGCTCGAAGGTGACCGATGTGCACGTGTTCGGCCGCCGAGGTCCGGCGCAGGCCAAGTTCACGCCGCTGGAGCTGCGCGAGCTCGGCCACGTCAAGGACGTCGACATCATCGTGTACCCGGAGGACTACGAGTTCGACGAGGCCTCGATGGCTCAGATCCACTCGAACAACCAGACCAAGCAGGTCACCAAGACGCTCACGGACTTCACCCTGCGCGAGGAGACGGGCGCCCCCCGGCGGCTGCACCTGCACTTCCTCCATGCCCCGGCCGAGGTGCTCGGCGATGAGTCCACGGGCGTGACCGGCCTGCGCACGGAGCGCCAGCAGCTCGACGGCAACGGGGGCGTGACCGGCACCGGCACGTTCCACGACTGGGAGGTGGGCGCGGTCTACCGGGCCGTGGGCTACTTCGGCTCGCCGCTTGAGGACCTGCCCTTCGATGCGCGCCGGGGCGTCATCACGAACGTGGGCGGGCGCGTGCACGCCGGGTCCTCGCAGGAGACCGCGGCCGAGGCCCCGCGCGTGCCCGGCGTCTACGCGACCGGCTGGATCAAGCGCGGACCGGTGGGGCTGATCGGCCACACCAAGGGCGATGCGCTGGAGACGATCACCCACCTCATCGAGGATCACGCGGCCGGCGGTCTGCTCAGCCCCGAGCACCCGGAGGAGGATGCGATCCTCGCGCTGCTGGAGGCCCGCGGCGTCGACTACGCGGACTGGGACGGCTTCCACCGGCTCGAGGCCGCGGAGAAGGCCCTCGGCGAGGCCGAGGGCCGTGAGCGGGTGAAGATCCCCACGCGCGAGGGCATGCTCGCCCACTCGCGCAGCGAGGGGATGCGGATCGCACAGGCGGTCTGAGCCGGCTGAGTCTTCGGCGACAGGCCCGCAGAACTGCTCGGACCTCCGTCCGCACACATGCAGTGTGCGGACGGAGGTCCGAGACGTCTCAGTGCTTCCGCGCTGTGGGGATGCGCAGGCCCGCCGGCAGGGACGCCTGCGCTCAGGCCTCCGTGACGAGCGGGTACACGCCGTTCTCGTCGTGGACCTCGCGGCCGGTCACCGGCGGATTGAAGGTGCAGATGAGCCGCAGCTCCTCCTCGGCGCGAACGGTGTGCCTGTCATGTTCGTCCAGCAGGTACAGGGTGCCGTCGCGCAGCTCCCACGACTCGCCCGTCTCCTCGCTCGTGAGCGTGCCCCTGCCGGCCACGCAGTAGACCGCCTCGTAGTGGTTCTGGTAGTGGAACGTGGAGGTGGTTCCGGCGTAGATGGTGGTCTCGTGGAACGAGAAGCCCACGCCCTCCTTCGCGAGGACCATGCGGCGGCTGCGCCACGTCTCGGACCTCACATCGCGGTCGGTGCCGTCGAGATCGTCGATGTTGACGACGTACATGCGGTGTCTCCTTGTGCTGTGGGGGTGGGTGACGGGGCGCCTCAGGCGCCGGCGAGCTCGGGCGCCGGCACGACTGCGCTCACGGCCTCGGTGATGATGTCGAGGCCCCTGTTCAGCTCGTCGGGCGTGACGGTCAGCGGCGGCAGGAGCTTCACGACCTCGTCCTTGGGACCCGAGGTCTCCACCAGCAGGCCGTTGCGGTAGGCCTCGGCGGCGACCTTCCCGGCGAGCTCGGCCTCTGCGAAGACGAGGCCTGCGAACATGCCGCGGCCGCGCACGCCGAGACCGGGCGCGGCCAGGGCGATCTTCGTGAGCCGCGTCTGCAGCAGCTCGATCCGCTCGGCGAGCTCGCGCTGGAACGAGTCGTCGGCCCAGTACGCCTCGAGTGCCGCCGTCGCGGTGACGAACGCGGGGTTGTTGCCGCGGAAGGTGCCGTTGTGCTCGCCGGGGGACCAGATGTCGAGCTCGGGGCGGAAGAGGGTGAGCGCCAGGGGCAGGCCTGAGCCGGAGATCGACTTCGAGAGGCAGACGATGTCCGGCACGATGCCGGCCTCCTCGAAGCTGAAGAAGGTGCCCGTGCGGCCGCAGCCGGCCTGGACGTCGTCGACGATGAGCAGGATCTCGTGGCGTCGGCAGAGCTCTGCGAGCCCGCGGAGCCATTCGGCGCGGGCGGCGCGCACGCCGCCTTCGCCCTGGACGGTCTCGACGATGATAGCGGCGGGCTTGTCGACGCCGGAGCCGGAGTCCTCGAGGACGCGCTCCAGCCACAGGAAGTCCGGCGTCTCACCGTCGAAGTAGTCGTCGTAGGGGATCTTCGAGGAGTTGGTGAGCGGGATTCCCGCGCCCTCGCGCTTCATCGAGTTGCCCGTGACGGACAGCGAGCCCAGCGTCATGCCGTGGAACGCGTTCGTGAAGGAGAGCACGTGCTGGCGGCCGGTGTACTTGCGCGCCAGCTTGAGGGCGGCCTCGACGGTGTTGGTGCCCGTGGGCCCGGGGAACATCACCTTGTAGTTGAGGTCACGGGGTTCGAGGATGTGCTTCTTGAATGTCTCGAGGAACCTCCGCTTGGCCGGGGTCTTCATGTCCATCGAGTGCAGCACCTGTCCGGACTGGAGGTACTCGATGAGGGGCTGCATGACCACGGGGTTGTTGTGGCCGTAGTTGAGCGCGCCCGCGCCGGCGAAGAAGTCGAGGTACTCCGTGCCGTCAGCGGCGGTCTGGGTGGCGCCCGAGGCCTTCACGAACTCGGCGGGCCAGCTGCGGGAGTAGCTGCGGACCTCGGACTCGAGGGTGTAGTAGATCTCGGTCATGGCAGGTTTCTACCTTCCTTCGTGAGTTCGACCACCCGGGTGCCGGCTCTCGGCAGCTGCGGCGGATGGTCAGGACGTCCGGCTGTCGCACCGGGACGCCCCGAGGATCGGTGAGGCTTGGCCTCCGGCGCCGGTGTGCGGCGGCGCAGGCGAGTGACCGTGCAGGGGCCGGGCGGGTTCAGGCCCGGGAGCGCAGCGGTCCGATCTCGTAGAGGAACTCGGTCTCGTGTCCGTCCGGGTAGTCCTCGGGGACGAACAGGGGCGAGGTGGTCAGCGGGGCCGCATGCGCCTCGGCGAATGCCGTGAAGAGGCGGATCGAGGCGGCGTTGTCCTCCGTGATGGTGGTCTCGAGGCGGTCCGCGGCAGTGCGTGCGGCGAGATGCTCGAGCATGGCGGCGGCGATACCGTGCCCCCGGAAGCGGGAATCGACGGCCACCTGCCAGATCATGAGGGTGCCGGGCGCGTCGGGGCGCAGATAGCCGGTGACGAAGCCGGCGGGCTCTCCGGCCACCTCGGCGATGACCGAGGTGGCGGCGAAGTCCCGGCACCAGAGCAGGTAGGAGTAGGAGGAGTTGAGGTCGAGGACCCGGCTGTCGCGGGCGAGGGTCCACATGTGCCCGCCGTCGGCCGGAGCCGGGGCGCGGAAGAGGGTGGGCGCGGTCTCCTGGTGGGCTCCGGCGGGTGCGCCGGAACCGGGGTGGGGGACGGTGGTCATGGGCTCTGCATGTGCATGAGTCACGCCATTCAACCTAGCGAGCTGAGCGCTGAGATCAACCGCACATTCGCTGAAACCGACCCGGAATCCCGGGGCGCGGGGTCCGGCGGACGCTGTGGCCCGGCCCCTGATATCCCACAAGGAGACTGGCCGAGCGGGGGTTGCGGGCGGTGGCGTGGGCCACCCTCCCGCATCGTTATCGTCTCGTTATATTCGGGTGCCCGAGGTGCGGGGTGGTCGAGGCCGGCTGGGTGTTCGGTGCCGGCCGGGTGCGTGAGGACGTCCGGGCGTGCGCGGACGGCTGAATGGACGAGGCGGCCCGGAGGAGGAGATCTCCTCCGGGCCGCCTCGCACCCGCCGTCTGCGGTCCGGTCCGCGCCTCAGCGGTAGTTCGTGAACTGGAGGTCCAGGTCGAGGTCCTTGCCCTTGAGGAGCGCGATGACCTCCTGGAGGTCATCGCGCTTCTTCGAGGTCACGCGCAGCTCATCGCCCTGGATCTGCGGCTTGACGCCCTTGGGGCCCTCATCGCGGATGATCTTGGAGATCTTCTTCGCGTTCTCCTGGTCGATGCCCTCCTTGAGGCTCGCATCGATCCGGTACTCCTTGCCCGACTGGTAGGGCTCGCCGGCATCGAGCGACTTCAGGGAGATGCCGCGCCGCACGAGCTTCGACTGGAAGACGTCGAGGACGGCGGTGACCCGGTCCTCGGCGACGGCGCGCATCTGGATGCCCTCGCCCTTCCACTCGATCGAGGCGTCCGTGCCCTTGAAGTCGTAGCGGGAGCTGATCTCCTTGGCGGCCTGGTTGAGCGCGTTGTCCGCCTCCTGGCGATCGACCTTGCTGACGATGTCGAAGCTGGAATCCGCTGCCATGTCTGCCTCCTTGGGGCTGTGGGTGCGCCGCGTCCGCGGCCTGCTGTCAGTTCCCGGTGCGGCCGGCCGTGAGGGCGGGCGGCCGCAGCCCCCTCATGCTATCCGGGCGGGAGCCGCGCTCGATTTTGCGTGCGCCGAGGCGGGCGTGTATTGTTCTACGAGTGCTCAGCGAGCACGACGGCAGGTTGCCCGAGCGGCCAAAGGGAGCTGACTGTAAATCAGCCGGCATTGCCTTCATAGGTTCGAATCCTATACCTGCCACCCTTGTGGGTGAGAAGACCCCTTCACCGGCGGAACAGCTGGTGAAGGGGTCTTCTTCGCATTCATCCCGTCGCCTCCTCCGTGCCATTCGCCCTTCGGCTGTGCCGCCCGCGCCGGAGTAGGGTGGCACGCATGCGCTCACCGGTCCAGACGTATCTGCACGATCTGCATGCCCGCGTGCGCAGAGCGGACCTTCTCGCCGCGCATCCGACCCCGGGTTCGCGCACGGCCGCGGCACAGAGCCCGGAGGGCGGGCTCGCCGTCCTCTATGGAGGGCGGAGGGACCACCTCGGCATCGCGATGACGACGGCCGACGGCTTCACCTACCAGGTGGGCGATGCCCGGCAGGAGTTCTCCATCCAATCCATCTCGAAGGTGTTCGTCTACGCGCTCGCGCTCATGGACGCGGGCTTCGAGCGAGTGGACGAGAAGATCGACGTGGAGCCCTCCGGCAGCGCGTACAACGACCTGTCCTCGGAGGCCGGCAGCGGCCGGCCCAAGAACGCACTCATCAACATCGGCGCCATCGCGGCGACCTCGCTCGTGCGGCCCGCGCGCGGGGAATCGGCCTTCGAGCGCATCCTCTCCGTGTTCTCCGCCTGCGCCGGACGTCGGCTGAGCCTCGACGAGGATGTCCTGCAGACGGACTACGACACCGGTGCGCACAACCGCGGCCTGGCCTGGTTCCTCTCTTCGTGGGGGATCATCGAGGGCGACCCCAATCCGGCCTTCGACGACTACACCAAGCAGTGCGCGATCGCGGTGACCGCCGCGGACCTCGCGATGATGGCGGCGACGCTCGCCAACCTGGGGACGAATCCCCTCACACAGGAGCGGGTCTTCCCCGAGGCCGTCGTGGAGCGGGTGCTCTCGGTCATGCTCACATGCGGCATGTACGACGACTCGGGGGACTGGGCGACGACCGTGGGCCTGCCCGCCAAGAGCGGTGTCGGCGGAGGGATCATCGCCGTGCTGCCGGGCCAGCTGGGCCTTGCGACCTTCTCCCCGCCGCTCGACCGGCACGGCAACAGCGCCAAGGGCATCGTGGCCTGCGAGCAGATGTCGGCGGACCTGGGGCTGCACATCGTGCGCGCGGCGAAGCCGGGCAGATCCGTGATCCGCTCGCACACCACCGCCGACAGGGACCACTCCTCGCTGCGCCGGAGTCCCGCGGCCGAGGCGGTGCTGGAGGCCCACGGCTCGCGCGCCCATGTCGTGGAGCTGGTGGGGGAGGTGCACTTCAGCGGCTTCGAGGCGGTCTCGCGCCTGGTGGAGGGCCTTGACGACCCCCTGTGCCTCGTCTTCGACATCGGCCGGGTGGACGGACTCGCCCCGCCGGCGCTCAGGAGCCTCGCGCGTCTGGCAGCGAGTCTCGCCGATGACGGCGTCGCGATGGCCGCGGCGGACCCCGACGGGCTGCTGGGCGCGCATGCCGACGATCTCGTCGTCGAGGTCTTCACCTCCCGTCACGGTGCGCTCGTCTGGGCCGAGGAGGAGGTGCTGCGGCACTGCGGCGCCGATCTGCCCGCACTGCCGGACCCGAGCCCCGAGGGGCCCGTGCTGGCGGGCCTCGGCCCTGCCGACGCCGCGGCGGTGCGGAGCCTGCTCGTGCGGGAGACGGTCGAGGCCGGAACGGTCGTCCGCCGTCCCGGGGACGAGTTCGACGGGATCCGGTTCGTCCGCGCGGGGGAGGTGCGCAGCGTGGCGCCGGACGGGGAGCTGGTCGCGGTGCTGCGGGCCGGTGCGACGTTCGGCGAGTACGCGCTGGGCGCCGGTGCGGGGCATCCCTTCGCGGTGCTGGCGGCGAAGCGCTCGGAGTTCACCCTGCTGTCCGCCGAGGCGCTCGCCCGGCTGGAGGAGGAGTCGCCCCGCGCGGCCGCGGCGCTGTGGCGGAGCATCGCGAACGACGGATACGGGCGGCTGGTGCAGGCCGTCCGAGGAGAGGAGAGGGCCGAATGAGCGAGGTGCGGGGAGCGTGACAGGGGAGCGGATCCGGCATGCGCGCTTCATGCGCGAGGGGGTCGACGAGGTGCCCGGCGGTGAGAGGAGGCCCTGGGTGATCGCGCATCGGGGGTACTCCGAGGCGGTGCCGGAGAACACCATGGCCGCGGTGGACGCGGCACGGCTCGTGGGGTCCGACTGGATCGAGGTGGACCTGCACGTGACGGCCGACGGCACACCCGTGGTCATGCACGATCCCACGGTGGACCGGACGACCAACGGCGGCGGCCAGGTCGGCCGCTTCGACGACGACGCGCTCTCACGTCTGGATGCGGGTCTGTGGGCGGGCTTCGGCTTCGCGGGTCAGCGCGTCCCCCGGCTCGAGACCGTGCTGCGCGAGACCGGGGACTTCGGCGGGCGGCTGCTGCTCGAGCTCAAGGGGGACTGGTCGGCAGGTGCGGTGGCCGCAGTGGCGGGACTCGTGGTGGAGCACGGGCTGGCGGACCGGGTGATGGTGCAGAGCTTCTCGGTGCCCACGCTCGGCCTGCTGCAGAGCATCGCGCCCATGCTGGAGCGCTGCCTGCTGCGGACCATGCCCCGGGAGGAGGATCTGCAGCACCTCGACGGCCTCGAGCTGATGGCTTACAACCCCTCGCACCGGGGCCTGCTCATGCGGCGGGGGGTCGTCGATTCGTTCCTGGGTGCGGGCGCGGGTGTGTTCGTCTGGACACCGGACGAGCCGGCGGAATGGGAGATGCTCCTGGGCACCGGTGTGCACGGGATCATCACCAACCGGCCGGGGCGCCTCCTGGGGTACCTCGATGCCCGGTTCGAGGCGGTCTGAGTCGTCTGTCACAAACGCGGGACGGAGCTTTGCATCCGCTCCGGGAGCTGTGTAGAGTTACATCCCGTTCGCCCCAATAGCTCAGTCGGCAGAGCGTTTCCATGGTAAGGAAAAGGTCAAGGGTTCGATTCCCTTTTGGGGCTCTGGTGAATCTCAGGTTCGCCTAGGCCGAGGAGACTCGCCTGTGGCGGGGTAGCTCAGCTGGTTAGAGCGCACGACTCATAATCGTGAGGTCGGGGGATCGAGCCCCCCTCCCGCTACGTCAGAGCCCCCATCCGTTCGCGGATGGGGGCTCTTCCCGTTCGCGGAGCCGCCGTCCGCGAGTGCCGAGGAAGGGGCCGCTTGACGCCAATAGGAGCATCGTGAGGCACCACGGGAGGGCAGCGACACGCTTCACGAGGAGACGGCTGCTGAGGCGGACGCTCCCACCGTGGTCCTCTCCCAGAGTCGCGAGAGGTAGCCGCCGAGGGCGACTCCCGTGCCGATGCCGAGGCTGACCGCTCCGGCTGTGATGAATGACGGCAGGCCCGCAGCCCCTCCCATCTGCTGGACGATGCCGAAGAACACAGGGATTCCCGGAAGCAGTGCGCCCGTCACCCCCATGAGAGCCAGCACCTGGCTCGGGTAGCCGGTGCGAGCGGCGATGCGGGCGCTGAGGAGGCCGAGCAGTGCTGCGGCGAGCGAAGCCGCCCACACCGGGGGAAGGCCCGCCCACAGCAGCAGTGCCTGATTCACCGCCCCCGTGGCGATGCCGAGGAAGGCGGCGGGGGCCACGAGATCCAGACGGCCGCCGTTGGCGAACGAGTTCGCCACCGCCCCGAGCGCTGAGAAGACCAGCACCAGGTACCAGGGCATCGCCGGCAGCGCTTCGATCCGGGGGTGCTCCATCCCCAGGGCTTCGCCGAGGGCGAACGTGAGCGTCCCCCCGATGACGATTCCGAACGCTGCGACTGCAACGCTCGCGACGCGAGTGGCGGCCGAGAGGTGATCACCGTCGATCGCATCCGTCACCGCGCCGATCACCTGGGGGAGAGGCAGCAGGAGCAGCCAGTTCACCGCGATCGCCGCGGCCGCGCCGACCGGGCCGACGAACTGTCCCTGTACGAGGAGCGTCGCGACCACTCCGGCACCGGTGCTCTGCAGGGCGATCGCGAACAGCCTCGGCATGAGCAGCCTGCTCGTGCCGAGCCCCAGCAGCGAGGACGCGGCCTGCACCAGAGCGGCGGTCACCCACGCCTGCCATGACACGCCGACCTGCATGCAGATGAAGAACGCCAGCATCGTCATTCCCGCCGCAACGATCCACCACGGTGTGGCGGTGTCCCGCAGCCGGTCGGCGACCTGACGCGCGATGGCCAGGTGCTCCCGCCCGCTCGCGCCCGGACGGTGCGCGGCCTCGGCCTGCACCGTCAGCCGGGCGAGGCGCCCGAGTTCGCGCGAGCGGGTGCAGTCGATGGCATCGAGGCTTCTCGCCGCGCCGGACGAGGACACGGTCGCGCCCTCTCCGGTGGATGCCTCCAGGATCAGCATCCGCCCGAAAGCCGAGATGGAGAGATCCTCCATCCGCAGCCGGCGGCCGCAGTCCGTGAGCGCGCGCTCGGCCTGCCCGTTCGTGAGGCCGGACTCGAGCAGCCCGTGCCCGACCGTGCTGAGGAACTCCAGCCGCGATCGCACATCGGTCATCGACAGGCCTGCCGCGGGCTCGGAGACTCCGCCGCCTGAATCTGGGGGGTGCATTCCATGATCCTAAATGCGGACCGCGGCTGTGCCGCGGACCTCTGTCGGTCACGCCGTTCGAGGACGACACCGGTGCGGCGAGGAGATGCCTCGCACCGGGAGGCGACGTCCGGTCCGGCTGGCCCGTGAGACGACGGGCGTCGCCGGGATCAGGTGTGCGTCCGCCTCCTGCACCGTGTACAGTGTCTTCCTGTTGCCCCAATAGCTCAGTCGGCAGAGCGTTTCCATGGTAAGGAAAAGGTCAAGGGTTCGATTCCCTTTTGGGGCTCCGACAGGCCTCCGTCTCAGGACGGGGGCCTTTTCGCCTCCAGTGCGGCCCGTGCCGCGGCACCCCGTCCCGTAGACTGCAGTGACCCGCCCGGTTTCTGCGAGAGGAGATGCGGCCGTGCTCACGACGATCTGGCTCATGGCGCAGTTCCTCGTGTTCGCCCTCGCCCAGGTCATGGGCGCCTACCCGCAGGCGGATCTTCCGGGCGCGATGCTCCTTGCCGTCGTCGGGATCCTCGCGGTCACGGCCTTCACTCCCTTCGCGGTGCGCGCCGTCGTGCGCCTCCTCGGACTCGTGCCGGCCGCGCCCCTGCGGCAGGCAGACGCCGACGCAGTGCTCCTCCCCGCCCGGCCCTGCGCGCCCGGGACCCGGGGCACGGTGCGGACCCGCGCTCCTGCGCCGGGACTACGCGTGAGCATCTGAGACCCGGCCGCACTGCTCTGGGGCCCCTCGCGGCAGCCCCCTGTGCGACGCCGTCCCGCAGCTCACGCACACGGCATCCCGTGCCCGCAGGGCACCCGACACGCCGTCGCATCTGCTTCCGCTGACGCCGGAGGGCTCTCCGCTCGCGCTGCGCAGGTGCGGACTGCGCCCGAGCCGGAGGACTCCGCACATGAACATCTATGCCTTCCCGCCCATCGCCTTCCTCATCCGGATCGCAGAGTGGTCGCTGACCCACCTGAGTGATCTGCTCGCGCCGTCGGTCGGTGACGTGAGCACCGCTCTCGCCGTCGTGCTGCTGACCGTGCTGGTCAGGCTTCTCCTCGTCCCCGTGGGCGTTTCGCAGATGAGGGCTGCGCTGACCCGAGAGCGCCTCGCCCCGCGTCTTGGCGAACTCCAGAGGCGCTACGGCGGGCAGCGTGAGGTGCTGCAGCGGAAGACGCTGGAGCTCTACTCCGAGGAGGGGGCATCCCCGGCCGCCGGGTGCCTGCCGGCTCTCGCCCAGATGCCGGTGCTCATGGCGATCTACGGCCTGTTCGTCGTGCCTTCGATCGACGGCGTGCCCAATCCCCTGCTGACGCAGACCTTCATGGGCGTCGAACTGGGCACGGGCTTCGCCGGGATCCTCGGCGGCGGAGGGCTGACTGCGACGACGGTCCTGGCCTATCTGGTCATCGTCGCGGTCATCGTCGTCGTCGCGCACTTCTCACGCCGGGTGCTCATGCCGCAGCTCGAACAGGCCGGGGACGTCCGGCCGCAGGCAGATCCCCGGACCGGGGGCTCCGGGCCCGCAGTCCCGGACATGCGCGGTCTCATGCGGGCGATGAGCTTCATGCCCTTCATGACCGCCGTCATCGCCCTGTTCGTCCCGCTCGCAGCCGCCCTCTACCTCATGACGTCCACGGCGTGGACCCTGGGGGAGCGCATCCTCCTGCGGCGGCTGATGGCGCCGCAGGAGGGGTAGTCGGGCCGGGCCGGCTCTGCTCTCTCCAGGTTCGCTCCGCCTCCGCTCACCGCGGTGTCTCCGCTCAGCGCGGCGCTCACTGCGGCGCTCTCCTCCGGCGGTCCGCCGCGAGGAGGTTCATCACGGCCTGCGGGGCCTCCTCGCGCGTGACGAGGCGGACCTCTCCCCACCTTTCGTGCGCCGAGGGCGGGAGACCCGCGGCCAGGCGTGTGCGCAGCGCCTCCCAGCGCCGCCAGTGCCGCGCGAAGGCCCGGGGCCGCACGAGGCGCCGGCGGGCCCGCTGACCGGCGAGCGCCTCGGCCCTGCCCGCGTCGATGAAGACCGCCGCCGTCCGCAGCCCGCGGAGTGCGGCTGCGCAGAGGAACAGGCGCCTCGACCAGGTGCGGGTGCCGGTGTCGTGGACGACGAGCGGCGATGATCCCGCTCTCAGGAGCTGCGCGCTCGCCGCGATGTGCGCGAGGGCGTGGAGCACTGGCCTCCACGCCCTGTACGGCAGGCCGGGGACGTGCGCGGCGATCCTCGTCCTCAGCGGCTCGGGATCCGCGATGCGCACATCCGGGCGCATGGCTGCGACGGTCCTGGCCGTGTGGGTCTTGCCGGCTCCGGGCACGCCTGCGAGCAGCACCACGTCCGCGGCTGTGTCCGGCATGGCAGGATTCTCGTCCACGCATCCGAGCCTCCGGTGCGGGAAGGCCCGGAGTTCGCCGTGAGACCCGGACGGGCAGATGCGGAGACGGCGGGCGCGGGCCCACCGGATGCGGTGGCTGCGCGTGCGGACTCGGAGCGAACAGCCGGCGGGGAGCCTCGAGCTGCGCGCATGAGGGGCGGCGCCCGGTCAGGGCGAACAGGGCGGTCGGAGGCACCGAACGACTGAGGCCGGCGCTCTCGCGATATTCCA
The DNA here is from genome assembly GCF_000426445.1 of Brevibacterium album DSM 18261. GTDB lineage: Bacteria > Actinomycetota > Actinomycetes > Actinomycetales > Brevibacteriaceae > Brevibacterium > Brevibacterium album. The sequence goes on along the minus strand of NZ_KE384526.1, from coordinate 604,695 downwards.
CTTATAAAGGGCAGTGTAGAGAGGTCCTCCGCGGTGATACTTCCCCGGTGAGCGAAGTGGACGGGGCCGCAGCCTGGACTGCGGAGGAGGCGCGCGTCCTCGGCGCGGCCATCCGCACCCGGCGCCGTGCCGCGGGGCTGTCGCAGGAGGATCTCGCCCACGCCTCGGGTCTCACCCGCAACCACCTCGCCCTCATCGAGTCCGGTCGCTCCTCGGCGCGCGATGCGCAGCGGCCGGCGAACCCGCGCGTGTCGACGCTGGCTGCGATCGCCGCCGCTCTCGACGTGCCCGTCGTCGATCTGGTCCCGGCCTTCGAGGGGCCGCCGAAGCCCGTCGTGGTGGAGTTCGCCCGCTCCATGCTCCGCGGCAGGGCGCCGCGCTGAGCGTCCTCGCGCCGCGCCTTCGCGCTGTGTCCGGGTCCGTCGATACACTGTCCGGGCACACGAGAAACCGGTGTCGGACGCACCCCAGGAGGCGCACACATGGCCGTGAATACCGAACTGCAGGGAGCCTCGTACTCCCTGCCCCAGCCCTATGAGGTGAGCCGCGAGGCGATCGCGGAGTTCGCCCGGGCGGTGGGTGCCGAGAACCCCGCGCACTTCGACGCCGAGGCCGCGCGGGGACTGGGCTACGCGGACGTCGTCGCGCCCGCCACCTTCCCCGTCATCCCCTCGCAGCGCTGCGAGGGGATCTACATCTCCAGCCCGGAGGCCGGCATCGACTACTCGCGCGTGGTCCACGGGCAGGAGCAGTTCGAGTACGTGCGCCCCGTCGTCGCCGGAGACCGCCTGGCCGCCACCACGCACGTGGACGGCCTCCGGGAGGCGGGCGGCAACGCCATGATCACGACCCGCACGGAGCTCTCCGATGCGGAGTCCGGCGACCTCGTCGTCACCGTCACATCGACCATCGTCGTCCGCGGCGAGAAGTGAGGGAGCAGACCATGACCGCTGAGCACGCAGCACGTCCCGCCCTCGCGGACCTGGAGGTGGGGGAGCGCGTCATCGAGACCGCGGTGCCCGTCTCCCGCGCGGACCTCATCGCCTATGCGGCCGCCTCGGGCGACCACAACCACATCCACTGGAACGAGCGCTACGCCCGGGAGGTGGGCCTGCCCGACGTCATCGCCCACGGCATGCTCACGATGGGCTCGGTGCTGGCGAAGGTGACGGACTGGGCCGGCGACCCGGGCGCGATCGCGGACGCCCGCACGCGCTTCACCTCGATGGTCGTCGTGCCGGATGCGGAGTCCGGGCCGCCGAGCGCGCCCACCGCGCAGCTGGACCTCACGGCCGCCGTCGGCGCGATCGACGCAGACGCCGGCATCGTCCGCCTCGACCTCGAGGTCGCCTCGGCGGGAGAGAAGGTCCTCGGCCGCACGCAGGTCAAGGTCCGCCTGCGGTGACCCCGGCCGAACGGCCGGACCTGGCCGCGCTCACGACGTTCCGGGTGGGCGGTCCCGCGGAGAGCCTCACGGAGGCCGCCACAGAGGCCGAGCTCATCGAATTCGCGCGCGCGCACCCGCTGTCCTCGCCCGGGCCGCGGAGCGAGGAGCCGGACTCCCTGTTCGTCGCGGGTGGCTCCAATCTGCTCATCGGCGACGAGGGCTTCCCTGGTCCGGCGTGCCTCATCCGCACGCGCGGTCTCGCCTGGCGCACGGACGAGGCGGACCCCGGGTGCGTGCTCGTCACCGCACAGGCCGGGCACGTCTGGGACGACCTCGTGGCCGAATCCGTCGAGCGCGGCCTCTCCGGCCTGGAGGCCCTCTCCGGCATCCCCGGCTCCGTGGGCGCCTCGCCCGTGCAGAACGTGGGGGCCTACGGCGCCGAGGTGGCGGACACGCTCGTCTCGCTCCGCGCCTTCGATCGCCTCACGGGCCGCGAGCGCGAGTTCCTGCCCGCGGAGCTCGGCTTCGGCTACCGGACGTCCCTGCTCAAGCGCTCGGCCGCCGAACTCGGACTCGTCCGCTACGTCGTGCTCTCGGTGACGTTCGCACTGCGCGGCGGCGCCGGGGCAGCGGCGTCCGTGCGCTACGGACAGCTCGCCGCGGCCCTCGGGGCGGAGCTCGGCGACAGGGTGCCCGTGGCGCAGGTGCGGGAGGCCGTCATCGCCCTCCGCGCCTCGAAGGGCATGGTGCTCGATCCCGCGGACCACGACACGTGGTCCGCCGGCAGCTTCTTCACGAATCCCATCCTGCCGCTGCCGGCGGATGGGAGCGGTGTCCGTCCAGCCCCTGAGAGCGTGCTGCCGGAGGGAGCCCCGGCGTATCCGGTGCGCGATCCACACACGGGAGAGGCCGATCCGGGGCTCGTGAAGACCTCGGCGGCCTGGCTCATCGAGCACGCCGGCTTCGGCCGCGGATTCGCCCTGGACGGGGGACGTGCGGGGCTGTCGACGAAGCACACGCTCGCGCTCACCAATCGCGGCACCGCCCGCGCCGCGGACATCGTCCGGCTCGCCGCGCACATCCGCGACGGCGTCGAGCGGACCTTCGGCATACGGATGGAGCCCGAGCCCAACCTCGTGGGTCTGACCCTATGACCCCAGGCCGGAGCGGCAGCCGGCGAACGGCGCACGTGCTCACCACGCGGGCGCCGGAGCCGTCCGGACGATTCCGCGGGGAGCCCGGAGGCACCCGTGCCCGGAGGACGCGCCTGCGCGCCTGGGCCGGGTGGGCTCTGGCCCTGCTCCTCTGCCTCCTCATCGCGCTGCCGGCGGCGGTGCTCACGGCGCGTGCGGAATCGACCTTCGGCCCCCACGAGGCCGTGTACTCGGTGACCACGGACGGAGCGCTGGAGGCGGACTTCGGCCCGCTCGGCTCGCTCGTGCTGCCGGCGGGAGAGCTGCTGCCCGGACGGTTCGGCGTGCACATCGCAGTGGGCGAGATCCCCGCCGAATACGGCATGGAGGACTCCACCGTCGACGCCCTCGGCGGAGACGCCGCCGCCTACGCCGCGCTCTTCGCCGATCCGGAGGCGCAGGCGCGTGCGGTCGTCCGGGCCCTCCTCGAGGACGTCGCGCTGCGTACGGTCCTCCTCGGCGGCGGACTGTTCCTGGCGGGTGGTGCGGTGCGCATCCTGTTCGGGGGCCCGCGGCGCCACGGGCTCCTCGCCGTCGTGCCCTCCGCGAGTGACGGCCCTCTCACCGCCCGGCTGGTGCAGGTGCCGCCGCACGTGCGGCTCGGCGCCTCGGCGGTGGTCGCGGCGATGGTGCTGGGTGCCGCCGCCGTGCCCGTCGACCGGGACCGGATCGTGCGCGCCGATCCCGTGTTCGAGGGCACCCCCCTGGCCGGGGCGCAGGTGACCGGGAGGCTCTCCGGTGTCGTGGACGAAGCCGCGCAGACGGTGGCGGACATGCTCGCTGACACGGACGAGTTCTACAGCGGCGTGCGGGCGGAACTGGCGGCAGCCTGGCCCGAGCGCCCGCTCAGCCCCCGCTGGCGCAGCGGGGAGTCGGGCCTGCTGGGTCCCGGCCCCGGCGAGGTGCCTGCCCTAGCGCCCGAGGCCGGGGAGGCCGATCCCCCGGCGCCGGACGGGGCGGGCGCCGATGGGGCCGATCCCGCGCCTGAGGAACAGGCGGACACCGGTCCCGGAAGCGGCGCCGGAGCCGGTGAGGCCGATCCCGGGGAACCCGATGGCGCAGGCGGCGCCGCGGCCGGTCCCGCCGGTGCCGGTGGTGCCCGCGCCGACGATCGCGACGCGGCGGACGAGCCCGCAGCGGAGGCGGAGCCCGAGGACATCGCGACCCTCGTGTGGACGAGCGACATCCACTGCCAGACCGGCATGTCGCGGACCATCGGCGACCTCATCGCGTGGACGGGCGCGGACCTGCACGTGGACGGCGGGGACATCACCATGACCGGCACGGAGGCGGAGAACGTCTGCGTCGACTCCCTCGCCCGGGCGGTGCCCGAAGGGGTGCCCACGGTGTTCGTCAAGGGCAACCACGATTCCGAGGACACGGCGCAGCGCGCGCGGGAGGTGGGCTGGACGGTGCTCGAGGGCGAACCGGTCGAGGCGGCCGGGCTCACGCTCCTCGGCGATGCCGATCCCCGCCGCACGGTCTTCCCCAGCGGCGACGTCCTCGAACGCGGGGAGACGGGTGAGGAGTTCGCCGCGCGAGTGGCCCGCGAGGCCTGTGCCGCGGACGAGGACCTGCTCGTCATCCACGACGCCCGCCATGCGGAGCCGGCCCTGAGCCAGGGCTGCTCCGACTACGCCTTCCACGGCCACTGGCACCGCAGGGTGGAGCCGGAGCAGTGGGGTCGCGGCGTCCGCACGGTCGGCTCGACGACGGGCGGGGCGCTCGCGGACGCGCTCACCCCGGGACCGCTCAAGATGCAGGCGGAGATGTCCGTCATCCGCGTGGACCGCCGCACGGGTGCGCCCATCGACGTCCAGTACGTGACGGTGGGCATGGATCAGAGCGTCGAGTTCTCAGAGTGGCTGCCGTTCCCGCAGCCGCGCCCCCTCGTCGAGGTGGAGCCCGAGCAGGGCGGCGCCGAGTAGGGGGAGCGCGGGCGGATCGGGCCGGCGGGAGCCTCTGCGGCCCCTCCCCGAGCGCGGTCCGAGCTCGGTTCGACGTGAGCCGCGCGGACCGTGTATGCTCTTTCCTCGGCGGCGATCACTCGCCGCTGAAGGGGTGTGGCGCAATTGGTAGCGCAACGGTCTCCAAAACCGTAGGTTGCAGGTTCGAGTCCTGTCACCCCTGCTCGTTCACCCGGGCCACGCAGGTCAGGGTGGGAAGCCGAGGAGTGAGTGAGGTTGCGTGGCTGAGTCCTCCGCCCCTGCTGAGGGCAAGAAGATCGGTGTCTTCGGCCGGTTCCTCCGCTACATCCGCGAGATCATCGCGGAGCTGAAGAAGGTCATCACCCCGACGCGCAAGGAGCTCGTCAACTACACGCTCGTGGTCCTCGCCTTCGTGGCGATCATGATGCTCCTCGTGACGGGCCTCGACTTCGCCTTCGGCAGGCTGGCCGGGTGGGTCTTCGCGGGGACGCCGCTCTTCTGATCCGGCGGCGGAGCCCCCACCGCTCACGCATCCGTCCCAGCGCATCGCATCAATCGCAAGAGGAGACCACGTGTCCGAATCCACCCCGGAAGAGCTGAACTCGGAGTTCGAGGAGGCGCTCGACTCGTCGGCCCCCGTCGACTCCCCGGCCGCTGAGGCCGAAGCTCCCGAGGCAGAGGCCGCAGGCGGCGTGGACGCTCCCGCCGAGGCCCCCCAGGATGACTCCGAGGTCTCCGCGGACGAGGTCTCCGAGATCGATCCCGCCGAGGCCGCTGCGGAGGACTTCAAGTCCGAGCTGCGGATGCAGGAGGGCGATTGGTACGTCATCCACTCCTACGCCGGCTACGAGAACCGCGTGAAGGCCAACATCGAGTCGCGTGCGGTGAGCCTCAACATGGAGGAGTTCGTCTTCGAGGTCCAGGTCCCGATGGAGGACGTGGTCGAGATCAAGAACGGACAGCGCAAGCAGGTCCGCCGCGTGCGCATCCCCGGCTACGTCCTCGTGCGCATGGAGCTCACCGACGAGAGCTGGGGCCTCGTGCGCCACACGCCCGGAGTCACGGGGTTCGTGGGCAACGCCTACGATCCTGTGCCGCTCACGGTCGACGAGGTCTTCCAGATGCTGCAGCCGGTCTTCGAGGAGAAGCAGGCCGAGGCTGCGGCGGAGAAGGGCCGCACCGAGTCCGGCTCCGGCGAGCAGGCCGAGTACGTCGTGGAATGGGAGGTCGGCGAGTCCGTCCTCGTCAAGGAGGGCTCCTTCGAGGGGCACCCCGCGACCATCCAGGAGATCCGCCCGGAGACCCAGAAGCTCACGGTGCTCCTGTCGATCTTCGAGCGCGATGTGCCCGTCGAACTGGGCTTCGACCAGGTCGCGAAGATCTGAGTCCCCGCGGCCTCCGGCCGCTCCCCGGGGCGCAGCGCCCCCTACGGACCATCCAGTCCGCGTGCAGAGCACCTGGTGCGGTTCCTCACAGGATTCGCGACCGGGTGCTCTTCCGTGGAATACTGGTGGGGTTTGGTTCGGCTCCGCATCGGAGGGGTCGGACCGGACCCGTCCCGCGCGAGATGCGTGCGGGTCACGGCAACACGGAAGAAAAGGACCGAACATGCCTCCCAAGAAGAAGGTCTCCGGTCTGATCAAGCTGCAGATCCAGGCAGGCGCCGCCAACCCGGCTCCTCCGATCGGCCCGGCGCTTGGTCAGCACGGCGTCAACATCATGGAGTTCTGCAAGGCGTACAACGCCGCGACGGAGTCGCAGCGGGGGAACGTCATCCCCGTGGAGATCACCGTCTACGAGGACCGCTCCTTCACCTTCATCACGAAGACCCCGCCGGCGGCTGAGCTCATCAAGAAGGCCGCAGGCGTGAAGTCCGGCTCGGCGACGCCGCACACCGCGAAGGTCGGACACCTGTCCGCGGACCAGGTGCGCGAGATCGCGGAGATGAAGCAGCCCGACCTCAACGCGAACAGCATCGAGGCCGCGACCAAGATCATCGCGGGCACCGCTCGCTCGATGGGCATCACCACCGACGTCGAGGCCTGAGCCCCGCTCACCTCACCCACTGTGGCAGGGTCTGCGCGACCCGCACCACTACTGCTAGGAGAAGAAGCAGATGGCAAAGCGCTCAAAGGCCTACAGGGCCGCTGCCGAGAAGATCGCGGCAGACACGCACTACGAGCCGGCACAGGCGATCACCCTGGCCAAGGACACCTCCGTGGCGAAGTTCGACGCCACCGTCGAGGTGGCCCTGCGCCTGGGCGTCGACCCCCGCAAGGCCGACCAGATGGTGCGCGGCACCGTCAACCTCCCCAACGGCACCGGCAAGACGGCCACGGTCCTCGTCTTCGCCGCCGGTGACAAGGCGGAGGCCGCTCGCGAGGCAGGTGCCGACTACGTCGGCTCCGATGACCTGCTGGAGAAGGTGGCCGGCGGCTTCACCGATTTCGATGCAGCCGTCGCGACCCCGGACATGATGGGCAAGGTCGGCCGTCTGGGCAAGGTGCTGGGTCCCCGCGGCCTCATGCCCAACCCCAAGACCGGCACCGTCACCATGGACGTGGCCAAGGCCGTGTCCGACATCAAGGGCGGCAAGATCGAGTTCCGCGTCGACAAGCACTCGAACCTGCACTTCATCATCGGGAAGACCTCCTTCTCCGCTGAGCAGCTGCAGCAGAACTTCGACGCCGCCCTGGAAGAGGTCAACCGCCTCAAGCCGTCCTCGTCGAAGGGCCGCTACATCACCAAGGCGACCGTCACGACCACGAACGGCCCCGGCGTCCCCCTGGACGTCGCCGCTCTGCGCGCGTGATCGCAGCCGGCTGAGCAGCAGCTCGGCCCGCACCGGCCCCCTCCGCCCCACAGCGGAGGGGGCCGGTGTCGTCTCCGGCGAGGGCCGTCGGCCGTGTGCCGGAGCTGACACCCGTGTGCGCCTCGGGCGCTGTCCCGCTCTGGGATACTGACGTGCATGACCGCGCCCTCACCGCAGGCCTCCTATGCGCCTCCCGCCGAGGACGGCTCCCTCGACCCCGCGCGCACGCAGGCCGCCGCGGCGGCGCTGCTCGAGCTCTACGGCGCTGATCTGCGCCGCACCGGCCTCGCCGTGGACCCGGGACTGGCAGCATGGCTCCCCGCCGGCTTCGCCGCGAAGGTGCGGGCGGCGGCGGAGACCGCCTCCGTGCCCGTCGCCGTGCTCGTGCACTACGGGCTCCCGGCGCCTGCGACGGGGCAGAACGTCACCTACCCCGTCGACGTCATGCAGCGCGCGGCCGCGGAGCTGTTCGCGGACGGCGAGGGCGTGCTCGCGGCCTTCGCCGCCGACGGCGCCACCCCTGATCCCGCGGTGCACGCGGTCGGTGCGCGCGGTGTGAGCGACCGGCTGTTCCGCCTGGGGGAGGCGCTCGAGATCGAGGCCGATTTCAGGGTGCGCCCCGAGCCCTATGTCGAGTATGCGGCGGCCGCGGGGCAGGCCTGGCTGCGGAGCGCGGACCCGCCCAGCCTCGGCGACTACGTGTCCCGGCGGATCGAGGCCGGCACGGGCCGCTATTTCGAGACCCACACGCCCGGCGGCGCCGACGGCCTCGTGGCCAGCACGGTGGCGGTGGGCGGCGCCGCGGCGGTCGCTTGGGCGATCGCCCGGAGAAGCAGGGCGGAGCGGGGGGGCCCTGGCCGCCGAGGACGCGGTCGTGCCCAGCACGCTCGGCAGCGGGCAGGCGAAGCGGCTGATGTCCGCCCTGCACGCATCGCCGCAGCTGCCCGATCCGGCGGAGGCGGGGAACCCGGAGGACCTCGGCCGCGCGCGTGCACAGCTCGTCGCCCGCATCCTGGCGGCGGCCCCGTCCCTGGCTGACCCGCAGCTGAGCCCGGCAGAGGCGCAGCAGGCGTGCGCGGAGCATGTGCCGGTCACCGAGGCCGCGGCCCTCCGCGCACTGGATGCACAGCTGGCCGAACAGCGCAGGGCGGGGGCGCAGCCGGTGCTCTCGCCGCTGTGCTTCTTCGACCCCTTCCACGGCAGGGCGGTCGGGACGGTGCGGCTCGATGCACGGGGCCGCGGCACCGGGGCCTTCGACGTGCCCGCCTGCCGGGACTGCCGGCGGCGGGATGCCGCAGGCGAGCCTCCGCGCGCCCTCATGGTGCCCGGCCGGCGCAGAGGGGCGGGTGCGCCCGTCCCGTACTGGGAGCTCGACGACGCCTATGCCCGCTGCGGCCTCGGTACGCTGTCATCCCTGAGCGAGGTCGTCGCCGCCCAGCCGTCCGGAGGCGGAGCCGCACCGGCAGGTGTCGCGGCGCTCACCGCCGGAGCGCGGCGGTCCTCCCATGCGACCGCCGGAGCCGATCCGGCGGGCGTGCACGGAATGGGGAGGGGAGAGGCGCTCTTCCGCGGCCTCGCGGCCGGGATCCTCATCGTCCTCTCCGCGGTGCTGGGCGGTGCCGCGTCCGTCGTCATCCACGAGTACGAGGAGCCGCGCCTGTTCGAGCCTCAGCAGGGGCCGGAGACGCAGGCCGACTACGACCGGACCCGTCCGCAGGAGATCGCGGAGCAGCTGGACGAGACCGGATTCCACGTGGACCCGCTGCTGGAGCCGGCGCTGGACCAGGGGCAGCTCGCGGCCCTCGCGGAGGCCGCAGGGGAGGCCGAGCACGTGTCCGTCGCGGTGCTGCAGTCCTCGGACACGGACGGCTCCGCTTCCCCCGAGGTCTTCACCGCCCGCATCGCGGCCGAGCTCGCCGAACCCGGCGCGGTGATCGCCGTCTACGAGACGGAGAACGCCACGGCGGCCTCGGGCATGGCCCTGCCCGAGTACGCGGACTCGTGGAGGCCGTGGGACGAGTACCGCTACGACATGCGCGAGAACGGCGCCCGCAGCGACCCCGGCTGGTCGACGACGGGCGAGCACACGGGTCTGCGGGACGCACAGCGGGAGGTCGCGGACCTCGACGCCCGGCTGGCCCCGGACCCGGCGGCCGCCCCCGTGACCCACGAGGACCGGGGGAGCGCGGAGGAGCCGCCGCTCGGTCCCACCGTCATGGGCTATCCCGTGGGCAACTGGGCGAAGGGCGCGCTCATCGGGGCCCTCGGCGCGGTGACGGTCGGCGGGATCGCCGGTGCCCTCATCCGCGGTGTGCGCCATGCCAGGAGCGAGAAGGGGAAGCAGTCATGACACCGCTGGAGTACGCCGGTGAGATCGCGGCCGGGCTGGAGAGCGGCCAGGTGTGGATCGATCCCGAGGCGGAGTACCTCGTGCCGCAGGCCGCCCGCGAGGAGCTCGAGGCGAAGGCCGCGGCCGTCGACTGGCCCGTGTACGCGATCGTCACGGGCAGGGACCAGCGCGACCTCGACCTTGCCACCCTCGTGCACGGTCAGCTGGGCGCGGAGGAGGGCGTCTACCTCATCGTCGAGCCGGGCAGCTCCTTCGTCACGAGCAAGGTGGAGCTCGACGACGCGGAGCTCAGCCGCGAGGTGCACCAGCGCATCGAGGCCGGCGACCGGGGTTCGGGCACGGGCAATGAGGGCGTGAGCCGGCTGCAGGGCGTGCTGGACTCGCTCGCGGACGAGGACTTCGAGGTGACCGAGCACAGCACGGGCCTGGAGCACGCCCCGGCACCGGCCCCGCGCACGGAGTACGTCGGCCTGGGCACGGACCTCGTCTACGCCCTCGTGATGGTGCCGCTCGTGCTCGCGGTCGCGATCGCCGTCGCTTTCGGGGTGCGCCGCCGGCGGCGGAAGCCGGTGCCCCGGTACGAGCTGCCCGCCTCCCTCCTCCGCAGCGCCTCGCGGGTCAGGCGCGAGGAGATGCGCCGGGAGCTCTCGGCGGACAGCCTCGACATCGCGCGCCGGCTGTCCGAGCTCGACACCGTGAGCCTCGCCCCGGAGCTGTCCGCCCGGGTGACCCACGGGCTCGACGCATACGCGCTCGCGGGCCGGATCGTCGACGACCCGGCTGCGAGCCGTGCGGACCTCTCGGGTGCGCTCGTGCTGCTGCGCACCGCGGCGCACGACATCGCCGAGGTCGAGGCGACGGGCGGGAGGCGGGCGCTCGGCAGCGGCCGCCGGAGGGCCGAGGATCCGGCCCGGCTGTGCGTGGTCGATCCCGGCCACGGCCGGTCGGCGTCCGTGGCCGATGCACCCGTGGAGGGACACCGCGGCGCGCGCATCCCGGTGTGCGCCGACTGCGCCGCCGATCTGCGCGCGGGACGGGAGCCGGCATGGCTGCTCGAGGACGGGGTCCCGTACGTCCAGGGGGACAGCGTGTGGGCGCGCACGCTGTTCGGCGCGGTGGGCGGCGACCTCGTCGAGCTCATCGGCACCGACAGGGGCGAGCAGGCGCGCTGAAAGCCTCGGCGGGGGCCTGCTCAGCGACTGTGGACCAGCCGTTCGCTGAGGCGGGAGAGGAGCGGACTGAGCAGGAGCGAGCCGCCGATCGCGATGCCCACGGCGGCCCACATGGGCAGCGGCAGCCAGCGGGCAGACAGCCACCCGAACGCCGCCGAGTACGCCGTCCAGATCGCGCCGGCAGTGAGCGTGAGCCGGAACCAGCGGTCGAGCTCCATGGACTCCCCGCCTGCGAGGAGCGAGATGAGCGTGCGGCCCAGCGGGATGAAGCGCGAGACGATGCTGATGAGCACGCCTCCTTCCGCGAGGCGGGTGGAGAGCGCGTCGAGGCGCCGCGCGCTCGACTCGGAGCGGACGACGGGCCAGCGGCGGAAGTCGCGGCGCTGTCCCAGCAGGTAGAGGACGTGGTCGCCGAGGACGGAGCCCGCGGTGCCGCAGAGCAGGACGAGCAGGAAGTCCGGGTTCCCGGTGTGCGCGTTGACGGCGCCCAGGGCCACGATGAGCGCGCTGGACGGGACCGGCGGGATCACCGCGGAGACGGCGATGGCGCAGGCGAAGACGGGATAGAGCCAGGGGGAGCCCACCAGACTGAGGACGAGGTCCTGGACTTCGTGCATCGCACCAGCCTAGCGGTGAGGCGTGGGACCGCGGACCGGTGCCGCGAGGCCGGCGCGGCCGCTCGGGGGCGGCCTCGCGCTGTGACGCAGGCCTCGCGGGCCAGACTTTGCGCTGGGGTGCCGGTGCGCGTACAGTGGGTGACTGCCCAAGACCGTCGGTCTCTGCGGATGCCCTGCTCCTCGAGGAGGGTGCCTGCGGACGAAGACTCATGAGAGTGGCCCGCGCAGGTGATGACCTTTCTGTCGGTGCGAGAGCACTGCGAACCCAGTGAGCGTCTCATGCCTGTGCGTGAGGCGCTTTTCTCATGCGTCCGGGGCGCCGACACAGACGAAAGGAATGCCATGGCGAGGCCTGACAAGGCAGCCGCGGTCGCGGAGATCAAGCAGGAGCTTGAGTCCTCCGACGCCGCCGTGCTGACCGAGTACCGCGGGCTCACCGTTGCGCAGATGAAGAATCTGCGCAGCGCTCTGGGCGAGAACGCGACCTACGCCGTGGTGAAGAACACGCTGACCGCCATCGCTGCCAAGGAAGCAGGGATCGACGCCTTCGACGGACACCTCAATGGCCCCACCGCCATTGCGTACGTCAAGGGCGAGCCCTCCGAGGCCGCGAAGGCTCTGCGTGACTTCGCCAAGGCGAATCCTCAGCTCATCATCAAGGCCGGTGTCTTCGAAGGCTCCGCCCTGTCCGCTGAGGACATCAACAAGCTCGCCGATCTTGAGTCCCGCGAGGTGCTGCTTGCCAAGGCAGCCGGCGCCATGAAGGCAAGCCTCTACCAGGCTGCCTACATGTTCACCGCCCCGCTGGTCAAGGCCGTGCGAACCGTCGATGCTCTGCGCGAGAAGAACGGCGGCGCCGACGAGGCGCCGGCGTCCGACGCCTGAGCCTGACACCCCATACCCCCTCAGGCCGCGCTGACTGAGCGCGACCACTAACGGAAGGACAGCCACTATGGCTAAGCTCACCCCGGCAGAGCTCATCGAGGCTTTCAAGGAGCTCTCGCTCATCGAGCTCTCCGACTTCGTCAAGCAGTTCGAGGAGACCTTCGAGGTCGAGGCCGCTGCCCCCGTCGCAGCTGTCGCCGCTCCCGCCGCCGGCGGTGCCGGTGAGGCCGCTGCCGAGGAGCAGACCGAGTTCGACGTCGTCCTCGAGTCGGCCGGCGAGAAGAAGGTCCCGGTCATCAAGGAGGTCCGCGGACTGACCTCGCTCGGCCTCAAGGAGGCCAAGGACCTCGTCGACAGCGCTCCGGCAGCCGTCCTCGAGGGCGTCGCCAAGGACGCAGCGGAGAAGGCCAAGGAGGCCCTCGAGGGCGCCGGCGCCACCGTCACCCTCAAGTGATCTCCGCTGCGGGCGGCGTGCGCCCGGCCCCTCGGGGCTGAATCGCGCGCCGCACCGCAGAGGCGCTTCGCTCACGAAGGCCCTCGTCCCGAACGGGACGGGGGCCTTCGTCGATTCCGGGAAGGTCGTCCCGCGCATGTCGGCGGCACACGGCTGCCAGGGCCCGTGATCGCCACGGTGCGCCCCTGTCAGACCACCCGCGTGATGCGAACCCCGAATGACGTCCGGCCGCTCGCCCCGCCCTCCGCGTGCCCGGGTGCCTCGCCGTGCGGCGGGTCAGCCGCGAACCGCGCCGGCAGTTCGGTCTCTTCGGTCTCGTCCGCGGCGAAGGCGGCGAGGTCGGTGAGCTGCGTCTGCACGAAGGCCCTGCCGACGGGCCGGCCGTGTCCGGGCACGAAGACATCGGCCCCCGGCAGCGCCAGCAGGCGCGCGAGCGAGCGCGTCCAGGCGACGGGGGTCGCCTCGGCGCCGATCGCCGGGGGAGCGCCCTCCTCCAGAAGGTCGCCCGTGATGACGACCGGCCCGACGCGCACGGCGAGGTCCGTGTCCGTGTGCCCGGAGAGGACGAGGAACTCCGCCTCGCCCCCGCCCAGATCGAGCGTGTCGCCGTCCTGCACGGCCGTCATGTCCACGAGCAGGTGCTCCGGGGCGGGCAGTGCGAGCTCGTACTCGGAGGCCTCTGCGTGCTGGAGCCAGGCGGAGCCGGCGCAGTCCCGGACGAATGCCGGCGAGGCGAGGAACTCCGTGACCCCTGACTCCGCGAAGAGGGCGTTGCCGAAGAAGTGGTCCCAGTGGTCGTGCGTGTTGGCGACGATGAGGGGGAGGTCCGTGAGCGTCCGGACGGCCGCCAGGATGCGCGCGGCGTGTGCGGGACCGGCGCCCGTGTCGATCAGCAGGGCGGTCTCGGCCCCGGTCACGAGGGTCGAGTTGAGGCGCACGGGGTCGGAGGAGAGGACGTGGACGGAGGGGTGCGGGGCGGCGGGCATGGGGCCATTCTCGCACTGCCGCCGTTCGGGGCCTCTGCCGACCCGGCGCTGCGCGGCCGTCGCCGAAGCCCGGGCGGTCTGTCCTCGCAGCTCGTGCCCCGCTACGCTCGGACCATGACGCAACCGGCACTGCGCTTCCTCCGCTCCGCCGATCTGCCCGGCGATGACGCCTCGGGGGAGAGGCTCCTGCCCGAGGAGGAGGCCGCGCACGCGACGTTCCACGAGGCCCTCGCAGCACTCGACCGCGCCACCTGTGCGGCGGAGCTCGGCACACCCGATCTGGCGGAGCCCGCGCAGACGCGGCGTCGGCGCTGGGCCGCGGACGCGAACCAGCACAGAGAAGCCGCCCTCGTCCGGGCCGGCGGCGAGGAGGCGCCCGTAGGCGCCTGGATGCTGCACATGCCTCTGCTCGACAACCTGGAGCTCGCCGAGATCGAGGTGCTGGTGCCGCCGCGAGGCGCGCATCCCGCCACCGGCGGCCCGGGCGATGAGGAGTTCGACACGGTGCTCCACGGAGCCGTGCTCGCAGATGCCCGCGCCCGTGCCCGCGAGCTGGGCCGCCCCCTGCACTGCGTGTTCGCCCCGCAGCCGCTGTTCTCGGCCGCGGGACTCGGGCCGGCGCTCGCAGGCTCGGGGGAGCGGGCCGATGCGGAGGCGCACGGGCCGTCCCGGAGGAGCCCGGAGCGCCTCGGGCCCGGTCCGCGATACCGGCTGCTGACCGAGGCCGAGGCGGAGGCCGGCGAACTCCTTCCCGTCGCCTCCGGAACCGGCTCCGTGCCCGCCGATGATCCCCAGGTGCGGCTCATGCGCGAGGCGGGCTTCCGCGCGGTCCAGATGGAGAGGTTCTCCGTGATGGAACTGGCCGCGGTCCCCGCGCAGCTCCCGCCGGTGCCGGCGGGCTGCGACTTCGTGCAGTGGCACGGTGAGACGCCGCCGGAGCACAGGGCCCAGATGGCGGACCTCCGCACCGTCTTCTCGGCCACCCAGCCGCTGGGCGGTGCCGCCTTCACGCCCGCGGTCTGGGACGAGGAGCGCGTGCGGCGGACGGATGAGGGAGTGCGCGCTGCCGGCATCGAGGCGATCGTCACCGCGCTCGCGGACCGGGAGGACGGGCGTCTGCTGGGGTTCACCGTGTTCGAGCACACGGCGGGGGTCCCGCTGGCGCACCAGGAGATCACGGTCGTCCGCCCGGAGGCCCGGGGGCGGGGCTTCGCGACCGCGCTCAAGCGCGCGAACGCCGCGCAGCTGCGCCGGCTGCGTCCCGAGATATCCGCGGTCTGCACCTGGAACGCGGTCGAGAACCTGCCGATGCTCGCGGTGAACCGGGCGGCGGGGTTCGTCCCCCGCGCCTTCACCGTGGTGTGGGAAGCGGACGGCAGGGAATGAGCGCTCCGCCGCGGCGCATGGCTTCTGACCTGGGCGTTTCCGGGAAGTGAGCGAGCTTACCACAGCCGGCTTGCACGCCTTGCGACACGCCGGTACAGTAGACATTTGCATTGCTCTGCCTTCGTGGTGCCTTCATATAGCGGTGGGCGTCGACGGAGCTCCTCCCAGTCCGGGGACGCCCGGGGATGGTTCGGGCGCAGTCCGGGCTGGACCCGGCGCCATGGTCCAGCCTCGACGATTCCGCACGATCCGATGACACGCACCGGCCGCACGCGCCGGTGCCCGCCCTCCGGGTCGGCGTCGGCTCGGTTCGGACGGCGGAGGGGCGGGCAGCCGTGCCGGAGACAATTAGGTGATACCGGAAGGATCCAATTGGCCGCCGCCAACGAGAACATGAAGACCGCTAATCCGCCGGAGCGCATCTCCTTCGCGAAGATCCGTGAGCCCCTCGAGGTCCCGGACCTCCTGGGGCTCCAGACCGCCAGCTTCGACTGGCTCGTGGGCAACGAGCGCTGGCAGGACCGCGTCATCGAGGCCACGGAGCGGGGCGACGACTCGGTCGCCACCACTGCCGGGCTCGAGGACGTGTTCGAGGAGATCTCCCCGATCGAGGACTTCGCCGGTGCGATGTCCCTCTCCTTCCGCGAGCACCGCTTCGAGATGCCCAAGTACTCGATCGACGAGTGCAAGGAGCGGGACATGACCTACTCCGCTCCGCTGTACGTCACAGCGGAGTTCATGAACAACACCACGGGCGAGATCAAGTCCCAGACCGTGTTCATGGGCGATTTCCCGCTCATGACCCCGCAGGGCACCTTCGTCATCAACGGCACGGAGCGCGTCGTCGTCTCCCAGCTCGTCCGCTCGCCCGGCGCCTATTTCGAGTCGGCTCCGGACCGGACCTCGGACAAGGACATCTTCACGGCGAAGATCATCCCCTCCCGCGGTGCGTGGCTCGAGTTCGAGATCGACAAGCGCGATCAGGTGGGCGTGCGCCTCGACCGCAAGCGCAAGCAGTCGGTCACGGTGCTGCTCAAGGCCCTCGGCTGGTCCGAGTCGAAGATCCTCGAGGAGTTCGGCGAGTACGAGTCGATCCGCGAGACGCTCGCCAAGGACACCGTCGAGACCCAGGACGAGGCCCTGCTCGACATCTACCGCAAGCTGCGCCCGGCGGAGCCGGCGACCACCGAGGCCGCCCGCACGCTGCTCAACAACCTGTACTTCAACCCCAAGCGGTACAACCTGGACAAGGTCGGCCGGTACAAGATCAACCGGAAGCTGGGCCTCGACGCCCCGCTGGCGGACTCGGTCCTCTCCACCGAGGACATCGTCGCGACGATCCGCTACATCGTGGCGCTGCACGCGGGCACGGAGACCCTGCCCGGCGTGCGCGAGGGCGAGCCCTTCGAGGTCCGCGTGGCCGTCGACGACATCGACCACTTCGGCAACCGGCGCATCCGCGCGGTCGGCGAGCTGATCGAGAACCAGGTCCGCACCGGCATGTCCCGCATGGAGCGCGTCGTCCGCGAGCGCATGACCACGCAGGACGTCGAGGCGATCACGCCGCAGTCGCTCATCAACATCCGCCCGGTCACGGCTGCGATCAAGGAGTTCTTCGGCACCAGCCAGCTCTCGCAGTTCATGGACCAGAACAACCCGCTGGCAGGTCTGACGCACAAGCGCCGCCTGTCCGCGCTGGGCCCGGGCGGCCTGTCCCGCGACCGCGCGGGCATGGAGGTCCGCGACGTCCATCCCTCGCACTACGGCCGCATGTGCCCCATCGAGACCCCCGAGGGCCCCAACATCGGCCTCATCGGCTCGCTGGCCTCGTACGCGCGGATCAACCCGTTCGGCTTCATCGAGACGCCCTACCGCAAGGTGGTCGACGGGGTCGTCACGGACGAGACCGAGTACCTGCACGCCGACGACGAGCTCGACTACAACATCGCGCAGGCCAACGCGCCGCTCGACGACAGCGGCCGCTTCGTCGAGGACCTCGTGCTGGCCCGTCCCAAGGGCGGCGGCGGTGAGGCGGAGCTCATCCCCGTCTCCGACATCGATTTCATGGACGTCTCCGCGCGCCAGATGGTCTCCGTCGCGACGGCGCTCATCCCGTTCCTCGAGCACGACGACGCCAACCGCGCGCTCATGGGCGCGAACATGCAGCGGCAGGCCGTGCCGCTCGTCATGAGCGAGTCCCCCTATGTGGGCACCGGCATGGAGTACCGCGCGGCGGTGGACGCCGGCGACGTCATCGTGGCCGAGAAGCCCGGTGCGGTCACCGAGGTCTCCGCCGACTACGTCACCGTCATGAACGACGACGGCACGCAGCAGGTCTACAAGGCGGAGAAGTTCCGCCGCTCCAACCACGGCACCTCGTACAACCAGCGCATCACGGTGAACGAGGGCGACCGCGTCGAGGTCGGCAGCGTGCTCGGCGACGGCCCCGCCACGGAGAACGGCGAGATGGCGCTGGGCAAGAACCTGCTCGTGGCCTTCATGTCCTGGGAGGGCTACAACTTCGAGGACGCCATCATCCTCTCCCAGCGCATGGTCCAGGACGACACCCTCTCCTCGATCCACATCGAGGAGCACGAGGTCGACGCCCGCGACACCAAGCTGGGCGCCGAGGAGATCACCCGCGACATCCCGAACATCGCCCCGGACGCGCTCGCGGACCTGGACGAGCGCGGCATCATCCGCATCGGCGCCGAGGTGACCGACGGCGACATCCTCGTCGGCAAGGTCACGCCCAAGGGCGAGACGGAGCTGACCCCGGAGGAGCGCCTGCTCCGCGCGATCTTCGGCGAGAAGTCGCGCGAGGTGCGCGACACCTCGCTCAAGGTCCCGCACGGCGAGTACGGCACCGTCATCTCGGTCAAGGTCTTCGACCGCGAGGACGACGACGAGCTCTCGCCCGGCGTCAACCAGATGGTGCGCGTCTACATCGCCCAGCGCCGCAAGATCACGGTGGGCGACAAGATGGCCGGCCGCCACGGCAACAAGGGCGTCATCTCCCGGATCCTGCCGGTGGAGGACATGCCGTTCCTCGAGGACGGCACCCCTGTCGACATCATCCTCAACCCCCATGGCGTGCCCCGCCGCATGAACATCGGCCAGGTCATGGAGACCCACCTCGGGTGGATCGCCAAGCAGGGCTGGAACCTCGACGGGCTGCCGGAGTGGGCGGAGAAGATGCACGGCTTCCGCACGGACGTCGAGCCGGGCACCAAGGTGGCGACGCCGGTGTTCGACGGCGCCCACTGGGAAGAGCTGCGCACGCTCATGGACAGCACCAAGCCCAACCGCGACGGCGATCGCCTCATCGACGCGTCGGGCAAGGCGCGGCTGTTCGACGGCCGCTCCGGCGAGCCGTTCCCGTACCCCATCTCGGTGGGCTACATCTACATGCTCAAGCTCCACCACCTGGTCGACGACAAGATCCACGCCCGCTCGACCGGCCCGTACTCGATGATCACGCAGCAGCCGCTCGGCGGAAAGGCCCAGTTCGGCGGCCAGCGGTTCGGCGAGATGGAGGTCTGGGCGCTGGAGGCGTACGGCGCCGCCTACACCCTCCAGGAGCTGCTGACCATCAAGTCGGACGACATCCCCGGCCGCGTCAAGGTCTACGAAGCGGTCGTCAAGGGCGAGAACCTGCCCGACCCCGGCATCCCGGAGTCGTTCAAGGTGCTCATCAAGGAGATGCAGTCCCTGTGCCTGGACGTCGAGGTCCTCTCCTCCGACGGCATGCAGATCGAGATGCGCGATTCCGATGAGGAAGTGTTCCGCGCGGCCGAGGAGCTCGGCATCAATCTGTCCCGCCACGAGGCGAACACCGTCGAGGAAGTCTGACCCACCGAGAGAGTTTTTGTCACGGCCTGCGGGCCGTCACGAACACAGATAAGGAATCACGTGCCTGACGTCAATTTCTTTGATGAGCTGCGCATCGGCCTCGCCACTGCGGACGACATCCGCCGCTGGTCCCACGGTGAGGTCAAGAAGCCGGAGACGATCAACTACCGCACCCTCAAGCCGGAGAAGGACGGCCTCTTCTGCGAGCGCATCTTCGGTCCCACCCGGGACTGGGAGTGCGCCTGCGGCAAGTACAAGCGCGTCCGCTTCAAGGGCATCATCTGCGAGCGCTGCGGCGTCGAGGTGACCCGCGCCAAGGTGCGCCGCGAGCGCATGGGCCACATCGAGCTCGCCGCTCCGGTGACCCACATCTGGTACTTCAAGGGCGTGCCCTCGCGCCTGGGATACCTGCTCGACCTCGCGCCGAAGGACCTCGAGAAGGTCATCTACTTCGCGGCCTACATGATCACGTGGGTCGACGAGGAGTCGCGCCACCGGGATCTGCCCACCCTGCAGAACCAGATCGACGTGGAGCGGAAGCAGATCGAGAACCGCCGCGACGCGGACATCGACCGCCGCGCCAAGAAGCTCGAGGAGGACCTGAAGTCCCTCGAGGCCGAGGGCGCGACCGCCGCCGCGAAGCGGAAGCTCGAGACCCAGGCCGAGAAGGAGATGGGCAACCTCCGCAAGGCCGCGGACCGCGAGATGGACCGCCTCGACAAGGTGTGGGACCGGTTCAAGTCGCTCAAGGTCTCGGACCTCGAGGGCGATGAGTCGCTCTACCGCGACATGGTGGCCCGCTTCGGCCTCTACTTCGCGGGCTCGATGGGCGCCCAGGCGATCCAGCAGCGTCTGCGGGACTTCGACCTCGAGTCCGAGGCGGACACGCTCCGCGAGCTGATCAAGACCGGCAAGGGACAGCGCAAGACCCGGGCCCTCAAGCGCCTCAAGGTCGTCAACGACTTCATGACCACGGACAACTCGCCCGAGGGCATGGTGCTCGACGCCGTCCCGGTCATCCCGCCGGACCTGCGCCCCATGGTGCAGCTCGACGGGGGCCGGTTCGCGACCTCCGATCTCAACGACCTCTACCGTCGTGTGATCAACCGCAACAACCGCCTCAAGCGGCTCCTCGACCTCGGCGCCCCCGAGATCATCGTGAACAACGAGAAGAGGATGCTGCAGGAGTCCGTCGACTCCCTGTTCGACAACGGCCGCCGCGGCCGTCCGGTCACAGGGCCGGGCAACCGTCCGCTCAAGTCGCTGTCCGACATGCTCAAGGGCAAGCAGGGCCGGTTCCGCCAGAACCTGCTCGGCAAGCGCGTCGACTACTCCGGCCGCTCCGTCATCGTGGTGGGCCCCACGCTCTCGCTGCACCAGTGCGGCCTGCCCAAGACGATGGCGCTCGAGCTGTTCAAGCCCTTCGTCATGAAGCGCCTGGTCGACCTCAACCACGCGCAGAACATCAAGTCGGCCAAGCGCATGGTCGAGCGGCAGCACGGCCAGGTCTGGGACGTCCTCGAAGAGGTCATCACCGAGCACCCGGTGCTGCTCAACCGCGCGCCCACGCTGCACCGGCTGGGCATCCAGGCGTTCGAGCCGCAGCTGGTCGAGGGCAAGGCCATCCAGATCCACCCGCTCGTGTGCTCCGCGTTCAACGCGGACTTCGACGGCGATCAGATGGCCGTGCACCTGCCGCTGTCCACCGAGGCCCAGGCCGAGGCCCGCGTGCTGATGCTGTCCTCGAACAACATCCTCAAGCCCTCCGACGGCAAGCCCGTGACCATGCCCAGCCAGGACATGATCATCGGCATCTACCACCTCACGAGCGAGCGGACCGGCGCGGCCGGCGAGGGCCGCGAGTTCGCGTCGATGGGTGAGGCGCAGATGGCCTTCGACCTCGGCGAGCTCGACCTCGGCGCGAAGATCCGGCTGCGTCTGGACGGGCTCGTGCCGGGCGCGGACCTCGTGCTGCCCGAGGGCTGGGAGCAGGGGACGCCCGCGATCGTCGAGACGACCCTCGGCCGGGCGCTCTTCAACGAGACCCTGCCGGAGGCGTTCGAGTACGTGAACCGCACGGTGGACAAGAAGGGCCTGTCCGGGATCGTCAACCACCTCGCGGACAACTACCCCAAGGTCGAGACCGCGCAGACCCTGGACAACTTCAAGGCTGCCGGCTTCTACTGGGCGACCCGGTCCGGAGTCACCGTCTCGATGAGCGACATCGTGGCGCCGGAGTCCAAGAAGGAGCTGCTGGACGCGGCTGAGGACCTCGCGGCGAAGGTCGAGGAACAGTACGAGATCGGTGCGCTCACCGACGACGAGCGCCGCGCGGAGCTCGTCAAGGTGTGGGACGCGGCGACGGACCAGGTGTCCAAGGCGATGGAGGCGAACTTCCCCGAGGAGAACTCCGTCCTCCGGCTCGTCAACTCGGGGGCCTCCGGCAACTGGATGCAGGTGCGCCAGCTCGCCGGTATGCGCGGTCTCGTGACGAACCCCAAGGGCGAGATCATCCCGCGTCCCATCAAGTCGAACTACCGCGAGGGCCTCTCCGTCCTCGAGTACTTCATCGCCAGCCACGGCGCCCGCAAGGGTCTCGCGGACACTGCGCTGAGGACCGCGGACTCCGGCTACCTCACCCGCCGCCTCGTGGACGTCTCACAGGACGTCATCGTGCGCGCGGAGGAGACGGACTCGAAGAAGGGCATCACCCTGCCTGTGGCGCAGAGGGCCGCCGACGGCACCCTCGAGCCGCACGAGCACGTGGAGACCAGCGTGTACGGCCGCCTCACGGTCGCCGATGTGGTCGGCGCCGACGGCGAGGTGATCGTCCCGGCGAAGACGGACGTCACGGGCGAGGTCATCGACCTGCTGGTGGCGAACGGGATCGAGGAGCTCAAGGTCCACTCCGTCCTCACGGCGGATTCGGACGTGCAGATCTCGAGCATGCACTACGGCCGTTCGATGGCCACAGGCAAGCTCGTGGACATCGGCGAGGCGATCGGCACGGTCGCGGCGCAGTCCATCGGCGAGCCCGGCACGCAGCTGACGATGCGGACGTTCCACACCGGCGGTGTGGCCGCCGGCGGCGGTGACATCACGCAGGGTCTGCCCCGTGTGACGGAGCTCTTCGAAGCCCGCACGCCCAAGGGCTTCGCACCCATCGCGGAGGCATCGGGCCGGGTCAAGGTCGACGACTCGCGCAAGACCCGCTACGTCATCGTCGTCCCGGACGACGGCGGTGAGGAGATCGAGCACGCGGTGGGCCGCCGCACCCGCCTCCTCGTGGAGGACGGGCAGCGGATCGAGGCCGGCGCGCAGCTCGTCGAGGGTGCCATCGACCCCAAGCAGGTGCTCCGCATCCGCGGCCGCCGGGAGGCCGAGCGCTTCCTCGTGGACGAGGTGCAGAAGGTGTACCGCGCGCAGGGCGTGGGCATCCACGACAAGCACATCGAGGTCATCGTGCGCCAGATGCTGCGTCGCGTCACCGTGATCGACTCCGGCGATACGAAGCTGCTGCCGGGCGATCTCGTGGACCGCGGCCGGTACCAGGAGGAGAACAAGCGCGTCGTGGCGGAGGGCGGTCAGCCCGCGTCTGCCCGTGATGAGCTCATGGGCATCACGAAGGCGTCGCTCGCGACTGAGTCCTGGCTGTCCGCGGCCTCCTTCCAGGAGACGACGCGCGTCCTCACGCAGGCAGCGCTCGAGGGCAAGACGGATCCGCTCCTGGGCCTGAAGGAGAACGTCATCCTCGGCAAGCTGATCCCGGCCGGCACGGGTATGCACAAGTTCCGCGACATGGTCGTGGAGCCCACCGAGGAGGCCAAGCAGGAGATGTTCGCCAACTCCTACGGCGACTTCTACCCGCCGCTGGGCGCAGACACCGGAGCGGCCATCCCGCTCGAGGACTACGACTTCGGCACCTTCAGCTGAGGTCCGGCTGAGCCGGTCTCGCGGGGCTGAGCGAGCCGGTCGACGGAGGAGCGGCCCGTGTGCATGAGCACGCGGGCCGCTCCTTCGCATTCACAGCCGGTTGCAAACCCCGACCGCCACCGCCTCCGCAGTGGCAGTCAGCCTCCGGAACGGCAGCCAGCCTCCGCTTCTCCTTCGTCGCCCGCCGGAACAACACGCTCCAGCGTGTCGTTCCGGCGAAAGCCGCTGCGCGTGCCGTGCGCACACAGGCCCCGCTGCCGCGCGTACCGCCGCCGCGTGTGCGCTGCCGCGCGTGCCGTGCACACACGCCCCGTTGCCGCTGCCGCGTCCGCGCGCCACCCCCGCGGCGGCGTCAGATGTGCAGCCCCTGTGCCGCAAGCGCGAGTCGCAGGCGCTGCGCGTCGACGACATCGCGCCACAGCAGACGGATGACCTTGCATCCTGCGTTCTCGATCGCCTGCTGGCGCAGCTTCTCCCGGACGAGCACCTCGCCGTCCCGGGCGAAGCCGCCGGCGCTCTCCGCGCGGTACTTCACGAGCCCGTCCATCTCGAGCACGATGCCGTGCTCGCGCAGGAGGACGTCGACACGGACGGTCATCGGGGGCGACGCGGAACGGAGCTCGACCTGCTGCTCGAAGTCGGTGAGGCCGAGGATCCGCAGATGCACGACGAGGAGGCTCTCGCCGGGGCTCTCTGCGAGTCCGTTCGACCAGTCGAGCACCGTCCTCACCCGCCGGCTGGCGGCGAGCAGCGCATCGGCCTCGGCGTACTCGCGAAGCCGCCGCCGGCCTTCTTCCGCAGCTCCGCTTCTCCGCAGGAGCGCGTCTGCGGCGATCACGCCGCCAGTGACGGAGTCGTGGCCCAGGTCCAGGACCGTGCGGCCCGGGGACGTCACCTCGAGCCCGCCCCATTGCGTCACCTGCTCCCTGCTGAGGGGCCTGCGCCGTCGGACGATCCCAGGTGTGGTCCGGCTCTCGGTGGGATGGAGCACCTCTGCTGTGCACTCGGGCACCGACAGCAGCGGCAGGTCGTGCACGAGCGCTGCCGAGCGCAGCGCGATGACATCGTCCGGCCGGAGCGCACCGCAGTTGAGGAGATAGCCGAGGTGCCGGCCGCCCAGGTGCCTGGCGCGCAGCGTCGTGTCCCCGGGCGAGGCTCTGAGCGCATCGCCGAGCTCGAGGTGCTCCGCATCGTCGAGGAACATCGCGAACGCCGGATGTCTCGCGCATCTGAGCTCCACGAAGTAGACCCCGCGGGCGGGGCGCGAGAGGCAGCACGTGCGCGCGGTCCTCAGCTGCCGGTCGGAGATGCCTGCCCGTGCGGCCTTGGCGGCGGTGAAGCAGTTGTACATGCGTCCACCCTGGGGCCGGGGGCTGTGCTCCGCGAGCCCCGCGACAGACCTGTGGACGCGGCGTCTGCGCTCCACAGACGTCCGTGCGCATCCCCGAGGGGCCCTGGCGCACCCTGTGACCTCCGGTGCGCCCCGCGGAGGAAGAGCGCGGCTGCGCATCACGGGAGGGACGCTGCGGTCGCGTGGCGGGCCGGGCCCGAGCACACCGCTGCAGTGTCCGGACGTTCGGGCCCGGTCTGTCCACAGCGCGAAGTGCGCATGGGCGAGGCTGTCCGCGACCCCTTTCTCCGCGTTCCACCGCTCCAGCGCGCTGTTGCGGAGGCGCACAGCCGCGAGGCGGAGGTTTGCTACGGTTCCGTCGGTTCACTGCCGTTCCGGCGGCGCGCTTCCGGCCGCCGCCCGGCGTCAGCGCGCGCTGACGCCCGGTGCGCGCACCCCGCCGGCGGCCGGCTCACCCCAGGAGGACCTGCATCTCCTCCCAGCGCTCGAGGGGCACGCGCTTGAGGCGGTCCACCGCGTCGGCCACGCGGACGCGGACGATCTCGGTGCCGGCCAGCGAGGCCATCTGCCCCCACGCGCGCTCCACCGCCATATCGGCCGCGGCCATGCCGAGGCGCGTGGACAGCACGCGGTCGTAGGCGGTGGGAGCGCCACCGCGCTGCAGGTGCCCCAGCACGGCGGACCTGGTCTCGATGCCGGTGCGCTCCTCGATGAGCGGCGCCAGCTCGTCGGCGATCCCGCCGAGCCTGGGTCTGCCGTCGGCCGCTGTGCCGCGGACCGCCACGGCCTCGTCGCGGTCCTCCGGCACGAAGCCCTCGGCGACCACCACGATCGGCGCCCGTCCGCGGTCGCGGGCCGAGCGCACCCACGCGCACACCTGCTCCGTGGAGACCGGGAACTCGGGGATGAGGACGGCGTGCGCGCCCGCCGCCATGCCCGCGTGGAGGGCGATCCAGCCCACATTGCGCCCCATGACCTCGACGACCATGCACCGATGGTGCGATTCCGCCGTGGTGCGCAGGCGGTCGATGGACTCCGTCGCGACGGCGGCGGCGCTGTCGAAGCCGAAGGTGAAGTCCGTCCCGTCGAGATCGTTGTCGATGGTCTTGGGCACGCCGACGACGGGCAGGCCCTCGTCGTCGGCGAGCCGCGCAGCGCCGGCGAGCGTGCCCTCGCCCCCGACGGCGATGACGGCGTCGATCCCGCGCGCCGCCATGACCTCGCGCATCCGCGCGGGTCCGCCGCCGGAGTACGGGTGCGTGCGCGAGGTTCCGATGATCGTGCCCCCGCGCCCGGAGATGCCGCGCACCGCGGTGGTGGGCAGCGGCACGAGGTCGTCCTCGAGGAGCCCCCGCCAGCCGTCGCGGATCCCGAGGAACTCGGCTCCGTGCACTCGCACGCCCTTGCGCACTGCCCCGCGGATGACCGCATTGAGCCCCGGCCCGTCACCACCCGAGGTCATGATCCCGATCCGCATGCCCGTTCCTCCCTCTCGCGTGCCCCCGGCCCCGGCGCCCCGGCGGCCTCAGCGCTCCAGCTGCGGCGGCGTCCAGTCGGGGTCGAGGAGCACCTCGTTGCCCGCCATCAGACTGAACCCGCGGAGCACGAGGACGCCGTTGGAGCCGTCCCCGCGGGCGCTCTTCCCGATGTCGTTGCCGGCCATGATGTTGACGGTCTCGTCGACGACCTTGACGCCCGGCGGCACGTAGATCTCGTTGCCCGCCCACATCGCATACGTCTCGACGACCACCTGCACGCCGGGGCCGAGCACATCGGAGAGGCGGATCTCGCTGCCGCCCATGAGCGCGAAGCTGCGCACGAGGGGCGTGCCCTGCTCGACATAGACCTCGGAGCCGCCCATGATGGCGACGGTCGTGCGCTCGGCTCCGCCGCCCGGCGCGGCGGGGAGGATCTCGCCCCGCGGGGAGGACCCGCCCAGTCTCCCCGCGGGTGCGAGGGCGGCGCCGGGGGAGGGGCGCGCGGGCGGGGCCGTGCCCGAGGCCGCGTCGGCCTGCGCCTCGAGCACGGCCGCGAGCTCCGCGCCCTCGGGCAGATCGTCGATGTGCTCGGGCAGCTCGTCGACGAACTTGGCCCTGAGGATCGCGTTCTGCCGTTCGTCGACCTCATCGGCGTCCAGCCGACCCGCGGCGTGCGCGCGGCTGATCACCTCGAGCACCCCCTCCCGCTCGCTGTCGCCGGCGCGCAGGCGGCGGCGACGCGCGGGGACGGGTGCGGCGCCGTCCGCACCCTCCGGCGGCTCACCGGCTGAACCGGGCTGGATCTCGCTCATGGCACCACCCTACCGAGTGCGCGCGCCGGCCCCGCGCCGCGCACGGTGTGAGCGGTGCGCCACATCGCTTTGACCGCACGGCTTGCACCGCGATAATCTCTATCCGACTGTCTCGTGCGGACAGTCGTGCCCGCGTCTCGCGCGCGACCGCCACGGACCCGGCCCTGCGCTCCCTCCCGGAGCGCGGAACCGGAGGACGTCTCCGAGCCCCGCACGCTCGGGAAGCGGCGGTGACCGTGGAGAACGGGGCGCACCACCGCTCGCAAGGGCGGACTGTGCGCGGTTCGCAGAATCCGACACACCCGACCTCGGGTGGAGTGGGGCCATGCGGACACCGGCATCAGGCGGCAGCTTCACCTGGTGACGGAGGGACATGCTCGGGCAGGGCGGCGTCCGCCTCGTGCGCGACGGCCCGGGATTAGCAACAGCGAGAAGCATCGGAGAACATCTCAGTGCCCACTATTCAGCAGCTCGTCCGCAAGGGACGGCAGGACAAGGCCGCGAAGAACGCGACGCCTGCCCTCAAGGGCAGCCCGCAGCGGCGCGGCGTGTGCACCCGCGTGTACACGACCACCCCCAAGAAGCCCAACTCGGCGCTCCGCAAGGTCGCCCGCGTGAAGCTCTCGAGCCAGATCGAGGTCACGGCCTACATCCCCGGTGAGGGCCACAACCTCCAGGAGCACTCGATCGTGCTCGTCCGCGGCGGTCGTGTGAAGGACCTCCCCGGCGTCCGCTACAAGATCGTGCGCGGCTCGCTGGACACCCAGGGAGTCAAGGGCCGTCAGCAGGCCCGCAGCCGCTACGGAGCCAAGAGGGAGAAGAAGTAATGCCGCGCAAGGGCCCCGCACCCAAGCGACCGGTCGTCATCGACCCGGTCTACAGCTCGCCGCTCGTCACGCAGCTCATCAACAAGGTGCTGCTGGACGGAAAGCGGTCCACCGCCGAGCGCATCGTCTACGCGGCCCTCGAGGGCACGCGTGAGAAGCTCAACGGTCAGGACCCGGTCGTCACGCTCAAGAAGGCGCTCGACAACATCCGCCCCTCGCTCGAGGTCCGCTCCCGCCGCGTCGGCGGCGCGACCTACCAGGTGCCGGTCGAGGTGCGCGCGAACCGCTCCACCACGCTCGCTCTGCGCTGGCTCGTGGGCTACTCCCGGCAGCGTCGCGAGAAGACCATGACCGACCGGCTCCAGAACGAGATCATGGATGCCGCCAACGGCCTCGGTGCCGCTGTGAAGCGCCGCGAGGACACCCACAAGATGGCCGAGTCCAACAAGGCCTTCGCACACTACCGCTGGTGAACCAGCCGTGGTCCTCCGCAGCGGGCCACCGCCCGCTGCGGAGGGGCGCGATCGACGCGATCGACACGAGAGAGAGACACCGTGGCACTTGACGTGCTCAGCGACCTCAAGAAGGTCCGCAACATCGGCATCATGGCCCACATCGATGCCGGCAAGACGACGACGACGGAACGCATCCTCTACTACACCGGTGTGAACTACAAGCTCGGCGAGACGCACGACGGCGCCTCGACGATGGACTGGATGGAGCAGGAGCAGGAGCGCGGCATCACGATCACGTCCGCCGCGACGACGTGCTACTGGGAAGACAACCAGATCAACATCATCGACACCCCGGGCCACGTCGACTTCACGGTCGAGGTCGAGCGCTCCCTGCGCGTGCTCGACGGTGCCGTCGCCGTCTTCGACGGCAAGGAGGGCGTGGAGCCCCAGTCGGAGACCGTCTGGCGTCAGGCCGACAAGTACGACGTGCCCCGCGTCTGCTTCGTCAACAAGATGGACAAGCTCGGTGCGGACTTCTACTACACCGTCGACACCATCAAGAACCGCCTCGGTGCCAAGCCCCTCGTGATCCAGCTGCCGATCGGCGCGGAGAACGACTTCGCCGGCGTCGTCGACCTCATCGAGGAAGTGGCCTACATCTGGCCCGACGAGTCCAAGAAGGGCCAGGACATGACCACCGTGGAGATCCCCGAGGATCTCCGCGAGCGTGCCGCGGAGTACCGCGCACAGCTCATCGAGGACGTCGCCGAGGCCAGCGACGAGCTCACGGAGAAGTACCTCGAGGAGGGCGAGCTCACCAAGGACGAGATCAAGGCGGGCATCCGCCAGCTCGTGATCGACTCCGCGGCGTTCCCCGTCATGTGCGGTTCCGCGTTCAAGAACAAGGGCGTCCAGCCCATGCTCAACGCGGTCATCGACTACCTGCCCTCGCCGCTCGACGTCCCCGCCGTCGAGGGCCACGTCCCCGGCAAGGAGGACGAGGTCATCACGCGCGAGCCCCGCAAGGACGGCCCGTTCGCGGCGCTGGCGTTCAAGGTCGCGACGCATCCGTTCTTCGGCTCGCTCACCTATGTGCGCGTGTACTCGGGCACGGTGAAGACCGGCGACCAGCTGGTCAACACGACGAACGGGAAGAAGGAGCGCGTCGGGAAGCTCTTCCAGATGCACTCCAACAAGGAGAACCCCGTCGATGAGGCCTTCGCCGGCCACATCTACGCATTCATCGGGCTCAAGGAGACCACGACCGGCGATACGCTGTGCGACCCGCAGCAGCCGATCGTGCTCGAGTCGATGTCGTTCCCCGAGCCCGTCATCTTCGTCTCGATCGAACCCAAGACCAAGGGCGACCAGGAGAAGCTCGGCACCGCCATCCAGAAGCTGGTGAAGGAGGATCCCACCTTCACGGTCAACCTCAACGAGGAGACCGGGCAGACGGAGATCGGCGGCATGGGCGAGCTGCACCTGGACGTCTTCGTGGACCGCATGAAGCGCGAGTTCAAGGTCGAGGCGAACATCGGCAAGCCGCAGGTCGCCTACCGCGAAACGATCCGTCGCGCGGTCGAGAAGGTGGACTACACCCACAAGAAGCAGACCGGCGGCTCCGGTCAGTTCGCGAAGGTCCAGGTCTCCATCGAGCCGATGGAGGTCGAGGGCGACAAGATCTACGAGTTCCACGATGCCGTCACCGGCGGCCGTGTTCCGCGCGAGTACATCCCCAGCGTCGATGCGGGCATCCAGGATGCCATGCAGCTGGGCGTGCTGGCCGGGTACCCGCTCGTGGGAATCAAGGCCACGCTGCTCGACGGCCAGTACCACGACGTGGACTCGTCGGAGATGGCGTTCAAGATCGCAGGCTCGATGGTGCTGAAGGAGGCTGTGCCGAAGGCCAGCCCCGTGCTCCTCGAGCCCGTGATGGACGTCGAGGTGCGCACGCCCGAGGAGTACATGGGCGATGTGATCGGCGATCTGAACTCGCGTCGCGGGCAGATCCAGTCGATGGAGGATGCGACGGGCATCAAGGTCGTCAAGGCCGATGTGCCCCTCTCGGAGATGTTCGGATACATCGGCGACCTGCGCTCCAAGACGCAGGGCCGCGCCGTGTACTCGATGGTCTTCAAGAGCTACGGCGAGGTTCCCAAGAACGTCGCCGACGAGATCATCCAGAAGACCCGCGGCGGAGAGTGACGCTCTCCCGTCCGTGACGGCGGCGGGTGAAACTCCTCACAGGGGCGCTGCCCGCCGTCGTCGACAAACCACCCAAGTCAGGTTCTAGGATATGAACGGCATATCCTGCAACCACTCATCAGGAGGAACCCAGTGGCAAAGGCCGAATTCGACAGGACCAAGCCTCACGTCAACATCGGCACCATCGGTCACGTCGACCACGGTAAGACGACCCTTACCGCGGCGATCACCAAGGTGCTGGCGGACAAGTACCCGGATCTCAACGAGGCGAAGGCCTTCGACCAGGTGGACAACGCACCTGAGGAGAAGCAGCGCGGCATCACGATCAACGTCTCGCACGTCGAGTACCAGACCGAGAAGCGCCACTACGCGCACGTCGACGCTCCGGGTCACGCCGACTACATCAAGAACATGATCACCGGTGCGGCGCAGATGGACGGCGCGATCCTCGTGGTCGCCGCCACCGACGGCCCCATGCCGCAGACGCGCGAGCACGTGCTGCTCGCTCGCCAGGTGGGCGTGCCCTACATCGTCGTGGCTCTCAACAAGTCCGACATGGTCGAGGACGAGGAGCTGCTCGAGCTCGTCGAGTTCGAGGTGCGCGATCTGCTCTCCTCGCAGGACTTCGACGGCGACAACGCTCCCGTCGTCCAGGTCTCCGCTCTCAAGGCGCTCGAGGGCGACGAGAAGTGGGTCAAGTCCGTCGAGGACCTCATGGAGGCCGTCGACGAGAACGTTCCCGAGCCGGAGCGCGACATCGACAAGCCGTTCCTCATGCCCGTCGAGGACGTCTTCACCATCACCGGCCGCGGCACCGTCGTGACCGGTCGTGTGGAGCGCGGCGTGCTGCTCCCCAACGAGGAGATCGAGATCGTCGGCATCAAGGAGACCTCCTCCAAGACGACCGTCACCGCGATCGAGATGTTCCGCAAGACCCTCCCCGACGCGCGCGCCGGTGAGAACGTCGGCCTCCTCCTCCGCGGCACCAAGCGCGACGAGGTCGAGCGCGGCCAGGTCATCGTGAAGCCGGGTTCGATCACCCCGCACAAGAAGTTCGAGGGCCAGGTCTACATCCTGTCCAAGGACGAGGGCGGCCGTCACAACCCGTTCTACTCGAACTACCGTCCGCAGTTCTACTTCCGCACGACGGACGTCACCGGCGTCATCACGCTGCCCGAGGGCACCGAGATGGTCATGCCCGGCGACAACACCGACATGTCGGTCGAGCTCATCCAGCCGATCGCCATGGAGGACGGCCTCAAGTTCGCCATCCGCGAGGGTGGACGCACGGTGGGCGCCGGCCGCGTGACGAAGATCATCGAGTGATCTGACATCACAGTGCGCGATGCGCGACTGCTTCGCTGAGCAGCCCTGCTGATCAGTGAGGACATCATGAGGGCCCCGGGATCCGTCCCGGGGCCCTCTGCTGTCGCCGGACCGGCCCGCGCTCCGCGCGTGGTCGGCGTCACCGTCGCGGCGAGGCGCCGGTCACCTTCCGGCTCGGGGGAGGCCTCCGGGTTTGCGGGCCGCGCGCGGCCTGTGCCAAGATAGTCAAGTTGCGTTCCGGGGCCACTGCCCCTGCACTGCGGTCCTTACGGCCGCGAACGGCTCCGGGACATCACCGGCCGTTGAATCTGGGCTCAGCCTGCGCTGGGCGGAACCGGGTTCGGCCGGGCAGCCGTTGCACGAGTGTGCCCGCGCCGAGAAGCAAGGGCGACACGCCCGACCTCGGGGGCGGTCACGTCAAGCCGGCACAGACGCTCATCCGTCACAGGAGTGCGTTGATGGCCGGGAAGAACGAAAGGAAGAGACGACGCCATGGCGGGACAGAAGATCCGCATCCGGCTCAAGTCGTACGACCACGCTGTCATCGACAGCGCTGCGCGCAAGATCGTGGACACGGTCACGCGCGCGGGTGCCACGGTCGTGGGACCGGTGCCGCTGCCGACGGAGAAGAACGTGTACTGCGTCATCCGTTCGCCGCACAAGTACAAGGACAGCCGCGAGCACTTCGAGATGCGCACGCACAAGCGCCTCATCGACATCGTGGACCCGACGCCGAAGGCCGTCGACTCGCTCATGCGACTCGACCTCGCCGACGACGTCAACATCGAGATCAAGCTCTGAGGGGGAGGACATGGCGAACACACGCTCCAAGGCACTCCCCACCACCCGCAGCGTCAAGGGCATCCTGGGCACCAAGCTCGGCATGACCCAGGTGTGGGACGAGAACAGCAACTTCGTCCCGGTCACCGTGGTGCAGGCCGCACCGAACGTCGTGACGCAGATCCGCACCGAGGAGGTCGACGGCTACACCGCCGTGCAGATCGGCTTCGGTGAGATCGACCCGCGCAAGGTCAACAAGCCCTCCGCCGGCCACTTCGAGAAGGCCGGGGTCGCCCCGCGCCGTCACCTCGTCGAGCTCCGCACCGCCGATGCGGGCGAGTACGAGCTCGGCCAGGAGATCACCGCTGAGGTGTTCTCCGCCGGCGCCAAGGTCGATGCGACCGCGAAGACCAAGGGCAAGGGCACCGCCGGCGTCATGAAGCGCCACGGCTTCAAGGGCGTGGGCGCCTCGCACGGCCAGCACCGCAATCACCGCAAGCCCGGCTCCATCGGAGGCGCTGCGACCCCCGGTCGCGTGTTCAAGGGCATGCGGATGGCCGGTCGCATGGGTGCTGTCAAGCACACGACCCAGAACCTCACGGTTCACGCTGTCGACGCCGAGAACGGCCTGCTGCTCATCAAGGGCGCCGTTCCCGGTCCTAAGGGCGGAGTCGTTCTCGTTCGCTCCGCAGCGAAGGAGGCCTGATCATGGCTGACACCAAGACCATCGACGTCGTGGACGCGGCCGGCGCCAAGACCGGCACCGCCGAGCTCCCCGGCTCCGTGTTCGATGTGCCGACCAATGTGCCGCTCATCCACCAGGTCGTCGTCGCGCAGCTCGCGGCCGCGCGCCAGGGCACGCACAAGACGAAGACCCGCGCAGAGGTGTCCGGCGGCGGCAGGAAGCCGTACCGCCAGAAGGGCACGGGCAACGCCCGCCAGGGCTCGATCCGCGCCCCGCAGTACGCGGGCGGCGGCATCGTGCACGGCCCGGTTCCGCGCGACTACTCGCAGCGCACCCCCAAGAAGATGAAGGCCGCCGCTCTCCGCGGTGCCCTGTCCGATCGCGCGCGCCTCGACCGCGTCCACGTCGTGACCACCCTGGTCGAGGGCGAGAAGCCCTCCACCAAGGCGGCCGGCGCCGCGCTCAGCGCGCTCAGCGATCGGAAGAACAAGCTCGTCGTGCTCACCCGCGAGGACGACGTGAACTACCTGAGCGTGCGCAACCTCCCGCGCGTCCACGTCCTCAACGTCGAGTCCCTCAACACGTACGACGTGCTGATGTCCGACGACGTGGTCTTCACGGCTGCAGCGCTCGAAGCCTTCCTCGCCCGCACCGCCGGTGCGGCTGCGGCGAGCTCTGAGGAGGACGCGAAGTGAGCACTGTCACCATCAAGGACCCGCGCGACATCATCATCGCTCCCGTGGTGTCCGAGAAGACCTACGCCCTCATGGACGAGGGGAAGTACACCTTCCTCGTCGATCCCCGTGCGAACAAGACGGAGATCAAGTACGCGATCGAGTCGATCTTCTCCGTGAAGGTCGCGAAGGTGAACACCCTCAACCGTCAGGGCAAGACTCGCCGGACCCGCTTCGGCATCGGCAAGCGCATCGACACGAAGCGTGCGATCGTCAGCCTCAAGGAAGGCGACATCGACATCTTCGGCGGCGGCGCTCTCTGAGTCGCCCGAGCGAACGTAAGGATTGAAAGAGAATGGGAATCCGTAAGCACAAGCCGACGACACCGGGGCGCCGCGGCGCCTCCGTCGCCGACTTCGTCGAAGTGACCCGCTCCACCCCGGAGAAGTCGCTTCTTCGTCCCCTCCCGAAAAAAGGCGGACGCAACTCAGCCGGTCGTGTGACGACCCGCCACCAGGGCGGCGGTCACAAGCGCCAGTACCGCGTCATCGACTTCCGTCGCCATGACAAGGACGGCATCGAGGCCCGCGTCGCGCACATCGAGTACGACCCGAACCGGACCGCCCGCATCGCGCTCCTGCACTACGCGGACGGAGCGAAGCGCTACATCATCGCTCCGAACAAGCTCAGGCAGGGCGATCGGATCGAAGCCGGTCCCGAGGCCGACATCAAGCCCGGCAACAGCCTGCAGCTGAGGAACATCCCCGTCGGCACCGTCGTGCACGCCGTGGAGCTCCGCCCCGGCGGCGGCGCGAAGATCGCCCGGTCCGCCGGCGCCTCCGTGCAGCTGGTGGCGAAGGACGGCCCTTACGCGCAGCTGCGCATGCCGTCCGGCGAGATCCGCAACGTCGACGCGCGCTGCCGTGCCACGGTCGGCGAGGTCGGCAACGCCGAGCAGTCGAACATCAACTGGGGCAAGGCCGGCCGCATGCGCTGGAAGGGCAAGCGCCCCACGGTGCGCGGCGTCGTGATGAACCCGATCGACCACCCGCACGGCGGTGGCGAGGGACGCACGTCCGGCGGTCGTCACCCGGTCAGCCCCTGGGGCCAGCCGGAGGGCCGCACGCGCCGTCCGAACAAGGAAAGCGACAAGTACATCGTGCGTCGCCGTCGCACCGGCAAGAAGCGCTGATAGGGAGCCTGAACTATGCCTCGCAGTCTCAAGAAGGGCCCCTTCGTCGACGAGCACCTCTACAAGAAGGTTGCTGCTCAGAACGAGAAGGGCACCAAGAACGTCATCAAGACCTGGTCCCGCCGCTCGATGATCGTCCCGGACTTCCTGGGTCACACGATCGCCGTGCACGACGGACGCAAGCATGTGCCGGTGTTCGTCACCGAGTCCATGGTCGGGCACAAGCTCGGCGAATTCGCACCGACGCGGACGTTCCGCGGCCACGACAAGGACGACCGCAAGGGCCGCCGCCGCTGAGGCGGAGGACCTGCGCAGTCTCCTCATCAGAAGGAAGAAGGAAACGATGGAAGCCAAGGCGAAGGCACGCTACCTGCGTGTGACGCCCCAGAAGGCTCGCCGTGTCGTCGACCTCGTTCGTGGTCAGCAGGCAACGGAAGCCCTCGCAGTGCTCAAGTTCGCGGAGCAGTCCGCATCCGAGCCGCTCTACAAGCTCGTCGCCTCCGGCATCGCCAATGCGCGGCAGCAGGCGGAGAAGCTCGGCGAGTCGTTCGACGAGGACGAACTGGTCATCACCCAGGCATTCGTGGACGAGGGACCGACCATGCGCCGGTTCCGTCCCCGTGCCCAGGGACGCGCCGGACGTATCAACAAGCGCACCAGCCACATCACGGTGGTGCTCGGCTCCGGCGACGACATCCCGGCCGGCCGGAAGGGGAACCGCTGATGGGTCAGAAGATCAACCCGAACGGATTCCGTCTCGGAATCACGACGGATCACCGCTCGAAGTGGTTCGCTGACTCCAACAAGGAGGGTCAGCGCTACAAGGACTACCTGGGCGAGGACATCAAGATCCGCCAGCTGCTGAGCACGGGCCTTGAGCGCGCGGGCATCTCCCGCGTGAACATCGAGCGCACCCGTGACCGCGTGCGCGTCGACATCCACACCGCCCGTCCGGGCATCGTGATCGGCCGCCGCGGCGCCGAGGCCGACCGCATCCGCGGTCAGCTCGAGAAGCTCACCGGCAAGCAGATCCAGCTGAATATCCTCGAGGTCAAGAACCCCGAGGTCGACGCCCAGCTCGTCGCACAGGGCGTCGCCGAGCAGCTCGCGTCCCGCGTGGCCTTCCGCCGCGCGATGCGCAAGGCCATCCAGAGCGCGCAGCGCGCAGGTGCCAAGGGCATCCGCGTGCAGTGCGCCGGCCGCCTCGGCGGTGCTGAGATGAGCCGTTCCGAGTTCTACCGCGAGGGCCGCGTGCCGCTGCACACCCTCCGTGCGAACATCGACTACGGCTTCTTCGAGGCGCACACCACCTTCGGCCGGATCGGCGTGAAGGTGTGGATCTACAAGGGCGACCTCACCGACAAGGAGCTCGCGGCGCAGGAGGCGGCACAGCCGTCCGGCCGCGGTCCCCGCGGCGGTGGCGGCGCAGCCCGTGGACGCGGCCGCGGCGGACGCGGACGCGGACGCGGCGAGGGCGCGCCCAAGAACACTGAGAACGCAGCCGAGGCCGCTCCCGCGGCCGCGGCAGGATCGGAGGGCTGACGCATGCTCATCCCACGCCGTGTCAAGCACCGCAAGCAGCACCACCCCAAGCGCCGGGGTATGGCGAAGGGCGGCACCGAGGTCACGTTCGGTGAGTGGGGCATCCAGGCCCTCGCACCGGCATACGTGACGAACCGCCAGATCGAGGCGGCTCGTATCGCCATGACGCGCCACATCAAGCGCGGCGGCAAGGTCTGGATCAACATCTACCCGGACCGTCCGCTGACCAAGAAGCCCGCCGAGACCCGCATGGGCTCCGGCAAGGGCTCGCCGGAGTGGTGGGTCGCGAACGTCAAGCCCGGCCGAGTGATGTTCGAGCTCGCCGGTGTGTCCGAGGAAGTCGCACGCGAGGCCCTGCGCCTGGCGATCCACAAGCTTCCGCTCAAGGCCCGCATCGTGCGGCGCGAAGGTGGTGAATGAGAATGGCGATCGGTTCCAAGGACCTCTCGATGGACGCCCTCGACGGCTTCGACAACGAACGCCTCGTCGAGGAGCTGAAGAAGGCTAAGGCCGAGCTGTTCAACCTCCGGTTCCAGACGGCGACCGGCCAGCTGGAGAACCACGGCCGGCTCAAGGCCGTCCGCCGCGATATCGCACGGATCTACACGGTGCTGAACGAGCGCAAGCTCGCGATCCGCCAGGATCCGTCCGCAGCGAAGGAAGAGGAGAACTGATGTCCGACCAGGCTCAGACACCGGTCGAGCGCGCGACTCGCAAGAGCGCCCGCGGCTACGTCGTCTCTGACAAGATGGACAAGACCATCGTCGTCGAGATCGAGGACCGCAAGAAGCACCGCCTGTACGGCAAGGTTCTGCGCACGTCCAGCAAGATCAAGGTCCACGACGAGGAGAACACAGCCGGCATCGGCGACCTCGTGAGTGTGTCCGAGACTCGTCCGCTCTCGGCGTCGAAGCGCTGGCGGCTCGTGGAGATCATCGAGCGCGCCAAGTGATCGGCGCCGCATAAGCCCCGGTCCCTCCCGGTCCCGCTCTCTCCGAAGGCGGCCACCGGGAACCCGGGGTCAGCGGTGCGAATCAAGCCCATATCCGTTCCGTCAGGCTCGCCCCGGCGGCCCCGCGTCGCCGGGGCGAGAACCGACGTGACGACAGGAGAGAAGAAGTGATCCAGCAGGAGTCGCGACTGAAGATCGCCGACAACACGGGTGCCAAGGAGATCCTGGCCATCCGTATCCTCGGCGGCTCCGGTCGACGCTACGCCGGCATCGGCGACACGATCGTGGCAACGGTCAAGGACGCCATCCCCGGCGGCAACGTGAAGAAGGGCGATGTGGTCAAGGCCGTCATCGTCCGCACCAAGAAGGAGCGCCGTCGTCCCGACGGCTCCTACATCCGCTTCGACGAGAACGCAGCGGTCATCCTCAAGAACGACGGCGAGCCCCGCGGCACGCGCATCTTCGGGCCCGTGGGCCGCGAGCTGCGCGACAAGAAGTTCATGAGGATCGTCTCGCTGGCACCGGAGGTGATCTGATCATGGCGAAGCTCAAGATCAAGAAGGGCGACCTCGTCCAGGTGATCGCCGGAGCACGTGCCTCGCGCGGCGGCGACCGCGGCAAGCAGGGCAAGGTCCTCGAGGTCTACCCCGAGCGGAACCGCGTCCTCGTCGAGGGCGTCAACCGCGTGTCGAAGCACCGCAAGCCCAGCCAGACCGCCTCCGGCGCGACCGCCGGCGGCATCGAGATCCACGAGGCCCCCATCCACATCTCGAATGTGATGCTCGTGGACCCGAAGGACAACAAGCCGACCCGCGTGGGCTACCGTGAGGAGACCGTCGAGCGCGACGGCCGCACTCGCAAGGTCCGCGTGCGCGTCTCGCGCCGTACCGGGGAGGACATCTGATGACCGAGAGCACCCAGACCCGCCCGGCACCCCGCCTCAAGGCGGTCTACCGCGATGAGATCGTCGGCAAGCTGCAGGAGGAGTTCGCCTACGCGAATCCCATGCAGATCCCCGGTCTGACCAAGGTCGTCGTGAACATGGGCGTGGGTGACGCGGCGCGTGACTCCAAGCTCATCGAGGGCGCCATCCGCGACCTCACCCTCATCACGGGCCAGAAGCCCGTCGTCACCAAGGCCCGGAAGTCCATCGCGCAGTTCAAGCTGCGCGAGGGGCAGCCGATCGGCGCACACGTGACGATGCGCGGAGCCCGGATGTGGGAGTTCCTCGACCGCGTCATCTCGCTGGCGCTGCCCCGCATCCGCGATTTCCGCGGACTGTCGGACCGCCAGTTCGACGGCAACGGGAACTACACGTTCGGTCTGACCGAGCAGTCGATGTTCCACGAGATCGATCAGGATTCCATCGACCGCGTCCGCGGCATGGACATCACGATCGTGACAAGCGCGAAGACGGACGACGAGGGACGCGCCCTGCTGCGCCACCTCGGCTTCCCCTTCAAGACCAACTGATACCTCTACGTCGCAGGTCCGCCCCGCCCCCGCGCAAGCGGGGGCGGGGGACGGAAACCGCGACGAGGAAGGGCTAGTGCCCAATGACTATGACCGACCCCGTCGCAGACATGCTCACGCGTCTGCGCAACGCGAACTCGGCCTACCACGAGGAGGTGAGCATGCCCTACAGCAAGCTCAAGTCCTCCATCGCCGAGATCCTCAAGAGCGAGGGCTACATCGCCGACTGGCGCGTCTCCGACGCCGAGGTGGGCAAGAAGCTCGAGCTCGACCTGAAGTTCGGACCCAACCGCGAGCGTTCGATCGCCGGCATCCGCCGCGTGTCGAAGCCGGGCCTGCGCGTCTACGCGAAGTCGAACAGCCTTCCCAAGGTGCTCGGCGGCCTCGGCATCGCCATCATCTCGAGCTCCTCGGGTCTGCTCACCGACAAGCAAGCGGCCAAGAAGGGCGTGGGCGGAGAAGTCCTCGC
Organism: Brevibacterium album DSM 18261; assembly: GCF_000426445.1. Taxonomy (GTDB): domain Bacteria; phylum Actinomycetota; class Actinomycetes; order Actinomycetales; family Brevibacteriaceae; genus Brevibacterium; species Brevibacterium album. Next base: position 565,519 of record NZ_KE384526.1, on the reverse strand, counting down.
CTACGTCTGGTAAGGGAAGGAGAAGACACTATGTCACGCATCGGCAAGCTGCCCGTCTCCGTCCCTGCCGGCGTCGATGTCACCATCGACGGTCAGAACGTGAAGGTCAAGGGCCCCAAGGGCGAGCTCTCGGTCGAGGTCCGGGAGCCGATCTCGGTCGCGCTCGAGGAGGGCCAGGTGCTCGTCACCCGTCCCGACGACGCCCGTGAGTCCCGCGCCCTGCACGGTCTCTCCCGTACGCTCGTCAACAACATGGTCATCGGCGTGACCGAGGGGTACTCGAAGTCCCTCGAGATCGTCGGCACCGGCTACCGCGTGCAGGCCAAGGGCCAGAGCCTCGAGTTCGCCCTCGGCTACAGCCACTCGATCACCGTCGACCCGCCGGCCGGGATCTCGTTCTCGGTCGAGGGCCAGACGAAGGTGACCGTGAGCGGCATCGACAAGCAGCAGGTGGGCGAGGTCGCCGCGAACATCCGCAAGCTGCGGAAGCCCGAGCCCTACAAGGGCAAGGGCGTGCGCTACGCCGGCGAGAACGTCCGCCGCAAGGTCGGAAAGGCTGGTAAGTGACCATGGCAGGAGCAATCAAGCAGAGCCGCGGCAAGGGCAAGGCGGCTGCGCGCGCACGTCGCCACCACCGCCTGCGCAAGCACATCTCCGGCACCGCAGAGCGTCCCCGCCTCGTCGTGTCGCGTTCGAGCCGCCACGTCTTCGTGCAGGTCATCGACGACACCGTCGGCCGCACGCTGGCTTCGGCCTCGACCATGGAAGCGGACCTCCGGGCCGCTTCCGAGGACAAGACAGCCAAGGCTCGCCGGGTGGGCGAGCTCGTCGCCGAGCGGGCCAAGGCAGCCGGCGTGGAGGCCGTGGTGTTCGACCGCGGCGGCAACGCCTACCACGGCCGAGTGGCCGCTGTCGCCGACGGCGCTCGTGAAGGAGGACTCGCACTGTGAGCACCGAAGAGAACAAGGACGCCCAGGTCCAGACCGAGGCTCAGGGCGAGTCGCAGACCGGCACCGAGAGCGGTGACCGCGGCCGTGGCCGCGGTCGCGGCCGCGGTGAGGGCGGCGGCCGTCGCGGCAACCGTCAGGACCGGGACGAGAAGAACCAGTTCATCGAGCACGTCATCACCATCAACCGCGTGTCGAAGGTCGTGAAGGGCGGACGTCGGTTCTCCTTCACCGCCCTCGTGGTCGTGGGCGACGGTGAGGGCCTGGTCGGCATGGGCTACGGCAAGGCCAAGGAAGTTCCCGCGGCCATCGCCAAGGGCGTCGAGGAGGCGAAGAAGAACTTCTTCCGCGTCCCGCGCATCCAGAAGACCATCCCGCACCCCATCCAGGGTGAGGACGCGGCGGGCGTCGTCCTGCTCCGTCCGGCCTCGCCGGGAACCGGTGTGATCGCCGGCGGTCCGGTCCGTGCGGTCCTCGACTGCGCGGGCATCCACGACATCCTCTCGAAGTCGCTGGGCTCCTCGAACGCGATCAACATCGTGCACGCCACGATCACCGCGCTCAAGGGCCTCGAGCGTCCCGAGGAGGTCGCTGCGCGCCGCGGTCTGCCCGTCGACCAGGTTGCGCCGGCGGCGCTCCTGCGAGCAGCGGAAAGCGGGGCGAAGGCCTGATGGCGAAGCTCAAGATCACTCAGCTCAAGTCTGAAATCGGTGGCAAGAAGAATCAGCGCGAGACCCTGCGCACGCTGGGCCTCAAGCGGATCAACGACGTCGTGGTGAAGGATGACCGTCCTGAGATCCGCGGGATGATCAACGTCGTGAGCCACCTCGTCACCTGGGAAGAGGTGGACTGACATGGCAGACGAGAACAACGCGCTCAAGCTGCACCACCTGCGTCCGGCACCCGGCGCCAAGACCGCGAAGACCCGCGTGGGTCGCGGTGAGGGCGGCAAGGGCGGCAAGACCGCCGGCCGCGGAACCAAGGGCACGAAGGCCCGCTACCAGGTTCCGCACGGCTTCGAGGGCGGGCAGACGCCGCTGCACATGCGTCTGCCCAAGCTGCGCGGGTTCAAGAACCCGAACAAGGTGACCTACCAGGTCGTCAACCTCGACAAGCTGTCGGCGCTGTTCCCCGAAGGCGGAGACGTCACCGTCGCCGACCTCGTGGCCAAGGGCGCCGTCCGCGCGAACCAGCCCGTCAAGGTGCTGGGAACCGGCGAGATCACCGTCGCGGTCAACGTGACCGCCGACAAGGTCTCCGGCTCCGCGGAGCAGAAGATCACGGCTGCGGGGGGCTCGGTCACCACGACCGCCTGACCACCGCACATCGTGCCCGCACAGGGGCGCCGTCCACAGGGACGGCGCCCCTGTCGCGTATCCCGCGGTCGCGTGCAGGGTGCGCGCCCGCAGGACGGATGCGCTCCCGATGATTCGGTGGGCCTGTGCCCGGCTGGTAGAGTGCACGAGGAAATTCATCGTGTCGTCGTCCTTTCGTTCGGCGAGAAATCTGCAGGAGGACGAGTGCTCGGAGCTGTAGGGCGTGCGTTCAGGACGCCTGATCTGCGCAACAAGCTGCTCTTCACCCTCGGCATCGTGGTGCTGTACCGCTTGGGGGTGTCGATCCCGTCCCCGGGCATCGACTATCCGCAGGTCCAGGAGTGCGTGGCCTCGCCGGCGCTCACGCAGGGCGGATTCGGACTCATGAATCTGTTCTCGGGCGGGGCGCTGTTCCAGCTCTCGATCTTCGCGCTGGGCATCATGCCGTACATCACCGCGAGCATCATCACGCAGCTGCTGCGCGTGGTGATCCCGCGGTTCGAGGCCCTCCACAAGGAGGGCGCCTCCGGGCAGGCGACGCTGACGCAGTACACGCGCTACATGACCCTGGGCCTGGCGGTGCTGAACGCCACGACCCTCGTCTCGACGGTGCGCACCGGCGCGCTGTTCGGCGATGTGGAGGGCTGCCAGAACCTGCTCGTCAACGACACCTGGTGGGGCGTGGCGATCATCATCGTGACGATGACCGCGGGCACCGGCCTCATCATGTGGATGGGCGAGCAGATCACCGAGCGCGGCGTCGGCAACGGCATGTCGCTCATGATCTTCACCTCGATCGCCGCAGGCTTCCCCGCCTCCTTCGGCTCGATCCTCACCTCCCAGGGCATCGACATCTTCATCATCGTCATCCTGGTGGGCCTCGTCATCATGACGCTCGTCGTCTTCGTCGAGCAGTCGCAGCGCCGCATCCCGGTGCAGTACGCGAAGCGGATGGTCGGCCGCCGCATGTTCGGCGGCACCTCGACCTACATCCCGATCAAGGTGAACCAGGCTGGCGTCATCCCCGTGATCTTCTCGTCCTCGGTGCTGTACCTGCCCTCGCTCGTCGCGCAGTTCGGCTCGCCAGAGGACCGCTGGGTCGAGGTCATCAACCGCTACTTCACCGCCGGCGACCATCCCGTCTACATGGTGATCTACTTCGTGCTCACGATCTTCTTCACGTTCTTCTACGTGTCGATCACCTTCAACCCGGACGAGGTGGCGGACAACATGAAGCGCTACGGCGGCTTCATCCCCGGCATCCGCGCGGGCCGTCCCACGGCCACCTACCTGAGCTACGTGCTCAACCGGATCACGGTGCCGGGCTCCCTGTACCTGGGCCTCGTCGCGCTCATCCCGCTGGTGGCCCTCGTTCTCATCAACGCGAACCAGGACTTCCCCTTCGGCGGCACCTCGCTGCTGATCATGGTGGGCGTCGGTCTTGAGACCGTCAAGCAGATCAACTCGCAGATGCAGCAGCGTCACTACGAGGGCCTGCTCCGCTGAGCAGCGCGGTGCATGCGCCGCGAGGCAACCGCGAGGTCGCTGGGGGTCTCGCTCGCGCAAACCGCGGATCGGTCGCCGGTCCCGGTACGGAATCAGAAGAGGAAAGGAACCTCATGAGCAGTCGCATCATCCTCATCGGCCCCCCCGGGGCGGGCAAGGGCACGCAGGCCGCACGCCTGAGCGAGGCGCTGGGCGTGCCGGCGATCTCCACCGGGGACATCTTCCGGGCCAATGTGGCGGGGGAGACGGAGCTGGGCAGGACTGCCAAGCGCTACATGGACGCCGGTGAGTACGTGCCGGACGAGGTCACCAACTCGATGGTGGCCGACAGGCTCGCGCAGGAGGACGCCGCCGAGGGGTTCCTGCTCGACGGCTACCCGCGCACCGCGGCGCAGGTGACGGAGCTCGACTCCATGCTCGAAGCCCGTTCGCATTCGCTCGACCACGTCGTCGAGCTCACCGCGGACACGGACGAGGTCGTGGGCAGGCTGCTGGCACGTGCCTCCCTGCAGGGGCGCTCGGACGACACGGAGGACGTCATCCGCCACCGCCTCGACGTCTACGCGGAGCAGACGCAGCCGCTCACGGACCTCTACGCGGAGCGCGGTCTGCTGCGCCGGGTCGACGGCCTCGGCGAGGTCGAGGAGATCACGGCGCGGATCCTCGCGGCGATCGGCCGCTGATGGCGTCTGCGGTCGAGTACAAGACCGATGACCAGATCCGCACCATGCGCCGTGCGGGACTGGTGACGCGGGCGGCCCTCGAGGCCGCCCGCGCGGCATGTGTGCCGGGCGCCACCACTGCTGAGGTGGACGCGGCGGGTGCGAAGGTCATCGCGGAGATGGGTGCGAAGTCGAACTTCCTGGGCTATCACGGATATCCTGCCACCCTGTGCGTGTCCGTGAACGAGGTCGTGGTGCACGGCATCCCCGGCGAGCGCGTGCTCGAGCCCGGCGACATGGTGTCGATCGACGGGGGAGCGATCGTCGACGGCCTGCACGGGGACTCGGCGATCACGGTGTTCGTGGGCGGACGCGAGGCGGCCGATCCCGCGCACCTGCGCCTCTCGGACACCACTGAGGAGATCATGTGGGCGGGCATCGCACGCATGGCGACGGCGAAGAAGGTGGGGGAGATCGGCGAGGCGATCGAGGAGCGCGCCGTCGAGCTCGCCCCCGATCTCGGTCTCATCGAGGAGTTCACCGGGCACGGCATCGGCTCGCAGATGCACATGGAGCCGGAGGTCCTCAACTACCGCGCGCGCAGGATGGGCCCGCGGATGAGGCCGGGCATGTGCCTGTGCATCGAGCCCATGCTCGTCACGGGCGGGACCGAGACCCGCACCCTCGACGACGACTGGACGGTCGTGACCGAGGACGGCGGCCGTGCGAGCCATTGGGAGCACTCCGTGGCGCGGCATGCAGGCGGCATCTGGGTGCTGACGGCCCCGGACGGCGGCGCCGAGCGGCTGCGTCCCTACGGTGTGACACCGGTTCCGCTGGACTGAGAGCGCATCCGGCTCCGGGCCGGCACGGGCGGCCTCCGGGTGCCGGCGTCTGTGGGAATCGTCAGGGATCTGGTCTAGCGTGGAGACGTCCGCCGGCGGCAGCACGGCTCGTCGGCGCCTGATACGGCGACGAACAGCGGGAGGAACCATGACACGCCTGAGCCTGAAGCGCGCGCCCCTGCTCCTGGCGGTTGCGGCTGCCGCCGCCGCGCTCGCAGGATGCGGGGGCGGGACAGTGAGCCCGGCCGAGACCGGGGAAGGGCCCCGGTTCGAGGGGAAGTGGGTGGCCGAGGACCCGGAGGGGGCCTTCCTCGAGTTCGCCGAGCCGGATGAGGAGGGCACCGGTCACGTGAGCGGCTCCGACGGCTGCAACGGGCTCCAGGGGGAGTTCACCATCGACGGTGACACCGCAGTCATCGAGCGCGGCTTCGGCACGCTGAAGGGCTGCCCGGGGACGGACACCTGGATGGCGGACACCGCGAGCGTGGTCGTGAGCGGCGACGAGCTCTCGGTGCTCGACGGTGAGGGTGAGGAGATCGGAACGCTGTCCCGCGAGTCCTGAGCGCTGCGGAGACGAGGGCTGCGGGCCCGGACGCCTGAGGGTGTCCGGGCCTTTCTGCGTTGTAGGGGACTTCGGGCGGACTCCGTGCGCAGGACCCGGCGGGAAGACCGAAAGTGAAAGTCTTCGAGGTTTCAGGGTTGGCAAAGGCGAACTGTGCGAATGTGATCTTTCCGTGACCACAACGAACACAAATGTTATGCGTCTGTGACGAATGACAGAGTGTGGCGAGGGCACGGTGCCGCCGAGCTGCGGCGCCTGCCGTCATCCGACCAGACATTGTGAGGAAGCACCTATGGGTAACCCGATCAAGGGCAATCGCTTCGTGGCTCTGAGCGCGGCAGTCGCGCTCGGCTTCGGAACCGTTGCGCTCACCGCTCCCGCCGCCACGGCGGCCGACACGGCGCCCGAGGGCGCGAGCGCCGCTCCGGCGAAGGCCGGCGGACCGCAGGCGCTCGCGCCGGTCGCGGCGAAGGCGTTCAACGCGAGCGACGAGATCGCCGCGATCGGCTACGGCAAGGACGGCCAGGTGGTCGCCCAGGTCGTGAAGAAGTCGGTCGAGGGCGAGGAGGCCACGGGCAAGGCGGGCGAGGCGCTCGAGGCGGTCGCGACCTTCGCGCAGGAGACGACCAAGAAGGATCTGGTCGTCGAGCCCGTCGCCGGCACCTATAAGGCGACCGCGGCCGACACCGACCTCGTGGGCGGCGCCGGCTACATCACGCTCGACGGGCAGGGCAGCCCCCAGGGCCTGTGCTCCTTCGGCTTCCCCGCGACCGGACCGAACGGTGAGGAAGCGGTCATCTCCGCCGGCCACTGCGGTGATGAGGGCACGCAGACCGCCGTGGAGAAGCCCTCGGCGTCCAATGCAGGCACCGGCGACATCCACGGCGAGGCCAAGACCGACTTCCTGCACCCCGGGCAGGCTCTGGGTGAGATGACCTACTCGGAGTTCGGTCCTGCGATGTACGAGCCCGGGGACGACCTGAGCCAGTACACGCCGGAGAACTCCCAGGACTTCTCCGTCATCACCGTCGACGAGGGCAGCGACTACACGGGCAAGGGCGAGGTCACCGACTGGACGACCTCCGACTCCGATGTGCTCGCCGAGTCCACGGTCGACGTGACCGGCGTCGTCGACGTGACCGAGGACCACATCGGTCAGACCGCTGTGCGCTCCGGCCGCACCTCCGGTGTGCAGGAGGGCCCCATCAACATGGAGGCCAACAACGCCACCGCGATCGTCGACGGCTTCGCGCCGATCGGCGACGAGACCGGTGCGTACATGGTCTACGGCTTCGCCGTCAACACTCTCGGCATCCCGGGCGACTCCGGCGGCGCCGTGACGATCGACGGCCAGGCTGCCGGCATCGTCTCCGGCTCGAACTACAACCCGGCCACCCAGGAGGGCGACTTCGTCTGGGCCGCCGAGCTGTACCAGGGCCTGCAGAACGAGGGCCTGAGCGGCTACGAGATCAAGACCGCGGGCGACGAGGAGCCGACCGAGGAGCCCACCGAGGATCCGACTGAGGACCCCACTGAGGAGCCCACCGAGGATCCGACTGAGGACCCCACGGACGATCCCACTGAGGACCCGACCGACGATCCCACTGAGGACCCCACGGACGACCCGACCGAGGACCCGACCGAGGACCCGACCGACGATCCCACGCAGGAGCCCGAGGCCCTCGCGCTGAGCGCCGAGGAGATCGAGGCCTCGCAGTTCGTCGCCGACGGTGAGGAGCAGGCGGAGGCCGAGGACCGCGGCGTCCAGTACACCGTCACCGGGGCGGAGCCGGGTGAAGAGGTCACCTTCGACACCTACGCGGACATCGACTCCGCGGCTGCGAACGCAGGTTCCGAGGCGGCTCCCGCCGCCGATGAGGACCGGGGCGAGCCCGCGAAGTCCGTCACCGTCACCGCGAACGAGAACGGCGTCGCCTCCTCCCGCATCTGGGGCATGACGACCGCTGACGCCTCTGCCTACGTGGGCGAGTACGACGTCGTCGCCACGAGCGACGAGGACGTGCACGAGGCCACCTTCACCGTCGTCGATGACTCGGACGGCGGCAACGGCGGCGAGGACGACGGCAACGGCGAGGACGACGGCAACGATCTGCCGCGCACCGGTTCCACCACCGGTCCGCTGCTCGCCGGCGCCGCCGGACTCGTGGCAGTCGGAGGTGCGCTCGTCTACATCGCGCGCCGCCGCCACACCGCCGCAGAGTGATCTGAGGCGATTGCACACGGCTGAGCGCTGAGGGCAACGGCCCGGCGACTCAGGAGGGGCGCCCGCACTGTGCGGGCGCCCCTCAGCTGTGCCCGCACCTCGGACATCCCGATCTGCGTCTTGTCAAGTTCGAGACTTTTCCGTGACCAAAACGTTCTTTATCCGGCGTGCCGAGCGTCGTTCGGGCAGGATGTCCAGGGTGAGTCAGGAGTCCGCCCTTCAGCGGTGAGGCCCGGCCCCCGTTCATGCGAACTGACACGAAGGAACTGAACAATGGCACGACCCATGATGGGTAAGCGCGCCGTCGCCCTGAGCGCCGCGGTGGCGCTGGGCTTCGGCGGCGCACTGGTCGCGGCCCCGGTCGCCCTCGCGACGCCGACGGCGGATGAGGCCCCGGAGTCCTACGAAGTGGCTGCGCTGACCGCGCTCAAGCACGCGGACACGATCGCCGCGGTGGGCAAGGGCGAGGGCGGCCAGCTCGTCGTGCAGACCACCGATGCCACCGTGGACGAGGAGTCGACCGAGGTCGAGAGCGTCGTCGAGTTCGCCGAGGCGGACAACGGCACCCCCGATGAGATCGTGGTCGAGCACATCGACGAGGGCTACTCGGCCGTCGCCGCCAATGACACCGATGTGGTCAACGGCGCCGGCTACCGCGTCAGCATGGGCGGCGGCTTTGGTCTGTGCTCCATCGGCTTCAACGCCGTGGGCCCGGACGGCAAGGACGCGATCATCACCGCGGGTCACTGCGGTGACGGGATGATCGGCAACGACGTCCACCTCGAGGCACCGTCGACCTCGAACGTCGCGACCGACAGCTACAACACCTCGGAGCAGCTGGGCGACAAGCGACTGGGCGAGTTCACGCACACCCAGTACGGTCCGGCCACGGCTGTCACCGATGACCTCGACCCCGCGGACGCGCAGGACTTCGGCATCATCGAGGTCGATGAGGCCTCGGGCTTCAACATGCCCGGCGAGGTCACGCAGTGGACCGAGGCCGCATACCAGGCCGACGACCTCGCCTCCGATGCACAGCCCGTCAACGGCGTGCTCGATGTCGAGCAGGGTCACATCGGTCAGACCGTCTACCACTCGGGCCGCACCACCGGCAAGACCGAGGGCGTCATCGACTTCGTCGACGGCTACGCGAACGTCCGGGACGATGCGGGCAACCCCCACATCGTCTACGGCTTCGGCTCCACGGCCGAGGTCGCGGGCGGTGACTCCGGCGGCGCCGTCATGCTCGGCGACCAGGCTGTGGGTGTGGTCTCCGGCGGCGGTCCGGGCGTCCTCTGGACCGCTGAGCTCCACGAGGGCCTCAAGCACCTCCCCGGTGACTACACCGTGAAGACGGCGGGCGACGAGCCCAGCCCGACCCCGACCGACACGGAGACACCCAGCCCGACGCCTTCCGAGACGGAGACGGCTGAGCCCACCGAGACCCCGGATCCGACCCCCTCGGAGACCGAGACGGCCGAGCCCACGCAGACGGCCACCCCCACGGATGAGCCGACCCAGACGGCGACTCCCACCGAGGAGCCGGAGGAGCTGCGCCTGAGCGAGACCGAGGTCGAGGCCTCGAAGTTCGTGGCCGACGGCGAGGAGCAGGCAGAGGCCGAGGACCGCGGTGTGGTCTACACGGTCACGGGTGCCGAGCCCGGCTCCGAGGTGACGTTCGAGACCTTCATGGACGGTCAGGCAGCGGCCGCGAAGTCCGTCACGGTGACCGTGGACGAGAACGGTGTGGCCGGCTCGCGGATCTGGGGCCTGACCACCGCCGCACCCGAGGCCTACATCGGTGAGTACGACGTCGTCGCCACCACGAGCGAGGACGTGCACGAGGCCGGGTTCTCCGTGGTCGCGGACTCCGACGGCGGCAACGGCGGCGAGGACGACAACGGCAACGGCGACGATCTGCCGCGCACCGGTTCCACCACCGGTCCGCTCGTCGCAGGTGCGGCCGGCCTGCTGGCCGTCGGCGGTGCACTGGTCTACATCGCACGCCGCCGCAACGTCTGATCGAGAAGCGTTCAGCCGATCACGGTGAGGAGCCTCCGGCCTCCACGGGGCCGGGAGCTCACCGGGATCGGAACTCGAGGAGGACGCCCGCAGGGGCGCCCGCCTGAGCAGACGCGGTGAATGGGGCACTCGCACACAGCGGGTGCCCCATTCGGCGTCCCCGGGGTGGGAGGATCGACCCAGCGGTGGGCGGGATGCGCCGCCGCACGGAGAGCACGGCAGCTGCGCGTGCAGCAGGGGAGGGCGAGATGACCGAGCAGGATCACCCGGAGCGAGGGGAAGGTTCGGGCGCGGGGGTACCGGGCAGGGGGACGCCGGCGTTCGGTGCGACGGGCGAGGCCTCCGGTCCCGCCTCCGCGCTCCTGGGCACATGGCGGGCCGAGGACCCGGCCTCGGCGTTCCTGGAGTTCCACGCGCCCGGGACGGACGGCACGAGGCGCATGACCGGTTCGGACGGCTGCAACGGAGTCCACGGCGAGTACACGCTCGAAGGGAGCACCGCGACCATCCGCCGCGGCCTGAGCACCCTCAAGGCCTGCCTGGGCGTCGACGCCTGGTTGGCCGGCGCCGTCGCGGTCACGCTCGACGGCGATGTGCTGCGCGTGTTCGACCGGCAGGGACGGGAGATCGGCACCCTCACCCGCGAGCGCTGAGCGCCGCGACCGGGAGCCGCGAGCGCCGCGACCGAGGACCGGGAGCGCCGCGACCGGGGACCGGGAGCGCCGCGACCGAGGACCGGGAGCGTGCGAGCCGCGCTTCAGCGCAGACGGGGTCCAACGTTCACGCTGATGAAGGCCCGCCGGAGCTGGCGCGCGGAGAGGTAGAGGTCCTTCCTGCGCACGACGGACTCACCCATGCCGCGCGAGGAGGGTGCGGGAGGATCGGCGGGGCCCACGGGGTTGCGGAGATGCACCCGGAGCGGGGCACCGGCCACGGCTCGGCCGTCCTCATCGCTGTGCCCCACCCCGTGCACTGCGTAGACGTGCCCGTCCATGACGGCGACGCGCCGGCCTGGGTCGTCCTCGCGGGCCAGGGTGAAGGAACCGCCGGGGCGGATGAGCGTCGAGGCGACCACGGGCCGTCCCTGGGCGAGCCAGCGCTCCATCGTCTCCAGCCGCCTCGGGACGGGGCGCGCGGGAGCCCACCTGCCCGTGACGAGCACGAAGGCGATGCCCGCGAAATCCCGCGCCAGGCGACGGTAGGAGCCCTGCGCCCACAGGCAGACGGCCGCCTTCTCCGCGAGTGAGGCGGCATTGGGTGCCAGCGTGCGGCTGCCTGCCCTGCGGTCGCGGGGGACGGCGGTGCTCAGCCGCACCTCCCGCGGACGGAGGGGGAGTCCGGGGATGCGGCGCAGCAGCGGGAGCGCCAGCGCGGGGGAGTGGAGGCGCACTGTCGCAAAGCGCGGGTCTGCGTCGGGCCGGATGAGCTCGCGGAGGAATCCGGGCCGGATCGCCTCGCAGGCATCGAGCACGGCGATCAGCCAGCAGTCGCCCAGCCGTCCCTGCCGCACCGCCACGCTGGGCCCGGGTGCGCGCAGCAGGCGGAGGGGCACCTGCTGCAGTCGTGGAGCACCGGCCGGCAGGGGCTCGAGCCCGGGTGCGAGTGCGAGTGCGCGGGCAGCCTCGGCGGCTGGGCCCGAGGCGAGGAGCCGGGCGAGGAGGCGCTGTCCGGGAGCCGGCCGGAGAAGCCTGCGGACGCGGTGGCCGAGTGCGCGGTGGAGGGGGAGCGTGCTCAGCGCGGTGGTCTGCGCGCGGTCGAGGACGCGAGCCGCCGCCCGCTGCTCCGCCGGGCCCGAGGCCGGGTCGAGGAGCCGGCCCAGTGCGTGCGTGAGTGCGTCCCCGCTTCCGCGCACCGGCGTGTCCGTGTTGCGCCCGGGGCGGCTTTTGCCGTAATGATGCGCCGTCATGTACAGTTACCTATTGGCCTGTGACCACGGGGTGTTCTGTGTCCGATGGCATCGCGTCCGGCACTCCGCCGGTATGCGGGAGTCCTCGGGTGCGCGCCCGGTGCGATCTGAGGCGTTCGACCCGGATTCGGCTCGGACCCCTCTGACGCGGCGCACGCGGTGAGTATATCGCCGTCCGCGCCCCGGATCCACGGACAGCCGCGGATCCGGAGCCGGCTGCAGGCCATCGGTCCACGCGGAGTCCGCTCCGCCTGAACGAAACGCGACACGACGTCGCGGGAAGACGAGGTTACGGACGATATGGCCAAAAAAGAAGGGGTCATCGAGATCGAGGGATCCGTGGTCGAGGCGCTGCCGAACGCTACATTCCGCGTCGAGCTGACCAACGGCCATAAGGTTCTCGCCCACATCTCCGGCAAGATGCGCCAGCACTACATCCGCATCCTGCCCGAGGACCGTGTGGTCGTGGAGCTGTCGCCGTACGATCTCTCGCGCGGTCGCATCGTGTACCGGTACAAGTAAGCAGAAGATCGCTTCGACGAGTTCGCGCTGTACTGCCCCGGGGAGTACCTCGGGGCATTCGCGGTGGGAAGAAGGAACAGCTATGAAGGTGAAGCCAAGCGTCAAGCCGATCTGCGAGAGCTGCAAGGTCATCCGTCGTCACTCCCGTGTGATGGTGATCTGCTCGAACCCGCGCCACAAGCAGCGCCAGGGCTGAGCGAGCCGCATCCGCAGATCTGGCGTCGACCCGGAGCGCAAGCGCCCGGGATCGAGCCGCACACCCGCGCAGACCTCGCCCCCTCACCTCCCGCCCCGCCCGGGCGCGGAAGATGAGGACGACACCCCCAGTCGGAGGCTGGGGACCCGCCGGCCCGCAGGGCTGGACGGGATCAGGACTGCACCAGCACCTCCGAAACAACCAGAAGGAAAGAACTGATGGCACGTCTTGCCGGAGTCGACATCCCTCGCGAGAAGCGCGTGGAAGTCGCCCTGACATACATCTACGGTGTGGGCCGCACTCGTGCGCGCCAGACCCTGACGGACACCGGGATCAGCCCGGACACCCGCGTCAAAGACCTGACCGATGCTGAGCTCGTCCAGCTGCGTGACTACATCGAGGGCACGTTCAAGGTGGAGGGCGACCTCCGCCGCGAGGTCGCCGCTGACATCCGCCGCAAGGTGGAGATCGGCTCCTACGAGGGCCTCCGCCACCGCCGCGGTCTGCCCGTCCGCGGTCAGCGGACGAAGACGAATGCGCGCACCCGCAAGGGCCCCAAGCGCACCGTGGCCGGTAAGAAGAAGTAAGCAGCAGCCTTACCCAGCATCGATCAGGAGATCCCAGGAATATGCCTCCCAAGTCACGCACAGCAGCGCGCAAGCCTCGCCGCGGGCAGAAGAAGAACATCGTCGCCGGTCAGGCGCACATCAAGTCCACCTTCAACAACACGATCGTCTCCATCACGGATCCCTCCGGCGCCGTGATCTCGTGGGCGTCCTCGGGTGAGGTGGGCTTCAAGGGCTCGCGCAAGTCGACGCCCTACGCCGCGCAGATGGCCGCCGAGTCCGCAGCGCGCCGCGCACAGGAGCACGGCCTGAAGAAGGTCGACGTCTTCGTCAAGGGCCCCGGCTCCGGCCGTGAGACCGCGATCCGCTCGCTCCAGGCCGCAGGCCTCGAGCTGGGCACGATCCAGGACGTCACGCCCACCCCGCACAACGGCTGCCGTCCGCCCAAGCGTCGTCGCGGCTGACCATCCGCCGCCCGGGGACGATTCGGCGGCCGGGAGCGCATCCGCAAGCGGACTGCGCGCCCGGAACCGGGTCTGATCCGGACCGTCTGCCGCCAGCGTTCCGAGCCGGGTCTCATCAGCCCGGCTCACAACTTCGCGGACGTCATATAGCGGATGTCCGCTGAAAGGAAGCCCACGTGCTCATTGCACAGCGCCCCACGCTCACGGAAGAGGTCGTCTCCGATCGCCGCTCCAGGTTCACCTTCGAACCGCTGGAGCCGGGATTCGGATACACCCTCGGCAACTCGCTGCGACGCACCCTGCTCTCGTCCATCCCCGGCGCCTCGGTCACGAGCGTCCGGATCGACGGAGTGCTCCATGAGTTCTCGACGGTTCCGGGGGTGAAGGAGGACGTCACCGAGTTCCTCCTCAACCTCAAGTCCCTCGTCGTCTCCTCGGAGTTCGACGAGCCGGTCGTCGCCTACCTGCGCAAGCAGGGCCCGGACACCGTCACCGCTGAGGACATCTCCGCTCCTGCAGGAGTGGAGATCCACAACCCTGAGCTGTACATCGCCAGCCTCAACGACACCGGACGCCTCGACATCGAGCTCACGATCGAGCGCGGGCGCGGCTACGTCTCCTCCACGCAGAACAAGAACGTGGACGCAGAGATCGGCCGCATCCCCGTCGACTCGATCTACTCGCCCGTGCTCAAGGTGACCTACAAGGTGGAGGCCACCCGCGTCGAGCAGCGCACCGACTTCGACCGCCTCATCGTCGACGTCGAGACCAAGCCGTCGATCACCCCGCGCGATGCCCTGGCATCTGCGGGCAAGACGCTGGTCGAGCTGTTCGGACTCGCCCGTGAGCTCAACGTCGAGGCCGAGGGCATCGAGATCGGCCCCTCGCCGGTCGATGCCGCGATGGCCGCAGACCTCGCGCTCGCGATCGAGGACCTCGATCTCACCGTCCGCTCCTACAACTGCCTCAAGCGCGAGGGCATCCACACGGTGGGTGAGCTCGTCGCACGCAGCGAGGCAGACCTCATGGACATCCGCAACTTCGGTTCGAAGTCCATCGACGAGGTGCGCCAGAAGCTCGGTGAGCTGGGCCTGAACCTCAAGGACAGCCCTGCCGGCTACGGCGAGAACGCCGAGGCCGACGAGGAGTCCTTCGTCGAGGACGAGCAGTACTGAGCGGTACTTCAGCGGTACACAGGAATTTCTCAAGGAGACTGAACAATGCCCACCCCCACCAAGGGTCCCCGCCTCGGAGGCTCGCCGGCGCACGAGCGCATCATGCTCAACAACCTCGCCGCGCAGCTGTTCGAGCACAAGTCCATCAAGACGACCGTGACGAAGGCCAAGCGCCTGCGTCCCGTCGCCGAGCGCCTCGTCACCTTCGCCAAGCGCGGTGACCTGGCGGCCCGCCGTCGCGTGCTCCAGCAGATCACGGACAAGGGAATCGTCCACGAGCTCTTCACCTCGATCGCCCCTGCGGTCGCGGAGCGTCCGGGCGGCTACACCCGGATCACGAAGATCGGCCCCCGCAAGGGCGACAACGCCCCCATGGCCGTGATCGAGCTCGTGCTCGAGCCGTACTCGCCCAAGCAGGCTGCGGTCAAGGAGGCGGAGGTCGCAACCGCGGCTGCCGCCGAGGAGGCCCCGGCTGCCGAGGCCCCGGTCGAGGAAGCGCCCGCCGACGTCGAGTCCGGCGCGCAGGTCGACGAGGCTCAGGCCGCCGCCGAGGACAAGTGATCTGAGCCGGTTCCCCTCGCGCGAGCGGCGGGACCGGCACAGCCCGAAGGGGCCGCCCCAGCAGGGGCGGCCCCTTCTGCGATCCCGGGGCGGCCGGAAGGCTCAGGCTGCGGCGACTGAGCGGAGCCGACGCCGAGCGGAGTGCCTCCCCGACGACGTGTCGGGTCAGTCGCCGGAGGGCTCCAGCGCCGCCGCGATGCGATCCCATGCGAGAACGCTCCACGCGGCTTCAGTCAGCAGCGATTCGACGGCATCGGCGAGGCGGCCGTGGGGGACGGCGGGGTCGATCCGGTCCACGAACACGATGGCCTGGGGCCGAGCGAGGCCGCCCAGTTCGGTGCGCACGGTGCTGGCCAGTTCGTGTGCGGTCGTCCCGCCGGGTTCACCGGTGGTCACCACACATGCCACGATCCGGTTGCCGTACTCGTCGTGCCTGAGCCGCAGGGCGGCGGCGTCGGCGACGTACGGGTGCTCTCGCAGCGCCCGGGCGACCGCTTCGAGGGAGACCAGCTGCCCGGAGACGGAGACGACGGCGTCGACTCTGCCGTGGAAGCGGAAGCCGCCGTCCGCTGCGACCTCGACGATGTCACCGGTCGGCACGACCCGGCCGGCGGCGGTGAACGGCTCGAGAGACGAAGCTCCCTCGATCCGTCCGGGAAGGGGACGGGTGAGGACCAGCTGCCCGCTCCGTCCGGCGGGGACGCGCTCGCCGTCCGCGCCGACGGCGACGGCGCCGCCCGGGTTGAAGTCGACGCCGGGTCCCTTCGCATAGACGATCCCGCCGAGCTCGATCTGGCCCCAGGCATCGGAGACGGTGCATTCTCCCCGGGTGAAGGCCTCCTGCATCCAGGTCCGGAGCGCGGGCTCGACCGGTTCGCCGGCGGTCACCACGTGGCGGAGGGCGGTCGGGCGGGCATGCAGCTCCGTCTCGATCCTCCACGACCGGAGCGTTCTCATCACGGCCGGATTGGTGACGAGGGTGGAGACCCCGTACTTCTCCACGATCTCGAGGAGTCTGCTGTGATCCGGGATGTCGAGCGTTCCCTCGTAGACGACCACGGTGTCTCCCGCGAGCAGAGGCCCCAGCAGCCCGTGCCAGGTGGACACGGCCCATGAGACGTCCCCTGCGCACCAGAAGGTCTCACCTCTGCGCGCCGTGGCGTGGAAGGCCGCCGCGTTCGCGAGGACGCCCGCGAGGGAGTGCTCCAGGTACTGCGCGGCCGAGCTGTGGGAGGCCAGCTGGCGCACGCAGAGCAGGGAGTCCTGCGGAGCTCCGGTGCCGGGGCCGCCGGGTCCGGCAGCGGGCCGGGGGCGACGTGCGATGAGATCGCTGAACCACATGTCGCCGTGGAACCACTGCACATCGATGCCGGTGCGGCGGACGACGACGGTGTGCTCGACGCTGTCCGCGCTCGCGAGCGCCTCGTCCGCCCGGCTCTTCAGGGGCAGCACGGAGCCCCGCCGCCAGGCTCCGTCCTGGGTGAGGACGAGCTTGGGGGAGAGCTCGGCGATGCGGGTGCTCAGCGCCTCTGCGGGGATGGAGACTGGAACCGTGGCCCAGGGGGCGCCGAGGCGATTGCAGGCGAGCATGGTGATGACGGTCTCCGGCAGCCAGCTGGCGTGGATCGCCACCACGTCGCCGGCGGCCAGGCCCAGCTCTCGCAGCGCCGACGCCATCGCCTCGACCTCGACGGAGAGCTCCGCGTAGGTGAGCGAACGGCTGTCGCCCGGCTCTCCCTCCCAGTGCACGGCGGTGCGGGCGCCCTGTGCGGCGGCGTGACGGTGGACCAGGTTCCAGACGGCGTCGAGCCGGCCGCCGGGGAACCATCCCGCGGCAGAGGCCCCGCCCGAGGCGCCGGCCGACGATGAGGCGGCGTCCTCGCCGGAGGGGAACGCAACCGATCGGGGATCGGCATGCTCGGCGCCGGCGGGCGTCCACACCGCAGCAGGCTCCTGCGACCAGTCGAAGGACGCTGCGATGTCCGCCCACTCCGGGGCTGCGCCGTGGGGCAGCGAAGCGTCCTCGGCACCGGCGGAAGGCCTCGGCGGATGCTCAGGCATGGGCGATGCTCCTTCCTCCGGAGGCGGCGGTGCGGGTGAGCAGCGAGACGATCCGTGCGAGATCAGCGTCCGGACGGAGGTCTGCGCTCAGCGCAGCGACGACGCTCCCATCGGCGGCGCGGACGGGGACAGCCACTTCGTCGGAGGCACCAGGGTCCGCCGAGCTGTGCGTGAGATGGTCGCTCCTGCGCCAGTCCTCCCTGTGGCTCTGGGCCTCTGCCTCGTCCTCGGTCCCCGAGCCGGTGAGGATGCGATTCCAGGCCTCGTCCGGCTGATGCGCAGCGAGAAGTCTGCCCGCGGCCGTGGACAGGGCGGGCACGGCGCGCAGCGGCCGGCGGAAGGGTCCTCGGTCCGCGGCGTCCACCTGGTCGATGCAGACGGCCTCGCCGCTGATGAGCACATGCACGGCGATGGTCGCGGAGAGTTCGTCGCGGAGAGAGGCGAGGAAGGGGTTGAGAGCGCTGAGCACGGGGCTGTTGGAGAGTTGCCGGACCGCCAGACGCGTGATCGCGCGGCCCAGGCCGTAGCGGGAGGTGGCGGGGTCCTGTTCTGCGTACTCCGCGTGCACGAGCGATCTGAGGAGGCGGTGGACGGTGGGCACCGTCATGCCGGAACGCTGCGCGAGGTCCGAGAGCTGGTGCAGGTGGGGCGGCTGCGCGAGGAGGTCCATGAGCACCGTCGCGTTCCTGATCGTGCCGAGCCCGCCCTTGGGGGTGCTCCCGTTCCTGGGTGCGCTGCCGTCGGCTGGCATTCGGTCTCCTCGCTCTGGCGGGTGCGGGCCAGGGGGCGTCACATCCTCCGGCGGCCTCTGGAACCCAAGGATACGAGCCGGTAGAGGCTGTCGCAATATGATTACGATTCTCTTATTAGGGTATTGCATTCAGCATAGTGGAATTCTATTCTGAGGAGAGTTCGGTGATGCCGGTCACAGATCCGTTGTCCCTCAGGTCTCCGCCTGAGACGGGGAGCGCCGGCCGGCAGCACGTCAGTCCTGATCCAGCACCGCAGCGGAGCAGCAAGGAGCCTCAGTGCGAACTCGTGCGTATCGTCATCCACTCAACGGCAGCTCGATGCCGCCGGGGCGGCCCCTGCTCCGGGTGTCGGACCTGACCCTGAGGTTCGGCGGAGTCACCGCCCTGGCCGAGGTGGGTATGAGCGTGGACTCCGGCCGGATCCACGCCATCATCGGCCCCAACGGAGCAGGCAAGTCCTCGCTCCTCAACTGCATCTCCGGCCTCTACCGGCCCACCGGCGGCGAGGTCGTCCTGCACACGGACAGCGGGCAGGAGCGCCGTCTCACCAGCCTGCCGCCCAACCGGGTCGCCCGTCTGGGCGTGGCGCGGAGCTTCCAGAATATCGAGCTGTTCGAGCATCTCACCGTGCTGGAGAACATGATGCTGGGCCGTCACATCCACATGAGGCAGAACGTGCTCTCCGCCATGCTGTGGCTGGGTCCGGCGCGGCGCCAGGAGATCACCCACCGCGAGGTGGTGGAGGAGGTCATCGACCTGCTCAAGCTCCAGGCCTATCGGCAGAAGCCCGTGGGCACGCTGGCCTACGGCATCCAGAAGCGCGTGGAGCTGGGCCGGGCGCTCGCCATGCAGCCCGCACTCCTGCTCCTCGACGAGCCGATGGCGGGCATGAACGCGGAGGAGAAGGAGGACATGGCGCGCTACATCCTGGACGTCCATGAGCTCGCGGGCGTCTCCATCGTGCTGATCGAGCACGACATGAACGTGGTCATGGACATCTCCGACCGGGTGACGGTCCTCGACTTCGGCCGGGTGATCGGCGACGGCACACCGGCCGAGGTCATGGAGAATCCGCGGGTCGTCGAGGCCTATCTGGGAGCGGGGGCCGCCTCATGAACGCCGGCGGGCAGGTGCAGGCGCGCGAGGATGCGGCGTTCGCCGCGGACCGGCCGGCGCACGGCATCGACCGCACGATGCCCCAGCTGCTCGACGGCCTCGCGGCTTCCCGCCCCCGGCAGGCGGCCATGCAGGAGAAGCGCTACGGCATCTGGCAGCCCACCACCTGGGCGCTCTACCGGGAGCGGGTGCGGGACTTCGCCCACGGCCTGGCCCAGCTGGGCGTGCGCCGCGGCGAGGTCGTGGCCGTGCTGGGCGACAACCGGCCGGAGT
Organism: Brevibacterium album DSM 18261; assembly: GCF_000426445.1. Lineage (GTDB taxonomy): Bacteria > Actinomycetota > Actinomycetes > Actinomycetales > Brevibacteriaceae > Brevibacterium > Brevibacterium album. The sequence continues at coordinate 545,843 of NZ_KE384526.1, read as the reverse complement.
GGCTGATCGCCGAACTCGCGGCGCAGTCGCTGGGTGCCGGCGTGGTGGGCATCTACCCCACGTCGATCGGTGCCGAGCTCACCCACATCCTCTCCGTCTCCCGCGCCCGGATCGTGGTCGCGGAGGACCAGGAACAGGTGGACAAGCTCCTGGCGCTGGACGCCGGCATCGAGAGGATCATCTACTACGATCCCCACGGGCTGGAGAAGTACACCCAGGACGTGCTCCTGGACTTCACCCAGGTGGAGGACTCCGGGCGGGAATGGGCCGAGAGCAGGCCGGGGTGGCTGGACGAGCAGATCGCCGCCGGGAGTCCGGACGACCTCGCGATCATCTGCACCACCTCGGGAACCACCTCCAAGCCCAAGCTGGCCGAGCTCTCCCACGCCAATCTGCTCTCGATGGCCGCCCGGCTCACGGAGGTCGATCCCATCGACGCCTCCTACCGCTACGTCTCCACGCTGCCGTTCGCCTGGATCGGCGAGCAGATGCTCGCCGTCGCCTGCGGTCTGCACGCTGGCATCACCGTCTCCTTCCCGGAGGACGCCTCCACGCAGAAGGCGGACCTGCGCGAGATCGGCCCGGACGTCATGTTCGCCCCGCCGCGCATCTGGGAGTCCATGCTCTCCGAGGTGCAGGTGCGGATCGACGAGGCCGGCGCGCTCAAGCGCGGAGTGTTCGGCTGGGGCTACTCCGTCATGGACAGGGCGGCGCGTGCGCGGGTCTCCGGCGGCACGCCCTCGCTGGGGCTGCGCCTGGCCTCGGTCGTCGCGGATCTCGCAGCGGCTCGCCCCATCCGCGAACAGCTGGGCCTGACCCGGATCAAGCGCTGCTACACCGGCGGCGCACCGCTGGGTCCGGACGTCTTCCAGTTCTTCCACGCCATCGGCGTCAACCTCAAGCAGATCTACGGGCAGACGGAGATCTGCGGGATCGCGGTGGTGCACAGGGACGACGCCATCTCCTTCACCTCGGTGGGAGAGCCGCTGCCCGGGACGGAGCTGCAGTTCGGTGAGAGGCAGGAGATCATGCTCCGCTCCTCGGCTGTGTTCCGCGGCTACCATCGCAATGCCGAGGCCACCGCAGAGGCCGTCACTCCGCAGGGGTGGCTGCACACGGGGGACGCGGGCTACCTCGACGAGTCCGGTCAGCTCGTGGTGGTCGACCGCCTCAAGGACGTGGTCTTCGCCTCCGACGGGACCATGTACTCGCACGCCTTCATCGAGAACAAGCTGAAGTTCTCGCCGTACGTGGAGGAGGCCGTGGTGTTCTCCGGCGAGGGTCTGGAACCCGGCGGGGACGCCGGCGATGCCGCCACGGGATCCGGCGGCACCATGTGCGCGATCATCACGGTCGATCCGGCCACGGTGGGCGCATGGGCCGAGCACGAGCGGCTCTCCTTCACCACGTACACGGACCTGGCCTCCAAACCGGAGGTGTACGAGCTCCTCGCGGAGGAGGTCGCCCAGGCGAACGAGGACCTCATGGAGCGGATCCGCATAGGCCGGTTCGTGCTGCTGCACAAGCAGTTCGATCCCGATGACGACGAGATCACGCGCACCAGGAAGGTGCGGCGCACCGTGATCGGCGACCGCTACGGGCAGATCATCGCAGCGCTCGCCGCCGGAGAGGGGTCCGTGACGATCAGTTCGTCGATCACCTATCAGGACGGCACGGTCGCCGAGCGCTCGCTGCCGCTTCGCATATTCGACCTCGCCGGCCACCGCCTCCCCGCGGACCGCGCGCGCAGACAGGTTTGGAGTGGTCGCAAGTGAGCACATTCGTCACACTGCTGGTCATCGGCCTCTCCGAGGGGGCGATCCTCGCGCTCGCCGCACTGGGCTTCGTCCTCATCTACAAGGCCACCGGGGTCATCAACTTCGCTCAGGGCGAGTTCCTGCTGATCGGGGCCTACACCTTCTACACCGTGTTCGTGGTGCTGCAGATGCCGGTCGTGGTCTCACTGCTGGTGGGTGTGCTGGTCGCGGTCATCGTGGGCGTGGTGGTGGAGAGATTCATCCTCCGGCCCATGGTGGGGCAGAGCCACATCTCCATCATCATGGTGACGATCGGCCTGGCGGGTCTGCTGGGCGCCGTCGTGCAGATGTTCTTCGGCACCCAGCCGCGCTCCATGCCCCCTGTCCTGCCCACCGAGTCCGTGAGCATCCTGGGCGGATCCGTGCCCGCCAACCGCCTGTGGGCCATCGTGGTCTGCGGTGTGGTGCTGGGCCTGCTCACCTGGTTCTTCCAGAAGTCCCGGCACGGGGTGGCGATGCGGGCCGTCGCCGATGACCAGCAGGCCGCCATGACGGTGGGTATCTCCGTGCGCCGCGTGTTCGCCATGTCGTGGGCGCTGGCGGCGGTCTCCGCCCTGGTCGCCGGTGTGCTGCTGGCCGACATCACCACGGTGGAGATGAACATCGTGAACTTCGGTCTGCTGGTGTTCCCCGTGGTGATCATGGGCGGGCTCGACTCCGTCCCCGGCACCATCGTGGGCGGTCTCACCATCGGCCTGCTCACCCAGTTCGTCTCCGGCTACATGGACCCGGGCCTCGCCGAGGTCATCCCGTACATCGTGCTCGTCCTCGTCCTCCTGGTGAGGCCCTACGGCGTGTTCGGCGAGAAGCGAATCGAAAGGGTCTGAAGACATGCCCGCTGTTGAAACCGGCCGTCACCACACCTCCTACCGCTCGGAGCAGCGGCTGTGGCACACCCGCCCGCAGATCGTGCGGATGGCGCTGCTGGCCGTCGCGGCCGCCGTCCTCCCCTTCGTGCTCGACAACTACTGGCTCGCGATCGCCAACACCGCGCTCATCGCGGCGATCGGAGCAATCGGGCTGAACATCCTCGTGGGCTACACCGGGCAGATCTCGCTCGGCCAGGGCGGATTCCTGGCCGTGGGCGCGTTCACCACCGCGATCCTGACCGATCGCGCCGGAGTGCCGGCGCCGCTGTCGATCCTGGCGGCCGTGGTGCTCACCGCAGCGGTCGGCGTGATCGTGGGTCTGCCGGCGCTGCGCCTCAAGGGGCTCTACCTGGCGATCGCCACCCTGGCCTCGCAGATGGTCATCATCTTCATCGTCCGCCGCTGGGGCTTCCTCACGGAGGGACAGGGGTTCGTGGACGTGAGCAGGCTGGAGGTGTTCGGGTTCCGGATCGAGCGCACCACCTTCGAACAGCAGTGGTACGTGATCCTGCTGGTCATCACGATCCTGGTGGCGCTCACTGCCACCAACCTCTTCCGCACCTCGGTGGGCCGGTCCTTCATGGCCGTGCGCGACCAGGACATCGCGGCCTCGGCGATGGGGGTGAACCTCACCCGGACCAAGCTCACCGCCTTCGCGCTCTCCAATGCCTATGTGGGCCTGGCCGGAGCGCTGCTGGCGCACTACACGGAGATCATCTCCTGGGAGAAGTTCACCATCGACGTCTCCATCACCTACCTCGCGATGATCATCGTGGGCGGCATGGGATCCGTCGCCGGAGCGGTCTACGGGGCGGTGTTCATCACGCTGCTGCCGGTGGTGGTGCGCATGCTCGCAGACGTCCTGGGCGGCGTGGCCCCCGTGCTCTCCCGCCAGCTGCCGGCCTTCGAGCACGCGGCCTTCGGCCTGGTCATCATCGTCTTCCTCATCTTCGAACCACGAGGACTCAACCGGATATGGCAGCGCATCAAGGACTACTTCGGCTTCTGGCCGTTCCGGTACTGAGCTCGCCCACGACCCTCACCTGCCACGGAAAACCACCACAGGAGAAGCAATGACGCACTCACAGAAGTCGACACGCAGGCACTCGCGGCTCATCGCCTCGGCGGCTCTCGCCTCGGCCTCGCTCATGGTTCTGAGCGCCTGCGGCAGCGGGGACGCGAGCAGCGCGGACTCGGACGAGCCCATCCCCATCGGCATCATCGCCGACCGTTCCGGCGCCACCGGCGACGTGGGCGCACCCTACAACGACGGCATGCTCGCCTACATCGAACAGCTCAACGCGGCCGGCGGCATCGAGGGCCGGGAGATCGAGGCGCATTCCAACGACTACGCCTACGAGATCCCGCAGGCCGAGGAGCTCTACCGGCGCTATGTCAACGACGGCGTCGTCGCAATCATGGGCTGGGGGACCGGTGACACCGAGGCGCTGCGCACCCGCGTGGCCAACGACGAGCTGCCGTTCATGTCCGGCTCCTTCTCGGAAGAGCTCACCGTTCCCGAGGAGTCGCCCTACAACTTCCTCGTCGCCCCCACCTATTCGGATCAGATGCGGGTGGCGCTCAACTGGATCGCCCAGGACGCCGGCGGAGAAACGGGTGTGGCCGTGCTGCACAACGACTCGCCGTTCGGCACCTCGCCCGTGGCCGATGGTGAGGCCTGGGTCGAGGAGCAGGGGCTGGACATCGACTACGTCTCGCACGCCATGCCCGCCGGCACCACCAATTTCGCCGGTGTGCTCAGCCAGGTGGACTCCGCGGGGGCGGAGTACATCGTGGTGCAGAACGTCGCGAGTCCCGCCGCACAGCTGGCCCGGGACCTGGCCGCACAGGGCGGTGAGCAGAAGATCATCTGCCTCAACTGGTGCGGCAACGAGCTGTTCATCACCTCGGCCGGGGACGCGGCCGAGGGCCACCTCATGGTTCAGCCGATCGCCCCCATATCCGCCGAGAAGCCCGGACACGAGGCGATCGCCGCCTACCTCGAGGAACAGGGGCAGGACTCCGAGTCCGCTGGGGTGAGCTATGTGCAGGGCTGGTACACCATGCACGTCATGGCCGAGGGCATCCGCCACACCCTGGAAGCGGGGGAGGACCTCACGGGCGCTGCGATCCGAGAGTCGCTGGAGACCATGGGAGCGGTCGACACCGGTGAGGTGATCGGGGGCGGGCCGGTCGAGTTCTCACCCGAATCGCATCGCGGGTCCGTGGCCTCGAACGTCTACGAGGTGCAGGACGGCCGGATGGTCGAGGTGGAAGCGGGGGCGACTCCGTGAGCGCGCCCGCACCCGCCCCGAGCCCGGGGGCGCGCGGGCCGGACACCGCCGCCGCACTGCTGCGCGTTAACAACATCGAGGTGATCTACGACGAGGTGATCCTAGTGCTCCGCGGGCTCTCGCTCGAAGTGCCCGAGGGGTCGATCGTGGCGCTGCTGGGATCCAACGGGGCGGGGAAGTCGACCACGCTCAAGGCGATCTCGGGCCTGCTGCCCAGTGAGCAGGGGGAGGTGACGAGCGGTTCGGTCGTGTTCGAGGGGCAGGACATCACCCGCATGGACGCCCCGGAGCGGGTGCGCAGGGGACTGAGCCTGTGCATGGAGGGGCGCCATGTGTTCCCGCACCTCTCGGTGGCGGACAACCTGCTGGCCGGCGGCTACACGCGGCCTCGGGAGGCGGGGGAGACCCTGGGCTTCGTCTACGAGTTCTTCCCCAAGCTGGCAGAGATGCGGGGGCGGACGGCCGGGTTCCTCTCCGGCGGTGAGCAGCAGATGCTGGCGATCGGCCGCGCCCTGATGGCCGGCCCCAAGCTGCTCATGCTGGACGAGCCCTCGCTGGGCCTGGCCCCGCTGCTGGTGGAGGAGATCTTCGAGACGATCTCCAGGCTCAACGCGGAGACGGGGCTGACGGTGCTCGTGATCGAGCAGAACGCGAGGACGGCGCTCTCGGTGGCCCACCACGGCTACATCATGGAGCAGGGCCGCATCATGCTCGAGGACTCCGCCGGGGCCCTGGCGGACAATCCGGACGTCAAGGAGTTCTACCTGGGCATCGGCGGGGGCGATTCCGAGAAGAAGAGCTATCGGGACGTGAAGCACTACAAGCGCCGCAAGCGGTGGCTGTGAGAGGGGCCGGGATGCATACCGACTCAGACAGGGAGACGGAGACCGCTGCGGACATCGGCGGGAGGCTCGCCGCGGCGGCCGCGGCCGATCCCGCCCTGCGTGCCCGACTGGAGGGCGCAGGGGTGCGCTGCGAAGACGTCACGAGCCCTGCCGACCTCGCCGCTGTGCCGGTCCAGAGCAAGGACGAGCGCGTGGCCGAGCGCGCACACGTCCTGACCGGCGCCGCACCCAAGCGGATCTTCCAGTCGCCGGGCCCCATCTACGAGGCGCAGCCCGCGGGCGAGGACCCCTGGCGCTGGGGCGAGGCCCTGACCTCGGCGGGTCTGCGCCCGGGGGACGTCGTCCTCAACTGCTTCGGCTACCACCTCTCCCCGGCCGGTGCGATGTTCGACGAGGCGATCATCACCGCCGGGGGCACCGTCGTCCCGGCGGGGATCGGGAACCAGCAGCTGCAGGTCGACGCGATCCGGGACCTCGGCGCCCGCGGCTATGTGGGCCTGCCCAGCTACCTCAAGGCGCTCATCGACCTCCACCTGGAGACAGGAGGCACGGCCGAGGACTTCCCGGTCGCGTATGCGCTCGTCACCGCGGAGCCGCTGCCGGACAGCCTCCGGGCCGAGCTGGAGCGGTGCGTGCCCGCTGTGCGCATGGCCTACGGTTCGGCCGAGGCCGGGCTCATCGCGTATGAGGACGGCACCGGCCCGGGCATGGTCACGGGCACCGGGATCGACGTCTCCGTGTGTGACCTCGGAACGGGGGAGCCCCGGGACGCGGGGGAGGGTGAGGTGGTCGTGACGCTCGTGCGGGAGACGGCGCCGCTCGTGCGGTTCGGCACGGGCGACCTCTCGGCCTGGGTCACGGACGCCGGCGGTGCGCCGGTGACGACCCCGGACGGTCGTCGCAGGCTCGCGGGGGTGCTGGGGCGGACGGGGCAGGCGGTGAAGGTGAGGGGCATGTTCCTGCATCCGGCCCAGATCCGTTCGCTGCTGGAGGCCGTCGCCGAGGTCCAGGCGCTGCGCTTCGTCATCGACCGGGCCGAGCACCGTGACACCGTGGTCTGCGAAGCGGTGCCGGCGGTCCGGGACACGGGTGAGCAGGGGGCAGGGGACGATGCGGTGCGCAGCGCGCTCGCCGAGCACATCCGCTCCCGGCTGCGCTTCCGGGCGGAGGTCCGGATCGTGACGGAACTCGCCGGGGAGGAGCTCATCTGCGATCTGCGGACATGGGACTGAGCCTGAAGGGGCCGCTCCTGAGGGGGAGGCCCCTTCGCCATCTCTGCGGTGCAATCCGAGGGAGCGCCCGCGCACCTTCCCGCACGCAGGTGGGGAAAACCCCCGTCTCCTGTCTGGGCGCCTCCAGTGAGCCGGCGGTGCGCTTCCTCATAGCGTGAGGCCATGACCGCAGCAGCCGACCTCCCCGTCACCGCGCGCCGTGCGAACCCTGAGCGGCACACCTCGAATCAGCACCGGCGCGGCACGGCTGCGGCGCTGCTCCTCGCACTTGCGGCTGCGGCCGGACTCGCGGCCGTCTGCCTGGGCTTCGTGCTCGCGGACGCGCCGGTTCCCGCCGGCGCGGTGCTCATGGGCCGCTGGATCCCCTCGCTCGCCTCGCTCGCCCTGCTTCTCCTCCTGCCGCCCCTCGCCGGGGAGCCGGAGAGGCTGAGCCGGCGGATCGCGCACTGGTGGGCGCTGCTGCCCGGCGGCCCGCGCCCGGTCCTGCGGATCGTCACCGGCAGCGCGCTCGCGATGATCCTGCTCACCGGCGTGTACCTCATGGCCGCCGGGCTCGCCCACTCCCTCGGCGCGATCGAGATGCAGCCCGCCCGGGTCCTCGTGCCCGCCCTGCTCTCGATGATCCCCATCGCGGTGGTCTTCTCCGTGAGCACCGTGGGGGAGGAGGTGGTGTGGCGAGGCCATCTGCCGGCTCTGCTCGCACCGCTGGGGTTCTGGGGGTCCTCCGCGGTGATCGCGCTCGCCTGGACGGTCTTCCACCTTCCCCTGCATGCGGCCTATGTCTGGGAGGGTTCGATCTCCGTCGCGACCGCGGGCATGCTCACGGCCGGGCTCGTGCCGCTGAGCCTGTTCCTCTCCGCAGCGGCCGCACGGTGGGGCACGGTCTGGCCGGCAGTCTTCGCCCATGCGCTGCCCTTCACTGCGGTGAGCCTTGCAGCGGGCGGGGCGGAACTCGCTCCCGAGGCGCTCGGCGCCGTCACCGGGATCACCGCGGTCCTGCTGGTCAGCGCCGCTCTGGTGCTCGCGCCGGTGCGCGCTCCGCGGGCCGTGTGAGCCGGTGCGAGCGCGGCACGGGCCCCGTCGATCTGCCCACCGAGAACACCGCGAAGGGCACGGGCGCCTCGCCGCGGGTGTGTGCCCGGGACCGGGGTGCTCCCGCATCGACGCCGCGCTCTCCCAGCAGCCCCGCGAGGAGGGCCGCCGAGGCCGGCGAGTCCTTGAGCTCGGACTGCACGCTGACCTTCAGCCCATGACGGGCGAGGACGAGCCACAGCCTCAGCAGCGATCTGCCGAGCACCACCCAGTCCTGAGCGGAGACTCCCGCCGCGCTGTCTGAGGCACGGGTTCCGAGGACCAGCCGCGCGGGCGCGCTGCGCGGCCCCGGGAGCCTCTGCCGCAGGCCGCCGAGCACCCGGGCCAGAGGAGGCTGCCAGTGCTCAGCGCCCCCGGTGAGTTCGCGGCCGAGGCCGGATTCCAGCAGGCGGCGCAGCATCGCCGCCTCCCACCGGGGCAGGCGCAGGCAGTCCGCCGTGAGGCCGTCCTCGGCCCAGCGCGGATCGGCCGGGTCCAGGCGCAGCCAGTCCAGGGTCTCACGGAGCATGGCCGGGGTCTGCGCGATGTGCAGGGCGGCTCGGCCGTTCAGCCGCGCCCACAGGGGTTCGGGAATCTGTGCGAGCAGGACCGCGGGCGGCACCGGACTGCTCCGGTCCTCAGCCGGCCGGGGGACCGCGGGCAGGGGTGCGGAGAGCTCCGTGAGCGCGGAGAACTCCGCGAGGGCGTCTGCCAGCGCGGTGTCGTCGGGCTCCAGCCTCCCGCGATCCACCTGGCGGGCATGGACCTCCGCGGATCTGAACGCTGCTGAGCCGGAGACTGCGGCCTCGCGGTCGGAGCTTTCACGGACGGCACGCCCAGGGTCCGCGGCCCCTGTGTCCGTGACCTCGAGCGTGAGCACCGTCTGCGGCCCGGCGCCCGTGACCGCGGTGAGCCGTGCTCTCGCGCCCGCCTCGGCGCATGCGATGGAGAAGGCCTCGGTCCAGCAGCCCATTCCCAGCAGGGTGTCCATGTGGAGCGGGTCGGCCAGCGGCAGGGTCCTGGCCGGATCGACGGCAACCCGCACGGTGAGCGGTGACAGGCGCACGACAGCAGGCCGCCAGGGCTGGGTGTTGTGCGCCGAGGGCGCCCGGGCGGCGACCCGGAAGGCCCGCTCGGCGATCGGATTCAGCCGGGACTCATCCATGCGCGGCCTCCGGGCTGCCTGCGAGGGCCGGTCCGTCGAGGCGCTCGCTGGCTGTGTCGCCGGTGCCGCGTGCGCCGGTGGCGAGGTCGCGGGTGAAGAAGCACAGCCCGTGCAGCCTCCTGCCGCCGGCCCGTGCGAACACCGCCGCCGAGGCCGGGTTGTCCTCGGCGATGAATGTCACCCGCAGACGGTCGTAGCCACCCGCGTGCAGCGCCGCGTAGAGCCTGCGCACACACAGGCTCAGGAGGCCGCGGCCCTGGTGCTCCGGGCGCGTGCCCTGCACGATGAGGACCGCAGTGCGCGAGGCGCCCCGTGCGGATCGCAGCAGATCCAGAGCGGCCCGCGGTCCCAGCCTCCCGTCGTGAGCGCGCAGGACGTCGACGGGATCGGGGAGCACGAGCGCGAAGGAGACGAGGTACTCCGGGCGGGCGGACCGATCCGTGAACCGGTGTGCGAGCCGATCAGCGAGCCGTGCGCGAGGCGGCCGCCCGTCTGCCGTCACCGGCCCGCCTGCATCTTCCCGCGGTCCTGCGTCCTCCACGGCCAGGACGACGAGCCGCGGGTCCATGAGCAGCTCCACCCCACTGGTCTGTGCGCGCATCTGCGCCCCGCCGATCTCCGTGAAATAGGGCAGCTGCGCGAAGGAGGCGTTGAGCGCGGGCCGGAGCATATGGGCGAGCCAGCCGGGACGACGCCGGGGCCGCAGGAAGCGCACCCCCGCCTGCTCGAGTTCGTACGCGGTGGGCGGTCGGCGCAGCGCGGCCGGCACCTCGGCGATATCGACCTCCCAGGTGTGGGCCGCGCCCCAGCGCGAGAGTCCCTCCGCCTCGAGCGCCTGCGCGAGGAAGGGCGGGGTCCACACGGTGTCGAAGAAGCCGGGGTGCGCGAAGCCGTCCGTCATGACCCCGCCGGTGACATTGGGCAGCGGCGAGACCGGACCGAACAGCCGGGTGCGGCCCCGCTCGCGGCCGTGTGCCTCCGCCTCCCCGATGAGCGCACGGACGACGTCCGCGTCCTCGGCCTCGAGCGCTCCGAACAGCTGGGTCCGGGCCCCGAGCCGCGCGTCGAGGGAATCGGCATGGTGCACGATCATCCGCCCGACCGGCTCCCCAGCGGCAGTGCGGGCGAGCAGGCCGGTGATCGCCTCGGGGAACCACCCCCGTCCCGTGAGCCAGCCGCTCACCTCCGTGCGCAGGAGCGGCACGTGATGGCCGTGGGTACCCGCCGCGGAGTGCAGGCGCCCCGGCAGGTCGAGGAAGTCCCCCCGATCTGCGCGGCTGACCACGGGGGAGACGAGGAGGTCTGCGTTCACTCCCGGCCCCGCTCCGGCTGCCGGTCGTCTCCCGGTCGGTCACCGGCTCGCGGCCGCCCGCTGTCTCCCGGCTGTCCGTCGCTCGGCCGGCCCCCGGCTCCCGGTCGCCCGTGCTCACCCGCTGTGCGAGTGCGCAGACGCCGTTCGGCCCAGGCGCGGAGGCTGGGGAGAGCGCTGCCGGCAGGCGCGGCCGTGGACAGCCCCGCGGTCGGGGCGGGCCGCCCGGCGGCCGGTCCGGCCGTCCTCGGCCCGTCCGCCCCCGGTCCGGCTGTCCCGCTGTCGCCCGTCTCCGCACCCGCCCCTCCCACCTCCTCGTCCGAGAGCGGGGTGAAGGCCTCGATGAGCTCCGTTCGCCCGTCCTCGGCCCGGAACTCGCCGTTGGTGTAGCCCCATTCCTCCGCGCCGAGGATGCGGATGAAGCCTCCGCGGGCCGGTGCCTTCGCCCCACCGCCCACGAGCCACTTCATGATCTCGTGGTGCTCGGGGGTGCGGGCGAAGGCGAGCAGGGAATCGCGGTCGGCGAACGCGACCATGAGCCCGATCCCGTCGGGGAGCTCGAGGTAGCTGCGGTGCCACAGGTAGCCCGGATGCCGCTTCAGCGCCCGCGCGACGGCTGACCATCGCCGCACCTGCCGGAGCATCGCCGCCGGGGAACGGTACCTGTTCATCCCGAGGAAGAAGGCCTCCGCCCTCGCCTGGGGCGGTCCCGCGGAGAAGTCGTTCGATCTCATGCGCGCTCGCCCCTCATGAGGTAGACGTTCTTGATCTTCTCCGGCCCGCCGGCGAAGGGGCCGCTGCGGTGGTCGTGGACGACGACGCCCACCTCGGCCGCGGAGGGATCCTCCTCGAGCGAGGCGCGGAAGTCCCGGGAGACCTGCGCCAGGTGCGCGACGACCCCCGCCGCGGTCGCCTCTGCCATCTCCGCGCGCTCGGACTCGCTGAGCGCGGCCTCGGGGACCGTCGCCGGATCCCGCAGCTCGATGTGGAGCACGGGTCGCACCTCGAGCCCGCCCACCTCCACGAGCTCGGTGCGGAAGGACTCGATGAGGCGGGCGCGGGGGTTGTCGCGGTAGAGGCCGTTCTCCACGTCGAGCGGGTAGATGTTCGCGCCCATGTAGCTGATGGTCGAGTCCGAGCGGCCGAAGAGCAGCACGAACGGCAGCCGCATGCGCTGGCTGCGGAAGGCGCGCGAGCACGCCTCGGCGAGCTCGGGGAAGGGGCGGGTGAGCTCGACCATGTCGGGGAAGTCGATGAGCCGGGCCTCGTCGCCGATATTGTAGCGCAGGCGCGGGCTCATGACGGAGGCGGAGTTGATGGTGACGACGAGCTCGTCCTCGGCCGTCGTCTCGAGGTAGGTCTCGAGCGGGTTGTACTGGAACACCATGGGCGTGCGCGCCTCGTCCTCGCCCAGCACCGCGGCGCGGAAGCCGGGATGCGAGTCCAGCGCCCGGCGGAGGACGACGGAGAGATCGGACTCCCCGGCCATCCCGATCGTGAGGTCGCTGGCGCCGTAGCCGGAGTACACGCGCTCCAGGCGGGCCTCGAGGTAGTCGCGCAGTCCCTCCGTCATCGCCTCGCCGCCCACGAAGCCGCTGATCGCGTAGCCGGCCCAGCGCTCGGGCTCCTGGTCCATGCGGTCCACGAGGTGCTTGAGGAACGGCGGATAGGCGCTCACGAGGTAGGTGAAGCCCGGACCGAAGTGCGCGAGGGTGTCGAGGATCTTCTCGAGGTCCGGTCCGGTGTTCTTCACGGCGGCGACCTGCGCCATCGCGAGCCCCGTGTTGGTGCCGGTGGCCCATGCGCCCATCGAGAATGCGTTGATGCAGAACAGGTTCTGCGAGCCGAAGAGCAGGGTCACGTAACCGGCAACGTTCTTGTGGACGGTGCGCAGCTCGCGCTTGGAGCGCATCCAGTTGAAGGGCGTGCCGGAGGAGCCGGAGGACTCGTCGATCACGGTCCCGGCGAGCTCGATCTCCCCGTTCCAGCAGCGCTGGTCCTCCGTGTACCTGCGCACATAGGAGTCCTTCGATGTCAGCGGATAGTTCTCCAGGTCCCACCAGCGGAAGGAGTAGCCGTGCTCGGCCAGGTGGTCCTGATAGGCGGGCACGTCGAGCGAGGCCTGCTGGCAGATCATCCAGGCGTTGAGCCTCGCGAAGCGCGCGAGGGCCGGATGGTAGTTCCGAGCGGTGGCCCGCCACACTGCGGGGTGGACCCGGTAGGCGCCGTAGGCGGCCGTGAGCCCCACGTTCGCGAAGCGGAGGAAGGCCTGGCGCGCGAGGTTCACGGGACCGGCGGGGATCGGGAGGCGGCGCAGCCGGCCGTGCGGCTTCTTCGACGTCATGCCCATGAACCTAGTGGGCGTCCGGGGCCGTGAGAAGGGCGCGACGCAACGAAACTGACACGGTGCGCGGACGGGATGCCGGGAAAACTGCCCGAACAACTGATATATCAGATCGGAAAGCTGTTAATCTGAGCACAGGCGGAGAACCGGCCGCCGCGCTCACCCGATTTCACTGCCCACCTCAGGAGAGTCCTCACATGTCCGACGCCACGGCTGCGTTCAACGCAGGCCTCGCAGACATCGATCCAGAGATCGCCCAGGTCCTCGACCAGGAGCTGTCCCGTCAGCGCGGGACCCTCGAGATGATCGCCTCGGAGAACTTCGTGCCGCGCGCGGTCCTGCAGACGCAGGGCTCCGTGCTCACCAACAAGTACGCGGAGGGCTACCCCGGCCGCCGCTACTACGGCGGCTGCGAGTTCGTCGATGTCGCGGAGAACCTCGCGATCGAGCGGGCGAAGAGCCTGTTCGGCGCGGCCTATGCGAACGTGCAGCCCCACTCCGGCGCCTCGGCGAATGCCGCCGTCATGCACGCCTTCGCCCGCTCCGGGGACAAGATGCTGGGCCTGGACCTGGCCCACGGCGGCCACCTCACCCACGGCATGAAGATCAACTTCTCCGGCCGCCTCTACGATGTCGCCTCCTACGAGGTCGATCCCGCCACGCACCGCATCGACATGGACGTCGTGCGCAAGCGCGCGCTCGAGCACCGCCCCAAGGTGATCGTCGCGGGCTGGTCAGCCTACCCCCGTCAGCTCGACTTCGACGCCTTCCGCGAGATCGCCGACGAGGTCGAGGCGACGCTGTGGGTGGACATGGCCCACTTCGCCGGGCTCGTCGCCGCGGGCCTCCACCCGAACCCCGTCCCGGTCGCCGATGTCGTCTCCTCGACGGTGCACAAGACGATCGGCGGTCCGCGCTCGGGCTTCATCCTCTCGCGCGATGAGGCGCACGCGAAGAAGCTCAACTCCGCCGTGTTCCCCGGTCAGCAGGGCGGCCCGCTCATGCACGTGGTCGCGGCCAAGGCCGTGGCCTTCAAGCTCGCCGCCGAGGCCGAGTTCCGGACCAAGCAGGAGCGCACCCTCGAGGGCGCGCAGATCCTCGCCGACCGCCTGCAGGAGGCCGATGTCGCCGAGGCCGGGGTCCAGGTGCTCACGGGCGGCACCGATGTGCACCTCGTCCTCGTCGACCTGCGGAACTCGCCGCTCAACGGCCAGGAGGCCGAGGACCTGCTCCACAGCGTGGGCATCACCGTCAATCGCAACGCGGTGCCCTTCGACCCGCGGCCCCCGATGGTCACCTCGGGCCTGCGGATCGGCACCCCGGCGCTCGCCTCCCGCGGGTTCGGTGCGGAGGAGTTCACCGAGGTCGCCGACATCATCGCCCAGGCGCTCAAGCCCGGCGCCGATGCCGATGCGCTGCGGGCCCGGGTCCTGCGCCTCACCGACGGCTTCCCGCTCTACGAAGGTCTGGAGCAGTACTGATGACGCAGCAGACGGCAGAGACCCAGGGCGCTGTGAAGCTCGACGGCAAGGCGACCGCGGCCGCCATCAAGTCCGAGCTCTCCGAGCGGGTGGCCGCACTGGGCGAGAATGGCGTGCGAGCCGGTCTGGGCACGCTCCTCGTGGGCGAGGACCCCGGCTCCCAGTGGTATGTGGCGGGCAAGCACCGCGACTGTGCTGAGATCGGGATCGCCTCCATTCGCGAGGACCTGCCCGAGACCGCCACGCAGGCCGAGATCGAGGCGGCAGTGCAGCGCCTCAACGAGAACCCGGAGTGCACGGGCTACATCGTCCAGCTGCCGCTGCCGGCGGGCATCGACGAGAACCGCGTGCTCAGCCTCATCGACCCGGCCAAGGACGCCGACGGGCTGCACCCGCAGAACCTGGGCAACCTGGTGCTGCGGGTCCGCGAGGAGATCGACACGCCGCTGCCGTGCACCCCGCACGGCATCGTGGAGCTCCTGAGCCGTCACGGCGTGGAGCTGAACGGCAAGCACGTGGTGGTGCTGGGGCGCGGTGTGACGGTGGGCAGGCCCATCGGCCTGCTGCTCACGCGCAAGGACGTGAATGCGACCGTCACCCTCACCCACACGGGGACGCAGGACCTCGCCTCGCTCGTGTCCCAGGCCGATGTCATCGTCGCGGCGGCGGGGCAGGCGGGGATCGTCACGGCGGACATGGTCAGGCCCGGCGCCGTGCTCGTGGACGTGGGCGTCTCCCGGGAGACGGACGCAGAGACCGGCAAGTCCCGCGTGGTGGGCGACATCGACGCCGCCGCCCGTGAGCAGGCCGCGTACTACACCCCCAACCCCGGGGGCGTGGGGCCGATGACGCGTGCGATGCTGCTTGTCAACGTCGTCGAGATCGCCGAACGGCAGGCAGCCGCAGGCTGAGCACCGGGGCTGCCCGGCTCTCGGTCGTGCAGGGGGCGGAGCTGAGGACCCGTACGGGTCCTCAGCTCCGCCCCTCTTGTGTGCCTGCCGCCGGAACAGCACCCGCCCTCCGGCTTCCCGCACTCAATCTCCGCACTGCGGCGCTGCAGCGTGTGAAAGCGGAGACGCCGCGTGCGGAATCGCCGGGAGCCCTCGCGTGCACAACCACGGCGATCCGCCCGCGGTGGGTGCGTCAGTACGAGCGGGGCAGGCCCAGCACCTTGGTGCCCAGGTAGTTGAGCACCATCTCCTGGCTCACCGGCGCGATCTTCATGAGCCGGACCTCGCGGAGGTAGCGGCCCACGTGGTACTCCTCGGAGTAGCCCATGCCGCCGTGCACCTGGAGCGCGCGGTCGGCGGCATCCACCCCGGCCTCGGCACAGAGGTACTTCGCGGTGTTGGCCTCGCGTCCGCTGGGCAGCCCCTGGTCGTAGGTCCACGTGGCCTTGCGCAGGGCGAGCTCCGCGGCGTCGAGCTTCGCGAGCGAGTCCGCGAGCGGGAACTGGAGGCCCTGATTCATGCCGATGGGGCGGTCGAAGACCACCCGCTCCTTCGCATATGCCGTGGCCTTCGCCAGCGCGGCACGCCCGATCCCCAGGGCCTCGGCGGCGATGAGCATGCGCTCGGGGTTGAGGCCGTCGAGGATGTACGTGAAGCCCTTGCCCTCCTCGCCCACGCGGTGCGCGGCCGGGATCACGAGGTCGTCGATGACGAGCTCATTGGAGGTCACCGCGTTGCGCCCGATCTTGCGGATGGGCCGCACGTCCACGTGCCTGCGGTCGAGGTCCGTGAAGAAGAGGGTGAGGCCGTCCGTGGGCCGTTCGACGTCCTCGCGAGGGGTGGTGCGGGTCAGCAGCAGGATCTTCTCCGACTCGACGGCCTTGGAGATCCACACCTTGCGGCCGCTGACCACGTAGTCCTCCCCACGGCGACGGGCGAAGGTGGTGATCCGCGTGGTGTCGAGACCGGCATCCGGCTCCGTCACCCCGAAGCACACGTGGAGATCCCCCGAGGCCACCCGGGGGAGGTTCTCGCGGCGGAGCTCCTCGGAGCCGTGGACGATGACGGGGTGCATGCCGAAGATCGTCATGTGCACGGCGCTCGCGGCATTCATCGCCCCGCCCCCGGCGGCGATCGCCTCCAGCAGGAGGGTGGCCTCCGTGATCCCCATGCCCCCGCCGCCGTACTCCTCCGGAGTGGTGATGCCCAGCCAGCCGTGCGCGGCGAGATGATCGTAGAACTCCCGGGGGAACTCCTTGGATGCGTCCTTCTCGGACCAGTACTCGTCGTCGAAGGGAGCGACGATCTCCCGTGCGGCCTGGGCGATCTCCTCCTGCGCCTCGGTGAGTCCGAATCCCACGTGTCCTCCTCATAGTGCGTGCCATTCGGCTTTAAGGTACTACCATTGAGTGCGAATGTGAAGGAGGGCGCATGGGCGGGAGCGGGACCGCGCGCGTGGCCGGGCGGCTGCGGGAGGCGATCACGGGCGGGGAGTGCGCGGTGGGCTCGGCCCTGCCGCCCGAGCGCTCGCTGGCCGAGGCCCACGGTGTCAGCCGGACGACGGTGCGGGCCGCGCTGGCCGCGCTCGCGGCGGAGGGGCTGGTGGAGCGGCGCGTCGGCAGGGGCGGCGGCACCTTCGTGTCCGCACCCGGCCCCGGTCCCGTGACCGCCGCCCTGCGGCAGGCGGTCGGCCGCGCGGGCTTCCCCGCGGCGGATCTGGCCGAGGCCCGCCTCGAACTCGAGCCCCGGTGCGCCGCGCTCGCGGCCGACCGGATCTCCGCCGAGGCGCGGGGTGAGCTCGCGGGGCTCCAGCGGGCGATGGTGCGGGCCCGGACGCGCTCGGAGTTCTTCGAGGCCAATGCCCGCTTCCACTCCCTCATCGCGCACAGCAGCGGCAATGCCGTGCTCGCCGCGGTCGTGGAGGGGCTGCACGGGCCCATCCGCGAGCTCACCGACGACCCGCTGCGCATCCGGGAGCCGGAGCTGCGGGAGACGGTGCGGGCCCATGAGCGGATCCTCGCGGCGTTCTCCGACGGGGACGCCGTCGCTGCCGAGGCGGCGATGCGGGATCACCTCAGGGCGCATGCGGAGATCGTGGCGGGGCCGGTGGGAGGCCTTGCCCCCGAGTGGTCTCGGCAGTAGCATCGTTCGTGTTACCGAACTCAGGTTCGCAAATGCCAATGGAGGTATTCCGGTGCCGGAGCACGACGACGTTCCGCCGGCGCGGCGGAGCACACGGACAGCGCGGGGCTCACTGAGAGCGCGGGGCTCACGGACGGCGCGGAGCACGCGCAGGGCCCGACGCGGTCTCTGCGGGATCGTCCTGGCGGCGGCGCTGGCGCTCGCCGGCTGCGCGGCGCCGGAGACGGAGGCGCCGGTGCTCAAGCTCGCCGACAGCTATTCGACGACGCACATGTTCGCCCGCCACGGGGTCGAGGGCTTCCTCGGAGATGTCGCCGCACCGGGGGAAGGATCCCTCGAGGTCGAGTACTACCCCTCGGGGCAGCTGGGCAGCCCCCGTGACATCGCCGACCTCACGCAGGCGGGCACGATCGACATCGCTCCCGCAGCGGCCGCCTACCTGTCCGACCAGCTGCCGCTGTCCAGCGTGACGGACCTGCCGGGGCTCGCGGAGGACCCGTGCCAGGCCTCGGCCGCGCTCCTCGACCTCCTGGACGAGGACGGGGTGCTCTACCGCGAGGAGTACGAGCCGCGGGGGCTGCGGCCGCTGTGGGTCGCGGTGCTCCCGGGCTACGAGATCATGACCGCGAACCGTCCGGTTCGGGAGCCCGCCGACCTCGCGGGGCTGACGATCCGCTCCTCCGGCGGTGCGATGGACGCGAATGTGGACGCCCTCGGCGCCGCGCCCGTGAGCATGCCGGCCGCGGATGCCTACGAGGCCCTGTCCCGGCACACCGTGGACGGCATCTCCTTCCCCTATGCGAGCGTGACCCCGTACCGGCTCGAGGAGGTCCTCCGATACTCCACGAAGGGCCTCAACGCCGGCAGCTTCGCGATCCCCTATGTGATCGCCGAGGACGTCTGGCAGGAGCTGACCGCCGCCGAGCGGGAGCGGATCAGCAGTGCCGCCGATGCCGCCTCCGCCCGGCTGTGCGCGGGCATCACGGAGGAGAACCCCGCGGCCGAGGCGGTGATGCGGGAGGCCGGAGTGGTCTTCACCGAGTTCGAGGGTGCGCAGAAGGAGGAGTTCGCCGCGCTCCTCGATCCCGTGCGGCAGGAGTGGGCCGAGTCCTATGACGCCGCTGGTCTCCCCGGAACTCGAGTGCTGAAAGCCTATGAGGACGCCCTCACCGCGCACGCGCCCGAGTCCCAGGAGGGCTGAGCCCATGACCGAGCAGAACACGAACGAGCAGACCGTCACCGAGGGGGAAGCGGCAGGTGCGGGCATGCACCCCCTCGTCCGGGGCCTGGGCACCGGCAGCGCCGTGCTCGCCTCCCTCGCCCTCGCCCTCCTGCTTCTCATCATGCTGGCCGAGACGGCGGCCCGCTACGCCCTGTCCGCGCCGCTCGGGTGGAACGTGAGCGCCGTCGAGCGGATCCTCATGCCCGGCGCGGTGTTCCTCGCGCTGCCGTGGATGTACGTGTGCGCGGGTCATGTGAGTGCGGGCCTCGTCTACTCACGGCTGTCGCCCCGCGCCCGCGCGTGTGCCCGGGTCGTCGCGCTGGCGGCGGTGCTGGCCTCGGCCGCTCTTCTCTGCGCGGCGGGCGTGAGCGGAGCGGTCTCCGCCTTCCAGCTCGGCGACGCCCCGCCGCCCGGCTCCTCCGACATCGCCGTGCCGACCTGGATGTGGCTGTCGCTGCAGCCGATCGGCGCCGGGGCGCTGCTGCTGACCGCGCTCGTCGACGCGCCGCGCTTCCTGCACCGCGGGGAGGCCGGATCATGATCGTCATCGCAGTCACGCTCCTCCTGCTGGTCCTCATCCTCCTGCGCGTGCCCGTCGCCTTCGCGATCCTCGCCGCGGGCACTGTGGGCCTCGTGGCCGTCGACGGCTTCGCCTCGGCGTTCGCGGTGTTCCAGGTCGTCCCGATGTCCGCGGCAGGGAAGTTCTCCCTCTCCGCGATCCCCCTGTTCATCCTCATGGCGCACTTCGTGCTCGCCAGCGGCGCCCTGAACTCGCTGTTCGAGAGCGCGCGCGTGCTGGTGGGCCGGGTGCGCGGCGGGACGGGGATCGCCGCGGTCCTGGCCGGTGCGGGATTCGCCTCCGTGTCCGGCTCCTCGACGGCGGCGGCCGCCACCCTCGCCCACACCTCGACGGGCGAGATGGTGAGGCAGGGCTACTCGAAGGGCCTCGCGACGGGTTCGGTCGCGAGCGCGGGCACCCTCGCGGCGATGATCCCGCCCTCCATCCTGCTGATCTTCTACGCCATCACGGCGGAGACGAGCGTGGGCCAGACTCTGCTCGCGGGACTCGTGCCCGGTGTGCTCATGGCGCTCGCGCTGTGCGCCGTCGTCTACGTGCAGGCGCTGCGCGGGCAGGCGCCGGCCGCGAACGCGACGAGCTGGGGTGAGAAGGCGCGCTCGCTCGCGGGCCTCGTGCCGGTGGGCGTGCTGTTCCTGCTCGTGGTGGGCACCGTGTTCTTCGGGATCGCGACGGCGACCGAGGCGGCGGCGGTCGGGGCCCTCGGCGGCCTCGGTCTCATGGCCCTGAACCGGAGGATGAGCTGGAAGGCCGTCCGCGAGGCCTTCGTGGGCACCGTGACGAGCAGCGCGATGATCATGGTCATCATCGTGGCGGCCCATGTCTTCGGGCACTTCCTCGCCGAGACGCGGGTGACGCCCGCCGTGGTCGCCGCTGTGGGCGCATGGGAGGTGCCGCCCGTGGTCATCATGCTCGGCATGGTCCTCGTCTACCTGGTGCTCGGGTTCTTCATGGACCAGATGGCGATCATCGCGCTCACGGTGCCGGTCACCCTGCCGCTCGTGGAGGCGCTCGGCTTCGATCCCATCTGGTTCGGCATCGTCGTCATCCTGGTCGCGGAGATCGGGCTCGTGACGCCTCCGCTGGGGCTCAACGCCTTCGTCACGGCGCGCGCGAGCCGGATCCCGCTGGAGACGGTCTTCGCAGGCTCCGTGCCCTTCATCCTCGGCATGCTCGCGGTGGTGGCGCTCGTGTTCGCCTTCCCGTCCCTCGCACTGTTCGTGCCCGAGCTGATGCAGCGATGACGGGCGGACAGGGCGGCGGCGGTCCGCTGGCAGGGGTGAGGGTGCTCGAGGTGGGGTCGGTCATCATGGCCCCCTATGCCGGCAAGATGCTCAGGGACCTGGGCGCGACGGTGGTGAAGGCCGAACCCCCCGGCGGGGACATCGGCCGGAGGATCGGCCCGCTCGGGGAGGCGGGCACGAGCGCACTCGCGATGAACCTCAACGCGGGGAAGAAGAGCATCGTCGTCGATGCGAGTGCGCCGCGGGGAGAAGCGGAGATGCGCGGGCTCATCGCCTGGGCCGATGTCATCGTCACCAACATGCTGCCGCGGCGGCGTGCGAGGTTCGGGCTGGCCTGGGAGCAGGTCGAGGCGGTCAACCCCCAGGCGATCCTCGTGACCGGTCAGGGCTTCGCCAGCAGTTCCGACAGGGGGGACGCACCCGCCTACGACGATGTCGTGCAGGCCGCCTCGGGCCTCGCCGACGCCTACCGGCTGCGGGACGGGGCCCCGCGCTACTCGCCGTACGTGGTGGCGGACAAGGTCTGCGGAATGTCGATGGCGCAGGCCGCGCTCGCGGCCCTCCATCGGCGCCACGTGACAGGGCACGGCTGCTGGGCGGACGTCCCGATGGTCGACACCATGGCCGCGTTCACGCTGGTCGAGCACATGGGCGGTGAGACCTTCGAGCCCGCGCAGGGGACGGTGGGCTGGTCGCGGGTCCTCGCTCCGGAGCACCGGCCCCACCGCACCCGGGACGGCTGGGTGTGCGTCATGCCGTACACGGATGCGAACTGGGAGCGGTTCTGCGAGCTCCTCGGCCGCCCCGAGCTCCTCAATCATCCGCAGCTGGCCAGCAACCGCGCGCGCAGCGCCGATCCGCAGATGTACGAGGAGGTGCTCGCGGAGTACGCGGCGGAGCGGACGTGTGCACAGATCGAGGAGGAATGCGGGGCCCGGGACATCCCCGCACACCGCGTGACGCGCATCGACGGGATCCGGGACGACCCCTATCTGGGCGGCCGTCCGATGCTCACGACTGCCGAGCACGGGCGGGAGGGCGGCTACGTCCACGTGGGCTCACCCGTGGAGTTCGGCGGAATCCCCCGCCCGAAGCCCGCCGACTGCACGCCTCCGGACGCGGACAGGGCCGAGGTGCTCGCGATGATCGGCGCGGTGCCCGCGGGCTCGGAGCCGGAGTGAGAGCGCGGAGTGAGATCATCGGAGAATGACCGCCGAACACCGCACCGTCTCCCGCATCATCGCGATCCTGGAGACGGTGGCCGCAGCCGATGCCCCGGTCCCGCTGCATGCGCTCGCCGGCGCCGCGGACGCCCCCAAGAGCAGCGTGCACGGCTTCGTCCGGGGTCTGGTCCACAGCGGCTACCTCGTCGATGAGGGGCGCGGGTACGTGCTGGGCGCAGGGGTCCATGCGCTGCTCGGCCCCACCGGGACGACCCTGCCCCTCCTCCTGGGGGAGACGTGCGAGGAGATCGCGGTGCGGTCCGGTGAGACCGTGACCGTCGCTCTCCGCGTGGGGGAGGACTCCGTGGTCTACGTCCACACGGAGCCCTCGGCCTATGAGGTCTGCTACTCCCCGCGGCTGCGTCAGCGCCGCCCGCTGCTGCCCACCAGCTCGGGGAAGGTGTTCCTCGCCCTCGCGGACGAGGCGGACCGGGTGCGTGCGCTGGAGAGCGCCGAACCCGCCGCGGCCCGGACCTTCCTCGGCGAGCTGGCGGCGATCAGGGAATCGGGCCTCGCATTCAACCGGGGGGAGACGGTTCCGGATGTGGGCGCGGTCGCGGCGGGGGTGCACCATGCGGGAGCGCTCATCGCCGCCGTCACGGTGGCCGGCCCCCTCAGCCGCGTGGAGCCCCGTCTCGACCGCTTCGGTGCGCTCGCGCGCGAGGTGCTGGGCGCCAACGGCTTCGCCGGATCCGTCGGGACCGCTGACTGAGCGCGCGCTCGGCGGCCGGCACGCGAAGACCCCGGTCGCGCCCAGGGGGGGCGGAACCGGGGTCTTGCGGACCACACGCTCGTGAGTCCGGCTGTCAGCAGCTCAGTCGTCGTTGAGTCGGAGGGTGAAGAAGACGCGGTCCTCACCGGGGCCCGCGTAGTCCTCGATGCGCGCACCCTCGAAGCCCAGGGAGGTGTGGAAGGCGATCGCGTTCGCATTGTCGGGCAGCGCCGTCGCCTGCACCTCGCTCTCGGCGTTCGCCCGTGCCCGGGCGATGAATGCCTGGTACAGGCGGCGGCCGATGCCCAGATGGCGGTAGTCCTGCCGCGCGGACACGAGGTGGATGTAGGACGGGCCCTCCTTGGGGAAGACGCCGAGCAGATAGCCCACGATCTCATTGCGATAGCGGGCGATCAGGCCTCCCGCGGAGAACTGTCGGAACCAATAGGGCTCGTGGTGCTGGCTGAGGTCGCGCTCGCCCCAGAACCTTTCCTGCGCACCGAGGATCTCCTCGCGGAGTTCGAGCGGATCGAGCTCATCGAGAGGGCTGATGATGAGGCTGTCCGCCTCGAAGTTCTGGTTCTCGGTCATGGCCTTCTCCTCTTGTCGGTATGGGCCCAAGCATACGCGCGGACCCAGCCGCACCTGCAGTGACATCGTCACACACGTTCAGGAGCCGCAGCTCACAGTGCATTCATTCTGACACGGAAACCACGCGCCAGGAATCGGGTTCTCCCCACTTCGACGAGGCGGTGCGCGTGGGCGGATGAGGCCCTCCTCGGCCCGGAACTCTGCGAGAATGCGGTACATGCTGCGAATCGCCACTGTGAACGTCAACGGAATCCGCGCCGCGCTGCGCAAGGGCATCGGCCCGTGGATGGAAGCCGTCCAGCCGGACCTCCTCACCCTGCAGGAGGTGCGGGCCGCCAATGACATCGTGTTCGACGTGCTCGCCGACTGCGGCTACCAGGTGCAGAGCGCGGACGCCGAGGCGAAGGGCCGCGCCGGTGTCGCGGTCCTCTCGAAGACCGCGCCCGAGGCCGTCCGCGTGGGCAACGGCGACGGCTACTTCGATGCCGCCGGCCGCTGGCTCGAGACGGATCATCGCCTCGCCGACGGATCCCTGCTCACCGTCGTGAGCGCCTATGTGCACTCGGGCGAGGTGGGCACTCCGCGCCAGGACGACAAGTACCGGTTCCTCGACCAGATGCTGGTCCGCCTCCCGGAGCTCGCCGCGCACGCCGACCACGCGCTCGTCACCGGTGACATGAACGTGGGGCACACGGAGCTGGACATCAGGAACTGGAAGGGCAACCGCAAGAACGCGGGCTTCCTCCCCGAGGAGCGGGCGTACTTCGACCGCTTCTTCGGCGAGAGCGGGTTCGTGGACGTCGCACGCAGCCTCGCCGGCCCCGTCGAGGGTCCCTACACCTGGTGGTCCATGCGCGGGAAGGCCTTCGACAACGACACCGGCTGGCGCATCGACTACCACATGGCGACCCCGGGCCTGGCCGCCGCCGCGAAGGAGGCGAAGGTGCACCGGGCGGAGACCTACGCCGAGCGCTGGTCCGATCACGCCCCCCTCGTCGTCGAGTACGACCTCCCCGCGCTGGTCGCGGGCCCGGTGGCAGAATGATGGGCATGACTGAACCCGCTGCGCACCGTCCCCGCTCCCTCTCCGGCATCCAGGCCACCTCGGACTCCCTCCACCTGGGCAACTACATCGGGGCGCTGCAGCAGTTCGTGGAGCAGCAGGAGACGCACGACGCCTTCTTCTTCATCGCCAACCAGCACGCGATCACCGTCGAGCACGATCCGGCCGCGCTGCGGGAGCGCACCCTGCGCACGGCCGCGCAGTTCATCGGGGCGGGCCTGGACCCGGAGCGGTCCACCATCTTCGTGCAGTCGCACATCCCCGCCCACAACCAGCTGGGCTGGGTCCTCGAGTGCACCACGGGACTGGGCGAGGCGCAGCGGATGACCCAGTTCAAGGACAAGTCCGCGAAGAACGAGCACGTCTCCCTGGGCCTGCTCAGCTATCCGGCGCTCATGGCCGCGGACATCCTGCTCTACCAGACGGACCTCGTGCCGGTGGGCGAGGACCAGCGTCAGCACCTCGAGCTCACCCGCAACCTGGCCGAGCGGTTCAACCACCGCTACGGGAAGGCCTTCACGGTCCCCGAGCCCCATATCCTCAAGGCCACCGCCAAGATCTACGATCTGCAGGAGCCCACGGCCAAGATGTCGAAGTCCGCGAAGACGCCCGCAGGCCTCATCAACATCCTCGATGAGCCCAAGGCGATCGCGAAGAAGATCAGGTCGGCCGTCACGGATGCGGGCACCGAGATCGCCTACGACCCCGAGGCCAAGCCGGGCGTGTCCAATCTGCTGACCATCTACTCCTCCCTCTCCGGGCGGCCGGTCGAGGAGATCGTGGCGGAGTTCGAGGGGAAGATGTACGGCCATCTCAAGGTCGCACTGGCTGACGTCGCGGTCGAGGCGCTGAGCCCGCTGCGCGAGCGCACGCTCGAGCTCATGGACGATCCCGCGGAGCTCGAGCGCATGCTGCTGCGGGGTGCGGATGCCGCCGAGGCCATCGCGGACGCCACCGTCGCCGATGTCTACGACCGCGTGGGCTTCCTGCGCCGCTGAGCGCACAGGGCCCGCCCCCGACGAGGAGCAGCGTGATGCGCAGCAGACGACGACCCGGCAGGAGCAGCAGGGCTGCGGCCCCCGCGCCGCTCAATCTCGCGCCCGAGGTGCGGCACACGGCGGCCCGGATGGAGGACTCCTTCAACGCGTGGCTGCGCGAGAAGGCGGAGGGCCATGGCTGGAAGCGGACCGCCATCTGCTACGACTCCTACGGCACGGAGACGAGCCTGCGCGTGCTCGCCCGCCTCGTGCTCACCCGGACCGGGCAGCCGGCGGCCGATCTCCGGCAGAGCATCCGCGGCTTCCGCTCCTTCGGGGCCGTCCCGCTGGCCGATGAGACCGCCTGGGTGCGGGTGGGCGACCAGGAGCACATGGTCGAGTGCGACCGCGGGGGAGTGGTCGACGCCGTCATCCCGGGCACGTTCGAGCCCGGGACCGTGGAGATCGAGATCTGGACGGGGAACTCCCTCGTGGACCGGTCGCGGGTGACGATCATCGGCCGGGACCAGACCTTCGGGATCATCTCGGACATCGACGACACCGTGATGGTCACGGCCCTGCCCCGGCCCTTCCTCGCCGCCTGGAACACCTTCGTCCTCGACGAGCACGCGCGCACGCCGGTGTCCGGCATGGCCGTCCTGTACGACCGGCTCACCTATCTGCGGCCCCATTCGCCCATCATCTATCTGTCCACCGGCGCCTGGAACGTGGCGCCCACCCTCAAGCGCTTCCTCTCCCGCAACCTCTACCCGGACGGTCCGCTGCTGCTGACGGACTGGGGACCCACCGCAACGCGGGCCTTCCGCAGCGGCGTGGAGCACAAGCGCAATTCGCTGGAGCGCCTGGCGCGCGAGTTCCCGCGCATGCGCTGGCTCCTCGTGGGCGACGACGGGCAGCACGACGAGGAGATCTACGGCGAGTTCGTCGACAACCACCCGGACAACGTCGCTGCGGTCGCGATCCGCCAGCTCACTGCGGGCGAGGCCGTGTGGGCGGGCGGACGATCCCGGCACACCGGGCGCGGGCAGGGGGTGCCCTGGATCTACGCCTCGGACGGGGCCGGGCTGGCCTCGAAGCTCACGGAGCGCGGCATCCTCTCCGGCTTCTGAGGCTCCTTCGGGTGGACCCGGCCGGGGAAGGCGCGGGGAGGAGCAGGTCCGAGCGCAGCCGGCGCCCGAGCCTCAGCGGCGGAGCCGTCTCGGTGACGGTCCCGCCTCGGTGAAAGCCCTGGCTGAGCAGCAGTCTCGCCTCGGTGACGGTCCCGCCTCAGTGACGGGGTGCGCGGGACCTGCCCCGGAGACCCCGGAGCAGTGCCGCGAGCACGACGAGGACCAGGACGGCCCCGCCGATGCCGAGCAGGCCCAGCCAGGCGGGCGCGGTGAGCGGGAGACGTGCCTCCGCGGCCTCCTCCGCCGCAGGACTCTCCTGTGCCGCTGCCTCCTCGGCCTCCCGCGCCGAGGCTTCCTCGGCCCTGGCCTCCTCCTCGGCTTCCGCGGGAGTGCGGAGATCGAGGCGGCTCACGGGTGCGGGCGAGGACTGGGCGAAGCCCCATTCGATGAGGTCCACGGCCCCGTCCCGCGTGTGCGTCTGCGCACCGAGGACCGCCGAGGCCAGCCGCGTGCCGTCACGCTCGACGACGGCCACGAAGGAGCCCCCGGCCTTCCGCGTGAAGCCGTTCTTCAGCCCGAGGCCGCCGTCCACCTCGCCGACGACGCGGGTGTGGTTCGCGATCGGATAGCCGGGGTTCTCCTCGTCCGTGTCCGGGTTGACCGCGCCGGGGAAGTCGTACTCGGTCGTCCCGATGACCTCCATGAGGTAGTCATCGGCGAGGACCGCGTTGCCGATGCGCACGAGGTCCGTGACCGTCGTGTGCTGCTCCGTGTCGTTGAGACCGGCGGTGTCGCGGGCCAGCGTGCCGGTGAGGCCGAGCTCCGCGGCCTTGGCGTTCATGAGCTCGACGGCGCGCTCCTGGCCGCCCACCGCCTCACCGAGGGAATGGGCGGCGTCGTTGGCGCTGGACATGAGCATGGCGTGGAAGAGGTCCCCGATCGTGTAGTCGTTCTGCTGCACGATGCCGACCTTGGTCCCGTCGACGGCCATGTCCTCGAAGACGGCCTCCTGCTCCGCCTCCGGATCGTCGAGCTCCTCGACGAGCGCGAGGCCGGTGAGGAGCTTGATGGTCGAGGCCGGCGGGTGCGGGAGCTCGGGCTCGTGCGCGGCGAGCACATCGCCGGTGTTGAGATCGACGAGGATCCACGCCTCGGCGGGCAGCTCCGGGGGTGCGGACCCGTCTGTGAGCGGCCCCGGATCGTACACGGGCGGCTCCGTGGGCGAGGCCTGGGCCTGCGGTGCGGTGTAAGCCTGTGGCGCGGTGTGAGCAGTGGGAGGGGCCGGCTGCGGAAGGGTCTGCGCTGCGGCGGGGGCGGCCGACGGCGCGAGGAGGGCGAGGCAGACTGCGAGGACGGCGACGATTCTGGCGGACACGCCGTCACCCTACCTGCAGTCGCTTCCGGATTGCGCCGCTGCAGCACGGTGGAGCGGAGGTCCGGTGCGCAAACACGGAGGCAGGCTGCGAACCCGGAGGACGCACACATGCACGAGGGCCCCGCTGCGCACGAGGGATCGTGCGCAGCGGGGCCCTGCGGCGACGGCGAGCGGTCAGGCCAGGGTGCGTGTGAGCAGCGCCTGCTTGACCTCCGCGATCGCCTTCGTCACCTGGATGCCGCGGGGGCAGGCATCGGTGCAGTTGAAGGTGGTGCGGCAGCGCCACACGCCCTCGCGGTCGTTGAGGACCTCGAGGCGCATGTCCCCGCCCTCGTCGCGGCTGTCGAAGATGAAGCGGTGGGCGTTCACGATCGCGGCCGGGCCGAAGTACTGGCCGTCCGTCCAGAACACCGGGCACGAGGTCGTGCAGGAGGCGCACAGGATGCACTTGGTGGTGTCATCGAAGATCGCGCGGTCGGCCTGCGACTGGACGCGCTCCTTCGTGGGCTCCTGGCCGGAGGTGATGAGGAACGGCATGATCTCGCGGTACGACTGGAAGAACGGCTCCATGTCGACGATGAGGTCCTTCTCCAGCGGAAGGCCCTTGATCGCCTCGACGGTGATCTCCACCGGATCGGTGGGGTTCTTCTGGAAGTCCTTGAGCAGGGACTTGCACGCGAGGCGGTTGCGGCCGTTGATGCGCATGGCATCGGAGCCGCACACGCCGTGCGCGCACGAGCGGCGGAAGGACAGCGAGCCGTCGATCTCCCACTTGATCTTGTGGAGGACGTCGAGCACGCGGTCGGTGCCGTGCATCTCGACGCGGTACTCCTCCCAGTGCGGCTCGGAATCGCGCTCCGGGTCGAAGCGGGCGATCTTCGCGGTCACCTGGAAGGAGGGGATTCCCCCCGCTTCGCCGCCGACGCTCGCCGGCAGGTCGATCTTGGAAGCCGGCTCTGCGGCCTGAGTGTTCTCTGCCATCAGTACTTGCGCTCCATCGGCTGGTAACGGGTGATGACCACCGGCTTCCATTCGAGCCGCATGCCGGGGATGCCCTCGGTCTCCGACTCCGGGTCGCGGTAGGTCATCGTGTGCTGCATGAAGTTCTCGTCATCGCGGTCCGGGAAGTCCTCGCGGAAGTGACCGCCGCGCGACTCCTTGCGATGGATGGCCGCGACGGTGACGACCTCGGCGATCTCGAGAAGGAAGCCCAGCTCCACGGCCTCGAGGAGGTCGAGGTTGAAGCGCTTGCCGCGGTCCTGGATGCCGATGTTCTTGTAGCGCTCCCGCAGGGCCTCGATGTCGTTGAGTGCCTGGCGCATCGTCTCGTCGGTGCGGAACACCTGGACGTTGGCGTCCATCGTCTCCTGCAGATCGCGGCGGATCGCGGCGATGCGCTCGGGTCCGTCGGAGGTGCGCAGCCGCTCGATCTCGCCGGCGACGAAGGTCTCGGGGTTCTCCGGCAGCTCGGGCATGGCCGCTGTCTGCGCGTACTCCGCCGCGGCGATGCCCGCGCGCTTGCCGAACACGTTGATGTCCAGCAGCGAGTTGGTGCCCAGGCGGTTGGAGCCGTGGACGGACACGCAGGCGCACTCACCGGCGGCGTAGAGCCCGGGGACCACATCGGTGTTGTTCCGCAGCACCTCGGAGTCGACGTTCGTGGGGATGCCGCCCATGCCGTAGTGGGCGGTGGGGAACACCGGCACGGGCTCCGTGTAGGGCTCCACGCCCAGGTACGTGCGGGCGAACTCCGTGATGTCCGGCAGCTTCTCGTCGATGTGCGCCGGCTCGAGGTGGGTGAGGTCCAGGAGGACGTAGTCCTTGTTGGGACCGCAGCCGCGGCCCTCGCGCACCTCATTGGCCATCGAGCGGGCCACGATGTCGCGGGGCGCGAGGTCCTTGATGGTGGGCGCGTAGCGCTCCATGAACCGCTCGCCGTCCGCATTGCGGAGGATGCCGCCCTCGCCGCGGGCGGCCTCGGAGAGGAGGATGCCGAGGCCTGCGAGGCCCGTGGGGTGGAACTGGAAGAACTCCATGTCCTCGAGGGGGAGGCCGCGGCGGTAGGTGACCGCGACGCCGTCGCCGGTGAGGGTGTGGGCGTTCGAGGTGGTCTTGAAGACCTTGCCGAACCCGCCGGTGGCGAAGACGACGGCCTTGGACCGGAACACGTGGATCTCGCCGGTGGCGAGCTCGTACGCGACGACGCCCGCGGGCTGCTCCTTGCCGTCGACCTCGGTCATGACGAGGTCGAGGACGTAGAACTCGTTGAAGAACTCGACGCCGTGCTTGACGCAGTTCTGGTAGAGCGTCTGGAGGATCATGTGCCCGGTGCGGTCGGCGGCGTAGCAGGCGCGGCGGACCGGCGCCTTGCCGTGATCGCGGGTGTGGCCGCCGAAGCGGCGCTGGTCGATCCGGCCCTCGGGCGTGCGGTTGAACGGCAGGCCCATCTTCTCGAGGTCGAGGACCGCGTCGATGGCCTCCTTCGCCATGACCTCGGCGGCGTCCTGGTCGACCAGGTAGTCGCCGCCCTTGATCGTGTCGAAGGTGTGCCACTCCCAGTTGTCCTCCTCGACGTTGGCGAGGGCCGCGCACATGCCGCCCTGCGCCGCGCCGGTGTGGGAGCGGGTGGGGTAGATCTTGGTCAGCACGGCGGTGCGCGCACGCTGGCCGGACTCGATCGCCGCGCGCATGCCGGCGCCGCCCGCGCCGACGATCACGACGTCGTACTCATGTACCTGCATAGGTGTCTGTTCTCCTTAGGAGCCGGGCTCAGGCCGGGCAGAACTGGAAGTCGGCGCCGGCGATGCACGGATCGAACGTGAAGATCACGAGCGTGCCCAGGACCACGACGACGAGGGATGCGATGTAGAGGACCACCTGCAGCGTCATGCGGGTCGCAGGGCGCTCGGCGTAGTCGAGGATGACGGTGCGGACACCGTTGGTGCCGTGCAGCATCGCCAGCCACAGCATGAGCAGGTCCCAGATCTGCCAGAAGGGGCTCGCCCACTTGCCGGCCACGAAGGCGAAGTCGATCTGGTGCACACCGTCGCCCAGCCACATGTTCACGATGAGGTGGCCGAAGATGAGGATGACGAGCAGGACACCGGACAGGCGCATGAACAGCCAGGCCGCGAGCTCGAAGTTCGAGCCCTTCGCCGTGGAGCGCTGGTAGCCGGTGCGCGGCGCGGGGATGGTGGGGGCGCTCATCAGAATGCTCCTCCCAGCGAGTTGGGGATGTGCCTCCACAGGAAGGCGACCATGATGACGAGCCACAGGACCATGGCCCCCCAGAAGAGCTTCTTCTGGTTCGCGGGGCCGCCCTTGAAGAAGTCGACGGCGATGACGCGGAGGCCGTTGAATGCGTGGAAGGCGATCGCGGCAACGAGAATCACCTCACCGAACGCCATGAAGGGCGTCTTGTAGGTGTCGATGACTGCGTTGTACGCCTCTGGCGAGACGCGGACGAGTGCGGTGTCGAGCACGTGCACGAGCAGGAAGAAGAAGATGCCGACGCCGGTCACACGATGGGCGACCCACGACCACATGCCTTCCCTTCCGCGGTACAGAGTGCCGGTTGAGGCCTTGGCCACGGGGCATCCTCCATAGGGGGAACGAGCAGATGTGTACCTGTGAAAAGTACGCCCGGAGCGGACACGACGCCAATCTGCGGCCCACCGCGGGTGCCCCCATCCTCCCTGTTCCCTGTGAAAAGGCACAATCCTCGTCCCATACGGCGAGAGGATCCGTATCAGCCGGAAATTAGGGAAGAGGCGGGTGACGAAAATGCGGGATGCCGGGCGGTCGCAGCGAGGCCTGCGCGGCGGTGAGGCTCCCGCGGGTCGCCGGATGCGGACGGTGCCCGATCCGGAATAATGGGGCGGATGATCGAGAACTTCCATGCCGTCATCCCCGCGGGCGGCTCCGGCACCCGGCTGTGGCCCGTCTCACGCGCCTCGAGCCCCAAATTCCTCCACGATGTGCTCGGCACGGGATCGACCCTGCTGCAGGCCACATGGGAGCGCGCCGCGCAGCTCGCCGATCCCGCGCACACCTGGGTGGTGACGGGTCAGGCGCACGCCGAGGCCGTCGCCGCACAGCTGCCCCGGCTGCGTGCGGACCGGATCGTGGCCGAGCCCTCGCCCAAGGACTCCGCCGCTGCGATCGGGCTCGCGGCGATGCTCATCAGCGACCGCGATCCGGATGCTGTGATCGGCTCGTTCTCCGCCGACCACTCGATCACGAACGTGGGCGAGTTCCTCGCCGTCGTGGAGCAGGCGGCAGCGGCGGCGGCGAGCACCGGCGACATCGTCACGATCGGCATCACGCCCACGTACCCCGCGACGGCCTACGGCTACATCGAGACGGGCGGCCTCCTGGGGATACCGGGGGCGCCCACCGCCCGCCGCGCGGCCGCTTTCGTCGAGAAGCCGGATGCCGTCACCGCCCGGCAGTACGCGTACTCCGGCGGCTATCGCTGGAACGCAGGGATGTTCATCATGCGCGCGGCGTCCCTGCTCGAGCTCATCGAGCAGGAGGCCCCTGACCTCCACGCAGGCCTCCGCCGCATCGCCGACACCGCGGGGACGCCCGGGTGGGACGAGGCCATGCGGCGCGAGTGGCCGCAGCTGGAGAAGAAGGCCATCGACTATGTGGTCGCCGAGCCGGCCGCCGCGGCGGGCAGGGTCATCGTGGTCCCGGGCGACTTCGGCTGGGACGACGTGGGCGACTTCGACTCGGTCGCCAAGCTGCGGCAGCCGGTGCCGGGCGAGAGCACCGCGGTCTCGGTGGTGGGTGAGGCCGAGGTGATCGACATCGCCTCGCGCGGGGTCGTCGTCTCCGAGACCGGCCGCACGGTCGCGCTCGTGGGTGTGCAGGACATGGTGGTCGTGGACACCGAGGACGTCGTGCTCGTGACCTCGCGCGCGCAGGCCCAGCTCGTGAAGAAGGCCGTCGCCGAGGCCGAGGCCCGCGGCCGCACCGACCTCCTCTGAGGACTGTCTTCTCCGAGGACGGCCTCCTCCGGGGAGAGCGGCCGGGCGCCCGGCGCCGGGCATCGGGGCGGTGCCGGGCGGCCGGGCACTAGAATCGGATGCCGCAGCCGGCGCGGTGAGACGGAGCCGGCACGGACGACAGGGAAGAGGCGCACGTGGCAGCTGAGGAGACCGGGGCAGAACAGGGCCCCACCCGCATCGGCGGGGTGCTGGAGCGGTTCCACGACGAGCTCCTGGAGTTCCGCCGCGACATCCACGCGCACCCGGAGCTGTCCTTCGCCGAGCACCGGACGACGGCGGCGATCGCGGACCGGCTGCGGGCTGCGGGGCTGGCGCCGCGTCTGCTCGAGGGCACCGGGCTCGTGTGCGATGTGGGTGAGGGGCCTGCGCTCACCGCGCTCCGCGCAGACATCGACGCGCTGCCGCTGGCCGACACGACCGGGCTGCCCTGGGCCTCGACGGTTCCCGACGTCGCCCACGCGTGCGGCCACGACGTCCACCTCACGAGCCTGCTCGGCGCCGGCCTCGTGCTCGAGAGCCTGCATCGTTCGACCCCCGGCGGCCTGGGCGGGACGATCCGGCTGATCTTCCAGCCCGCTGAGGAGGTCACGCCCGGCGGTGCGCTCACGACGATCGCCCAGGGGGCCCTCGACGGGGTGGAGCGGGCGTTCGCACTGCACTGCGATCCCAATGTGGACGTGGGGCGCGTGGGCTCGCGCATCGGCCCCATCACAGCGGCCGGGGACACCGTCGTCATCCGGCTGTCCGGGCACGGCGGGCACACCTCGCGACCGCACCTCACGGAGGATCTCGTCTACGCCCTCGGCCGGCTGGCGACGGATCTGCCGGCCACGCTGAGCCGGCTCATCGACCCGCGTCATGCGATCTCGCTCGTATGGGGCCACATCGAGGCCGGGCACGCGCCCAACGCCATCCCGGGCGAGGGGCTGCTCACCGGCACCCTGCGCTGCCTCGACGTGGACGGCTGGAACCAGGTGGCGGACGTGCTGCCCGATCTCGTCGACCGCATCGCCGGACCGTACGGGGTGGAGGTCGACCTCGACCACCGCAGGGGCGTCCCGCCCGTCGTGAACACCGAGGAGGAGGTCACGCTCGCCGAGGCCGCGATCCGCGAGGAGCTGGGTGCGGACACCGTGCAGCTGACCCCGCAGTCGATGGGCGGCGAGGACTTCGCCTGGTACCTCACCTCCCGGCCGGGCGCGCTCGTCCGGCTGGGCACGCGCACACCGGGAGGTCGCACCTACGACCTGCACCAGGGCGATTTCACGGTCGACGAGCGGGCGCTCGCGGCGGGTGTGCGGGTGTTCTGCGCGATCGCGCTGCGCAGCCTTGCCCTCGACGCGGCGGGAGGCTGAGCCCGATGCGCCGCCTCCCCGATCGCACAGGCGCCCGGGCCGGAGCGCGCCTCGGCGCCCGCATCGGCACCCGGGCCTCGGCGCTCGTGCTCACGGGCGTGCTGGCGGGTGTGCTCGCCGCCTGCGGGAGCACGGGGCCGGGGGAGCGCGAGGACCTCGTGCGGACGTCCGTGTGCGCGGTCTCCGCGCCCGCCGGATTCAGCGACTTCAGCGTGGGCCAGGAGGTGTTCTCGCAGATCCGGACGGCGGTGGGCGAGGGCGTGGTGGACTCGACGAGTTCGCAGCGGGTGAGCACGGCGGCGCAGACCCGGGCGGCGCTCGAGCGCTACACGGCGGATGCGTGCACGCTCACGGTGGCGGTGGGGCCGGGCGGCGGCGAGGCGCTGGCCGAGGTCGCAGGCGCAGCGTCCTCGCAGGCCTTCCTCGCGGTGGGCGCCGCGGGAGAGGCGCAGCTGCCGGAGAATGTGCTCACCATCGACTTCGACCTCGCGGAACCGGCCTATCTCGCTGGATTCGCGGCGGCCTCGGCGACGGAGAGCGGGACGGTCGCGGTGTCCGTCTCACAGGGCTTCCCGGACGGCGGTGAAGTGCTCGAGGCCTTCGACGCGGGCGCGCGCGAGTACGCCTCCCAGCACGGGGAGGAGATCGTGGTGCTCGGCGAGGGAAGTGCTGCGGAGCGGACGCTGAGCGACACCGCGGAGGCGGGCGCGGACTGGGCCCGCGGGGCCTCCGAGGCGGGTGCGGACGTGCTCGCCCCCTTCGGCTCCGCCGCGCCGCAGGGGGTGCTGGAGCACCTCGAGGGGCTGGCCGCCGAGGCTGCCGAGGCCGGAACCGGCGGGGAGGCCCCCGCGGAGGGCGAGGAAGCCGGCTCCGCGGGAGAGGAGGCCGGCACCGGCGAGGGGCCTGAGGAAGAGGCCGACGCCGAGGCGAGCCTGCCCTCGCTCATCTGGTACGGCGCGGACGGCGCGAAGGTCCTGCCCCGCTCCGTCCGGGAGCAGGTCGTGCTGTCCGTCGTCCCGGAGCCCGGTCTGGGGATGAGGGCGCTGCTCGCGAGCTGGCCGGGCGAGGGCGGGGAGCCCACGGCGCTCGTGCCCGAGCCGGACGCGGAGGCCGGCGCTCAGCCCGCGGAGCCGCAGCTCGTGGCCGGGCTGGAGGTGCGCTCGCGGCGCGCCGTCGGCACGCTCGGGAACGAGGGCGTCACGGTGGTGCCGAGCGACGGGCTCCTCTCCTCCGTCACAGGCCTGGGGCGCGAGCTCGCGGATGAGCGCAGGCGCATGGAGGACGAGGGCGGGGAGGGCTAGGCTGGGCGTGTGGATGCACAACTCTTCCCGACTCCCGCTGGAGTCCGCTCAGACGACCCGATCCTCGCCCTGCCCAAGGTGTCGCTGCACGACCACCTGGACGGGGGGCTGAGGCCGCAGACCATCGTGGAGCTCGCGGCGGAGGCCGGCCACGCGCTCCCCGTCGCCGATCCAGAGGGGCTCCGCGCCTGGTTCTCGGAATCGGCCGATTCCGGTGACCTGGTCCGCTATCTGCAGACCTTCGACCAGACGCTCGCCGTCATGCAGACGGCGCCCGCGCTCACCCGAGTGGCCCGCGAATGGGTGCTCGACCAGGTGGCCGACGGCGTCGTCGTGGCCGAGGCGCGCTGGGCGCCCGAACAGCACCTCGCCGGCGGTCTGACGCTGGACGAGGCCGTCGAGGCCGTGCAGGCCGGCATCGAGGAGGGCATCGCGCTGGCGGCCCGGGAGGGCCGTTCGATCCGCGCCGGCCAGATCATCACCGCGATGCGCCATGCCGACCGTGCGACAGAGATTGCGCAGCTCGCGCTGCGGCACCGGGACGCCGGGGTCGTGGGCTTCGACATCGCCGGCGCTGAGGACGGCTTCCCGCCGGAGAACCACCTCGAGGCCTTCGACCTGCTCCACCGTGCGAGCTTCCCCGTCACGATCCACGCCGGCGAGGCGGCCGGGGCGGAGTCCATCCGCTCGGCCGTGCACGTGTGCCATGCGCAGCGGATCGGCCACGGCGTGCGCATCACGGAGGACATCGCAGGCTGGGCGGAGGCCGCGGAGGTCCGCGGCGTCATGGGCGATGCCGACGGCGACGGCGTGGAGACCGCCCCGGAGTACGGTCGCCTCGCCGCCTGGGTGCTCGACCAGCAGGTGCCGCTCGAGGTCTGTCCCTCCTCGAACCTCCAGACCGGTGCGGCGGAGTCCATCGCGGGCCATCCCGTCACGCGGCTCAAGGAGCTGGGCTTCGCCGTCACGGTGAACCCGGACAACAGGCTCATGTCGGACACGAGCGTGACGAAGGAGATGCGCCGGCTCGTGGACGAGGCGGGCTGGACGCTCGACGACCTCGAATGGGTGACGGTGACGGCGCTCGGCTGCGCCTTCCTGCCCTACAGCGTGCGGGAGTCCATCATCGACGAGCAGCTGGTCCCCGGCTTCGCCCGGGCGACGCTCTGAGCGGCATGGGAGCCCAGGGCCGCAGGGAAGCCGCTCCCGAGGCGCTGCCGCCGAGGCCGCGGGGCATCGTGGTGGCCGCGGGCATCGTGTGGCTCGAATCGGCGGCGCTGCTCGTCGCGGCGGTCGCCTTCATCGCGGTGGGCGCGGGCAGCAGCACGGTCTCCCTCATCGCGCTGGCCGCGATGTTCGTGGTGCTGGCGCTGGGCCTGTTCGCGGTGGCGCTGGCGATCTGGCGGATGCACCGGTGGGGCCGTCCCGCCGCGATCGCGTGGCAGATCCTGCAGGCGCTGTTCGGCGTCTCGATGCTCACGGCACCCCCTGTCGACTTCTGGGGTGCGGCCGGTGCGATCGTGCCGGCCGCGATCTTCCTGGCGGCGATCTTCCTGCCGGCCTCGCTGCGGGCCTATGAGCTGGCCGCCGAGTACTACGCCGCTCACCCCTCTGAGCCGGCGCCTCCGCCCAAGCGCTGGTGACGGACGTGGACCCCCTGCTGGGATTTCTGCACGAGACGAGCCTCGTCGAGGCCGAGCTGCTGCTCGCGTCCTTCGTGCTGTGCTCCCTGCTGGGGCTGGAGCGGCAGCTGCGGCAGAAGAGCGCGGGGTACCGCACGCACGTGCTGGTGGGCATGGGCTCGTGCGCCTTCACCCTGGTCTCGGCCTACGGGTTCGCCACCGTCCTGGCCGACGACGTCATGCTGGATCCCTCCCGCATCGCCGCGCAGGTGGTGACCGGGATCGGGTTCCTGGGCGCCGGGGTGATCTTCAAGGGGCGCACCATGGTGCGAGGGCTCACCACCGCAGCCACGGTCTGGGTCTCCGCGGCCGTGGGCATGGCGTGCGGAGCGGGCATGCTCTCGCTCGCCGTGATGCTCACCGTCCTCACCCTCGTGACCCTGTTCGTGGTGGCGCCGCTCATCCGGCGGATCCCCGATGCCGACCGCAGGCGCCTCGTGCGGGTGACGTATCGCGACGGCGCCGGTGTGCTGCGCGACCTGCTGGCGGTGGCGACGACGATGGGCTTCGCCGGTCAGGTGGTGGGCAGCCGCAGGCTCACCGCAGACGACGGCGCCGCGCTGGTGCGCATGGACATCCGCTTCCTGGGCCGGAGGCCGGTGCACCAGCTGGTGCCCGAGCTCACGGACCTGCCCGGCGTGGAGAGCGTGAGCCTGCGCGAGGACGAAGCGCACGGGGTGGACGCCGACGGCGACAGCATCTGAGCCGCTCAGTCCTCCAGGTGCGGTGCGCAGGCCTCGAGGAGGAAGTCGCCGGCAGACTCCTGATCCGATGCCGCGAGGTCGATCGCGGTCCGCTGGATGCCCCACCACACCGCGGGTGCCGCGGCCCACTGGAGCCGGAGCTCCTCGCGGGCGGCGGCATCGTCCTCGACCAGTGCGGTCGCGAGGTTCTGCGAAGCCGCCTGGATGCGCTCGTTGCCGTCCTCGGCGGTGCAGCGGGCCGCATCGTCCGGTCCCTGGGGGTGCAGCTCCTCGTGGGCCTCGGTGTCCTCGCCGGTGAGCACGAAGGCGCTCGTGCCGATCTGCTCGACCGCGAACGTGCCCTCGATGAGCTTCATGGCCGGGTCGTCCTCGCTGACCGTGACGGCCTCGACGGGGACCGTGAGGCTCACGCTGTCGGGGAACTCGGGGGTGAGCGCGGTCTCGCCGTCCTCGGGGAGCTCCGCGGAGGTGCGGATCCAGGCGTGGAGGTAGGCCTCGCGCTCCTGCTCGACGGCCGCGGCCAGGCCCTGCCAGACGAAATCGGTGTCCTCCGCCCCGCCGGGACTCACGTCGACGATCGGCACCTGCGAGAAGTCCTCGGGGGTGGGCACGGGGGTGATGGTCTCCGGTGAGACCGAGGGCACCTCATCGGGACGTTCGGAGTCGACGACGGCGCAGCCGCCGAACAGGAGCGCCGCGGCTGCGGTGAGGGCGGGCAGGGCGATGCGGCGGCGGGCGGTGACGGTCATGGGTGTCCTCCTTGCGACAGGGGGGCGGTGCGGTCGTCATCCTCGGGAGAGGGCTCGCCCACGGCCTCGACGCAGGCGAGCAGATGGCGGAGGGAGCCGGCGAGGGCGGCGCGCTCGGCGTCGGCGAGCTCCTCGAGCAGGCGGGACTCGAGCTCGACGAAGTCCGCGAGGGCGCCGTCGACCTTGCCGCGTCCGGCGTCGGTGAGCCGGACGAGGACGCCTCGGCGGTCGGTGGGCGTGCGATGGCGGGAGACCCAGCCGGCGGTGGTGAGCCGGTCGATGCGGTTGGTCATGGTGCCGGAGGTGACGAGCATCTCCTCCGTGAGGGCGGTGGGGGAGAGCTCATAGGGCTCGCCCGCCCGGCGGAGCGCGGAGAGCACGTCGAAGGCCCAGATCTCGAGGCCGTGGGAGGAGAAGACGGCCTTGCGCTTGCGGTCGAGCTGGCGGGACAGCCGGGTCACGCGGGAGAGGATCTCCATCGGGGTGACGTCGATGTCCGGCCGCGCGCTGCGCCAGGCGGCGACGATGCGGTCCACTTCGTCGCGTTCCCGGGCGGTGTGCTCGGGAGCGGCGAACTCCGCGGCGGATGTCGTCTCTGCGCTCATGGACCCGATTTTACCTTCAGATCAAGAATCTCGGCGGCAAAGGCATCATGCCGGTGTGTCAATCCGCACATAGAGGGCGCTCCCGTATGCGGATTAGACTGACGGCGGTTGAGTCCCTCGACGTCAATCCGAACGGGGCGCTTCACCGGCGCGGAGTCCGCGTGCCGGGCGGTGCCAACAACACACGAAGGAAGACACGTGGATCTTTTCGAGTATCAGGCGCGTGACCTTTTCGAGGAGTACGGAGTTCCCGTCCTCGCCGCGAAGGTCGCTGACACCCCCGAAGACGCGAAGAAGGGCGCTGAGGCCCTGGGCGGCGGCACCGTGGTGGTGAAGTCACAGGTGAAGATCGGCGGCCGCGGCAAGGCCGGCGGTGTGAAGCTGGCTCACAACCCTGACGAGGCCGCCGAGCGGGCGGGTGAGATCCTCGGTCTCGACATCAAGGGGCACGTCACCAAGCGCGTCATGATCGCCGAGGGCGCAGACATCGCCGAGGAGTACTACTTCTCCATCCTGCTCGACCGTGCCAACCGCACGTTCCTCGCCATGTGCTCGCGTGAGGGCGGCATGGACATCGAGCAGCTCGCCGTGGAGCGTCCGGAGGCGCTGGCCAAGGTCGACGTCAACGCGATCACCGGCATCGACGAGGCGAAGGCGCGCGAGATCGCCGAGGCCGCGGGCTTCGACGCGGAGACCACCGAGAAGCTGGTGCCCGTCTTCCAGAAGCTGTGGGAGACCTTCAAGGGCGAGGACGCCTCGCTCGTCGAGGTCAACCCCCTCGTGAAGACCGGTGCGGGCGAGATCATCGCCCTCGACGGCAAGGTCTCGCTCGACGAGAACGCCTCCTTCCGCCACGCGAACCACGAGGACCTGCGCGACCTCGACGCGGAGAACCCGCTCGAGCTCAAGGCCAAGCAGCTCGACCTCAACTACGTGAAGCTCGACGGTGAGGTCGGCATCATCGGCAACGGCGCGGGGCTGGTCATGTCCACCCTCGACGTCGTCGCGTACGCCGGTGAGAACCACTCCGGTGTGAAGCCGGCGAACTTCCTCGACATCGGCGGCGGCGCCTCTGCCGAGGTCATGGCCAACGGCCTCAGCGTCATCCTGGGCGACGAACAGGTGAAGAGCGTGTTCGTCAACGTCTTCGGCGGCATCACCGCATGCGATGCGGTGGCCAACGGCATCGTGAAGGCGCTGGAGATCCTCGGCGACGCCGCCACCAAGCCGCTCGTCGTGCGTCTGGACGGCAATGCGGTCGAGGAGGGGCGTGCGATCCTCGCCGAGGCGAAGCACCCGCTCGTGACGCTCGTCGACACGATGGACGGCGGGGCCGACAAGGCCGCCGAACTGGCCGCAGCGAACTGATCTCTCGCGAACTGATCTCTGAAGAAGGACATACAGAACAATGTCGATTTTCCTGAACAAGGATTCGAAGGTCATCGTCCAGGGCATCACGGGCGGCGAGGGCACCAAGCACACCGCGCGCATGCTCGCGGCCGGCACCAATGTGGTGGGCGGCGTGAACGCGCGCAAGGCGGGCACGACCGTGGCCCACAAGGACGTCGCGGGCAACGATGTCGAGCTCCCCGTCTTCGCCTCGGTGGGCGAGGCGATGGAGGCCACGGGCGCTGACGTCTCCGTCGCGTTCGTGCCGCCGGCGTTCTCCAAGGACGCCGCGTTCGAGGCGATCGATGCGGGCATCGGACTGCTCGTCATCATCACCGAGGGCATCCCGGTGCAGGACTCCGCGGCGGTGTGGGCGCACGCCTGCGAGCTGGGCAACAAGACCCGCATCATCGGGCCCAACTGCCCCGGCATCATCACCCCGGGCGAGTCGCTGGCCGGCATCATCCCTGCGACGATCACGGAGTCCGGCCCCATCGGCCTCGTCTCCAAGTCCGGCACGCTCACCTACCAGATGATGTACGAGCTGCGGGACCTGGGCTTCTCCACCGCGATCGGCATCGGCGGCGACCCCGTCATCGGCACGACGCACATCGATGCGCTCGAGGCGTTCGAGGCGGATCCGGAGACCGAGGCGATCGTGATGATCGGCGAGATCGGCGGCGACGCCGAGGAGCGCGCGGCCGAGTACATCCGCCACAACGTCTCGAAGCCCGTCGTGGGCTACGTCGCGGGCTTCACGGCACCGGAGGGCAAGACCATGGGCCACGCCGGTGCCATCGTCTCCGGCTCCTCGGGCACGGCCCAGGCGAAGAAGGAGGCCCTCGAGGCCGCCGGCGTCAAGGTGGGCAAGACCCCCACCGAGACGGCGGAGCTGCTGCGCACGCTGCTCGGCCGATGAATCGCTGAGCGGGTGGCCGCGCGCGCTGGTGAGTCGCTGGGTTGGTGACTTCCTGGCCTGGTGACTCGCTGGGCGGAGCGGCCGCCGCCCGTGGTGCCGCGATCACTCATCCTTTCCGCGCAATTGCACGGAGACGGTGAGTGATCGCGGCTTTCGCGTTCTCGACGTCGCAAAAGCTCGGGTCGCACGTGCGATTGCACGTGCGACCCGAGCTTCTGTGTACGGGGCTGTCTGTGGCCGAGCCGAGGTCAGGGCTTGACGGAGACGACGGGCACCTCGGCGCCGAGGATGACGCGCTGGGCGGTGGAGCCCATGATGAGCTTGCCGACGGCGGAGCGCTTGCGGGAGCCGAGGACGATCATGCTGATGCTGTCGTCCTCCTGTTCGAGGGCGAGGAGCTCCTCTGCGGAGTCGTTGCCTCGCAGGCTCTGGCGGAGCTCGAACTCGACACCGGACTCCTCGAGGGAGGTGCGGAGAGCATCGAGCTCGCCCTTCTTGGCGATGCCCGGTTCCTCGATGACCTGCTGCCCGAGGCCGGCGTTGACGACGAGGAGCTTCTCGCCGCGGAGCTTCGCCTCCTGCACGGCGAAGGCCACTGCAGCATGGCCCTGGGGCTTGGGGGTGAAGCCTACGAGAATGGTCATTCTGCTCTCCTGTGGATCTGAGGGATCTCCGGGCACAACCCTATCCGTACGGGTGCGCGTTCTCATAGGCGGGGCCGGGCTGCCTGACGCGGGAGGGCGCGGGTGGTTCCCGCGTACGGGTGGGGCGGTGGTGAGCGTATGCGGAAAGGCGTCCGGCGCCTCGTAGACTCGTGGGCATGCCTGCTTCGCTGCTGCCCACAGGATCGCCCGTCGTCGAGGCCGGTGCGGACGGTGTGCGGCAGCGGTGCGCGGACGCGGCTGCGAGTCTGAGCGCCGCGTGCGCGCGGTTGGAGGCCGTGTTCCCCGGGTGGTCCGAGGGGCGGCCGACCGCCCGGCTCCTGCAGGAGTACCTGGTGGGCCGGGGCGCCGGTGCCCTCGATCTGTCCGGCAGGGTGCGGGCGGAGAGCGAGGTGTCCGGCGCGGCAACCGGAGGGTGCAAGGTGCCTGGCGAGGTTCGTGCGGAAGTCGAGGTCCCGGATGCGGTCGAGGAGGAGCGTGGCGCGTGCGGTGCGTTCCAGGTGGAGGGCCGGCGTGGTGCGGGAGCGGTCCCGTCCGTGACGCTCGTCCTGGACGATGCTGACGGTGCGCTGACCCTGGTGAGTGAGTCCGCGGTGGGCGGTCCGCATGTTGTGTGGTGCGATGAGGCATCCGCGGCGGAGCGGGTGGAGGCCGCGGTCGCGAGCGCGGCGGTTGCTGATACGGCGGCGGAGGGTCTCGCCGGACGCGGCGAACGTGCCGGATCTGCGCGGGGTGGCAGCGGTGCCGAGATCGTTGTCGATGACGATCCTGTGGGGCTTTCTGGGTGCGAGCGCGGACCCTTCGAGCAGGTGCGTGCGCGAGTGAGGGACATGCTGGCCGAGGACGGTGGTCGCCGCGGCGAGGCCAGCCTTCGCGGAGGGGCATCCGCCGAAGGGGATGCTTCTGCACAGGGGGAGGGCTCTGTCCGGGGTGAATCGTCTGTCCAGGGGAAGCCATCTGTCCAGGGGGAGGGCGCTTCTCCTGAGCAGAGGGTGCTGCGCGTGGTGCTCGCCGCTCCCAAACAGGTGGAGGCGCTGAGGGATGTGCTCGGTCTCATCGGGGCGATCGTCTCGGAGCTGGGAGGGTCCGACGGTGAGGGCATCTTGCCGGGGGCGGAGGCAGCAGGGGCTGCGGCGGCCGAGGCTGGAGGAGTCGAGGTCGAGCTGGTGCTTGCCGGGCGCGAGAAGCACATGACGCGGGCGTTCAA
This sequence comes from Brevibacterium album DSM 18261, assembly GCF_000426445.1. GTDB lineage: Bacteria > Actinomycetota > Actinomycetes > Actinomycetales > Brevibacteriaceae > Brevibacterium > Brevibacterium album. The sequence goes on along the minus strand of NZ_KE384526.1, from coordinate 502,625 downwards.
TGCCGAGCTTGCGCGATGCTTCTCGCGCGTGGACGTCTCGCCGGGGGTGGCGAAGTCACGGCTGCTGATCGGCTCGGGCTGGATCAGTGACGGCGCGGGGGAGGCTAGTGCAGAGGGCTCGCCCGTGGCGGCCGTGCTGTCCGGCCCTCGGGTGAAGGACGGGGTTTCGGCCTATGGCGCCTGCTATGGCGGTGTCCGTGTCGACGGGGGAGCCCGGCTTCTCGCGGAGTCGGTGGCGAAGTGGCGTGCCGGGATCTTGGGGTCCTTCGACGAGGATCGTGCGCTGAGGATCGTGGACCTGGGCTGCGGGAACGGGTGGCTGCTGAGGGAGCTCGGGCGGGTGTTTCCTCATGCGGCGCTGGCGGGTGTGGATGACTCCTGGGCGGGTGCGGCCTCGGCGAGGCTGACGCTTGCCGGTGCCGGTGCCGGTGCCGGTGCCGGTGCCGGTGGTGACGGTGATGGTGGAGCGCGCGCTGGAGTCGGCGCTGGTGGTAGGGGTGCTGGCTCTGGTGATTCTGGTCGAGGTGCACCCGTGATTCTGCACGCCGATGGCACGGCACCGCTTCCGTGGGCGGACGGGTTCGATGAGAGCAGCTTCGATGTGGTGACGCTGAATCCGCCGTTCCACGATGGGACGGCGGTGACGACGGAGATCGCGCACGAGCTCATCAATGCTGCGCATGCACTTCTGCGTCCCGGCGGTCTGCTGGTGCTCGTGCAGAACTCGCATCTGCGGTATCGCAGTCACCTCTCGCACAGGTTCGCGCGGGTGGAGCAGTGGGCGCGCGACCGTCGCTTCACCGTGCTCGCAGCCTGGAAGGGGTGAGGGGCTGAGTGCGCTCGAGCATACGGGGAGCGTGACGTCTTCCGGAGCGATCTCGAGTCGCACGACGGATCACCCCCGCTTGTGCGGGGAGCGCACGCAGACCCTAGAAATGGGTGTCGACATCAGCGGATCATCCCCACCTACGCGGGGAGCACGATTGGTTACAGCGTGCGCAGATCACCCTGAGAGGATCACCCCCGCCTACGCGGGGAGCACGGTTGCGCCTATAGAGGCTTCAGGGTCATCCCTGCATATGCGGGGAAGATGGGCGCTTGACTGAGTCTAGGCCGAAGTGGGACTGGCCGTCTCTGTTACTGAGGAGAGCATGACCGAGTTCGAAGCAAAAGATGTCCGTGGAGGATCATCCCCGCTTATGTGAGGAGTACTTGACGTCGGTACTGTATGTCGACGTGCTGCTGGAGTCGCCCTGCTTGCGGAGGGAAGGTGGCGAGGCCGCGTGCTCTGAAGGACGCAGCCAACGATCGAGAATCTTCATTGTATGAAGCATCTATAGCCATACTTGCGCAACGCTACAATGGGCAGTCAGATGTTGTCCATTCGTCGTGATGGACAGGAGATGCAGAGGGGCTGACGATGGGGTGTCACGATGAAGTCAGATGGCTCGCTGGTCACGTATTCGGACGGTTAGCCCGATTCATGCGCAACAGAGTCGTTGCTTTGCAGCGTCGACGGGTGACCAGGGCGCAGTATCAGTGTGGCTCTGTTTGTGTCCCGCGTATCAGCAGGCACTGTGTGAGAGCGCGCGAGAGACGATGCGTGCTGCGGCGATCACCTCCTCCTCGGAGACATCGGCGCAGTTGAGCACCAGACCGTGGGACGTCTCAATGGGGAACGCAGCGGTCGGAGACATCGGTGCGGAAGACGCCAAGCCATCAACCCCCACGCCCCAGTACCCGCCGAGGTCTCCCACGCGCACGCCCTGGGCGAGGCACGCCTCGGCGACGGCTCCGGCCTGCTCCGCATCTGCCAGCCGCACCACGGCGTGCGCCCCGGAGACCATCTCGACGTCCCACTCGGACAGCGCCTCGAGCAGCTGCCGGCGCCTCCGCACCAGCTCGCGGCGACGGCGGGTGATGCTGCGGCGCAGGCCGCCCGAGGACAGATAGCGCGCCACCGCGCGCTGCGCGATGACCGAGGCCCCGGAGCCCAGGTCCTCACGTGCCTCGGAGAGTGCAGGTACGAGGGCCGGCGGCGCGATCACGTACCCCACTGCGGCCTCGGGGGTCAGCACCTGCGTGAACGTGCCCAGGTGCACCACGGACTCCGGAGCCAGGTCCCAGAGCGTGGGCAGGGGCGCGCCGACATGCCGGTAGTCGCTGTCGAAATCGTCCTCGATGACGAGCTGACCGCGTTCGGCGGCGAGCCGCAGGACCTCGATGCGGCGAGGAGCGGGCATCGCGGCGCCGGAGGGGAAGAGGTGGTTGGGCGTGAGGAGGAGTGCGTCGGCCGAGGCCGGGAGCTGTGACGTGATCACCCCTTCCGCATCCGTGGGCGCCGCCAGAGTGGGCATCTCCAGCCTCCGCAGCACTCGGCGCAGCCCCGGATAGCCGGGCTCCTCGACGGCGACGGGTGCCAGGGACTCCCGCAGAGCCGCCAGGGTCAGCACCAGTCCGTCGCGAGCTCCCGCCGTGATGACCAGATGCGCCGGGTCGACGGGCATCGAGCGCATGAGGCGCAGGTGCTCGGCCACCGCGTGCCGCAGCTCGGGCAGGCCCTGCACGGAGGACGAGCGGTGCTCTGTCGCCATGTGAGCACCAGAGGATGTGCGGCGAGGCCTGGTGGTCATGTCCGGTCCATCGGGCGCTGTCGCCGCGCTCCGCCAGGCCTCCCGCCATGAGGGATCGTCCATCCGCGGCGCAGTGCGGCGGTGCGGGCTGAGGTCGATGCGGGCCTCGTCGTCTGCCGGCCGGGGGAGTGCCGGCGCCGAGGCCGCCTCGCCTGCTCCCCTCCCGGCCGGACCCTGTGTGGCCGGGATGTCCACGACCGGGGCGTCCGGGCTCGTCCCGCCCCGGTGGACCGTCAACGAGCTCCGTCGCAGCCCGCCCGCCTCCGGATGCACCCGTGTGGTGCCGCCCGGGCGGCTGACCAGGTAGCTCTCCGAGATCAGCTGATCGTAGGCGGCGACGACGGTTCCACGGGAAACCCTCAGTGCGGCCGCGAGAGCGCGTGTCGAGGGGACCGCCTGGTCCGGGCCCAGAGCGCCCGAGCTCACCAGCCCGCGGACGCCCGCGGCGATCTGCGAGGACAGCGGAGTCGCGGCGGAGCGGTCGAGGACCAGGGGGAGGGCGGCGCTCATACGCGGAAGTCTATGGACGCACATTCCAACTGGTCCACTCAAAATGCCTGTGACTGGACCTTCTGCCGGACCACTTGGAGCGCGCATGCTGGTTCCGGCATATCGTCCCCAACCTCCAGGAGCACTCATGACCACCACCGCTGCAGACTCCCTCACCGTGTCCGACCTCGACACGGGCGAGCGCCTCAACACCGGCCTCGCGCGCATGCTCAAGGGCGGCGTCATCATGGACGTCGTGACCCCGGAGCAGGCGCGGATCGCCGAGGACTCCGGTGCCGTCGCAGTCATGGCCCTCGAGCGGGTGCCCGCGGACATCCGAGCGCAGGGCGGCGTGGCGCGCATGAGCGACCCGGACCTCATCGAGGGCATCATCGGCGCGGTCTCGATCCCGGTCATGGCCAAGGCGCGCATCGGCCACTTCGTGGAGGCGCAGGTGCTCCAGTCGCTCGGTGTGGACTACATCGACGAGTCCGAGGTGCTGTCGCCGGCCGACTACGTTCATCACATCGACAAGAGCGGCTTCGAGGTGCCCTTCGTCTGCGGTGCGACGAATCTGGGTGAGGCCCTCCGCCGCATCACGGAGGGCGCATCCATGATCCGATCCAAGGGCGAGGCCGGCACCGGCGACGTCTCCGAGGCGATGCGGCACATCCGCACCATCCGTGCGGAGATCGCCCGTCTCTCCGCGCTCCCCGCGGATGAGCTGTACGTGGCGGCGAAGGAGCTGCAGGCCCCGTACGCGCTCGTCGCCCAGGTGGCGCGCGAGGGTCGCCTGCCCGTCGTCACCTTCGTCGCCGGGGGAGTGGCGACACCGGCGGATGCGGCGATGATGATGCAGCTCGGGGCGGATGGCGTCTTCGTGGGCTCGGGGATCTTCAAGTCCGGCGACCCGGCCGCACGCGCGCGTGCCATCGTCCACGCCACCACCCACTACGAGGATCCGGCGGAGATCGCCCGGGTCTCGCGGGGCCTGGGAGAGGCGATGGTGGGCATCAACGTCGCCGATCTGGCGGCGCCCCACCGACTCGCAGAGCGTGGCTGGTGACCGCTCCGCCCATGGGCGAGGCCCCTGCCGAGGCGGCTCCGGCCGCGGCAGCCGGCCTGCGCCTCGGCGTCCTCGCACTTCAGGGAGCAGTGACCGAGCATGTGGACCTGCTGCGGGGACTGGGTGCCGACGTGATCCAGGTGCGTCGTCCCGAGCAGCTCCCAGGCCTCGCCGGCCTCGTGGTGCCCGGCGGCGAGAGCACTGCGATCGGGCGCCTCGCCGCTCCGCTGGGCCTGCTCGCGACGGTGCGCGCTCGCATTGCCGAGGGCATGGCCGTGCTGGGGACCTGTGCGGGGCTGATCCTCCTGAGCGAGGCGCTGGAGGCCGAGTCGCCCGATCGGTTCGCGGGTCTCGAGCGGATCGGCGGACTCGATGTCACGGTGCGGCGCAATGGCTACGGGCCGCAGACTGCGTCATTTGAGGCGGAACTCGAGACCGGCCTCGGCGACGGCTCTTCGCTGCGGGCCGCCTTCATCCGAGCGCCTCTCATCGTCGAGGTGGGCCGGCGCGCCGAGGTGGTGGCCCGCCTCGGCGACCGCCCTGTTGCGGTGAGGCAGGGGCGGGTGCTGGCCGCGACGTTCCACCCGGAGATCACGGGGGAGGACCGGCTGCATCGGGAATTCGTGCGGCTTGCGGCCGAGGCGGCGCATGAGCTTCCGGGAATGGCGCTCCGATGAGCGAGGCGCCGGGCATCGCGAGTGCGGTGCCCGGCGCCTGTCTGTGCGCGTGGGGGGACTCGAACCCCCACGTCCGCAGACACTGGAACCTAAATCCAGCGCGTCTACCGATTCCGCCACACGCGCGCGGCGGCCAGTCTATCGAAGCGGGGGTCAGGCCTCGTCGATGCCCAGATCCTTGCGCAGGCGGGCGACGTGGCCCTTGGCGCGGACGTTGTACTTCGCGAGCTCCACGGTGCCCTCGGGGTCGACGACGACGGTGGAGCGGATCACGCCCTGGACGACCTTCCCGTAGTTCTTCTTCTCGCCGAAGGCGCCCCAGGCGGTCATCATCTCCCTGCTCGGGTCCGAGAGCAGGGGGAAGGTGAGGCCGTCGCGCTCGGCGAACTTCTTCAGCTTCTCCGGGGAGTCCGGGGAGATCCCGAGGACCTGGATGCCGTGGGCGGTGAGGGCCTCGAGCGAATCGCGGAAGTCGCAGGCCTGGGTGGTGCACCCCGGTGTCATCGCGGCGGGGTAGAAGTACACGACCACGCTCCTCCCGCGGAAATCGGAGAGTGAGACGGGGCTCCCGTCCTGGTCGTTCAGGGTGAAGTCCGGTGCTGCGTCGCCGGGTTCGAAGCGCGTCATGCGTGTCCTCGCTGTTCCTGCTGGGGTCCGGGGTGCCGGGGCGGTGCGGCCCGCGGTCGTTCCCAGCCTATCGGCGCACGTGGGAAGATCGCGCGCGGGCTGGGGCTTCGCGGTAGGCTCAGTGGCGAGCGGTGCGAGGGCACCGGCAGAGACGGATCCACGCCATAGGAAGTGAGCGCATGTCCAGCAATGTGTACACCTCGGACGTTACGGTCGACACCGCGACGCGCGAGCAGCTCGTCGAGTCCATCCGCCTGCGCGAGCAGCGTCTTGCCGCCAATGTGGATGAGCTCGTAGGCCGCCTGCACCCCAAGGCGCTGGCCGCGCGGGCTGCGGACTCCGCCAGGTCGCTCGTCGTCGCCGAGGACGGATCGCCTCGCGTCGACCGGATCGCAGCGGTGGGCGGTGCGGTGCTCGCGGCGGCTGGTGTGATCGGCTTCTTCGCCTTCCGGGGCCGCCGTGGCTGAGCAGGGCCCTCATATCCGCATGCTTCACGACCGGATCCTGGCGGAGCCGGCGAAGGAGGGCGGGGAGCGCAAATCGTCTGCGGGCATCCTCATCCCGGCGACGGCCTCGGTGGGCAAGCGCCTCGCCTGGGGCTCGGTCGCGGCGGCGGGGCCGCTCGTCCGGCAGGTCGAGCTGGGTGACTCGGTGCTCTTCGATCCCGAGGACCTCGCCGAGGTGGAGATCGAAGGGGTTGCGTACGTGTTGCTGCGTGAGCGCGACGTCCATGCGATCGCCGAGGCCGATGCGGATGAGGCGACCGGCCTCTATCTGTGAGGACGGCGTTGGTGTTCTCCGGGGCTTTGCCGGCTGGCCTCTGCGGCTGGCCTCTGCGGCTGTTCTCGGCCGGGAGAACTGCTTGATTCTGCGTCGGAGGTCTGAGCTCGGAGGGTGGCGCTGAGCTCGTACGGCGCTTGATGGAAGATCCCCCGCCTGTGCTGAGGCGCAGGCGGGGGATCTTCGTGCTTGCAGGGCTGGGAACGGCGGTGCGGGCAGGGTGCATTGGGGCCGATGTGGGCTGAGCGGAGAGCTTTGCTGCGGGCGGGGAGTGCGACGGCTTCGCGCAGGGAGTGCGACGAAAGTGAATGTAGAATCGCAGGTGAGCGGATAAACCTGCTGGTCAGGAAGTGTGCTCCCCGCGGACGCGGGGGTGATCCGGTGCCCGATCCTGATTTCCGCTGGCAGGGCATGTGCTCCCCGCGGACGCGGGGGTGATCCTGGATGTAGGTCGCGAACTTGCTCGACGCGGTGGTGCTCCCCGCGGACGCGGGGGTGATCCCGCCGAGACCATCATCTCCGGACTGCGCGAGACGTGCTCCCCGCGGACGCGGGGGTGATCCCGGACTGGTCGCTCCAGAACTTTCGCTCATCCGTGCTCCCCGCGGACGCGGGGGTGATCCTCACGCCACCACGGTTGCATATGCAACCGTGGTGTGCTCCCCGCGGACGCGGGGGTGATCCTTCCCGCTGGGGCGAATGTCGTGCCCCGGCGAAGTGCTCCCCGCGGACGCGGGGGTGATCCCGGCGGTTTCCGCGCCTGGCCTTTGCTGACGGAGTGCTCCCCGCGGACGCGGGGGTGATCCCGGATGGACCGCCTCTACCTGCGCTGGATCGAGGTGCTCCCCGCGGACGCGGGGGTGATCCCAACATCAACAACGACCCGAAGGTGGATGCCGCGTGCTCCCCGCGGACGCGGGGGTGATCCGGTCGCGCCTCGCGCAATCGTGCTGAAGCAGTGGTGCTCCCCGCGGACGCGGGGGTGATCCGTACGACAGGGTCACCCCCGCCGGTGCAGGGAAGTGCTCCCCGCGGACGCGGGGGTGATCCGGGCCTCGTGGATGAACTGCACGCCAACGAGACGTGCTCCCCGCGGACGCGGGGAGCACACCTTCCGGGGCTCGCGAGTGCGGCCCCGGGAGGGATCACCCCCGCGTCCGCGGGGAGCACAACGCCGCCAACGCGAACTCGGTGCTCAAGCAGGGATCACCCCCGCGTCCGCGGGGGTGATCCGCATCCGCCTTGTCCACGTTCGCGAGTTCGGCCGTGCTCCCCGCGGACGCGGGGGTGATCCGCGTGCGTGGATGTGTCGGGCTTGGTGGGCGAGGTGCTCCCCGCGGACGCGGGGGTGATCCGAACGTCAGCCCGGGCGCATGGGAGAAAGCCGGGTGCTCCCCGCGGACGCGGGGGTGATCCGTCGGTGACGGTCATGCCGAGACGCTCTTCGAGGTGCTCCCCGCGGACGCGGGGGTGATCCGTACAGATGCTGGGCCGGGGGTGTGAGGCTCCGGTGCTCCCCGCGGACGCGGGGGTGATCCGGTGGGGATGGGACTACCCGCACGATCCTGACGGTGCTCCCCGCGGACGCGGGGGTGATCCCACCCAAGGCGGATTCCCACTCCTCACCAGCATGTGCTCCCCGCGGACGCGGGGGTGATCCCGGTGGTTTCACGCCCGCGCCTCCCTCACGGGTGTGCTCCCCGCGGACGAGGGGGTGATCCCTCGTGCGCCTGCCCAGGCCACAAGGCCGGTACGGTGCTCCCCGCGGACGCGGGGGTGATCCGAGTACTACTCGTGCCTGCACGCCGAGCCCACAGTGCTCCCCGCGGACGCGGGGGTGATCCGTCGCACCCTGCGATGCGGACTTGGCGCGGTCGGTGCTCCCCGCGGACGCGGGGGTGATCCGGTGAAGGCGCTGGAGGCGAAGGTCGCGGAGGAGTGCTCCCCGCGGACGCGGGGGTGATCCTTCACGACTCGCGAGGGCCAGCAGGTGCGCACAGTGCTCCCCGCGGACGCGGGGGTGATCCGCACGGGAGCTCCGAGTAATGCTTGCCGTACCAGTGCTCCCCGCGGACGCGGGGGTGATCCTCCGCGAACGGCGACGAGCGCGTCGAGAAGGAGGTGCTCCCCGCGGACGCGGGGGTGATCCGGAGCGCCGGGCCGCGCACCTCACCGCAGAGGAGTGCTCCCCGCGGACGCGGGGGTGATCCGGAGGCCCGGGCTCGTATGCTCGACGCCGAAGCGTGCTCCCCGCGGACGCGGGGGTGATCCCTCCCGGGGCCGCACTCGCGAGCCCCGGAAGGTGTGCTCCCCGCGGACGCGGGGGTGATCCCTGCTTGAGCACCGAGTTCGCGTTGGCGGCGTTGTGCTCCCCGCGGACGCGGGGGTGATCCTCCCGCGTCGAGGGCGAGCCTGTGCGCCCGATAGTGCTCCCCGCGGACGCGGGGGTGATCCCCATCCGCCAAGATGATTCCGTGGGCAACGCCGGTGCTCCCCGCGGACGCGGGGGTGATCCGGCGGCTGACCGCCCCATTCGCTCCGCCCATTCGTGCTCCCCGCGGACGCGGGGGTGATCCGTACGCGCCGGGCAGGCTCGCAGTGACGCGCTGGTGCTCCCCGCGGACGCGGGGGTGATCCGGCGGCTGACCGCCCCATTCGCTCCGCCCATTCGTGCTCCCCGCGGACGCGGGGGTGATCCGTACGCGCCGGGCAGGCTCGCAGTGACGCGCTGGTGCTCCCCGCGGACGCGGGGGTGATCCGGCGGCTGACCGCCCCATTCGCTCCGCCCATTCGTGCTCCCCGCGGACGCGGGGGTGATCCGTACGCGCCGGGCAGGCTCGCAGTGACGCGCTGGTGCTCCCCGCGGACGCGGGGGTGATCCGGCGTCACGGAGCTGCAGCTGGGGTTCGTCTCTGTGCTCCCCGCGGACGCGGGGGTGATCCGCCCTGGTTGAGTACGCCGGTGGTGTTGAGGATGTGCTCCCCGCGGACGCGGGGGTGATCCCCCCGCCGTTGCGCGGGACGAACGTGAACGGGAGGTGCTCCCCGCGGACGCGGGGGTGATCCGGTGGAGTGGCGCGGCGTCGTCCAGGGAACCGTGTGCTCCCCGCGGACGCGGGGGTGATCCCAGGCATGGCCGACGCCGCTTCGGGACACAGGCGTGCTCCCCGCGGACGCGGAGGTGATCCCCTGCCGAACTACGTGGGAGAGCTCTTCTCCGCGTGCTCCCCGCGGACGCGGGGGTGATCCGGAGCCGACCGTCCCGCCCACCCTGTCTTGGATGTGTTCCCCGCGGACGCGGGGTGATCCCTGAATGTGAGGGTCGTGACGGTGCCGTCGTCCGTGCTCCCCGAGGATACGGGGATGGTCCGGCTGCGTGCTGGCGTGAGCTGGGTGGCTCGCGTTCTCTGTGGGGTGTGGTGGATGTCTCGGTGGTGGGGGTGGGGTTTGGTTTTCTTTGTGTGGGGTGGGTGTGTAGACTTTCTTCTCGTTGCGCACCTCTAGCTCAATTGGTAGAGCAACTGACTCTTAATCAGTGGGTTCCGGGTTCGAGTCCCGGGGGGTGTACCGGTGGAGGTCCTTCATCAGGCGTGGTGCTTGGTGGGGGACCTTCGTGCATCTCGGGCGTGACTGGGTGTGTTGTAAGTGAATGTAAAGTTGTGGGTCGTCGGATAAACTTGCTGGTCAGGAAGGGGTGCTCCCCGCGTAGACGGGGATGATCCGAAATCCGACTGCGGATACTGAGAACGCAATCCGTGCTCCCCGCGTAGACGGGGATGATCCCCCGCCGCAGGCACCGCACGCCGCCTCCGCCACGTGCTCCCCGCGTAGACGGGGATGATCCGGTGTTGCGCAAGACGGTTGCCACGACGCTCGGGTGCTCCCCGCGTAGACGGGGATGATCCGATGTGGGCGATGCGCACTGGCGTTGACCTGCAGTGCTCCCCGCGTAGACGGGGATGATCCCGCCCGCCAGGACGCCATCGGCGGGGTCTACGCGTGCTCCCCGCGTAGACGGGGATGATCCGGCCCAGGGCAACGGCGAGCAGGACCGTCGTCAGTGCTCCCCGCGTAGACGGGGATGATCCGACGCGCATGGACGTGGTCTTGCCGGTCTCGGCGTGCTCCCCGTCTACGCAGGGAGTACGCCTGCTGCTACGGCTGAGGATTGACCGGCGGGGGATCATTCCCGTCTACGCGGGGAGCACAACACCAGCCTGCCGGCCCTGCCGGAGGGCTACGGATCATCCCCGCCTACGCGGGGAGCACGTGATACCGATGGACTTTGCGTCGGCAAGCAAGGGATCATCCCTGCCTACGCGGGGAGCACCGGGCTTGCGCCGAGAGGCTCTTCCCTGCCGCCGGATCATCCCCGTCTACGCGGGGAGTGCCGGGGGAGCATCGCCTACGACTACTACCAGCGGGGATTATCCCCGTCTACGCGGGGAGTGCGCCGGGTGGTGAGAACGCGACGGAGAAGCGGTTCGGATCATCCCCGTCTACGCGGGGAGCGCAATCTGTATGTGGGAGCCACCCCCGCCATCCGCGGACCATCCCCACCTACGCGGGGAGCACATCCATGAAATGAGGTGAAGGTCCTCTCAGTGCGGATCATCCCCGCCTACGCGGGGAGCACTCATCGGATATTCACCCCCTGTTTCGATAAACGGGATCATCCCCGCCTACGCGGGGAGCACTTGCGCACGCCAGAACCCTCGCCCGGGTCGGTGGGATCATCCCCGCCTACGCGGGGAGCACTCATCGGATATTCACCCCCTGTTTCGATAAACGGGATCATCCCCGCCTACGCGGGGAGCACTTGCGCACGCCAGAACCCTCGCCCGGGTCGGTGGGATCATCCCCGCCTACGCGGGGAGCACACTTCCTGACCAGTAGGTTTATCCGCCGGTACGCGAGTTTGCATTCACTTTCGATGCATCTGCCCGCACCTGAGCCGCCGAGGATCGTCCCCGCGCCTGCGGGGAGCGGACATCCAGTGCAAAGGCAGTGCGGATCACCCCTGGATTCCGGGAGCAGCCTCTGCGTTACACGACTGGTTATGTCCGTGCCTGATCGTACCCTCGGGGTATGTGTAAGCGGAACGAGACCGTAGTTGTCCCGAGCTTCTGCAACTGCGCAAATTTTTTTCAAAGACAGTGGTAGATTTCGACCCCTCCACCCGCTACGCTTCGACTATCGTGCCAGTGATCCAGTGTCCCCGGCAACGCAGCCAGGAGGTGAAGCAGTGAACTTCGATGGTGAGTTCGCCAACCAGCTCTGGGCCAAGACGGGCAAGGACGAGGTCGGCGAGATCGACTCATGGCTGCCCCTTCCCGTGCATTTGAGGGACACCGCGGAAATCGCACGCCTGCTTGCGCGGCACCGTTTGTCGCGACAGCAGCGAGCGACCATCGAACCGACGCTGCCCGCTGACACCGCACTGGAAACCCTCGCGTGGCTGCTGGGCGCCCTCCATGACATCGGCAAAGCCGGTCCCAACTTCCAGGCTCAGTGTCGACCGCTTGCCGCCGAGCTCTTCCAGCGCACTTTCGAACTCACCGGGGACGCAGCTCACACGCTCAACGTCGAAGATGCCGACGAGATCAGCAGTCAGTCTGAGTTCCCCCACTCCGCGGCCTCCGGAGTCATCACCGCCCGTGTCCTCGCAGAGGAGTACGGCCTGCGCACCGCACCGAGGCCCGCCAGCGGCACGGGAATGACGAAGAGGCCGGCCAGCCCGGGCCGCCCCTTCCCCGCAGTCCTCCAGCTCGCAAGCATCGTCGGCGCCCACCACGGGATCACCGCACCAGAAGGCACCGCGAGGGACTACATCCTCGGCGGAGACCGGTGGCCGCTGCGGCTGGGCACGTGCGAATCGCCCTGGCACCGCGTTCAGCGCCACCTCGCTCGCACCCTCATCGACGAGTCGGAGCTGGACCTGGACGGCTGGCGTGACCCTGACCTCCACCTTGAGGCTCCCGTGCTCTCCCTCCTGACCGGACTTGTCATCCAGGCGGACTGGATCGCATCAAACCAGGAGCTCTTCCCGCTGATCGGCCTTGACGAGGACATCACCGCCTGTGCCCCCTCATCGCAACGTGCTGCCGCCGCATGGAAGGCACTCAGTCTGCCGCCTCGCAGTTGGACCCCCGTACCCGAGGCGGACCCCGCCTTCGCTCTCCGCTCACGTTTCAGCCTCCCCGCGGGAACCCTGCCCCGTCCCGGCCAGCTGGCCGCCCATGCCGCCACCATCGGACTCCTCGAACCGGCCCTCCTCATCCTCGAGGACGAGACAGGGGCAGGGAAGACGGAAGCCGCACTGCTCGCCGCGGAGAACCTCGCCGCTCTCACCGGCGCCTCGGGCGTGTACATCGGCCTCCCCACGCAGGCGACCGCCAATGCCATGTTCCCCCGTGCCCAGGCGTGGGTCGCGCACATGCGGGCGGAGGAGGACGAGGCGGCCGCGGTGATGGGCCTTGCGCACGGCAAGACCGCGCAGAACCGCGAGTACCAGAATCTGCGCCGACGCACCGGCCAAGCCCGCCGGGCAGAGCAGGCGCACGGTGGGCGGGAGCATGACCAGCTCGGCCGGGGTATAGACGCAGACGGTTCGCCGGTCGTCCCCCTCAGGGATGATCGCACCCTGCCCGACGAGGCGAGCGTGGACGACGGCAACAGTCCAACCGCAGCCGCTCCACGTCCTGCACGGATCCTCCGCCCCACCGTTCACTCCTGGCTCGCCGGCAGGAAGAAACAGCTGCTGTCCGATTTCGTCATCGGTACCATCGATCAGCTGCTCATGGCCGCACTGAAGTCCAGGCACCTCATGCTCCGGCACAGCGGCCTCGCGGACAAGGTCGTCATCCTCGACGAGGCCCACGCGGCAGACACCACGATGCAGGTCTTCATGCGGAGCGCCCTTGTCTGGCTCGGATACTGGGGAGTGCCCACCATCGTGCTCACCGCCACGCTGCCGCCCGCACAGCGCACCGCCCTCATCGAGGCATACCAGCGGGGCCGTGCGGCCGACCCCCGCCGAGTCCTCAGTGCCAACCAGCAGTCCTCCTCTGCCCCGCACCCGGGCCAAGCCTCGCACTCGGACGAGGCGATCTACCCCGCACTCACTCTCGCGACCGCCTCCGAGGTGAAGGTCGTCCCGGTGGAGGGCCGCCCGCCCCGCCGCGTGCGACTGCAGGAACTCGACGACGATCCGGCCGTGCTGCTCGACACTGTGCGCGCACTGAGCCGCGACGGCGGATGCATCGCAATCATCCGCAATTCGGTGCGACGCGTGCAGGAGACGGCCGGCCTGCTGCGCGAGGAGTTCGGCGAAGACGCCGTGACGGTCGCGCATGCCGGCTTCACCGCTACCGACCGAGCCGAACGGGATCGCATGCTACTCGAGCTCTTCGGCCGGGACAGCGCGCACCGACCGGCGTTCTCGCTGGTAGTGGCATCACAGGTGATAGAGCAGAGCCTCGATGTCGACTTCGATGCGGTCATCACGGACATGTGCCCCGCAGACCTCCTCATCCAGCGGCTCGGCCGCGTGCACCGTCACGGAGGACGGTCCCGGCCTGCACCGCTGCGTGAGCCCGTCTGCTACCTCACCGGCATACCCGACTGGTCCGCGCGGCCGCCGATGCCCGACCCCGGCTGGAAGCGGGTCTACGGCGCACACCTCATCCTCCGCTCCATCGCCGCCGTTCGCGAGGTGTGCGGGCAGAACGGCGTACTCACGACCCCGGATGACGTACCGGCGCTCGTCCACCGCGTCTATGGAGAGCACCCCCTTGGACCCGCAGACTGGCAGCCCGCTCTGGAGAAGGCGCGCAAAGAGCACCTGGAGAAGCAAGCGTGCGCCGAGCGCCTGGCTGACCAGTGGGTGACCGTGCCCACCGGATCCGAGACCACCGGTGAGCAGGGACTCGACGGCTGGCTCAACGTCGGCGTCGGCGAGGCCGAAGATCCCTATGGCAGACAGTACGGACAGGTGCGAGACGGCAGTGAGTCCATCGAGGTGCTCCTCGTTCTCACCGACGGCACGGACTGGCGCACGCTCGACTGGCTGCCGCGCACCGCCGGTGCGCCCATTCCCTCCGGTGACGTGCCGCGGCACATCGCCGAGGCAGTGGCCAGCAGCGCCGTCCGGCTCCCCTTCCGCATGGCGTCGGGCGACGACGGGAGCGCCGTCATCACCGCACTCGAGAAGCTGGGCCGTGCGGAATTCCAGCGCTCGCCCCTGCTGCGCGGCCAGCTGATCCTGCCGCTGGAGGAGACCTCAGGCGACGACGAGACCGTGCAGTACACCGCCAGAGTGGGGAAGTGGATCGTGACCTATGATCTCGCCGACGGCCTGTCAGCCTCGGATTCGACCGACGTGACCAGCCCAGGGAAGGGGACCCGATGATGAGCCTGAGCACAGCAGTCACTCCAGTCGAGGAAGGCGCGGACAATACGCCGGTGGAACCGTACTTCAACCTCGTGGACGAGCCGTGGATTCCGGTTCTCCGCACGGACGGTTCTGCCGGTGAAGCATCCCTGCTCGAGGTGTTCGAACAGGCCGAGAGCATCCGTCAGCTCCACGGCGAGCTCCCCACCATGCGACCGGCGGTGCTGCGCATCCTCGTGGTGATCCTCGCCCGGGCTGTGGGCTTGCCGCGCAATCCCGAGGACTGGGAGGAGAAGTACGATCGCGGTTGGGCCCCCGTTGTCGAGGCCGTGCGTGAGTACCTGAGTCGCCACCGGGATCGGTTCTGGCTCCGGCACCCTCACGAGCCCTTCTTCCAGGTCGCGGACCTCGGACCTGAGAACGGTGCGACCAAGGGCCTCGGGGCGATCGTCGCGGACTTCCCCACGAACGTCGCGGCCTTCACCCAGCGCGGCCCGGCGAGCCTGGAAAGGATGAGCCCCGCGGAGGCGGCGCGCTGGCTCGTGCATACGCAGGCGTATGACACCTCGGGCATCAAGACGCCGGACCGCAGGGACCCCCGCCAGCAGAAGGGCAAGGTCTACCCGCAGGGCACCGCCTGGCTGGGCAAGGGTGAGGTGCTGGTGGTCGGCTACAAGACCCTCATGGACGCTCTCCGTCTCAACTGCGTGGCCCCCGACTACGCCGAGGTGATCACAGGCCCCGCCGATCTCCCGCCGTGGGAGCGCACGCACCCCGGCCCCTGCGCGGAGTTCGAGACGCCCGCACAGCCGGAGGGCTTCCTCCAGGTCTACAGCTGGCAGGCACGCAGGGTGAGGCTGGTCTTCGAGGATGAGGACGTGACTCAGGTGGTCCTCTGCTACGGCGATCCGCTCGCGGAGCAGAGTCGACAGAAGTTCGACCCGATGATGACGTGGCGCTACAGCAAGCCGCAGAGCGCGAAGTTCAAGGCCGACGTCTTCATGCCCGGCATCGTCGACCCATCCAAGGACGTCTGGCGCAGCTTCGCCGCCTGGCTGCCCACACGTGCCCAGAAGGCGGCGAGCGATGGCCCCCCGCCCTTCCTGGAGCCGGGAGTGCTGCGCTGGGTGGGCGCGCTCGCCGCGGCGGACAAGCTTCCGCTGGAGTTCATGCCGGACATCGGCCTCTATGGCGTGCAGTACGGCCCGCAGAGCGCGACCTTCGCAGACCTCGTGGACGAATCCCTCGAGGTTCCACCGTTCCTGCTCGATCCCGAGGCCAGGGACTCTGCCCGAACGGTCCTCGACGCGATCAAGGATGCGGACACGGTGGCATGGTATCTGGGCACCTTCGCCGTCAACCTGGCCCGGTCGCGTGGGGTGGATGAGGCCGTGACCCCGCGGACGGAGGCCAGGGAGCGTGCGTACCAGGAGTTCGGTGCGGCGTTCTCCAGTTGGTTGAAGAAGCTCAAGGCGAATACGGAATGGACGAGGGCGCGCAGAGCCTGGCAGCAGAAGCTGCGTTCGGAGACGCGCGCTCTCGCACAGGAGCTCGCGGACGAATCCGGTGAAGAGGCATACATCGGCCGCATGGTCGACCAGGAGAACGGCGCATGGATGAACGTGCAGATCGCAGAGGGGTACCTGTACCGAGGACTGCAGAAGACCCTCACGCTGGCTTTCAAGGAGGACAACGATGACCACCGTCGCTGAGACGCCGCAGACACCTGCACCCCGCAAACGGTCACGGTCACGGCCGCTGGGCCGGGCCGGTCGGTTCGTCGAGGATCGCGTGCCCGGACTTCAGAAGGAGTATCGCGATAATGAGCCCAAGGCACGGGCAGTGCTGGCACGCCTGCGCCATGCTATCGACACGGAGCCGGGCATGGCCTGGGAGGTGAGTGAGCATCTCATCCCGGGCGACGATTTCTTCACAGAGGACGAGTGGCAAGGTGATGCGCCCACCAAGCAGGAAGTTGCCATCCATATCGCCATGACCACCTATGCGCTGCACCAGCAGTCCAAACAGGAGCGGCGCATGCACAAGAAGGATGTATCGCTGGCCGCGGCGGCGCGGGCCCTCGCGGAGGACCCGGACGAGCCGATGGATCGCACCCGGGTGTGGGAGCGCTTCGCCAAGCTTGCCCAGGCGGAATCGGTCTCCGGGCTGCTTTGGCAGCTGCGCGGCCTCATCACCCTGCTGCGTCGCAGGAACATCCCCCTCGACTACGCCGTGCTCGCCGATGACCTGGTGGACTGGCAGGATCGCGGTCGCCGCATCCGGGTCCAGCGCCGGTGGAGCCGTGACTTCTTCCGCGCACGCAGGCACTCGAACGACGGTCTCGGCGAGGAGCTGGAGAGCCCTGAGGACACGGCACCGTCCGCTGAAGACTGAACCCGAGCCGCATCGACGCACGCACCCGCGCACTCACACAGAAGGAGACTCCCATGAGCAAGGCATTCCTCGACATCCACATCATCCAGCCCGTGCCGCCCAGCAATGTCAATCGTGATGACACGGGCGCACCCAAGACCGCCTTCTACGGCGGCGTCCGCCGTGCACGCGTCTCGTCCCAGGCGTGGAAGCGCGCGACGCGCAGTGCGTTCCACGGCCTCGTCGACAAATCCCGTCTGGGCGTGCGCACGCAGCGGGTGATCGAGCAGATCGCGGAGAAGATCGCAGAGATCGACCCGGCGCTGAAGGGCGAGTCGGAAGCGCTGGCCGCAGAAGTCATCAAGACGGTGGGCATCACCACGGAGAAGCCCAAGCCCAAGAAGGACGAAGCAGGCCAAGACGTCGTGAAGGCGGAGGAATCGGCCTACCTCGTCTTCTTCAGCAGCCTCCAGATCGAGAAGGCCGCGCGGAGGGCCGTCGAGGACCAGCATGCGGGCATCAAGCCGAACAAGAAGATCTACAAGGCGATCCTGCAGCAGGACAACTCCCTCGACATCGCGCTGTTCGGCCGCATGATCGCGGATCTCACGGACCTGGGTGTGGACGCATCCGCGCAGGTGGCCCATGCCCTCTCCGTGCACGCGGTGGAGAGCGAATCGGACTTCTACACTGCGGTGGACGACTGGAAGCGCAACGACCCTGACCGCGATGCCGGGGCGGGCATGCTCGGCACCATCGAGTTCAACTCGTCCACCCTGTACCGCTATGCGACGGTGAGCCTGCAGCAGCTCCACGAGAACCTCGGCTCCGCCGAGGCCGTGCGCGAGGCTCTCACCGCATTCGCACAGGGCTTCGTCGAGTCGATGCCTACCGGCAAGGCCAATACCTTCGCGAACCAGACGCTGCCCGCCGCGGTGGTGTTCGCAGTGCGCACCGATCGCCCGGTGAGCCTCGTCGGTGCCTTCGAGAGGCCGGTGACGCAGGACGGCGGGTTCACGGCCCCGGCGGTGAAGGAGCTTGTGAAGCACGCGAAGGACCTCGCGGGAACCTACGATGCGCCGGTGGGCTACTGGACTGCGGGAGCCGGGGAGCTCGCACAGCCCCTCGACGAGCTCGCTGAGCGCGCCTCCCTCCGCACCGCCGCCGAGGCCGCCGCGAGCGCGGCGCTCGAGAAGGCGGGACTTGCCGGCACCGGGGGGAGCCAGTGAGCACCCTGCTGCTCCGCCTGGCAGGCCCCATGCAGTCCTGGGGAGTGAAAGGACGCTTCACCCGCAGGCCCACGGAGCTGCATCCCACCAAGAGCGGGATCGTGGGACTGCTCGCGGCGGCAGAAGGCCGACGGCGCACGGATCCCATCGAGGACCTCGTGAAACTGCGGATGGGAGTGCGGGTCGAACAGCCCGGCAAGCTCATGCGGGACTTCCAGACCGCGAGCCGTCCGGGCGTCACTGCGCCGCTCTCGTACCGCTACTACCTCAGCGATGCGGTGTTTCTCGCTGGGGTCGAGGGCCCGCGGGAGGTGCTGGAGGGGCTGGACAAGGCGCTGGCCTCGCCGACATTCCCGCTCTACCTGGGCAGGCGGGCATTCCCGCCCGAGGGGCGGCTCAGCCTCGGAATCGAGGGCGACTCGCTCTCTGATGTTCTGGAGCAGCGCCCCTGGGATGCGAGCCCCATGGTGATGGAGGAACGGCGGAGCAGGGTCGTACGGCTGCGCATCGTTCGCGATGTCGAACCGGGGGAGGACCCGACGGCGACGCTGGAGGACGCACCGGTGAGCTTCGACCCGGATCGCAGACTGTTCTCCTCGCGGGCGGTGAGGGACTACGAGATCGAACAGCCCAATCCCAAGGCTCCTGCGGGCGCGCCCGGCCACAGTGACCATGATCCCTTCGGCTACCTGGGAGAGATGAGTGTTTCTCAGCAGATGTGAACTCAATTCGGCCCGGCGGGGGACCTGGCGGCTGCTGAGCTCTCCGCAGATGATGCACGCGGCCGTCGAGGCCTCGTTCCCGAGCGCTGATGTGGTTTCCGGGGCCTCCGGCGCACCGGAGGGCGCTCGGGTGCTGTGGCGTGTGGACAAGGGCGAACACCATCCGCTCCTCTACGTGGTGAGCCCGCAGCAGCCGGACTTCACGCACATCGTGGAACAGGCCGGCTGGCCCACGCAGCCACGCTGGGGCGTGGCGGAGTACGGCCGGCTGCTGGACGATCTGCGGGAGGGCCAGCTGTGGCAGTTCCGTCTGGCGGCGAATCCGGTGAAGCATGCTCCTGGTGCCAAGGGCCAGCGCGGGAAGCGCACGGCTCTGCTGACCAGGAACGACCAGGAGGTGTGGCTGCTGAGGAGGGCACAGAGGATCGGCCTCTCCTTCGACATGTCTGTCGAGGAGAGCGGTGAGAAGCCCGAGGCGGTGGTGCACGGGCCGGTGTCGTTCCGTGTCGAGGAGCGGGTGACGCTGAACTTCAAGCGAAAGGGCAGTCCTGTGACGGTGAGCAGGGCGCGTTTCGACGGAGTGCTGCGAGTCGCGGATCCGGACGCTCTGCGGGCGGCCTTGACACACGGCGTGGGGCCGGCCAAGGGCTACGGCTGCGGTCTGATGACGCTGGCACCCGTGCCGGGTGGCGCCTCGGCGGCGGGCTCTTCCTCCGGTGAGCCTCCGGGGGAGTGAGCGGAGTGCAGGGATCCCGGCCGCTCGAGCGGTACGAACTCACGCGGATCAGGGACCGGGCCTCGTTCCTGTACGTGGAGAAGGCGACGATCGCCCGTGATCGCAATGCGCTGACGATCCGGGCCGAGGAGGGCGTCACCTATGTGCCCGGGGCCGGTCTGGCGTGTCTCATGGCTGGCCCTGGCACGCGGATCACCCACCAGGGGATGAGCCTGCTGGGGGAGTGCGGGGTCTCGACGGTGTGGGTGGGGGAGCAGGGAATCCGCTACTACGCGCACGGGCGTTCGCTGGCGGCCTCGACGCGGTATCTGGTGAAACAGGCCGAGCTGGTGTCGAATCCGCGTTCGCGGGTGGCGGTGGCGCGGGCGATGTATGCGATGCGCTTTCCCCAGGAGGACGTCTCCGGGCTCACGATGCAGCAGTTGCGGGGGCGTGAGGGCGCGCGAGTGCGGAAGATCTATCGGGAGGAGTCCGAGCGGACCGGGGTCGAGTGGAATCGGCGGGACTTCGATGCGGAGGATTTCGACGCGTCGGATGAGATCAACAAGGCTCTCAGCGCGGCGCACACGTGTCTGTACGGGCTGGTGCATGCGGTGATCGCGGCGCTGGGTGCCTCCCCCGGACTGGGCTTTGTGCATCACGGACACGAACGGGCGTTCGTCTACGACGTAGCCGACCTCTACAAGGCCGAGGTGACGATTCCCACGGCGTTTGAGGTGACGGCGGAGAACCCGCCGGACATCGGCTCGGCGGTGCGATACCGGGTGCGCGACTCGATCAGCACGGGCAGGGTGATCGAGTCGATCATCCGGGATGTCACGCAGCTGTTCTTCTCTGCGGACGAGGTGGATGCCGCGCTCGACTCGCTGGCCGGTGACAATGTCATCAGTCTGTGGGACCCCAAGGGTGCGGTGGCCGGCGGTACGAACTACGAGGACTTCTGATGGTGGTGATCGTCGTTGCGGCATGCCCTGCGGGTCTTCGCGGGGAACTTACTCGCTGGCTCTTGGAGGTTTCGCCGGGTGTGTTCGTCGGAAAGCTCTCGGCGAGGGTGCGGGAGCGAGTGTGGCAGCGGGTGCTGGACGGCGTCGGCACGGGGCGAGCGTCGATGGTGTGGTCTGCCCGGAACGAGCAGGGGCTTGAGTTCGAGACCCACGGTGAAACCTGGGCGGTCGAGGATTTCGACGGGCTGAAGCTCATCACGCGGCCTGCACCGGAGCAGACTCGCATCCGGCAGCGAGGCGAGCGGCTCGACCAGTCCGAGCAGGGCGGCCTGCAACAGGGGTGGAGCATGGCGGCGCGGCACCGGAGAAGGTGAAGGGTGTCGGGAATCGGGGGAGCTGTTCGCGTTGGCGCAGGTCGATGGTGTCGTCCTCGCATGTGGGATGGGCCCGGCCTGTTTGTCGTTGGGGCCAGAACCTGCCCGGTGTACGCAGGGCGGATCCGCATGCGACGCTGCGGTCGTTGATGGTGAGCGTGCCCTGCACACGCAGGCGGGAAGGTCGGGGGCGGGACAGGCCGCGAGCACGTCGAAAGTGAATGCAAACCAGCGAATCGTCGGATAAACTCGCTGGTCAGGAAGTGTGCTCCCCGCGTAGGCGGGGATGACCCCATGGCCACGGTGAGGAAGACCGGGCCGAAGAGGTGCTCCCCGCGTAGGCGGGGATGACCCTCGCCGCGAGCATTGACG
>NZ_KE384526.1:0-478278 GCF_000426445.1 Brevibacterium album DSM 18261 | reverse complement strand
GTCGTAGTGCTCCCCGCGTAGGCGGGGATGATCCGGCGTTGTTCGCGGCGTTCGGCCACACCGGGTCGTGCTCCCCGCGTAGGCGGGGATGATCCCGGCCCCTCCTTGGCCGGGGAGAAGGGGAAGAAGTGCTCCCCGCGTAGGCGGGGATGACCGCACGTGAGGGGCCCTCCACCCCACCAGAGAAACGCGCAGCGCGCTATCCTGACCGCATGCGCTCCTCGGCAGCCCGTCTCGAGGTCATCGCCGGCCCCATGTTCGCCGGCAAGTCCGAGGAACTCCTGCGCCGTGTGCGCCGGCTCCGCATCGCCGGGGTCACGGTGGAAGTCGTCACTCACGTCCTGGACGTCCGCGAGGGCCCCGGCGCGGTGGCCACTCACGCCGGTTCCCGCGCGGAATCCCGTCAGCTCGAGCACGCAGCGGACATCGTGCGGCTCGCCTCCTCAGCCCATCGCCCCGACGTGATCGCGATCGACGAGGCGCAGTTCTTCGGAGTCGAGCTGATCCCCACCGTGGAAGAGGCCGTCCGCAGCGGCATCACCGTGATCGCCTCCGGCCTCTGCGTGACCTTCGACGGTGAACCCTTCGAGCCGCTTCCCGCCCTCATGGCCACCGCAGAATCCGTCAGCAAGCTCACCGCCGTCTGCGCGGAGTGCGGGGAGGAAGCCGCGTTCCACCAGCGCATACCCCTCAGCGCAGAAACAGACCCGAACCCGGCCGATGCACTTCGCCTCGACGGCACACACGTAGGCGGAGCCGAAAGGTACGAAGCACGATGCCGCGCCCACTTCGCGCCAGACGCCCCCGCACAGGCGAAGCACGCAGCTCCCCGCCGCACGCCCGAGCACAAGGTGCAGGAGGCCATGGCCCGTCGGCCCCGGCACGACTTCCTCCCCGAGGGAGCGAGGGCCCGGGCCGGTGAGGACGCACCCATCGCGATCGGTCATGGCCAGACGAATTCACAGCCCAGCACTGTGGCGGCCATGCTCGCCCTGCTCGACGTGCATCCCGGCCAGCAGATCCTCGACGTGGGCTCCGGCTCGGGCTGGACGACCGCCCTTCTGGGCGATCTGGTGGGCTCCTCGGGTGCGGTGACCGGCCTCGAGCGCATCCCCGAGATCCTCGCTGCCTCCCGCTCCGCCCTGGCAGCACACCGTATGGGATGGGTGACCGTGCAGCAGGCGGATCCCAGCGTGCCCGGCGCCCCGGATATCGGTCCCTTCGACCGCATCCTCGTCTCCGCCGAGGCCGCCGAGGTGCCGCGCGCCCTCGTGGACCAGCTGCGCCTCGGCGGCGTCATGGTCATCCCCGTGCGCGGGACCATGCTGCGCGTGCAGCGCACGGACTCGGACGGAGGAACGTCCGTCACTGAGCACGGCGGCTACCGCTTCGTCCCTCTCGTCCTGGGCGAGTGAGCACGCTCAGGACGAGTGAGCAGGCTCAGGTCGAGTGAGCAGGCTCAGGCCGAGGCACCCCCGGAGGTCTCGACGTTCTCAGCCTCCGCAGAGACTCCAGTCTGCCCTGCGTCCTCGTCCTCGCCGTCCTCCTCGGGCATCCGCTCCACGGGCAGGTGGATCTCACGGCCCTGACCGATCGCGCGCCTGAACCTGTTCAGCAGGTCCTCGTCGACGCTGCCCTGCGCTGCATCGATGAACGCGAAGTGGAACGGCGTCGCCGGGGTGAGATAGAGCGTCCGAGCACCCAGGTGCCCGCCCAGCTTCACATGGAAGGTCGCCCGCACTGCGCGCCCCGCATCGAACGCCTCGTAGATCGCCGCCTGCAGCGTCCTCGCCTCGTCCACGGGGAAGCCCCACGCGTGCTTGGCCTCGTCGTCGAACCCATACACGAACGTACCGTTGGCCATCTGCACTCCCTCTCGCTCGTTCCGGCACCGTCGGCGCACTGCTGCTCCTCATGGTACGTGCCGACGCTCCACTCTCCGGGCCGCACGACATAAACTTCCCCCATGTCCACCCGTCTGGAGCCGATCGGGCGCATGTCGCTGTACGGGCCCGAGCATCTGTGTGCTCTGGCCCTCGCCGTCGTCGTCGGAATCGTCTTCGTCTGGGGCGCCCGCCGCATCGCGGGGACGGTGCACGAGGACCGCGCCCTGCGGATCTCTGGCTGGACCGTCCTGGCCATCACCCTCGGATGGATGTGCTGGGACCTCCTGCCCGGCAACTGGAACATCGACCAGTCGCTGCCCTTCCACTATTCGGATGTCCTGCGGATCATCACCGCCATCGCCCTCATCCGGCGGGCCGGCTGGGCCATCGCGATCAGCTACTTCTGGGGCCTCACCCTCAACATCCAGTCGGTCCTGACCCCTGATCTCAACTACTTCACGGTGCCCGTCCTCGAGTACCTGCTCTTCTGGTACCTCCACATCGTCGTCCTCCTCGCGCCTATCGTGCTCACCTGGGGATTCGGCTACCGACCCACATGGCGCGGTTACGGCATCGCCTATTCCGCGACCATCGCATGGGCGTGCGTCGCCGTCACGGTCAACGGGATCACGGGGGCCAACTACGCCTACCTTTCCCGCCCGCCGCAGGGCCCCTCGCTCCTCGACCTCCTCGGCGACTGGCCGGTCTACGTCTTCTGGGAAGCCCTCGCCGCCGCCGTGCTCTGGGCGCTCATGACGCTGCCGTGGACTCTGTGGGGGCACCGCGGCGCCTCGATCACCGACAGCAGCGGCGCCGTCCGCCGCAGGCCTCCCTCCCCACGACCTCCGCGATTCGCCCGGCCTGCCCCTCGACCGTCCCGCGGCGGAGCTGACCCGTCACCGGCGTAGGCGGCCCCTGCGAGCAGGGGCGGGTCGTGTTCGCGTCCCGAGCGGGCATCGCGATGCGCGTCTGACGCCTGCGCGATCAGCGGTGCGCAGGCAGAGGTGAGTGCGGACACGCCGCGGCATCCCATGTTGCGGTCATCCGAAAGTGCGCGGATCATGGACCGGGTGAGCGTGAAGACGAGCGAGACCGTGAGCGCCGAGGCGGGCACAGACCCCGTCATCAGCATCGAAGGCCTGTCCCTGAGCACCCCGCGCAGCGTCGTCTACGCGGGCGTCTCCGCAGAGATCGCGGAGGGCGGCCTCCTCGTCTTCCGGGGGGCGGAGGGGTCCGGAAAGACCGCCCTGCTGCTGAGCGCGGCCGGCCGCATGCGCCCCGATTCGGGAACCGTCACCGTCGGCGGTGCCGATGCCAGACGCCAGGGCCGCACGGTGCGCCGCCTCGTGGGCCTGTCCCATGTGCACGGAGTGACGGACCTCGAGGACAACCTCACCGTGGCCGAGCACATCGCCGAGCGCCTCATCACCCGCCAGCCCTGGTACCGCCCCTGGATCTCCAAGTCCGCCGTCGCCGAGGAGGTCGACAGGCTGCGGGCGACAGTGGTCTCGGCGATGTCCCTCCTCCGCGAATCCGGCATCGAGGGCTTCCGGCCCGCAGACGTGCTCGAGGCGGACTTCGTCCTGGGCGTGGAGGAGGCGACCTATGTCTCCGAGCTCACCCCCCTCCAGCGCTTCTTCCTCGAACTCGCACTCACCTCCATCGACCGCACGCCCTTCATGGCGATCGACGACATCGACCTCCTGCGCGACCCGAGGGATCGCACGCTCGCCTGGCTGGGCGTCCTCCTGTACCGACAGGACGGGGTGTTCCGCGACGGCGCGCAGACCTTCGTCGTCACATGCGCCGACGACGCCCAGCTCCGCGAACTCTGTGAGCGGGTGCCGCAGCTCGCCGGGGGCATCGACATCGTCGACCTCGCGCGCCCACCGGTCTGAGCCGGCCGCATCCTCCCGCCCTCGCGCACCCGCCCCGAAGAAGGACTCCTCATGCTCTCCCTGCCCTGGCTCGAGCTCTCCCGGTTCCGCCGGACCACCCTCACCCGTCTCGCGATGGTCGTGATCGTGGTGATCCCCTCGATCTACGCAGGTCTCTACCTGGCGTCCAACTGGGACCCCACCGGCAACCTCGACGGCATCAGCGCCGCCGTCGTCAACCTGGACCGGGGCGCGGAGAAGCCCGCCGGCCCGGGCGCGGACGAACCTCGGGAGGAGCTGCACGCCGGCGACGAACTGGTCGATCAGGTCACGGAGAAGGGCGCCGCGGGGTTCGCCTGGGAGACGGCCGAGGCCGATGAAGCCGCCGAGGGTCTGGCCGACGGCTCCTTCGCCGCCGTCCTGACCATCCCGGCGAACTTCTCCGAGCGGCTCGTCTCCGCCGGCGGGGACGAACCGGAGCGGGCTGAGCTGCGCGTGGCGACCAACGACGCGAACAACTACGTGCTCGGCCAGGTCGCGAACACGATCCTCACGGAGATCAGGGCCGGGCTCAACGAGACGACGACGGCGCAGTACGCCGACCAGATCTTCGTGGGCTTCAACGACCTCCACGAGCAGATCTCCGAGGCCGCCGACGGCGCATCCGAGCTCCACGACGGCGCCGGTGAGCTCCATGACGGCACCGGAACGCTGGTGGACGGCTCCGGCAGGCTGAGCGAGGGCCTCGACGAGCTCCACACAGCAGCGGGCACCGCAGCTGCCGGCGGCCGGACGCTCGCCTCCGGAGCCTCCGATCTGGCCGACGGAGCGGAGAGTGCCGAGAGCGGCAGTGCGACGCTCGCCGACGGCGCGAAGCAGGTGGCCGACGGCACCGGCGCGCTGAGCGACAAGGCGCACCAGATCCGGGCCCGGGCCGACGACTTCGACAGCCGCGTGGGCGATCTCGTGGACAGCGCCGGCCCGGCCCTCGACGACGCGGCCGACCGCTTTGAATCGGGCCGCGCGCAGGTCTCCGACGATCTGCAGTCACGCGTGGACGACCTCGCCGCGGACTATCCGGACGATCCTCGCGTCGCCGATCTGCAGAGCGCCCTGGACGGGCTCGAATCCGACCTCGACTCCGCCCACGACGCTGCGAAGGACGCCCGCTCGACGGCACAGGGCTACGAGCGTGACGCCCGGAACCTCGCAGACGAGGTCCTCGACGCCGTGCACGAGGCGGACGACCAGATCAGCACCCTCGACGACGGCGCCGCACAGGTCTCGGACGGGGCCCGCGACCTGCACAGCGGACTCCGCACGCTGAACGACGGGGCACAGCAGCTGAGCACGGGCGCCGACGACCTCGCCGACGGCCTCGGGCAGCTGGAGGAAGGTGCGGGCAGCGCCGCCGAGGCGGGTCGGCAGCTGGCCGAGGGCGCGGTCGACCTGGACGACGGCGCCGCGCAGCTCGAGGACGGTGCGGGAGAGCTGGCCTCGGGTCTGGCCGACGGCGTCGAGGAGATCCCCACCTTCGATGCCGCGGACCGCGAGAACCGCTCGGACGTGGTCGCGCTGCCGGTCGATGCGCACAAGGACACCCTCAACCCCGTCCACGTCTACGGCCAGGGCCTCGCGGCGTTCTTCATCGGCCTCGCGCTGTGGATCGGCGGCATGATCACCTACATGGTGCTCAAGGCGATCCCGTACCGGGCGCTGGCCTCCTCTGCGAGCTCGCTGCGCATCGCCTGGTCCGGCTACGTGCCCGGACTGCTGTTCGGGATCGCCCAGGTCGTGCTCCTGTGGGCGGTGCTCGCCTTCGTCCTGGACTTCACGGTCTCCACCTGGCTGTGGACCTTCGTCTTCTCCATCGTGGTGGCGGCCTCGTTCCACGCCGTGCATCAGATGTGCGTGGTGCTGTTCGGCTCGATCGGACGCCTCGTCGCCCTGGTCCTGCTCATGCTGCAGATCGGAGCGGCCGGCGGAACCTACCCCGTGGAGACGGCGCCGGCGTTCTTCCAGTGGCTCTCACCGCTCCTGCCCATGACCTATGCGGTGAAGGGACTGCGCGGCATGATCGCCGGAGGAGACGCGGCCGCAGTGATGCAGGCCTCGGCGTCTCTCGCGCTGTTCGCGGTCCTCGCCCTCGCCGTGAGCACCTTCGCCTGCTCGCGCAAGCGGGTCCTGTCGATGAAGGACCTCCATCCCAGCCTCACGCTGTAGGGCGGCGGGCCCGGGGGACGGTCGGCACCGCGGCCGAGGTCAAGTCCGCCTCGGCCGCGAAGACTCGCGCTTGCCTCAGTCCGCCTCGGCGGCGGCGCTGCGCCCGCGCGCCAGGAGGAAGGCCACCACGCCGAGCGCTGCGAGCCCCAGAGCGATGATCAGGGCGATGGGCCAGGAGAGACCGGAATCCGCACTGTCAGCCGTGGCGTCATCGTCCGTGGCGGTCGTCTCGTCCCCGTCGGCCTGGGCATCCCGTCCATCGGGATCCGATTCGGCGGTGATGGACTCGTCCTCCTCGTCACCCGGTGCGTGCGGCACGGGATCCGAGTAGTCGGAACCGGTGTCCTCGGACGGTGACCACGGGGTGCCCTGATCGGAGCCCCGTGAGGAGGAGCCGTTGCCGGTGGCGGGATCCTGGACCTTGCCGCTGGTCGGCTCGTCCCGGTCCTCGCCATCGTCGGAGGAGTCCTCGCTGTCCTCGGGGACGCCGGGTCCGCGCGTGGGCTCCGGAGCCTGAGTGGGCTGCGGCGCGGGTTCGCGGGTGGGGCCCGGGTCCGTGGGGCTGCCCGTGGGCTCGGGGTGGGTGGGCTCGGGAGACGAACTGGGCCCTTCGCTGGGCGGGCCGCTCGGATCGGAGGTCGGCTCCTGCGATTCCTCGCCTCCGGGGGTCTCACTCGGCGTCGGAGTCCGGGGATAGCCGGTGCCATTCGGGGAGGGCTGAGACACCGAGGCGGCGGCCTCTGCTGCGGCGCTCTCGTAAGCAGAGTCCTGTGCACGAGAGGGAGCCTCTGCCTCGCCGGTGAGCGCCGAGGCGGGTGCCGCGCCGGTGAGGAGGCACAGGGCGACTGCTGCGGCGAGAGCGAATCGCGGGGAGCGGGGCGGAGCCGTCTTCATAGATCCTCGGAGGGGAAAGGGGCCGGTTCGCGACAATACTAACGAACAGCGTGACCTGATCGCGATCTGCTCGTGTTCAAATCTTTACGAAACGGCCCGCACTGCGGAACCCGGTGTCTGCGCTGGTGGGGCGCGTGTTCAGCCGGGGGACAGGGACTCATCCGGTCGGATAGGCGGTCACCCTGTCGGCTCCGGAGCGCACGATTGCGTAACGGGAGTCATGTGTCACAGCGAGCAGATCGGCGCCCGTCGTGTATGCGGTGGGGGCGCCGGCCTGGAAATCGGCGTCCGTGCGGACACCTGCGAGGATGATGGGTTCGCCGGCGCTCGTGCCGGGGACCAGGTTCCCGCGCGGCTCTCCGAACTGCATGCCGTTCTCGGTGCCGTCCAGCAGGAGCAGTCCGGTGCCGATGTCGTAGAGGAAAGGGCCGATGACCGCGAGCGCGTAGCCCTGACCGCGGGTCCAGTCCTCCTCGCCGATGTCGGCGCTGGAGACCTCGTTCATCGACGACAGGCTCCCGTCCTCGAGGCTGTGCACAGCGAGCTGGAGGCGGTGGCCGGAGCTGAGTCCGGCCTCGGGCTCTCCCCAGACGGTGATCGCCAGGCCGTGGCCGGCGGACTTCCACTGCTTGATCTCGAGGTTGTCGCCGGGCCTCTCCAGCGGCACCTCCGAGGTCTCGCCGGTGTCGATGTCGGTCATGACGACCGGTCCCTCGAACACGGCGCTGATGAGATGCCTGTCGTCGACGGCCATCGGTGTGGATCCGGGCGCGGGCGTCGGCACTGGCTGCAGCCCCTCGCGGCCGAGGGTGCTGAGGGAATTGCCCTCCCTGATGAGCACGCCGGTGCCGGCCGCGGACATGCGGGCCTCCGGGCCGAGGGGGATGTCCACTGGCGCGTCCTCGCCGTCGAAGAGCGCCTGGACGCGGTCGTCGTAGCGCCAGACGAGGGCGGGCTCACCGTCGATGACGGTGTCCGCGGCGAAGGTCACGCTCCCGGTGTAGCCCCCGGAGTAGCGGGTGGTGCCGGTGCGCGCATCGAGGATGGTGAGGCGTCCGCTGTCCACGACGAGGACCCCACGCGAGGTGGCCGTGACGGAGGCGGTGGGCGGCACATCGGCCTCCCAGCGCGGTTCGGCGGCGAAGCCGGGCACCGGCGTGTCCGAGGGCTCCTGCGTCACCGGCATGCGGCTCGGGGCGGCGGTGTCCGTCGGCACGCCCGACTCGTCCGCGGCCGGGGTGCCGATGAGGTCGGGGAGGAAGAAGAACGCCAGGGCGAGGACGAGGAGCACGGAGAGGACGAGGCTCGGGACGGTGAGACGCACGCTGCGAGGCCGCCGGGGAGTCTCTCTCCGGACTCGGTGCGTCCGGGACGAGGAGGCGCGCTTCCGCTCGGAGCGCCTGCCGTCCCCTGAGTCGGGTGCGGCGCCCAAGGTCTCGGCGGGCCCGGAGTACCGGGTGCCCACGGGGAAGTCTGCCGCGGCCGAGGAGTCCTCCTCGGAGTGCTTGTCCGCGGAGGCGTCGTCCGAGGGGTCCTGCTCGAGGCCGGTCGGTTCGGGTGCGCCGGCGGGCGCGGACGCCTCGGGCTCTGAACGGCTCTCTGCGTCGCCGGTCTCGCCCGGGGGCGGGGCCTGTGCGGTGTGTGGAGCTCCGTTCGGCCCCTCCGCGGAGGCACTGCCTGTCGCGTCTTCGTCGGTGGATGCGGCAGCGGTGTCCTCACCGGGGACGGCCGCGATCTGCCCGGTGGCACTGATGCGCAGCCCGCGTTCGACGGGCCCGTCGCTGATCCGCACCTCGAGGTCGGTGCGGGTGGAGCGGGCATGCTGGGCGAGGTGCGCCACGGCCGAGCCCAGGTCGGGATGCGGGGTCACCTCGCCTGCGATGTTCACCTCTGCGCTGCGGTCCTGAGCGACAGTGATGTGGGCGTGGGGCATGGTGTGAGCGACCTCGGGAAGTGCGAAGACAGTAAGGGACGGCGGGGTGAACGTGAGTGCGAACCCCAGTGTAGGGAGCCGAGGCGAGGAGAGCTGTGCAGCGGGCTGGACCGAGTCCGAATAGTTACCGCAGTCTCGCGGCGCGGAACTGCGGTACTCCTGAGGGTCCGATGCTCGGTCCAGGCGGGCGGGTGGAGTGACGAGCATCTCAGCGCGGAGGGCGGATCTGGGTTGGCGAAGGGCTGTGAGCCGGTCTATGCTGTTCTCTGTTGTCGAAACGGCGCGCATGTGCCGGGCAGGCGCATGGTGGCTATAGCTCAGCTGGTAGAGCACCGCGTTGTGGTCGCGGGGGCCGCGGGTTCAAGTCCCGTTAGCCACCCCATCCGGAAGGGCCTTCTGATCCGCTCGCATGAGCGGATCAGAAGGCCCTTCTGCTGTGCGGCGGGAGGGCAGATGCTCGTGTCCCGCGGGATCGTATGAGACCCTGAAGCTCGGCGCGGAGTGCGGGAGGCGGGATGAGCGAAGCCAGTCAGGTGGTCGGGCGGCTGCGCGAACTCGCCCTGCCCGCTGAACTGCCCAAAGTCCGCAAGAGGCTCAGTGCGGACGAGCCGGCTTTCGGGCTCAGGATGCGCGACGTGTTCGACACGGCCAAGGCACACGTCGGGCTCGGGCTCGATCAGGTCCACGAGCTCCTGGACCATCCGGCTTATGAGCCGCGACTGACGGCTTTCTGCATCCTGGACTTCAAGGCCAGACGAAGGCTCGATCCCCGGGGCCGGCGAGAGCTCTGTGAGATCTACGTCGAGCGGCACGACCGGATCACCACCTGGGACATGGTCGACAGGAGTGCGCCGCGCGTCGTCGGCGGGTGCGTTTCCGGTGGACCCTACGACCTGCTCTTCTCGCTGGCAGAGGCGGACGCCCCGCTGCAGAGGCGCAGCGCCGTCACTGCGCCCCTGCTATTCACCCGGTCGGGTGGCGAGGCCGATCTCGACGCGGGATTCGCAGTGGCGGAGAGACTGCTCGCCGACCCGCTTCCAGTCGTCCACAACGCCGTCGGCACGTTCCTCAAGCACGCGGGAGGGTGCGATCCGGACCGGCTTCGACGGCTTCTGTCCGCGCATGCCGCCGACATGACGCGGGCATGCCTGAGGCTGGCAACCGAGAAGCTCGACCCCGCTGAGCGTTCTCGCTACCGGGAAGGCTGAGGCGCGCGTTCGAACGATGTCGGACTGCGGATGACGAGACCAGAGAACGGCACAGGAGGTCCGATGGACGGTATGGAACTCGTGGGGACAGCGCAGGCGCGGACGGAGGAGCTGCCCGCTTCCGTGCTCGAGCATCCCTTCGGCCCCGAATGGGACGTCTACAAGGTCTGCGGCAAGGTGTTCATGCTGCTCTCCCGGCTCCGGGGAGAAGCGATCGTGAATCTCAAGGTCCGGCCCGAGGACGGCGAAGCGCTGCGCGAGGCCTTCGCCGAGATCACACCGGGATACCACATGAACAAGCGGCACTGGATCACGGTTCGGGCGGGGGAGGCCCTCGATCCCCAGCTCGTCGAGGACCTCGTGACCGAGTCCTATCTGCTGGTGGTCGAGAAGCTGCCGAGGAAGCGCCGACCCGTGGACCCCGATTCCTTCGGGCAGACCCGGGAGTGGAGCCCGAGCACTCCGGAATGATCCGGGCTGCGGGTGCACGGCGAGACGGCGTGCGGGTATGCAGTGCCCCGGCTCCGGTCCCGGTCCCGGCTCCGGCTCCGGTCCCGTGCCCTCGGCGAGGCGGTGGTTCGCACAGCGGACACCCGCATCCCGAATCCGGGCGCGCGGGCACGGTGTGCGCCGCCGGTGCATAGAGTGGCCCGGTCCGCCCACCCGCACAGGAGCCTGTCCGTGAATCCTCTTGCATCCGCCCGCCGTCTCAGGCCCGCCCACAGGCCCCGCCGCACCCTCGCGGTCGCACTCCTCGCCGGTGCCCTCACCCTCACGGGCTGCTCTGCCGAGGAAGTCGGACTTGCCGATCAGACCGGATCCGCCGGGCAGATCACTCCCTCCGATGCGTCGGAGGGCGAGTCCCCGGTGGGCGGACCAGGCGATGCGGCCGAGGCCTCCGAAGGCGTGCAGGACGTGCTTGCCGCCCACGGTCTCGCGGATCTCCCCGCGGAGGAGATCATTGCCCGCCTCGACGCCCTTCCCCTCGCCGAACGCCCCGCCGATCTCCTCGCCTCGGTCCTCCCGGGTGAGCTCGTGCTCACGGACGGCGCGGGTGAGGAGGCGCGGCTGCCGATGCCGGAGGACCGTTTCTACGTCTCGCTCGCGCCTTACGCGGAGCAGACGCATGAGTGCCATTTCCACAGCCTCACCACGTGCCTGGGCGAACTGCGCAACGCGCCCGTCTCCGTCACGGTGACCGATGCCGAGACGGGGGAGGGACTTCTCGACGAGGAGCTCTCCACCTATGACAACGGCTTCGTGGGTCTCTGGCTGCCGCGCGGCATCACGGCGGAGATCACGGTGGAGCACGAGGGCCGTCAGGCCCACGACACGGTGTCCACCCGTGCGGGGGACGATGCCACCTGCCTCACGGACCTGCGCCTCGTGTGAGCCGCGCAGCGGCCCCATGCGAACGCGGAGCGACCCGATCCCGCCCCGGCGAACGTGAGGCGGCTCAGGCTCGCGCCCTCTCCGGCGGCACCGCGGCCGCCGCAGCCAGCAGCAGTTCGAGTGCAACGCGCATGCGACTGTAGCGCAGGTCACACGGTAGGCTCCTGCCATGTCGGAATCGCCAGCATCGCGCACTCAGCTCATCCGATCCGCAACCAAGCGGCTCGACTCCTTCCACTCCGCCTCCTATTTCTCGCAGACGGTGGCCGCGGCGCTCTCGGAAGCCGGCCTGAGTCCGCAGAACCAGTACCTCGCCGTCCGCGGCGCAGCACTGGGAGCGGCCCCGCCCGAGCTCATCACCGCGACCTTCTACGCCTTCTCTCCCAGCTTCGTCGCCGAGCGCGTGCCGGCCTGCTGGGACGAAGCCGCCCCGGCGCGGGTGCTCGCGGCCCGGCTCACCGGCGTGGAGGCGATGAGCGCAGAGCTGTTCACCGCCGGCGAGGCCGCAGGCCGCACCGCTGAATTCGCCGACCTCGCACAGCGGATCCTCGACCGGATCGCACCGGTGGTGGCCGCGCAGGACCTCAGCGGGCGGGCGCTCTACGCCGGTCACCGCGCCGTGCTGAACTCCGGCACGGTGCGAGCACAGGATCCGGCCCTGCAGGCGTTCCTCGACCTGTGGGCGGCCATCACCCTGCTCCGCGAGTACCGCGGGGACGGCCACCTCGCCTCGCTCATCGCCGGCGGGCTCACCGGGCTGGAGGCGATCGTCCTCGACTCCGCGACGGGCCGCTCCTTCAAGCCCGGCGCGATGCGCAAGTCCCGCGGCTGGAGCGAGGAGGAGTGGCGGGAGACCGCGGAATCGCTGGCCGCACGCGGACTGCTCACCGAGGCCGCGGACTCCGCGGACCTGGAAGCGGAGGGACAGGAGCTCAAGGCCGCGGTCGAGGACCTCACCGACGATTCCGTCGAAGCGGCATGGAGCGCGCTCGACGATGAGGCGCTCGCAGCCCTCAAGGACGATGCGAAGACGCTCGCCGTCCGCGTGGCCGAGGCCGGGATCATCCCGCAGAAGCTCTTCGGCCACGGCTGAGCCACGGTCGAGCAGACCTGGTCGGGGAGCTTTCTACGGTGCGGGCACCGTGCAGGGTGTCCGCACCGTAGAAAGCTCCCCGAAGACGCACGGCCGTGCGCACGCGGCCGTGCGTCAGCGCTCCTGCGCGTAGTCGGCGATCACCTCGGCCGCGATCGTCCGGGCCTCCTCGGAGGCGGGCTCCGCGGTCCGGAACGCGGCCCGGCGGTAGTACGCGAGCTCGCGGATCGAATCCTGGATGTCGCCGAGCGCGCGGTGGCCGCCCGTCTTCTCCGGCGACTGGAAGTAGACGCGCGGGAACCAGCGGCGGCTGAGCTCCTTGATCGAGGAGACGTCGATGATCCGGTAGTGGAGGTGGTCGACGAGCTCCGGCATCTGCTTGAGCAGGAACGCCTTGTCCGTGCCCACGGAGTTGCCTCCCAGCGGCGCCTTCCCGGCCTCGGGCACGTGCTGTCGGATGTATGCGAGCACACGGGCCTGTGCATCGGCGACCGTCGTGCCTCCGTCCAGTTCCGTGATGAGCCCTGAGGCCTCGTGCATCTTCGTGACGAAGTCGTTCATATTCTCGCGCGCCGCATCGGAGGGGCGGATGACGACGTCGATCCCTGCATCGAGCGGGACGAGGTCGAAGTCGGTGACGATCGCCGCAACCTCGATGAGCTCGTCGAGCTCGAGGTCGAGGCCGGTCATCTCGCAGTCGATCCAGACGATTCTCTCTGCAGCCATGGTCTCGATCCTATGCCCGCAGGAGTAGCGTGAGCGCATGACCTCCCACCGCCGAGCCGTCCCCGGCTGGCTGCGCGTCCTCCTCCCCGCCCTCCTCGTCCTCGCCTGGCTGATCGCAGCGGCCGTGGGCGGGCCCTATTTCGGGAGGGTCGACGAGGTTTCCTCGAACGACCGGACCGCCTATCTGCCCTCCTCGGCGGAGGCGACCGCGGTGCAGGAGCGGCTCGCGGACTTCAGCTCCGGGGACGCACTGCCTGCGGTCGTCGTGTTCACGGCGGAGGACCGCGCGCTCTCCGAGGACGACCTCGCCGGGATCGGCGATGCGGTCGCGGACGCCGCGGCCCTCCCCGTCGTGCAGGATGGCGCCTCTCCCGCGATCCCCTCCGAGGACGGGCGCGCCGCCCAGGCCTTCGTGCCCCTCGACGCCTCTGCGGATGCGGGCGAGGCGGTGACCGTTCTGTCCGAGCAGCTGACCGCCGAGGCGCCGGCGGGCATCGAGGTGCGCGTCACCGGGCCGGCGGGCTTCTCCGCGGACCTCGGTGCGGCCTTCGCCGGCATCGACGGCCTCCTCCTGGCGGTCGCGCTGTCCGCGGTCTTCCTCATCCTGCTCGTGGTCTACCGTTCCGTCCTGCTGCCCTTCGCCGTGCTCGGCACCTCGATGTTCGCCCTCTGCACCGCCCTCCTCGCGGTGTGGTGGCTGGCGAAATCGGGCGCACTGCTGCTCTCGGGGCAGACACAGGGCATCCTCTTCATCCTCGTGATCGGCGCGGCGACCGACTACGGCCTGCTGCTCACCGCTCGTGCGCGCGAGGCCTTCGCCCATGAGGCGCGAGCCTGGGACGCCGTCCGGACCGCCGTGCGCGGCTCGCTCGAGCCCATCGTCGCCTCGGGCGGCACGGTCATCGCAGGCCTGCTCTGCCTCCTGCTCTCCGATCTCAAGTCCAACAGCGCCCTGGGGCCGGTCGCCGCCATCGGCATCGTCTTCGCGATGCTCTCCGCGCTCACGTTCCTGCCCTCCGTCCTCGTACTGCTGGGCCGCGCGGCGTTCTGGCCGCGTGTGCCGCACCTCGCCGGGGAGGAATCACGAGGAGGCGGAGAGGCCGGCAGCGGGGAGGCGGAAACGGGACCGACCGCGGAGGCTGAGAACGCCGCTGGGAGGACGGACGCTTCTGCGAGGACAGGAGCCCCTGCCAGGGCGGTCGCAGCTCCCAGGGCGGCTGCCGGGGCGGCGGCCCCGGCGAAGGCGGCCGCTCCGGAGGAGAACACCGGCCTCTGGGAACGGACCGCGCGGTTCGTCGGCCGGCACGCCCGGTCCGTGTGGATCGTCACTGCGCTCGTGCTCGTCGCCGGTGCCGCATTCGTCCCGCAGCTGCGCGCCGACGGCGTGCCGCAGTCGGACCTCGTGCTCGGCGCCTCGGAAGCGCGGGAGGGACAGGAGCGGCTCGCCGCGCATTTCCCCGGCGGCGCGGGCTCGCCCGTGCAGGTGCTCGTCGACGAGGAGCGGGCCGCGCAGACCGCGCGGGTCCTCGCCCGGACCGCGGGAGTGGACTCGGTGGCGGTCAGCTCAGCGGATTCGCCCTCGGGCTCCCTCCCGCTCGATGCGGAGGGGCAGGTGACGGAGGCGGGGCCGTCCGGCGGCGCAGCTGGTCCTGAGGGGCCCGGCGGCGCAGGCGATGCCGACGATGCCGCTGGCCCGGGCGGCTCCGGCGGACCGCCGCCCGCCCCCACCGTCTCGGAGGGGCAGGTCCTCCTCCAGGCGACGCTCGAGGACGCCGCCGATTCCGCCTCGGCGGAGGAGACGGTGCGGACGCTGCGCGCCGCGCTGCACGCCGACGGCGGGGGAGCGCTCGTGGGCGGGGTCACTGCCACCGCGATCGACACGAACGACGCCGCCGTCCACGACCGCACCCTCATCATCCCCGTGGTCCTCGCCGTGATCCTCCTCATCCTCATGGCCCTGCTCCGGTCGGTGCTCGCCCCCGTCCTGCTCATCGCGACCACGGTCCTGAGCTTCGGCACGGCGATGGGGGTCTCCGCGCTCGTGTTCGACCACGTGCTCGGCTTCCCGGGCGCGGATCCGGCGGTCCCGCTCTACGGCTTCGTGTTCCTCGTGGCGCTCGGGATCGACTACAACATCTTCCTCATGACGCGGGTGCGGGAGGAGACGCTCGCGCACGGCACCCGCGCCGGCGTGCTGCGGGGGCTGGTCGTGACGGGCGGGGTGATCACCTCGGCGGGCATCGTCCTCGCCGCGACCTTCGCCGCGCTCGCCGTCATCCCCATCCTGTTCCTCGCGCAGCTCGCCTTCATCGTGGCCTTCGGCGTGCTGCTGGACACCTTCGCGGTGCGGACGCTCCTCGTGCCGGCGCTCGTGCACGACCTCGGCCCGCGCGTCTGGTGGCCTGCGCGCCCCGACGGCAGGAGACCGACGGCGGAAGACCCTGCCGGGAGGCGCGCGCAGCCGTCCTGACCGGAGTCTCGGAGGGAGCTGACCGCGCTCTCGTAGGGAAGCGTCCGTGCTCTTGGCTAGACTCGGTGTGTTGTTGACTTCTACGAAGGGACGCGCGTGCGCTACGTGCTGCCGGCCGTGCTGGTCGTGATCGGTCTCCTCACCGGGATCCTGGGGGTGCTCCAGAAGACCGTGTGGGCGCCTTCGGACACCCTCGTCGCCAGCGTGCAGCTCGATGAGCCGGGGCCCGTCGTCGTGGTCGAGCCGGGTGTGCTCAACCTCTACGGCACGCCCGCGGAACTCGATGTCACCGCCGGCTCCCCGGACCAGGACATCACGATCTCCCGTACCACCAAGGAGAACGCGGACGCCTGGGTCGGGGCCTCGGACGTCACCCGGATCACCGGGCTCGCGGACGAGGAGACCCTCGCGCACGTCACCTCCACGGGCGGCGAGGGCACCCCCGCGCCGGAGGAGCCGGCCGAGGGCGAGGCCGCCGAGGACGATGCCGCTCAGCCGGACCCCGAGGAGCTCGCCACCGTCCCCGCGCCCGGGGGCGCGGATCTGTGGGAGAGCACCGTCTCGGGCACCGGCTCGGCATCGCTGACCTTCGACGAGGAGGCCGGCCGCACGGCGTTCGTCATCGGCACCGACGGCGAGCAGCCGGCGGCCTCCGAGGTCTCCCTCACCTGGCCGGCGGACGATTCGACGCCCTGGGCCCTGCCGCTCATGATCGCCGGCGGCGTCCTGCTCCTCGCAGGCGGCGTGCTCGGCTTCTTCGCCATCCGGCGCTCCCGGTCCGAGGCCGAGCGCCGCCGTGCGCGACAGGAGCGTCGCCGCAAGCTCGCGGAGACGGGCAGCGCCTTCGCGATCGTCCCGGTCATCGCGCTGGCCGGCTGCGGTCCGGCCGAGCTGCCCCAGCCGGAGCCCGCCCCCGTCCCCTCGACCCCCGCCGCCGCGGTCACGGACGAGCAGCTCGCCGAGGTGCTGAACCGCATCGCGGAGCAGGTCGCCGCTGCGGACGAGGGCCTCGATGCCGAGGCCCTCGGCGCCCGCGCCCAGGGCCCCTTCCTCGATCAGCGGAAGGCTGCATATGAGGTGAAGGAGGCCGCCGAGGAGACGAGCCTGCCGCCGGCCGTCGCCGCCGACGAGGTGCTCGTGAACCACACCTCGCAGACGGACCAGTGGCCGCGGGCCACGAGTGCGGTGGTGCGCGATGCGGAGTCCGGGGACACGCAGCTGCTCGTCCTCACCCAGCAGGACGCGCGCGCGGACTTCACCGTGTGGTCGCAGACGGTCCTGCAGCCGGGCGCCGAGCTGCCGGAGGTCGCGGACGCCCGTGAGGGCTCCGCCCTCCTGGCGCCGGACGAACCGGGTCTGCGGCTGCCGCCGAACGAGGTCGCGACCGCGTATGCGGACGTGCTCAGCAGCGGCGACGAGTCCGATTCCGCGGGAGTGTTCGCGGAGGACGCGTTCGTCGAGCGGGTGCGCAGCGGCCAGTCCGAGCAGCGCGATGCCCTTGAGGACGGCGGGGCGGAGATCGAGTTCGAGTACACGGGCAGTGAGGACCAGCTCACCGCGATGGCGACCGCCGACGGCAGCGCGCTCGTGACCGGCGTCGTCGAGACCCGGTCGACGATCACGCCGGACAGCACCGAGTCGACCACGGGCACGCTCTCCCTGCCCTCACCGGCGAGTGAGATCGTGGGCGAGTCGAGCACCTCCGACCCGCTGGAGCAGACGACCACCGCCGTGGTCACGTGGGTGGTGCCCGCGGGCGACGAGGACCAGATCAGGATGGTGGGCGTCAACGAGGTCTACACGGGCGCCGAGCTCGGCTGAGCGACGGCCCCGCACCGCACAAGACGGACGCACACGCACACCGGTCGCAGAGCTGTGGCCGGCACGGACGCAAGGAGGAATGAGACACGTGAGCCAGACTCCCGGCCCTCTGGGACAGGACCCGCACGCACAGCAGGGCGCGGACGCACCGCAGGGGCTCGACCTCTCGGCGGTCCGCGGCCGCTCCCACCCGGCCGCCGAGGGAGCGGGCGGAGCAGCCGCGGGCGGCACAGGAGCCCTCCCGCCGAACGCCGTCGAGGTGCCCGGCCTGGTCTTCGACGTGGACGAGGCGCAGTTCGAATCCCTCGTCCAGCTGTCCTCGCAGGTGCCCGTCGTCATCGACCTCTGGGCCGAATGGTGCGGGCCGTGCAAGCAGCTCTCGCCCGTGCTCGAGCGCGTCATCGAGTCCTATGGAGGGCGGGTGGTGCTCGCGAAGATCGACGTGGACGCGAACCCTCGCATCCAGCAGGCCTTCGGGGTCCAGTCGATCCCGACCGTCGTCGCCCTCCTCGCCGGCCAGCCGGCCCCGCTCTTCCAGGGCGCGCAGCCGGAGGCGCAGGTCCGCCAGGTGCTGGACCAGGTCGTCGCCGTGGCCGCACAGCAGGGCCTCGACCGGATCGCAGTCCCCGCAGGCGGGACACCTGAGGAGGACGCGGGGCCGGCCCATCCCGAGGCGCTCGCCGCGATCGAGGCCGGCGAACTCGACCGGGCCGAGGAGCTCTACCGCGCGGCACTCGCGGAAGCCCCCGCGGACGAGGATGCGAAGCTCGGCCTCGCCCGCGTCGCCCTGCTCAAGCGGACGGCGGAGACGGCTCCCGAGGACGCGCTCGCCGCAGCGGAGGCGGATCCGAAAGACGTGGACGCGGCACTCGCGGCCGCCGATGCAGAGCTTGCGCGCGGGGATGCGGAAGCCGCCTTCTCCCGCCTGCTGGGACTCCTGCCGACGGCAGCGCCCGAGGAGCGGGAGCGGCTGCGTCTGCGCCTGCTGGACCTGTTCGAGATCGTGGGAGTCGCGGACGCCCGTGTGGTGAAGGCCCGGGGCCGCCTCATGCGCGCCCTGTTCTGAGGCGGCGGCGATGATCCGAGTGGCGATCGGCGCGGTCTGCGCCCTGTGCGGCCTCGTCCTGGCGGGACTGTCCGTGTCCGCGATCTCCGTGGTCGGCACGGAGAAGGTGATGACCACGGACGCGTTCGAGGTGAGCGAGGGCGCATACGCGCTGGTGCTCGATGAGGCGATCGTGCCCTTCGAGCACACGGAGGCGA
The DNA here is from genome assembly GCF_000426445.1 of Brevibacterium album DSM 18261. Lineage (GTDB taxonomy): Bacteria > Actinomycetota > Actinomycetes > Actinomycetales > Brevibacteriaceae > Brevibacterium > Brevibacterium album. Next base: position 459,492 of record NZ_KE384526.1, on the reverse strand, counting down.
CGCTGACCGTCACCTCGGACCAGGAGCTGTTCATGGGCACCGCCAACGGTGTGGACGTCGACGACTACCTCACCGGGGTGGCACACGAGGAGATCACGGACGTGGACTTCCCCCGGACGGCTCACCACCGGCTCATCGCCGGCGAGCCCGCCCCGCCGGCACCCGCACCGGAGCGCGACTGGTGGACGGACGCGGACACGGGCACGACCGTGAGCCGCTCCTTCGATCTCGACGCGGAGCCGCACATGATCGTCGTGACGCCCGCGGCGGAGGACGGCAGCCTCGCGGGCGCGCAGATCACCCTGTCGATGCAGGTGGGGAAGGTGCTCGGGATGGCCATGCTCGGCTTCGCCGGCGCGGCGGCGCTGCTGGGCCTGGCCGCATTCGCGTTCCTGCGCAGCTGGTTCAGCCGCTTCCGGCCCCGGCCGAAATCGCAGGGCAGGAGAGGGCGGCCCTCCTCGGCGCAGGCCTCCGGGGGTCTCCCCGGAGGCAGGACGCCGAGGCGCGAGCGGGGACGACTGCGCCGCTCGGTCACAGGCATGGCCGGTGTGAGCATCGGCGCCCTCGTGCTCGCCGGCTGCGGCGCGGACTTCCCGCAGCCCACCCGGCCGGAGCTCTCGCCCTACGAGCGCCCGGCCGTCCAGCCGGGACAGCCCGGGACGTTCCTCGCCTCCTATTCCGAGCGGCTCGACGCGGCCCTGCAGGAGAACCCCGAGGCGCTCGAGACGGTGCAGACCGGCCCCCTGCTCGAGCGCACCCGCGCGGAGATGCTCATCGCCGAGTACGGCGACACGACGCTGGGCGCGGCCGCCTACACGGACGTGCGCGCGGGCGGTCCCGTGTTCGAGTCGTACCCCCTGTGGTTCATGGCCTTCGCCACTCCGCAGGACGAGGAGATCGACGCGGCGGAGGCGATGCTGGTGACACGGGCCTCGGCGGCGGAGGAGTGGACGGTCGCGCAGTCCGTGTACGTGCCGCCCGAGGCCGTGCCCACGGTCCTCGCCGACGAGCGGGGCGCGGTCGAGGAGGCGCCCGAGGCCCATCGGGAGGCCGCGGACGCGACCGTCGCCGGTGCCGTGGAGTACTTGCAGACCGGCACGGTCCCGGACGGGGCCCCGGATCTCGCGGCCGCCGGCTTCGAAGACTTCCGCACCTATGTGGACGAGCTCGGCGCCGAGGACACCGGCTTCACGGATCTCGCGGTCGAGTGCAGCCCCTACGACGAGGTGCCTCTCGACCAGTACGCGCTCGCGACCGAGGCCGGCGGGGTGAGCTTCGCCGAGGTGCGGTGCCGGATCACCGTCAACGTCCCCGACGACTACTTCGTGGACCTCGGCGACGAGATCGAGGCGGTCATGACGACGGACGACGAGGGACCGGTCATCCGCATCGACGTCTCGCAGCCCATGCTCGTGACCACGGACGGCGACGAGGTCGCCGTCTCCTCCCCGGGCTGGTACATGCTCTCCTCCTCGACGGGGGAGTGAGCGGCGGTGCGCGGGGCCTCAGGCCCCGCGCACGGTGCGCTGGACCCGCAGCAGCCACCACAGGCCCACGAAGGGCAGGACGAGGGGGACGAAGCCGTAGCCCACGCCGAACATCGACCACACGCTCGGATGGGCGAAGTACTCCGGGTGCGTGAAGCTGAGCGTGCCGACCACGAGCACGCCGGCGGCCTCGAAGACGCAGGCGGCGACCGCGATGCGGTGCGAGGTGCGGGAGCCGATCACGAGGCACACCGTCGCGAGGATGTACACGGCCGCCGAGAGCGCCGAGAGCGTGTAGGCGAAGGGCGCGGCGGAGAAGTTCTGCGGCAGCAGCTGGTAGGCGGCCCGGCCGGAGGCGGCGAAGGCGAGGATGCCGTAGACGGCGGTGAGCGCACGGCCGGGCCCGGTGCGGACCGCGGAGTACGGCGAGCGCGCCCGACGTTCGGCACGGCGTGCCCCGCGTGCGGCCGCGCGGGTCTCGCGCACGCTGCGCGTCGCGGCCTCCCGCGCCGCGTTCCCGCTCGCCGGGTCCCGGCTCCCCACGTCTCCGCTCCTCACGTTCTCGCCCGACATGTCCGATCCGCTCCTTCTGCCCGGAGTCCCGTCGCTCATATCCAGATCTGGTCCATGCGGACGATCATGACCGCCACCGTCACGCCTGCGACGGCGAGGACGGCGGGACCCCAGCGGCTGAGCTCGGCATATGCCCAGCCTCCGGCCAGCGGCACGACCACGATCGCGGTGAGCAGATAGCCGAAGAAGAGCACGCCGTCCGTGTCCGGCGACTGGCCCCACAGGACGATCGAGACCACGGCCTGCGCGAGCAGGAGCAGCAGCATGGCGGCGGTGCCGATGAGCGTCCACCGGCCGGCGGCCCGATTGCGCAGCGCCAGCACCAGCGTCACGATCGTGAGCACCAGGGAATAGCCCACCAGGGCCTGCGTCAGCAAGGGAATCACCCCAGCAGTCTAGTGGCCGGGCCTCTCGCGGAGCGCGGGGGTGCAGGCGGGTGTGCGGGAGGGCCGGCGGTCAGGGAGGCCGCGTAGAATCAGGGCGGTGCGAGCCTATTTCGACCACGCCGCTACCTCCCCCATGACCGAGGCCGTGTTCTCCGCCTACGCCGCCCAGCTGCGTGAGTGCGGGAATCCCTCTTCGCTGCACGCCGAGGGCCAGGGCGCGCGGATGCGGATGGAGTCCGCCAGGGCGCGGGTCGCCGAGGTCGTGGGCGCCCAGCCGGCCGAGGTGGTCTTCACGGCAGGCGGGACGGAGGCCGACAACCTCGCGCTCACGGGCATCCACGCCGCCCGGAACAGGGACGCCGTCCGCGCGGGGATGCCGGCACGCCCCAGGGTCCTCATCTCGGCGATCGAGCACCACGCGGTCCTCGAGACCGCCGAGCACCTCGAGTCCGAGGCGTACGGGGGGACGCGGGCCGAGCTCGTGCTGCTCCCCGTCGACCGGACCGGCCGGCTCGACCTCGACGCCGCGGCCGCCGCGATCGCCGAGGCCCCTGAGCGCACCAGCCTGGTCTCCGTGATGCTCGCGAACAACGAGGTGGGCACGGTGCAGCCCGTGACGGAGCTCGTCCGCCTCGCGCACGCCCACGGCATCCCCGTGCACACGGATGCGGTGCAGGCGCTCGGTCAGCTCCCGCTCGACTTCGCCGCCCTGGGCGTCGATGCGATGAGCCTCTCCGCGCACAAGATCGGCGGACCGGTGGGTACGGGAGCACTCATCCTGGATCGCGGACTCTCACCCGTGCCGGTCCTCCACGGCGGGGGGCAGGAACGCGGTGTGCGTTCCGGCACACTCGATGTCGCCGGGGCCACGGCATTCGCCGCCGCGGCCGAGGCGGCACGGGACCATCTCACGGACGGCACCGTCGAACGCATGGCCCGGCTGCGCGACCGGCTGCTGGCGGGCATCGCGCGGACGGTGCCGGACGCGGTGGTGACGGGGCCGTGGGAGGCGCCGGACGCCTCGGGCGTGTGCGAGGGGGAGTCCTCGGAGGCGGACCGGCCGGCGGAGCCGAAGGCGGCGGGCCGACGCGAAGACCGGCCAGTGCGCCTGCCGGCGAACGCACATGCGGTCTTCCCCGGCTGCGAGGGCGATTCCCTGCTGTACCTGCTGGACATGGCGGGCTTCGCCACCTCGACCGGCTCGGCGTGCCAGGCAGGCGTCTCCCGGCCCTCGCACGTGCTCATGGCATGCGGCTTCTCCGAGGACGAGGCGCGCTCCACGCAGCGCTTCAGCCTGGGCCCGGACACCACGGTCGAGGAGGTCGACCGGCTGCTCGCCGTGCTGCCGGACGTGGTGACGCGGGCGCGGAAGGCGGGTATGGTGTCCGCGACGCCCCGCTGGGCGGGATGAGGGGCAGTGCACGGATGCGATTGCGCCAGCGGTGAGGCGGGATGAAGGGAAGGGAAGGACGCACATGAGGATCCTCGCGGCGATGTCCGGAGGTGTGGACTCCGCAGTGGCAGCGGCCCGCGCCGTGGACGCCGGCCATGAGGTGGTGGGCGTGCACCTGGCGCTCTCGCGCATGCCCGGGACCCTGCGGACGGGCTCGCGCGGCTGCTGCACCATCGAGGACTCCCGCGATGCGCACATGGTGGCCGGTCAGCTGGGCATCCCCTTCTACGTGTGGGACTTCTCCGAGCGCTTCAAGGAGGACGTGGTCGACGACTTCATCGCCGAGTACGCCAACGGCCGCACCCCCAACCCGTGCATGCGGTGCAATGAGCGCATCAAGTTCGCCGCCCTCCTCGACCGCGCGCTCGCGCTGGGCTTCGACGCGGTGGCGACGGGGCACTACGCGGAGATCGTCCGGGCCTCCGACGGCACCCCCGAGCTGCACCGGGGGGCGGACCTCAACAAGGACCAGAGCTATGTGCTGGGCGTGCTCACACCCGAGCAGCTCGCGCACTGCTGTTTCCCCATCGGGGCCTCCGCCTCCAAGGCCGAGGTGCGTGCGGAGGCCGAGCGCCGCGGCTTTCCCGTGGCGAACAAGCCGGACTCCTATGACATCTGCTTCATCCCCGACGGCGATACCAAGGCGTGGCTGGCGGACAAGATCCCCATGCGTCCCGGGCTCATCCGCGACGAGGCCGGCGAGGTGCTGGGGGAGCATGAGGGTGCGACCACCTATACGGTCGGCCAGCGGAAGGGGCTGGGGATCGAGAAGCCGGCGGCGGACGGGAAGCCGCGCTACGTCGTGGGGGTGGACCCGCACGCCAACACCGTGACGGTGGGGCCCAGGGCCTCGCTCGCGGTCGAGGAGCTCGAGGGCATCCGCACCAGCTGGGCGGGCCTGCCGCCCGCGGACATGGGCGTCTCCGAGGAGACGGGGATCGACTGCGAGGTCCAGATCCGCGCCCATGCGGATCCGGTGCCCGCACGCGTGTGGCTGGGCGAGGTCCGCGACGAGGTCCCCGCCGCCGAGGCCGACCCCCTCGGCCCCGTCGTCCCCCGCCCGCGCCCTGCCGGGCAGGTGCTGCGCGTGCGCGTCGAGACCCCGCTCACGGGTGTGGCACCCGGGCAGACGATGGTCGTCTACCGCGGTACGCGCGTGCTCGGCCAGGCGACGATCGATCGCACCGTCCACGCCTGAGGCCCCCGCTGTCTGAGTCTCCCCCCCCAGACTGAGGCGCACCGCATCGCAGGTCCCCCCCGCCCGCCCGGGCCTCCTGCCTCCCGATTCCGTCAGGCATCTCTGCCGATGCGGATTCTCTCCCTCCCCACACCCACTTCGCTTCCTGGACGCCCAGTTTCCTGCTCGGACGCCTACTTCCCGCGTGCTGACACCCAGTTCTCTCGCAGACGCCCAGGTATTCCCGGAGATATGTGGGCGTCTGCGAGAGAAGTGGGCGTCCTGGCGGGAGGTGGTGACTGCGGTGCGCCGAGCTCGCGCACCCACGCTGTGTGCGCGGGCTGTGGCTGTGCGCGCTCAGGGCGTGAGCGCTGTGATCGTCCGAGCTGTGACGCAGAGTGCCGTCCACGCGGTTGCACACCCCGTGTTTGTCCACAGATCGCCACGCACTCTTGGCGAATGTGTGCGAACGGTGCAGTTTGGTGTCATGTACGCCATACTGCATCGAAGTCAGCTCACGGCGATGGGGGTCCGGGAGGCGGAGCTCGCGCGGGCGCTCGCGTGCTGCCTCGTCCGCATCTGCCGTGGCCGGTACACCGTCGCGCGGCAGTGCGAGGAGCCTCGTCACGCTCCGCTGCGCATCTTTGCCGGGGATCCCGCGGTGACTCTCGCAGGTGAGCTCCAAGGCCTGCGCGGGGACGTCGAGCGCCTGCGCCGACAGATCGCCGCTCGGCGCGAGGATCTTCCGCCGGGGGCCGTCTTCTCCCATCTCACGGCTGCGCTCATCCACGGTCTGCCCCTCGTGACGGTGCCCGGCACTGCGGTGGAGGCCGTTCAGGAGGGGCGGTCGCGCACGCGGAACGGATGGCGCGTCCGCAGCCGCGCTGTGCCTGCGGAGCAGACGGAGGTCGCGGGCGGATACGCGGTGACGACGAAGGTGCGGACACTGCTCGATGTGGCGCGGGATCATCCGCTCCTGGTCTCCGTGCCGATGCTCGACAGCGCGTTCCGTGAGGAGGCAGAGCTGGAGGCGGCGGTGGGGGCGCTGGTGGATGCCGAGGTTCCGCGGCGGTTCCGGGGGACGGTGCGAGCGGCGCTGGCCCTGGCCGACGGGGTGCGCGAGTCACCGGCGGAGTCCGTGTGCGCTGTGCGCTTCCTGGAGCACGGGATCATGGGCTTCGAACCGCAGGTGCGGATCTGCGATGAGGCGGGCCGGGAGGTGGGCAGGGTGGACTTCGCGCATCGGGAGGCGATGATCGCGGTGGAGGTGGACGGCGAGGAGAAGTACGGACTCGACGGCCAGGACCCCCAGGAGAGGTTCCGTGCGGAGCGCGAGCGCGAATACGCTCTGCGCAACCTCGGCTATCGGCCGTTCCGCCTGCGGTGGGAGGACCTGTTCCGGGCGAAGGTCTTCCTGCAGATCCGCCACGCCCTCGTCCTGGGGACGGTGCCCGGTGCGCCGGGGCGCGGGTGAGACGCTGCGCCGGTGGGCGGGTGAGGTGGTCCGCGGGTGGGGCGGGGAAGGGGGGAGGAACCGGTGGAACCCGCGCCCGCCGCGGGGCAGAATGAGGACGTTCCGGTGAGTGCGGCGGACACGGGGGAGCAGCATGGTGGGACGGCGGAAGCAGGCGGACTCGAATGCAGGGGTGCGCATCGCGCCCTACGGGTCCTGGGCGTCTCCCATCGACGCGCGCACCGCCGCCTCCTGGAGTGCGACGGTGGGGCAGGGGCGGTTCGGCGAGGTCGCGGGCAGGCCCGGGGTCTGGTTCGCCCAGCGCCTCCCGGAGACGGGGGAGACGGCGCTCTTCTGGACCTCGCTCACGGATCACGCGGACCCCGTGCGGATCACCCCCGAGGGCATGGACGTAGGGTCGGCGCTCTTCCGCCGCGCCGAGTTCCCAGGCGCAGCGTCCCCGGGTGCTGCATCCCTGGGCGCAATGTCCCGGGGTGCAGCGTTCCCCGACACGGCGCATCCCGGAGCACGGCCCCGCGATGCGGAGCCCCTCGACCCTGCGCCCTTCCAGGAGGTCGCACCCTTCCAGGACACTGCCGGCGCACACGGTGCCTGGGCCGTCATGCCGGAGACGGGGGACCTCATCTGGACGGATGCGGCGACCCAGCATCTGCTCCGCCTGCGCGGCGACGACATCGCCGACCACATCGCAGGGAAGCGCTCCTCGCTCCCGCCGCCCGACCGGCTTCCCGAGGCCGGTTCCCCGAGCGCAGACGCCCCCGGACCCGCCGTTCCGGAGGCGGCTCGGCCGGCCCAGCCCGAATCAGCTCAGTCCGCCCGGCCGTCCGGATCTGCACCCGCCTCGTTCGTGTACGGCGATCTCACGGTGTCGCAGGGCGTGCTCCTCGCGATCCGCACGGCGGTGCGCGGGGAGCCGATCGCGGCGCATCAAGGCCGGACGGACACACCGGGGCCACCGCATGCACGGGACACAGGGCATGCACCACACGCGCCGCATGGACCAGCCGCACTCGGCGCGGGACTGGCAAAGGCAGCACCCGTCCCGGACACCGCAGGGCCAGTCCCGGGCGCGCTCCAGCAGTCCGACGCAGCCGGCCTCCCCGAACTCGTCCGCCTCGACCCCACCGGAGCGCATCCGCCGCAGGTGCTCGTCCGCTCCGCCACTCACTTCGCGGCCTGGCCGAGACTCTCCCCGGACCGCTCGCTGCTGATCTTCGCGGGCTGGGATCCGCCGCACGCCCCCTGGGAGGAGACGGCGCTCTTCGCAGCCTCGCTCAGCTGGATCGCCGCGCACGGCAGGGACGGCGGCACGGTCCCCGTGCACGCACGTCAGATCTGGCGGAACCCGGACACCGCGGTGCTCCAGCCCGAATGGGTCTCCGGACGCAGCGTCGTCTTCGCCGAGGACTCCCGAAGCACGTGGCGGCCCGTCCTCCTCGACGCGAAGGCGGCGTTCGCGCGGGCCTCGGGTGAGCCCGGCGTGCCGCTCGTCGACGTCGTGCCGCTGCTGCCGGACGAGGCGGTGCGCGAAGCCCTCGAGAGGAGGGCCCAGGAGCTCGCCCGGCGCCGCGCGCGCTCTCCGGAGGCGGCCCCGCCGGAGACGGCGCCGGAAACCCCGCCTCCGCCCGCGCCCGATGCCCCGTCCGGCGGGAGCGCCCTCCCCACCCTGCTGGGAGAGGACGGCACCGGCGGTCCGCTCTCAGACCTCGGCGACAGGTGGCTGCTGCCCGCCGGCCGCGGACGCCGCCTGCTGGCCGAATGGCGCGGCGGCACCTCGGCGCTGCTGTGGGCGCATCCGGAGACCGGTGATGTGCGCGCGCTCGACTGCGATCTCGACTGGCTGCGGCTGCAGGACCACGATCACGCGCACGGCCTCGTGCTCGTGACCGGCGGCAGCGGTCGCCGGGCGAACGGCCTGTACCTGTGCCATCTGGCCTCCGGAGAGCTGCGCCCGCTCGCGCTCGAGGCCGAACCGGGCGGCCTCGGACCCTGGGTGCCGCTGCCGCGCACGCGCAGTCTGGGCGGGGTGCCGGCGGTCGTCCACCCGCCGCGGAGTCCGGACCATTCGGCTCCGGCCGGCGAGCTTCCTCCCTTCGTCGTGCTCGCCCATGAGCGCCCGGCGGACCAGGCGGTGCCGCAGGTGCATCCGCTGGCCGCACACCTCGCCTCCCGCGGGGTGGGCGTGGCGGCGGTGAACACCGCGGGCTCCTCCGGCTTCGGGCGGGCCTACCGCGATGACCTGCGCGGCTTCGAGGGTGTGCGCGATGTCGCGGACCTCGTCACTGCCGCGCGGGGGCTGGCCGAGCTGGGGCTGGCGGATCCGGAGCGGATCGCGGTGTGGGGCGCGCGCTCCGGTGGGACCGCGGCGCTGCGTGCGCTCGCAGGGGACGACACGCCCTTCGCGTGCGGGGTGATCCGGGACCCGGTGCTCGGCACGGCCGGACTCGCTCCACGGCCGGAGGTGCCTGCGCTCGCCCGCCCTTCTGCGCAGCCAGAGTATTCAGCACCGCCAGAGCCTTCGGCACAGGCAGAGGCCTCCTCGCCCGGGGGTCTTCCCGGGCGCACCGAGACCGGCGAGCCTCCTGCGTCCGGCGAGCCTCCGGCGCGGGAGGCCCCCCTCGTGCCCGTGCGGCCGGTCGCCCTCCTGTTCGGTGAGGAGGGCGCGGCCGAGGCGGCCCCCGCCCGCGCGCTCGTCTCCGCTCTGCGCGGCTCCGCGCTGCCCTTCTCCGTGCACGTGCTGGACGGCGCACAGGGCACGGCCGGCGCCGAGGCGGAGGCGCTGGAGCGCGGCCGCGTCTTCTGTGCCAAGATCATGGGGTTCGCCGCCGCACCGGGAGCGGGAGCGCCCGGCACGCGAGCGGCGGGACTGCAGGGCAGGGGCCGAGGCGCGGCAGGCGGATCCGCGGCCGCGCACTGAGCTGAGTGCGCACCGGGCTGAGTTCGCGCTGAGCGGGGCTCGCGGGCTGAGCCGGGTCCGCCCTGCATGAGGCATCACACGACCATCACACGGAAGGAGCGGGCACCGCGCATGAGCATGTTCTCCACCACAGGGGCCTGGGCGGACGTCGATCCGCGCGAGGCGGTCTCACGGGCGGTCTCCGCAGTGGAGGGCGCCCCGCGCACGGGCTCCGCCGTCCCTCTCCCGCTCATGAGCCAGCCGGCGGCCGGAGGAACGCGCTGGGCGGCGGACGCGCTCGGCCTCGCCGCCCAGCTGCTGCCGGAGCTGCCGGTGGACATCGGCCCTGCCGGCTGGAGGCTCCTGGGCGCACGTGCAGCCACCGCGGCACGCTCCCTCGACGCCCGCCGGGAGGCCTCACGGCTGGGCCGGACGCTCGACGCGATGAGCGAGTACGCGGAGCGCTCCGGGCTGCCCGTGCTCGTCTCCGTGCCCGGTCCCTGGACGCTCGTGCGCCGGTTGGGTCTGCCCGATGAGTCGCCCGCCCTGGGCGATCCGGGCGCACGCCGCGATGTGATCCAGGCATACGCCGAGGGTCTGCGCCAGCTGCGTGAGCGGGTGCAGGGGATCGTCGGCGAGGGCCCCGCCGGACCGGATGATCCCGCGCCCCTCGTGCGCATCCGCCTGGTCGAGGAGGAGCTCGACGCCGTGCTCACCGGCACCGTGCCCACCGCCTCCGGCTACCGCACTCTGCCTGCGGTGCCCGATGCGCAGGTGACGGCCGCCCTCCGCTCGCTGATCGCGCGGACGGGGGAGGGCACGATCCTCTCGCTGCCGAGCGCGGGGACCGTGCGGCTCGCAGGGAAGGCCATCCCGCACACGCAGCTGGCGCGGGATGCGGGCGTCTCCGCGCTGGCGGTCGGCCTCGAGCGCAGCGGGGGAGGCTCGTGGGCAGGCGACCGGCCGCAGTCCGGAACCGGGACCCGCCCGGGATCCGGTGCGCAGCAGGAGGTCGCGGCACATGCCGGCACCCGGCCCGGGGACCGGGCACGGACAGCGGCCCGGCCAGGCACCCCGCTCACGGCTCAGGCCGTGCGGCGCTGGGAGCGCCTGGCGGAGTGGACGGAGGCCGGAGGTCAGCTGTGGCTGAGGGTGCCTCCGCACGCGGCCGCCGCGCCCGAGGCCGTCACAGGCTGGGTCGAGGCCGTCGCCGAGCCCTGGCAGGCCGTCGGGATGAACCGGGAGGGCCTCGCCGCATTCGGTATCCTCACGGGGGAGGAGCTGCCGGTGGGCGCTCACCCGCTGCTGCCGGAGGACGCGAACCCGGAGCGCAGCCGCGCGCATCTGCGCATGGCCTCTGGCCTCGCCCGGGCACTCGCGGATCAGGCCGGGTGAGCAGCGTGCACCACTACCTCGAGGAGAACCAGCGATGAGCGGCCAGGCGGAGAACCAAGACACTGTGTCCGAGGCGGAGGCGGCCGGGACGCAGGCCCCGGCCGAGGAGGAGACGACCGGTGCGGGAGCCGCAGCCGGGACGACCCTGACCGAGCCCGGAGCCCCGGCCGAGAGCGCGGATGAGCTCGCCCGCCGGGTCCACGACCTCACGGCACGCATCGAGGAGCTGCGCGAGGCCTACTACCAGGAGAACGCCTCGCCGCTGCCGGACGCGGACTACGACGGCCTCGTCCGCGAGCTCGAGGCGATCGAGGAGAGGCACCCCGAGCTGCGCCGAGACGATTCCCCCACCCAGCACGTGGGCGGCTCGGTAGACACGACGACGTTCGATGCCGTCGAGCACATCGCGCGCATGTACTCCCTGGACAACGTCTTCTCCCACGACGAGCTGCGCGCCTGGTTCGCGCGCGAGCGCCACGCCGTTCCGGAGGGCACGCGCTGGCTCACGGAACTCAAGATCGACGGGCTCGCGGTGAACCTCCTCTACCGCGACGGCGAGCTGGTGCGGGCGGCCACCCGCGGCGACGGCACGACGGGCGAGGACATCACCCCCAACGTCCGCACGCTCGCCGACGTCCCCCAGCACCTCGACACCGAGCACCCGCCCGCTCAGGTCGAGATCCGCGGCGAGGTCTTCTTCCCGGTCGAGCGCTTCGCGGAGCTGAATGCCGCCCTCGTCGAGGCCGGGCACAAGCCCTTCGCCAACCCCCGCAATGCGGCTGCCGGCTCGCTCCGCCAGAAGAACCCGCAGATCACCGCCCAGCGGCCGCTGCGCATGCTCGTGCACGGCATCGCCGCGTGGATCCCGGCCGACGCCTCCCACCCGGAGCCGGAGACCCAGTCGGAGGTCTACGGGCAGCTGCGCTCCTGGGGCCTGCCCATCAGCGAGCACTACCGCGTGTGCGACAGCGCGGACGAGGTGATCGACTACATCGAGCACTATGCGGAGCACCGGCACTCCGTCTCGCACGAGATCGACGGCGTCGTCGTCAAGGTTGACGACCTCGCCGTCCAGGAGGAGCTCGGATACACCTCCCGGGCACCGCGCTGGGCGACGGCCTTCAAGTACCCGCCCGAAGAGGTCACCACCCGGCTGCTGGACATCCGCGTGCACGTGGGCCGCACCGGCCGGGTCACGCCGTACGCCGTCATGGAGCCGGTGCTCGTCGCCGGCTCCACCGTGGAGCGGGCCACGCTGCACAACGCGCACGAGGTCAGGCGCAAGGGAGTGCTGATCGGCGACCTCGTGGTCATCCGCAAGGCCGGTGACGTCATCCCCGAGGTGTTGGGCCCGGTCGCGGACCAGCGCGACGGCACGGAGACCGCCTTCGCCATGCCCGAGACGTGCCCCGCCTGCGGATCCCAGCTCTACGAGCAGAAGGCCGGGGACAAGGACCTCCGCTGCCCCAATGCCCGCTCCTGCCCCGAGCAGCTGGTCGGCCGCGTCATCTACCTCGCCTCGCGCTCCGCGCTGGACATCGAGGCGCTGGGGGAGCAGGCAGCCTACGCGCTCACCGCCCCGGACGCCTACGAGGGCGGGGACGCGGACAGCGTGGTGCCGCTCGTCTCCGAGGCGTTCCTCTTCGACCTCACGCGCGAGGAGCGCGCCGGCGATCTGCGCGGCGTGCTCACCTGGCAGACCGTGCGGGAGGGCGGCGAGGAGCGCAGGGAGCTCGTGCCGTACTTCTGGACGCGGCCGGAGCTGTACAGGACGAAGGCGCGCAGGGGTGAGGTGAAGACGCCCTCACGCGCCCGGAAGAACACGGACACCCTGCTGGCGGAGCTCGAGAAGGCCAAGCGCAATCCGCTGTGGCGCGTCCTCGTGGCGCTGTCCATCCGGCACGTGGGTCCCGCCGCCGCCCGCGAGATCGCGGCCGCCTTCGGCTCGATGGCCGCCGTCCGCCGCGCCTCGGCCGATGAGCTCGCGGCCGTGGAGGGCGTGGGAGAGGTGATCGCCGCGAGCCTCAAGGAGTGGTTCGAGGTCGACTGGCACGTCGAGATCGTCGAGCGCTGGCAGGCCGCGGGCGTGGTCATGGACGACGGCGTGCTGCGCGGCGGCGCTCCCGGCTCGGCTGACCCTCATGCCGGGGGGCCGGCCGGGGCGGACCCCGAGACGGCCTCGGCCCTGACCGGTGAGATCGAGGGCGTCGCGGAGGAAGCGGCCCCGCTGGTGGCCGAAGCCGCCCGGCGCCAGGTGCTCGCCGGTCTCACGCTCGTGGCGACGGGTTCGCTCGAGCGCTTCACCCGCGACGGCATCGCCGAGGCCATCCGCGCGCTCGGCGGCAAGCCGGCCGGCTCCGTCTCCAAGAAGACCGACTACGTGGTCGCCGGTGCCAAAGCCGGGTCCAAGCTCGCCAAGGCGGAGTCCCTCGGCGTGCCGGTGCTCGACGAGGAGGCGTTCCTCGAACTGCTGGAGCACGGTCCTGCGGAGACCGAGGCGGACGCGGAGTCCGGGGGCGCGTAGGCCACCGACGCCGGCGCCGAGGCCGTGGAACCAGAGTGCGCGCAGGGCGCCGGGCCGGACACCGCGGAGCCGGACAGCGCACGCCCGTCCGGAAGCTGAGCTCACAGCGCTCATCCAGCGGCGACCTGCCTCACATTCAGATGCGGGTGCGAGAGTGGGGGCCATGAACATCGGAACGCGCCTGCTCATCTCCGCGGCGCTCGCCGTCGGCTCGACGATCGGGGCAGCGGCACTCGGGAATTCCCTCCAGCGCGACGGCTCCGCAGAGCTCGCCGCCGAATCCGCCGCCGTCGCCGGTGCCGAGAGCGGCGGGCCCGCCGCCCTCCCGGAGGCCGGTGACGGGGACGACAGCACGGCCCGGACCCGCGCCGAAGGAGTGCGCGCGGAGCTCATGGCCGCTGCCGCCTCGGGCGAGATCTCCTGGGACGCGGCCCAGCGCGTGAGCGACGACCTGGGCTCCTACATCCGCGGCGAGCGCAGCGCAGCCCTCATCGCCTGAGGCCTGGCCAGTCGCATCAGCACAAGCGGGCACCCCATCGGCTCAGGTATGTGCGAGATGCGCGCTCGCACCAAGTTCGCCGCACGGACTGCATACGCGCACGGCTCCCTCCGTCTGCGGGCAGGCCCTTCGCAGACCACAGCCGTGCGTGCCGGTGCGCGGCGAGCCAGCAACTAGACTGTCCTGCGGATCAGTACGGACGAACAGATGGGGTGAGGATGGCGGAAGCAGCCGCGATCACCGCTGAGCAGGTCAAGCACCTGGCTGAGCTGGCGAGGATCGCCATGACAGACGTTGAGCTGGAACGCATGGCGGGGGAGATCGACACGATCCTGTCCCATGTCGCACGGGTCTCGGAGGTGGCGACGGACGAGGTGCCGGCCACGAGCCACCCGATCCCGCTCTCCAACGTCCTCCGCGAAGACGTCGTGGGGACCTCGCTGAGCGCCGAGCAGGCGCTCTCCGGAGCGCCGGCGCAGGACCAGGGCAAGTTCCTCGTCCCGCAGATCCTGGGGGAGGAATGAGCATGGGCGAGCAGAACTCCCCGAACAGCACCGGTGCAGCCGACAGGGACCTCACCTCGCTGACCGCCGCGCAGCTGGCGGCAGGTCTCACCGCCGGTGAGTACAGCTCCACGGAGGTCACCCGCGCCCACCTCGACCGCATCGAGGCCACCGAGGCGCAGATCGGCTCCTTCATCACCGTCACGCCGGATGCGGCACTGGCCGCCGCCGCGGATGTGGACCGCCGCCGGGCCGCGGGCGAGGAGCTGCACCCCTATGCGGGCGTGCCGGTGGCGCTCAAGGACCTCGTCGTCACGCAGGGCATCCGCACGACCGCCGGTTCGAAGATCCTCGAGGACTGGGTGCCTCCCTATGACGCCACCGTCTACGCGAAGATCAGGGCCGCGGGCCTGCCGGTGCTCGGCAAGACGAACCTGGACGAGTTCGCGATGGGCTCGACGACGGAGCACTCGGCGTTCCACGTCACCCGCAACCCCTGGGACACGGACACGGTGCCCGGCGGCTCCTCCGGCGGGGCGGCCTCGGCTGCGGCGGCCTTCCAGGCGCCGCTGTCCGTGGGTACGGACACCGGCGGCTCCGTCCGCCAGCCCGCAGCCTTCACCGGCACGGTGGGGGTGAAGCCCACGTACGGCTCCGTATCGCGCTACGGCATCATCGCGATGGCCTCGAGCCTCGACCAGGTGGGCCCCATCGGGCGCACGGTCGCCGATGCCGCGGCCCTCCACCAGCTCATGGCCGGCCACGATCCGCACGATTCGACCTCGCTGCGCGAGCCGGTCCCGGACTTCCTCGCGGCTGCTGCCGCGGGAACGCGGGAGGGCTCGCTCAAGGGCAGGCGCCTGGGTGTCGTCAAGCAGATCATGAGTGATGGCTGCGCCTCCGGCGTGGCGGCGGCCTTCGACCGTGTGCTGGCTCTCGCCGAGGCCGCCGGCGCGGAGATCGTCGAGGTCGATATGCCCTCGCTGTCCTATGCGCTCGACGCCTACTATCTGCTCATGCCGTCCGAGGTGTCCTCGAACCTCGCCCGCTACGACGGCATGCGCTTCGGGCTGCGGGTGGAGCCGGAGACCGGTCCGGTCACCGCCGAGACCGTCATGGCGGCGACCCGGGCCGCAGGCTTCGGCTCCGAGATCAAACGCCGCATCCTCCTGGGCACGTACGCGCTCTCCGCCGGCTACTACGATGCCTACTACGGCTCCGCCCAGAAGGTGCGCACGCTGGTGCAGCGGGACTTCGCCGCCGCCTTCGAGCAGGCGGACGTGCTCGTGTCCCCCACGGCCGCCACGACGGCCCTGCCGTTCGGCGAGGAGGAGTCCGGTGACCCCATGGCCCTGTACGTGGGCGATTCCTCGACGATTCCGGCCAACCTCGCCGGGATCCCGGGCATGAGCCTGCCCGCGGGACTGGCCGAGGGGATGCCGGTGGGCTTCCAGCTGCTCGCGCCTGCGCGGGAGGACGCACGCCTGTACGAGGTGGGGGCTGCGGTGGAGGCGCTCGTCTCCGCGGACCGGGGCGGGCCCGTCTGGCAGAGCGCTCCCACCCAGTACTCCTCCGAGGCCGCTGCCGCGACCGCCACGAACGCCTGAGGAAGCAGATATGAAGTACCAAGACGCAGTCGCGAAGTACGATCCGGTGCTCGGCATCGAGGTGCACGTGGAGCTGGGCACGGCGACGAAGATGTTCGACGCCGCCCCCAACACCTTCGGCGGCGGCCCCAACGAGAACACCACCCCGGCCTCGCTCGGCCTGCCCGGGGCCCTGCCCTCGGTCAACGGGAAGGCCGTCGAGTACGCGGTCCGGATCGGTCTGGCGCTGGGCTGCGAGATCGCGGAGTCCTGCCGGTTCGCCCGGAAGAACTACTTCTACCCGGACGTGCCCAAGAACTTCCAGACCTCGCAGTACGACGAGCCCATCGCCTTCGACGGGCAGATCGACGTGGAGCTCGAGGACGGGACGATCGTGCCCGTGCAGATCGAGCGCGCGCACATGGAGGAGGACGCGGGCAAGAACACGCACGTGGGCGGTGCCGCCGGTCGCATCCACGGCGCCGAGCACTCCCTCGTCGACTACAACCGCGCGGGCGTGCCGCTCGTGGAGATCGTCACCCGTCCCATCGAGGGCGCGGGCGAGCGCGCTCCCGAGGTGGCCGCTGCCTATGTCCGCACGCTCCGCGACATCTTCCGCGCCCTCGACGTGTCCGAGGCCCGCATGGAGCAGGGCAACGTGCGCGCGGACATCAACGTGTCCCTGCGCGAATCCCCCGATGCGCCGCTGGGCACGCGGACGGAGACGAAGAACGTCAACTCGTTCCGCTCCATCGAGCGGGCGGTGCGCTTCGAGGTCGCCCGCCAGGCGGATGTGCTCGACGCGGGCGAGGCCGTGGTCCAGGAGACCCGCCACTTCCACGAGGACACCGGCGGGACGAGCCCCGGACGGCCCAAGTCCGATGCGGACGACTACCGCTACTTCCCGGAGCCGGACCTGGTGCCGGTCGCGCCGCCGCGGGAATGGGTCGAGGAGATCCGTGCCGCACTGCCGGAGCTGCCCGCAGCCCGTCGCCGTCGCCTCCTGGGTGAGTGGGGCATCGGCGAACTGGAGATGCGCGACATCATCAACGCCGGCCTGCTCGACCAGGTGGAGGCGACGGTGGCGGCAGGTGCTGGTCCGGATGCCGCGCGCAAGTGGTGGATGGGCGAGATCGCCCGCCTGGCCAAGCAGAGTGAGGTCTCCCCTGAGGCCCTGGCCACGCCCGAGGCCGTGGCCGAGCTGCAGCAGCTCGTGGAGGCCGGGAAGCTCAACGACAAGCTGGCGCGGAAGGTGCTCGCCGGGGTCGCCGAGGGCAGGGGCATGCCCGCCGAGGTGATGGCCGCGGACGGTCTCGAGATCGTCCAGGACGACGGTGCGCTCGAGGCCGCGGTCGAAGCCGCGCTCGCGGACAACCCGGATGTGGTCGAGAAGATCAGGGGCGGGAAGATGCAGGCCATCGGAGCGCTCATGGGGCCGATCATGAAGGCCACCCGCGGCCAGGCGGATGCCGGCAAGGCGCGTGAGCTGATCCTCGCGAAGATCAACGGCTGAGGCAGACCTCCGCCGCTCAGCAGTCCGCCGCTCAGCGATGAGCTGAGCGGCGGACGAGCCTGAGCGGCGAACGCACGCTGCCGAGGGCGGAGACGCGAGAGCGGGCCGTGGGCAGCTTCCCGGAAGCCCACGGCCCGCTCTCAGTCTGCGGTGTGCCGGGGCTCAGCCCAGCGAGACGCTCGCGGCCTCGGAGAAGATTCCGCCCTGGAACTCCAGGTGGCTGGGGGAGACCTCCGTCGGCACGTCGAACACGAGCACTCCCTCGGCGGTGTTGCCGGGGTTGATCTCCTCGAGGAAGAGGGCGTCCTCGTCGGCGTAGATCCCGGCCTCGGAGTCCGAATTGTAGGAGTTGCCGCTCTCGTCGCTGAGCGTGATGTTGTTCTCGAAGAAGTACTCGGGGCTGGATCCTGCGTTCTTCACCGCGAGGTCGACGACCACGAACTGGCCCTGCGCGGTGGCACCGAGGTACTCGTTGCCGACCTCGGCGACGCCCTCCTCCACCGCCTTGACCGTGACCTCCCAGTCACCGGAGACCACGGTGTCGCCCAGGCCGTACTCGGCCGCCGGCTCCTCCTCTGCCGCTCCGCCCTCCTCCGCGCCGCTCTCCTCCGCGCCGCTCTCGGCTGCTCCGGCCTCCGCGGAGGAGCCCCCGGCGTCCTCGGCGGAGTCGTCGCCGCCGCCCAGGGCTGCGCCGATCACGATGACGGCCAGCACGACGAGAACCCAGAACCACCAGCGCTTCAGCAGCGGCTTCCTGGGTCTGCCCCGCTGCGGCGCAGGTGCCGGCGGTCCGGGCTGGGGCGCCCACTGCTGCGCCGGCTGCTGTGCCCACTGCTGTGCCCACTGCGGGTCGGCAGGACCCTGGGGGTGCGGCTGGCTGTGGGGCGGCTGCGGGGTGTGTGGGAGTGACATCGTGCTCCTCCGGTGACGCTGTTCGGTGCTTGCGGCGACATGCCCCTGCTCCCGACCGAAGCCCGGACACAGGGGTGGTGCTGTTGACGTGACCAGCTTTCCGCGGAGGGCCGTGGGCGGGCATCCGCTGATCGGCTCGATGCGGGGCGCCGATCGGCTGAGGCTCGTCACCCGGACGGATGACCGCCGGAGCCCGCGTCCGGGGATACCGTGTCGCCTGTGCCAGGTCAGCAGTTCCCGTCTCCGCCGCCTCGACGGCCGGCCCGTCCCCCGAGGCCCGTGCCGCCTTCCGCCGGGGCGCCCCCTCCTCAGGGTGCTCCCATGCCGCAGGGTGCTCCGCGCTCACCGGCGGACGGATTCTCCGGCGGTGCGCCGTTCGCGTCCGGGCAGGCGCACTCCTCGCCCGAGGCCGGGCCCGGTCTGCCGCCGGGGATGCCGCCGGCACCCCGGGATCCGACGTGGCGCGGCCGGACGGCGGAGCGCGGAGAGAGCGCTCGCCGCGGGCTCCGTCGGGCCGGGCGGACAGGTTCCGGCGTGCTCATCCTCGTCCTGGGGATCTGCGTCTCTGCGATGGGTCTCGTGGCGGTGCCGGGGGCGCTCGACGGCACCGGGACGCTGAGCGACGCAGGCGTGCTGGTCTTCCTCCTGGCCGTGGTGCTCTGGACGACCGTGTTCCTGCGCGCACGCATCCCGTGGGTGACCTTCCTCGCCGGGTGCGTGCTGGCCGCGGCATGGGGCGACTGCCTGCTGCTCCTGGTGGGCATGTTCCACATGGTGGTGCGGGCCAGGCGCGCGCATGCGGTCCTGGCTGCGGTCCTCGGCAGCGTGCTCGTGCTCGTGGGCATGCTCCGCCTGTGCCTGGGACCGTCCGCGCGGAATCCCTTCAGCCTCTTCTTCGTCGACGATCCGGACAGGGCCTTCATGCTCAGCGCACCGCCTCCTCCCGCGGAGTCGATCCTCGCGATGAACATCATGACCGTGCTGGCCGGGGCGGTGGGCCTCGGAGTGAGCATCGGCTTCGGCATCCTGCTCAGACGCACGCGCCGGATGAAGGCCGTGGAGACCTATGCGCAGCGGGAGGCTCGGCGCAGCGAATCGCTGACTGCGGAGCTCGCACGTCGTTCCGAGCGCGAACTCCTCGCCCGCGAACTGCACGACACCCTCTCGCACCGCCTCTCCGTGATCTCCCTCCACAGCGGTGCGCTCGAGGTCGCCGAGGGGAGGGACGAGGCGGTCTCGGAGACGGCTGGCGCGCTGCGCCGGGAGGCGCAGGCCTCGCTCGCGGAGCTGCGCGATCTGGTGGGCGGCGTGCGCGAGGGGACTCTGGGGGCGCGAGGACCGCTGGCTGAGGCGGCAGTCCCGCCCAGCCTCGCCTCACTCCGCTCCCTGCCGCAGCTGCTCGCCTCCGTGCGGGCGACGGGGACGGCGGTGCGGCCGTCGATCATCGTGCAGGACGCGGAGGCCGCGCCCACGGTGCTCCATCGCGCCGTGTACCGCATCGTGCAGGAGGCTCTCACGAATGCCCTGAAGCATGCTCCCGGGGTGCCGGTCACCGTCGAGGTCGAGGTCGCGGGGGACCTCGGTGCCCGCATCCGCGTGGAGAATCCCGTCGTCGAGGCCGCCCCGGCGACCGCCGCCGGCCTCCATGAGCTCGCCGTTTCCGGTTCCGGTTCGGGGCTCGAGGGCATCCGCGAGCGCGTCCACGTCCTCGGCGGCACGGTGCGGATCGGGCCGCGGGGAGAAGTCTTCGTCGTGGAGGCGACTCTGCCGCCGTTCGCGGCTCCGCAGGTGTGAAGGCAGGTGCGGCTGGAAATCGCTGTCGGCAGAGCCTATCCGTGAGGACGCGAAAGGGCACCGCCTTCCTTCACGTCCTGGATTCTGCCGCTCTCATCCCCTGCCCGGCGGCAGAATCCAGGCCGCGAATGCAAGAGGCCGCCGCCCCGTACCGCCTCCTCGCGAGCACAGGCGACGGGCATGACGGGGCGGATCGCCTAGCATGGCTCCCATGTCCGAATCCCGCACCGCCATCCGCGTCCTGCTCGTCGACGACGACCCGATGGTGCTGACTGGCCTCGAAGCGATTCTCCGCGCGGTCGCGGACATCGAGGTGGTGGGCCGCGCCCACGACGGGGAGACTGCGCTGAAACAGACGGCGCTGCACTTCCCGGACGTCGTGCTCATGGATGTGCGGATGCCGGGGATGGGCGGCATCGAGGCGACGGAGCGCCTCGCGAACAGCGTCCGCGCGCCGAGAGTCGTCGCGCTCACCAGCTTCGACACGGACGACCACCTCTTCCGTGCGCTCGAGGCTGGGGCCGACGGCTTCCTCCTCAAGGACATCGGGCCGGACGAGCTGGCCCAGGCGATCCGCACCGTCCATGCGGGCGAGGCGATCCTCGCGCCGTGGGCCACGGCTCGGCTCATCCGCTCCTTCGCCTCGGGTGAGGATCACAGGGCCAGGCGGGACGCTGCGGGACTGGTCGCCTCCCTCACCGCCAAGGAGCGCGAGATCGCGCTGCTTGTGGCCCGGGGACTGTCCAACCGGGAGATCGCGGCCGAGACCTACTCCAGCGAGGCGACGGTGAAGACGCACCTGGCAAGGATCAGCGCGAAGCTGGATGCGAACAACCGCGTGCGGATCGCGGTGGCCGTGGAGCGGGCGGGCATCGTCGAGGAGTGAGCCGGGGCAGGCGTTCGCGCGCGGCCGTAGTGCCTGGGGCGCGCTTCACGAGTGTCTTCGGACCCTGGCGACCGGACAGCGGCGGGCGTATCGTTGATCCATGACCACGATCGTCCCGCACATCTGGACCGACGGCACGGCACTGCAGGCGGCGGGCTTCTACCAGAGCGTGTTCCGCGACGCTCGGGAGACTGCCCGTCAGCACTACCCGACGGAGCACCTCCCGGACTTCCAGCGAGATAAGGCCGGTCAGGTGCTCACCGTCGAGCTCGACGTCCACGGCCGCCGCATCGCGCTCATCAACGCCGGATCGGAATTCCGACCCAATCCCGCCGCGGGCTTCATGGTGAACTTCGCCCCCGCACATATGGATGACGCGGCCGAGTACCTCGACGCGGTGTACGCCAAGCTCACGGACGGCGGATCCGTCCTCATGGAACTGGCCGAGTATCCTTTCTCGCCGCGCTACGCCTGGGTGGAGGACCGCTACGGCGTGAGCTGGCAGCTCATCCTCACGAACCCGGAGGGGGAGCCGCGTCCCGTCGTCCTTCCCGCGCTCATGTTCTGCGGGCCCGCGCAGAACAGGGCCGCCGAGGCTGTTGCTCACTACACGAGCCTGTTCCCCGGATCGCGGGCGGGGAACTCGGCACCGTACCCGGAGCAGACCGGGCCGGCCGTGGCCGGCGCCCTCATGTTCTCGGACTTCCGGCTGGGCCCTGAGCGCGAGGATCCGCGGGAGGAGTTCTGGGTGACCGCCATGGACTCCGCTGTGGAGCAGGACTTCACCTTCACGGAGGGGCTCTCCCTGCTCGTCGAGGCGGACGGACAGGAGGAGCTCGACCGGCTGTGGGCGGCGCTCTCGGCCTCACCGGACCATGAGCAGTGCGGCTGGTGCAGGGATGAGTTCGGACTGAGCTGGCAGGTCGTGCCGACAGGACTCTATGCGCTGCTGGAGCGTCCGGGGGCCTACCAGGCGCTGCTCGGGATGAAGAAGATCGACATCGCCGGTCTGCCCGAGACCTGACCGCCTGAGGCCGTGCCGCACACTCATGGAGGCTTCAGCCGGTCTCACTAGACTCGGCGGGAACGGACGCAGAAGGGGGCCGCACTGCGCGAGCACCCTGCGAGAGGCGAGGAGGCGGACCCGATGGCCGCACAGCATCCCTGGCGGGCACTGTGGAAGGAGCACTGCGCCCGGCGCGTGCCGGTGTACCGGGTGCTGGTGCCGGACTCCGTGCCCGATTCCGTCCTCGCGGTCTGGGATGCGCGCGGCTACCCCGTGAGCGCTTCACGGCAGACCGGTGCGGTCCGCCTGCTGGCAAGCCCCGGGGAGGCCCGCAACCTCATCCGCTCGAACATCCTCTTCAAGGGCCTCACGGGGGCGGGCGCGGGAGTCACGGGCATCACGGGGCTGAGCGCTTTTGGGGTCTCCTGGATCACGGGGGACATCGCAACAGGAGGCTTCGTCGCGACCGGTATCCTCGCCGCAGGCACGGGCGTCACCGGCGGTCTCACCGGGTCGAAATATCTGCGCGATCCCAAGCGCCTCAGCCGCGCCGACCGACAGCGGGCGCGCCAGGCGCGCTGGATCACCCCGGTCTCCCTCGGGTACCTCGGCGGCGGGAAGAAAGGGCAGGACACGGATGAGCAGAGGCTCTTCCAGCTCGCCGTCACCATCGCCACGCGCATCGCGGCGACTCGATCGTGGACGCATCCGGTCCTCGCCGACCACGTGGCCCGGGTGGATCTCGATGCGATCATCGGCACTCTCGGGACCCGCCTCGTCGAGCTGTGCGAGGTCCGCTCCCAGCTCGACGAACTTCGCGACACGGGGGAGGCCGACCGTGTCTCCGCGTATCTGCGCAGGCTGGCGGGGGCGTTCAGCTCGATCGCCGACCGCGTGGTGAGCATGCACGAGTACCTCGAGCATCTGCGCAGTCTCGATGCCCAGCTCATCGCGCTCGACCACTCCGAGCGCACACGCGAGATGGGCGAGCGGGTGCTGGACGTCGTCGCCCGGACCGCCGGGGACGAGACCGTCGAAGGGCATTTCCGCGACCTCAACCTCGAGGCGGAATCGCATGCGGACTCGATCCGCCAGCTGCTGGGCGAGCTCGACGAGACCGCGGAGGAGTTCGACGACCTCGACTCCCGGATCGCGCAGGCCGTGCGGCAGCTGCCGGAGGAGGCGAGCCTGCCCACGGTGGAGGAGCTCGGGGGCTCGTCCGCGCAGCGCAGGAGCGCCGAGCACGAGCGCTGAGGCGCAGCGCACATTCCTCCGCGGCCATCGGCACGGGCATATAGTCAGCCGCGTGCTTTCGACAGATGTCGAAAGCACGCGGTTCGCGTTTTGACTCCTGACTGAAGACCGCGCACGCGCGGTCTGGTTCCATGAGAACAGCGTGTGGCGGACGTCACGCGGTCACTGCGAACAGAGGAGTCTCAGACACATGACGAAGCCGAGAATCGCCGTCATCGGGGTCGGGTCGATGGGAAGCATGGTCCTGTGGCAGCTGGCGAAGGCCGGGGCCGAGGCGGTCGGCTTCGAGCAGTTCGGGATCGGACACGACCGCTCGGCGGCGGGCGGGGAGTCCCGCATGTTCAGGACCGCGTACATGGAGGGCGCCGACTACGTTCCGCTTCTCAAGGCCTCCCGGAAGCTCTGGGAGGAGCTCGAGGCGGAGACCGGCCTCGAGCTGCTCGCCCTCTGCGGCGGGCTCATGATCGGTCCGCGGGAGCACCCCAAGATCGCGAATGTCATCCGTTCGGTGCGCGAGTTCGACATCGACCACGAGATCCTCGAAGCAGAGGAGGCGATGCGACGGTTCCCGCAGCACCAGCTTCACTCGGGCGAGATCGCGGTGCTGGACCGGGAGGCGGGCTTCATGCGCCCGGAGCTGGCGGTCTTCGCGGCCGCGGAGCGGGCGGAGGCTCTGGGTGCGGTCATCCACCGACACACCGCGGTCGAGGCGATCGAGGAGACGGTCGAAGGCGTGCGGGTGCGCGCCGGAGGGGACGACTTCGAGTTCGATCGGGTGATCGTGACGGCCGGGCCGTGGACGGCGCGCTTCCTCCCACCGCTGGCGGAGAGTCTCGTCCCGCGCAAGATCGTCATGACCTGGTATCTCTCGTCCGAGCCGAAGCGCTTCTCCTCCGAGAGCTTTCCCGTCTTCGGCAGGGTGGGCGGTGCCATCGACATCTTCGGCATTCCCACACTGGAAGGGACGATGACGAAGATCGGCAGCGTCGACACCTTCGGCGATGTTCCCGATCCGGATGCTCTCCACCGCGACGTCGAACTCCCCGAACTCCGCCACATCAACGGCGAGGTCGAGCGCTGCATGAACGGACTGAGGCCCGATCCGGCACGGATCTCGGTGCACATGGACGGCTACACGACGGACGAGCACGCGGTCGTGGGTGCGATTCCCGGCAGTGAGCGGCTGTTCGTCATGGGCGGATACTCCGGCCACGGCTTCAAACTGGCGCCCGTCATGGGAGAGATCGGGAAGGACCTCGCACTCACCGGAAGCACGGCGCACGGCATCGACCACCTGGCACCGGAGCGCTTCCTGCGCTGAATGGTGCGTCCGGCCACATCATCGAGGAATTGAGGAGTCATGAGAACCACTATGCACATACGCGCTGCAGGCGTCGCAGGAGCGCTGGCCCTGGGCCTCATCGCTGCAGGCTGCGGCAGCACCGGCGGCGGGGGAGACAGCATCACCCTGCGTGTCGCGGGACAGAACAACGAGGAGCACCCCAACACCACGGAGCTTGAAGCGATGGCCGTGGCCGTGGCCGAGGGGACTGACGGCCGTGTGACGATGGAGATCTATCCGAACAACCAATTGGGCGATTACACCCTCATGTACGAGGAGATCAGCCAGGGAACGGTGGACATGGGTCTCATCTCCACGCCCACACACCTGGACAGCAGGCTGGAGATCCAGTTCCTGCCCTACCTCGTCACCACCTACGAGGACGTCCACGAGCACTACACCCTCGACTCCGTGCTCGGACAGTCGATGCAGGAGATCCACCACGATCAGGGCATCGAGCTGCTGGGGCTCTTCGCCGAAGGGTTCGGAGGGATCGCCACGAACAGGCCTGCGGCGGAGCCCGCCGATCCGACGGTGGACAAGGGGGTTCAGCTCCGGGTTCCGGAGATCGCCATCACCGCGAAGAACACCCAGGATCTGGGGTTCAGCACGGTCTCGATGGCCTATGCCGACGTCTACCAGGGACTGCAGACGGGAGCGGTCGAGGGGTGGACCGGGGGACATCCGCTGGTGAACTACCTCCAGTTCCGGGACGTCATCGACCACTACTACCAGTACAACAACTTCTTCGAGACCACCCACGTCCTCATCAACCAGGAGACCTTCGAGGGCCTGTCCGCCGAGGACCAGGAGGTCATGCGAGAGGCTGGTCTCCAGCTGACCGAGAACAGCTACGAGATCGCGGAGTCCATGGAGGAGGAGTACCGGGGACTGCTCGCCGAGGAGGGGATCGAGGTCGTCGAGTTCAGCGAGGAGGAGCTGCGTTCGCTCGCGGAGCACTCTCGTGCGGAGTCGTGGCCGACCCTGGACGATCCGGAACAGGTGGAGCTGCTCGAGAGGGTTGCGGAGTCCATGGGTCTGGACCTCTGAGTCCTCTACTCACATCACCGGAGGCGATGCAATGAAAGCGGCGCTGTCAGGAGGAGCCCGGGGGCTCCTCGCCGCGCAGAGATGGATCATGTTCCTGTCCTGCGCGCTCATCATCGTAGGGCTCTTCAGCGAGGTCGTGCTCCGGTACGCATTCGGCACGAGCATCCTCGGGATGAACGAACTCATCGTCATCCCCGCCCTCTGGATGTACTTCATCGGGGCCTCCTATGCCTCTCAGCAGCGCAGTCACATCTCTGCGAACGTGCTTCAGGTGTACCTGCGCGGGGAGCGTGCTCGGGCGACGCTCAGGCTGGTGACCGCTGTCATCAGCCTGGGTCTGGCCCTGGTGTTCACCTGGTGGGGGATGCTCTACCTCGTGAGCAGCGCTGAGCGAGGGGGGACCTCGAGCGTGTTCGGACTGCCGCTTCTGCTTTCGCAGAGCGCCGTCACGTGCGGATTCGTGCTCATGACCCTGTATGGCGTCGGCGATGTCGTCAGCGCGTTGCGCGATATGCGTGCTGCGGGCGGGCGACCGGAGTCCGCCCCGCGGACGCAAGGGGAAGAGGGAGGGGACTGACCATGGAGATCCTCATCGGACTGCTTCTCCTCATCGTCATGCTGGTGGTGGGAGTTCCCGTCTTCTGGACGTTCCTGGGTGTGGCGATCTTCCTCGTCGTGAGCCTGGACTACGACCCTGTCTTCCTCCTGCCCTACGGCTACAGCCAGCTGAACTCGCCCCTCCTTCTGGCGATCCCCCTGTTCATCATCGCCGGGAAGCTCATCGAGCGCGGAGGGCTGGGCGATGTCATCGTCGAGTGGACGGAGGTGCTGCTGGGGCGCATCAGGGGCGGTCTGGGAATCACCGCGGTCGTCGCCTGCGCGATCTTCGGCTCCATTTCCGGCAGCGCGCTCGCTGCGCTCTCCACCATCGGCTCGATCATGTTCGGCAAGCTCCACCGTGCCGGATATCCGCGGGGCTTCGCCGCCGCGCTCGTGGCGAACGCCTCCATCCTGGGCCTGCTCATCCCGCCCAGCGGCATCATGATCCTCTACGCCTGGATCGCGAACGTCTCCGTGCTGGCCGCGTTCCTTTCGACACTGGTGCCCGGCATCATCCTCCTGGTTCTGCTGAGCGCCATCAACCTGGTCCATATGCGTGGCAGGCTGCGCAGCGGTGCCGGCGCTCAGGGAGAGCCCCGCGCGCTCCCGGATCCGGCCCCGTTCGGGGCGCAGGCGAAAGCGTTCGGGACGAAGACGGTGAAGGGCATCCCCGCCCTTGTGCTCCCGGTCATCATCCTGGGCGGCATCTACGGGGGCGTGTTCACCACCGTCGAAGCAGCAGTCGTGGCTGCGCTGTACGCGATCCCCGTGGGGCTGTGGGTGTACCGGCGTCTGCGCATCTCCGAGCTCAGGGAGGTGCTCATCGAGGCTGCGAGCACCACCGGCGTGGTGATGGTGATGGCCTACGCGATGATGATCCTCAGCCGGGTGTTCACGATGGAGAATCTGCCCACGGCGGTGGGGGACTTCCTCTTCGCGATCTCGGAGAACCCCGTCGTCATCCTCATCATGATCAACGTCTTCATCATCATCCTGGGAATGCTCATCGACGATGTGAGCGGCACGCTGCTCATCACCCCGATCCTGCTTCCCGTGGCGGTGGGGATCGGTGTGGACCCCATCCACTTCGCAGCGATCCTGGGCGTCAATCTCGGCATGGCGAACATCACCCCGCCCACAGCACCGCTGCTGTACTTCGGCAGTCAGCTGGGCAATGCGCCCATCAACGAGATGATGAAGCCCACGCTCGTCATGATCTTCTGCGCCTGGATCCCCACGCTCATCGCCACGACATACATCCCGGAGCTCTCGCTGTGGCTGCCGGAGGTGATCCTCGACTACTGATCCGGGCACCCCGGCCCGGTGCGGACCCTGCCAGACGGAAGGAGCGATGGATATGAGACAGGCGGAGTTCGGAGTCATCGGGGTCGGCACCCTGGGTGCGATGGCCCTGTGGCAGCTTGCGCGGCGCGGATGCGATGTCGTGGGCTTCGAACAGCACCAGCCCGGTCACCAGCTGGGCGCGGCCGCAGGCGACACCCGATGGGTGCGCACGGCTTCGGAGGAAGCGGACTGCATCCTGCTGATGGAGCGGGCTCTTCCCCTCTGGCGTGAGCTGGAGAGGGATTCGGGGCACGCCCTCCTCGATCTGTGCGGAGGACTGTACGTGGGCCCGCCGGATGGAGACTTCATCTGCGGTGTACGGCAGAACTGCGATGACTTCAGTCTGCCGCACGAGGTTCTCACCGCTCCACAGATCCGGAGCAGACATCCGCAGTTCGCGGTGGCGGATGGAGAGGTCGGAATCTTCGAGGGGGCCGCGGGGCAGGTGCAGGCCAGCCTCTCGGTGGCAGCCGCAGCGGCGGCAGCGCAGAGACACGGTGCGCGGTTGGAGATCCGCTGCCGTGTCGAAGCGGTGGAGCCGCGAGCAGATGGCATCCATGTCCTCGCGTCCGGAGAGGAGTGGCGCTTCGACCGGGTGCTGATGGCCACCGGACCGTGGGGCCGGAGCCTGCTGCCCGACCACATCCCCCATCTGGAGGTCGAGCGCTTCCACGTCTCCTGGTACCCGATCGACTCCAGTGCCCGCCGAGGCACGAGCACTGAGCCCATCCTCGAGCGGCAGGGGGCGGACTACATATTCGGGAGCTGGCCCTCCGTCGACGGCCTCACGGCCAAAGTCGGATTCGCCGCTCCCGCAGATCGGCTCGCAGGGGCAGAGGACATGCACCAGGCCGTCTCGCCGGCGGTGATCGAGCTCACCGACGAGTATGTGCGCCGGTGGCTGCCCGGTCTGGTCGCCCGCAGCGTGCGGCATGTGATGGGCATGGACGCGCACACCTCGGACAGGAAGTTCCTCCTCGGGCCCAGCCGGGCGGACTCACGGATCGTCCTCGCCCTGGGGATGGCCGCGCACGGATTCAAGATGAGCCCTGCGACAGGAGCTGCCGCCGCCGACTATCTGCTGCACGGTGAGTCCTCGGCGGATCTCGCCGGCTTCCTGCCCGAGCGGTTTCCTGTGCTCCCGTTCCTCGACTACCGGAGCGCCTGAGCACCGAGGCGGCCTCGCGGATCACCTGAACCTCACCTCGAGCTCGAGCCACAGATGGAGCATGAGCCGGTTGCGCCCCGAACTCAGATCAATCCCCGTGGCCTCCTCGAACTGGCGGAGACGGTAGTAGACCGTGGTCCGGTGGAGGTGCATCCGCTCCGCCGTCGCGGCGGCGTTCCCGCCTGTGTCCAGATATGCGCGGACCGTCACGAGGGACTCACGCGGCTGCCCTCCCACCGTCTCCCTGAGCACCGTCGGCAGGCGAGCGGAGTCGAGTTCGGCAGGCATCATGCAGTGCAGCAGCCCGCAGAGGGGGTGATCGTCCCACAGGATGCTGTGCCCGGCGGGCGCCTCCCCGCAGTCGTCCTCCCCGCTGCCGCCCCTGAACGCCAGGGCCGCCTGCGCCTGCTCATAGGAGAGGTGTGCCTCTTCCGGCGCCACCGCGCTGCCGATCCCCAACCGCAGATCTGCAGCCGTTCCGGGACTCAGGACCTGCAGGTGGCGGACCAGCGCGTCCGCGGTGTCGAGGACCATGGCGCGGACTTCGGTCCCTGCCGCATCGAGGAGGGCCAGGCCACGATCGCCGGAGACGGTCAGCGACCTGCTGTTGAGCGCGGTCGTGCTTCGGCTCCACGCACGCCGCAGCGCGGGCAGGGCCTCGTGCACCGCTGCGGGTGCACCGGCGTCCAGCACCATCGCGACAGCCCTCCGCCCCGGTGCGAAGAGGCCGTGCGCACGCAGCGATTCCAGAGCATCCTCGCGTGCAGCGGGGTCCCGTGAGATCAGCGCTTCCATCTCCCGTCCCCTCCGCTCATCGGCCTCGGTGCTTCGGGCGGCCCGGTCGCGCATCAGCCCCTCCAGCGCGTCCCCGGCCTCGCTGCACGCAGCGTGGTCCGCCTGGGTGAAGTCGCCGTCGTGCATGATCCACATGAGGCCCACGAGCTGGGAGTCAGCGCGCAGGGGGTAGATCAGACGATCGTTCTCGAAGCCGTGCCGGTGCATGGCCGGCAGCAGGTACGGCTCGGTCCACCTGCGCAGACCGTGCGCGAGGACGTACTCCCGCACGGGCTCCGGCGTCCGCCGCTCCACGAGGGTGCGGAGCCGGATCATGTCCTCGTCGCCGAACCTGTGGGAGCTGTGGCCCACGTAGTTGAGGTCCTCGTCGTCCACCGCGACGCTGCGGCCGATGCGCTGGGCGAGGCGTTCGATCACATCCATGATCGCGTCCCTGTTCGACATATGCCGAAGGTACCGTGCGGGCCGCAGGGACGGAACACGGCGCCTCCGCATTCGCCCCGCCGTCCGCTCGCACCGACACTTCATCCGGAGTGATCCCCATCCCTTGCTGACATCTATAGATGGCATTAGTCTTAAGTCAGAGAGTGAGAGGTGAATCACAGCTATGAGTCGTTCCAGTGCTGCTGCGACTCGGGTCCGACAGGCGGAAACCGCGCCGAGCACGGATCCGGCCAGCGATCCTGACCTGGCGGCCGCGCTGCGCCGGCTGCGGAAGCAGACTGGTCTCACGCAGGCGGACCTGGCGTATGAGGCGGGGGTGAGCACATCGTTCATCTCCCAGCTCGAGCGCTCAAGCACGGATGTCACCTTCTCGACCCTCAACCGGATCTGCATGGCGCTGGGAACCACGGTCGGGCATCTGCTCTCGCCCCCGCAGCCGTGCGGCACTATCCTCCGGAAGGACAGCTGCCGCTTCCTCGACTACAACGGCGTGGACAAATGGGTGCTCACGCGCGAGTCGATGGGGGACGTGGACGTCTGCCTCTTCGAGTTCCCGCCCGGGTCGAGCACGGGGCTGCGGACGGTGACCGCCATGGAGCGCACGGAGCTGTGGATCTGCCAGAGCGGCTATCTGGGGGCCGAACTGGGCGGCGCCGTGCACATCCTGCGCCCGGGGGACAGTCTCGACTTCGCCTCGGGCCAGCCCAACACCATCTACAACCCGGGGCCCGAGCGCTGCCAGGCGCTTCTGGTGATCAAGAACCACGACATGGGGCGAGCCGCCCCGCGCGCACCGCGGGGGCCGGCGAATCGGCACGGTGACACGAGGAGGGAACCATGAGGAAGCAGACGATCGCAGCGGTGGCGCTCGCCGTCCCACTCGTCCTGAGCGCCTGCATGCAGGGCGGCGGGCAGGACGCCGGAGCACTCGACGAGGAGGACTTCAGGAATCCGGTGGCCGGCGAGGTGGGGGACGGCGTGCTGGAGGGCACCACGATGACGTTCGTCTCCTGGGGCGGCGAATTCCAGAACGGACAGGAGCAGGCGTTCTCGCAGCCGTTCGCGGAGGCCTCGGGCGCGGATCTGCTCTCCGACGGTCCCACGGACATCGCGCGCATCCAGGCACAGGTGGAATCGGGCAACGTGGCATGGGACGTCGTGAACGCCAGCCCTACGCTCAACTCCGCGCACTGCGGCACCCTGTTCGAGGAGCTCGACCTCAGCCTCATCGACACCTCGAAGATCCCGGAGGGCACTCCCGAGGGCGACTGCTTCCTGCCCTCGCAGAGCTATGTGTACGGCTTCTTCTACGACGCGGACAGGTACGGAGAGGACCCGCCGGACTCCTGGGCGGACTTCTTCGACACAGAGAACTACCCCGGCGTCCGCGCTGTGGAGGGCCGCCCGACGCCCACGGCAGGGACGTTCGAGGCCGCGCTCCTGGCCGACGGCGTCGCCCCCGAGGAGCTCTACCCGCTCGATGTCGAACGGGCGCTCGAGGTCTGGGACGGCGTGCAGGACGATTCCGTCTTCTGGCAGAGCGGAGCCGAGCAGACGCAGATGGTGCAGGCCGGCGAGGCGGACATGATCTTCGGCTGGAGCGGCCGGATCTTCGAGGCGAACGAGAACGGTGCGAACTTCGCTCCGGTCTGGAATCAGGGGTTCCTCGCAAGCGACTCCTTCTCCATCACCAAGGACACGCCGAACCGGCTCGCAGCCTATGCCTATATCAACTTCGCCCTCGGTGCGCAGCAGCAGGAGGAGATGGCGGAACTCACGAGCTACTCGCCGGTGAACACCGATTCCGCCCCGGACTTCTCGCCCGCCGCCGCGGAGTTCGACGTCTCGCGCCCGGAGGTGCTGGAGCAGACCATCGCCCAGAACCCGGTGTATTGGGGTGAGAACCTCGACGAGCTCTCCGAGGACTGGACAGGCTGGCTCAACAGCTGACGACCGCAGGTGGTCGCGTCCTGCCGTGAGACGAGAGGAGGAGTGCTGTGACGAAAGCGGGCACGCTCGCATGGCCGGCACTGGTGCTCATCGCCGCTGCGTTCTTCGTGCCGGTGGCGATGATCATCGCGCGCAGCTTCACCGATCCGGAGCCCGGGCTGCAGAACTACACCTGGCTCATGACGAACGCGACGGCCCAGGGCGTCGTGCTCCGCACCGTGTGGACCGCGCTGCTGGCGACGGTCATCACGGCGGTCCTGGCCTATCCCTACGCCTATCTCATGGCGACGTCGTCACCGCTGATCCGGGGACTGCTGCTGATCGTGGTGCTGCTGCCGTTCTGGACGTCGATGATGGTGAGAGCCTTCGCCTGGATCATCATCCTGCAGCGGAACGGGCTGCTCAACACCGCGCTGGACGCGGTGGGCCTGCCGCCGGTCGCCATTCTGGGCACCAACGCCGCCGTGCTCATCGGCATGTGCCAGGTGCTCATGCCGTTCATGGTGCTGCCGCTGTTCTCGGTCATGCTCGGCATCGACATGAAGCTTCCGCTCGCGGCGCGGATCATGGGCGCACCGGGGTGGAAGGCCTTCCTCGGCGTGTACCTTCCGCTCTCGCTGCCGGGGGTCTTCGCCGGTGCGCTCATCGTCTTCATCCTGTCCCTGGGCTTCTACGTCACACCCGCGCTGCTCGGCTCGCCGCGCGAGCAGCTGGTGCCCAACGCCCTCTACTCCCAGGTGCTCGAACTGCTCGCCTGGGGTCGCGGCGGTGCGCTCGCTGTCGCGCTGCTGGTGCTGGTGGGCGCGGTGTTCCTCCTCCTGTACCTCGTGGCACGGGCGTTCGGGGTGCGGATCGGAAGGATCGGAGGTGCGGCGCTGTGAACAGATCGCGCATCGTGCTCTGGGTCGCCTGTGCGGTGATCGGCCTGTGGCTCATCGCCCCCACCCTCGTGGTGATCCCCCTCAGCTTCAATGAACAGCGGTCGCTCGCCTTCCCGCCGCAGGGCTTCTCCCTGCGCTGGTACGAGAACTTCTTCTCCGATTCCCAATGGTTCGGCGGTCTGCTCAACTCCCTGCAGATCGCCGTGCTCGTGGCCGTCCTCGCGACCGTGCTGGGCACGCTCGCCGCCTACGGCCTGTCGAAGGTGCCCGGCTTCCGGGAGGCGTTCGGTCGCAACATCCTCGTCTCGCCCATGATCATCCCCTCGGTGGTCTTCGGCGTGGGCCTCTATGCTGTCTTCCTCAACCTGGGACTGGTGGGGACCCTGCCGGGCTTCCTCATCGCACACACTGTGCTCTCGGTGCCCTATGTGGTGGTGACGGTCGGCTCGACGCTCGCCTCCTTCGACACGCAGCTGGAGCAGGCGGCCTGGGTGTGCGGCGCCTCCAGAGCAAGGGCCTTCGTGACGGTGACGGTCCCCGCCCTGCTCCCGGGAATCCTCTCCGGCGCGTTCTTCGCCTTCATCACCTCGTTCGACGAGGTCATCGTCTCGATGTTCATCTCGAGCCCCTATCTGCAGACGCTGCCCGTCCGGATGTTCGCCGGCATGCAGCGGGAGGTCGATCCGACGATCGCGGCGGCGGCCACCCTCATCATGATCACCACGACTGCCGCCGCCATCGGCGGGATCCTGTCCCAACAGCTGAGGAGGAGGCGACGATGACGAGCAGGGGCACAGGTGCGGCGCTGCGGCTCACGGAAATCTGCAAGAGGTTCGGCTCCGTGGCAGCGGCCACGGACATCTCCCTCGATGTGGCGCCAGGGGAGTTCGTCTCGCTGCTGGGGCCGAGCGGTTCCGGCAAGACCACGACCCTGAATATGATCGCCGGCTTCGAGGAGCCCACATCCGGGCGCATCGCGATCAACGACAGGGACGTGACCGGCATCCCGATCCACAGGCGCAACATCGGGATGGTGTTCCAGGGGTACGCCCTGTTCCCTCACCTGACGGTCGGGAAGAACGTCGAGTACCCGCTGCGCCAGCACGGCTACGGCCGGGACGCGCGGCGTGAGGCCGTGGCCCGGGCACTGGAGACGGTCTCGCTGTCCGGCCTCCGCGACCGGATGCCCGCACAGCTGTCCGGAGGGCAGAGGCAGCGCGTGGCGCTCGCCCGGGCCATCGCCTATGACCCGCCGCTGCTGCTCATGGACGAGCCGCTGAGCGCTCTCGACAAGGCGCTGCGGGAAGGGCTGCAGTTCGAGATCAGGCGGATCCACCGAGAGCTGGGCACCACCGTCGTGTACGTGACGCACGATCAGGATGAGGCGCTCGCGCTCTCCGACCGCATCGTCGTCTTCAATGACGGCAGGGTGCAGCAGGTCGGAGCGCCGAGCGAGCTGTACAGCCGGCCCGCCAATGACTTCGTCTCCCGGTTCCTCGGTGAGTCGATCCATCTCAGGGGCGCGGTGCGAGAGTCCGGCAGGGGACTCGAGTTCGTGCTGGAGGATTCCCGTGCGGATGTGAGCGCCGGTGGTGAGATCTCCTGGCCGGTGAAGGAGGCTCGGCTCGGTGCGGCGCAGACGATGATCCGGCCCGAGAACGTCACCCTCGCTCCGCTGGACGGCACCTCGGCCGGTGAAGGAGCTCCGGGAACGACCGGAATCCGCGCAGTCGTGCGAGACGTCGTCTACACCGGCCATTCGGTGAAGTACGTGGTGGAGTGCCCGAGCGGCGGGGGCGTGGTCCGGATGAGCTCGAGCGGAGCTCCCAACGTCTCCCCGGGCCAGGAGGTGGGCCTCAGCTGGGACATCGGCAGGGCGCGCGTGTTGGGCGAGCGCAGCGTGCGGACGGAAGCAGATGGGGCTCAGGTCGCAGGAGCGGTGCAGAGCGGAGAGAACGAGGAGCGGCGATGAAGAACGGCAACGGATCCTTCTGGCTCGATTCGACGCGGGAGCAGGCCCGCGTCCGGCCCCGGCTGGAGGGGGACATCCACGCGGATGCGGTGGTCGTGGGCGGCGGCTACACGGGCCTGTGGACGGCCTACTGGCTCAAGCGCGCAGATCCCTCCCTCTCCGTGGTCGTGCTGGAGCAGGAGTACGTGGGCTTCGGCGCCTCGGGCAGGAACGGAGGCTGGATCTCCGGGAAGACAGTGGGGGTGCGCCGGAATCTGTCCTCCGGCGCTGTCGGGCGCGAGGACGTGCTGGCCATCGAGCGGGCGTGCCATGAGGCGGTCTTCGAGATCGACGACCTCATGCGGGGCGAGGGGAAGGAGATCGACGCGCAGCGCGGCGGCTGGATGCAGATCGCGCGGACTGAGAGCGAGCTCGAACGGCTGAAGCGCCACCTCGCCGAGGATCGGGACTGGGGACTGACCGAGTCCGAGGTGCGGCTCATGGACGCGGAGGAGACGTTCGGCAGGGTCCGCGCGCCGGGGGTGCGCGGCGGAATCTTCAGCCCCTATGCGGTGAAGTGCAATCCCGCGAAGCTCGTCTATGCGCTCGCGGAGCTGTGCGAGGAGCTGGGCGTCGTCATCTTCGAGAACACCCGCGTCGAGTCCTTCGCCGACGGCGACTGCCGGACGACGCGCGGGCATGCGCGGGCGAACACCGTGGTGCTCGCAACCGAGGCGTACACCTCGCGGCTGCCGGGGCGCAGACGCGAGATCCTCCCGATGCTCTCGTCCATGGTGGTCACGGAGCCGCTGGAGGAGGCCGCATGGGAGGAGATCGGCTGGAGCGGGCACGAGTGCATGTCCGGAGCACAGCACATGTACTTCTACTCCCAGCGCACGGCTGACGGGAGGATCGCACTGGGCGGGCGCGGGGTCCCGTACTTCTGGAACTCGGATCTGGATCGGAACGGAGAGCTGGACCGCGGCACCATCGCCCAGCTCACGGAGACGGTGCAGAGCCTGTTCCCCGCGGTGCCGATGACGTTCGCGCATGCCTGGCGGGGAGTGCTCGGCGTGCCGCGGGACTGGTCGCCCTTCGTCCACCTCGACCGGACCCGTCGCCTGGTGCGCGTGGGCGGCTACGCGGGTCAGGGCGTGACGGCCGCCTATGTGGCCGGACGCATCGTCGCCGATCTGCTGAGCTGCCGGCCGAGCGAGCTGAGCCGGAGCGCCTGGGTGCGTGCGCTGCCGCGGAAGTGGGAGCCGGAACCCCTGCGCTGGGTGGGATCGCGTGCGGTGCAGTCGCTCTACCACGTCGCGGATTCCGTCGAACGGCGCCGCGGAGGGCCGCGGACCTCGGTGTTCGGCACCGCGGGCGATCTCATCTCCGGACGCTGAGCGACGGTGCGGCTCAGCGATGGTCCGATGACGGACAGGACAGGTGCGAGGCAGAGCGGGGGACATGGGAGACGTGCGGGTGTGCATCATCGACAGGCCGGACAGAGCGGGCGCGCAGGCGCTCGCCGCGGTGGCCGGCGAGTGCCGGGCGCAGGTGCTGCTGCCGGAGGAGCTGGAGCACATCGACCCGGCGACGGAGGCGGTGTTCGTCCGTGCCGGTTACTGGAATGACGTCGATCGGCTGCTGGACCTCACTCCCCGTCTGCGCTGGGTCCACATCGCGATGGCGGGAGTGGACCATCTGCTCACCGACAGGCTGCGCGCGTCCTCCGTGGTGCTCACGAATTCGCGAGGTGTGCTCGACTCCGCGATCGCGGAGTTCGTCGCCGCGGCGGTGCTCCTGTGGTCCAAGGGGCTGCTCGTCTCCGCGAATGACAACCGGGCAGGGCGCTTCCGCTACCGCGAGCCGCTGGGCAATGAGGAGCTGACGACCCTGGTGGTGGGCGCCGGCGGGATCGGCAGTGCCTGCGCGCGGGCGCTCAGGGCGCTGGGGGCTCCGCTCGTGCACGGGGTGCGCCGGAGCGAGCGCACGCAGGACCCGGCGTTCGACTCGGGGATCACGTTCGAGGAGGCCGCCTCCCGGCTCGGCGGGTACCGGGCCGTCGTCGCCGCGCTGCCCGCCGACCGCACGACCGAGGGCCTCCTGGACGCCGCATTCCTGGCCGGGCTGGGACCGGAGACGGTGTTCGTGAATGTGGGACGGGGGCGCACGGTCGACAACGTCGCCCTGGCGCGCGCGATGGCCGACCGCCCGGGCTCGGCGGCGGTGCTCGATGTCACGGAACCCGAGCCGCTGCCCGAAGGCCACCCGCTGCTCGCATGCGAGAACGTGGTCATCAGCCCCCACATGTCCGGTGATACGCGCAAGCGGCACGAGAGGTACGCGGCACTGTTCCTCGAGAACCTCGCCCGCTTCGAGGCCGGAGAGCCGCTCGTCAACGAGGTCGGCCCTGCCGCGGGCTGAGGCAGCGGCTTCGTCTCACAGAACCCCTCGAGGCGTCGAGGTGCGCCCTTGCTGCCTATATGATCCCTCCATGCCACACGACAGCACCGCGCCGGCAGGCGCTCCGGGCGGCAGCGCGGCCGCCCCGCAGGATGCCGCCCGGGAGAAGCGCATCCTGCGCCGGGTGACCCTTCGGCTCATCCCGTTCATCATCGCGATGTACTTCATCAACTATCTGGACCGGACGAATCTCAGCATCGCCGGCCCCGGCGGCATGAACGAGGAGCTGGGGCTGAGTGCGACGCAGTTCGGCTTCGCCGCCGGTGTCTTCTTCTTCGGCTATCTCCTCCTCGAGGTGCCGTCCAACCTCGCCCTTCACCGCTTCGGAGCGCGCTTGTGGCTCGCCCGCATCCTCGTGAGCTGGGGCGTGCTCGCCTCGCTCATGGCATTCGTGCCGAATGCCGGCTGGCTCTACGTGGTCCGCTTCCTCCTGGGCGTGGCCGAGGCGGGCTTCTTCCCCGGAGTCGTCCTCTACCTCACGTACTGGTTCCCCAACAGCGTGCGCGCACGCGCGACCGCGCTGTTCATGCTCGCGATCCCGCTGTCCAATGTGGTGGGCGCGCCATTCTCCACGTGGCTGATCGAGGTCGGCAACTCGCTCTTCGACTTCTCCGGCTGGCGCTTCATGCTCTTCATCGAGGGCCTGCCCGCCGTGGCGCTCGGCATCATGTGCGTCTTCTACCTCACGGACCGTCCCGCGGACGCGAAGTGGCTGGATGCGGACGACCGCGTCTGGCTGCAGAACCGCATGGACGCCGAGGCCGGAGCCACCGCCGCCTCCCACCACACGGGCGTGCTGAAATCGCTCGGGAACCCGCGGGTGTGGGCACTGGGCTTCGTGTACTTCGGCGCCGTCTACGGCCTGTACGCGCTCAGCTTCTTCCTCCCGACGATCATCACGGGCTTCTCCGAGCGCTTCGGCACGGAGTTCAGCTTCGTGCAGGTGGGCCTCATCACCGCGATCCCGTACGCCTTCGGCGCGGTCGCGATGTTCTTCTGGTCCCGCCACGGGGACCGGACGGGGGAGCGGGTCTGGCACGCCGCGCTGCCGCTGTTCGTGGGGGCGGTCGCGATCTCAGTGGCCCTCTACCTCACCTCGCCGTTCACCACGATGGTCGCGGTGACGGTGGCCTGCGTGGGCATCTGCTGCGCGCTGCCGTGCTTCTGGCCCCTGCCGCAGGCGTTCCTCACCGGCGCGGCCGCTGCGGCGGGCATCGCGCTCATCAACACGATCGGCAATTCCGCGGGCTTCCTGGCCCCGTACGTGACGGGCTGGCTCACGGATCTCACCGGCACCTCGAACGCGGGCATGTGGGCCGTGGGCGGTGCCATGGTCGCGGCGGGCGTCATCGTCCTGGCGCTGCGCGACGGCGCGTCGGCACCGAAGAGCGTGACCGCTGAATGAGCCCCGTTCCCACAGCCTGATGACTCGCACAGCGTGATGAAGGAGACCCCATGGACCAGGCACAGATCGCCGAGCAGCTCGGCCCCCGCCTCGGCGACGGCGTCCTGGTGCTCGATCCGGACGTCATCGGCGCGCACTCCAAGGACGAGGCCCTGTTCTGCCCGCACGACGGCGCGGTGGCGCTGGTGCGGGCGAAGACGCCGGAGGATGTGCAGGCCACCCTGCGATTCGCGAACGAGCACCGCATCCCGGTGGTCCCGCAGGGGGCACGGACGGGGATCTCCGGCGGGGCGAACGCGAGCGAGGGTGCGATCCTGCTCAACGTCGCGGCGATGGATGAGGTGCTGGAGGTCAACACTGCCGAGCGCACCGTGCGGGTGCAGCCGGGCATCATCAACCAGGTGCTCAAGGACCACCTGCGGCCGTTCGGCCTGTCCTATCCGCCGGACCCCGGTTCGGTCGCGATCTCCTCGATCGGCGGCAACATCGCGACCAACGCCGGCGGCCTGTGCTGTGTGAAGTACGGGGTCACGCGCGACTACGTGCGCAGCATCGACGTGGTGCTCGCCGACGGCACGCGGACGACCTTCGGGCCGCAGACGGCCAAGGGCGTGGCGGGGCTGGACATGCGCGGGCTGTTCATCGGCTCGGAGGGCACGCTCGGCGTCGTGGTCGAGGCGACGCTGCGGCTCATCCCGCTCATGCCGGAGCCGGTCACGGCCATCGGCATCTTCCCGGACGAGCGCTCCGGCCTGCAGACGGTGGCGGACTTCATGGCCGCGGGCGGACAGCCCAGCCTCTTCGAGTTCCTCGACGGCACGAGCATCCGCATGCTGGCCGGCTACGGAGACTTCGGCCTGGACGAGGAAGCGGGCTCCATGCTGCTGGTGCAGTTCGATCAGGCGCCGGCCGAGGCCGCGGCCATGCTGGAGCAGTTCCAGGCGGTGGCCGAGGCCGCGGGCGCCCTCGACGTGGCCGTCTCCGACGATCCCGCGGACTCCGCCGCGCTCATCGCCGCCCGCAGGATGATCCAGCCGGCGTATGAGAAGTTCGCGCACGCCCACGGCGGCGGACAGCTGCTCGACGATGTGTGCGTGCCGCGGGCGGCGATGCCGGAGTTCTGCGACCGCCTCGCCGCAGTGCGGGAGGAGACCGGTCTCACGATCGCCCTCGTGGCCCATGCCGGTGACGGGAACACCCATCCCTCGGTGTTCTTCGACGCCGCTGATGCGGCGGAGACGCGGCGGGCGCAGGCGGCGTTCGAGGAGATCATGGGGATCGGCCTGGAGCTTGGCGGCACCATCACCGGCGAGCACGGAGTGGGCCACCTCAAGGCGCGCTGGCTCGCGAAGGAGCTCGACGAGGGATCCCGGTGGGCACAGCGGGCGGTCAAGGACGCCCTCGATCCCCACGGCATCCTCAACCCGGGCAAGATGTTCGCGCACGTGTGAGGGGTGATGTCGCCTCGTGCGACACTGGGGGCATGCTCACACGCCTCGAGATCGACGGGTTCAAGAACCTGTTCGGCGTTGCCGTGGACTTCGGCCCTTATACGTGCATCGCCGGTCCCAACGCTGTCGGCAAGTCCAACTTGTTCGATGTCATCGAATTCATGTCCGCCCTCGCTTCTTCGAGCTTCGTCGAAGCCGCACAGAGGATTCGTTCGGGTGGGGATGCCTCGCCCGATCCCGAGCTGCTCTTCTACCGGCGAGCAGACGGCTCCTATGCGCAGATGACGATAGCTGCAGAGATGCTTCTGCCGTCGCAGGTGATCGACGACTTCGGCCAGCGGGTAGATGCTGCCAGCACCTACGTGCGCTATGAACTCGTCTTCTCGTTGAGACCCGAGTCTGGGCCAGGCGGTGTAACCGTTAACCGGATGGTCCTCGAGCGCGAGGAACTCGTCCCGTTGACTAGGGCGAGTGCGAAAGCTCGGCTGCAGTGGCTCCCTAAGGACTCGATGTCGTCCCGCGTCCAAGAGCTCGTCAAAGGCAAAGCCCGTAATCCGTATATCGAAATGGGTGATTCTGAGGGAACCACCGTGATCAAAGGGTTCGCGAAGGGCAGCGGCCGCCCCCGCCTCGTGAACACCGAATCGACGCAGCGCACTGTGGTCTCCACAGCGAACACCGGCGAGCTGCCGACGGTACTTGCAGCGCGTCGGGAAATGGAGGGGTGGCGGAAACTGGCGCTCGAACCCTCGGCGATGCGTTCACCCGATGATGTGGCAGAGTCTGCGGGGGTTGGGGCGAACGGCGCACATCTGGCGATTGCCCTCGCGCGCCTTATGGAAACGGATGAGGAGGCCGAATCCCAGGTCCGGGCGGGAGCTGCGGCCCTCACCAATGTGCGTGAGGTGCGCGCAGACGTGGACCAGGTGCGGAGGGTCGTGACGCTGACGGCCCGTGTGGGAGAGGGACCTGACCTGCCAGCACGGGCGCTGTCAGAGGGCACATTGCGCTTCCTCGCTCTCGCAATCATCCAGCTTGACACCTCGTTCGGCCACCTCATCTGCATGGAAGAGCCGGAGAACGGCATCCACCCCGAGAAGCTCCCAGATATGGCGCAGGTTCTTCACGACCTCGCCTATGATCCGGAGTTTCCCCCAGACGCGGACAACCCGCTGCGACAGGTGATCGTCAACACCCATTCGCCTCATTTCGTTGCCGAGCACGATGACTCCGAGATCCTCGTGGCAGTGGCTTCTTCGCGGCGGGTGGACGGGGGATTCGCGGAGTCGCTCGTGTTCGGAGCGCCTGCCGGAACCTGGCGGGACGGTGCCACTCGGGATCGCGGCGATACGCATGGGGACCCGTAACCGATATCGCGCGATTCCGTGGAAGGGTATTTGTCATTCAGAGAGAATGGCCCGCAGCTTCGTGGGGGCACCCTCCCTAACAGGAGCCTTTTGGAGCAGAGCGCATGACGGAGGGGAAGACGCTCACCTTCCTGCTGGTGCGTGAGGGAGCAACGGATGACGCCTTGGTCGATGTCATCCGCAAACTGATCGAGAGATGCGCAGGCAACGCGGTCTTCGCCATCACGGGAGACCGACGGACGTACAGAGGTCGTCCCGCCGCCCAGCTTGAAGCGGTGCGCAGTGAGGGCGCGGAGCTGCCGAATCTGGTGTTCGTCCATCATGACTCGGACAGTCGAGATCACACAGGTGTCGAAAAGGAGATCATGCACGCTGCGACGACGGTGCTGGGTGAGACGGAGCGCATCATCCCGGTGATCCCGGTGCAGGAAACTGAAGCCTGGATGCTCGCCGATGAGGAGCTCATTCAGTCGGTGGTGGGACGGTCGGAGAAGACCTATCGCAGCAGGGAACAGCTGAAGCTGCCGCCGGTGAGTCGGATCGAGGAGACGGCCAGCCCCAAGGAGGTGCTACGGATGGCCCTCGTCCTTGCCGGGAAGGAGGGCGCTAAAGCGCAGAAGAAGACGAAGCAGCGTTTCGATGCTCACCGCGAGCAGCTCTTGGAGAACATTGAGCTGGACGGGCCGATCGCACAGCTGCCCTCGTGGCAGAGATTCGTCGTGGAGACGGAGCGCGCCGTCGAGGCCTGTCTGCGCGATGAGGCTGGTGAGAAACTGAGCGAATAAGGTCTCTGTCGCCGTTGCAGGGACAGTCCCTGCAACGGCGACGGATGCACCTGTTGGTGAGGTGCATCTGCCTCGTGGTGCCCGAAGTCGGCGTCAGACCAGGACGGCCGAGGTTTCTCCCTGGCCTGGGTCTGTGAGAGCGATCAGCTCGTTGTCGAGCCGCACCCTTTTCGAGTACATGAGGATCTTCAGCGCCCTTTCCAGCCGACTGCGGATATTGCTCCTCAGGCGAGCCCATCCGAAGACCGCCATCGTCTCGCGCAGGAGCGAGTCCGTCGGCATCGGACCGGTCTCCGAGAGCTCCGCGAGCATCGCATTGGCGAGTTCTTCAATGCTGATCTCGTGCACATCCACCGTGCCCTCTTCAGGAGAGCGAGGCCGGTACCCGCTGTACGTCTCGGGGTTGAGGCCCTCGGGCCAGTAGAAGCATCTGCCCTTCTCCGAGTCGGGAGCGGGACTGTACGGGGTGCAATCGAGGATCTTTTTCCGGACGGCCTCCGTTATGCGGGAGCGCCCGAATCTTCTCACGACGATCCGCACCAGGCGGCTCTCTTCCACCGGGCCTTCGAGCTCGATGATCTGGCGGAGCTCCTCGCGCACGAGACCACGCACCTCCGGCGTGAGATCACCGTCGAGGCACTGCTGGTCATGCACCTGCTCATCGGAGGCTTCGATGAAGGGGTGTTGGCCCGACCTGTCCGCTGGGGAGACGGGTGCCGCCTTCTGTTCGATGCTCGCCTCGGCTGCGGTCATGCTCCGCATCGGTGCCAGCGGATCGATGTCATGGTCGGCATGGGAGACAACGTCCGGGGACTGCGCATCATCGGGTCCGGAGGTCTCCTCCGAAGCAGTGTGAGGGTGCACAGCGGAATCCAGGTGTGGGGGACCGGGAGCACCCTCGGCAGGGAGTGCGGAATCCTGCTTGGGTTGGGGCACCAGGCTCTGCGCTCTTTCCTTGATCTGGCGGACCACTGCGCCTGGATCGCCGATCCAGGCAGGGAGGTACACCTGCATGGTGTCCTGCCAGCCCAGTGTCCGCTGCAGTATCTCCGAGGGCAGGGACTCCCTGTCCGCGGTCGTGAGTCTGGACGCCCACTCCGGAGAGTCCAGGACGAGCGCGAGCCAGCCGAGGTCGGTTCCGGCTCGGACTGCCAGATCGACGCGGAATCTGGACGTGCCGATGTCCTCCACCACTTCGAGTCCCTCGGCTCGAAGCGCCGAGAGGAGCTCCCGCCGGTAGAGGTCGACGCTCTCGAACTGCTGTGCGCCGGAGGACGCGTGCAGCGTGCCGTGCTCTGCGTACGCGAGGTACTCCTTCAGATGCAGCAGACCCTCTGCGCGAGTCTTTCGGGGGTCGATCTCAATGGACCTCAGAGAGGTGAAGAGAACCACCTGCCGCCGTGCTCGCGTGACCGCGACATTGAGCCTGCGTTCCCCGCCGCTGGCGTTGAGCGGTCCGA
The DNA here is from genome assembly GCF_000426445.1 of Brevibacterium album DSM 18261. Taxonomy (GTDB): domain Bacteria; phylum Actinomycetota; class Actinomycetes; order Actinomycetales; family Brevibacteriaceae; genus Brevibacterium; species Brevibacterium album. The sequence continues at coordinate 415,721 of NZ_KE384526.1, read as the reverse complement.
AGTTGTGGCTGAGCACCCCGGTCTCGGGATCCTTGGCGAAGGCGATGGAGAACAGGATGACATCGCGCTCATCGCCTTGGACGTTCTCTAGGTTCTTGACGAAGAGGGGCTCCGTGTCGCGTTCCAGCGCCCTCTGCACAGCGGCGGAGCCGGACTGCTCGAGGCGGTCGAGGATGAGATCCCGCTGCTGCATGTTGAAGGTGACCACTCCGAGTGACGCCTGTGGATCTGTCGCGAGTCGGCTAGTGATGTCATCGACGATGGCTTCGGCTTCTTCGGAGTTGGTGCGGGTCCTGCCTCGTTCGAAGGTGCCGCCGACGAAGACGGCGCGGATGCCCAGACCGGGCCGCTCCTCCGGCGGGCCCGGGAACACGTTCAGCTCGCCGCTGTAGTACTTCATGTTCGAGAAGCTGATGAGGCTTTCGTGCTGCGACCTGTAGTGCCAGGAGAGCCAGCGCTGCAGGAGGCCGGAGCTCACTGCCTCGGAGAGGATTGATTCCTGGTCGGTCGCAGCGAACTGGACGCCCGTGTCCTCGGAGGCAGCCGGTGCGAGTTCCTCGTCCTCGGCGCTCCCGCCGTCTCCGTTGAACAGGCTGCTGGGCGGCATCTGCTTGGAGTCGCCCACGATGACAGCTGCGTCCGCACGTCCCAGTGCACCGATCGCATCGGCGACTTTCACCTGCGAGGCCTCGTCGAAGATGACGGTATCGAAATGAGGCTGGTCCGCGGGCAGAAAGCGCGCCACGGAGGCGGGACTCATGAGCACAACGGGTGTGAGATTGAGGATCTCCTGTCCGTAGTGCTCGAACAGCTGCCTGATGGACCCGCCTCGCTTGCGGTCGATCTCCTTGCGCAGTCCTACGCTCACCCGCGCAGCGGTGCGCCGTTCATGCATCAGCCTGGCGGGAAGCTCGCTCCGCATCCGAAGCTTGAGATCGCGGGAGATCTCGATGTACTGTTCGACCTGGCCGGCACGGTCCTCGGGGCTGAAGACGTCGAAGCGGCTGTCTCTCAGCTGTGCCTCCAGATTCTGCCGTTCGACGGCGAGGATGACGGCCTCGGCGAGGCCGGAGGTCCCGTGTCCCGCATGGATGGCCTCGGCCTCATGGCGCAGACCCGCGTCGGTGAGGGCGCGGAGAGCCTGATGGAGTTCCACCTGCCGCTGGAAGTGGTGCCGGGCGCGCTGATCGGCCTCGGTCTCGAGCCAGATGGGTGTGCATTCGCGGATTCGCGCGAGGAGCGCGTGTTCTCCCTGCCACGCGCGGAGCGAGGAAGCAGTGGCTCCGGAGGCTTCGCACAGGCCGGTCCACGCCGTGCGGAACCGCTCGACGGACTGCCCCAGGCGCCCCTGCAGTGCGCCGGTCGGATCTGCCTGGACGAGGGCGTCGAGGACCGTGCCTGAGTCGGGTACCGCCTGCAGGAACGCCCGTGTGAGCGCCGCGTGAGCCTCGTAGTCCCGAGCGTCCTGGGTCTGCTGCGCGAGGACGCCGGCGACGCCCGGATCGAAGAGGTCGGCATGCTCGAGCCCGCCGATCCCATGCGCAAGCCGTGCTCGTGTCTCCGCATGGTCCCGCTGGAGTGTCCGAAGCTGTGTGAGGAAGCGCTGAGGGTCCTGGGTGACCCAGTCGCGATGGTCCTCGCTCGCGAGCGCGGTGATCTTCCCGAGGGCGTTCTGTGTGAGACGCCCGCGCCTGAACAACGATGCGCCCACTGCGGTGTCGAGCTCAGACTGCAGCCTGTCGACATCGGCATGCATTGCATCCCGGGTCAGGCGGGGGCTTTCGGTCGCCCATCTGCGGAGGAACCCTTCCAGCAGCGCCGTGCGGGCATGCAGATCCTCTGCGGTCATCCGGGGAGCGCCCAGCCTGTGCGGCAGCACGGCTCTCCCGCTCGGCAGATCGGCCAGCCAGGCCTCGAGCCGGCTCGTCTGTTCGGCGTCCATCCGGTCGAGGAGGTCGCTCAGCGGGCGTGGGAGGTCGTCCAATGCCCGGGTGACCTCCCGTGCGCATGTGAGCAGCACGTCCGTGGGCTCTTCTGCGCCTGGCGATCCGGAGCCCTGCAGGTCTCCGATGAAGCTCCAGGCGTGCGGCAGGCGGCTTCCGACCGCCGCACGTGCCGCATGGTGGACGCTGTTGGCGAGGCTCTGGAGCACCCGTGGTCCCAGCTGCAGAGTTTCGGCACCGACGCGCACGTCTTCGGGATTCCAGTCCGCCGGAACCTGGCGGTTCTGCTCCAGGAGGAGACAGTGCTGGTACCGGTCCCAGATCGTGGCACCGGTCCCGCCGTCGTGAAGCCTGGCCGGATAGTCTCCGAGATCCTCGATGCGGGTGCGGAGGATTCCCCGCTGTGCGTCGAAGGCTGCTGCGTTTCCCTTCGGGTCGGCCTGGATCGACTGTCTGATCTGCTCTCTGATGAGGTTGATCGACTGGTCCTTCCCGTGCACGTTGAGCGTGAGCGGTTCGAGGCCGATCCTTCTCAGACGGTCGTGGACCACGGAGAGGGCAGCCTGCTTCTCCGCGACGAAGAGGATGGTGCGGCCCCGCGCGAGCCCGTCCGCGATCATGTTCGTGATCGTCTGCGATTTGCCTGTCCCGGGAGGCCCCTCAAGGACGAAGCTGGCTCCTGCCGAGGCTGCCTTGATGGCTTCCAGCTGACTGCCATCGGCCGGTACGGGGAGGTAGGAATCGGCTTCGTCTGCAGCTCTGAGCGGTCGGCTCTCCACCGCATCAGTGAACAGTTCGCTCGGCCGGTGGACGAAGTGGCCGACGACAGGATTGTGCGCCAGGCTCTCCCAGTTCTCGCCCACGTCGCGCCACATGTCGAGGGTGGCGAACTGCAGGATCGCGAGATGGGCGCGGCTCTCCACGGAGAAATCGAGTCCCTTCTCGAGGAACAACTCCCTGAGCTCGCGGAAAACCTGCGCGAGGTCGATCCCTGCGTCATCCGCGGGAGGGTTCTCCAGCTGCGGCAGCACGAGTCCGTACTCCTGCCGCAGCTTCTCGATGAGGCACTGGTTGGCCTGCACCTCCGCGTTGGGCTCCATGTGGATGGAGTACGGGCGCGTTCTGCTCCCCTTGAGCTCGACGGGAAGGAGGAACAGAGGGCTCCTCCCCTCCTTCACCGTGCTGCCTTGGCCCGCGGACTTCCACTTGAGGAGACCCAGGCTCACATAGAGGGCATTGGCGCCGGTGTCCTCCCGGATCGTCTTGGCCTCACGCCGCAGCCGCGTGAGCTTGTTCAGAGTGCTGGATCGATGTGCGCGGACGTATGTGCGGGCTTCTTCGCGGAAGAGTCGGGAGAGTTGAACGCTGTCGTACTCCGCGGCAGAGCTCAGCCCGCGCTGGAGGTCGATGGGATCGATGTGATCGTGCGGAGTGAGCGGCACGGATTGGTTCCCTGCGAGCCTGTCCTCGAGTGGCCCGAGATCGTCATCGGCAAGTATGAAGGAGAGACCGCGGGAGTCGCTGAGCCTGAGCAGCGGATTCCGGAAGGATAGGTCCAGCAGGTCAGATCGCCACCGCTGCACCCGGTAGGGGAGCTGTTCTCCCAGGAGATGCTTGGTCTCACCGGTCACGCGATCCGCGGGCGGGAGGTCCGCCGTCACGACGCGGTCGCGACCCGCCCGGTTCTCCACTACGACTATGGTGCGGTCTCCGCTCCCTTCCACTATGGCCGGTAGCGGGCGGATCCTCCTGTGCGCGGCCTGGATGCTCACCGCTGCCCGCACCGCGCGTCCGTCTGCACAGCGTATGAATCCGGCCCGCACCGCGTCATCGAAGCTCGCGCTGCTCCCAGCCGTGCACACCGTCGTCTCGATGGGGACGAAGACATTGCTGCCGAAGAGGTTGCTGAGCGTGCCCGGTTCGGACACGACCATCTCCGTCGTGATCTCCCGGCGAGCGAACCCGACCATCGCGTGCCCCTTGAGCAGGAGGACGTACGCGTGGAGACCCGCCTCCTCGAGCGCAGCGGCGAAGAGCACCGTGGTGTCGAGACAGGTGCCGAACCGGTCGCGGACGACGGTGTCGGAGGTGCGGATCTTCTGGCCGTGTCGTTCGAAGGAAGCCGGGGGCTCCGAGTACCTGATCTCGAGGCTGCGCACCGCATCGTAGAGTGCTCTGGCAGTCTCGACGACCCGTTCCGAATCCTCCTGGTACCCGACGATGGACGGACTGCCCGTGCGCTCTGCGAGAAGATCCGAGGCGGTGGAGATGACAGTGCGGACGGCCTCGGCCCGCGGGCGGACGAAGGCGGCGATGATCTCCGGCACCGCGGTGGGCGTCCACTCGTCGTGGGCGAGGACTCGGATCGGGATGGAGCGGGAGACCGGCGCTCCATCGAGATCGAAGTGCAGCTCGATACTGGTCTCGGTTGCCTCCTCGACGCGAGCGAACTGAGCAGGAGGGAGGTTCCAGGCGAGATCCGAGGGCTCAGCGTGCCATTCCTCGCCGGGGCTGAGGCTGAACTGCGGTCCTTCCCATGCGGTAGTTCCGGCGCCTGCCTCAGCGGGGCCGCTGCCCGTGACCTGTTCGGCGGAGAGCCCGGGCCCGAACTGCGCGCGAAGTCCTGTGACCGTGCGAGTCCGCTCCTTGAGTTCCGGAGCGGTGCCCTCGGGCTCAGGTTCCGGTGGCAGCCAGACCGCACCCATCCCGGCGAAGACGCTGACCCGGTTGTGTGTGAGCGCGAAATTGAGGTCGCGGCGGTAGAACACGACCACGTGAAGGTGCCCCGCTGAGATCACCGAACAGTCCAGCCCCTCCGGGCTCCCGGGGATATAGGGGTAGAACCGCTCGATGAGCTCTTCCTCCCGGTCCTTGTTCCGGCGACCGGCCCGCTTGTCCTCGGATGCTGCCGTCACAGAGTGCGGGACGGTGCTCTCGGGCTGCGGTGACGGTGGTGCCGTTGCAGTGAGGACCTCCGGTTCCGCCTGCCGGCGGGTCTGCCCAGGAGCATCTGCTCCATCAGCCGCGGCGGTCGCAGTCACGTGGTCCTGGGCCGCGTCAAGATGCTGCCTGTTGATCTCCGCGATGACTGCGGGATCTGCTCCGAGACTTCTCGCGAGGTCGTGCGCGGTGCCGAGGAAGGTGGTGAGATGTATCAGCGTGATCTCGGCCGGTACGTGCGCGGCCCGGTTGAGGGTGTCCAGCAGGAAGACCGCAGAGCGAGTCTGGCTGGGCTTCGTGGGCTGGCGGAAGTGCTTCCAGTATCTCGTGAGCACCTGCAGCAACACCCTGACATCGGCCATGCTGCGGGGACGTGCGGATCTGCCGTCCACCTTGTCGGCCGCCTCGAACAGGGGGAGCCAGGAGTCGGCTTCACCCTGCGTGGGCGCATTGACAGCCACAGCGGGGGAGATCGCCGCAGCGACCAGTGAGCCGGCTCGGTTGATCCGCTCTGCCGGAGTCAAGATGGCCATGTGCGGTCGCCTTCCGTCGAACAAGGGAAAGGTGGTTCTGCTGGTACTTTAATGCGATCTCGGGCTTTGCCGACATTCGGGCAGGACGGCGGATTCAGAGTGGCGGGAGAGCTGGGTATCCGTCTGTGCCGCGGCGGCGAGCTTCGCACAGAAACAGGCGCCGGGAAGAACTCGGAGCTCTCCCCGGCGTCGCCGTCCTTCAGCGCGCGAGGGCCGGTCCCCGCGCTGGCCTCACACCCCCACGCGGCTGAGGATCGCCGTCAGGCCGGCGCGGACGGAGGTGGTCAGCGAGGTGCGCACATCGTCGGGTCCGAAGAAGGGGGAGTGGTTTCCGCCCGGGATGCCGTTCTCCACGGTCTCGGCCGAGTAGCCCCCGAAGAACCAGTACACCCCGGGGATGCCGAGCGAGTCGGGGAAGACGCCGAAGTCCTCGCTGCCGGTGACCGGCGGGGTCTCGCGCACGGCATCCTCGCCCAGCTCGGCGCGGAGCGCTCCGATGAGGCTCCGGGCCTCGGCCTCGTCGTTGAAGCAGCGGGGGAACCTGTACATCTCCCTCACGGTGGGCGCAGGCGCGCCGGAGGCGAGGGCCTCGCCCTCGAGGATCCGCTTCACCGCTTCGAGGACCTTGTCCCGCACCGCCGGCTCGAAGGTGCGGATGTTGATTTTGAAGACCGCCCGGTCCGGGATGATGTTCTCCTTGGTGCCGGCATGGAACGTGCCGACCGTGACCACCGCCATATCGGATCCGGAGATCTCCCGGGAGACCACCGTCTGCAGCCGCGTCACCATGTGCGCACCGAGCACGATGGGATCGATCGAGGCCTCGGGCTGCGAACCGTGGGCCTGCCTGCCGTGGACCGTCACCTCCAGCGAATCGGCCATCGCCATCGCAGTGCCGACGGAGACGTTCACCGTCCCCGCGACCCCCGGCCACACGTGCTGGCCGTAGGCGACCTCGGGCACGGAGACCCTGTCCCAGAGGTCGTCCTCGACCATCGCGACGGCACCGGCACTGGTCTCCTCACCCGGCTGGAAGAGGAAGACCACGGTTCCGGACCAGGCATCGCGGTGCTCCGTGAGCAGTCGCGCGAGCTCGAGGCCCGTGCTGATGTGCGTGTCATGGCCGCAGCCGTGCATGACCTTCGTCTCCGTGCCGTCGGGCAGCACGCCGGTGGCCGTCGAGGCGTAGGGCAGACCGGTGTCCTCCTCGATGGGCAGGCCGTCGGTGTCCGCGCGGTAGGCGACGACGGGGCCCTCGCCGTTCCGCAGCTCTGCCACGACACCTGTGCCGCCGCACAGGAAGGGCTCGAGGCCGAGGCCGCGGAGGTGCTCGGAGATCTTCTCCGCGGTCCGATGCTCCTCCATCGAGAGCTCCGGCATCTGGTGGAACTCGCGGTACAGCGTCTCCAGGTCGTCCATGCCGGCGGCGAGGTCGTCGAGGATCGTGGTGGGCAGGGTCATGTCTGTGTGCTCCTTCTCTCCGGGGGTGTCTGGCTGTCTGCGGGCCTCTGACGGCCGGTCGCGGCGCACTCCTGCAGCGGCCGGCGGGCTCTCATGCGATGCCGATGGTCTCCTCGTCCCCATCGGCGCGGGTGCGCGCTCCGCGCATGCTCCTGGGGCGGGCGAACCAGACCACGACGATGGTCAGCAGCACCACGATGCCGGTGTTGAATCCGGCCAGCGCGGGGACGAACGGCAGGACGCCGAACACCATCGCCGCAGCGATCGCCATCGCGATGAGGGCGGCCTTGATCTGCTTGAGGGTGGCGATGAGCTGGACGACGATGCCGCCGAGGATCGCGGGGAGGATGTAGAGGCGGGCGACCTCCGTGATCTCCGGCGGCGTGATGGAGACCAGCCATGTGCCGAGCAGGCCCACCAGCAGGAGGAGGGAGACGACATGGACCGCGGCGGCGCCGCATATGGCCGCGGTCGCGGCGAACTCGGCCTTGCGGGTGCCTGGCCTGGCGTTGATCGACGACTGCGCCACGATCGCCGAGGGCAGCAGCTTGTTCGAGATGTTGCCGATCATGAACGCCTGGTACATGCCTGCGGGCCCGAGGATGGGGTAGTAGGTGACCGGCTCTACGATCCAGAAGACGCCGTAGGTCGCGGCGACGGCGAGGAATCCGGTGAGCACCTGCGCTCCCGTCACGCTCACCCCGCCGAAGAAGAGGAGGTAGAAGGGGACCGAGGTCGCCAGCAGGAGGCTGATGATCATGGTGATCCGCCCCCACCGGTTGGTGGTGACTGTGTAGGCCTGGTCCATCGCGGCGAGGCGTGCGGGGACCGCCTGGGGCTGGGCGTCTGAGTTCGCTGACATGGGATGCTCCTCGATCAGCCTGCGTGGTGGACGAAGTATGCGACGGTGAGCGCGCCGACGATCGCGAAGCCGAGCGCCCACTCCTTGAGCCAGGCCGCCCTGAGCCTGTTGGCGATCAGGAGGCAGACCGCCATGATGACGGCGGAGACGGCGACCGCGACGGCGTGCACTCCCGATTTGGGCAGCTCCGTCATCGCGAGCGCGGCGAACGCCGCGAGCAGCGCCGCTCCCGGGACGATGGACATGAGCGCCGGATTGACCTTCTGGAGCTTCGCCGAGCCCGTCTTGAGCACGGGGGTGAGGATGAGGGTGGCGAGCATCCAGCCGGCACCGGAGAGGCTCATCGCCATGAGGGCGACGACGAAGACGTCGGTGGTGTAGCCGTCGCCGCTGAGGCCCGAGCCCATCGTCTGCGCGGCGAGCTCGGCGGAGGCGACCTCGGTGGCGGCCGAGCCGATCAGGCCGATCCGCACCAGCACCGGGGGAGTGCCGAAGAGGGGCAGGAGGGCTACGGCGACGAGGACGACTGCGAGGGAGGGACCGATGGCCGCGATGCCGCCGGCGCGGAAGGCTCTGTTGACCTCGCGCGGGGACATGTCTGCGGCCTCGGCGTTCCTGCGGACCGCGACCATGTAGATTGCGGACTGGATGCCCACCACGCTCAGGACGGCCAGGGCGAGGATCCAGAGGATGGGCGTGTTCGCGAGGCCCGGGACGTCCGTGGAGGCCAGGAGATCCGGTGAGCGGTGCGGCGATGCCGAGGCAGGGAGGGGCTGAGGGGACAAAGCCGTGCCTTTCGGTGCGGGTGGACGGGTGCGATGGCGGCTGGCGTGCGCCCTCCCGCTGGCATACGGGCGCGGACGGTGGGCCGCTCACTGCACATCATCTGCCGGAGCAGTGGTGTGAGGCACAGTGTATTCCCGTGCTTCCGTGCTGTGCCATACGGACGGGCACGGAACCGATGAGCCTCCCTTGACACCCGTCTCCGCCAAAGCGTAAGTATGGGTCATCGGACGCGGTGCGGCTCCGTTCCCCGATGCTCAGAGCCCGGCGGGCGGACAGGGACAGGCAGGGTGGACATGGAGGATCAGCAGGTCGCGCACGGCGTTGAGGGATGGCTGCAGGGACTTGCCGCGGGCAGGAAGGTGTCCAAGAAGATCGCGGCCGTCCTGCATACGATCTCGGTGAACCCTCGACTCGCGTCCTATGGTTCAGTGGGCGTGGTGGCGGAGAAGGCCGGGGTCAGCATCAGCACGATCACGCGAACGGCGCAGAGCATGGGCTTCGCGGGCTGGCCGTCCTTTCAGGACGAGCTCAGGGCTGTGTACATCTCGTCGCTGTCCGTGGCGGAGATCTCTGCGCACAGGCAGGGGACCGAGGCCAGGCCGGCCAGGGAGTGGGTCATGCGCGACCGCGACAATCTCAGTGCGTTCGCGAACTCGGCAGACTTCGCCAAGCTCGCGCGAGTGGCTCGCCACATAGCCGAGAGCGAACGCACCTTCGTGGTGGGGCGGGGCAGCTACAGCGGAATCGGGCAGGTGCTGTCGCACTCCGCGGAACTGTACGGATACGATGTCCGGCCTCTCGTCGAATCTGCTCAGGTCTCCAACGCGATCGCCCATCTGAGGGCGGGTGATCTTGTGATCGTGATCAACTTCTGGCGTGTCTACAGCCAGACGAAGGCGATCGTCGACTCCTGTGCGGAGCGAGGGCGCTCAGTGATCCTCTTCGGCGAGAACATCCCCCGCGAGATCGAGGAACGCTGTCTCGAGGTGGTTCGGATACCCACGGAGGCGGTCGGCTTCACTCCCTCCCTCACGGTTGTGACTTCAGCGGTGCATGCCGTCGTCGCTGAACTGCAGAGCATCGATGAAGATGCATCCGGCCGTGCGGTGGAGGACGCTGAGAAGGAATGGGGCAGGTTCTTCGGCCACGGGCACGGATGAGCGCCCAGCCCGGAGTTCGTTCACTTCTCCCCAGCACCGCTGTGCGCTGAGAGGCTGATCCTGCCCGTCCGGCTTGTGCTCGTGGTTACCAGCGTCTCCATCGCTGCGCCGATCTCCGCTCGTGCCGGGTGCTCCAGCCAGCCCTGATAGTCCTGCTCTGTCGGCCATAGCGCGAGGACGGCGATGGTGTCGTCCTCCGCGACTGAGAGCTCGCCGCTGAGCGCCCCGCAGAGCTCGATCGCCTGTTCCAGCACCTTCAGCTCCCGGTATGCCTCGATCACTTCGGCTGTTCGTCCGGGGGCGGGGATGAGCGTGAGCATCGACCGATACATTATGAAAACCTTCTTTCAAAAACTTGCATCAGCATATGTCTTGCCAAATATCTTCCCGGATGGGTAGCGTGATGTCCACCACTGGCAGAGCTTCGATGGGGAAGCGAAGGGAACACGGAACGATGAGACGCAGACTCTGGCACACCGCGCTCGCGGCATCGCTGACCGGCACCGTCCTGCTCGCGGGGTGCGGTTCCGGCGGCGGAGACGGGCAGTCCGAACAGACCCTGCGCTTCGGCATCAGCGGCGAGGTTCCGGTGCTGAAAGCAGGACAGGAACAGGGGAACTTGGGGGCGACTGCGAACAGTCTTCTGCATCGCGGGCTGATGACGTACGACAGCGAAGCTCAGCTGGTGCCTGCGCTCGCGGAATCCTATGAGCAGATCTCGCCCACGGAGTACAGCTTCGTCCTCCCGGAAGGTCTCACCTTCCACGATGGCACTGAGCTCACCGTTGACAGTGTGAGGAGCAGCTGGGAGTACTTCGCCGATCCGGAGAACGGGTCTGCGCAGGCCGAGGCCTATGCCAACATCGAGGCGGTCGAGGCCGGTGAGGCCGGGGAGTTCACAGTCGTTCTCAAAGAGGCCAGTTCCGCATTTCTCCAGACCCTCGCCGATGTCAGCACCCCGATCCTTCCTGAGGCCGCTCTGGACCCCGAGGCGGAGAGCGACGTGGGGGCGGGGCCGTTCTCCGTGGTCGATCAGCAGTCCGGCGTCGGTATGACGCTGGAGAAGTTCGACGGGTATGCGCATGCGCAGGAGGTCGCCCTCGACGGTGTCGAACTCGTCTACTACGCCGACGGAGCATCACGGGTGAACGCGCTGCAGGGCGGAGACGTCGACCTGATCGACTACGTGCCGTGGGAAAGCTTCGACCAGCTGGAGCAGGCGGGATTCACCGTGGACGGCAAGGCGGGCCCGGGCCTCGATGTGCAGTTCAACTTCGAGGCGGAGCCGTTGAACGACCCGCTCGTCCGAGAGGCCATCGCCTATGCGATCGATCGGGAGAAAGTCGTCGAGAACGTCTTCTCCGGCTATGCGGAGCCGGTGTTCGGCCAGATCGTCGAGGAGGGCGGTGAGTTCGACACGCCCGCCGTCACCGAGATGTACGACTACGACCCCGAACGTGCGAAGGAGCTCCTCGCCGAGGCCGGCCACGAAGACGGATTCGACATCTCCCTCCTCGGAACCTCGCAGTACGCCTTCGTCCAGGACACCGCGATCTCCGTGCAGCAGGACCTGGAGGCGGTGGGCATCCGCACGGAGCTCGAGCTCCCGGACTGGCCCACCATGATGGACAACATGCTCACGGGCGAGTACGAACTCGGCATCGGCACCATCTCCGCGACGATCTCCGACCCCAGCTATCTGCTCAGGTTCGTCGACTCGCCGGCCTATGTGCATCCGTGGGGCTACGAGAATGCGGAGCTGACGCAGCTGCTCAAGGACGGTCGGGCTGCGGAAACGGACGAAGCGCGCATCGAGAGCTATCAGCGGGCATTCGAGCTGCTGCGGGAGGACACTCCCTATGCGGTCATGATGCAGCGTCAGCAGGCCTACGCATACAGCGAGAAGGTGAGCGGCTTCTCGACGCTGCCGGGGCTCATCGTGTTCGGCTCCGGTGTCTCCGTCGCTCACATCAGTCTGAGCTGAGGGCCGGAGCGATGCGCACCATGCTCGACCGGCTGCCGGGCCCGATCGGGTTCTTCTTCCGGCGCCTGCTGATCGGAGTCGGACTGCTGGTCGCGGTGGCCGTCCTGACCTTCGTGATGATCCAATCGGTGCCCGGTGACCCCGCGCGGCTTCTCCTCAGCGGCGATTCCGGCGGAGGATCCGAGGAGGCCGTCGAGGCGCTGCGCGCGGAGCTGGGCCTGGACCGACCGTTGGCGGTCCAGTTCCTCGCCTTCCTCGGCGGCATGTTCACCGGTGATCTGGGCACCTCCTTCGTTCATCGTCAGCCGGTGATGGATCTGATCGCGTCGCGCCTGCCGAACACCCTCGAGATCGTGGGGGCTGCGGCTGTCCTCTCAGCACTCGCCGGGGTGGCGATCGGTCTCCTGTCGGCGATCGTCTCCCGGGACCGCCGGGGTGGGACCGTGTTCTCGACCTTCACCTCACTCGGACTGTCGGCACCCGTCTACGTGACCGGAACCCTGCTGGTGTACTTCGTCTCGGTGAAGCTGCATCTGCTCCCGGCCGGGGGCTTCGCCTCGTGGTCGCAGGATCCGGGCCGGCACGTGCAGCTGCTCGTCCTTCCCGTGCTCACCATCGCGATCGGACTCATCTGCATCCTCGCGAGGGCGACCCGCAGCTCGGTCCTGGAGACTCGCGGCCAGGACTGGGTCCGGACCGCGAAGGCTCTGGGGCATTCGCCGGTGCGGCTCTGGCTGCAGGCGGTGCTCCGGAACTCCCTCACTCCGGTGGTCACGCTGATCGGCTTGGAGATCGGAGTGCTGGTGGGCTCCACGGTCCTGGTCGAACAGGTCTTCAACTGGCCGGGTCTGAGCTCACTGCTCATCGAGAGCGTCGCCCATCGCGACTATCCCGTCATCCAGGGGGTCATCCTCGTGACGTCTGCGATCTTCATCGTCATCAACATCATCGTCGACTACCTCTACGGCGTCCTCGATCCTCGCGCTAGGAGCGGATCATGAAACGCGCGCTCACGCACGCGTTCGGCGGTTTCAGGGTGATCCACTGGATCGCGCTCGCACTCATCGTCACAGTCGTCCTGGCGAGTCTCCTCATCGAACAGGTCTCCTCGGCGTCTCCGGTGGCACAGACCGAGGCCCGCTTCCTGCCGGTCGGCTCCGAAGGGCACCTCCTGGGGACGGATCAGTACGGCCGCGACATCCTCATCCGTCTGATCTACGGTGCGCGCATCGAACTCTTCATCGCGGTGTCGGCCACGCTGGGCGCCCTCGTGCTCGGCACTCTCCTGGGGGTGATCGGCGGATACTTCGGGGGATTCCTCGGGAGTCTCACCATGCGTGCGATGGACGTGCTCATGACCATTCCGGCCCTCATGCTCGCGCTGTTCGTCGTCACCCTCTACGGGCCGGGCAGCGTGACGCTGACGATCGGTCTCACTCTGATCTTCATGCCCTCCTTCGCGCGCATCGCCTATGGGCAGACCCTCTCGGTGCGGGAGAAGGAGTACGTGGAAGCGGACGTGCTCTACGGGGCGAAACCGGCTCGGATCATCTGGAGGACCATTCTCCCCAACATCTCTGCACCGATCATCGTGCAGTTCACCCTCATCATCGCCGCCTCGATCCTGCTCGAATCGGGACTGAGCTATCTGGGCCTGGGAGTGGTCGCCCCCACTCCGTCGTGGGGATCCATGGTCGCCGAGGCGACGCGCTTCATGGCGAGCAACCCGTCCGTGCTCATGGCGCCCGCGCTCGCCGTGGTCATCATGATCCTGGCCTTCAGCGTCCTGGGAGACGGCCTGCAGCGCTCTCTCGATCCCAGAAGTGGAGTGAGAAATGTCCGAGCATGATCACATGTCCCGGCTGCTGGACGTCTCCGGTCTGCGGGTGTCCTTCGGGGGCGGCGAAGAGGCCGTGCGCGGCGTCTCGCTCTCGGTGGACCAGGGACGGATCACCGCGCTCGTGGGAGAGTCGGGGTCCGGGAAGTCCGCCACGGCGATGTCGGTCCTCGGACTGCTGCCCGAGACCACCGCCGTCTCAGGCACGATCACATTCGTCGGCAGAGAACTGTCAGCGCTGCCGGAGAACCGGATGAGGGAGATCCGCGGCGGCGAGATCGGCACGGTCTTCCAGGAGCCCATGACGGCGCTGAACCCGGCGCTGCGCGTCGGGGCGCAGATCGTCTCGGCTCTGCGCGGCGGCGACCGCGACAGGGAAGCGCTGCGGGCCCGGGCGACCGAACTCCTTGAAGCGGTGCACATCCGCGATCCCGAGCTCAAGCTCCGCCAGTTCCCGCACGAGCTCTCCGGTGGGCAGCGGCAGCGCGTGATGATCGCGATGGCCATTGCGAACAGGCCGCGCCTGCTCATCGCGGATGAGCCCACGACCGCCCTTGACGTGACGGTCCAGGCCGAGATCCTGCAGCTCATCCGGGAGCTGCGCGACGAGCTGGACATGGGGGTGCTGCTGATCACCCACGATCTCGGTGTGGTCGCCGATATCGCGGACAGGGTGAATGTGATGCACGAGGGAGCCATCGTGGAGACGGGATCGGTGCGCGACATCTTCACGGCACCGCGGGCTCCCTATACGAAGAAGCTGCTGTCCAACTCGAAGATCGGTGACGTCCGTGCACAGGTGCGGCGGGAAGAACGCCCGACTCCTGAGGTCTCGAGGGCACCGGAAGCGTCCGCGTCTCCCGCGACGCGGGAGGAGCTCCTGTCCTTCCGCGGCCTGTCGGTACGGTACCCGGGCATGCGTGCCCGCCAGGAGCCGATCATCAAGGGGATCGACATCGACGTGCGGGTTGGTGAGACCCTCGCGGTCGTGGGTGAATCCGGCTCGGGGAAGTCGACTCTGGGACGTGCCCTCACCGGCCTGCTGAGGCCTGAGTTCGACGAGGCCAGGCTGGCGGGGAAGCGCATCGAGCGACCTCGTGACGTGCGGGGGGTGCTCACGACCTCCTTCGTCTTCCAGGACAACGCCTCCGCGCTCAATCCCCGGATGACGATTGGCGACTCGATTCTGGCTCCCCGACGGTTCGCAGGAGCTGAGCGGTCCGCTGTCTCGGAAGCCGCTGCGGCCGCGCTTCTGGAGCACGTGGGTCTGGACCCGGGGTGGACGGGACTGTTCCCGCATCAACTCTCCGGAGGTCAGCGTCAGCGCGTGGGCATCGCCCGCGCGATCGCCCGCCGTCCGCAGCTGCTGATTGCGGACGAGCCCACGAGCGCGCTCGACGTGGCGGTGCAGAAGCGCATCCTCGTCCTCCTCGCTCAGCTGCAGGAGGAGATGGGCTTCAGCTGCGTCTTCATCACCCATGACCTCCACCTGGTGAGAAGCTTCGCCGATCGCGTGGTCGTGCTGCAGGGCGGGCGAGTGCAGGAGCAGGGGGAGGTCTCGGCGGTGCTCGACGACCCGGCGAGCGCGTACACCAGGAAGCTGCTCGCTTCGACATTGGAGGTCTCCGTCGACGCGGATGGGTGAACCGCAGGCACCGGACACACCGTCCGGCCGCACGGATGCGCGGCCGACCATCGAGCTCTGAGGAGGGCATGCATGTGCAGTGAGGATCAGGAAGGCGGGCACGGGCACTCGCCGGTCCCGAGCGCGAGGCGGCAGGTTCCCGCCCCGGACCGCGCGGAGGGCGCGCATGCGGGACGGACGGTCGTCATGCGAGGGGTGACGATCATCGACGGCACCGGGGCACCGGCCTACGGTCCCGCCGACCTCGTGCTGAGCGAGGGGCGGATCGTCGAGATAGCGGACCGCACGGACCCCATCGCCCGGTCCCTAGGAGGCTCCGGCGACCTCGAGCACAGGCATCCCGATGCGCTGCACCTGGATCTGAAGGGTCACTATGTGATGCCCGGGCTGGTCGACTCGCATGCCCATATCGGGAGTGCCGCGCAGGCGCCGAGCGCCGAGTACGTGTACAAGCTGTGGCTCGCTCACGGGGTGACGACTGTGCGCGAGGTGGGCTGCCTCAACGGTCTGGACTTCACCCTGCATGAAGCCGAACGCAGTGCCGATGACGCGATCACCGCACCCAGGATCCTGCCCAATCCCGTCTTCGGCCTCGGCGGCCGCGGACCCATCACAGCGCCCGAGGAGGCCATCGAGTGGGTGCGGGGCATCGCCGGCCGCGGGGCTGCGGGCGTGAAGTTCTTCGGCGCCGAGCCCGGGGCGTTCGAAGCGGCGCTGCGGGAGATCAACGAGCTCGGTCTCGACAGCGCCTGCCATCATGAGCAGCGGCGCGTCCGGCAGGTGAATGCGATGACGACGGCGCGCTGGGGGCTGCGCAGCGTCGAGCACTGGTACGGCCTGCCCGAGGCGATGTTCCGCGACCGGACCGTCCAGGACCTGCCGCCGGGCTACAACTACAGCGACGAGCCCGCGCGCTATGCCAGCGGCGGGCCTCTCTGGCTGCAGACGGCGGCGCCCGGGAGTCCGGTCTGGCAGGAGACCCTCGAGGAGTTCGTCTCGCTGGGCCTCACCATGAGCCCGACCTTCAACATCTACATCGGACACCGCGACGCCGCTCGCGTGCGCGGCTCGGAATGGCACGGCGAGTTCACCGCTCCCCAGCTCTGGGACTTCTTCGAACCGAGTCCCGACAGCCATGGCTCCGTGTACGGGGACTGGGGCACCGAGCAGGAGATCCCCTGGAGACAGGCCTATGTCAGGTGGATGGCCCTGGTGAACGACTACAAGAATCTCGGGGGTCGGGTGACGGCGGGATCCGACTCCGGATTCATCTACAAGACCTTCGGCTTCGGCATCATCGAGGAGCTGGAGCTGCTGCGCGAAGCCGGGTTCCACCCGCTCGAGGTCGTCCGAGCGGCCACCCTCTCAGGGGCGGAGCTCACCGGGCTGGACCGGGAGACCGGCTCCGTCGAGGTGGGCAAGCGAGCGGACCTCGTCGTCCTGAGCGAGAACCCGCTGCAGAACCTCAAGGTCATGTACGCACACGGTGCGCTGCGCTATGCAGACGGGGTGGGCGCCCGGCATGCGGCAGTGAGGTTCACCGTGAAGAACGGGATCGTCTATGACGCCGAACGGCTGCGCGCGGATGTGCGGGAGATCGTCGCGGAGGAGAGAGCACGGGCGCACGCGGTCGGCTGAGGAGCGACCACAGCGGGTCATGCGCAGCGCGCGAGCAGGCACACGGGAGAACGAGGAGAACGAGAAGATGTCAGGACTGGCAGTTCGGAATGCGACGATCATCGACGCCACCGGGGCGCCGCCGCTGCAGGGCGGGACTGTGGTGATGGGCGAGGACGGTCGCATCGAGGCCCTCGGACCGGACCAGGAGGTCGCGATTCCTCCGGGCGCTGAGACGCTGGACGGGACCGGGCGCTGGGTGGTGCCGGGGCTCATGGACGCGAACGTGCACCTCGTGGCGGCGCGCACTCCCGACACCCTGCTGGAATTCCAGGGCCGCTATGAGGAACTCGCCTTCGAGGCGGCGGAGCTCACCCTGAAGTACGGGGTGACGACGGTGTTCGACACCTGGGGGCCGGCGGGGCCGGCGACGAGGGTGCGTGACGCGATTGCCAGCGGAACCGCTGCAGGGTCGAGAATCTACTGTTCCGGCAACATCATCGGCCTCGGAGGTCCGCTCTCCGATGACTTCGTCGCGCCAGGCGACTTCCTGCACCGGGACACCGTCGCGGCGATCAACCGCGAGTGGGAACGGGGCATGGGCCCGCACCTGGCCACCATGTCCGTCGCTCAGATCGCCGAGGCCACTGCGCAGTACATCGAGGAGACGGGCGTCGACTTCATCAAATGGGCCGCGACCGATCACCTCGCCACCGCGGGCGGGATGATCTTCCTGATGTTCTCCGAGCAGGCGCAGGAGGCGATCCATGCCACGGCGCACAGCTACGGGAAGCCCACACAGGCGCACACGACGACCGTCGACAGCCTGAGGATCTCGGCGGACATCGGCGTAGACCTCCTCCAGCACGGCGATCTGACAGTGGGCAGACCCGCACCCGAAGAACTGCTCGACCAGATCGCGCAGAAGGGGATCCCCACCGCCGCGCTGGTGTGCACGGACGAGCACCTGGCCTGGAGCGGCTCTGCTCCGGCCGCAGCCAGGATGCATCCCGTGCGGGTCAACGCGGACCGGAATCAGCGCGGTTTGATCGCGCGCGGAGCACGCCTGCTCCTCACGACCGACGGCTTCGCCTACGGACCGCGGATCACAGAGCACCCGGGATTCCGGGCCGGAACCCTGTCCCCGGAGGTGCCGGATCTTCCGGTGCAGCTTGGATACAGCCATCTCAACTGGATCCGAGGCGCCGCGCAGCGGGGGCTGGGGATGATGGAGATACTCCGTTCGGCAACCGCCTACATCGCCGAGGCCTACGGAGTGGCGGATCGGCTGGGAACGCTGGAGCCCGGCAAGATCGGGGACCTGCTGATCCTCGGGTCCGACCCGCTCGAGAGTCCGCAGGCCTATGCGGACATCCGCGAGGTCGTGAAGGAGGGAATCCGGGTCGACCGCGACGCCCTCGCCCGGAATCTGCAGGTGGGGCTCGACGTCCTCGCGGCACGAGTCTGATCACGATCCCACCGCGTATCCGGTCAGCGGATGCGTCTCACACCCCGGAATGGAGCGCATATGACGAGCAGACTGATCATCCGCAACGTGACGGTCATCGACGGGACGGGTGCGGATCCGCAGCCGGCGTCCGCCATCACCGTCGGTTCTGACGGGCGGATCGCCGCAGTGTCCCGAGAGGATCCGGCCGCGCCTCCACCGCCGGGGGCTGAGGTCTTCGACGGCGGTGGGAGGTATGCGATCCCAGGTCTGATGGACGGGAACGTCCAC
This sequence comes from Brevibacterium album DSM 18261, assembly GCF_000426445.1. Classification (GTDB taxonomy): domain Bacteria; phylum Actinomycetota; class Actinomycetes; order Actinomycetales; family Brevibacteriaceae; genus Brevibacterium; species Brevibacterium album. Next base: position 397,215 of record NZ_KE384526.1, on the reverse strand, counting down.
TTGGTCGCAGCGCGCACCCCTGACACCCTGCTGGAGTTCGAGGGCAGGTATGAGCAGCTGGTGCGAGAGGCCGCGGAACTCACGCTGAAGTACGGGGTGACGACGGTGTTCGACTCCTGGGGGCCGGCGGGTCCGCTGACCCGTGTGCGCGATGCGATCAGCCGCGGGGAGGTGAACGGGTCCCGCATTCTGTGCGCCGGGAACATCATCGGACTCTCGGGTCCGCTGTCGGGAGATTTCGTCGCACCCGGTGCATTCCTCGAGCGCGCTGCGGTGGAGAGGATCAATTGGGAGTGGGAGCGGGGCGTCGGGGCCGATCTCGGATTCATGACCGCTGCGCAGGTATCCGAGGCCGTGTCGGCCTACATCGAGGAGACCGGTGTGGACTTCATCAAATGGGCGGCGACAGATCACATCGCCGGCAGCCGCATGCAGTACCACGTCTTCTCCGAGCTGGTGCAGGGAACGATCGCCGAGACGGCCCGGTCGCACGGTCGCCCGATTCAGGCGCACACGACGACTGTGGACAGTCTGCGCATCTCCGTCGACCTGGAGGTCGACCTGCTCCAGCACGGCGACCTCACATACGGCAGGGCGATCCCCGGCGAGCTCCTCGACAGGATTGCGGAGAAGGACCTCATCACGGGAGGCCGGTTCATCACCAGGCGCCATATGGAATGGACGGAGAAGAGCGCCGCCTTCGCTGGGAGGCGGGAGATGCGGAGGATCTCCGAGGCGAATCAGGGCGGGCTGCTGGCACGGAACGCCCGCATCGCGATGGCCACCGATGGCTTCGCGTACGGTCCTCGCGTGTGGAACCACCCCGGGTTCCGGGCGGGCACGCTCTCTCCGGAGGTGCCGGACCAGCCGGTGCAGCTCGGCTGCGGGCATCTGCCGTGGATTGCTGGGGCGTTCGAACGGGGAATGGGGCCGATGGAGGTTCTCAGATCCCTGACATCGCATCCTGCCGAGGCGTACGGCATCGCCGAGGAGGTGGGCACCCTCGAGGTGGGAAAGGTCGCCGATGTGGTCCTGCTCGACCGGAACCCACTCGAGGACCACACCGCGTATGCCGACGTCAGCGAGGTGTTCAAGGAGGGGCGGCTCATCGACCGGAAGGCGCTCGCGATCGACATGGAACTGGGTGAGGACATCCGGAGCGTTCGAGGCCGCGGCTGAGTCTCGGTCTCCTGCTGTCTTCTCAGGTTCTCCGGGCCCGGCAGCGAGCTCGAGGCCCCGCTACCATCGGACCATGCCGCCGCCAGAGTCCTCCCATGCCCCGCCGGGTCTCCGCATGCGAGTCCAGGAGTCGATGGCGGAGCTGAGCAATGCGGAGCGGAAGGTCGCCCGGGCCCTGCTGGCCCGCTATCCCGGAGCCGGCCTCGGCACCGTCTCCGAACTCGCGCAGGAGGCCGGCGTCAGCGCTCCCACGGTGCTGCGGTTCGCCGGCCGGCTGGGGTTCTCCGGCTTCCTCGGCCTCCAGCGCGCACTCGTGGCCGAGCTCAACGAGCTGGGCTCCCCGCTGCGGCAGTACGAGAGCAAGCGCGCGGCGGCCGGGGGCGAGGGGGTCGTCGCACGCACCGGGGCCTCGTTCTCCGCCCTGCTCGCGGCCACCTACGCGGAGCTGCCCGAGTCCGAGGTGGCCGCCGTCGCCGGCCTCCTCGCCGATCCCGCCCGGCGGATCGTCGTCCACGGCGGGCGGTTCTCGGGTCTGCTCGCCGACTACCTCGTCCACCACCTGCAGCTGCTGCGCGCCGATGTCTCCCTCCTGCCCCCGGAGGGCATCGCCGCCCGCGATGCGGTCCTCGCCGCCGGTCCCGCGACGGTGCTCCTCGTCTTCGACTACCGCCGCTACTCGGAGGGCTGCTCGCGGGTCGCGGCCGAGTTCGCCGAGCGCGGTGCGACGGTCTGCCTCATGACCGATACGTGGCTCTCGCCCATCGCGGAGATCGCCCGGCACGTCCTGCCCGCGCACGTCGACAACGCCTCGCCCTTCGACTCGCTCGTCCCCGCCACCGCCGTCGCGGAGACGCTGGTCGCCGCCGTCACCGATCTGCTCGGCGACGGCGGCATGGAGCGCCTGGCACGATTCGAGGCCCAGTCCGAGCTCCCTCGGCCGCAGCCTCGCGGCGGAGTGTGACCCCGCGCCGGCTCTCACACTGCGAACAGGCCGGTGCGCACCCCTCCGGGCCTGTAATATCCGTTACAGGACCTTCTTGCAGACGCAGTTCTGGAACGACAGGACGCTCATCCTGACAGGCGAGCCGTCCGGAGCCGGGTCCCGCGTCCGCATGCAGCTCGAGCAACCGGTGAGGAACCATGGCGCTCCCCGCACTGACCTTCATTGCCACCAGCGATCTGGTGGGCCACGCGCGAGGGCGCTCCGTGCCCTCCTCGGGAGCCACCCAGGCGCTGCGCCGAGGCGTCGGCTGGGTCCCGGCGAACCTCGCGATCAACACCTTCGGCGAAATTGCAGACGACAACGTCTTCGGGGCCGCGGGCGATCTGCGCCTGGTCCCCGACGCGACGACCGGCATCGACATCCCCGCCGGGCACGGACGGCCCGATCTCCGTCTGCTGCTCGCGGACCAGCGCCTGCCCGACGGCTCCGAGTGGGACTGCTGTCCGCGGACCTTCGCACGCAGGGCGCTGCGCGGCTTCACCGAGGCGACGGGGCTCGAGGTCGTGGCCTCCTTCGAGCACGAGTTCGCCATTCTCGACGCGCCCGCGGCCGGTCCCTTCTCGCTGCGCAGGCTCCGCGGGGCCGAGCCCTTCGGCACGGAGCTCGTGGAGCTCCTCGACTCCACGGGGCTCCAGCCGGAGAACTGGCTGCCGGAGTACAGCCCGCAGCAGTACGAGATCACGCTCGAGCCCGCACCGGGCCTCATCGCCGCAGACCGCGCCGTGCTGCTGCGCGAGCTCGTGCACGACCTCGCCGCACGCCATGAGCGCACCGTGACCTTCGCGCCCATCGCTGCCCCCGGCGCCGGAGGCAGCGGCGTGCACGTGCACCTCTCCCTGCACGACGCCCGCACCGGGGCCCCGGCCCTCTACGACGCCGATGCCCCCTCCTGCCTCTCCGAGATCGGGGCGAGGTTCTCCGCGGGGATCATCCGGCACGCCGGCGCGCTCACCGCGCTGAGCGCGTGCAGCCCCTCCTCCTACCAGAGGCTGGCCCCGCACAGCTGGAGCGTCGGCGGCGCCTTCCTGGGGGAGCGGAACCGCGAGGCGCTGCTCCGCATCTGCCCCACCTCGACCCTCGGCGGAGGCGACCCCACCCGCCAGCTCAACCTCGAGTTCCGGGCCGCCGATGCGACCGCGAACCCCTGGATCGTCCTCGGCGCGCTCGTGCGGGCAGGGCTGGAGGGCCTGCGGCGCGGCTACGAGCCCGAGCACATCTGGCCGGAGGAGGCGACCGAGGCGGAGCTCGCCGGCGTCCCGCGCATCCCCGGCAGCGTGGACGAGGCGCTCGCAGCGCTGACGGAGGACGAGGTGGCCGCAGGCTGGTTCCACCCCGATCTGCTGCGCACCTACCTGGACGTGAAGCGATCCGAGTCCGAGGCCGTGCGCGGGCTCACCCCCGAGGAGATCTGCAGGAAGGTCGCCGATGTCTACTGAACAGCCTGCCTCGCAGTCTCACGGGAGCCCGCTGGAGGCAGCGATGCGCATCCCCCTCGTCGACCATCACGTCCACGGCCCGCTGGCCCACGATGTGAACCGCCGCGAGCTGGAGATGCTGCTGACCGAATCGGATCGGGAGATCCCCGCCGGGACCACCGTCTTCGACTCGCAGGTGGGCTTCGCCGTCCGCCAGCACTGTGCGCCGATGCTGGGTCTGGCTCCCGGCGCCTCGGCGGAGGAGTACCTCGCGCGGAGAGCCGAGCTCAGCGCGGACGAGCTCGCACGCATCTTCCTCGAGGGCGCCGGGGTATCTGACTGGATCGTGGACACGGGCTTCGGCACGGACGCGATCTGGACGATCGGGAAGATGGAGGAGCGGCTGAGCGGGCGCACGCACGAGATCGTCCGGCTCGAAGCGCTGCTGGAATCCGTCGCGGCGGACTGCCTCGCGGACGGCGGCGGGCCGGGGGAGCTGCAGGACCGCTTCGAGGCGGCGGTGGCGCAGGCCGCCGGTCACGCCGCGGGCTGGAAGTCGATCATCGCCTACCGCTACGGGTTCGACTTCGACCCCGCGCGGCCCTCGCGGGAGGCGATCCGCGCGGCCGCGGAGCGCTGGCTGGGAGAGGCCGATCCCGCGCGTCCCCTCCGCGCCGCCGATCCCGTGCTGCTGTGCTGGCTGCTGTACGCCGCCTGCGACACGGGCCTGCCCGTGCAGCTGCACTCCGGCTACGGCGATCCGGACCTGGACCTGCACCGCTGCGATCCGCTGCTGCTCACGGACTGGCTGCGGGCGGTCGAGCACACGGGCAGCTCGATCATGCTCCTGCACTGCTACCCGTTCCATCGCAATGCCGGCTACCTCGCGCAGGTCTTCCCGCACGTCTACTGCGATGTGGGCCTGGGCATCAACTACTCGGGTGCGGCCTGCCGGCAGATCGTCTCCGAGTCGATGGAGCTCACTCCCTTCGGCAAACTGCTCTTCTCCTCCGACGCCTGGGGCCCGCCCGAACTGCACTATCTGGGCTCGCTGCTGTGGCGCAGGGCGACGGCGGCGGTCATGTCCCAGTGGATCGCCGCCGGCGACTGGCCCGCCCACGAGGCGGAGCGGATCCTGGGCATGGTGGGCCGGGACAACGCGGTGCGGGTCTACGGCCTCGACCGGCGGGCGTCCTCCTCCGCGGAGGGCGGTGCCGGTGAGCGCTGAGCAGACCCTCGCGGAGCCTGACACGGCGGCGCTCTGGGCGGCTCTGGAGCGCCATCTCCCCGCCGCAGTGCGGCTGCGCCACGAGATCCACAGTGCTCCCGAGGTCTCGGGGGCCGAGCAGGGCACCCGTGACCGGATCGCGGCCGCACTTCCCGCGCAGATGACGAGGGCGGATGTCGCCGGGACGGGTGCGGTGCTCCGGCTCGGGGGCGAGGGGCCCGCGATCGGAATCCGCGGTGAGCTGGACGCGCTCCCGGTGACGGAGACGACGGGAGTCGAATGGGCCTCGGCGGTCGAGGGCGTCATGCACGCCTGCGGACACGACGTCCACATGGCGGCGCTCGTCGCGGTCAGCCATGCCGTCGCCGAGGCCGGGCCGCCCGTCCCGCTGCTCGCCGTCCTCCAGCCGCGGGAGGAGACCTACCCCTCCGGCGCCGAGGACATCATGGCCTCGGGCCTGCTCGCGCGTCAGGGCTGTGCGGCGATGGTGGGGGCACACCTGCAGCCCACGCTGGGCCGTGATGTCGTGGCCTGTGTGCCGGGAGGGGTGAACGCCGCCGCCGACGAGTTCGTCATCGAGGTGACGGGCTCGCCGGGCCATGCCGCCTACCCTCATCTGGCAGAGGATCCCGTGCTCGCGACGGCGCAGGTGGTCGTGGCCCTCCAGACGGTGGTGAGCCGCCGCGTGGATCCCATGCGGGCCGCGGTGCTGGGCGTGTCCTCGATGGAGGCCGGTCGGGCCGCCAACGTCATTCCCGGCTCCGCGCGGGTCACGGGGACTCTGCGTGCGCTGGACTCCGAGACGCGCGCCCTGCTGCGCACTCAGCTCCAGGAGGTGGCGGTGGGCGTGGCAGCGGCGCACGGCTGCTCCGCGGAGGTGACGGTGACCTCGGGCGAGCCGGTGCTGGAGAACGACCCCGCGCTCGCTGTCCGCGCGCAGCGGCAGCTGGCGGGGCTGGGCTTCGAGCTCTCGGACTCCCTGCGCTCGCTCGGTGCGGACGACTTCTCGTTCTACGGCGCACAGGCCCCGTCGCTCATGATGTTCGTGGGGACCGGTGCGGCCGCGGGACTGCACACCTCGGACTTCCTGCCCGGAGACGACGATGTGCGCCGCGTGGCGCAGGCGATGCTCGCCGGCTACCTCGCGGCCGCAGAGCTCATCCGAGAGGGGTGAGCGGGGCCGTGCCGGCAGTCTCAGCCCTTCCGTGCGGAGAAACGGATCACCCGTGCGCTGTCGCGCCGCTTGCGCTCTTCCTCGAGTTCGCGGGCGATCCTGCGCTGACGCTCTTCGGCCTCCCGTCGTTCCGCCTCGGTGAGTTCCCACGCGGGTGCACTGGACATCGGCTTCACCTTCCTTTCCGGATGCGGGTGTCTGATATCTGAGGCAACTGCGGGTATGCGAGAGCGAATGCGATCGACAGTGCATCCGCGAACGCCTGGATGGGGTGCTGCTCTGCTTCGTCGAGTGCATCGGCACCAGGAGCATCCACTGACAGCATGCCATAGGGCTGCGCATCGGTGTAGATCGCACACGAGATGAACGCATCGTACTTCTCCCCGGTCTGCCCCCCCAGTGATCGGCGTCTGCGTACGTCGTGTCCGAGACGAACCGGGGAGCGCGATCATTTCCCTCGAGCCAGCGGATCGCGTTGTATCCACGTGGTCTGTCAGAGCGGACGAAGTGTCGAGGTCGGTCCTGGCGTCCTCGCGACGAGAGCACCCGCATCTCGGTCCTGTCCGGCAGGAGCACGAAGATCGAAACCCTCACTTGGTCGATCTCCTTGTACGTCATCAGCAGCTGCGAGATCACAAGATTGGCGACCTCGGTCGAGGCCTGCGGTCGCTTCCCCGGTGTGAGCTGTGTCAGGTGGGCGATCTTCTCGTGCACGATGGCGAGGCTCTCCGCCAGGCCGCGCAGCCGCTGCGCGACCTCGTTCTCCTCCCGGGCGACTCTGTGCTTCCAGTGGCCGATCGATGCATACGCGCGAGCACCACGGTCTGGGGCACCACTGAGAGCCAGAGCAGCAGCTGCCAACCGGGCTCCCGGGCTGTACTCCGAATCGTCCCGAGCACAACGAGCGCCCCCGAAGCCGCGGTGCCTGACGCCCCGATGACCAGATCAGACAGAGGGCGATTGCTGAGATCGCGCCCCACCCGGCTGGCCGAGGCCTTCAGCCAGTTCAGTTCCTCAGGCTGACGCATCCCTGCCTCCTCGCACTCATGACCTTCGCACGCCGAAGGGAGCCCTGAGCGTCGCACGAGGCACGGACATCGCTCCGTGCGCGCTCGACCTCGAGCTGTTTCTGCGCCGCGGTCCCTCAGCCCACGTCCTCTCGGGTCAGGCGGGCGCCGATCCGCTGCGCGAGGCCGGGCCGGGCGAGGACGATGACGAGGCCGATGAGGCACCATGCGCCGGACATCCACGGGAACCACGTGTAGGGAGCCTCCTGGCCGATCACCTGGACGGCGTAGACGAAGACGAGGTAGGCCAGCCCCAGGACGGGGAAGGCGAGCTCCCACACCGGGATCCTGCCCCCGGAGCCGAGGACGAAGCGGATGACGCCCACCGAGGTCATGCCGTAGGCGACGACCATGCACAGCGTGGCGATGGTGGCGTACCAGTAGTAGACGTCGACGGAGGTCGCGCCCAGCAGGCCGGACCCGCAGGCGATGACGACGGTGCTGAGGACCACGAAGAGCACCGCGGGGCCGGGGACGCCGGTGACGGGGTTCACCCGGGCGAAGCCGCGCGGGCCGAAGCCGTCGCGGGCGAGCGCGAAGAGCAGGCGCGAGGCCGCCGCGGTGGAGGACAGCAGGGAGGCGAAGGCGACGAAGAAGGCGATGACGGAGATGAGCACCGCGAACCACGGGCCGATGTAGGTCGAGGACAGGGCGGTGAGCGTCGAGGAGGCCCCGGCGAAGGCGGCGATGCCGGCCTCGTCCGTTCCGAAGCCGATCGTCTGGGCGAACATCACGAAGGTGTAGATGATCCCGGCGAGCACGACCGCGAGTCCCAGGGCGCGCGGGATGGTGCGCCTGGGCTCGCGGGCGTCCTCGGACAGCGAGGTGCCGGATTCGAAGCCGGCCCACGAGAGGAACCCGAACACCGAAGCCGTCATGATCGCGGAGAGGGGGGCGTCGCCGGGCAGGAGGGTGCCGAGGTCCACGCCGGTGCTCACGGGCGCGCTGCCGGAGGCGACGCGCACGATGATGACGACGGCGAGGACGAGCATGACGAGGATGCCCACGAGTCCGATCGCCAGGAGGGTCCGGGCGGTGACGGTCGACTCGCGGAGGTTGAGCCAGAGGACGAAGACGCCCACGAGGAGGGGGATGAGCACCCAGAGGCCCTCGGCGAAGGGGAGGCCGAGCTCGGCGGCCATCGCCTGGAAGAAGACGGCGCAGGCACCGGCGATGCAGGCCGCGAAGAACAGGTACGTGCCCAGGAGGGCGAATCCGCCGAAGAAGCCGGCGCGCGGTCCCAGGGTGGATCCGGCGAGGGCGTACACGGAGCCCGCGTGCGTGATGCGGCCGGTGAGCCGGATGAACGCGTAGGCCACGAGCATGGTCCCGATGAACGAGACGAGGAATGTGAACGGCACGGCCCTGCCGGTGAGGCCGGCGACCCCGATCCCGTTGAGGCTCATGGCCATGACCGGGCCCATGAAGCCCACGGAGATGGCCGCGACCTCAGGAGTGCGGAGACGGCCGCGGGGCCGGACGGACTGGGCGTCGCCGAGCGAGGGGGCGGGGGATTCGGTCAACGGAGCTCAGGCTTTCTGTGACGCAGCGCAGGAGCTGCCGACGGGTCCCGGGCTGCGGAGACGCGCCCGGGGTGTGTAATGCACATTACACACTCCGGGTGATCGGGTGCAGATGTTTCTCGCTATTAGAGAAGTGCAGGGTTCGGGAAGCAGTTCAGGCTGTCGCTCACCACGAGTGATCGCGAGGATACGACTGCATCGCGCCGTGGGCCGTGGCTGCGCGTGCGGCGAATCCGGTGGCGCGCTGAGCTGCGAGCTCCAGATCGTCACCGCAGGCCAGCCGCCCCACGAGCACTCCGGCGAAGGCGTCACCGCAGCCGGTGGTGTCCACCGCCCGCACAGTCGGAGTGGGGATGTGCGCGGCGGGCCGCTCCTGGCGGGAGAGCAGGACGCCTCCGGCGCCGAGGGTGATCGCCACGGTGTCCACCCCGAGCGCCTCGGCGGCGGCCTCGAGGTCCGGTGGGGAGGCGGTGTCCGGCGACGCGGCACCCGTCGCGGCCGCCTCCAGCAGCGCCTCCGCCTCGCCCCGGTTGACGACGAGCAGATCGATGTCCTCCAGCGGGACCGGCGCCTCGGGGACGGGGGAGAGGTTGAGCGCCACACGGCATCCGGCGGCGCGCGCCCGCGAGGCCGTCTCGAAGACCGCCGCGAGCGGGACCTCCATGCCGAGGAGCGTCCACGAGGCGGCCTGCAGGCGGGCATCCGGACAGTCATCGCCGGTGACGTCCGCGTTCGCGCCGGGCACCATCACGATGGTGTTCTCACCCGCCTCGTCGACGGTGATGAGCGCCGTGCCGGTGGGCGAGCCGGTGGCCCGGACGTCCGCGGTGTCCACGCCGCAGGCACGCAGCGCCGCCGTGACCTGCTCGCCCGCCTCGTCGCGGCCCACCCTGCCGATGAGGGCCGTCGCCGCACCGCTCAGCGCCGCCGCTGCGGCCTGGTTGGCGCTCTTCCCGCCCGGCGACTGGCTCAGGCTGTGCCCCAGCAGCGTCTCCCCGGGTAATGGGAAGCGCCGCACGCGGACCCCGAGGTCCCGGTTCACGGACCCGAAGACCACGAGCGCGGCGCTCATGCCGGGCTCCCTGCTTCCCCGGCCTCCGCGAGGGCGGTGAGGAAGCGGACGACGGCGACGGAGCCGGGATCCGGCAGCCCGCGCGTGCGCTCTCCCTGCCAGGCCGCCCTGCCGCGGCGGTTCTGCAGCGGGGTGCTCTCCGCCAGCAGCCGCTGCGCTTCAGATTCGAGCGCGCGGAGGCCCGCACCTGCGCCTGCGAGCTCCGCGAGCGGGATGAGCACGTCGAGGAAGGTCTTGTCGCCCAGGCGGGCGCCTCCCCGCTCGCTCACCCTGTCGGCGAACGCCCGGAGGCCGGCCGCGCACCGTGCCGCCGGATCGCTGCCGGCCTCCGCGTCGACGGCTTCGGCCGCCGCCGCCAGTCCCGTGCCCACGAGCGCGGCGAAGGTCGAGGGATTGGCGGAGGCGAACGCCGAGGCCGCCGTGAGGAGGACGACGGACTCGGCCGCGTCCGAGGGCAGGCCGGCGACCGCGGCGGCCACGGCCTCGGCTCCGGCGGAGACCGTGATGCCGAGGTCCCCGTCGCCCACGGCCGCGTCCAGCCGGCGCAGCTCCTCCGCATGTGCGGGCATCTGCGGCAGCGCTCCGAGCAGGAGGGCGCGCAGCGGCCCCGGGTCCTCCGCGGTGCGGATCTCCACGGAGGTGCCCGAGGCGTCGCGCAGCTCTCCGCGGACAGCCTCGTCGGAGGAGCCGTCCCGGTAGAAGGGGGAGGCCGCGGGGGCCGCGATGAGGTCCTCGAGCTCCTCGTCGAGGAGCATGACCGAGACCGAGACGCCTGCCATCTCCAGGCTGGTGACGTACTCGCCCACGAAGCGGTGCGCGATGTCGACCCCGCGGGCCGCGAGCCGTTCGGCGAGGCGCCGGTAGACGACGTAGAGCTCCTCCAGAGGGGTGGCGCCCAGACCGTTGACGAGGACGGCCGCGCGGCTGCCCTCGGTGAGGTCGAGCTCCCCGGCGATCTCCTCGAGGAAGCGGTCGGTGATCTCGTCCGCGGTCTCGAGCGGGCCGCGGTGGACTCCGCGCTCGCCGTGGATGCCCACGCCGATCTCCATCTCGCCCTCGCCGAGCTCGAACGTGGGCTCACCTGCGGCGGGCAGGATCGTGGGTGCGAGCCCCACTCCCATCGTCCGGGTGCGGTCGACGGCCTTCTGCGCGATCCGGGCGACCTCGTCGAGGGGCATGAGCGCCTCGGCGGCGGCACCGGCGGCCTTGTAGACGAGGACGAGGCCGGCCACCCCTCGCCGGTCCCCGCTGCGCTCCGGCGGGGCGGAGGCGATGTCGTCCGTGCCCAGCACCGTGCGCACAGGAGTGCCCTGCGCCCGCAGGAGATCCGCCGCGAGGTCGAAATTGTAGACGTCCCCGCCGTAGTTGCCGTAGAGCAGGAGGACGCCGGCCTCCGAGGCGACGGAGGCGGCCGCGGCGTGGACGAGGGCCGCCGAGGGGGAGGAGAAGACGTTGCCCACGGCCACGGCCGAGCACAGGCCCCGGCCCACGTAGCCGAGGAAGAACGGCAGATGGCCGGAGCCGCCGCCGGTGACGATGGCGACCCGTCCGGGCTGCGGTGCGTCGACGCGCCCGAGGGAGCGCCGGTCCGTGGTGAGCGCGCGGATCTCCCCGCCGTGCGCGGCGAGGATGCCGTCCATGACCTCGTCGACGAGATCGGCCGGGTCGTTGATGATCTTGCGGAGGGTCATGGCGCTCCCTCAGCCTGCGAGTGCGTCGAAGTGCGCGGCCAGGTCCTCGAGCGCAGCGCGCTCCTCCGCTGTGACCCCGGGGACGGCCGAGCGCACCGGTCCGCCCCGGAAGCCGCGTGCCTCGGCTCCTGCCTTGAGGTGGGTGAGGCTGCCTGCGAGCACGGCCCGGACGACCCTCTCGACCTCGCCCTGCCAGCGGGCGGCCTCCTCCTCGCGGCCGGCCGCGACGGCGTCGCGCAGGGCGACGAACGGCTCGGGGAACGCCGAGGACACTCCGGAGACGATGCCGTCCCCACCGGCGCCCGCGAGCCAGCCGAAGGAGATGTCGTTGCCGGAGAACACCTCGAAGCCCTCGGGGCGGTGTGCGAGGTAGGCGGCCACGGACTCGTCCGACTCCCCGCTGAGCTTGACTCCGGCCACACCGAGGTCCGCGAGCTTCGGCAGGAGTGCGGGCACGGACACCGTCGAGGTGCGCGCCGTGAAGAGATAGGCGTAGAGCCTGGCATCGGGCGCGGCGGCGACGAGGCGCTCGTAGTACCTGAGGACCTCGGCCTCGGGGGCGGGCTGGTAGTAGGGGGTCACGGCGGCGAGGCGGACCGCGCCGGCGCCGGCTGCCCCACGGGCCAGCTGCTCGGCCTGGAGGGCGGCGGCCGCTCCCACGTGGAAGTAGGTCCGCTCCGGGGCGAACACCTCGAGGGTCGTCCGCAGCACGGAGAGGCGCTCCTCGTCGGACAGCGCGGGGAACTCGCCCGTGGTGCCGGCGGCGAACACCGCGTCCACACCCTTGTCCTGCAGCCAGGCGAGCTGCTCGCGGGCGGCGCCGAGGTCGAGCGATTCGTCCTCGGAGAAGAGGGTGGGGGTGGCGGTGATGACGATGGGTCGGTTCATTGCTTTCCTTTGCTGTGGCGTGTGCTCTGCGGCGGGTTTCAGCGGGCTGCCCGGGCCGCGGCGCGGCGGCTCCGGAGCGCGCGGACGAGGGGAGGGACGGTGACCGCTCCCACTGCGACGACGAGGAAGCCCATGGCGATGGGACTGGTGAGGATGTTCGCGGGGCCTCCGATCTCGAGCGCGCGGCGCAGATTGCCCTCTGCGAGCGAGCCGAGGATGAGGCCGAGGACCACGGGGCCTGCGGGGAAGCCGAACCGCCGCATGAAGAGGCCCGCGATCCCGAACGCGAGCATGACCACGACATCGACGACGCTGTTGTTCACGGCGTAGGTGCCCACCATGCAGAAGACGATGATGACGGTCCAGAGGAAGTGCGGCGGCAGTTCGAGGAGCCGGGTGACTCCGCGCGAGCGGACGACGCTGAGCCCGAGGGTGAGCAGCGTCGCCGCGACCATGATTCCCGCGATCGTGTAGACGAGGTCCGGCTGGCTGGTGAAGAGGCCGGGCCCCGGCTGGTAGCCCCAGATGACGAGCGAGCCGATGAGGACGGCCATGACTGAGTCCCCGGGCACCCCGAGGGCGAGGGTCGTGGTCACGGACGGGCCCAGTGTGGCGTTCGAGGCGGTGTCGCTGGCGGTGAGGCCCTCCAGCGAGCCCTTCCCGAACTTCTCCGGCTCCTTCGAGGCCTTCCGCGCGGTGGTCCAGGAGAGGATCCCTGCGATGTCGCCGCCGGCGGCGGGAACTGCGCCGACCGCTCCGCCCACGGCCGAGCCGATGCCCAGCGGTTTGAGCATGGTGCGCAGCTCACTCCGGTCGGGCCACCAGCGGCCCATCTCCCGGATGGGGGAGTGGAGCGCGCTGCGGTGGGTGTACATCTGGTCGAGGACGTCGGCGATGCCGAAGAGCCCGATGATCACCGCGATGAAGGGGAGTCCGTCGGAGAGGGCGAGGATGTCGAAGGTGAAGCGCTCCGTGCCCGTGATGGGGTCCCTCCCCACGGAGGAGAGGGCGAGGCCGAAGGCCCCGGCCGCGAGTCCCTTGAGGATGTTGTCACCGGAGACGCCCACCATCATGGTGAGCCCGAAGACCACGAGGGCGAACATCTCCGCCGGGCCGAACATGAGCGCGATCCGCGAGAGCGGGATCGCCGCGAAGACCAGCACGATGAGACCGACGAGGGTGCCGATGGCCGAGGCCATCGCAGAGGTGGTGAGTGCGACCCCGGCCCGGCCCTGTCTGGCCATGGGGTTGCCGTCGAAGGTCGTGGCGATCGAGGCGGGAGTGCCCGGGGTGTTCACGAGGATCGCGGGCACGCGGTCCCCGAAGTTCGCCGCCACGTAGATGGTCAGCAGCACCGCGAGTCCCGGGACGGGGTCGAGGGTCAGGGTGAAGCTGCTGGCGAGCGCGACCGCCATCGTCGCGGTGATGCCGGGGAACGCGCCCACGAGCATGCCGGCGAGCGCACCCACGAGGATGCAGACGATGACGAGGGGATCGGCGAGCTGTGCGAGCCCTTCGAATGCGGCGCTCATACCGGCACCCGCAGCAGCAGTCCGAACAGGAGCCAGAGCACGAGGGTGACGATGAGGGGGAAGAGGACGAGCCCCTTCCAGCCGCGACCGCCGCCGATGGCGACGAGCGCGGCGAGGAGGAGCGCGGTGACCAGACGGAAGTCGAACACCAGCCAGGCTGCGCCGTACGCCGCGACGGCTGCGAAGACGAGCGCGATGCGCACCGTGCCCGCACGGCTGCCGGCCTCGACCTCCCCGCCGGAGGCGGCCGGGCGCAGTCCGTCCTTGAAGGCGGCCGCGAGGGAGAAGAGGATCATCGCCGCGCCGGAGAGCTGGGGCCACCAGCGGGGGCTGAACTGCGATTCGACCTCGGGGACGGGGACCGACTGGGCCAGGAGGAGGACGAGCGCACCGGCGGCGATGCCGCAGAGCGGGCCCACCAGTGCCCGGCCCCGGCCGGGGCTCAGCATCACGATGCTGCCGCCGGAGGGCTCTGTGGGGAGTGACATGGGATTCTGCTTCCGTCCGGGATGGGAGGGCGAGTGCTCAGCCGCCGAAGATCGCGGCGAAGCGCTCGTTCTCGTCCTCGTAGAACGGCTGGAAGTCCTCGGGGGGCACATTCATCGGCACATTTCCCGAGTCGGCGATGATCTTCCGGAAGTCCTCGGTCTCCGCTGCCTCGGACACGGCCGAGGACAGAGTCTCCTTGACCTCGGCGTCGAGGCCTGCTGGGGCACCGAGCGCGCCCCAGCCGCCGATCACGACGTCGTGGCCGGCCTCGGCGCCGGTGGGCACGCCCTCGAGCGCGGGCGAGGGCTCGTCGTCGAAGACGGCCAGGACGCGCAGGGTTCCGTCGGCGTGGCCTGGTGAGGTCTCGGAGATGCCGGCGACCACCGCATCGACCTGACCGCCGATCGCGGCGGTGACGGCGGGTGCGCCGCCGTCGAAGGGCACGGGCTTGAGCTGCGCGTCCGCAGTGGTCGCGAGCTCTGTGGTGGCCGCCTCCCAGATGGAGCCGGTGCCGGAGTTGGCGACGGTGACCTCGCCGGAGCGTGCCGCCGCGATGAGATCCTCGAGCGTCTGGTATTCGCTGTCCGCGGGGACTGCGATGGTGGCCGGGACGGAGACCATCTGGCCGAGCGGCTCGTACGCCGCCGGGTCGATGTCGTAGCCCTGGTAGCCGAGCATGACGGTTTCGACCGGGAGATAGCCGATGGTGTATCCGTCCGGCTCCTGGGCGGCGAGGTAGTCGAGTCCCACCGAGCCTGCGCCGCCGCTGCGGTTCTCCACGACGATGGAGGCATCCAGGCTCTCCTCCATCTGCGTGGCGAGAGTGCGGGCGGCGAGGTCGGAGGCGCCGCCGGCGTCATAGGGCACGACGAGGGTGATGTCGCCGTCGGGGAAGCCCCCGGCGGCAGAGTCCTCCCCGGTGGCCCCGCCGCGATCGGCGCAGGCGGTCAGGGTGAGGGCGGCGACGGCGGACAGGGCTGCGATTCCCGCCAGGCGGGTGCGGCTGCGGTTCATGTGTGCACTTCCTTGTGAGTGTTCTCGGGCGAGAACGGGTGGGTCCGGGCGGAGCTGCGGTGCTCAGACCGCGGAATCTGCCGGGGCCGGGGAGCCCTGGGAGTCCGGCGGGTCGACGGGGGGATGGTGATCAGGCTGTGCGTCCGTGAAGTGCTCGCGGACGCGGACGCGCGAGGCATCGACGTGGTGCGCGAGCTCTGCCAGAGCCGCATCGTCGTTGCCGTCCTCGATCATCACCAAGAGCTGCTGGTGCTTCTTCAGGGACGGCTGCAGGTCGATGTGGTCGAGGTTGGCGACGAGGAGCAGATTGGAGATCGAGCCGCGGTACTGGCTCCACACGCTCTGGACGCGGCGGAGCCCCGATGCGGTGCCGAAGGCACTGTGGAAGGTGAGGTCGGCGAGGGTGAACGCCGCGGGGTCACCGGCCGCAACGGCCGCCTCCATGTCCGCGATGGCGGAGCGGAGGAGCGCGAGCAGACCCTCCCGGCGGGAGCCGAAGGCCTCGGTGAGGGCCATCTGCTCCATGGCCAGGCGCAGCCGGAAGAGCTCGTCGATGTCCTCTCGGGTGAGTCCCAGGACGCGCACGCTGCGGCCGCTCGTCTCCACCAGCCCCTCGTTGGCGAGGATCCGGAGGGCATCGCGCACCGGGCCGCGGCTGACCTGGTAGATCTCCGCGAGCCTGGTCTCGACGAGGCTCGCGCCCGCTTCGATGCCGCGCGTGACGATCTGGCGGCGCAGATCGTCGGCGACCTGGTCGCCCAGGGCATCGCCGCGGCGCGGTGGTGAGGGGTGCATCTCGAATCCTTTTCAGTTTACCGTTTACTGTAAACAGTGTGCCCATGATGCCATACGGACGAGGCGTGCGCCACAGTCGTCCGTGAGACCGGAGCCGGGCTGGGGCGCGGATCGGTTCGGGGCGCGGTTCCGGCCCCGGGTCCCGTTCCTCGACCGGAGCCGGGGCCGGGGCGCGGCGCGGGGCTCAGCCCGGCACGAGCGTGAGGGTGTCCTCCGCAGCGGCCCGGACGGCGCCGTCGGTGAATGCCCACGCGAACTGCTCGCCGTGGGCCCAGTCCTCGGCCTGGTCCGCATAGTGCGGGTGGAAGGCGTGACCGCTCGCCCCGGTGAGGTGGTGCCAGGTCGAGGCGTCCCAGTCCGCGAGGTCGATGACCATGCGCATCGAGGGGACGGTGACTGTCTCGTAGCCGTCGTCCAGCCCCCAGCCGGTCGCGTTCACCACGCCGGATCCGCCGCCCACCGGGTACGGACCGCGGTTGAACAGCGCCTCGACGGGCGCGATCCCGCTCTCGCCGAAGGTGCCGCTGCGCAGGGTGAGCGCATGGAGCTCGCCCCAGTTCCATCCTGCGGGGTCTGCCCCCTGCGCCTGAGCGAGCTCCTCGTAGGCGTCCACCGCCGCGGTCTGCAGGAGCCGCGTGCGGGACCCGCCCCACCACGGGCTCTCCTCGTCGTCGAGCTGCAGCGCGAACACACGTGCGAGACGGGACTGATCGTCCCGGGCGATGCCGATGTCCTCGGGCTCCTGCGGCTCCGCGGCGCTCCTGGCCGCCGCGGAGTCCTGCATCGCGGTCGCCTGCGTGGACATCATCCCCTCGGTCACGCGGTTCCACAGCACATTGGCGAACGCCGCGGCGGGGGAGTCGGCGTCGTTCTGTCCGTCCCAGTCCGCCAGCAGGCTCAGGGCGTCCCTGACGCGGGGGTCTTTGGGAGGGTCGATGCTCGCGTACGCGCCCTGCAGCGCGTCTGCGAACGGCGCCTCGTTGTCCATCTGCACCTGCGCCATGTCCTCGCTCGTCACGGGCCCCGCGGCGATGCGCTCGCGCAGCAGCTCGTCGATGCGTGCGGCGCGGTCGCCGTAGTCCCAGTCGCGGCTGAGGAAGTGGGGGTAGTCGTCGTTCACGATCGCATTGTTGGCGGTGACGATGTACCCGGAATCGGGGTTGTAGGCGACCGGCTGCTCCTCGAAGGGGATGAAGCCCTGCCAGTCGTAGGCGCTGTCCCATCCCGGCTGCGGCAGCCAGCCGTCACCCCCTCCGCGGACGGGCAGCCGGCCGGGAGCCTGGTAGCCGATGTTCCCCTCGCGATCCGCGTAGACGAGGTTCTGCGCGGGCACGTCGAAGCGCGAGGCCGCCTCGCGGAAGTCCGCGAAGTCCTCCGCGAGGTTGAGGGTGAAGATCGACTGGGCCGTGGTGCCGGGATCCAGCGCGGTCCAGCGGAGGCTGAGGGCGTTCTCGCCGGGCGGCAGCTCCGTGCTCTCCGCTGCGTCCGTGCCGGTGGGAGCTGTGCCTGCGTCCGAGGCATCGGCGTCCGCATGGTGCGTGGGGCCCACCGGGACCTCGTCCTCACCGGTGCCGGCGCCCACCCGCGGCTCTGCGGCGATGTCCGTGAACTCCGGCGTGAGATCGGAGACGAGCGGGCCGTGCCCGGTGGAGCGCACCTCGATCTCCACATCCTCGCCGCCGGCCACCCGCAGCGTCTCCGTGCGGGTCTCGAAGGCGTGCTTCTCGCCGTCCTTCCAGTAGCCGTCGTCCTCGACGCGTTCGACGTAGAGGTCCGCCACGTCCGTGGTGAGGTTCGTGAAGCCCCATGCGATCTGCTGGTTGTGGCCGATGACGATGCCCGGGAGGCCGGAGAAGCTGAAGCCTCCCACATCGAACGGGCACTCGGGGGAAACGGTGCTGCAGCGCAGCTGCATCTGCGTCCAGACCGAGGGCATGGAGGCACCGAGGTGCGGGTCGTTCGCCAGCAGCGGCGCGCCGGACTCCGTGTGCTCACCGGAGACCACCCAGGAGTTGGAGCCGACGCCCTCGCCCTGCGCGCTCACCAGCGCGTCCACTCTTCCCAGGAGGTCGCCGAGGGAGGAGAGGCCGGCCTCGGCGGCAACGGCCGATGCAGTCGTGGGAGTGGCCGAGGCAGTCGCGGCGGAGGCAGAGGATGCGGCACCGGCCTGCACCTCGCCTGCGGTCCCCGCAGATCCCGCGGGGTCCGCGTCCCTGCCGGAAGCGCCTGAGGGTGCCGGCACCTCGGCCTCGGCGATCTGCTCCCCTGCGGGGTCCTCGGCCATGATGACGGGATGCTCCTCGAGGGGGTAGCCCGGGTAGAGCTCGGCCAGCCGCTCCGCGTCCAGGTCCCGGGCGAGCAGGGCGCGGGCAGTCTCGTCCTCGATGTTGGTCCGCAGGTCCCACGCCATCGCCTTGAGCCATGCGGCGGAATCCGCCGGCGTCCACGGCTCCGGGGCGTACCCGGGGTTCTGCAGACCCAGGACCGTGTACTCGAGGGCGAGGCCTCCGCCTCCGCGCTCCTCGAGGTAGGCATTCACCCCGGCGGCATAGGCTTCGTAGTGGGAGCGCGCCTCGGGCGGCATGTCCTCGACCTCCTGCTGCGCAGTCCGGTGCCAGCCCAGCGTGCGCAGGAACGCATCCGTCCCCAGCTGGGACTCGCCGAACAGCTCCGAGAGCCGCCCCGCCGTCATGTGCCGGCGGAAGTCCATCTCCCAGAAGCGGTCCTGCGCGTGGACGAAGCCCTGCGCGAAGAAGAGGTCGTCGGAGCGGGACGCCGTGAGCGTGGGGATGCCGTGGGCGTCGCGCTGCACGGTCACGCCCTCGTGGAGCCCCGCGGCCTCGATCGTCCCGGTGGTCTGCGGGAACGCACGCCTCACGGACCAGAGCCCCAGCGCGGACGCCACGAGGGCGAGCACCACCACTCCCGCTGTGGTCCAGGCGAGGAGCCGCCGCAGCCGAGGCCGGCCTCGGGCGGGCTTCCCAGCGCCGGGCGGGCGGGTGCTGAGGAGGTGCTGCGGCATGCGTGCGTCTCCGCTCTGAGAGGCTCTGGGCTGTGGTCGCTGAGTGCTGTGCAGCTGATGCCAGGAGTCCGTGGGCTGCGGCGCCCACCCGGCTCAGGTTACTGCCGGGTACAGTCTGCTATCTTCCGGTTCCCCCGGAAAGCGGATGGAGATGCGGACGGCATATGTGCGACGTGCTCTGTGCGGACGTGAGCAGCGTCTATGCGGGTACGGTCAGCCCGGCTTCCCGCACGGCGTCGTGGAGGAACGCGAGGATGCGCTCCGTGGTCTTCCACCGCAGCTGGGCCGAGGGCAGGACCGCCCAGTAGCGGCCCCGGAAGCTGAGCTCCTCCGGCAGGATGCGCACGAGCGCCTCGTTCCGCTCCGCGGTGTACGTGGGCATGACCGCCAGGCCCACCCCGGCCAGCGCCGCCTGCTCATGCACATTGAGGTTGTTCGACTGCAGCTGGATGCAGCTCGGCAGCCGTCCGCGGAGCGCGTCGAACTCCGGTATGCCCGCGATCGGATCCTCGGAGTACCAGCTGAGGACATGGTCCTCGAGGTCGTCCGATCCGCGGATCGCCGCATGGCGCCCGAGGTACTCCGCCGTGGCGTAGAGGCCGATCTCGTACTCCGCCAGGAGCGTCGAGCGCACCGAGGCGGAATGGGGCCGCGAGCGCACCACGGCGACGTCGTAGGACGCCCCGTCGCGTGCGGCGAGGGACGGCGCCGACACGATGCGCAGGAGTATGCTCCGGTCGGCGAGCAGCCGCCCGCACCTCGGGGCGAGGATGTTCGCGGCGAAGCCGTCGGAGGACAGGACCGTCCACTCCTCCGGTCCCATGCGTGCGGGATCCCCCTCCGTCACGGCGTCGTATCCCAGGGAGACGGCTCGTGCGGCCGGGAGCAGGCCCTCGCCGTTGGCATTGAGGGCCCATCCCGTGCGAGTCCGCGTGAACAGCCGGATGCCGAGGACCTTCTCCAGTCTCCGGACGCGTCGGCTCACGGTCGTGTGGTCGACGCCCAGCTCCTGCCCAGCCCGCGCGAGGGTGCCGGAATTGGCCAGCACATGGAAGTACCGGATGTCCTCCGCATCGGCCTTCATGGCCTCCTCCTCGGGTTGGGGGCGTGCAGGGCAGAGCCCACCGACCGCTCCGGCCCATGCGAGACGCCCCGCGCTGGGCCGAGGCGGTCGGCCTCGGCGGCAGCGGGGGGCTACCCCTGTGCGATCCAGACCGTCATGGCCTCCTGGTAGGCGTCCAGGGCCTCGGGACCGTTGTCCCTTCCCCAGAAGCCGGACTGCCGCATCCCGCCGAAGGGCGTTGCGACGGTCCCCTCACTGTAGCCATTGATCGCCAGGGTGCCCACGCGGATGCGATCCGCCCACCACCTCACCATCGCGAGGTCCTCGCACCAGACCGTCGACGCGAGGCCGTAGGGCTCGCCGTTGATCGCGCTGACGGCCTCCTCGCGGGACGAGACCCGCACCAGCTGCGTGACCGGACCGAAGATCTCGCCTGTGCCCAGACGGCTGTTCGCCGGCACGTCCGCCAGGATGGTCGGCGGGTACCAGGTGCCCCGCGCGGGCACGTCGGGAGCGCGGTGGAGTACTGTCGCGCCCAGTGAGACCGCCTCGTCGACCCAGTCCGCGATCCGCTCCTGGGCAGCGTCGTTGATGACCGGCCCCATGTCCGCGGCCTCGTCCAGCGGATCGCCCACGGTGATCCGCCCCGCTGCCGCGACCAGTGCGTCCCGGAACCGGACGAAGCGCTCCTCGTCGTCGCCCACGAAGATCACGCGGGAGGAGGCGGTGCAGTTCTGGCCGCTCGTGCCGAAGGCCGCCGCCACCGCATCGGCGGCGGCGGCCTCGAGGTCCGAGACGTGAGCATCGTCGACGATGTAGCCGGCACGGCCGCCCAGCTCCAGCGAGATCTTCTTGAGGTTGGATCGCGCGGATGCCTCCAGCAGCGCCCGTCCCACCGGTCCGGAGCCGGTGAAGCCGAGCGCGTCGACGTCGGGGTGGAGGCCCAGCGCCCGGCCGGCGACGGCCCCCGTGCCGGTGAGCACGTTGAGCACGCCGTGGGGGACTCCCGCCTCGGCCGCGAGCTCGGCGAAGCGGAGCGCGCTGAGGGTGGAGTCCTCGGAGGGCTTGAGGACGACGGCGTTCCCAGCCGCCAGTGCCGGAGCGACCTTCCAGCCGAGCATCGCGATGGGGAAGTTCCACGGCAGGATCGCCCCCACCACTCCGACCGGCACCTTCCGGACCCAGCCCCAGCCGGAGGCGTCCTGCAGGTAGCGGCCCTCGTCCCGGCCGCAGAGGTCTGCGAAGAAGCGCAGGTTCGCGGCCACGTCCCCCACGTCCTCGGCGAGACTGTCTCGGAACAGCTTCCCGGCCTCGACGGCGTCGAGGTAGGCGATGTCCTCCGCATGCTCCAGGACCAGGTCGGCGAGGCGGCGGAGGACCAGGGCGCGGTGCGGTCCGTCCTCGGCCCAGCCCCCGGCGGAGAACGCGCGGCAGGCTGCGGCCACGGCCTCGTCCACCTGCGCCTCCGAGGCCTCCCGGAGGCTCCCGATCACCTCGCCCGTGGCCGGGGAAACCAGATCGAGGGGAGCTCCCTCGCCCGTCACCCACTGCCCGTCGACGTGGAGGCCGCAGCCGCGTCCGATCAGGGCGTTCAGCGCGCCCCTGCTCTTCTCATGCATGGGCTCCCTCCCCTTCCATGCCTGCGATCGCGCTGAGCACGGACTCCACTTCGGCGGGAGAGGCGGTGGGGAGCGGGGGGCGCACCGGCCCCTGCTCGGCACCGCGGCGGCTCAGCGTCTGCTTGATGAGCGAGATGAAGGCGGAGCTCCCCTCGATCTGCGCGAGAGGCGAGGAGAGGCCGTTCCACAGGTCGAGGGCGGCTGCCCACTCGCCGTCGCGGCAGAGCTCCCACAGTCGCTGGCACTCGCGGGGCAGGAGCCAGGCCGAGGCCGCGACCCAGCCGCTCGCACCCTGGGTGAACCCCTCGAAGGCGATCCCGTCGGCACCCGCGAACACCTCGACGCTCTCGTCCAGGGCGTCCCGCAGCTCGCGAATCCGCGAGGCCTCACCCGAGGTCTCCTTCACGCTCCAGAACGCTCCCGTGTCCTGGAGAGCGGCGAGATGCTCGGGCCTGAGGTCCGTGCCCGTGGAATGGGGGTTGTTGTAGACCATCACCGGAAGCTCAGAGGCGGACATCACCGCGCGGAGGGCTGCGACTGCGGCATCCGGCTCCAGGCCCCCGTAGAAGGGCGGAGTGATCATCGCCGCGTCCGCGCCCCAGCTCTTCGCCTGTGCGATGAGCGCGGTCATCTCCGCAGGGGAGTAGGCCATGCAGCCGACGACCACGTGGGCCCGTCCTGCCACGGCCTCCACCACGGCGCGGATCTGTGCCTCGCGCTCCTCACTGCTCAGGGCCAGCGCCTCGCCCGTGGCGCCCAGGCACAGGAAGCCGCCGACGCCCGCCTCCAGGGCGCGGTCGATGCCGGTGAGCAGCACCTTGATGCTCTGCTCTCCGTCCGCATCGAACGGGGTGGTCGGCACGGCGAAGACGCCGCGCATGGTCTGCTCATCCGGCATGGGAGCTCTCTTTCTCTGCAGTGTTCTCTGTCTCTGGTCTCAGTGCGGTTCCACGGCGCCGGCGATGATCGCCCGACGCCTTCGGCTGTTCGGCAGCCGGGGGTGTGCGTCTCCGGAGCGGGGGCTATTCGAGGAGGCCGGGGAACCACGTCAGCAGCCCCGGGAAGACGACGCAGAGGACCACGAACAGGATCTGCAGTCCGATGAAGGGCAGCGTCGCCCGGTAGATGTGGCCGATGGTGATCGCCTTCGCGGTGATGCTCTTGAGGTAGAAGATCGCGAAGCCGAACGGCGGGGTCAGATAGGCCGTCTGGAGGAGCACCATGAAGAGCAGCGCCCACCACAGCGAGTCGAAGCCCTGGGCGATGATGATGGGTGTGAGGATCGGCGCGGCCAGCAGGATCACCGCCATCGTTTCCAGGAACATTCCCAGGACGAACAGGAACAGCACTGCGAAGATCAGCACGCCCCATCGCCCGCCCGGCGCCATCTCCGCAGTCTGGATCATGAGCGCTTGACCGCCCACGCCGGCGAACACCGCGCTGAATGCGGCTGCGCCTGCGAGGATCCACACGATCATGCCGGTGGTCTTGGTCGCAGACCAGCAGGTGTCTCTCAGCGTCCGCCAGTCCAGTCCGCCGGAGAGGGCGGCCAGGGCGAGCGTTCCGATGACGCCGATCACCGCGCCTTCCGTGGGCGTAGCGGTGCCGGAGAGGATCGTGCCGAGGACGACAGTGATGAGGACCCCCGGAAGGATGAGCCCGCGCAGTACGCGGCCCGGGCTCACATGCGGTTTCGCCTCCTGCTCCCCGCTCGTGGGGGCGCCCTCCGGTTTGGGGAAGGTTCCCGGCCGCAGAATGCCGAGGACCACGATGAAGACGACGTAGAGTGCGGCCAGCAGGATACCGGCGGAGAGGCCGCCGGCGAAGAGGCTCGCGACGGAGACGCCGGTGATCGCGCCGAACACCACCATGTTGAGGCTGGGCGGGATCAGCTGTCCCAGCGTGCCGCCGGCCATGACGGCCCCCAGGGCGATCCCGCGGCGATAACGGTACTTGAGCATCTGCGGCAGGGCGATGAGGCCGAGGCCGATGACTCCCGCCGCCACGACGCCGGAGATCGCGCCGAGGATGGCACCGACGACGATTGCCGCGATCGCCAGACCGCCCCGCAGCTTCCAGCTGATCCGGTAGAGGACGTCGAAGAGCTCCTCGACGATCTTGGACTTCTCCAGCAGCACGGACATCAGGATGAACAGGGGGATGGCGACGAGGGTGAAGTTGTTGATGGAGCCGAACACCCCGGAGACGATGAGGGGCATCCCGCTGGTGCCCCACGCGAGGAGGCAGAATCCTGCGGCGACCCCGAACAGCGAGAAGGCCACGGGGACGCCGAGCGCGAGGAGGACGAACAGCGCCAGGAACATCCCGGCGGGGAGGAGATCGATGAGGAGCGTCACCTCGGCTCACCTCCGGTCCGTGGGGAGGGGCCCGAGGCTGGGGCATCTGTCGGAGCCGTGGCTGCGGCAGTTCCCCTGTCGGACGGCTCCTCGGACTCGGCGGCGATGTCCTCGGCGACCGTGCGCGGCAGGCGGAACAGCTGACGCAGCGACTCCGCGAGGAGCAGCAGTCCGCCCAGCGGGATCATCCAGCGGAACCACCAGATCTCCGGATCGAACGTGGTCTGGAATATCGACCGCTCGCGGATCCGGGTCGACTCGTAGGCGGTGAGCGAACCCTGCACGACGAGGGTCACCGCGACGGCCGCGATGACGAGCAGGGCGATCCCCCTGAGGGCGGTCCTGGTGAGGATGCCGGATCTGCGCGGGATGATGTCCACCGCCACGTGCTCCCGGTCGCGGAGGACCTGGCCTCCGGCCAGCAGCGCGGAGATGCCGAAGAGGAAGATGGACACCTCGAACGGCCAGCTCAGAGCCTGACCGGAGGCGCGAGAGACGACATTGACGAGGACGACGATCACCAGCGCGGGGAGCAGCGCTGCGCTCACGGCCGTGGCGATCAGCTGGAGTCTCTTCATCGGTCCGACCCTCCGTTCTCCTCGACGGCAGCGGCGATGGCCTCGGCCTCGTGGTCGTAGCCCAGCTCGCGGAGAACCTTCGTGTACTCGTTCACGTACCTCAGAGAGCGGTCGCTGCCGTGGGCGAACTCGCCCAGCCATTCGAAGGCGATGAGCCGGGCCTCGGCCACGTCCTCGGCGGGGAGCTCGACGGTCTCCACACCTGCGTCCGCCCAGATCTGCGCGGCCTCCTCGTTGGCCTCGGCGTACTCGCTCGCACCCGCCTGCCGGGTGGCCTCCTGCGCGGTGAGGACGGCCTGCTGGTAGGAGGCGGGCAGCGAGTCCCATGCCTTCTCGTTGATGATGAGATCCTTGTCCGATGTGGGCCCCGTGTGCAGGACGGGCTCGATGAGGTAGTCGGTGACCTCGTGCAGGCCCATCTCCGCGTTGACCAAGTGGTCGTTGAACTCCGCGCCGTCCACGGTGCCCAGCTGCAGGGCCGTGTAGAGCTCGGGCGGGGCGATCGAGACGGCGTTGGCACCGAGGCGGTCGAAGTACAGCCCTGCGACGCCGGTGGCGCGCAGATTCAGCCCGGCGAAGTCGTCGAGGGAGTCGATCCGCGCATCGGACATGAATATCTCCGTGGGGCCGTAGTCGAATGCCCCCAGGTACTCGATGCCCGAATCCTCGTAGACCTCCCGGAAGATCGGCTCGAGTGCCTCGCTGCGGGTGTAATGCTCCTCCGCGGTCTGCAGCGGGTCGCCGGGGATGCTCGCGAGGTTGAAGACCGGATCCTTGTTCGTCCAGTACCCGGAGAAGACCGCGGCCGCCTGCACTGTGCCGGTCGCGACGTTGTCGTAGGTCTCCGTGATGGGGAAGAGGGTGCCGCCGCCGAAATGCTCGATGACGAACTTCCCGTCGGTCTCCTCCGCCACCTTCTCCGCGAAGAGCGGGATCGTGCTGTCGTACCGCGAGGTGCCGGGCACCTGGTGGGTCACGATCCGCCAGCGCAGCTCCTCACCGTCCTCGGCGGTCTGGTTCAGCAGGCCTGTGCTGCAGCCGGTGACCAGCATCAGGGATGCTCCCACGGCGGCGAGCGCGCGTGGTCCGGCTGGGAGTCTGTGCAGTGACAAGGAGTCCTCGCTTTCCGTGCTGACGCTGGACGTCAGTGGAAACGAGACTATGAACGGGAGAGGCGGCTCACAATGGCCGGTTCTCCAGGGCAGCGTGCAGAACTGCACATGCACGCCTGCTGGGCGTGGGAGTGCAGAGGTGAGGAGACGCAGGCGGGCGGCGGGTTCGGAGCTGCTGCGCGGGGCGGGTGAGCGGACCCTCAGCCGTCGGTGGCGACCGCCTGACCGTCGTGATCCACGCGGATGACGGCGATGCCGCGGTCCGTGAACTGAGCGGTCTGCTCCTGCGTCGCGGAGTCGTCGGTGACGAGCGTCCAGCCGGGGCCCAGATCCGCCCAGGCGTGGAAGGGGCTGCGCCCCAGCTTCTCGGCATGCGCGACGACGTACACGCGTTCGGCGCGGCGGCTCATGAGCTCCTTGAGCCGCACCTGCTGCAGCGATGCCTCGCACACGCCGTGCTCGGCTGTGACGGCGTCCGCGCCCAGGAAGGCCGCGTCGAAGGTGAGCTTCTCCAGCCCGGCCTCCGTGAGGGGGCCGACGAAGCCCTGGCTGATCTCCCGGTACTGCCCGCCCAGCAGCGTGACCTCGGTGTCGTCGAGCCCGGTGAGCTGCTGCAGCGGCGTCAGGCCCGTGGTGACCACGGAGAGCGGAGAGGTGTCGCGCAGCGCCCAGGCGATCTGCGCGGTGGTGGTGCCCGCATCGAGCAGGATCTGCGAGCCCGCGGTGACCTGCCGCGCGCACCACGCGCCCATGGAGCGCTTCGCCTCGGTAGCCTCGTGCGTGCGCTCCGCGAGCGGGCTCTCGTGATGCGCCGCCACGGCGATCACGCCCCCGTAGGTGCGCGCCAGGTCGCCAGCGGCGGTGAGCCGCGCGAGATCCCGGCGGATGGTCGAGGCCGTCACGCCCAGGGACTCGGCGAGGTCGTCCACGCTCAGCTCGCCCTGCGTGCGGGCCAGCCGGACGATCTCCTCGCGCCTCTCACCAGCGTTCATGTGTCACCTCAGCGGTTTCTCCCGGCCCTCGCGGGCATGGAACGGACGGGCACGCGCTCCGGACCCGCCGCGCCGTCCGGTGGAGGGACGGGCTGCGGCCGCTCCGGGGTCCGTCTGCGCTCAGACGGATGCGAGCGCGGCGGCCTGCCGCATGGCCTCGCTCATGCTTGCGGTGTCGACCTTACCCGTGCCCGCGATGTCGAAGGCGGTGCCGTGGTCCACGGAGGTCCGGATGACGGGCAGGCCGACCGTGATGTTCACGCCGGCCTCGATCCCGAGGACCTTGATGGGCCCGTGGCCCTGGTCGTGGTACATCGCCACTATGAGGTCATAGTCCCCTCGTCCTGCGAGGAAGAAGGCCGTGTCCGCGGGCAGGGGGCCGGCGGCGTGAATGCCGTCGGCACGCAGGGCCTCGAGTGCGGGCGTGATCTTCTCCGCCTCCTCGCCGTAGCCGAACAGTCCGTTCTCACCGGCGTGGGGATTGATGGCGCACACGCCGATCACCGGCTTCTCGATGCCCGCGCGCACCAGGGCCTCATGTCCGCGGCGCACCGTCCGCTCCACGAGCCCCGGCTCGATCTTCGCGATCGCGTCGATGAGGCCGATGTGCGTGGTCACGTGGATGACCCGCAGCCGGGGGGAGGAGAGCATCATGGACACCTCCTCGGTGCCGGTGAGTGCCGCGAGCATCTCCGTGTGGCCGGGGTAGCGGTGACCTGCGGCGTGGAGGGCCTCCTTGTTCAGCGGCGCGGTGCAGATGGCCTGCACCTCTCCGGACATGGCCAGCTCGGCGGCGCGTTCGATGTAGCGGAAGGCCGCATCGCCGGCGAGGGGAGAGAGCTCGCCCCAGGCCAGGTCCTCCGGCAGCAGGCCCAGATCGATGACATCGATGCGGCCAGCCGCCGCCTCGGCCTGCGCGGGGGAGTCGACCACCGAGATCTCGACCTCGCGCCCGAGGATAGCGGCGGCCTGACGCAGGCGCGCGGCATCTCCGATGACCACGGGATGGGCCGCCGCCAGCACGGTGGGATCGAGGCACGCGGCGATGCAGATCTCCGGGCCGACGCCGGCTCCGTCGCCCATGGTGACGGCGATGGTGGGAAGAGCGGACATGCGATCTCCTTCGCGGATGGCGGCAGCGGCGCTGCCGGAGGGGACGGAGGCGGGCGAGGCGGTGATCGGCCCGGTCATGCGGTCCGGGTGCGCCCGCTCCGCGGAGCGGGTCAGGGTCTGCGGCCGCCCGCGCAGCGCGCGGTGGATGAGGGTGAGGGAGTCGCGCTCGCCCTGGCCCCCGGGCCGGGTGACGACTCGGCCGAGGAGGCGGGGGCGAGGGCTCCCGGGTCCGGGGTGCCCCGGCGCCGAGGCCCCGGGGGCCGTCCGCACCTCGGAGAGCACCGCTCCCGGATGGATCTCGGCGAGGGCGAGGAGTGTGCTCACGCCCAGGCGGTCGAAGACGGCCCGTGCGGTCTCCCCTCCGGCCGCGGCGAGATGCACAGGCTCCCTGCGGGCCAGCACCGCTTCGACGAGGCGGGCGAGCTGCTCCGGCAGCAGCCGGGAATCCGCGGGCTCGCCGTCGTCCGTGAGCCGGAAGGCGAGGTCTCCCTCCGCCAGCCCTGCGGCCACCTGCGCACAGACCTCCTCGAACGCGCGCGGGTCCGTGCTCCAGCGCTGTGCATGCGCCGCCGGGACCTCGAGCACAGTGGTGCCGGTGTGTGCACGCAGATGCGCGATCTGGCCGTCCACGCGCCGTGCCGCCGTGCCGAGCACCATGAGGACGGGTGCCTGCTCCGACTGCCTGTGCTCCGGGGCCGCCGCTGCCGAGGCGGTCTGCGCTGTCTCCGCAGACCGCGCTGCCGTGTGCGCTTCGCCGCGGGCCTCCACGGTGGAGACGGCAGGTGACTCCGGGCCGGTGCCGGTGAGGGTCTCCGCACAGGCTCCGGCGCGGACCTCCTCGCGCACCTCGGCGACGGCCCGCGCGAGTGCCGCCGAGCCCACGAGGACGGCTCCGGCGGTGAGCGCCAGCCGTGCCAGGGCGCGCAGATCCTCTTCGGTCTCGGCGTCTGCGATGACCAGGCGCGCAGAGGTGAGACGGCGCATATCGGCGGAGGTGCGCACATCGTGCAGTGAGAGATGTGCGGTGGCTGTGCTGCAGAGCTCCGAGAGATGCCCAGGGGGAGTGCCGTCCTCCACATCCCAGGCGGGTGTCTGTACGAGGGGAACGCCGTCGACGAGGGGCACGCCGTCCACCACTGTGCGACCGTGCTGCGGGAGTGCGGGGGCGAACAGCACGGGGCCGGTCCCCGCGGCGAGGGCGGCGTCGATGTGCGCGGGCACGTTCCCGCGCAGCAGTGAGTCGACCTTCACGAGGACTGTGCGGGCGGGCGTGCCGCGGAAGGCGGTGAGCGCATCGAGGGTCCGCCGGCGTGCGGCGTCTGCCGAGAGGTGACGGCAGTCCAGGTCGATCGCGAGATCGGCGGTGTGCCGGCCGGAGCCGGAGCAGGGGATGTCATGGCCGGGCGCGTCCTCGCCCGCGGCATCGGCTCCGGCGGCGGTGCGGAGCAGGACCTGGACGGGGGCGCCGACGGTGACGGCAGCCTCGGCGGCGCCGCTGAGGTCGTCGGCAAGCACGAGGATCCCGGGAGGTGAGGGGAACATGGCACTCCTTGGGAGCCGGCCGGCGGAATGGCAACAGCCTGCCAGGTATGCGTGAAATGCGCAAGTAATTGCACGATACGCGCAAATGGGAGAGAATCGCCCCAGTTCGCCCGTTCGCGTCGATGAGGAGATCCCATGCCCGCAGACAGGAATCTGACGATCGAGGGGGCTCCCATGCCGCTCTCCCCGCTGGTGCTGGGCACCATGACGTTCGGCGACACCGTGGACGCGGTCGCGGCGCAGCAGGTGTTCGAGGCGGCGCTCGCTGCGGGCATCACCGGCATCGACACGGCCAACGGCTACGCGCGGGGCACCACCGAGGGCCTCATCGCCCCGTGGGTGAGGGCGCACCGGGAGGAGATCGTGCTGGCGACGAAGGCGGGCATGCCCCACGCGGACGCCGGTGAGAACTCTCCGCTGTCAGCCGCGGGGCTGCGTGCGAGCGTCGAGGGCTCCCTGCGTCGCCTGGACGTCGAGAGGATCGACCTCTTCTATCTGCATCAGCCGGACCGGGAGGCTCCGCTGTCGGAGACGCTCACGACGGTGGCGGAACTCCACGCCGAGGGCAGGATCGGGGCGCTGGGCATCTCCAACTACGCGGCCTGGCAAGCGGTCGATCTGCTCGCCGCCGCGGATGCGGCAGGGGCGCCGCGACCCGTCGTCGCGCAGAACGTCTACAGCATCCTCGCGCGCCGGATCGAGGACGAGTGGCTGGAGTGCGGCCGCACGCACGGCATCGCCACGATGGCATACAACCCGCTGGCCGGAGGGCTGCTGGCCAGGCGGCCCTCGACCTCGGGCGCGCCGGAGCGCTTCACCGGCTCCGTGCTCGCGCAGATGTACTCGCAGCGCTATCTCTCGGACTCCGTGACC
This sequence comes from Brevibacterium album DSM 18261, assembly GCF_000426445.1. GTDB lineage: Bacteria > Actinomycetota > Actinomycetes > Actinomycetales > Brevibacteriaceae > Brevibacterium > Brevibacterium album. The sequence continues at coordinate 366,874 of NZ_KE384526.1, read as the reverse complement.
ACTGCCTGCGAGGCGCTGGCCGATGTGGCCGAGGAGGCCGGCATCCCGCGGGCGGAGCTCGCACTGCGCTGGGTCGCGGGTGCGGAGGGCGTGAGCTCGCTCCTGCTGGGCGCGAGCCGCGTCTCACAGCTCGAGTCCAATATCGCCGCGGTGGCCAAGGGGCCGCCGCCTGAGGACGTGCTCACGGCAGTCGATGCCGCAACCGCCCCGCTGCGGGGCTCCATGCCGCTCTACAACCGCTGAACCTCCACGGAAGGACCTCCATGACCGCACTCAACGGAATCCTCGCGGCGATCGCCACGGCGTTCGACGAGAACGAGCAGTTCGCGGAAGCCGCGATGCGCGTGCATGTGCGCAGACAGCTCGATGCCGGTGTGCACGGCATCTTCGCCCTGGGCACCAACGGCGAGTTCTACGCGCAGTCCGCGGCAGAGCGCGCCGAGGCGGCACGCGTGGTCGTCGACGAGGTGGCGGGCGCGGTGCCCGTGGTGATCGGAGCCGGCGCGATCACGACGCGTGAGACCGTCGCGATCGCACAGGACGCAGCTGCGGCCGGTGCGGATGCGCTGTCGATCATCACCCCGTACTTCGCGGCGGCCTCGCAGGCGGAGATCGAGAACCACTTCCGTGCCGTCGCCGGTGCCGTGGACGTTCCGGTCGTCGTCTACAACATTCCCGCACGCACGGGGGTGAATGTGGCTCCGGCGACGCTGGAGCGATTGGCGGAGGTGGAGAACATCGTCGCGGTGAAGGACTCCAGCGGCAATTTCGACACCATCCTGCAGTACCGCGAGCGCACGGACCGCGAGACGTTCTCCGTGATCTCCGGCAACGACTCGCTCATCCTCTGGACGCTGCTGGCCGGCGGCGCGGGTGGCATCAGCGGGATCGCGAACATCTACCCGGAGACCATGGCCTCGATCTACGACCGGTTCGTCGCCGGTGACATCGACGGGGCCCGGGCGGCGCAGGACAGCATCCGGCCCATCCGCAACTGCTTGGCGCTGGGCAATCCCAACACCGTGGTGAAGTATGCGGCGAACGTCCGCGGTGCGGCTGTGGGACCGGCGCGTGCGCCCTTCAACGCACTCTCCGCCGAGGCGCAGGCCCAGGTGCGCGAGACCATCGCGGCGGATCTGGAGCGCGGCCTGGGGTGAGTCAGGCGGGGGCGCCCGCTCCTGCCTCTGGACGGGCGGCGGCGGGCTTCCTCCATATGCCCGTCGCCTTCGCCGCCCCTATCATGACGAGACACAGCGCGAGGCAGGCCAGGCCGAGCCAGAGGTTGCCGATGTTCATGACCAGGACGGGGAACAGCGCAGTCACCAGGCCGCCCCCGACGAACGGACTGGCGAAAGGTGCTCGGAGTGCGAATCCCCGGAAGGCGTTCGTCTTCATCTCCGGATCGGCGGCGCGCAGCAGAAGCAGGCCCACGGAGGTGACACCGGTCATCGCCCCGAAATTCACGATGCTGTTCTCCACCCAGTGCTGAGGGAAGATGCGCGGGCCGATCCAGCAGAAGATTCCGACGCTGATGACCGCGACCACTACCGTGGCGATGAGCAGCGGAAGCCAGTTCGCGAAGATCACCGGCAGCGAGATCGTAGCCACCGCGGCGACGACCAGGAAGTCCAGTGCGATCCCCGCGATGGAGTTGAGCGTCGGCTTGTCCACGAGGGCGTAGGCCGGTGTCCGGGAGACGATGAGCTGCACCAGCAGGCCGCCCAGCATGGCCAGCGGAAACAGGGGGATGCCGGTGAGGAGCTGGTCCACTCCCCACTTCAGCAGGACACCGATGAGCACGGCCACGCCGATCAGGGAGACGTGGAAGGCGAGATTGTCCAGCGATCCCCGGCGCAGGCGGTTCGTGGAGTCCGTGCTGGCCTCGGCCGGCGGAAGGATGTCGGAGCCTGTGCTCGGACCCTGTGCCGCAGCGGAGGTGAGAAGTCCTCTGCGCGCTGCGAGGTTGAGGATGACCATCCCCGCGATGATGCCGAAGAGAAGGCCGACGGTCGCCGAGCTCAGCGAGAGGGAGCTGCCGTCCTCCCAGCCGAGCGAGCTGTAGGACTCCTCCATGCCGGCGGCCGTGCCGTGGCCGCCGGGCCAGGAGACCTCGAAGATGGTGGAGAAGAGCGGATTCGTGCCCATGAGCGGCTGGAGCACCAGATAGGTGAGGAGTGCCGGCACTCCCACCACGGCGAAGGTGCTGAAGTACCCGTAGAAGACGTGCGGTCCTGCCTCCTTCGCCGCTTCCCGGAACCCGGGGAGGTTCTGTCCGAGGAGCATGGGCGCGAAGACGATGGTGATGAGGACCCCGGCGAAGGAGGACCAGGTCGTATGCATCCCCGCGGGGACCAGGCCAAGTGCATGCGGACCGAGACCCAGGCCGACGGCGCCTCCCAGGAGGGCCGCTGGGATGAAATACCGCTTCAGGGCGGGTACCAGGGTCCTCAGCAGCAGTCCTACGAGCAGGAGTATGCCGAGGCCGCAGGCCGCCACGAGCAGGGACAGCAGAGCATCGCCGTCGAAACCGTCTGAGCTGAACATCATTGTTCTCCAGGTGTGAGGTGGGAAGTCTTCAGAGGGTGAATCGGTCGGGTGAGAACGGGGCGAAGGCGCTGTCCGCCCGCCTTGCGCGCAGGGATTCCGCGACCCTCGGTGCCACAGCCGGGGCGAGTGCCCAGCCGTGGCCGGACCATCCTGTCGCCACCATGACGTTGGGGGCGACGTACCCGATGGTGGGGATGAGATCCACCGAGGCCGTCTCGGTGCGCGAGGCATCGGCGTCGATCACCTCGAGCTCTCCGAGGCCGGGGAACGTCTCGGTGAGGCTGCGGATGTTGCCTGCGATGTTCTCCTCGCGAGTCCGGCCGCGGCCGGTCGCAGGGTCGAGCGTTCCGCGCCAGCCGCCGCTCAGCATGATGACCCCGTCATCGAGGACCTTCACCGAGAGCGGCCTGCTGTCGTGCGCTGTGAGCAAGGGGATCTCCGGCCTGTTCCGGCTCCGCAGGAAGACGGCCTGAGGGTAGATCGTCCACAGCGGGAGCTCACCTCCGGGGAGGTCCGCGAGCAGCGGGTTGGCCCCTGCATTGTTCGCAAGGAGGAGCTGCTTGCCGATCGTGAAGACGTCTTCCGTCGCGGTGAGGACCGATGCGGCGGCTCCTGAGGCGTTGGTCTCGATCTTCACTGCGGTGGTGTTCTCGAAGAAGTCGACGCCCAGACGCCGGCCTGCCTCTGCATAGGCCTGCGTGGTGGCTCCGTGGGACGCGACGCCGTCCAGAGGCGCGTAGATTCCCGCTTTCGTGGTGGTGTCGATGCCCGGCAGGCGGGTGAGAATCCGATCGCGGTCCCATACCTCCGTCGGGATGCCGAGCGCATTCTGCGCTCCTGCGGTGGCCTCGACGGCCGCGAGGCCGTTGTGTCCGTTGGCCGCGTTGCCGCTGACGAGGCATATGCCGCCTGTGCGGACGTATCCGGTATCGGCTCCGAGCTCGTCCGCCAGTGTGGGCCAGAGCTCGCAGGCCTCACGCATGAGCGGCATCTCCCGCAGATCGCGCCTGTTCGCGCGCACGCCTCTCTTGCCCCGACCGCCGGAGGCCTCGGCGGCCAGGGTCGCCGTTTCGATGACCGCGATCGAGCCTGCGCCCGATGCGGCGAGATGGTAGGCGGCGGCGCAGCCGTGCACGCCGCCTCCGATGATGATGTAGTCGTACTTCACGGGTCCTCCTGGCGAGCAGGGATCCCCTGCGATTCGCGACCACGACTGCCGCAGATGTCGCACGCGAAGCGGGGGTGAGCGAGGCGACGGTGGCCCGGGCTGCTCAGAAGCTCGGGTTCACGGGGGTCAAGGAGATGAAGGCCGCCTATGCGGCGCGTGTGCAGAGGGGGGTCGGCCTGGAGGGGGTCATGGAGTCGCGACTGGCGCGGCTGCGGTCCATGGGCGCTTCCGGTCCCGAGCGCACGCTGGGCGGCGTGCTGGCCTCGGCGGCGGATCTGCTTCTGACCCTGAGCGAGACTCTCGACCCTGCCGCGTTCGCCGAGGCTGCCGAGGGCATCGGGGCTGCTCCGCGGACGGTTGTGTACGGTCTTGGGACCGGCTCGCAGATCGCGGGCTACTTCGTCCTCGAACTCGAACGGGGGGGAGTGGATGCCGTGGTGGTGTCCGGCAGCGGGCACACCAATGCGGATGCGGTGTTCCGGCTGCGTCCGGACGATGCGGTGATCGTCCTGGCTCCGCGCGTGGTCTTCGACGATGTCGCGGCGTTCATCGCAGGCGCGGCGGGGATCGTCGGGCTCGTGGCTGTCGTGTCTCAGGATGAGGTGCCGAAGGCGTCCCGGGGGTCGGCCGTCCACCTGAGGCTGCCCGACACGTCCGGTGGCGTGGCGACGGAGTCGGTGGCCGCATGGGGTGTCTGCGACGCTCTCGTGGCGGAGGTCGTGCGTGCTCGGCCGGATCGGGCCCTCGAGGCGCGGAGTCGTCTGCAGGAGCTGAGGGAGCGGTATTCTGCCCGATGAGGCGCGTGATCCGCGGATCACGCGCCCCCATAGACTCTGAATATGAGTCAGCAGGACAAGGGTGTGCGCCGGCGTCCTCCTCGCGTCACGATCAAGGACGTGGCCCAGGCTGCAGGGGTCTCGCCCTCGACGGTCTCCCACGCGTATTCCGGACGCCGGGCGATCTCCGCGAAGACCAGGGAGCGCGTGTTCGCGGCCGCGGAGGCCCTCGGCTACAGCGCCGACCCGCATGCGCGGTCCATGCGCACCGGCAGCTCGGGGATGATCGGGCTCGTGCTGCGGCCCCGCTTCGCGGCCACCGGGGCGCCTGAGGCGTCGGAGACCTTCAACCGCCTCGCCGGCAGCATGGCGACCGAGTGCCTCCGGCGCGGGATCGGCCTGGTCCACGTGCCGGATCCCAGCCGCCCGGACTACGCCGCCGTGCCGATGGACGGGTGCATCATCGCCCATCCCTATGCAGGGGATCCCATGATCGATCTCCTCGCCTCCCGGGGGATCCCCGTCGTCTGCGCGGATCCGGACCCTGACCGGCCGGATCTGCCCTGGACTGCCGGGGTCGACTATGCGGAGGGGATGAGGGCGGTCTTCGATGCGCTCGGTGTCGAAGCCGGGGCGAAGGTGTGGCTCATGCCCGGTTCGGAGGACAATGCCTGGAACCGCGCGGCCCGCAGCGTGCATGCGGAATGGTGCGCGGGCCGAGGGGCTGTGCCCGAGGTTCATGTTCTGAGCGAGGCGCTGTCTTCGGACGAGGCGAGGGCGTGCGTCGCCGGGCTCCTGGATGCCGAGGGAGCGCCCGCCGCGCTGGTTCACTCCCTGAGCAAGCTGACCGGCCCGGTCATGGAGGCGCTCTCCGCCGCCGGGCTTGCGGTGCCTGCGGACGTCAGGCTCGCGACCCTCACCGACTCCTCCTTCGCTCGCGCGGCGCACCCTCCGGTCACCGCGCTCGACCTCAACCATGAAGGGCTCGCGGCCGCGGCCGTGGACCTGCTGCTCGACCGGATCGCCGGGGGGTCGCCGCCGGCCGGTCCGATCCGCGTCCGCCCGCAGCTGAATGTCCGGGAGTCGACGCAGCCCTGAGGGATGTCGTCCCATGTGTGCGGTGCGCCTCTTGACGTGAGGCCCGTCACGGTGTTGACTCTTGGGAGTCAAATCGTTTTGATCGTGCTGGCCCACCCGGATGCCTGTGTGCTGCATCGCTGCAGCCTCTGGGGACAGGGCCGGCCCAGCGGCGGACCCCGGGTCCGTGCGGAGACAGCTCGCTCGCGCGCATGCGAGCGGAGCCCCCTTCTTCAGAGAGGCACGGCCATGGCAGCTGAGGCGAGGTCCGGCGAGGACCTGCAGATTCCGCCCCATCCGAGAGCGTTCGAACCCGGCACGCTCGTGCTGACGATCGTGCTGGCCGCGGTGGGCGCCTTCATCGGCATCCACCTCATCACCCAGCTCGGCATCTCCACCCACACCTCCGTCATCGGCGCGCTCATCGCGATGATGATCGGAAGGATCGGTCTCACGGGATTCCGGAAGTTCCGCAGCGTGCATCGCCAGAACCTCGCGCAGACCGCGATCTCCGCCGGCACCTTCGGTGCGGCGAACGCCATCATCACCCCGCTCGCGATCACGTGGGCGTTCGGCCGTCCGGATCTCATCTGGCCCATGTTCATGGGGGCTGCCGGCGGGCTCGTCGTCGATGCGTGGATCCTCTACCGTGCCTTCGGCTCGAAGTTCCTCTCCGCGCGGAACGCGTGGCCCCCGGGAGTCGCGGCGGCGGAGGCGATCAGGGCCGGGGACCAGGGCGGGAGGCGTGCCAAGGTGCTGGTGGCCGGCGGGGTGATCGGCTTCGTCCTCGCCTGGTTCGGCCTCTCCGCCTCCGCGGCGGGGGTGGCTCTCATCGGCAATGTCGTCGCCCTGCTGATGTTCGGCCTGGGCCTCCTCATCGTGCAGTACTACTCGCTGCTACCGGGGCTCGCGGACTTCTCGCTGGCCGAGAACTACATCCCCCACGGGATCATGATCGGCGCCGGAGTCATCGCACTGGCCCAGGCGGGGTTCATCCTCTTCAGGAGGCAGCGGGCGAAGCGGGACGCACAGCCCGTTCAGGAAGCCGCCTCCACTCCGGATCCGGCGATGGCGGACACCGTGAGCCCGCGCCGTCTGCGCGGCGGGCTCGGCTCGGGCTTCCTGCTCTTCATCGCGGTGGCGATCCTCCTCGCCTTCGTCTCCGGGATCTACGTGCAGATGTCCGTGCCCGTGCTCATCGGCTGGATCCTCTACGCCGCGGTGGCCGCGTTCGTCAGCGAGCTCATCGTGGGTCTGGCGGCGATGCACGCAGGCTGGTTCCCGGCCACGGCGATCACCCTGATCTTCCTGGTTCTCGGCCTCGCCATCGGATTCCCGCCGGAACCGCTGCTCGTCCTGGTGGGCTACACGGCCTCCACCGGACCGGCCTTCTCCGACATGGGCTACGACCTCAAGACCGGCTGGATCCTGCGCAAGGTGCATTCGCGTCATCCCGGATACGCCGACTACGAGCGCTCCGGTCGGAAGCAGCAGTACTACTCCGCGATGATCGGATTCGTCGTCGCCATGGGAATGGCCGCACTCCTCTGGAAGCCCTATTTCGAAGACGATCGCATCCCTCCCGTGGCGGTGGTCTTCGCAGACACGATCAAGGTGGGGCTTGCGAACACCGAGGCGCTGCAGACCATGCTCCTGTGGGCGCTGCTGGGTGCGGCGCTGCAGGCGGTGGGCGGGGCCACCCGGCAGATGGGCATCATGCTCGCCACCGGCCTGCTCATCGCCGCCCCCTATGCCGGCTGGCTGGTGCTGGGCGCCCTCGCGGTCAAGCTCGTGGTCGTGAAGCTCAAGGGCCGTCAGGCGGAGGAGGACCTGCAGCTCATCGGCGCAGGCATCATCACGGGCGATGCCTTCGCCTCCCTGGGCCGCATCTTCCGATAGCGGTTCCGGTCCGTGCACGGAAGCGGCGGACACACACAGCAGAGAACATCGAGCAGAACAGGAAACACATGCAGTCAGGGACACGGATCTCCGTCGATGTGGGAGGAACCTTCACGGACGTGGTGAGGCTGGACCCGGCCTCGGGCGCACTGCGCTTCGAGAAGGTGCCCACCACCCCGCAGGCGCCCAAGGAGGGGGTGCTCCGCGCCTTCGACAAGGTCGAGGCGCCCATCGACCAGGTGAGCACCTTCAACCACGGGTCGACGCTGGGCCTGAACTCCCTCCTCACGCGGACCGGGGCGCGCATCGCCGTGATCGGCACGCAGGGCTTCCGCGACGTCTACCTGCTGGGCAGGGCCGGCAGCCGGGTGATGTACGACATCACCTTCCGCAAGCCGGAGCCGCTCGTGCGGCGCCGTGACACCTTCGAGGTCCCCGAGCGCACCCTCTACGACGGAACAGTTCGCACCCCGCTGGACCGGGAGGCCGCCGCGGAGGTGGCGCGCGAGATCGCCGCGGGCGGATACGAGGGCGTGGCTGTGGGCTTCCTCCACGCCTATGCGAACCCGGAGAACGAGATCGCGATGGGCGAGGTGCTCAGGAAGTTCGCGCCCGAGGCCGAGGTGACCCTCTCCCACGAGCTCTCGCGCGAGTACCGGGAGTACGAGCGGACGAGCACCGCCGTCCTCGACGCGTACATCAAGCCGATCATGCGCCGCTACCTCGCCGACCTCGGCGAGGACCTGCGGCGGGCCGACTTCGAGGGCAGGTTCCTCATGTCCCGGTCGGGAGGGGGCGCGATGACCGCGGCGGCCGCGGCGGAACAGCCGGTCAACCTCATCCTGTCGGGCCCGGCCGGCGGAGTCGTGGGAGCGGCCGCGCTGTCCGAGGAGCTGTCCGAGCCCAATGTCATCACGATCGACATGGGAGGGACCAGCCTCGACGCCTCCCTGATCCTCGATCACGAACCCGTGCTCTACCAGGGCGCGGAGTTCGAAGGCCTGCCGATCAACACTCCCTCGCTCTACATCCACACGATCGGCGCCGGCGGAGGTTCGCTCATCTCGCTCGACAAGGCGGGCGCGCTGCAGGTGGGGCCGCAGAGCGCGGGCGCCGACCCGGGGCCCGCCGCGTACGGCCGCGGGGGAGAACTGCCCACGTTCACGGACGCAGCGGTGTCGCTGGGGTACATGGGCGGCGACCTCGCCCTCGGCGGCGACCTGGTCCTCGACGAGGAACGCGCGGAACAGGCGCTGGCCCCGGTGGCCCAGGCGCTCGGGTTGTCCATCCCGGAGCTTGCGCGGGGGGCGGTGCAGATCGCGAACATGAAGATCGTCGGTGCGGTCCGGTCCATCACGGTGGACCTCGGCCGCGATCCGCAGGACTTCGCCCTCATGTCCTTCGGCGGCGGGGGCGGCCTGGTCGCCGTCGATGTGGCGCGCGAGCTGAGCATCCCGCGCGTGATCGTGCCTCCGGGGCAGGGAGCCTTCTCCGCACTGGGCATGCTCATGGCGGACGTCCAGCACGACTTCTCCCGCACTGCCGTCCAGCCGCTCGCCGATCTCGATGCGGAGTTCTTCGAGCAGACCTACGCGGGCATGGAGGACGAAGGCTGTGCTGTGCTCCTCGGAGAGGGCTTCGGGCCGGAGGCGCAGACCTTCCAGCGCACCGTCGACGTCCGCTACCGGGGCCAGGAGCACTCCGTCTCCGTTCCGCATCCGCGGGGGAGCGCCGATCCCGTCGCCGCCCTCGCCGCGGAGTTCGCGCAGATGCACCGGCGGATGTACGGGCACACGATGACGGACCCGCTCGAGGTCACGACGCTGCGGGTCAACGCGGTGGGCGCAGTGGAGAAGCCCGCATGGCCTGCAGCGCAGGTGCGCGTGGACGGCGAGCCGACCCCGGTGCTCACGCGCACCGTGCACGTGGGGGAGGAGCCGCAGGAGTATCCCGTCTTCGCCCGGGAGCAGCTGTTCGCCGGGGATCGCCTCTCCGGACCGGCCATCATCGCCGAGCACACCGCCACCACCGTCCTCCACGCGAGTGACGAACTCCGCGTGGGCGACCTCGGCGAACTCGTCATCACCCTCGGCGCAGAAGGAGTCTGAGTCATGACCAATCCCATCACCCTCGAGGTCATCCGGCACGCGCTGATCGCGAGCGCGGACGAGATGGCGCGCAACCTCTGCCGCACCGCATACAACACGGTCGTCTACGAGATCCACGACTACGGGATCGGGCTCCACGATGCCGCCGGCAGCGTCGTGGCGGACTCACCCGGCCTGGCGATCTCCACCGGCGCCAACGACTACGGGATCCGGAGGTCGATCGAGTTCCTCGGCGCGGACGCGATGCGGGAAGGGGACGTGTTCATCCTCAACTATCCGTACTGGTCCTCCGCCCACACCCTCGACCCGCTGGTATTCGCTCCCATCCACCACGACGGCGAGATCATCGGCTTCTCCTCCTGCCGCGTGCACGTGCTCGACCTCAAGCAGAAGAACGCGGGCTACGTCCTCGATTCGACCGATGCGTACCAGGAGGGTCTCATGTTCCCCGCGAGCCGGCTCTACAGAGCCGGGGAGCCCAATGACGACGTCCTCAACGTCATCCGCTTCAACTCGCGGATGCCCGAACGCACCCTGGGCGACATCCACGCACAGGTCTCCGCCTGCTGGAGCGGGATGCGGCGGATGCAGGAACTCGCCGCCAAGTACGGCGCGGACGTCCTGCGGCAGGCGATGGCGGACATCCAGTCGCATGGTGAGCGCCTCGCGCGCCTGGCTCTCGCGGAGCTGCCCAAGGGAACCTGGACGGCGGAGGACTTCGTCGACTCCGACGGGATCGATCTCGACACCCCGCTGCGGCTGCGAGCCACGGTCACCGTCACGGACGAGGAGATGGTGATCGACTGGACGGGGAGCGAGAAGGACGTGAAGGGGCCGTTCAACCTCCCGGTGGGGAAGACGCTGGCACTGTCCGGGCTCATCTTCAAGTCGCTGACCACCCCGGACTCGCCCGTCGCGGCCGGCAACTTCGCCCCGCTCAGGGTCGTCACGGAGCCGGGCTCCATCATGCACGCGGTCGATCCGATGCCCACCTTCACCCAGTGGACCGGGATCCTCGCGGGCGAGGTGGTGCTCAAGGCGCTGGCCCAGGGCATGCCGGAGCGGATCCCGGCGAGCTCCGGCGGAGACGTCTCCTCCATGATGGGCTGGGGCACGGACCCCCGGACCGGCAGGGCATGGCTGGAGGCCACCAATGAGGCCATCGGCTACGGCGGGCACCGCGGCGGGGACGGGGAGGACGGCATCATGCACCTCACCCAGCCCGGCTGCCGGAACAATCCCGTGGAGGTGCTGGAGACGAAGGCGCCCCTCTTCATCGAGGCATACGGCTACGAACAGGACTCCGGCGGAGCGGGCATGCACCGCGGGGGAGTCGGAGTCCACCGCCACTACCGGTTCGAGGCGGACTCCACCGGGATCTGCCTCGTATCGAAGACGAAATCGCCGCCGTGGGCACTGGCCGGAGGACAGGAGGGACGCCCCGCGAGCGTGGTGCTGGATGCGGGCACCGAGGCCGAGGTCGTGACGGGCGGCGGAACCTATCCGCGGCCGGCGGGCTCCCGCCTGGACAACCGCACCGGCGGCGGCGGGGGGTACGGCGATCCGCTCGACCGGGATCCGCTGAGCGTGCTGGACGACGTGCTCGACGGGTTCGTCTCACGGCGTGCGGCTGAGGAGGAGTACGGGGTGCTGTTCACGGAGGACGCCTCTGCTGGGGGTTCCGGCCGGGAGGCCTCCGATGCAGGTGCGCCTGCGAGCGGGACGGCGGCCGAGGCGGGCTTCGCCGTGCGCGAGGCGCGGGAGCGTTCACTCGTCCCGGACGTCTCCGGGACCCAGCGGCTCCGTGACGAGAGGAAGCGGCGGCGGCTGCAGGGGGCGGCCGGATGAGGCAGCGAGAGGCGCAGGCAGCGAGCGCGGACGGGCCCGCCCGGAATGCGGTGCTGCGCCACGGCCGCTTCCTCGACCCGGAGACCGGCCTCGTGGTCGAGGGCGATATGCGCATCGAGAACGGCGAGATCGCGGAGATCGGAGACATCGGCGCGGTGACGCGCACCGATGCGTCCTCGGCCGACGAGTCCGCGCAGGGAGTCGAGACCGACCTCGGCGGTGCAACCGTGACCCCGGGGCTCATCGACGCGCACTTCCACGCCTATGCGGCGGGGATGGGCGGGATCATGATGGCGACCCGGACCACGAGCTTCGTGGTGATCAACGGGGTGAACCGGCTGTCCGCGGCGCTGAGGCGCGGATTCACCACTGTGCGCGACGTCGCGGGCGGGGACATCGGGCTGCAGCAGGCGATCGAGCGCGGCATGGTCGACGCGCCCCGCTATCTGTTCAGCGGCAGGGTCCTCAGCCAGACGGGAGGGCACGGGGACGTGCGGCCGGCGGAGCACGATCTGCACGCCGGCTGCGACCACACGCACGAGGTGGTCGACGGTGTCGACGCTCTGCGCAGGGCGGTGCGGGAGCGGCTGCGGACCGGGTCGCACGTCATCAAGATCATGGCCTCGGGCGGGGTGATCTCACCGACGGACCCGTTGTCGGTGCCGCAGTACTCCGCCGAGGAGATCGCCGTCGTGTGCGAGGAGGCGGGACGCCGTGGCAGCTACGTCGCCGCCCATGCGTACTCCGCCGAGGCGGTGGTCCATGCCGTGACGAACGGCGTGCGTTCCGTGGAGCACGGCAACCTCATCGATGCCGAGGCCGCACGGGTGATCGCCGACCACGGAGCGTTCCTCGTGCCGACGCTCGCCGCGTATGACGCGATGAGCAGGCGGGGAGAGGAAGCCGGACTGACCCCGGTGGGACGGGAGAAGAACGCCGAGGTGCTGGGGGCCGGGCAGCAGGCCATCCGACTGGCGCGCGAGGCCGGCGTGCGCGTGGGCTTCGGCACTGACCTCATGGGCGATCTGGAGGACGAACAGCTGCGGGGCATCGAGCTGCAGGCGCAGGTGCTCGAGCCGCTCGAGCTGCTGCGGTCGATGACGGTGGTGAACTCCGCCCTCATCCAGGACGCCGGCCGGGGCAATCTGGCGATCGGGAGTCCTGCCGACCTGGTCGCCTTCCGGGAGGATCCGCTCGAGGACGTGAGCGTTCTGTGGGATCAGGAACGGCCCCGCACGGTCATCCAGGGCGGAGCCGTGGTGTGGGACGAGCGGTGACGGGCATCCGGAACTGAAGGGCGGCTCGCCGCGTGCGATGGCGAGCCGCCTTCTCCGCTTCCCGGAGAAAGGTCACCGCACCGGGAAGCGGGGCTCCTCGTCGCTGAGCACGCGCACGACGTCCTCGACCGCCCAGGTGCCCATGTTCGCATTGGCGATGTCCGAGTACGCGCCGATGTGCGGGGTGGCGATGAGGCGGGGCGCGCTCAGCAGCGGATGGTCCGCAGCGGGAGGCTCCGAGGAGAACGCGTCCAGTGCGGCGAAGGAGAGCCTGCCCGCGTGCAGCGCCTCAGCGAGGGCGGCCTCGTCGACCAGCCCGCCTCGGGCGGCATTGATCAGCGCCGCGCCGCGGGGCATGGTCGCGAGGAGCTCGGGGGTGAGGAGGGGGCCTCCGCCGCCGGGCAGGTGCAGCGAGAGGAAATCCGAGGTGGCCACGGCCTCCTCGAGGGACAGCGGCTGCGCGCCGGCCTCGCCGATCGCCTCCTCCGGGACGAACGGGTCGTAGGCGGCGATGCGCATCCCGAACGCGGCCGCGCGCTGTGCCACCGCCCGCCCGATCCGGCCGAAGCCCAGGATGCCGAGCTGCCGGCCGGCCAGCTCGGTGCCGGAGAAGACCTCCCAGCGACCCGCACGCAGCGAGGCCTCCGCCTCCTGGACCCTGCGGGCGCCCATGAGCATGAGGCCGAGGGTGAGATCTGCGACGGCGCCGGCATTGGCGCCGGGGGTGCTGACCACGGTGATCCCGGCCTCGGCGGCCGCCGTCAGATCGATGTTGTCGACACCCGCCCCGTGCTTGGCGATCACTCGCAGACGCGGGCACGCGGAGATGACGTCCGCGGTGACGGAGTCCAGACCCACGAGGACGGCCTCGGCACGGGCGATCGCCTCGATCAGACCCTGACCGGACTTGGGGTGGCCCTCGGTGCAGTGCTCGAGCTCCAGCCCCAGGTCCGCCGCGCGCTGGGCGGGAGCCCCGGACAGCTTCCCGAACGAGGGTGTGAGGACGGTGAGGCGCATCAGGCTCCGATCTCGATTCCGAAGGTCTCCAGCGCCGAGTAGATGCCCAGGGCGGCGATCGCGAGCGAGGAGAGCACCAGCATGACGGTGAAGAAGTGGTTGGACCTGAACTCCGCCGGCACCTCGCGGGAGCGCAGGAACCACACGGCGATGACGACGGCCACGAGGAAGACGCCGCTGGCGACCCCGCCGATCTGGACCATGAGCACGGGGGACTGGATGACGAGGAAGCTCAGTGCCCAGATGATGGGGAACACCACCGTGAGGATGCGGATGATCCGGGTGCGGACGGCCAGATTGCTCCAGTCGAAGGCGCCCAGGAGAGAGACGGTGTTGGTCCACAGGCGGGGCACGCTCGCGGTGGAGGCGATGAAGGTGGAGAACAGCACGGCGAAGGCGCCGATGAGGAAGATCCAGTGTCCCGGCTCGCCCATCACGGATGTGTACATGACGGACAGGGTGGTGATCATCTCGTTGCCCTCCGGTACGAGATCCTGCGGGTGCAGGATGGCCGCGCCGATCACGTAGAAGGACATGGTGCAGACGGTGGAGATGATCCAGGAGACGAGGACGTCCGTGCGCATGACGGAGATCCAGCCGCGGGCGCGCCGGGCGCGTGCGGCGGAGCCGTCGTCCGGCCCGGTGTAGCGGGCATATCCCTTCTCGAGGCACCAGTAGGTGTAGGTGGTCATCTCGTCCGCGCCCACCCCGGTGATGCCGAACATGGCCACGGCGAATCCGAGCGTGCCCGCGGGGATCGCGAAGCTCAGCCCGCTTGCGATGTCCCCGCCGGTGAAGGCGAAGTCCGTGAAGGGCAGCGAGAGCGCGAGCCCCACCGTCGAGAGCGTGAAGATGATGACGGCGGCGACGGAGAACTTCTCGACGATGCCGTACTTGTTGGTCACCAGGAGCGAGATCACGACCGCGAGGGCGACGACGGTCCAGAAGACGAGGGACGGAGTGCCCAGAGGCTCGCCGATCACCGGGAACATGATGCTCAACGCGGCGACGGCACCGCCGATGATGCCGCCCCGCTGCAGCACCTTCGCGAAGTCCATGAGGATCCAGAGGAGATTGATCCACCCCGCACGGCCGATGAGGCGCGGGCCCACATGGGAATAGCCCTCCAGCGCCGTCTTGCCGCTGAGGATCGTCCACTGCGCGAGCTCCAGCTGGACCCACACTTTGATGGCGGTGGAGATGATGACGAGCCACAGCAGGATGAAGCCCGCCTTCGCGCCCAGCGCCGTGGTGGTGATGAGTTCTCCGGAGCCGATCACCGCCGCCGAGATGATGAGACCCGGGCCCAGGTGCCTGAGCCTGCCCGCGAATGTGGTGGGCGGCTCGATGACGTCTGCGGGGTCGAGCCGGTAGGGGTCCGCAGCGGCGGCCGCCGAGGCCTGTACCGGAGCGGGCTCCACGCTGTTCTGTGTCATGGTCGGCTTCCTTGCGCGAAATGTGCAGTCCTATATGAGGGGTGCCGGGACTGCGACGTTTCGCTTGTCACAAGGTAGGTGGCAGTGCGAGGACGCAGGCGAGGCTCACATGAGTCTGGCATGTGTAGCGCGAATCGCGCAACATTAGTGCGCAGTGTGTGCATATCGCTGCGGCGTGCTCCTTCCGCGGCGCAGGGCGTCCCGGACGTTCCTCGCGATCCTGGCCGGCTGGACTTGCATCCGGCCCCCTCACCCCTCAGGCTGTCCTGGGCCCATCTGCGGCCCGCCCTCTGCGGGGCGCTCCCGCAGCCCCTCGCGCGGTGCCCAGCCGGTCTGGTCCCCCGCGCATACCCACGCACGGCGATCCCGTGCTGCCTGACGTGTTCGAAGGGAGACGATAGATGGAGACGAGCGAGTTCAGCCCCTGGGCCCTCCTGGTCGATGCCGGAATGATCGGCGCGCTGCTGGCGGTGGGGACGATCCTCCGCGCCAAGGTCCGCTTCCTGCAGTCGATGATGATCCCCGCAGGTGTCATCGCCGGTTTCGCGGCGCTCCTCCTCGGCCCCAATGTCCTGGGCTGGCTGCCGTTCTCCGATCAGCTGGGCACCTATTCCTCGCTGCTCATCGTCTTCGTCTTCGCCTGCCTTGCGCTCTCCAGCGACTTCAACGTCCTGAAGATCGGCAGGAACGTCGCGGGCTTCGCCTCCTACGGCGTGCTCATCTACGCCGCGCAGACCGCCGTCGGAATGCTGCTCGTCCTCGCACTCCTCGGTCCGCTGCTGGGCGCGCCCGACCATGTGGGCCTTCTCCTGTTCGCCGGGTGGGCGGGTGGGTTCGGCTCAGCTGCCGCTCTCGGCACAGTGTTCGCGGAGGCCGGCGACCCCACGGTGCAGTCGCTCGCCTTCACCTCGGCGACGGTGGGCCTGCTGGTGGGCGTGATCGGCGGCATCGTCCAGGCGAAGATCGGTGCTGCGCGCGGCCACGCGAAGGAGTTCGCGGGGCTGGCGCAGATCCCCGACGACCTGCGCACGGGGGTGCTGGACCAGAGCCGTGAGCGTCCGGCCATCGGCACCCACATGTTCTCCGGCGGCACCATCGAGTCGCTGACCTTTCAGGCGAGCATCATCGCGGCGGTCTCCGCCGCGGCCTACGGCCTCAACGAGGTGCTGGGCGAGCTCGTCCCGGCCGTGTCCTTCCCGCTGTTCTCCATCGCTTTCATCGTCGGCCTCGCGCTCCGCGCGCTCCTCGCGGCTACGCGCACCACCCGCTTCATCGACCGGGACTCGATGAGCTCCATCTCCGGGCTGTCCACCGACCTGCTGATGGTCTGCGGCATCGCGTCCGTGGTGCCCAGCCTCGTCGCCACCCACTGGGTCGCGCTCCTCATCCTCTTCCTCGTGGGACTGGGCCTCTGCCTGCTCCTCGGGCTGTTCATCGCGCCGCGCGTGATGGCCGATGGCTGGTTCGAGCGCCAGCTCTTCACCTGGGGCTGGGCGACCGGCGCCGTCGCCACCGGCATGGCTCTGCTGCGGATCGTCGACCCCAAGCTCAGGTCGCGGACGCTCGAGGACTTCTCACTCGCGTATCTCCCGGTCGTCCCCGTCGAGGTCACCGCTGTGACATTCGCCCCGATCCTCGTGATCGCCGGTGCCTCGTGGGCGGTCGTGGGCATCTGGGGCGGCATCACGGTGGCGGCGCTGGCCGTGGCGCTCGTCATCGCGCGGATGAATCGGAAGGCCGGGGCGCAGGTGGCCGCGGGGGTGTGAGACCGAAGGTCCACAGGCCATGACGGCCGGCGCTCTGGGTGAGGTATTCCCGAGGCCATATGGGCTCACCCCTGTGATCCTCCCCAAGGCCCCCGCTCGGGCAGTCTGGGGCAGCGCGGCAGGGATTGCGATGGCTGGACGGCTTCGCCGGGACCTTCATCCGCAGGTACATCCGCGCCGACCTCGACCCGGGCGATCGATTCGTGGAGCCGTATCCCTTCGGGCCGACGCACTTCCGCCCCGAGGAGTTCCTGAGGGCGGGCAGGGCCGGTCGCGCAGCCGGGATCGTCGTCCGTGCGATCTGCCTCGTCGTGGGTCTCGCCGGCACGGCGGTCCTGATGCCCATCCTGTTGCACGCTCTCAGCACGCGAGCTTTTCATCCTGCGATGCCCGGTCTCGCGGCGTTGCTCGTTGCCTTCGCCGGGCTCGCTCTGGGCTCGCAGGCCTATCTGCGCTGGATGCTGCGGACCATGCGGGGACTCTGACAGGTCAGCGGCAGCTCGCACTTCTCCCGTTCCGTGGAGATGTCGTCCAACATGTCCGCAAGACCCCTGTTTGTGTGGAGATGTTGGGTGACATCTCCACACATATGCCTCTACCGTGGCGATGTGGACATCGCACGATTCGTGCCGGAGGCCACAGCCTTCGGCACTGCCCGGCCGACCGGGAGGCAGGTGTGGGGCGGCGCCTATGGAATTTCCTAGGGGCCCTAGTTTTTTTGCTGAGCGCAGCGAGGCGCCAGCCTAGTGGAGGACCGCACGGGCCGTCTCGCCATGAGGGCGGAGCCGACGCGAACTCTGCGGATCGGGGAGGATGTCGCGGCGCCGCACTCGGGCGGTGCACATGCGTGTGCGGGGGCCACCCGGCCTCGGGCGTCGCATTCCGAACCCACGAACAGCGAACAGGGGAGAGCCCATGAGTTCTTCGACGGTGACCGATGCCGCAGGCGGTCCGGACCGGCCGGACGGGTCTGTGGGCACCACCGCTGCCGCCCAGCAGCACACCACCTCTCCCCGGGAGATGCGCAGGATCGCCGGTGCCAGCGCCATCGGCACGGGTGTGGAGCTCTACGACTTCCTCATCTTCGGCCTCGCCGCCGGCCTGGTCTTCCCGCAGCTGTTCTTCCCGGAGTCGGACCCGCTCGTCGGCACGCTCCTGTCGTTCATGACCTTCGGCGCGGGCTTCCTGGCCAGGCCGCTCGGCGGCATCGCCTTCGGGCACTTCGGCGACCGCTTCTCCCGCAAGACCATGCTCGTGATCTCCCTCGTGGCGACCGGTGTGGCGACGGTCGCCATCGGCCTGCTCCCCACCTACCAGACCGTGGGCATCCTCGCCCCGATCCTGCTCGTCACGATGCGCATCGCACAGGGCTTCTTCATGGGCGGCGAGCAGTCCGGCGCCTTCCTCATGGTCACCGAGCACGCCCCCGCCGGCCGCAAGGCGTTCTACGGCTCCTTCGTCACCTCGGGCTCGCCCATCGGCAGCATCCTGGGCATCGGGTTCTTCAACCTCGTCGCGGCCCTCACCGGCGACCAGTTCGTCGAATGGGGGTGGCGGATCCCCTTCCTCGCCTCCGCCGTGCTCATCGGAATCGGCATCTACGTGCGCCTCGGCATCTCCGAGAGCCCGGTGTTCTCGCAGCTGGCGAAGAAGTCTACCGTGGCTCGAGTGCCGCTGGTGGGCGTGCTCTCCACGGCGCTGCCGCTGGTGATCGGCGGCGTGCTGGTGAACATGGGCTTCAACACCTTCATCTTCATCGTCAACTCGTTCTCCACCTCCTACGGCACGCAGACCCTCGGCATGGATCGCAACACCCTGCTGCTCTCCAGCCTCACGGGCTCCGTCGGCATGCTCGTCGCCGTCTTCGTCGCCGGCTGGCTCGCCGATCGGTACGGCCTCGTCCGCATCATGGCCGGCGGTGCGATCTTCCAGGTGCTGTGGGCCTTCCCCTTCTTCTGGCTCTTCGACACCGCGACGCCCGCGCTGCTCTACCTCGCGATGGTCTTCGCCTACATCGGCCTGAGCTTCGTCTTCGGTCCCATGGCCGCCTACTACGTGAGCCTCTTCCGCCCCGAGTACCGCTATTCGGGCGTGGCGCTGTCCTACAACCTGGGCGCAGTCCTCGGCGGCGGGCTCTCGCCCACCATCGCGACCGCGCTGCTGGGGCAGTTCGGCTCCAGCGCGGCGATCTCCGGCTACGTCGCCCTCGGCGGACTGCTCTCCCTCGCAGGCCTGCTCCTCACCGCCGGCCACGTGAAGCGCGTCTCCACGACCACGCTGGGGGACTGAGAGCTGCCTTCACGGGCCAGTGTCCCGAGGCCGGACCCGCCAACCGTGCCCGAGGCGGGCTCGTCAGCCGTGCCCGAGGCGGGAGCCGGTGCGTCCGTCCCGCGGACTACGATGGACTCCAGAGTCAGAGAGCGGTGCCGCGGGGCCGGACCGCGGGGCGCGCGAGACAGAGGACACGGCACAGGAGCGTGAGAACGTGGGCACTGCAGGGCACGAGGACGCACGTCGGGAGGGGCGGCTCACCCATGTGCGGGAGGACGGCTCCGCGCACATGGTCGACGTGAGCGGGAAGGCCGTCACCACGCGGACCGCTCGGGCGCATTCGCGGCTGGTGACGACCCCGGAGGTCGTGGCTCAGGTCTTCGACGGCACCCTGCCCAAGGGGGACGCCGCCGCCGTCGCCCGGATCGCCGGCATCATGGCCGCGAAGAGGACCTCCGAGCTCATCCCGCTCTGCCATCCGCTGCCCCTGTCGAAGGTGACGGTGGACATCGGACCGGGAGAGGGCGATGCACCCTCCGAGATCATCGTCGACGCCCTCGTGAAGACCACGGGTGTGACCGGTGTGGAGATGGAGGCGCTCACAGCGGCCTCCGTGGCGGCGCTGACGCTCTACGACATGGTCAAGGCCCTTGACCGCGGCGCCGTCATCGCGGAGACCGGGGTCCTCGCGAAATCCGGCGGCACCGGCGGGGACTGGGTGCGGGTATGACGGAGGGGCCCACTCTCCCCGAGGCGGCCCAGGCGCAGTCCGAGGCCCAGGCTCAGCCCGAGGCTCAGGCCCATCCTGTGGCCCCGGCCCGGACTCAGCCCGGCAGCCGGGCGCAGCACCGCATCCCGCACGCGCAGGTCTACACCCCGGGAGCGCACCCGCCCAAGCGCGCACCGGACTTCGGCGCCGGCCGCAGCGCCATCGTCCTCGTCGCCTCCACGAGCTGTGCCGAGGGCCGGGCTGAGGACACCGCCGGCCCCGTCGCCGTCGCCTGGCTCCGCGGGCTGGGCTACGACTGCCCGGATCCCGTCATCGTCGCCGACGGCGAGCCCGTGGGCCGCGCCCTCGACCACTACCTCGCCGAGCTGCCCTGGGACGCGCGTCCGCGCATCATCGTCACGAGCGGCGGGACCGGGCTGAACCCGGACGATGCGACCCCGCAGCTCACTTCCGCGCGCCTCGACTACGAGGTCCCGGGCATCATGCACGCCATCTGGGAGTACGGCCTCAAGAAGCTCGACTACGCGGTCATGAGCCGCGGTGTGGCCGGCGTCCGCGACCGGACCTTCGTCGTCAACCTCCCGGGCTCGCGCGGGGGAGTGAGGGACGGGGTCACGGTGCTCGACACCCTCATCCATCACGTCCAGGCCCAGATCGAGGATCTTCGCGATCACCCCGACGAACGGCGGCAGGCGGCCTCCGGCGGCAATGTCTCCGGCAGTGCGGTCTCCCATGCCTTCACCTCCGGGAGCCCTGCCCCCACCTCGGCGGGCCCTGCCCCCGATTCCCCGGGCGCCGATGCCGCGGCCCCCGGGGGAACAGACTCCGACCCCGCAGGTGCCGTCGCCGGCGAGGTGGTGCACGCGGGCGTGACGGAGGCGCCGCTGGACTCCGCTGCTGCCGAGGCCGCGGTCGTCTCCTCCGGGACCGGCGCCTCGGTCGTGTTCAACGGGATCATCCGCGATCACGACTCGGGGCGGGCCGGTGTGACGGGGCTGGCCTACACCGCGCACCCCGATGCCGGAGCGATCCTCGCTCGCACCGCCGAGGCTGTCGCGGCCGCGCACCCGCGGGCGCGGATCTTCGCCTCGCATCGGGTCGGGCGGCTGGCCCTGGGGGAGTCTGCGCTCGTCGTCGCCGTCGCGAGCGCCCATCGCGCGGAGGCCTTCGCCGCCGCCTCCGCACTCGTCGATGCGATCAAGGAGAGCGTCCCCATCTGGAAGGAGCAGTTCTACTCCGACGGCGGGCACGACTGGCCGGGGCTCCGATGAGCGAGCGCTACGTCCGGCAGATGCGCGTACCCGGGGTGGGCGTCGACGGCCAGCGGCGGCTGAGCGAGGCGAAGGTCCTGCTGGTGGGTGCCGGAGGCCTCGGCTCCCCGGCGGCGCTCTACCTCGCCGCCGCCGGTGTGGGGACCGTGGGGCTCGTCGATGACGACGTCGTGGAGCTGAGCAATCTGCACCGCCAGATCGTGCACACCACGGCATCGGTGGGCCGGCCCAAGACGGACTCCGCCCGTGAGACCCTGTCCGCGCTCAATCCCGAGATCCGCGTCGAGACCTTCGAGACGAGACTGACGGCCCGGAACGCGCTCGAGCTCGTGCGCGGCTGGGACCTCGTGCTCGACGGTGCCGACGACTTCGCCACCCGCTGTCTCGTCTCGGATGCCGCGACGCTGCTCGGAATTCCCCATGTGTGGGCCTCCGTGATGGGCTCGGGCGGGCAGCTGAGCGTCTTCGACGCCGCGCGCGGGCCCGTGTACCGGGACGCCTTCCCCGTCCTTCCCGCGCCGGGAACGGTGCCCTCGTGCGCACAGGCCGGGGTGCTGCCGGTGGTGCCCGGCATCCTCGGCGTCGCGATGGCCGCGGAGGCGCTCAAGCTCATCATCGGCCTGGGCAGCCCGCTCATCGGCCGGATCGCGGTCTATGACATGCTCACCGCCGACTGGGAGACGGTGCCCCTGCACCCCCACCCCGCCGTGCGGAGACCGCAGACCGCGGCCGAGGTGGGGGCCGGCCTGCCGCCTGCGGTGATCGTCGAAGAGCTCGCCTCTGTGCTCGGCGCTTCCGGTGCCCGGCCGCTTGTCATCGACGTGCGGACCGCGGAGGAGCGGGCCGCGGGCACCGTCCCGGGGTCGGTGCACGTGCCGGTCGAGATGATCGAGGCCGATCCGGCGGGAGCGATGGGCGGCGTCGGCGCGGGAGAGATCTGCTATGTGTTCTGCGCCGCGGGCACGCGCTCGGTCCGGGCTGTCCATGCGCTGCGGGGAGCCGGCATAGACGCTGTCGATGTGATCGGCGGCTACGAGGCGTGGGAGCGGCGGATCGGGAGCAGCGCGACGGCGGGGGCGGCGCGTTCGGTCCCGGCCTCGGTCTCCGGCTCGGCCCCGACTCCGGCCCCAGCCTCGACCGGAGAACAGGCCTCGGCAGGGTCGCAGACATCAGCGAGGAGGGATGAAGGACCATGACGCGGATGACCGTGCGGACGCGTGCACACCGCTTCGACGCGAACGGCCTCGTGCGGGCGCGTGCGGACAGGCTCGCCGGGGAGGAGCCGCTGGAGGTGCGCCTCGACGGCGAGCAGTTCACCGTGACGATGCGCACGCCGGGCAGCGATGTCGAGCTCGTGATGGGGTTCCTCCTCACGGAGGGCGTCATCACGCACCGCGACCAGGTGCGCGAGATCGACTTCTCCGCGGGGCTCGACCCTGATGGCAGCCGCAATCTCAACGTTGCCGGCGTCTCCCTGGAACCCGGCACCTGGGACCCCGTGACGTACCGGCAGAGGCAGGTCTACACCTCGAGCGCCTGCGGCATCTGCGGCACGGCCTCCATCGAGGCGGTGCAGAAGGTGTCCCGGTATCCGCTCGGCCGGCTGCGCCCGTTCGTGGAGCCCGCCACGCTGCTGGGCCTGCCCGATGCGCTCCGGGCGGAGCAGGCGCTCTTCGATTCGACCGGGGGAGTGCACGCGGCCGGGCTCTTCCGCATCATCGATCTGCCCGCGGCACCCGACTCCGCCGAGGCGCTGGATGCCGGGGAGGCCCCGGCCGGGGGCGGTCTGAGCGGCGCGGCGGGGAGCGAGGAGGAGGCCTCGGCGGTGCCCCCGCCCGCTCCGCAGCAGACGGAGCTGCTGTGCCTGCGCGAGGACGTGGGCCGTCACAACGCCGTGGACAAGGTGCTGGGCTGGGCGCTGAAGGAGGATCTGCTGCCGCTGGGCGACACCGTCCTGCAGGTCTCCGGGCGGGCGAGCTTCGAACTCGTGCAGAAGGCGGCGATGGCAGGCATCCCGGTGCTCTCGGCCGTGAGTGCGCCCTCATCGCTGGCGGTAGACCTGGGGCAGGAGCTCGGGCTCACGGTGGTGGGCTTCAACCGCGGGAGGACGTTCAACGCCTACAGCGCCCTGGAGCGGATCAGGGGGCGCTAGGTTCGGCGGACGTTCAGGGGGCCGCTCCGATTTCTCGTGTCCGTCCCTCCCTATAGCCTGGCGTCCTTCTCACTTCCCCTCAGCAGAAGGACATCAGCACCGTCATGATGGGCGCACACCATGCCTCCACCGGGGCCGCACTCGGCATCGCCGTCGCAGGCACCTCGGGCCTCGCACTCGGTCTCGTCGAGGGGGTGAGCGCGCCTGAGGTCATCGCCGTGACCCTCATGACCGCGGGCGCCGCCCTCCTGCCGGACATCGACCACCACAACGGCTCGATCGCGAACTCGCTGCCCGGCTTCGGACCGTTCCCGGGGCCCACCGAGGTGCTGTGCCGCATCATCGGACGCCTTTCCGGCGGGCACCGGCGCGGCACCCATTCGCTGTTCGGGATCGCCGTGTTCGTGCTCCTCACGTGGCTCATCGGGCAGTTCACGGTGACGATCGCAGGCGTCGAGCTGGCACTCGGCGCGGGTCTCCTCGGCGTCGTCCTGGCGGCCTTCGCCTTCGACGCCCTGCGGATCTCCCGGCTGGGACGGGTGTGGCCGTGGCTGCTCGCGCTCGCCGCGGGCGCCTATCTCGCCCTGCAGTTCCCCACCGCGGGGTGGGTGCTGCCGCTGGCCGTGGGCATGGGCTGCGCGGTGCACATCGTGGGCGACATGATCACGACAGGCGGCGTGCCGCTGCTGTGGCCGCTCGTCATCAGGCCGCCTCGGGCGCTGTCGCGGATTCCCGGGCTGAATGCGGTGTGGCGGCGGACGGGACTGTTCTCCGTGCCGCTCCTGGGCAATACCGGCTCCGCGCGGGAGTGGGTGCTCGGCTCCCTCGTGGGCGTCTACGTGGTCGCGGCCGTGATCGCGGAGCTCGGCGGCCTGCGGGACGTGCTCACGGACCTGCTCGCACGGTCCGGCTGAGGCGGAGCGGGGAGAGGCCGTGCGGCGGGAGGCCGTGCAGACGGAGGCTGGACCGGTGCCTGTGCGGACGGCACGCGGCCCCGCTGCCGACGCGTGCCCAGCCCCATTGCCGGTGCCTGCTCAGGCCTGCCGCCCGTTCGACTGCCGCCTGGCCTCCTTCCAGAAGGTCCAGCCGAACAGCACCGCGATGAAGCCCAGCGTGATCCACAGCGTGTACCGGTCGATGAGGCCGAGGACCTCCACGGCAGCCTCTCCCAGCTGATAGCCGAGGACCGTCCAGATGATCGTGAAGATCATGGCGCCGAGGAGGTCGGCGGTGAGGAACAGCCACAGACGCATGCGGCTCCAGCCTGCGACCAGCCACACGAGCGTGCCGGGCACACCGGGGCACCGGGAGACGAGCGTCATGAGGAACAGCGCCCATGCGGGGATGCGCTTGAGCTGCTCGATCCTCCGCTTCTGCCGTTCATTGGAGGCGAACAGGTTGAGGATGCCGTCACCCCAGCGCCGGCCGGCGAGCCAGAACGCCCAGTCGAGCTTCGCCATGCCGAAGAAGCCCGCGAACACCACGAGCCAGAGCGGGATCTTGCCCACGCGAGCATAGGCGGCGGCCGCGACGATAGAGGTCTTCGCCCCGTTGATGAACTCCTGCAGGACCGGTGCGTTGACCAGCATCCACGGACGCAGGGGCATGAGCACGAGGTAGATGAGCGGGACGCCGAGCACGATGAACAGCAGCGCCTTGTCGATGCCAGCCGCACGGCCCTGCCACGGCTTCACCTGCGCCCAGGGATCGGGCTTGGGGGGCTCCGCGGATTCCGGATCCTCGGCCGGAGCCTCGGCGGCAGTCTCCGGTGCCCGGGAGGCATGGCCCTCGTGCTGGCGCCGTTCAGCGTCGTCGTCGCTCATGTGCTCCATGGTAGAGGGGTGCTGTGTCGAGGCATGCCGATGTGCGCGTTCCGCAGTGGCGATGTATGCTGTTCCTCGTTCGCGTGAGAGCGCGTGCGGATGTAGCTCAATTGGCAGAGCGTCAGCTTCCCAAGCTGAAGGTCGCGGGTTCGATCCCCGTCATCCGCTCAGAGCGAAAGCCCCGGGATCCGCGTGATCCCGGGGTTCTTTCGTGTGTTTGAGAGTCCGCTGAGAATCTTCGCGTCTCGCAGTTCGAGAGGTTTCACCCGTATCCAAGCCCCGGATTCGCGGGGACCCGGGGGCCTTTGCAACTCGATTGCAACGCCGGCGTCAGAAGTTCAGCACCGCGGCCACGGCATTGCGACCGTCGGCGGTGATCTCTGCATACCTTTCGAGCACGAACTCCGCGGAGCCGTGATCCAGGATCGCCTGCACGACATGCGGAGGGACTCCGCCCTCGAGGGCCAGCGTCGCGGCGGTGTGGCGCAGATCGTGGAAGCCGAACGTGCGCTCGTCCCAGCCTTCCGGTCGCTCCGCCTTCGGCCGCAGGTCCAGCGGCCTCTGCCAATCCGCGTCGCCGAGCTGCAGGTCGCAACCGACCTCGCGGTCGAGGAGCAGGCTGAGTTGGTGCGAGCTCAGGTAGTCGGGCGCCGGCGCCGCGCCGAGCTCATCCTGCCACGCGGCGACCGCTGCCGCCATCTCCGGCCCGAAGCGGGCATTGCCGATGTGATCCCGGTCGAGGGTGCCCGCGGGGTAGAGCGCCCGCTGCGCGTCGTGCACGAGGAGTGAGGCCTGCAGTACGATCCGGCCGAACTCCCCGCGCTGCTCGCGTCGCACGGCATCAACCCCCGGCTTTCGTGGCGGCTGCTGCATGTTCGCGACGACGCCTTTGCCTCGGCCGGTCCTCCCGCGTCGAAGAGACTCGTCCCACTGCACAGGGAGAACGCCAGCTGCCTTGTACGGCATCGGACCGCCCAGGGCTCCGCGGAACACAAGGTCGTCCGGCTCGATGTCCCTGACGAGCGCGCGGAGATCGGGGACGAGGCTCGCTGGGATCGGGAGGTCGCGCGGCTTCCCGTTCTTCGTGGTGGAGACGTGGCCCCGCGAGGAGCGGGACCGGCTCACTCTCACGATCCCGGGGCTGTCGTCCTCGCCCCAGCCGGAGAACGGGAGGTCGAGGTCGCGGCGGCGGAGCTCGATGACCTCGCCCCACCTGCAGCCCGTAGCGAGTGCGAACCGGATGAGCGTGGCCCACCGGCCGGCGTGCGCGACGAGCCGGTCAGCCTGTCGGCGCGTGAGGGCGATGCTCTCGCCCAGTGCGTCGTTGCTGATCCGGTGCACGTTCCGCCCCGTGTCGATGTCGATACACGGATCCGTCTGGATGTAGCTCTTCCGCAGCGCGTACTGGCATACCGACTTCAGGGCCTTGAAGGCTTTGTCGCGGGCGACTGGATTGGTCGCCGACGGGAAGCCCTGAGTCCAGCTTGAGATGTGCGAGGTGCGCAGGTCGGCGATCCGGATCTCGCCGATCGCCGGGCCGACGTGGTTGCGCAGGTAGCCCTCGTAGTTCGCTGCCGCGCCGGCGGTGATCCCCCGGCCGCGGCGACCGCCGCGGGTCTTCTGCACCTCGAGCCACTCGTTCCAGACATCGGCGACCGTCAGGCTCTTGGTGGCTCGGGTCGGCACGAGAGTGCCGCCGCGGAGGTTGTCTGCGGTCCGAGCGGCCCACTCCTCGGCCGCGCCGCGGCCCTCGGTAGGGTCTGCCGACGCGTCGACGTGAGGGAAGTTCTTGGCCCGGCGCTGGACCTTGCCGTCGACCGTGGCGCTGGCGGTTGCCTTCCACCGGTTACGGCTGCAGCCCGGCGTCCACTCGCCGGACTGCTTCAGGTCTTTCACGGGCACATGAGCCTCCTCCATTCGCGTCAAGCCGTAGAGTACCAGCCTGGCAACGTTGACGGAGTGCGAGGGTACACGTTCGCGAGCGTTGCATAACACGTGACGAAGATCACACGATGGGGATGTGACTAAACCGGGATTTTCACACGCTTATACATAGTGAGGGGGTAAGGGGGAGGGAGTGAGCGAAGCGAACGACCGACCCCGCACCCCCGAACGCTAGCGCGCTCGGGAGAGCGCAGGAGACGCTAAGCACGGCTGAGCGCCGTGCCCCCTAGGGCTAAGGCGCAGAGCGCTGAGGCGCTCCGCAAGGAGCGCAAGAGCACGCGCGCAAGCGCGGAGAGCTGAGCATGAGCTCAGCCCCGGGGCTGAGCTCGAGCCTCGAGCAGAAGAAAGAAAGCTACAGCTCCTTCGTCGCTGTAGCCAAAGAAAGAAGACCTCAGCTCTGGTCGCCGCAAGCTCGGCTTCAGCCGAGCGCTAGAGCGCGCGCGTAGCAACCCCAAGACTCGGTCGGTGCACTCCTTCCGGCGCCAACGTCGAAGTTGGCGCGCACCGATCGCCCGGGACGGGCCTCTGACCGTCCCCGCCCTCCGGCAGCGTAGCCGGCACCCGCGATGAACCCCTCGTTGAGACCGCCTCTCTCCCGGTCGCCGAGATGCGCCTTCGGGCGCAGGAGTTCCGCGGGGCAGACCAGGAGCCCATAGAAACGTGGCCGCTTGACTGCGGGTCCACGGGCTCCTTCAGCCTCTCTAGCTCAGCTGGTAGAGCACTCGGCTCTTAACCGAGGGGTCGCAGGTTCGAGACCTGCGGGAGGCACGCGGTCCAGACTCGCACTCATGGCGAGCAGTGTCCGCCGTCAACCCGGATGCGGATCCCCTGGGATTCGAGTGCACCTTCCGGGTCTTTGTAGGTCAGCCAACGGATAGGCGTCCGGTCTCCAAAACCGGCCAAAAGGTGGTTCGACTCCACCGACCTACGCGGAGATGAGTCGACGGCCATCGGCTCGTCTCTAGGGAGTGGCAGAGCGCCCGAGACCGCATCGACAGATCGTGGCGATGCGTGAGGGTGATGCGATGACCCAACGGCTCAACGCGCGTAGCGCGGTCCAACGGCAAGTGCTGAGGGCCAAGCGAGAGCGATCCGGCTTAGCGGCTGGTGAACGAGCTCAGCTCAGCGGCAGGGTCAGGCACTACGGCTAATAGCGATGAAGCGATCCCGTAGTCCGGTCCTCATCAGACCGCTCCCACCCTTCCTCAGTAGCTCAACAGGCAGAGCGCCGCACTGTTAATGCGGGTCGTCCGGGTTCGAAACCTGGCTGGGGAGCAGCAGATCAGCCCGCCCGGTTCGCCGGCGCGGGCTGGTTTTCATTCACAGGAGGCTTCATGACGCAGCGGTCATGGGCCGGCTCCGACCGCCGAGGGCGCCTGCCCGACAACTGGCGCCAGCTGCGCCAGGCGGTCTTCGCTCGCGACGGATGGCAGTGCGTGATGCGCGCCCCCTCGGGGCAGCGATGTCCGCGGCCGGCGCAGGAGTGCGACCACATCACCCCCGGGGACGACCACTCGATGTCGAATCTGAGGTCGCTGTGCACACTGCACCACGCATCCATCACCGGCGCCCAGGGCGGGCGCCGAGTCCACAAGCGCGCCCGGATGGCGCACCCACTCAAACGCAAGCCGGAGAAGCACCCCGGCGATCCCGGATAGGTCGGAGGTGATTCCCGATTGGCGCACGAGGCCCAGTGCCATCGCGCTCCGAAGAGCGCGTAGGCCACGCCCGGCAGGCCGGAGGCCAGGACGCGGGAATCTCCACCGGCACGCTCCGGCCCGTCAGATGGCCGGCGGCTGACCGAGCGTGGTCGAAGAGGGCGAAAGAGCTCTACAAAGCCGCGAAGGAATCCGGCCAGTCCGACTACTACCAGCAGACCGACATCGCTCGACTGCGATTCCTGCTGGACCAGATCACCTACTACGAAGGCCAGCCGCAGCGCAGCGCCATGATGCTCCAGTCGATCACGTCGGAGCTCTCGAATCTCCTGTTCTCAGAAGGGGATCGCCGGCGCGTTCGGATCGAGCTCTCGAAGACGGACAACTCGATGCAAGATGCGCAGATCGTCGCGATTGATTCCTACAAGAAGGACCTAGGTATGTGAGGGGCGTTCATTGGCAGTTCACGACTACAAGTTCCCCGGAGGCTGGAACCACAAGATCTTCGGGAATACGTGGAAGGTCAATGACGACGGCTCATGGTACCTGCCGGAGCGCACTCTCGGCTGGGGGATCCTCGGCTGGTGCTCCGCATACCTCTTGAACGACCAGGGCAAGCAGTGGCGCTTCACCCCAGAGCAGGCCCGCTTCGTGCTGTGGTGGTACGCGGTCGATGACCGCGGCCGATTCATCTACCGCAAAGGCGTGCTGCAGCGACTCAAGGGCCACGGCAAGGACCCACTCGCTGCGGCGCTCGCGCTCGTAGAGCTCTGCGGGCCTTCGCAGTTCTCCGGATGGGACAGCGCCGGCCAACCGCTCGGTAGCTCGCACCCGAATGCGTACGTCACCGTCTCCGCGGTGTCGGAGTCGCAGACGCGGACGACGTCCGACGTGCTGCAATGGATGGTCTCGGACAGGCTGAAGAACGACTACGGCCTCAACGTCGGCATCGAGCGCGTGACCGCCAACGGCGGACGGGCGCAGCTGGTCTTCTCCGCCTCCTCGTACAAGAGCATCGAGGGCAAGCGCCCGACGTTCTCGATCCTCAACGAGATCCAGCACTGGACGGCCTCCACCCAGGGCCACAAGATGTACGAGACGCTGGACGGCAACCTCACGAAGAGCCCCAACGGCGTGGCTCGGATGCTGGCGATCACCAACGCCTACCAGCCCGGCGAGGACTCCGTCGGCGAGATCATGCGCCATGCGTACCTCGACCAGGTCGACTACGACCGCAAGTTCCCGGGCAAGCGCATCGGCGCCACGATGTACTACGACTCGCTCGAGGCGGACCCCGCCGCTCCGCTCGAGCCCGAGATCATCATGCAGATCGTCGCCGAGATCCGCGGCGACTCGAAGTGGCTCGACCCCGAGTCGATCGTCGGCCGCTTCATGGACCGCTCGGTCCCGACTTCGCACAACCGGCGGATGTTCTACAACCAGGTCGTCGCGAAAGAGGACGCCCTCTACGAAGAGGCCGACTGGGACTCGAGCCGCGTCGACGCCGGCGAGCTGCTGCCCCGGACCGAGGTGGTCCTCGGGTTCGACGGCGGCAAGACCGACGACGCCACGGCGCTCGTCGCCAAGCGCGTCTCCGACGGAGTTGTCTTCCCGATCATGATCTGGGAGAAGCCCCCGTCGAACGTCGACGACGACTGGCAGATCGACCGACGGCAGGTCGACTCGTACATCCACTGGTGCTTCAAGACCTTCGACGTCCTGGCCTTCTATGCCGACGTCGCCGAGTGGGAGTCGTACATCGACTCCTGGTCAGAGGCCTACCGCAGCCGCCTGGTCATCCGGGCCTCGAGCAGGCACGCGATCGGATGGGACATGCGAGGCGGTCAGGAGAAGATCACGCGCGCGAACGAAGCGCTCATGACCGCGGTCTTCGAGTCTCGAGCCCTCCTTGAAGAGGGCGCCCCCGAGGCCGAACTTCCGTTCAAGCACAACGGCAACCGGGTTCTACGCCGGCACGCGCTCAACGCGCGGCGAAGAGAGAACCGATGGGGAATCACGTTCGGGAAAGAGTCCCGCGAGTCCCCGCTCAAGGTCGACGCCTACGCGGCTGTGCTGCTCGCGGAGATGGCGTACCGCGACCTCAAGGAGTCGGGCAAGGCGAAGCGTCGCCAGCCCGCCAAAGTCATCGCCTACTAGGAGGTCTGATTGGATCCCACTCTGCGATCGGATCTCGACGAGCTCTTTCGCACGCTCGCCCACGAGAAGGTGGTGACCGGCCTTTGCGACGACTACATCAACGGCAAGCAGGCGGATCCCTGGTCTCCGGATGAGTTCGACCAGGAGTACAAAGAGCTCAAGGACCGGGCGAAGACGAACATCATCCGCCTTCCCCCGCTCGTCGTCTCCGAGGTATCGCACGTCCAGGGGTATCGGCGGACGCTGAGCTATGACGCCGAGGGCAACGCCGTCAGCGACCGGTTCCCGGAGGAGTTCAAGGACTTCCGCCGGCTGCGGTTCGGAAACCTGCAGTCGGTCGTGCATCACGCCTCCGCCGCCTACGGGCAGTCGTTCGTCGAGGTCTACAAAGACAGCAAGGGCAGGCCCGGAGCGAACATCCTGAGCTCGCTGAACACGACGGCGCTGTGGGACAACCCCGTG
Organism: Brevibacterium album DSM 18261; assembly: GCF_000426445.1. Taxonomy (GTDB): domain Bacteria; phylum Actinomycetota; class Actinomycetes; order Actinomycetales; family Brevibacteriaceae; genus Brevibacterium; species Brevibacterium album. The sequence goes on along the minus strand of NZ_KE384526.1, from coordinate 335,487 downwards.
TCGGACGAGTATCCCCGTTCGGTCCTGTGGCTCGTCCGCTCGACCGCGGACGACTCCCCAGGGCTTGCCTACGGGTGGGACCGGGTGAACAAGTACCGACTCGAGACCGACGAGAACAACGAATGGGTGGTCGTCGAGGAGGGGGCTCACGGGTTCTCGGACACGCCGATCGTCCGCTTCCCCTGCTTCCTCGACTCCGAAGGCCGGGTGCAGGGTCTCGTGGAGAACCTGATCGAGCCGCAGGACCGGGTCAACCAGTCGGTCCTCGACCTGCTCACCGGCCAGGCCTACACCGGCAACCAGATCTACACCGCGTCCGGCGTCCAAGGCGAGCGAGTCCTGGACTACGACGGCACGCCGAAGGTGGACGAGAACGGCAACGAGCTCATCCGCCCGTTCCGCATCTCCGCGCGCCGGATGCTGACCACCGACAACCCCGAGGTGAAGTTCGACCGCATCCCAGCAGGATCCCTCGAGGACCTGCTCGCCGCCCTCGGCAACTCGCTCGAGCTGTTCGCCGTCGCCGGCCAGATGAGCCCGTACATCTTCCACGGGAAGATCTCGAACCTCGCAGCGGAGGCGCTCGCGGCTCTCGATTCGCAGTTCTTCCGCCTCGTCAAGTACCTCCAGTCGAACTGGAGCGAGGGCTGGGCGAGCGTCTTCCGGCTGTTCGCCGAATGCCGCGGAGACGAAGAGGGCGCCGAGGCCTGGGACGTCGAAGTCCGCTGGGCTGACTTCAGCATCAAGACGTTCTCCAGCTACGCCGACGGCCTCGCGAAGATCGCCGAGAACCTCGGAATCCCCCGCGAGGGCCTGTGGCACATGGTGCCCGAGGTCTCGAGCTCGACGATCGAGCACTGGCGGGAGCTGAAGGAGAAGGACCTCGACTACGCCGAGGACGCCGACAACCCCGATGAGTTCGACCGCCAGGTCGACTACTCGCGCCGGCCTCGCGCCGACGCCCGGGAGGCCTGATGGCCCGACCCGAGATAGAGATGCTCGAGCACGTGCACCGTGCGGCGATCGCCCGTCTCGGCCTCGCGATCGGGATCCTCGCTCGAGATGAATGGCAGACGGTCAACCCACTCAATCCGAACCTCAGCCGCGCCGAGCAGCGCATCTGGCGCCTGATCCTCGGGGGCCGGCAGATGAGCCGGCGCCTCTCGGAGCTCTACCTCCGACTGATCCGGGCGCTCGAGATTGGGGAGACCTACGCAGGGTCCACCGGACCTGCTGTGACCTCGCTCGACGAGCTCCGAGAGCAGTATCTCGCGCTGGTGACCGAGGTGCTCGAGTTCGCTTTCTCGATCACGCCCGACATGGACATCGACGAGCAGTGGCTCGCAGACCTGCTCCGCGACGCCGAGGACGACGAGACGCACCCGCGAGCCGAGCTCGAGGACGCAATCGCCGGCTGGCTCACCGAGCGCGGCCCCGACGGGCGCCTGCGCATCCGAGACTTTGTCTGGCCGCAAGACCAGGTCGAGACCCTCGACGACGCGGCCCGCGTCTACGGGAACTCCATCCGCGCCGCCGGCCCCGACGGCCTGCAGCACAAGCTCAACGAGCTCGCCAGGAAGCACGCCGACGACGCAGACAGGTTCCGCCGGGAGGCGGCTGCGGAGTTCGAGAAGCACGGGAACATGCTCGCCGCCGAAGTCGACAAGGCCGGCATCGACGCCGGCCGCGACTTCATCATGGAAGCCGTCCAGAAGGACAGCCGTCGCTCGTCTATGACCGTAGCTCGAGGCACCCGAGCAAACCCCTGCGCATTCTGCGCGATGCTCGCTTCCCGCGGATTCGTATACCTGTCCGCGAGGACGGCCATGCACGGGTATTCCATGCAGGCCTACCACCCGAACTGCCACTGCTTTCCCATTCTCCGATGGAAGACCGACACGCTCCCCGAGCGAAACGAGTACTTCCAGGAGAAATGGGCAGAGGTGACCCGCGGCCATTCCGGCAGAGAAGCCCGGAAGGTATGGCGCCGCTGGATCAACGCCGAGAGGCGCACAAAGCGCTCCGGCGGATAACCACTTTCTTTACTCCCAGGAGGGGTATTCATGCCCGAAGACATCGAGGGCCAGGAGCCCGAGGCGCAGAACATCGAGCCTGCAGCACCGGCCGATTCGACCAACGAGCCCGGCGAGGACGACCTGCCCGAGTGGGCCAGGAAGAGCCTGAAGAAGGCCAATGACGAAGCCGCGTCGTATCGCACCCAGCTGCGCGAGGCGCAGGAGCAGCTGAAGGCTGCCAAGAGCCCAGAAGAGCACGAGGCCGCAGTCAGCGCCCTCAACGAGCGCATCGTCGACCAGGACCGCCGGCTCGCCGCGAAGGACCACGGCGTCCCCGACGACCTGCTCGAGTTCATCACCGCCACCGACCCCGAGGGCATCGAGAAGCAGGCGAAGAAGCTCGCCGCCTCTGTCGCCACCCAGGATCCCGCGCCGGCTCCGCCCGAGTCGAAGCAGCCGCCCGCCGGGGCGCGCCAGACGAAGCGCGCGGATTCGACCCTGAACCCCGTCGACGCAGCACGCCTGTCGCTGCAGCGTCGCTGAAAGGAACCTCTTGGTTTACAACCCGCACGAGGTAGTCAAGCCTCAGTATCTCGCCGATTCCGCAGTCGAAGCCCTCAAGCTTCGCGCCGTGGCCTCGAACCTCATTACCCGCGAGGGCTTTGAGCGCTTCACCGGTATCGAGGGCGACACCATCAACATGCGCGTCAAGGGCTCCCTGCCCGTGCGCGAGTACGGTTGGCGCAACGATCGGTCCCAGCCGATCGTTACCGACACCTTCAAGGACACCGTCGTCCAGCTGAAGATCGAGCAGGACCGCAACTACTCCGCGGTCAAGCTGATCGACGAGGACAAGCTCTTCGACTTCGGCGGCGGCTGGGGTGACATCTTCGCCCGTCAGACCGACGCGCTGACCAACTACAACGAGGTCAAGATCCTCAACCACGTCAGGAGCGCTCCTTACGAGCGCGTCATCGTGGTGGACTCCACGTCTGCGACCATCAAGGAGCAGGCCGACCTCAACCGCGACAACATCTTCAACGCCTTCGTCGACGCGAAGGCCGACATCAAGAAGATGCGCTCCCCGGGGTCGGACTACGTCTGCCTCGTCGGCTCGGCGTTCGCTTCCGAGGTCCAGAAGAGCCAGAAGCTCGTCACGGCTAACGGCGGCGGCGATGACGCGCTGTCCAGGGCCACGCTCGGCACGATCGCCGGCGTGACGATCGTCGAGTCCGAGCAGCTGGAGCCCTACGAGGGCTTCATCTTCACCCGGTCCGGCTTCGTGTTCTACAACGCAGCGCCCCCGATCCCGAACTCGGCGCCCTTCGCTGCGGCTGCAGCGTCCGGCGGATTCGCCCTGCGGTGGATCATGGACTACGACACCGCGTTCGCGACCGACCGCTCGCTGTATGACACGTTCGTAGGCTACAACTACACGGAGGACTACATCGAGCTGCAGGACGCTCGAGGCCAGACCTTCGTCAGCCCCGAGAGGTTCTTCGTCCGCGGCGTTCGCCTCGCGCTGAAGACCGACGACTACGATCCCGCCACCGACGGCATCGTGGACATCAAGCCCGGTGACGGCAAGGGCGACTCCCGGCTGCTGGGCAATAAGCCCGGCTCGTGGCTGGATCTCGCCTTCCACGGCAAGCTCACGACCACCACCATCACCGAGGGCGAGCTGTTCCCGGGCGTGCTGAACGTGCCCGGCGTGATGCCCACCGGCGACGCCGGAGCGGGTGACGGCTCGGGGGAAGGCTGACGCCGGGTGAGCAGACGCTCCCCGGCTCGACGCTGACACCGCGAGGTGAGCAGTGAGCGAGCAGACCGACCTCCCGGCGACGGAGGAGCCGCTCGCGACTGTCGATCAGGTCGCCGCGCGATGCGGGGAGCCTATTGAGCTCGCCGACGAGATCGCCCTGGCCGAGTCGATGATCGAAGCGGCCTCCGCGCAGGTCCGCCACTACGGCAGGCTGTGGCCGGTCGCCTCCAAGGCGCCGGCCATCGCTCGCACGATCGCAACCTCGGCAGCCGCCCGCGGGTACATGAACCCGTCGGGCTACACCGACGAGCGCTCAGACTCCGTCTCGTTGAAGCGGGCGGACATGTACGCGGCGGACGTGCAGCTGACCCCCAACGAGATCCGGATGCTCCGAGAGGCATCCGGGGCGGGGTCGGTGCAGTCGATCCGCATCGAGCTGGGGGCCGAGCGCTTCATCCCCAGATCGCAGCAGCGATCTGCGCCGCTCGTGCGCCGGGATCCTCACGAGGGGGCTCCGCTGGCAGACGGGGTGCACACCCCGATCCCCTTCTTCCGAGAGGGGCGGTAGTGGTCTCCAGGCTCATAGACCGCGGCAACGAGATCGTGCGCTGCTACCCGACGGTCACGCGGACCGACGTGGACGGCAACGAGGTCGCGGTCCCCGCCGACACCCCGTACAAGCGCCGCGCGACGGTCGCTGAAGACCGGCAGGCGGACGCCGAGCTGACGGGCCAGGTTTCGAACAAAGTCGTGCGCCTCGCGGTGCGGAACCTCCCGCACGCCGACTCCTGGTCGGGCTTCGAGTTCCGCGGCGAGCTCTGGGACCTGGCGCAGCCGCCGCACTGGAGCGACGGCGTTTCGCGGGCCATTCGCCACGTCGAGCTCGTCCTTCGCTCCCGCAACTCCATCCCCTTCGACTCGGGAGGCCTGTGATGCACATTCAGTGGTACTACCCGCGCACGGGGGAGGGGAGTGTCGCCGACATCGTCTCCCACCTCGGGGGCGTCCAGGCCGAGCTTCGCTCCGAGGCGCGCTCCCGAGCGGCGAAGGCAGCTGCGCTGCTGAATACCCGCCCCAAGATCCGCACCGGGGCCTCGCAGGTCGAGGTCGTCAAGGGAGACCTCGACTACCACGTCGTGCTGAACGACCCGTCGGGCAAGGGCGGCGCCGCTGGCATCGAAGAGCGGTTCGGGATCCTCGCGGCGGTGTTCTGATGGCCGCACCCCTCCCTCCGTACCCGGCGTTCGGCCCAGTCGCTCGACTGGGCCTCGGCATCCTCCGCCCGTGGTTCGGCGACGCCGTCACCATCGGCACGCAGATCCCCGCGGACCTCTCCGACAAGATGCCGTTCATCCTCGTGCGCGCTGATCGCCGCACGGGGCGCGAATCAGGCGTCTCCCAAGACGAGCGATTCCTGCGGACCTCTCTCCTCTCGGTCGAAGCCTTCACCTCTGGCCTTAACGCCGAATCAGACGGCTTCGACATCGAGGAATCGGCGCGCATGGCGATCTACCACGCATGGCGCAACCAGATCGTCGTTCCCGGCGCGGGCTCCATCGCTGCCATCACTTCCACCACAGACATCGCTCGGGTGAGCGATTACGCCACCAGCACCGGCGTCGTTCAGTACGCCTCGCTCCCGAAAGGGACTGTGCGCCACGAGGGCGTCTACCAGCTGCTCGTGCGCCCGCCCAAGGGCGGCACGGCGAATCGCTTCATCCCAAGCCAGTACGCATAGGAGCAACTTGGCTTTCAACGACGATGCAGTCATCAAGATCGCGACTGCGCACTTCTATACCGCACCGGTCGGTACTGACGCCCCCACGGACCCCGCCAACCCCGGGGCTGAGTGGGAGAACGTGGGCCACACCACGCTCGAGAACATCCTCTCGATGACCACCGAGGGCGGTGAGCGGACCGTTCTCGGCTCGCTTCAGAACCGCAACCTCAAGACCTCGCACTCCGCGCGGCAGGTGACGTTCAACTTCTCGATCCACCAGTTCGACGCGGACGGCATCAAGCTCTACCTCGGCGCGAACGCGGTGACCGAGGGTGGGCGCATCGGCCCCGCGGATACGCCGGCGCCGACGCAGCGGGCGTTCTACGTCTGCGTCGAGGACGGGGACCAGTACACGGACTTCTACGTCCCGCGAGCCGACATCCTCGGCTCGGACGACCTCGCCCTGGCCGACACCGAGTCGCTGGCATCCCTGCCGCTCGGCGTCACCCCGCTGCGGATGAACGACCGCGGCTCGGCTTGGTACACCTCGCCGGTCGCCCCGCTTCCCACCGGCGGCACCGAGAACCCGGGTGATGGTTCGTGACCTACGCGCCCCAGGAGTGGCGTGACGGCGACCCCGAGACACCGCTCTCGGGGTCTCGCCTGAGCCACCTCGAGCAGGGGGTGGCCGGCGCCCACGAGGCTGTGGCCTCCGCGGCGATGACAGCGACGTGGGGGCAGGTGGCGAACCGCCCCAGCCGCTACAACCCGACCGACCACACCCACGCGATCGCGGACATCACCGGCCTTCAGGCAGAGCTTGAGCGGCTGCAGTCCGAGATCGACGCCCTCAAACCAGAGGGCTGACGACCTCCCGCAACGACGCGGGGCCTAGCTGGCAGGCATAGCGAGCAGAGCTGCCCCTGGACCGGGTCTCCCGGGGGCGGCTTCTTCATCCCCGAGACCCGAGCCAACAGTCTGATTGGAGACCCACATGAAGCTGGCCGACATCAAGAAGAGCGCCGACAAGAAGTACGCACCGTTCGCCGTTGAGCTCGATGACGAGCGCACCGTACTGCTGCGCATCCCGCTCCGCCTGGCGAAGGAAGAGCGCCAGGCGATCACCAAGGCCTTCGAGGTGACGGACGAGGACTCTGCGCGCGACGCGATGGACGTCTACGAAGAGGTGTTCCGCATCCTCATCGCCGACGAGGCAGATGCCGACGCGCTGATCGCTGCGCTCGAGGGCGACCTCGCCTACTACCAGCAGCTGTTCAACGACTTCAGCGAGTCGATGCAGCTGGGGGAAGCGGCCAGCTCGAAGAACTGATCGACGAATACGCCGGGGAGCTGTTCGCGGACTTTCATTCTGAATACCAGCTCAACCTGGTTCAGATCATCCACGAGATGGGTGAGCCGGAAGGTTCGTGGTACAGCCCCCGGCTTTTGTTGTCTCTGATCTTCGAGCTCTCACCCGACTCGAGATTCACCGCAGCTCGGCGCGACGACCCGGAAGAGACGCGCGAGTGGCGGGCATGGGGCTCCCGGACATTCCAGAGCCAGCTCATGGCGGCCCTGACGAACTGGACGCAGATCCACGCGATCGGCGGCCTCCAGTGGCCCGAGGGCAAGGGCCCGACGTACACGCCGGTGACGGATCCCGGCTCCCGCGCTCCCAAGAAGCGCCCCCCGACCCTCGGGGAAATCCACAACCTCTTCGCATCAGCAGGCAGGTAGGTGCATATGGCCCTGAAGATCATTGGCGCCGTCGGCGTCAAGGTCAGGCCGGAGGCCAAGAACTTCCGGGACGAGGCGGAGCGAGATCTCCGCAAGCAGATGGGCGACCGGGACTACAGCGTCCCGATGAAGGTCCGCCCCGAACTCGATCGCAGCCGAGTCCGCCAGGACTTCGAGAAGCACAAGCAGATGATGAGGCGCGAGCTCGAACGCATCGAGGACGAGGTGCGACCGACGAAGGTGCGCATCGACCACCGCCAGGCGAAGAAGGATTTCGACCAGATCCGCTCCGACTCCGCGAGGGTGCGCAAGGCCCTTGAGGGCGACATCCGCCAGGCGATCGGGCACCAGAAGAACCTCTCGCGCGAGCTCGAGAACGAGCGGACGATTCGCGAAGGCCTGCGCAAAGAGATTGCGAAGCAGACTTCCGGAGCCAAGGGTCGCGAGGCAGTCCTGCGCCTGCAGAAGGAGATCAATCGCTCAGCCCGCCGCGAGTACGACATCGTCCAGGACCTCGTCGATGCCCGCAAGGCGGAGGGTGAACTCCGCGAGACGCTATCGAAGCAGGGCATTCGCTACGCGGAGAAAGAGCGCCAGGCGCTAGCTGAGGTCCGAAGCGAGCTCCACAGGCTCCGCCAGGGGCGAAATGAGCGCCTCGGCCTCTCGCCGGCAACCAACGAGCACAACCGCATCGAAGCGACGTTGCGCGACAACGCGCGCATCGAGCAGGAGTTCAAGGCTCACCAGGAGCGGATCCGTCGGGAGGCGGAGCGCACCCGCGAAGCGATCGACGGCAAGAAGGCCACGCTCAACGTCGACCTCGACGACGGCGCCGCTCGCGCGCAGATGATGTGGCTGACCCGCCCGCGCTCGGTCCCCATCCACGTCCGCGTCAACACCAAGAGTCTGCTCATCGCCGAGGGCATCCTGCGCTCGATGGCCGGCGTCAACGCGCTGTCCAAGATGGGCACGATGCTCGAGGGCACGCTGCGGAACTTCGACAAGTTCACGCTCGTCACCAGCATGATAACCGCCGCGGTTCTCAACCTGACCAACGCCGCGATCGGCGGCACGGCAGCGCTCTTCGGCATCGGCAAGGGGCTCGTGCAGGTTATGCAGGGCGCCGCGATGGCACCGACGTTCATCGGAGCGATCGCCACCTCGATGGTCGTCGCAGCAACCGCGACGGCGGAGTTCTTCTCCGCGCTGTCGTCGGGAGACTTCAGCAACCTGTCGGGCAACGCGCTGAAGAACGCGCAGATGCTCGAGGGCTCCTGGACCCGGCTGAGCGACGCAATCAAAGACGACTTCTGGTCCGAGGCGGGAACGTCGATGGCGCGGTTCGTCAACCGCGCGCTCCCCACGCTCGAGCGAGGCCTCCGCCAGACCGCCGGCAGCATGGGCCGACTGTGGTCCGAGACCTTCACCGGACTCGAGGACGCACTCGACCTCGGCTACTACGACCGGATGTTCGACGGCCTCAGCGGGATGATGCGCGAACTCGCCGGCGCAGCTCGCCCTGCGATGCGCGCGATCATGCAGCTCGGCGCTCGCGGCGCCGAGTACCTCCCCCGGCTGGGGGAGTGGCTGCGCGAGGGCGCCGAAGGATTCGAGCGCTTTATAGCAGAAGCCGACGCAGCCGGCCGGATTGACCAGTGGATCGAGAACTCCATCCAGGGGCTTAAGGATCTCGGCAACGTCTCCAAGGGCACGTGGAACATCCTCGAGGGCTTCTCCACCGCAGCACTCGCCGCGGGGGCTGCGGACCTCACCGCATTCGGCGAAGCGATGGTCCGCTGGGGCGACGCCGTCGAATCGGCGCAGGGCCAGTTCATCCTCGGAGAGCTGTTCGAAGGAGCCCTGCAGGGGCTCTCGAGGCTCGGCGACGGGATGGGCAACTTCTTCTCCACACTGGGCGACCACATCTCGTGGATCAAGGAAGTCGAGATCGCAGCCGGCGGCATCGGCGGCGAGATCTTCAACTCGCTCGCGACGATCTTCGACAACGAGCGGTTCCGCGGCGGGATGCTGACGGCGCTGCACGACGTCGAGGAGGCGATGCGTCGGCTCAACCCGGCATTCGACTCCGCGGCAGGCCTGGTCGGCGACCTCGGCAGGGTCGCCGGTGCGATCTTCAAGGGCATCGCCCCGACGATCAACTCGGTCGTGGGACTCGTCTCGGATGTCGTCGGCGACCTGTCCGGGCCGCTGATCGACGCGATCCCGCGCCTCACTGCCGGAATGGGCGCTCTGGTCGACCTCGTCGGCGGTGGAGTCCGCGGGGCGTCGACGGCCGTTGCCGGCCTCGTCGACGGCTTCAACGCTCTGCCCGGCCCGATCCAGTCCGCGCTGCTCACCGCGGGCGGGCTGTTCCTGATGCGCAACCACATCCGAGCCGCGTCCGACGCAGTCGTCGGCAGGATGCTCCCGGCGTACACGCAGTGGGGCCGGGCCGCTCGTGAGGTGCAGGAAGCTGCAGCTGCTCAGGGTCGGCAGATCTCCCTCCTCCGAGGTGCGACCACGTACTTCCGCGAGGAGATGGCCGCGTCCGCCACGATGGCGAGGCAGCAGGGCCAGGAGATCTCGAAGACGGCTCAGCGGTTCGCGGCGTTCGACCGCATCACCGGCACCGCGCTCTACGGTGTCTACGAGGGCTCAAAGCGAGCCCAGGGCGGCGTACGCGATCTCGCTGGAGCCGTGCGCTCCGCGGCCTCCCCGATGACGACGTTCGCCCGCTCGTCTGATGCGGCGTCGAGCACGGTTCAGCGCAGCTTCGCGCAGATGTACACCTCGGCGCGCAACCTCGCCACGAGCCTCCCCGCCATCGGCCCGCTGTTCACGCAGCTCGGCACGGGGATCGCCCGGGACGCTGAGCGGGGTCGTGGCGGGATCCAGAGGCTCTTGCAGAGCCTCCAGGACTTCGACCAGCGCATGAGCGTCATCGCCGGCTCCTCGCAGTTCGGCACGCTCAACACCCAGGTCGGCAAGATGCACGAGGCCGGCCGCAGGGCCGGGGCTGGGCTGAGGTCGATCGCCTCCGGCGCCGGCCAGGCAGCAGCTGCCATCGGCGCGACCGCCGCGACCGGCCTGCGCTCCGCGGCCACCGGCCTGATGGGCGCGATGGGCGGGCCGTGGGGGCTTGCCCTCACTGGTGCCGCCGTCGGCATCGGAGTGCTGGCTCAGCAGAGCTCTGAGGCGAACCAGCGCGTAAAGGCGTTCCAGTCCACCCTCCGTACGGACGGAACGGCAAGCGCCGATACTTTCGCGCTTGCCGCAGAGCGCGCTGGCGAGAAGACAACCAGCATGGGAATGAGCTTCTGGACGGCCGGCGAGACGTTCTACGACGTCGGGCGCCAGATCGGCGTCTCGAGCCAGACCATGACCGAGGCCTTTGCTGGCAATAAGGATGCGATTGATTCCGTTCGCTCCAGCCTGGACGCGTGGGACGCCAGCAAGAACCCAGTCAAGGCGTTCTTCGACGGGACGAATGCAGCTGCGAGCGCGCTCGAGGGTGAGCTCAAGAAGGTCGAGAAGGAGTCGGATACAGCCCGACAGAACCTCCTCGACATGGCCGACGCCACGGGCGTCTCCACCGAGCGAGTCTCCGCTCTTACTCAGATGTGGCAGGGCTGGGGCGATTCGGTCCGCGCCGGGACCATTACCGGCCAGCAGATGCTCTCCGTCCTGGACACCATGACCGGGTCGCAGATCGCGCTCCAGGACGCCTCGTATAACTACCAGGCGTCCCTCGCTCAGAGCAAGTCCGTCATGAGCGAGTGGAGCAAGATCCACGCCGGGGGAATCAGCGACATCGTCTCCCACTTCAAGGATGCGAACGCGACGTTCGACATGACGAAGCAGTCGCAGCGCGACCTCTACTCGATCCTGCGGCAGCAGGTGGAGCCCGCGTTCCAGCGGGTCGCCGAGGCGTTCAACAGCGTCGGCGGGGGAGCAAAGGGCATCGAGGCTGCACGCGCCACAATGACCGGCATCCGTGAAGACATGATGTCGCAGCTGATGCAGATTGAGGGGATGACCGAGGAATCGGCCGCAAACATCCTCGACAGCCTCAACATCAACCCCGATGCCATCGAGCTTGTCCTCGACGAGAACAATCTTGACGAGGACATCGCGTCCATCGCGCGCAGCCTGGAGATCCTCACGGGCCGGACGAACGAGATTGCGATCGAGGCCACGGGACTCGATCCGCTTCAGTCTGACGTTGCGCACGCCAAGGATATGCTCTTCGCCCTCACGTCGCCGATGTACTTGACGAAGATCGGCGGCGAGGACGCGCTCTCGCCGATCCTGGACTCAGCCACCGGCAAGCTCAACGAGATGGAGACCGAGAAGCTGGTCGAGATCGTCGCCCGCGACGATGCGTCGTCGGTGATCGAGGCCGTTAGGTCTGCTCTTGACGCCGGGCTCAACAATGAGGCGTACGAGGTGGTTCTGACTGCAATCGACAACGCCTCTGGCATTGCCGATGACGTGGCCGACAAGCTCATGTCGGCCACGGTGCTGGGCGACTACGAGGCGGCGATCGAGATCCTGAACGAAGAGGGTCTTCACGACGCGGCCGACAAGCTGGCCGACCTCGACGGAACGAAGGCCACGCCAGAGGTTGACCTTGACGCGGGCGATGCTGAGGACAAGACCCGGTCCATCACGGAGGGCCTGGACGAAGTCAACACGTTCAACGCTCTGCCCACTATCGGGCTCAACGACGAGGCCTCGCCCCTCCTGCCCGGCATCGGCGGGCTGCTCGAGGGTATCGGCAGCCTCAACCCGTTCCCGACCGTCGACCTCAACGATCAGGCCTCGCCGAAGGCGGGGCACATCAACGACGCGCTCGCGCCCTTCGTGGGCTGGGCGCACTCGGTGACCCTGGGGGCCATCGACCAGGTCACGCCCACGGCCGCAGCCGCAATGTCCGCCCTCGGGCCGGTGAACGGCGCGGTGGCGATGGCTCACCTGATGGCCGACAACCAGGCGTCCCCGGAGATCGAGGCAGCGCAGTCCTCGGCGGGTGAGTTCGACGGGCAGAGCTTCGTCGGCGAGATGGACGTGATGGACAACGCCACGTTCCAGATCAACGCCGTGATGAGCCTCCTCCAGGCAGTGCGAATGGCTCAGGCCCCCGTGACCCTGACGGCCATCGACGCAGCGTCGCCGGTAATCAGCGTGGTCATCGGGCAGCTGGGCGCGCTGAACGGCATGAGGGCGAACGCGGTCATCACCGCGAACGCCGGACCCGCGATGGCTGCTGCTGCAGCTGCTCGAGCTGCGCTCACCGCGGCGTCGCGAAGCTCCTACCAGGCGACGCTCACGGCTAACCCCGGTCCGGCGATTGCCGGGGCTATGGCAGCGCGCACAGCGCTCACTGCGGCCGCTCGAGCTCGGTACCAGGCGACGATCTCCGCGAACCCGGCGCCAGCAATCTCCGGCGCCCGTGCCGCGACAACGGCGATCCGAGCAGTGCCGGACAAGACGGCCAACGTCCGCGCGAACGTATCTGGCCTCGGGGCTGTCCAGGCGCTCCGGGCTGCGATCGCGTCTGTGCGGTCGAAGACGGTCACCGTCACGGTGAACCGCCGGGGCAGCACGGCGATGGCCGACGGCGGTCTCATCGAAGGCGGCGTGCAGACATTCGCCAACGGCGGGATCAATCTCGGTCGCGTGATCGACAACCGCATCCGGTTTATGGCCGAAAACCACACGGCTCAGATCGCCCACGCCGGCGCGATGCGCCTGTGGGCGGAACCCGAGACCGGGGGAGAGGCGTACATCCCGCTCTCCGAGTCGAAGCGCTCGAGGTCCGAGGACATCCTCGACCAGGTCGCTACGCGGTTCGGCGGGCGCTACGTCCGCCCCGGCACGCAGGCGACCGAGACGCGCGAGGGGGATGTCTACAACATCACCCTGCCGACGGTCGAGCGCAACGCAGCCGACGAGGTCGCAGAAGACCTCACGTTCCATCTGAAGCACATGCGACGAGGAGGTGCCGCTGGTGGCCCTATCTGACGGCGGCATCGCCCTTGGCGATCTCGAGATCAACGACTTCACGCCCATCTGGATCCGCGACATGGACCTAGGGGCCGAGACGGTTGAGTCCGAGGACATCGACAACCCGGTGTTCGACGACACCTACGCCGGCGTGGACTTCCACCGAGGTCCGACCTGGGCGTTCGAGATCGTCGTCGAGGGCAAGACTCCCGCGGAGGTGCTGGACCGCGTCGGGCGCGTGAAGCGCGCGTGGCGCAACCCCGCGGTGACGAAGAAGGGCGGAGCTCTCGCCGAACTCCGCGTGCACACGGCCGGCCGCGAGCGTGCCGTTTACGGCCGGCCCAGGCGGTTCGCCTGCAACCCGATGAGGACAGCCCTCGAGGGCTACGCGATCATCGACTGCGACTTCAAGCTCATGGATCCGATCATCTACGACGCCGCGTGGCAGTCGCGCGATCTCACGATCGTGCCCCCGCTCATGCGCGGCCTCACCGAGCCGCTGACCGAGCCGCTCTCCACGGGCGGGGCGTCCCTCCGCCAGGGCATGATCGACGAAATCGGCGGCACAGCGCCCACGCCGTTCTGGGTCGACATCCAGGCGAACATGGAGCCGCTCAGCAGGCCGTACTTCTCGATCGCAGGGAACCGGTACGAGTTCGACTTCACGCTCGCTCGCGGCCGGCGCCTCCAGGTCGATTCCCGCAGAGGGGTTGCGAACGTCAACGGCACCTCTCACCTGTCGACGATGACCCGGCGCACCCGCCTGAAGAGCGTCCGCCTGCCGGCCAGCGGCCCGACGGAGATCAGCTTCGGCGGCGTCGACGAGTCCGGCACGGCGACGGCCCGCTTCTGGTGGAGGCCGGCGCACTACTCGCTCTGACATTTCACTCGCATACAGGGGTCTGGCCTTTCGGGGCCAGGCCCCGTTGTCATTCACAGGAGAATGCATGGCTCTAGATCCCGTGCCGTGGTTCATCGGCGGTGCAGCGGAGCACTCGGCCGAGGCGGCTCGCCAGCAGGCGTGGAGCGCCACTCAGGGCCGGACTGGGGTGAGTACCCCGTCCAGCCTGCTCGTATCCGCAACCCCCACCCCTTCCGGCTCGGTGCGCATCTCCGCCGGCGGTGCCGCAATGGAGTCGACGTACCAGGGCGCCTCGCAGCAGTCCTACACCGTCCGCAACGGTGCGATGATTACCGTCCCCGTGCCGGCGAACAACAGCTCATCGACGGTCACCCGCATTGTCGGCATCGAGGTCCGCGACCCGCAGTACATGGGCGCTTACCCCCCGGACCGGGAGAAGGGTCCATACGTCTTCGCCTCGGCGACCCTGCCGGCGTTCAGCTCCGGATTCCGGCACCCGTACGTGCTGCTGGCGACGATCCGAATGCCCGCGAACACCTCGGTCGTCACGAACGCGATGATTACCGATGCTCGCGAACTGCTCAATCCCCGCCGGGAAGAGGTCGTGCACGCGCGCCCGCGCGTTGCTGCGGACGACTCCAATCAGAACTTCCTCACCGGTCGGCGCGCTACCGGCGGGGAGTACTTCCCCGGGGGCGCGGGATACGCGAACGAGTTCACCACCCGCATTCCAACGTGGGCGACGATGATGATTATCGAATCCGGATGGCTGTCCGTTCGGATGGACGGAAATCAGTCGTCGTGGGGAAACTTCTGGATCGAGTACGGCGACGAGTATCGGCCGCATACGTGGCCGAATAAGCAGCAGTGGGAGTTCGCGACCCAGCATTTCTCGTGGGACGTCGCCGAGAACTCCGCGGTGTACCGAAACAACTGGCTGCTCGCGGACACTCGGACGGTGCCCTCGAAGCTCAAGGGCAAGGACACCACCTTCGTCTACAAGGCCGCGATCTCCGACTCCACGAACGCGGCATCGCGCGCGGTCAGCTGCGACTCCCTGTCGGGATTGACGACCCGCATCACGTTCATCGAGGCGCCTGACGGCACCTGGCACGACGCGAACTAAGGGGGGCGGATGGACGTTCAGTACGCCGCCTACGGTCTCAACGGCGATGGCACGCAAGAGCTCCTGCACCCCGACCTGCACCTGTCGGACGTGACGATCGCTCGCGAGCTCGGCGTCGGACGGCTCACCGGCACGCTCCCGCCGGAGGTGCTACGCGAGCGCGCCCACACGGGCGCCCAGGTCATCCAGCCCTGGCGGACGGCGATCTACGCGTTCGTCGACGGCGTGCTGTTCGACGCGTACATCATCGCCGAGGTCTCCGATTCCGACTCGAAGGCCGAGATCGACTGCGTCGGGTTTCTGGGCTACCTCGGAGTTCTCCCGTATCGCGGGGTCTTCAAGCGCCGGGATGTTCCGGCGCAGGATGCCTTCCGCCAGGTGGTCTACAACGCCGCCACGTGGGGCGGCTCGGACCTCGGTTTCGCGCTCCAGTTCCACGGCACGCTCCCGCGGCTGGGCAACCCCGACCCGGGCCGGCTGGACCCGATTCCAGCGATGCCGCGCAAGCCGCCGGCGTTCACCGAGAAGCAGCCGACCAAGCCCAAGCGCCCCACGGGATCCGGACTCGGCTCCTCGTACACGAAGGCGATGGACCGGTACAACAAAGACCTCGAGGCATGGCGCAAGCGGCGCGATGCCGCGCAGGAGGCGGACCGCGAGTACAAGCGGAAGAAGGATGAGCGCGATCGCGCGATCAAAGACCGCGAGAAGGCGCTCGATGATGCCGCGTACAAGCTCGAGCACTGGTCGACGCACAGCCTGCTCGGAGAGTTCCAGTCGTTGCTCCAGGACTGCGATGCGAACGCACGCGTGGTCCACACGATGAGCGGGCACCAGGCCTCGCACCGCATCGAGGTGTTCGCCGGCTCGCGCCGACGTAACCACCGAGCGACGTTCGTCGACGGCGAGAACGTCATGGTCCGGCCCAAGCTCACCCGCGGCACCGAGCTCGAGGCGACGACCGTCCAGGTCTACGGCGCCGGCGAGGGCAGCAAGATGCTCCGCTCGCAGTGGGGATACCCGGCCGGGGGTCGTCACGGCCTCCAGAGGGTGACAACCCACGTCGACAAGCGACTGCGCTCGCACCAGCGAGTTTCCGCCACGGCCGAGGCGCTCGTACGCACCCGGCGGGAGTGGTGGGAATACGACGAGCTCACCGTCATCAACGACTCGCTCGCACCCATTGGGGCCTTCGACGTAGGGGACGAGGTCCTTTACTCCACGCTCGACCGCCGCGGTCTGGAGACCGAGGCGTGGGTGCTCATCACCCAGATCGAAATCAACCCCGCGGAAGGGGTTGCATCCGTGCGAATCAAACCACTCGGAGACATCTGACGTCTCCGCGAAGGAGGCATGAGTGAGCAGCTCTCGCAGGCTCGCTGAAGAGGTCTACCGCATCGAGCAGCTGGCCCTCGGGCACGCGACCACGCCGCAGCTGGGATCGAGCCGCATGGACGGAGGGGTTCTCGAGTGGGGCGACGGTGACGGGCACATCATCGGGCGGATCGGCCCGGACGGCAACGGCGCGCTGGACATCGAATACATCGAAGGCCCACCCCCGCCTCAGCCCTCGGTGCCGGTCGTGACCTCGGATGCCGGCTTCGTCCGCGTCCGATGGGACGGCGGGTGGGGATCCCCGGACGACCCCGCCGCAGTCTCCGACCCCGACATCGGCTCGACAGCCGACGCGGATCGAGTAGAGATCCACCTCAGCCTCGATGAGAACTTCGTCCCGGACCCCGTGAGCAGTTTCGCGGGGTCTTTCTCTGTCGTCCCCGAGGGTGGGGACACGACGATCGGACCGCTGGTCGAGTCCGGCACGTACTGGTGCGTGCTCATGGCCCGGTCGAAGGCCGGCCGCTACGGCATCCCCTCGCAGCGCGTCGACATCGAGGTGAGCGGGGTCAATCTCGACTCCGAGCTGTTCGATCTCGCCCTGCGCGCCGACGAAGCGATGGAGTCCGCCGACGGAAAGAACAGCGTCTACTACGGAGACGAAGAGCCCACCCCGCGGCCGGTGCTGGACGAGGACGGCAACCCCGTCCTCGACGACGAGGGCAACCCCATCGTGCGCGGCTTCAAGGACGGCGACATCTGGTTCGGCCAGGGCAACCTCCCGCACGTCTGGTCCGGCGAGGCCGGGGAATGGGTATCCGCCGCCGACTCGCGCGTGGATGCGATCCAGGAGGCGCAAGACGAGCTGCGCCGGGACGTGGAGCGGATTGTCACCGACGGCACCGGCACCACCACGTACTGGCAGCCGACAGCCCCCGATGAGACGACCACGCCACCCCCGAAGGAGGGCGACCTGTGGTTCAACACCAGCGGTGGCGGAAATGAGCTACACCGCTTCTCTGGTGGAGCGTGGGTCTCGGCCCGGGACTCGCGCCTGGCCGAGCTTCAGGAAGCGATCGACAACATCGAGGTCGACTTCGATGCCGACCCCATCCTGGCCGAGGCCCGGGATGAGGCGAAGCGCCTTGCAGATCAGGCTCGCGACGAAGCGCTCGCGGCCGACACCCGAGTCCACATGCTCACCGCCTCAGACATCCTCGAGCTCAACGCGGCGCTGGATGCGATCACGGACAGGAAGCCCGGCGACCTCGCCGTATGGGACAGCCGCCAGATCGGCGAAGACCTCGGGACCTGGCAGTACCGCTGGACCGGCACCGAGTGGCTCCTCCAGGCAGACCAGACCGGCACCCTTGCGCTAGGCATGGCATCGCGGGCGCACGTGACCGCGAGTGGCAAGAACCGCATCACGCGGTCTCGGTCGAACCCTCCTACGAGCTATACGGGTCGTACTGACGACCTGTGGTGGGTGGTGTCCTCGCTCGGGTCGGGCGGGCAGGTTCTCTCGCAGTGGCGATGGAACGGCAATGTCTGGGTCTCCGAGACCATCTCCAGCGCAGTCCTCGCCTACGTCGATGCCGCGAAGATCACGGTCGGGATCCTCGATGCGGACCGCATTGGAGCCGAGTCGATCATCGCCCGGCACATCGCCGCGGGGGCAATCGGAGCGACAGCCATCGCCGCCGAGGCAATCGAGGGACGGCACGTCAAGGCCGGCAGCCTGCTCGCGGACGCCGTCCTGGTCCCCGGCAGCGTGGGAGGGACGCTCATCGCCGACGGGGCCGTGACGACGAACCACATCGCCGCGGGCAGCATCACCGCCGAGTCCGGCATCATCGAGTCCCTGAGCGCGGGCACCATCACCTCGGGGATCCTGGACACGGCGCGCCTGGCAGCCGGGTCTATCACCGGCGACAAGCTGCTCATCGGCGGCGAGCGGAACCTGCTCCCGAACGGCGACCTCACCTCCGGGAGTGCGGCCGGATGGCCGCGGGATCCCGCGTTCAACGCAACGGCAGGCCCGGGCGGAGGGCCATGCGTCACCTACCCCGCCAGTACCAACACCGTGCCGTTCGCCCCGATGGGCCAGTGGCCGGTCGCCGCCGGCGACGAGGTCGTGTTCGAGGCGTGGGTGAAGGCCGATACCCCCGGGTCGAAGATCTTCTTTGAGGTCAGGGACCAGAACGGCGCGCACCTGCGCCCCGCCGGTGCCCTGTCGTGGAGGCCCGAAGAATCCAATGCCGCCGCGGGTGCATACCCGGCTCAGGACTTCGAGGTCCCGACCGAGTGGACCCTCATCCGCTCGCGGCTCGTCGTGACGTCCGCGACGGCCCGCGCGATGTCGCTGGGCTCCACCTACTTCAACCACGCGAACGGCTCCAACCGCAACGCGGCCGTCTCGATCGCGGGCCTGAAGCTGTACAAGCGCGCAGGGGCGACTCTGATCGCCGGTGGTGCGATCACGACCGAGAAGATCGCGACCGGTGCGATCACCGCGGAGTCCGGCATCATCGGATCGCTCGACGCCGGCGTCATTACCACCGGAGAGCTGCGAGGTGAGCTGATCCGGGCCGGCTCCATCGCCGGCCAGGCGCTGGCGGCTGATGCCATCGACGGCAAGGTCATCACCGGCGCCACGATCCGCACGGCGGCGGCTGGCGCTCGCGTGGAGATGAACAACCTCGGCCTCACGCAGTACAACGCCTTCGGTCAGCCGATCGTGCAGATGACCGACGGGGCGTTGAGCGTCGTCGGGACCCTGAGGTCGAGCATCGGCAGCGGCCCGCACGTCCGCATCGACTCGCGGCTGTGGACAGGCTCAATATCAGTCCCAACGCCCGGCGAAGACGTTGATCCCACTTCCGCGAGCGGCGGGGAAGGTGCCACAGGGGGGACCCGCCCGTCGATTGACGCGGCGGGCGTCCGAATCGGCGAGTCCGATACCCCTGCGAGATCGGGGGACATCGTCTATGCGCGGACCTCCGACGGCTCGTCGATCGGCATGGTCGGACCCGACGCTGGATCAGGCCTAGCCCAGGTGCGCGCCTGGGCGAGCGGGGATGCCGGAATCGCAAGTCAAGACCCCTCGGGGCGGTCGGTCGCGAGTATCTACACGAAATCCTCCGGCGGCGCGTACGTGCAGGGAGTCGGAGCGGAATCCATCGTTGGCGTCAACCCCGACGGCGCCGTCTTCATGCGCTCCGGGAGTGACGGATTTATCGGCGCTCGAGGCAAGACGGCATGGATGAACAACGATCTTGGCGCGCAGTTTGCCGTCCGCCCGAACGGAACCGCCGACATGCTGGCAGGGGATTCAATCCTCAGGCTCCTGGGCGACGGGGACATTCACCTCCTCGGCCGCAAGACGCTCTGGGCTCATGCGGATGAGGTCAATCTCCAGGGCTTCCGGGGACTCCATGTCCAGTCAGGAGGCCCTGGCCGAGGGGGCAATCTGGTGGTGAGGTCGTACGGGTCGATCGACTTCGAGTCCGCGCGACCCGGGGACAACACCTACGCCGCGCGCATGGACCTCACTTGGGACTCTAGGTCGGGGTTCATTCGGTCGATGGACATCCACGGCCGCACCTACGGATCGTCGGCGAACGTGCATATCACTTCGAACGGCGTCCTCGGCCGCAGCACCTCCGCTCGCCGATACAAGGATGACGAGCGGGTCATCCCGCCTAGCGACTACGCCGACAAGCTGCTCTCGATCCCGTTCAAGTCGTGGGTCGACAAGGCCGAGCAGGCGGCGCATCAGGAGCTCATGCGGTTCCGCAAGGACAGCCCGATGTGCCCCGCGCCCGAGTCGCTGATGGAGGCGCCCGAGGAGCTCACTAGGCACATCGGAGCCGTCTCTGAGGACTTCCTCGATGCCGGGCTCGACGAGTTCGTCGAGATCGACCAGTACGGGCAGACCCAGGGGCTGCACTACGACCGCATCGGCATGGCCCTCGTGCCCATCGTGCGCGACCAGCGCGATCAGATCACCGAGCTCCAGCGAGAGCTCACCGACCTCAAGGAGCTCATCAATGCCTGACCAGAACACCGACGTCCAGGTCGTCACCAACCTCTACTCCCACTACCTCCAGGAGTCGATTCGGCTGACCGAGGAGAACGTCCGCCTCCGCGTGCGCATCGCCGAGCTCGAGGCGGAGAAGGGGGCTGAGGGTGACAGCAATCTCGACCTCGACTGATTCGATCCCGGTCATCGACCCCGACTCGCCGTGCATGAACCCCAGCCCCACCGAGCGCGTTCTGCGCGCTCTCGGGCACGCGAGTATCGGAGCGGCGGGCGTGTATGCCTGGTTCGTCGACCTGCCCGGCTCCCTATTCGTCGCCACCGAACCGTGGCAGCTCGTGCTGTGGATCGCCTTCATGGTCGCGGGCCTGATCGCGGCCGCTGGAGTCTTGGCCGGGCGGCTGCTCTGGGAGTACTCGAGCCTGCCGTTCATGGCCGGCGGAGTGCTTATCTACGTCGTCGCCCTGCTCAACGCGGTGGCAGTCAACTTCAACTCAGCCGCCGGGGTGGGCGTGTTCCTGGTGGCGGCACTCGCCGCCTATCTCGGCGCCCGGTGGTGGGGGCTGGATCGCCTGCTCCGTCATCCGCTGCGCGACATGCTCCGCGCCCGCAAGAGGCGGGGTGATCCCTCCTGAGCGCTTCGGTCGTCATCGCCATCGTCGGGGCGATCCTCGGCACCGGCGGGGTCGGGGCGATCGTCACCGCGATCGTGAATCACCGGCACAATTCCGCGACGGGCGAAACCGAGGCCAGGAAGCAGTTCACCGCCGAGTTTTCCACGGCGCTCGACGCACATAAAGGACTCCTGCAAGAACTCCGCACCGAGGTAAAAGACCTCAAGGTCGAGATCGCGCACCTGCGCCTCGAGCTGCGTGAGTCGGAAGAGTACGTGAACGCGCTCATCGCCGGTATCGCCAACGGCACCGTACCGCCCATTCCTGCTCGTGAAAGAACGCTCGTCGATATGACGTAGCCCCGGCTAATTCCAATCCACTCTAGGCCCCTTGGAGCTTCTCCTGGGGGCCTTTCTCATGCCCAAAAGGAGGCTTCTATGCGAAACACCGCAACCGAGCCCAGCGCCAAGACCGGCTACACGATTCTCGGTGGCGCTGTCGTCACCATCCTCGCCTGGATCCTTGCCACCGTCGCTGGTGTCGAGATCCCCGCCGAGGTCGCAGCCGCAGCAACCACCCTCGTGACCGCGGCCATCGCCCTGCTCGTGCCCGCGAAGTCCGGCAAGTACGTCGGCGAGATCGACGCCGGCTGGGACAACAGCCGCGACGGCTCGATGAGCGACTACGCGATCGACGACGCGGATGTCGACGCGGTCGTCAGGGGTGAGGCCTGATGCGAACGATCGAAGACTCGCTCGCCCCGGCCCCCTTCTCCGAAGGGAGGCTGTGATGGCTCGCCTGACTGGTCTCGCGCTCGTCGCCCGCCGCACCGGATACCCCGTGATCGAGGTCGCCGGCTGGAAGAGCCGCGGCCGCGCGATGAACTCCCCGAAGTCCGTCGTCGTCCACCACACTGCCTCGGGCAAGGGCCGCAACGCCCCGTCTCTGGGTGTGGTGAAGAACGGCCGGCCCGGCCTGCCCGGGCCGCTGTGCCACTATCTGCTTGCTCGTGACGGCACGATCTACGTCGTCGCGAGTGGTCGCGCGAACCATGCGGGCAAGGTCAACGCGACCCGCTACTCGAACAGCAACTCGATCGGCATCGAGGCTGAGAACAACGGCGTCGGCGAGGCCTGGAGCGCGAAGCAGATGGACGCCTACGCCAAGCTCTGCCGCGAGCTCTGCGACCACTACAAGATCCCGATCACCCACGTCCGCGGCCACAAAGAGGTCTGCTCCCCCCGGGGTCGCAAGATCGACCCGACGTTCAACATGGGATCGTTCCGCAACATGGTCAAGGCCCGCAAGGGCACCGGCGCCGGAGGCGGGGGCAGCTCATCCAGCTCGGGACGGTACGAGTCCCCGACCGCGAAGCACACCATCGGCTCGCGGATCATGCGGCTCTACTCGGGCGGCACCGACGTCCGGTGGCTCCAGGAGCAGCTGAAATCCCTCGGCTACGACCTCGGCAAGGGTGGGGTTGACGGGTTCTACGGCCCGACCGTCGAGAAGCACGTCCGCCACTACCAGGAGTCCCGCGGCCTCGGTGTTGACGGGCGCGCGGGCAAGGAGACGATCGGCGCGCTCCAGGCGCGCAAGCCGGCCGTGAAGAAGCCGCCCAAGCCTCGGCCCACAGCTCCGGCATTCCCCCTGAAGAAGGGCTGGTACTTCGGACCGAAGTCCGGCCCGACCCGGTCGGTCTCGGGCTACTACAGCCACCGCGCCGATCTGCGGCGCTGGCAGGAGCGGATGATCCAGCGTGGCTGGAACCTCGGCCCGGGCGGAGCGGACGGCCTCTACGGCCCCGCCACCGCTCGCGTCGCCAAGGCGTTCCAGAAGGAGAAGGGCCTCGGTGTCGACTCGCTCATCGGCAAGGACACCTGGGACGCGGCCTGGACCGAGCCGGTTACCTGAGTCCCGCCCCCTCAGCACCACTCGACGTCGATGCCCGGGCGGTGGTCTATGACGCGGCCGGCGACGACCCGCCACCACTCCAGCGGCTTGTCCTGGTGCGGCCCCGATGGGATGCCCGACTCCCATCGAGGCACCAGCACCGGGCCACCGTGATCCCGGTGGTGGGCGATCAGTCGCTCGACCTCGTCGTGCGTATCGTCAACGAGACCCCGTAGTTTCGCCGCGACCCCTTCGGGGATCTCGCGCTCTCCTTGCTCCCACTTGCGCACCGACCGCTCAGAGACGTCGAGGTACTCACACAGCCACGAGCTCGGGACGCTCAACAGCGCCCGAAGGGCTCGGAACTCGGCTGGACTCATCATGAGTCTCAGGATACTCCGACTGCTTCGACGGTTCGCGGATCCAGGCAGCCAGACCCGGCCCCGGGTTATGCGAGACAGACCCGTGCAGCCGGTCGTAGTAGCTCGTCATCGCCAGCGTGTGATCGGCCGAGCCGGCGATGTGTCGCGGGTCCGCTCCGGACTCCAGGCCGAGGGTGATGTACGTGACCCGGAGCGAGTACGGCGGCACGTAGGCGACGTAGTTGCGCCGGCACCACCGGCGCAGCCAATGGGTCGCCAGCCCCATGCTCGGGATCTCGCCGCGTGCGTTGCGGATGATCGGCCGCACCCCGCTGACGTGCTTGAGCAGCACCTCGGCCGTCTCTTCCGGCAGGAGGATCGACTGCGACCCGCCGTTCTTCCTCCTGCGGAGAGTGACCGTGAGCTGGTCGCCGCGGGGCAGCACGTCCCTGCCGGTGATCTGGAGCGGCTCGGACGGCCGCAGCCCCGAGAGCAGCCACAGCAGCACCAGCAGGCTGATCGGGCGCTCGGGGTCGCCCATCGCCGAGTCAACCCACTCTCGCGCATCTTCGCGGCAGAGGTACGGCCTCATGCTGCGCTGCGGGACCCTCGGCAGGCGCACGTTCCTGGTCGGATCGTGGTCGATGAGCTGATGCAGGTGCATCCACCGGTACAGCGAGAGTATGAGCCCTACGCGCGAGCGGATCGAGCGGGGCATATGCCCTTGATCCTGCATGAAGCCGATGTGCGCGGTGAGATCGTGATGGGTGATCGAGAGCGGATCTATCCCCCGCCCCTCGCACCACTGTTCCCACGCGCGGCGGGCGGTCTCGTAGTTCTCGCGAGTGCGAGGCGCAAGCGGTGCTGCGCACTCGGCAGCAAAGTCTTCGAGCATGTGACTGGTCCTTCCTGACCTCGTCGGCCGGCCTCGTGGCCTTGCCTCGAAGAGAACCGTAGGGCCTAATTTAGGCCCACGTCAAGCCCTCACTGGCGGGGAATGCCTGTAAATACGAAAAAAGCGCCCCCTGGGCGCGCACGGAAAGCTGAACCCCCATGCGGGGAACGGCAATCCAATGCGCGCCCAGGGGGCGCTTTTCGTGTATGTGGAGCTAGGGTCGAAGGGGGTGGTCGGGGCAGACTGTGTATGCCGCCTCAATGAAGAGCCTTGCATTAGGCCCCTGGGAATCGAAAGAATCCTCCACGCGAAATTGAGCGCATGGGCCGTGGGCTGTCTTGAGGAGCGCCTCTTCGGTCATCGCGAAATCGGGGCTCTCTTCAATCACTTCGGTTAGGCCTGAAGAGGAAAAGAACTCCTCGATCAGTCGCACTGCCTTACGGTCCTCAGCCCTCGCGTCAGACGCGAGATATTCGCGCATACTGCTATCGCTAATCTCGGCGCCGCATATCTGCCCCTCCACTGCGTCCCGCGCAAGCCAGGCATCTTCCAGGCTCTCGTATTCCCTGATGTCCGAGACCTCACCATCACTGGAGCAGGTGTACGTGGCGAAGTCCCTGAAGGCAACTGGCTCCGATTCAGGCGTGGGGGTGGGGCTCTTCGTGGCCGTCGGTGACGCCGACGGAGCCTTGTCCTGCTGAATGCCCACGGACTCGGGTGTCGTCGGCTCCATCGCGCACCCCGCCAGCAGCGCGAGCCCCAGCAGGGGTGCCAGAATCTTTACTTTCTTCACGATACTCAGACTACAGCACGTCTCGCACTACCAGTCTCGCGAACTCGCGGTACAGCGCCTCGCGCGTGAGGCCGCCGAGCGAGTCGACGGCGTAGAAGATCGCTACGCCGAGGCCCTCTTTCCCGGACTTCATGTGGCTGTACGCGAGGCCGGCCCCGACGATGCCCCGCCGGATGCGGCGCGCGTGGCGCCGCTTCAGGCCTGTGGTCTTCCTTCTCACGCTTCACCCCACGCGTCTGCGGTGTCGAGAATCTCTGCCTCGAGCCGGCCGTTGAGGGTGTCGCAGATGCGATCGACGGCGCGGTACGCGCTGACCTTCTCGGCGTGGCTCATCCGATCGGCCTCGTCGAGCGCGAACATCCGGAACAGGTTCTCTCGCTGGGCGTGGGTGAGCTTCGCGAACGCCGAGTCGACGTCCGCCTTGCCTTCGACGTCGTGGATGTCGGTGATCTCCGCCCAGCTGTACTCGCGCAGGACCTTGCGCACCGCGTCGGGCGTGTAGTGGAACGCGCCGCTGAAGTGCATGTAGTCCACGCGCTCTGCGCGCAGACGCTTGCGCGCCTCCTGGGAGAGCAGGCTGCGCTTCTTGGCGTCGGTGTAGTCCTGAATGCTCCCGTGCTCAAGCCAGAAGACCCAGAGCTCCTGCTCCAGGTCTTCGAGCGACAAGATGTCGTTGGACGTCCGCGCGCGGCGGGCTGCGTTGTAGATCTCTGTGATGACATCGAAATCGTCGACGTCTGCTTCGGGCTCCATAGGCCCCCTTTCGTTATACGACTGCGATCTTGTCCGGCTGCGTGAGTCCCGGCCGGAGCAGGACGATGCCGGGGTTGCTGACCTGGCCTGACTGGTTCCTCCACCAGTCGGAGCGAGACTCGAGCGCCGGCACCTGGATGAAGAAGCGGTGGCTGTCGCTGTCCACCTCGAAGTGGTGACGGTGGCCGGCGAGTAGGTACTCGGCGTGCGCACCCGTCTGGTACGAGAACGCCTGCTTCCTCCACCACTCGAAGTGCCCGCCGTTCTTCCGCCACTGGTGGCCGTGGGCGAGGAGGAAGGCGTGACCCCCGACTTCTACCTCGAGCGCGAGCTCCGACTCGAGCGGGTAGTGGAACGTCAGATCCTCACCCCTGCCCGCGAGCTCGAACGCCTCGTCCACCGCGCGCACCGAGTCGATGGCGAACGAGTCGGTCGGCGCGGCCGGCACGGGGGAGCGGTACGCCTCGTCGTGATTGCCGGGCACCGTCGCGACGTGCAGCTCGCCGGCAAGGCCCTGCAGCTCGAGCACGGCGTACGTGACGAGGTGGCGCAGCACCCTGAGCTGGTCCGTCAAGCCGAGGTCGGAGTTGCCGACCACGCGGCCTTGCTGACTGACCATGCCCTCGACGCAGTCGCCCAGGAACGCGAGCAAGATGGTCTCGGGCGGATCCGCACGCGCCTCATCAGCGGCCCGGTCGATCGAGCGCTTGAACCTCCGAATGATCCCCTCGGTTCCGTCCCCGTCGGCCTTGCCGATCTGGAGGTCGCCGGCCGCGACCACCAGCACCCCGCTCGAGGCGGTGGTCGTCGTGACGATCGGGACCGAGCGGTGGATCTCCGCGACGAGGTCGTCGATGTCCGCGGCGTGCCGGCGTAGGCGAACCGAGATCTTGTACGACGTCATCCACTCGACGCCGTCCGGCGTCTGGGCCTGCCAGCGGGAGATTCGCGGCGTGCCATCGAGCTCGAACACCTCCGGGTCGAACCCGCACCTCTCGAGGATGTCGTCGAAGTCGGTGATCTCGCCCGGCATCGCGGGGGTCTCGATGACCCCCGTCTCCCCGTCGGTCGACGTCGTGAACGTCGAGGGGAAGCCCTTCGCTTTGTTGCCCGCCGAAAGCAGGGCATCTACGAAGTCGGTCACTGGTCATCACCCGCCCTCTTCGCGAACTGCGCAACGCGGTGCTTCGACCGGTATGCACCGACCTGTTTGTTCGTGACGTCGTAGCCCACCTGCTGCAGCGCGTCTGCGATCTGGCGATTCGGGAACGCGGGGTTCTTCAGCGCGGCAACCACGGCCTCCCGCTCCTCGCCCTCGAGCATGTCGAGGACGACCTCAACGGGGTGCCGGCGCTCCTCTGCGCGCTCCGGGGACAGCAGTTCTGTCAGGCTCAAGCGGCCTCCTTCGATTCGGCCGCGGGGTTGGACTGGATGTGCGTGAACAACTCCTCGGTGTGGACGAAGATCTCGACCTCGGTCCCCTGGACTCCGATGATCCGGGCCTTCGCGTTCCACCGCGGGCCGTCGTAGGGCACGGGCGGGTCGTAGTCGATCAGCTGGGTGACCTCGCACGGGTACGTCGTGCCGTCGAGGACGATCATTGCCAGCTGCCCCACGCGGGGCGTGAATGCCGGCGGGATGAACACTTCCGACTCCGGTGCATCAGGCACCGGCGTAAGCTCTGAGCTCATACTCTCCTTCTTCCTTCATGAACGAGTTCACGTCGTGCCCCTCTGGCATCAGCACGACCCGGGTGTCGACGCCGACCTCGGAGAGGTCTCTGGCGACGGTGTTGGCGAACTTCAGACCGACCCCCTCGGTCTCGTCGCCTTTCGTGTCGTCGTTGTCGCTGAACACGACGACTTCGTCGTAACCCGCAAAGATCCGCGGGTAGTAGTCCTTCCAGGCCTTCACTCCGGGGATCCCGACGCACGGGATGCCGGCCTGGGTCGCGCTCATCGCGTCGATCTCTCCCTCGGAGATGGCGATGGTGCGGACGGACTGGTCGATCGCCCACGTGCCGAACACCCGGGTGGGGTGACCGGGGAGCGTGTAGTACTTGTACGGCTTCTCCGAATCGGGCGGGCGCCTGAACCGGATGTCGACGATGCACCGCGAAGTCAGGTACGGGATCGAGATGAACCCCGAGGCCGCCTCGTGCCCTTCTGCCGCGTCGTCAACGAAGCCGACGAGATACCCTCCGAGTGTTTCCTCGGTGAGCCCGCGCTCCGCGGTGAGATACTCGTAGACTGCTTCGGACTTCTCTCGGTCGCGAAGCGCTTGATGATACCGATGAGCCGTCGAGGCCAAGAACCTCTTCGAGGAATCGGACGGCACCAGCAAAGTCAGCTCCTTCCTGTTCTCTGACGATGGCGATTGCGTCCCCCTTCACGTCGCACGTGAAGCACGAGAAGACCCCTTTGTCGGTGTTCACCGACGCAGAGGCCATTGAGTCGTCGTGGAAGCAGCACTGCACCTTTTGGTTGCCGGGCTGCTCCGTCACCCCCTCCAGCCCGTAGTGCTCGAGGACTGGGAGGATCGGGAACTTCGCCACTACTGGAAGCTCTGCTCGAGCAGGTCGATCCTGAAGCCCGACCAGTGCGCGCCGTCGCCGTCGAGGACGACCGGCGCCTGGGCGTAGCCGAGATGGCCCGTCACGAACCGGTACGCCTCGGCGTCCTCTGTGAGGTCAACCGCGGTGTACCGGACGCCGGCGCGGTCCATCCACCGCTTCGTCGCCACGCACTGCGGGCAGTCGGGCTTGACGTAGACGACGGCTCCCTTCGGGGGCTCGTAGTTGTCCATTCACTCTCTCCTGTTCTTCAGCCCCGATGATCGGCCGATGTTGTACGCGGCGCCGAATGCGATCGCGGTCAGAAACCACGCGAGCGACAGCCCGCCTATGAGAATGGCGGTGCCGGTGATGCCGAACACCGCCAAGACAAAGGCCGCGCACCCGGCGAGGTGCGCGACCAGATTCAGAATGCCGAAGAGCGCTTTCACTCAGCCTCACCCCGGAGTTTCGCGATGCGGCGGTTCAGGTACCACACCGCCTTCTCGAGGTCCTGGATCTCATCGCTCTTCCGGCCGGCCCGGCTGATGTACTTCAGCGCGTTGCCGGTGTGGTAGCCGAGGCCCCAGTCCTCGATCACGCTGATCGGCTCGATGCTCCGGCCGTCCGTGTAGTGAGGCGG
Source organism: Brevibacterium album DSM 18261 (assembly GCF_000426445.1). Lineage (GTDB taxonomy): Bacteria > Actinomycetota > Actinomycetes > Actinomycetales > Brevibacteriaceae > Brevibacterium > Brevibacterium album. Next base: position 306,381 of record NZ_KE384526.1, on the reverse strand, counting down.
ATTGGTGACCATGTCGGGAGCGGGGTCCTCGCTGTTGACCGCGATGAATACGCCAAGGCCCTCAAGCTCGTGGTCGCCATAGAGGCACTTCGCCTCCGGCCAGTGCGTACCCGGGGCGTCGTTTTCGACATTCGACCAGAGGCCCGCGAAGGGGCCGTCGCCCTCAATCCGAAAGAGGCCCTCTCCGCCCATCGTGATAACGCAGTCAGCCTCCCTGATCTCTTCGATTGTTGCAATCATGCATCCTCCTTTTCGTGAACGGGAGCGACGCGCTCCCCGATGATTGCCCGCGCCGGCGGGTCTTGCAGATACGCGATGCATCTCTCGAAGAACTCGATGTCATCGCGCGAATGGCCGAGGATGTTGCGGTTGCACGACTTGTCCAACAGGCCGCGTACCAGTCCGCTCTGGTGATCGTGATCTACCGCGAGCTTCCGCACTTTCCCTGTCGCTCGGCGGCAGATGTAGCACCGCCCGCCCTGCGCTTCGTAGATCGCCCAGTACTCCTCGGCGGTGATGCCGTACGTGGCGATGAGCCTCTGCTCCCACGCCCGGTCTTTCCGCTCGGCCCGCACCTGGCGGTGATGCGAGGCGCACCGCGGCCCCGGGTGCGGGGCCGGCCTGGCGGTAGTGATGCCCTCTGCCGCGCAGTCTTTGCAGCGCTTCTTCTGGTTACCCAACGCGCATCCTTCCCAGGTCGACGGGCAGTCCGTAGAACGTGTTGCCCGAGGCGTCTGCGTGGCCGTTGCGGTTCTTGACCACCGAGACGTTGAGTACCGTCCCTGTGCGGTGGAGCGTGAAGATCACCTCGGGGATCTTCGAGACTTTGTTGATGAGTCCGCTCATCGGCACGGGCTTGGGCTCGCCCTCGTAGATCCCAGTCACGTGGTGGAGCGTGATGACCGCGGAGTTCGTCTCTCGAGCGATGTCGTGGAGCATCGTGCACGTCGCGTTGATGCCCTGCCGCTCGTCGTCGAATCCCTGCACGTAGATGTTGCTCAGGTTGTCGAACACCATCAGTTCGGGGTACTCGCCGTAGACCTCGGCGTAGGCGTCGATCTCGTCGTAGACGTCCTGGTCCGACAGCGAGCTCCGGAAGTCAGCGCGCATGTGCGCGGTGTCTCGGATCACGGCTTGCTCGATGCCTTGGTCGGTGCCCTCGAGCATCATCGAGTCGACATCGCTCATCTGGTAGCCGGTGCTGATCGCCGCGGAGCGCTTGAAGAACGTGGACGCATCGGTGTCTGCGCTGAAGTACAGCGCCGACGCGAGCGTCCCCTCTCCGTCGCCGACCTGAGCCATCGTCTGGATCATGGCCGACTTCCCGGTGCCCGGGCCGGCCGCAACCAGCCCGAGCTGTCCTTTGCGGAAGACTGCTCCCGCGTCTACGAGCTGCCTCCACGGCATCGGGATCGGCACGCCAGCAGCCTGATTCTTCCTCTTGGCCTGAACTAGGCTCTGCACTTACCTCCCTCCTGGGGGAACACAAAGGGCGGACCGGAGTCCGCCCTGTTCTTCCCGTTTGCTCGTGGTCAGATGCCGAGATCCGAGTCGCGGATGAACACCGACTCGAACTGCTGGTCCTTCGGCAGGTTCTTGATCTGCGACCACGGGCGGGGGTCAACCCACATGCGGTACGGGCGATTGTTCTTGCCGATGCCGCCCTTGTACTTGGCCGGTCCGAACGGGGTCATCGGCGGCTGCAGGTGGGGAGGCTGGATGCTGGCATCGTGCTTCCATGCATCCTGGCCCGCGGCAGAGGGCTGCTGGGCCCAGCCCTGCGGCGCCTGCGCAGGGGCGCCCCAAGCGCCCTGCCCGCTCATCGGGGCGCCGGCCGGCTGCCCCCACGGGCTCTGCGAATCAGCGGCTGGGGGAGCGGCCTGCTGCTGCGGCTGCTGGTACTGCTGCTGCTGCTGCTGAGGGGGCTGGTAGGCCTCGGTCTGGGGCGGGTTCGCCGGCGTGGCGTCGAGGTGGGTGTTCAACGCCGCCGCGTCGTTCGTCGCCTGCACCATCTGCTTGATCGACGCGCCGATGCCGGAGTTCGTCGCGGCCTGGACGTTGGCCCCGAACTCCTCCACCGAGTTGCCCCGGACGGTGAACAGGTCGCCGTCGATCTTCGTGGTGAACGAGAAGTTGGCTTCGGTCAATTGCTCTCCTTGAATGCGAAAAGGAGCGCCTCAGCGCTCCTGGTGGTGTGTTGCTTGCTGCTCGCGAACGTGTCGCTAAACGCGTTCGAACGTGCCGGCGTACTCCGATGCGAGGTCGGGGACGCCGTTCACCCGGCAGTAGTCGGCTACCGGGCATGTCCTGCAGGCGTCTCCCGGGTTGGGGACGTAGAGCGCCTGCCGCTCAGCCTGATCGAACCGGCTGAACATGTCGTCGAGCAGCTCTTTGCTCCATCCGCCGAGCGGCATCGTGCTGTCCGCCTCGTGCTTCGCCTCCCAGAAGCTCCCGACGATCGGCAGAACGCCGAGGTTGGCGTTGATCGCGTGAGCGTAGATGGCGAGCTGGAACGAGCTGTCCTGCTTGCGGCTGCCGGTCTTGATGTCGACCGGCTCGATGCGTCCGTCGCGGTAGTGACGGACCTGGTCGATGTAGCCGAGCACCTGGACGCCGCCGAAGTCGACGGTGAACTCGAGCTCGACTGCGGGCTGGTCTCCGAGTTGCAGGATCCTCCACTCCTCGGAGTGGGCTTCGGCGAATCGAACGTACGCCTCGGCGTACTCTCCCGTTCGAATCCGCCTGTCGCGGATGTCGTTCTCTCCCTTCTTGTTGCCGCCGGTGAGCCAGCGGGCTGGGTTGGGCTCCCGCTCCATCGCATCGTCGATGAGCTGGTCGTACTCGAGCACGGCGAGCTGTCCGATCTCGTCGGCAGACGCCGCTCGGTGATTGAGCTCGTAGTGTTCGATTGCCCCGTGCACGGCGGTGCCCATCATGAACCACGCGGCGGGACGCGCGGGTGCTCGGGCGGCCTTCTCGAGCCTGTACGCCTCCCCGCAGCGGACGAACCCGGTCAGCTGACTGACCGACCGGCGCTGGCGGTAGCGGGGGACCTCGAGCGTCGTCTCAGCCAAGGGCATCCTCCACGCTCAGGCCCTCGGCGTGCCGGATGATGTCGCTGATCGGGATGACCCCGGCGAGCATCAGCTGAAACGTGTCGTCGACCCAGAAGATCTCCGTGGGCAGGTAGCCGTAGTCGTTGGGATCCCCACCCTCGAGGGGGTCGAGGTTCTCGTCGATGCGCAAGAGCGCGGTGGTCCCGGTGCCGGGGTGCGTGAAGACCACGATGTTCGGCTCGTCGAGGATGACCTCACAGTCCTCGTGGAGCTCTGCACCAATCAATATCTCACCTTTCGTAGGGCGTGGACCAGTCGCCCCCTAGATGTGGAAGAAGGCCCCGGATTGGGGCCTTCGCCTCTACGGGTCCACCTGCATGATGCCAGGGGGGTCGGACTCGCGTCTGATTCTATAATAGAACCCCCCGACCTGTGATGCAGCGTTCGGCGGGGCCTCGGGGTCGTAGCACACCACGAGACCTAGTTCGTTGAGCTTGTCAACCCAGCGCTCGTACGCCTCGATCGCCAGGGGAGAGGTGATCTTCCCCCGGGCGATCAGGTCCCCCGACCGGAGGAACTGCATGACCTGTGCACTCTGGTGCTGCCGTTCGATTTTCTTCCACGGCGTGAAGCTGTGGTAGGTCCGGGACGAGCCCGATCCTTCGCGCGCGCGGGCGAACGCGTTCGAAACGGCCTGGTGGGATACATCGAACATTGCCGCGATCTCCTTCAGGGTGAGGCCCTGCGATCGGAGTTCTTTGAGTTCTTCGATGTCCGGCAGTTTCCTTTGTACGGGCATCACTCATCTCTCTCTAGCCGATTTGCGGCATGGTTGTTGAAGAGGTGCATGAGTGGATTGTAGCCCAGGAACGTGTAGAAGGTACGAGCGTTGCGCTGCGCCTAGCCCTCGAGAACTCCGCGCACGAAGGCGGGGTCGAACGGGTCGACACCCAAGAGCGCTGCGGAGATTGCGACGTACGCGCCCTTCTCGGTGGAATAGAACGCGTCGATCCGGCTCTTCTCCTCGGCGGTCAGCGGAGCGCCGAGGTTGTCATCGCCGTCGCGCGGCTCGGCGATCTCGGTCGGCTCGTCATCCAGCAGCGCTCGCAGCCCGTCATCGAGGTCGAGCTCATCCTCGGCGTCGAGCTCCTGAAGGTCTTTCGTACGATCCACCCAGGACTGTACGAACTCGCCAAACTCGTCGGCGTTGAGCGATCGGACGAACTCGAGTTCGTCGTCGTCGAGGTAGTCCTCCAGGATCCGGATGATTCCTGCCGGCGAGTCTGCGTTGCTCAGTGCCGCGAACGACAGCCGGTCGATGCGGGGGACCGAGATCGACCCCTCGGCCCAGTCGAACATCAGGTCGATGAGTTCGACGGTGCTGGTCTTCTTCTTGATGGTCACGCTCTCTCCTTTATTCTGCGTGTATGGATTGTGTGTACTGCGGCAAGCCCGGGCGGGAGTGGACGTTCTCTCGGGGCGGGGATCAAGGCCTGGTCGCGTTGTGCGACGAGCACGCCCGCCCGATCGAAGCCCGCGTCCGCCGGAAGTTCCCGAAGGAGTTCGAGCCGCTTGATTGGACGCCGCCTAAGCGTTAGCCCAGGTCAGCGCCTCCTTCCAGTGCGGATCGGTGATCCGCTCGGTGTTGATCGCCTCGAACAGCCCGTAGAAGCTCTGCCCGATCTGCACGTGCGCGGTGTTCCCCGCGAGCGGGAACGCGATGGCTATGAGCACCTGAGCCGTCGCTGTCGACGTCGGTCGCAGCTTGCCCAGCGTCGTGAGCACGTCGGCGTGAAGCACCAGCGGCGAGCCGTCCCGTCCGAGCTCCCAGTCGGGATGCATGGCGAGGCTGCACTCGCGGTCGATGTCGCACCGCTCGTCCCAGTCGAGGGCGATGGTCGCGAGGTTGCACACCTCGGTGCCTCCGTCCATGACGACCAGGCTTTCGCCGTCGACCTGGACCAGCACTTTCGCATCCCGCGCCGAGCTGAGCTTGCGCAGCGCGGTCTGCAGTGCGCCGGCCTCTCCGGGCTCGATCGCGACCTCCGTCGCGGGGTCGAATTCGAACTCCTGGCCCTCCCGGTCGCCGGCGTAGGCGTAGCCCGAGCCCATGACGAACCGGCCTCGGCCGTAGGCTCGGACGCACGACCCGGCGCCGGCCTCCGCGACGTTGACCCCGACGAACTCCGAGTCCTTGCTGATCGCCGCGGCGTTCGCCAGGGCGTCAGCGAGCTTCCGCGGGTGCGGGGTCGCCTCGATCATGCGTGCGATGCCCACTTCCATTTGGTGTCCGGGTCGTGCAGCTCAACCTCGCTGATCGCGAACTTCAGCCCCGCGGAGAAGCCTTCGATCATCGCCCCGGCCTCTCCGCTCGGGTCGTCTATAGAGGCGAACGCCGCTCGCGCGGACGTGAGGCTCGCGTGGATCGCATCCAGCACCTCGCGGGTTCTGATCTCATCGGTCATGTGTCTCCTCGAACGCTCGGTCCGATCCGGGGAACAGCTCCTCGATGAGATCGGGGTCGATCTCGAGCTGCTCCGGCGGGTCGAACATCTTCGGCAACCGCTCGTAGTCGGCGACCCTCACGGGGTCTCGATCTCGAGAAGGTTCTTCGGCGGGTAGTCGCCGACGAACGCCGCCGCCTGGTCGTCGCTCCTCTCGGACCCGAGGATGGCCCTGGAGTTCCTGTAGACCACGTCCGCGGCGTCCATGATCCGCGTCGCGATGTCGGTCTCTCCGTCGGTGCGGGGCTCGCGGTAAGACAGGGACACGCTGTCGACCACGCTCGACCCGATCCAAAGCTTCCGCCTGGCCTCGATGTGCAGGACGGGCGCGCGGTGGCGCACCCGCCAGAAGAAACCCTGCGGCAGGGCCGGCAGGCTGGTGTTCTCGTCGATCTCGATTCGGTTCAAATCAGTCTCCCTTGTTGGTTTTCTCTCTCGCTCGAGCGAGGCGCTCGCGCGCAGCGGCGCGCTGCTCGTCCGTGAGGTTGCGGGTGCGGCGGATGCCGCTGGCCGGACTCCACTGATCGGCATCCACCTCGAACGCCGCCCATTCGGAGCCGTCGTGCTGGCCCGAGGCGACCTCGACGGCCTTCGGGCTCTTCCTGAGCTTGTTGATGTGACGGCGCTGGGCCGTCCAGATGCGAACCCGCTCATCAGCATCGGAGACCGAGACCACGGTCTCCCTTTCGGGTGCGCTGAGGCTCACTGCGCGCTTCCCTGGAAGTCGCACTGCAGTCCGCCGGCGTAGCCCACTTTCCACTTCACGCACTCGACGGTGCGGTCGCTCATCTCGACCTCGACGACCCCGATGTGCTCGAGCGGGGATTCGCCCTGGCCTGTCGCGCATCCGGCCATGAAAAAGCCGGCGACCGCGAGGGCGCCGGCTGCGAGGATCTTCCTCGGCTTCATCTCTCTCCTCTCAGAAGTTGCCCTCGGCGACCTGGAAGCACGTCAGCCCCAGCTCGCGCCACATCTCGACGACTTGGTTGCGGTCGTCGAAGACGCCGAGGACGTTGTAGTTGTTCCGGATGTGCTCGTTGAACAGCTCGAGCTTGACGATGGAGTCTCTGCGGTTGTCGCCGGCTCGGCGCATGAACAGGCCCGCATGGTCGAAGACGTTCTCCTCGAGCCACCGCTCAGTGACCTCGCGATGCTCATCCGATCGGCCGGAGACGAACACGAGATCGCACTCCAGCGCCAGCACCAGCGAATCGAGCACCCACGCCACCGGGCTGTTCACGGTGTCGAGGTGCGCCTTGGACCCGTCGTAGATGTCGCGGTCTCCCCTCAGCGCCACCGTCCCGTCGATGTCGACGAGGTAGACAGGCGGCTTCGAGAGGTCCGGTGCGTAGGGTTCGATGACCGGTTCGGGGTTGATCTTCCGCGGATCGACGTCAGGCAGGCCCTTGCCGCCGTGCATGAACCGCATGTGCATGTCGAGGATGTCTTCGAGCTTCGTCATCAGTCACTCCTTTCGCGCATAGAAAAAGGGCGGTATTGCACCGCCCTTCGTGTTCAACCGTTCAGGAAACCTGAACGGCCTCTGCTTTTGAACTCACGCGCTTTGGATGAGCTCTCTCACCGCGCGCTTAATCTCGACCGGAGTGCCGAGGCTCGTCTTGGCTCCCCCGTTCCGCCCTCGATTCCAGCCCTGGAGGCTGTCTACGACCTGCGATAGGTCCCCGACCTGGAAGTCGGAGGCAGATGTGAAGTCGTCCCAGTACCACCAGCACGAGCAGCCACTCGCAGAGGCGTAGTAGTAGACGCCCTCCGATGGTGAGTAGAACGCCCGGAACTCATCCCACTCGTAGCAGAGGGAGTCATCCTCCTCCATGATGACTTCGATCCAGTCATCGGTTCCTTCGATGCTTTCGAGCGCCATCGTTACGCCTTCCCTCTCCATGCGCCGTAGGTAACCGGCCACAGGTCAGCGATGATCGCCTCAACCTGAGAAGCCGCCTCCCTGATTTCGTATAGCGCCGTCTCGTCCGTCCTGAGCGTCAGGAACTTCAGCCAGTTGTTGAGGTTGGCCGTCGCGTAGAAGCTCGTGTACAGACTGACGGGGAGGACATTGCGAGCAACCTCCCGCGCGATGCCGTTATTGAGCAGAACCTGATACCAGCGCCAGGACTCGATAGCCCGGAGTGAATGCGCGGCGTCCGTCCGATCGGCCTGATCCGCATCCCCCGCCTCCCGCCGGTAGTCCATTGCCTTACCCGACTGCACCAGAGGACGGTCATCCCCCGGCAGATAGAACACCGGCTCCAGCTCCGAGTACCTGCCGCTGACCTCGTTGAACGCCTGTGTCCTGTGACGCATCCACTCGCGGGCGACGAAGATCGGAACCTCCGCCCGAACGGTCAGCGCGGTGTGTTCGAACGGGCTGGTGTGACCGTCCGTCCAGAGCCTCCGCACCAGTGCCTCGTGCGGACGCTCCTCGCCGTCCGTCCTTGTGGACACCCGCGCGGCGTCCGCGATCATCTGGTCGGAGCCCATGTGATGCACATATGAGACTCCCATGTCCGACCTGAGCTGGATGTCAGTCATCTGGCAGCACCACCTTCGCGCTGCGGGCGAGGTTGTGCGCCCACTTGAGCTTCTCCTCCGTGAGGCGAGACCCTCGAGTGTCAACTTCTTTTATGATGTCCGGGAGTTCCATGCTCCCCGCGGCGATCTGCGCCTCATCCACCGCGGTTAGTCGAATGACTTCTTCGTTCATCTGTCCCCCACTACGTTCGCCTGAAAGCCGATAGGCTGACTGAACGCCGGCATCGCGTCCGAGAATGCGCCCGCTTCCCACTCCGCCTCCACCTGGGCTATGAGCTCCAGGCGGTCCTCGTCGGAGATGAACCCCTCGGCGTTATGGTCGAGCCACTCGATAAAGGAGTCGAGGTCGTAGACCAGCTCGTAGTTGCCTCCGTAGCACCCGGTGTTGATGGAGCAATCCAGCTCTCGGCCGCTGTAGAGGGTGATGGAGAGGTTGTCGCGCGAAGGGCCGCAGGTCTCGCAGTCAAGCGGCGGCACGATCGAGTCGACCTTCCAGCTGACCTCTCGCAGGACGTCGATCATCGCTGACCCCCTTCGCGGCGGCTGTAGCCCTCCAAGCGACGCTCGGCGACCTTGCGAGCGGTCTCGTGCCCCTCGGCGGTCAGCTCGTACCCCATCGCCCTGAGCAGCACCCCGACGAACACAAGCTGCAGGTCGACGATTGCCTCGTCGTCAAGCGCGGGCATGAGGGCCTCGAGCGCCTCGTTGATCTCTGCTTCGTTCAGTTCTGCGTTTTCCATTTCTCTCCTTAGTTGACCCAGAAGTCCTCGGGGGACTCCGCTACCTGGATGCGTCCGTAAGACGCGATGTCCCGGACCTCGAGCGCCTCTACGACGAGCTCGGCGTTCGCCTCCCACGAATCGAGCGGGAGCTCGTGCATCAGCTCGTCGCCGTAGGCCCAGCGGAATGCTGACGCGAGGGCGTCGGGCAACTGGTGCTCGGGGACGTTGCAGCACGATCCAGAGATCGCGCGGTCATCGTCGGACCAGTAGATGTGGTATCGCTTGTCCATCTCTCTCCTATGCAGCCGCGGCCAAGAAGGCCGGCGCCGGGGCGCGGAGGATCCCGCGCCCGTGCTCGGCGAGGCGCAGCTCGGGGTAGTCGCAGTCGGCGCAGTACTCGCGCTCCGCGGTCTCGGGCTGCACATCGCCGATGTCCAGCCGGTGCGCGCCCGGAGCGAAGGGGGCGTCTATGGAGTCGAGCCCGCCTCCCGCATCTTCCGGCTCGTCGCCGAGGCTGATGCCGCAGCGCGTGCACAGATCCGGCTCCTGGTGCTGCGGGACGAATCGCCCGCGAACTACGGTCACTGCTCGACGACCTCGGCGAGAACGACGTCCATCTCCTCGAAGGTCTGGAAGTCCCCCTCGGTGAACGGGTTCTCGTCCTGGGTCTGCGCGTCCTCCCAGATCTTGCGCAGCCCGAAGATGATCCCGTCGCGGGCCTCGATGACGTCCTCGCCGGCCAGCGCGACTGCCGCGAGAGCGAGCCCCGCGATTCCCTCTGCATCGAATGCTTCTGCCATGTCTTCTCTCCTTGAATGCGAAAAGGAGCGCCTCAGCGCTCCTGGTGGTGTGTTGTTTGTGTCTACCCGACCTGGTCGGCCAGGCCTGTCATGAAGGCTCCGAACAGCCCGCCGATGATGCCCGCGGCTACACCGACGAACACGGTGAACAGCACGGCTCCGATCAACGGCTGCTCGAGCCGTAGATGATCTCCTCGATCCGCGGGGCCTCGTAGTGGTCGTCCTTGGTGATCTTCCCGTCGTCGCGGTACGCCCACGCGCGGCCTGTGGACCAGTCGATCTTCGAGTCATTCGACCGGGCCACCTCGGCGAACACCTCGTCGAGGTCGAATCCCAGGTAGCCGGCGATGCCGTACGCGACGTACAGCAGATCGGCCAGTCCGTCGGCGACCTCGATCATCGCTTGCCGATACGACGTCTCGTCCTCGTACGCGGCGTAGTCCTCGAGGTCTCGAAGCGCGAAGTCCGTCTCCTCGAATTCCTCCTCGAGGAGGCTGCGGCGCAGCCCGATGGGGGAGACGTCTCCCGCATTCGCCTCGAGCGGCGCGTCGCCTACGTAGTTGCCCGCGGCCTGGTTCCAGGCGTTGACGCGGTCTTGGTTGCTCATCACTCGATCACCACCTTCGCGTCGCAGGCGAGCCGATGCGCCTGCTCTATCTCGTCCTCCGTCAGTGCATAGCCCCCGGCGTCCGCCTCTTCCACGACGTCTAGGAACTCAATGCTCCCGACGGCGATCTGCGCGGCGGTCAGGCTGAGGTGCCTGATGTTCTCGTCGCTGCTCATCGTCCTGTCTCTCTGTTGATCCGTTCGACCTCCGTCACGAGACGGAGGATGATCCTCCGTGCGTCCCTCAGCCCGAGGTTGGGCCAACCGCGCTCGGCTCGCCACCGCGCTTCCCGCAGCCACCGGTCCGAGAGGTCGGGGTCGCGGTACGAGCCGGAGCGTCTTCGAGGCGGGCGCGTCTTCCAGGCGAGGCTGCCCATCACCCCTCCCCTCCGAGCGCGGCCTCAACCGCCCGTCGAGTGGGGCAGGGGAAGGGCTTCGGCCCCCGCTCGTCGCTACACATGTGGCACTCGCCGTGCACATCCGGGTGCAGGTCTAGGACGGCGGTGAGTGCGGCTGCCATCGCCGGGACCGAGGAACGGGCGTCGGAGATGAAGGCGGCGTCTGGAGGATCGAACACATCACCGGCGTGGTCGTCCCATGTGATCGGCCCGTGGGAGGAGGACATGACGGCCGCCTGCGGACGCTGCGCGCCGTCGTAGTCGTACTCGGTCACCTCGCCGACCGTCCACGGTATCTGCCTGGCCGCGTCTGCGAGGGCATGCCGCTCCTCCAACCACGCGCGGGGATCAGTCCTGGTCATCAGTATCTCCGTACCGAATCACCCTGTAGGCGGCGTCGATCACCTGGTCTGCGGAGGTGAATCGCTCCCCGAACTGCGCACAGCACTCACCCACCTGCTCACCGTCCAGATAGATCGCACCCATGTCCTCACTGCGCCGAGTGTCGTCGTCCAGGTCGTGGGGCCAGTCGATTTCGTAGGTCTTACCGTCCCAATCGACGGTGCCAACTGTCGCTTCGTTGCTCATAGCTTGCTCACCTTCCTCGTCATCGTGATGTTCCGCTCCAGCTCGCCCCGCAGCTCCCACTGCTCACCCCGCGTCATGGTCGGCTTGCCGACGCTGAGGATGACCGCGAGCGGGCCGATGTAGCCGTACATGCTCCGCCCGCCACGGGAGAGCACCCACGCGGCCAATCCCTCTCGGTGCGCGTTGACGTTCACCTTCGCCTTGTCCTTGATCCTGCCCGCGACCCACACGAGCCCGACTGCCGCCCAGTAGAGCGCGACGCCCAGGATCGCGAGGGCTACCAGCAGGGCTGGGATGGCGGCGACGCCGATCCAGAACGATCCCCAGCTCATCACTCCTCCTCTCCGAGCAGTACCTCGAGTGCGTCGGCGAGGGCTTTCATACGAGCCTCGTCATCGCGGATGTACACCTGCCGACCGTCCGGGTTCAGGCCCGTCTCCAGGCGCACTCGCGTGGACTCGATCAGGCCGCGGTAGTTCTCCATCACTTCCCCTCCTCTCCGAGCGCGGCAGTCAGGACCGCGCGGGCCACTTGGCGAATGCTCTCGCGTAACTTCTCCGGCGCGTCCTCCCATGCGGTCGTCCCTGGGTCGTCTGGGGACTCACCCCCGTACCAGAGCGCCCGTGCCGCCCGCTCCACGGTCTCCTCCGAGAGCAGGGCCTCGCGGGCGTTCGCACGCAGGACCGCGATGAGTTCCGCGGCCTCCTCGGCCAGCGTCTCAACCGTATGGTCGCCGGTAATGTACGTCTCCTCACCCTCGACGTAGCCCGGCTCACCGGGCTGGTAGGCCTCGTAGCCGAGGGCGCCGGCAAGGATGCGGCTCACCTCGTAGCGAGCGGTCGATGCGCGCAGCATCGCAGCCTTCTCTTCGAGGCTCATAGCTCACCCACCTCCATCGCCTCGCAGATCAGCGTGTCCTCGGCCATCCGGAGCGCGCCGAGCTGCGTGATGAGGTCCAGATCGCCCTCCGTGGACACACCTACCAGCGGCTCGCCATCGGCGGCGAGTCCGTACGTGACCGTGATGCGCCCGGCCTCTACCTCGATCATGTCGCCCCCTCCTGCCCGCTCAGCCGCGCACGCGCTTGTACTCGGTGACGACGACCTGTCGCGGCTCCACTTCGTGGAAGCTGCCGTCCCAGTCTGCGCCGTAGTGCGAGGCGTAGTAGCCCTCTTTGCGGAAGAACTGCGATCCGAGCGCGATGACGATCGAGGCGTACGAGCCCTGCTCCTCGCCCCCGGTCTCGTGCACCACGCTGAGGGGCACGTCCTCGCCCCGCAGGCTCACGGTGTTCTCCTCGTACACGAGGGAGCCGCTCTCGCTCCTGATGACATTGCCCTCGGCGTCACACGCGATAGGTGGGTGTGCGAGGTCGAACCAGTCGATTCGCTCGCCCCCGTAGCCGGCGTCCTCGATTTCCTCGCGCGCGGCCAGCGCGGCAAGGACTTCGTCGGTGGTGTAGTTGGTGGTTGCGGTCATGCTGTCTCCTGGGTGTCGAGCAGGATCAAGCGATCCTGGTTGTCGAGGTGCCGCTGCACGTAGTTGCAGTCCGGCTTCATGAGCAGGTCGAGGTTGCGCATCAGGAACAGCGCCCACTCGCCTTTGAAGAGCGACGTAGCGGTGCGGCGCACCGCCCAGTGGTAAGCCCACCGGGGGCTGACCTCGTAGTCGCGCGGAATCACGATCCGCTCAAGCGCGGTCGCGTAGATCTCTTCGCGCACGAGCTGGATCTGGGTGTCGAAGTCCATCGCCCAGAACTTCGCGTTGTCGACGGCTACGTCCGAACCATCCCGGAGGATGCTCTCGAACAGCGGGCGATCGTAGTAGGCCACCGATGCGTGAAGAGAGTCGTGGTCGTAGCGGCGATTGACCGCGTCGCCGAAGAACATCGAGGCGTTCTGCTCGAGGTTCGTCGGGTTGCGTCGGTACCGCTCCTTCCAGATGGGCAGGAGGATGTCGTACAGCTCGCGGATGAACGCCGCGCCCTTCCGCTCGAGGAAGACGATGTCCGCCGCGTGCTTGTCCCATCCCCGCTCTCCGCCGATCTCCCAGAACGAGTGGGAGATCTTCATGGTGTAGAGCTCATCCGGTGTGGCGATCGAGCCCCAGTCCCACGCTCCGAGTCTCTCGTCGACGAACTGGTCGACAATCGTGCCGGGGATGGCGATGATGCTCTCCTGCTCGGGGGAGTGGAAGTCCCAATCCCCTCGCGGTTCCCGTGCGTCGGGGAACCAGTGCCGCATGGCGCGGCTGCCGATTAGCGTCGCCATCAGCGCTTCCTTTCTCTGATCTTTGTTCCGAGCGCCCGTGCCGCTGAGTAGATGCCAACAGCGGCGCCCACGACGCCAAAAAAGACGACGGTGATGGGCCAGAACAGCGCCGCGAGGCCGACAGGCACAACGTCCTCCTCATCGGGCTCGCCGCCCGTCGCGAACATCGCGGCGATGATTACGAACACCGTCACCGCCGCGCCGAGCACGTACCCGCCGATCAGCCACCACGTCATACGGCCTCCCACGGCGTGACGTAGCGGATGGTGGGTGCTACGAACGATCGGACCCCGCGCTCCTCCGTTAGCCCTAGCGCCTCGATCACGGCGTCAGCCTCGTGGTGCGCCTGGTCGAGCCGCCACGAGTCGCACAGCGACTCCTGCTCTACGATGCGGTCCGCCTCCTCGGGCGTGCATTCGCCACCGATGAGTAGTGCTCGCGCGATTCGGTCCCGCAGCTCCATCAGTCGGTCACCTCGATCCCGATGGACGCGAGCAGCGCGCCGACGTTCATTGGGTTGCCTCGCCTCGTCCAGTAATCCGCCTCGTCCTGGAGCTGGAGCAGTCTCGCCCGCGTGATCGTGCGCAGCTGGGGGTTCGCATCGGCCCAGAGTGCTCCGAGGGCGAAGGCGAGCCGCTCTGGTCGACGGTCCGGCGGAAAGCTCTTCGCCGACTCCGCACCGATCTGCGCCAGCCTCTCGTTACTCGCCATCGCTGCTCACCACCCGCACGCCGTGCTCGGCGAGATGCCGCGAGAGCAGCACGGGGTCCACCATGAAGCCTGCGCCGCTGAGATCGTTCAGGATCTCCTGAATCTTCTCGGCCTCGGTCAGCGGGCGCGGGGCGGGGCGGAGGATGCGGACGCCTTCCGTGCAGTAGCCGTCCCTGGTGACCCATACGCTCGCGCGATCACCGCAGAGGCGGATCAGCGTGTCTCCCGGGTTGGCTGCGCGGGAGTACTCTGGCACCTCCTCTGCCGCCTCGTACGCGGCTTCGAGCGCGTCCATGCTGAGGTCCGACTGCTCCTGCATCGGGGTCCAGCCATCCTTGGCCATGCTCGCGTCGTTGTGCCAGCCGCAGTCGAAAGCTTCCTCCACCCAGACACGCCATTCCAGCGCATCGTCCGGGTCGGACCGGCGCGCAACGTCTCCGCTGCCCCTAATCGCCAGTGTGGCGTTCTTGAAATCCCCGGTTGTGTAGTTTCTCATGCTGTCTCTCCTTCTAGCGCTATCTGCGTTTCTCTGTCCATCATTCCCAGCTCCTTACCTCTGCCTTTTCTCCATCCGGGCCGATTGAGAATTGGATGGGAGGGCGAATGCACTTTGCTGTTATCGCATCCGCCCTAATTGTCCCGGCGACGATTAATCCTCCTGCGGAGAACCGAGTTTCAGGCCCGTAAACCCCGTCATAAACGCCTTGCCGCACCTCTTCGCGGTGAATCTCTGCGCCTATATCCCGCTCGTACCGCCCTATTTCTAGCTCACGCTCAAGCCGGTCTATATCATCCTCAAGCTGAAGCTGACGCGCTTTTCTGCGGGGAATCTTCCGACTCCGGGGGTAGATCTCGAGTACATGCACAACCGCCATCCCCGTCACAAGCACCAATGGGCATACGACAACCGCGAGCAGGATAAGCGCCCCTATCACGGGTCGCACCTGCTGGCGTGGTCGGCAAAACGCATCGCCGCGCCGTCAACGCCCTGCCAGTCGTCCATCGCCGCTTTCACCGCTGCCGAGCACTCCTCGGCGCGGGTGTTCGCACTCGCGGTGCCGTAGATGTAGCCGGTGCACGATGCGCACATCGTCAGCACCAGCAGGGTAAGAACCAGCCTCGCCAATCGCTCACGGGTCACTTCTATTTCCTCCTTCGAGTAAAGAATGCATTCGCTATGCGACGCACGCGCGGCATTCCAGGAATGCCCGCCGGGAGATTAGCTAACGCTAATCGACACAAGAAAAGCGCCTAGGAATCGTTTCCTAAGCGCCTTACCTGCGTGCGCGGAATACTCCGCGCCCTTGGCCGTACAGCCTCCGGCTGACGGACCTATAACGAATGTGCGTTACATAATGGGCAGTGCCTCGCCCTTGATTTCCACCGCCTTAGCCTGCACGAACGGCACTATGCTAACGTCTTCGTGCTCATCCGCATAGGCGTTTGCAATGGCTAGTGCGCTGGCCTCCACCTTCGATGCGGTCACGACTTCGCCGTTAACGATCACCGCATACTCGATGCGGTCCAGCATTCCGGCGTAGTAGAGCGCTTCAAAAAGCCTCCTCTCGTCGGCCATTACTCATCCCTCCATTCCGGCGCGGACCATCCTTCGATCACCACGGCAGTGGGATACGGCGCCGAGACGAAGTCCGCATCTACATTCCATGAGGCCTCCTCATCCTGGTCGTTGCCGATATACACCAGTGCGCTCGGATTGAGGTCGCTCAGCAGCTCGATCAGTCGCTTGACGGTCACGGCTCACTCGCCCCTTTCGAGTACTAGAAACAGATCGTGGTGCTGGTCGTCAGGCTCGTTGTCTCCGGCGGCGTGCGCCTCGATCACGTGGCGCGCCACGGCATCCGCACCCAGTGCTCGGAACACCTCGGCCAGAGACTCGGCCTCGGTGCACGTCAGCCCGGAGAACAGCCGGTGATCCTCCCAGGGCTGAGACACCGACCAATCGTGAACGAGCGCCGCTACGGCGGCTACGACGTTGCTGGAGTCCATCTCGACTCACACCCCCGCCAGAGCGGCGTACGCCGCCTCAATAGCCCGCCAGTCCTCCGCCAGCTCCGCGTAATCCCGCGCGGCGGTGTAGGCGCGGGCGAGATCGGTAGAGCCCGGAACCAGCTCGGCGATGCTGTCAGCCTTGTCCTCGGCGCACGAGCGCGCGAGCCTAAGCACCCGGCGCAGGGTGGCATGATTGAGGCGGGCGTCCTGCGGCTTGGCCTGCTCCGTCCTGTCCAGCTCATCCCTGATCTCGCCCGCAAGCTCCTCCGCGAAAGGGTGAACCACTCCGCGAATCACCGGCAGTGCATTCTCGGCGATGCTTCGGTCGATTGCAATCGTGCGTGCCACTGCTCGGTCCTCTCTGTGGATTTCGCTGACGTGGTACGGGTCCATTTCTCAGTACTCCTCGAATCGGTAGAAACATACGGCGGGGTCGTCCGAGTCGGAGTTGTGCCACTCGAGCATATCCGTGTCTTCCATTGCGTCGAACAGACGCGATGCTGTCTCTTGGTCATCCTCATCGACGGCCGCGAGGAATGCGGCGATCTGCTCATCATATCCCCACACCTTGAAGTCTTCGTATGTTCGGATGTTGCGCGCCCGCGTAACCTTGAGTGATCGCATTGCTCAGTCCTCAATCTCGATAATCATCTCGGATTCATTGGTGAAAGATTCCCCCCTGCGGTCCGGCGTAAAGTCGCCAAGAACATCCGAGATGTCATAGACGCTAATCTCTCCGCGCGAGTACTCTCCGACCTTCGTGAGCTGCTCGTCGGTAATCTCGTCAAGGTCCAGCTCGAACTCTTCCAGCACGGTCACGTCGTATTCGCGCGTGATGGTGATTCGCTGGTTGCTCATTTCAGTCCTCCCCGATCCATTCCACGCAGGTGACGCGCGCGTGCTCTTGAACCGCGTCCCATACCTGGTCAACCCAGTCGGATCGCTCACCCTCGGTCATGCTAGCCCAGGCGTGCTTATCAAACTCGACATTCAGCCGAACCCTTGACATGTCAGCTCTCCTCATCCATGAGCGCATCGCGCTCGTCGTCCGTAAGGGCCTCCATGAAGGCGTGGAGGTCGCACAACTTGAGGGCCACGTCGTAGCCCTGAGCCAGGCCATACCCCAGGCCCTCCGAGTCCAGCGCCTCAAGTGTCGATCGCAGGTCACCCTCACCCGCGAGGGCCGATGGCGCATCCATGCCGAGCGACCACAGAATGTCCCCGTGAAGGATCGTGGCGCCCGGTCGGTGAGACCCCGCGGAATACACACCGACGTGCACCGCCCCCGACTCGTGCGCGGTAACAGTGAACCGCCAGTGGTGAAACCCCCAGTCCCGTCCCTCGGGGGCGTGCATGAGTTCGATGGTCTCAACCGTGAAGTGGTCGAAGGTGGTGGCATTGCTCATGGTCACCCCTCCCTCTCGTATCGCTCGACGATAGACCAAAACTCATCGTGGTCGATATCCTCGCGCTGCCGGTAAAAGACGTTCCCGCGATCCGGGGTGATCGCCTCAATGACCTCCGCGGCAATCGCGGCTGTGTCGAACGCGGCATCCGCGTTCGCGATCATCTCCGACGCCTCGATAGGCTCGGTGATGTAGTGCTGTGCGGCCTCTGCCGCCGTGCTGAAAGTGCGCGTCATCGTGTCCATGTCAGTCTCCTTTGGTTGGATGCTTTCGCCCGAATCAGGGCACAGAAAAGGCCAGACGCGAATGCCTGGCCTTAACTGAACTCGTATTCGAGAATTAACGCATCACACTAGCCGTCCTCGCCCTCAAGCTCCGCGATCAGGCCGTCCCAGTCAGCGCAGTTCTCGAATGCCGCCACGACTGCGCCGGTGAGGTCGTTGTGCACGGCGCCGATCAGGTCGGAAACCTCGCCCGGATTCGAGCCGGTCATATCCCAGTACGCACCGAAGCACTCCGAGATGCCCACCTGGTAGATGACCTCTTCCGTCTCGCCTGCGTAGATGACCCATGAGGGCGCGTACTCGCCCCTCCATTCGTCCAGCACCTCGGCCCGGTCCACCTCTGCGGGACCGTCGTCATAGATCGCGTAGGCCAGGCGCTCGGCCGCGTCTGTGATCGCGGCCGAGACCTCATCCGCGCCGTGCTTCAGCTCCGCATGGTCGAGCACATCGGCGGCGGTGACGAAGAAGGTGATGCTCTGCGTGAGCTCGTTCATCGGTCGTTCCTTTCGGGAATTCCCCGTATAATCGCGCGGATGAGCAGTCTTGATCCCCGCGCTGAGGTTGTCGGAGTGCGCCGCATCGACGCGGCGGAGAACGGGAACCTCCCGTTCGAATGCTGGTCCGAGGTGGACGGCGAGCGTGTCGGCTCGGTGGTGCAGTGCGCCGACCTCATGGCCGTGGGTCGAGAAATGGCACTGGTCGGCCTGGTGACCGCGTCCGGCAAGCTGGTGCCGAACTGCCTGCGAGACCGCGAGGACGGCACAGCCGTGGTTGTGGTTGTGCCTGCGGGTTAGCGCTCGAACGTCGGGGCGATTACGCACCCGTCAGGCAGGTCGAGACTCATGGCGTACTCAAGCGCCTCCGGGGCGGGATTGAACTCTGCCTCGTACATAACGCCGCTCATGCGATCCGCCTCGGTCCATGAGACCTCTAGCGTCACCTCATCGCCGCTATCGCTGATCCGCGCGGAATCGGCAGACATCTCCTCGTAGGCGACGCTCACAAACTGTCCGCGCGCGAACTGCCCGATGTAGTCGAGCACGTGTTCGCACCGTTCGTGCATCGCGGCGGCGCGCTGGTATACGGGTCCGCTGGTCGGCCTCTCATCGGCCCAGGCGATGAGGCGCACGGTATCGCCTTGCGAGTATCCGGTCTGCACCCAGCGCTCGACGACGGGCACAAGCGGATGGAAGACGCGCATGTAGCGGGTGAACAGCTCCACGGCCTCATCACCGGTGCGGAGGTACTGCCCGATGCCCTCGGCGTTCTCACCCTCCCGGATTCGACTCCACGAGTCGTCATGGTCGCTTGAGTCCGGGGTCTCGTAATAGCCGTCTCGGACAGTGCTAGGCAGGTACACGGCCCGGACCGTCACGCCCTCGGAGGCTCCGGGCGCGTAATCGTGCGGCCCCTCGTAGGTGCACGGTGCATCGTGGTCATCCTGCATGGTGATGCGGCCGACAGGGATGTCCTCGGTGTTGTGCACGTAAGCGATGGTGGTTGCGTCTGCGGTCATGGTCAGGCCTCCTCGGCCGGGCGATAGATAAGGAGCCCCATGCCCGCGTCGATCTTCTGGAACTCGACGGGTCCAGCCAGCGCCGTGCGTGCGACTGCCCCCGCGAGCGCTGGGCTCAGGTCGCCTGGGACGGCCACGAAGTCCTCCGCAGCGGGGGCGTAGACCTTCGGGAGCTGCTCGGCGACGGCCTCGGCTGTCACGCCGCAGGCGGATTCGATCTCAGTGGGCTCGAATGCGTAAGTTCTCATGATGCTGTCCTCTCGTGGGGGCGTGATATCTGGCCTGAGCGGCCACGGGCGCGGGCTCCCCCCGCGCCCCCTGCCGTACGGCCTCTGGCCGACGGACCCATTGCCGCCCACGGACTCTCGCCCGTGGACAGCCGTGGTGCTCAGCCCTCCCTGACTCCCGTGCGAATCTCGCGGCCGTTCACGCGATCCCACACGGCCAACTCGCCGCGCTCGCGGGCGACGGCCAGGGCGTCCTCGCGGTCCGCGATGATCGACGACGCATCGACGTACACGAGTCCCGTATCCGAGTCCCGCCACACGCCCACGGCCTGTGCGGCCGCGACGGTCTCGGTGACGATGAGGTCGGAGAGGATGCGAGCAACCGCGTCCTGCACGTCCGGGAGCCACTGGTCGGGCTCCGCGAGCACGATGCTCGGCACCAGGCCCCCGACGACGTAGCCGCCCTCCGGCGCGCCGGGGAGCAGGGCGGTAGCGCCTTCCAGATGGTCCATGAACGTGCGTGCGGTGGTGGTGAGGTTCTGGTGAGTGAAGTCCATGACGGTCTCCCTTTCCGTGGATTCGGTATGCGAACGTTGCATAGCCGTTCTGCGATTGCGAAACGGTAAGCGGCCACCGAGAGAATCCCGATGACCGCCTAGCGCTCAGCACGCGGCGGTGCGCAATAACAACTCATTTCCAAGCCAGTAATACATTCCGGCTCCTCATTCCATGATGTTGCAGTAGCGCTCCACCATGGCGTCCCAGTCGCGCCCCATCATGTGGCCGGTGATCGCGCTCACGACGGCGAAAGACTCATGCTCACGAGTCTCAAAAAGCGTCTCCGCCATAGGGGTGAAATTGTGCATGAGGACTGTCCAAACCGCGTCAAGGTCAACCTCAACATCCCGGCCCTGGGCATCGTAGTGAGCGCCGATGCAGTTGAAAGCGACACTCAGCAGTGCGTCATAGGCGTAGGGTTCCAGGACCTCGCCCACCAGGGCGGCGAGGCCACGCGCCGTGGTGGAGATGGTGGAAGCGCTGTTCTTGAGTTCGCTGAGAAGCATTTTTCTCTCCCTTGGTTGAAAACACCGCCCGCCTGATCGCGGGCCGTGGGCAACGCCGGAATTGCACCGGCGATTGCGTATGCGAAGGGTCTACCCTTGCCCATTCCCGGCGTACCTGAGCGGATCGCCTTAGCGATCATGAAATACGCCGTCGGGAGCCACTGGACGATACGCCGATATACCCGTATCGCCGGGCCTATGCCAGTCAGTAGGTCGCTTGCGCTTCCACATGACCAGCGTTCCAAGGCCGCCCACTCCCGTTGCGGTTTGCCTCGCCTCTCGGCGGCTCCCAGCACTCCGCTGTTCAGTTATCAATTCGCTTGCAGTCATCCCGGAATGAACTGGCAGGGCTTCCGCCCCGTTCGCCTGGCCCATTCCGCGAGCCGCTTTGAAGTTTTCGTGTCTGCCTTCCGGGCTTCCCCGTCGTGCTGACAGGAATAACTAAACCCGATCCGAATCCGTCGTGCAAGCCTAAAAAGCCCGCGAACGTGTGATTGCAGTGGAGGATGCGAATGTTGCACAGCTCTGACCTGCGCAAACACCCGTTTATGTGAAAACCCTGAGAGTGTTGCAGAGCGGGCGCTGCGGGCGCTGTGTGGCGTGCTGCGGCGCGCTGTGCGCCCGCGTGCGGGCCTAGCGGCGTGCGGGTGAGGGTGAGGGCCGGGCGGCTGTGTGCTGTGCCCGTGCGTGCGCCCTCGCGTGCGTGTGCGTGCGTGTATGCGCGTGTGCGTGGGCGCGTGGGCATGTGCGTGCGCGAGCGTGAGCGCGCGGGCGCTGGGCGCGTGTGTGCGGGCGTGCTGGGGGAGCGAGCCGAGCCGCGCGGCACCGGGTGTGGGTGCTGGGGCGTGGGCTGGGCGGGCGCGGCCCCGGGGCGTGCCGAGCACGGGGCTGATCGCCCCGGGCTGATGGATACCGGGGGGAGGTACCCCGAGGTGCGCCGTTCGCGGGCACCGGTGGTGTTAGCAGCGGATCGCCCTCGGGTTTTGAAGCCGATGAAACTGCAACTACTCGACGTCGAACGACATGCGCCGGCGAGGCGGCTCTGCTATGCTGTGCATACCTTTTAAGGCGGGGGTCGGCGCTGATGCGCCTGCCCCATACGGTCGCGGCTGTCAAATGCAACTGGATTGCACCTCGAGCTGGACTTGACAATTCGGTGAGCCCGTGATGTGCCGTGACGTAGGGAGCAAGCGACCTTCCCAAGCTGAAGGTCGCGGGTTCGATCCCCGTCATCCGCTCAGAGCGAAAGCCCCGGGATCCGCGTGATCCCGGGGTTCTTTCGTGTGCCACGCTGCCAACTCCCACTTCCCACCCCTTGTGCCGCCGGCCACCCCTCGATTGGTGTGCGGCTGGCGGCACAAGGGGTGGGAAGAGCGTGGGAGTCGCTTCACACCCGGGCGGTCGGGAACATCTCCGCGCGGGCATCGCCGGAGGAGACGACCTCCTTGCCGAAGGGGAAGCAGGTCACGGGGATGAGCTTGAGGTTCGCCCACGCGAGCGGCAGGCCGATGATCGTCACCGCCTGCGCCACGGCCGTCACGACATGGCCGAGCGCCAGCCACCAGCCGGCGATGACGAACCAGATCACATTGCCGAGCGCGCCCATCGCACCGGGCGCGCGGGACTCCACGACCTCGCGGCCGAAGGGCCACAGCACGAATCCGGCGATCCTGAATGAGGCCACGCCGAAGGGGATCGTGACGATGAAGATGCAGGCGAGGACGCCGGCGACGAGGTAGCCGAGGAACAGCGACCAGCCCGCGGTCAGCAGCCAGATGATGTTGAGGATCAGGGAGATGAGTGCGCGCATGTCGTCACGATAACCGGCAGAGATGAGGACAGGCTGGACGGGTGCAGACGCTCAGGTGCGCGCGGATGCAGGCGGGGACGCTCAGGCGTGCTGCGGCATGCGCACGGCCGCAGGTGCACGACTGCATGCGCGCGACCGCATGCGCACGGCTGCGGGCTCAGGCCTCCCCGGCTCCCGGCCCGCGCGCATCCGCGCCCTCATCCACGGCATCGTGGCCGAACGGGTCCGGGTCCACCCCCGGCAGCCACGACAGCCCCGGCCGGTCGAAGCCCTCGGCCTTCTGTGCGCGCTTCCAGCGGCGCTTCCACCTGTCCTGCAGGTGGTCCACGTAGAGGGTGCCCTGCAGGTGGTCGTATTCGTGCTGCATGATGCGGGCGAACCAGCCGGTGACGGCGAGGGAGACCGTCTCGCCGTTCTCGTCGACCCCGGTGATCGTGACCTTCTCACTCCGCTTGAGGGGGAAGTCCAGGGCGGGCACGGACAGGCAGCCCTCCGATTCCGTCTCCGCGTCCGGCCGGCCCTCGGGCACCTTGGAGCCCACGAGGATCGGGTTGATGAACACGCCGCGGCGGCGGACGCCGGCATCCTCGTCATCCGCGTCGTAGACGAAGATCTGCTTCCCCACCCCGATCTGGGTGGCCGCCAGCCCCACGCCGTTCGAGGCCCTCAGCGTCTCGTACATGTCGCTGACCAGGGTGCGGAGTGCGTCGTCGAAGACCGTCACGGCCTCGGCCCGGCGGTGGAGGACGGGCTCGCCGTACACGACGATGGGATGGATAGACATGACCCCCATCGTATCCGCGGCACCCCCGTCCTCCCGGCCTGCACGGGCGCGACAGTGACGCATCTCAACCGCCGGTGCCGTGCGAGCCGGGCAGGCGCTCACACTCCGTTCGTTAGACTCGCGAGAATGTCCAGCGCTTTTGGTATCCCCGATTCCAGCCCGGAGACCGCCCCCGGCCTCGCCCGCACATCCGGGCCGACCGACGAGACCCTGGCGGAGCTCGCCCCCTATATCGAGGAGGAGGGGGTCGACCTCGACGATCCCGCGAGCATCGACCCGGACGAACTCGACGCAGCGCTGGCACGCGCAACCCGCCGCCGCAACGAACAGCTGTTCACCGCGGAGGGGCGGAGCCGGGTGCAGGCGCTCGCCCTGCTGGGAGAGGTCGCCGAGGCTGTCGCGGCCGGCCAGCTCCCCGTCGCCCAGGCGATCCTCGGCGCGGTGGAGCCCGAAGCCTCCGCTTCCCTGCCCTCGGTGGCCCATGTCATCGGCACCGCTCTCGAGCTCGTCGACGCGTGGCACACCGATCCCGAGCTCGGCGCCGGCATGCTGGTGGTCCCCGCCCCCAAGGTGCCCCGGGACATGCGCTGGGACAGGAAGTCCCGCACCGTCGCGACCGATGTGCTCGCCATCGCGCGCAAGGGCCGCGCCCACGACGCCCTCGGCAGCCTCATCACGCGCTACGGCGGCACCGCCGTGCTGGAGGGCACGGCCCTGGCCGTGGCCGGCTTCCTCACCGTGCTCGCCCGGAAGCGGCAGACCGGGGTCGCCGCGCTCGCCCAGGAGCTGCTCACCCGTGAGGCCCCCGGCGTCGCTGACATCCGGGAGGTCTTCGCGGCACCGGAGCCCGCCGCCGAGGAGACCGCGCCCGCACCCGCCGCTGAGCAGGCTGAGCCTGAGTCCGCTCCCGAGGCAGCCTCGGGACAGCGTCCCTCTGCGGAGGCGAGCCCCGTCCCGGAACTGAGCTCCTCCTCGGAGCCGAGTCCCGCCTCGGCGGCGGTGTCCGCGCTGCTCGCATGGGTGGGGGAGGGCCGTCCCGTCGCCCGCTCCGGCGGCCTTCGCCGCGCCGATATCGAGCCGGTCGCCGAGATGCTCGGCATCAGGGCCAAGGGCGTGGGCCGGAGGGTCGAGGCCGAGCCCGGCGACGAGACCGTCTACGCGATGTCCATGGCCGAGGTCCCGGAGCTCGCCGTGTGGTGGCAAGACCTCATCGAGGCGCAGCTCATCGAGGTGACCTCGACCCGGGTGAGGCGCGGACCCGCGGCCGCGGCCTGACCCCGCCGCGACGACCTGACCCCGCGGGAACATCCGCATCCCCGGGGCGGTTAGGATCGATGAGACGCACGACTATCAGCAGCTGAAGCCATTGGCTGGTGTATGAGCGAGGAGCTCACGCGCTATGCCGGTGACGCGTTCCTCGCACGTCATGAAGTGATCCACCTGCGTCCCGTCCGGGACGGGACCCTCACGGGACCGCAGCCAGCGGCCCACTCGCGAAGGAACGGAAGAAGGACCTATGACCATTCACTCTGATGTCACGAAGATCGTCGGCGGCACACCGCTCGTCCGCCTTAACCGGGCCAGCGAGCGCACGGGCGCGGAGATCGTCGCCAAGCTCGAGTCCTCCAATCCGGCGAACTCCGTCAAGGACCGCATCGGCGTGGCGATGATCGACGCCGCGGAGAAGTCCGGCCAGCTGCAGCCCGGCGGCACCATCGTCGAGGCCACGAGCGGCAACACCGGCATCGCCCTGGCCATGGTCGGCGCGGCCCGCGGCTATGAGGTCGTCCTCACGATGCCGGAGTCCATGTCCAAAGAGCGCCGCGCCCTGCTGCGGGCGTTCGGGGCCAAGCTCGAGCTCACCCCCAAGGCCGAGGGCATGCGCGGCGCCGTCGAGAAGGCGGAGTCGCTGGCCGCCGAGGGCGCCGTGCTCGTCCGCCAGTTCGCCAACGAGGCCAATGCCGCGATCCACGAAGCGACGACCGGCCCCGAGATCGTCGCGGACACGGACGGCAGGGTCGACGTCTTCGTCTCCGGCATCGGCACGGGCGGCACCATCACGGGCGTGGGCCGGGCGTTCCGCTCCGCCGGGGTCGAGGCGCACCTCGTCGCCGTCGAGCCCTCCGCCTCCCCGCTGCTGAGCGAGGGCGAGGCCGGCCCGCACATGATCCAGGGCATCGGCGCCAACTTCGTCCCCGAGGTCCTCGACACCGAGATCTACGACGAGGTGCAGGCTGTGGACAACGAGGTCGCCTTCGAAACCGCCCGCCAGCTGGCCAGGGACGAGGGCATCCTCGTGGGCATCTCCTCCGGTGCGGCCCTCGCGGCCGCGGAGACCGTGGCCTCCCGGCAGGAGTTCCAGGGCAAGCGGGTCGTCGTCATCCTCCCGGACTTCGGTGAGCGCTACCTCACGACGCCGCTGTTCGCGGAGTACATGGACGTGTGATCCGCCCATGACTGCACTGCGCGGATTCGCACGGAAGGCGATGGGGGGCGCTCTGCTCGCGGCCGGGGCGGTGACTGCCTACGGGCTGTCCCGCCCCGCGGTGCGGCACGCGCTGCGGGAGGACCTGGACACGGCCAGGCGCCGCGATCCCGCCGCACGGAACGACCTCGTCATCGCGATCTCGTATCCGGGGCTCCACGCCATCTGGGCGCACCGGGGCATCCACCGGCTCTGGCGGCTGCCCGAGGGCAGGGGCCAGATCCCTGCGCGGCTGCTCTCCCAGGCGGTCCGGACCCTCACGGGCGTGGAGATCCATCCGGGGGCGACGATCGGCCGCCGCTTCTTCATCGACCATGCGAACGGCGTGGTGATCGGGGAGACGGCCGAGATCGGCGATGACGTCATGCTCTACCACCAGGTCACTCTGGGCGGGCGCTCCATGAAGCAGGAGAAGCGCCACCCCACGGTGGAGGACGGGGTGGTGATCGGCTCGGGCGCCAAGGTGATCGGCCCGGTGGTGCTCGGCCGCGAGTCCGCGGTCGGCGCCAATGCGGTGGTCGTCAAGGATGTGCCCGCCGAGGCCACTGCGGTGGGTGTGCCCGCAAAGGTGAAGTTCCCTCAGGCGCGGCCCGTGGACGAGGAGGGCCGCCCCACGCCCGACGGTCTGCTCACGGATCCCGCCCTCTGGATCTGAGGCGACCTCGCCCCCAGCACGCATCGCCGAGTGAGCGCTTCGTGTCGGATTCCCCGCCGGAACCCGATACGAAGCGCTCACTCGTTTCTGGTCGCGGAAGGCGCCGAGCCGGTTCTCGTAGCGGTGAGGTTAGCCTCAGCTAATGATGTACGCTGTCCTCCGTGCCCGGATCGGCCGATTTAGGGCACGCAGAGTTTTCGCAATCGACCCTTCGACGGGGCCCGTGCGGGCCCGAGGAGACGACCACCCATGCGCACCATTCGTCGCACCGCTCTCGGCACCACTGCGGCGCTCGCCGCTTCCGCCCTCGTCCTCTCCGCCTGCTCGGGCTCCGGCGCCGCGGACGGCGGCGCGGAGGTCGACACCGGAGGCGCCCCTGGCGAGGGCTTCCCCGTCACCGTCGAGCACGCGTTCGGCGAGACCACCGTCGAGGCGCAGCCGGAACGCGTCGCGACGATCGCCTGGGGCAACCACGAGGCCGCACTCGCCCTCGGCGTCGTCCCGGTCATCATGGAGGCGGCCGTCTGGGGCGACGACGACGGCGACGGCGTGCTGCCCTGGGTCGAGGAGAAGGTCGAGGAGATGGGTGCGGAGATGCCGGAGACCTTCGACCCCACCGACGGCATCGACTTCGAAGCGGTCGCCGCCTCGGAGCCCGATGTCATCCTGGCGGGCTATTCCGGGCTCACCCAGGAGGAGTACGACACCCTCTCCCAGATCGCACCCGTCATCGCCTACCCGGAGACCCCGTGGGGGTCCACGTGGCAGGAGACGCTCGCGCAGGACGCCAAGGGACTGGGCCTCGAGGCCCGCGGTGAGGAGGTCGTCGCGGAGCTCGAGGGCGTCCTCGCGGACAAGGTCGCGGAGCACGAGAACCTCGCGGGCACCTCGGCGATGTGGGCATACGTGGAGCCCACCGACACGAGCACCTTCTCCTATTTCACGGTGAACGACCCTCGCGTGCAGCTCTTCCCGGAGCTCGGCATGGAGATCCCCGAGGCCGTCACCCGGGCCTCGGAGGGCAATGAGCAGTTCAACGGCTCCGAGAGCACGGAGACCGCAGCGGAGACCTTCGCGGACGCGGACGTCATGGTCGTGTCGACGGACTCCGACCAGCAGAAGATCATGCAGGAGGATCCGCTCATGTCGAAGATCCCCGCGGTCGAGCGCGATTCGATCGCCTGGCTCCCGGCCGATGCGCCCGAGGCCGCGGTCTCCAACCCCTCCCCGCTCAACATCGGCTCGGAGTACATGGACGGCTACCTCGCCACGCTCGACGCCGCCGCGGCGAAGGCGAAGCAGGACTGAGCCTCCGCGGACGAAGCCTTCCCACCATGAGCACACTCCACGCACCCGCGAGCGCACCTCCGCGTCCGGCGCCCCGTCCTTCGCCGTTCGCCGGGAGGCGGCGGTCGGGCTCCGTCCGCGCGACGGCGCTGACGATCCTCGTCCTCGCGCTGGTCGCGGCAGCCGCGGCGTCGGTGGCCTTCGGGGCCCGCGGGGTCACGCTCGCGGACATCACGGCGGGCATGACCGGCGCGGACGGGACGCTCGCCGAGGCGGCGGTCGCCAAGCGCGTCCCCCGCACGCTGCTGGCGGTCGTCGCAGGTGCCGCGCTCGGCGTCTCCGGTGCGCTCCTGCAGGGACTCACGCGCAACCCGCTCGCCGATCCCGGCATCTTCGGCATCACCAACGGCGCCGCCCTCGCCGTCGTCACGGGCATGACCTTCTTCGGCATGACCAGCCCGCACGCATACATCTGGGCGGCCCTGCTGGGCGCGGGCGTGACAGCGGTGTTCGTGTACGCCGTCGGGTCGCTGGGGCGAGGCGGAGCGACGCCGCTGAAGCTCGCGCTCGCGGGTGCCGCGACCTCGGTGGCGCTCACGTCCCTCGTGTCCGCCGTCGTCCTCCCGCACGCGGCGGTCATGGATGCGTTCCGCTTCTGGCAGATCGGCGGAGTCGGGGGCGCGGCGTTCGACACCCTCGCCCGGGTGGCGCCGTTCCTGCTCACCGGCTTCGTCCTCGCCCTGGTCAGCGCGCGCGGGCTCAACGCGCTCGCGCTGGGGGACGAGATGGCGCGCGGTCTCGGTGCGAAGGCGGGCCGCACGCGGATCGTCGCGGCCCTCGCCGCCGTGCTCCTCTGCGGGGCGGCGACCGCGGCGGCCGGCCCGATCGCCTTCGTCGGCCTCGTCGTCCCGCACATGTGCCGCATGGTCTTCGGGCCGGACCACCGGTGGCTCCTGCCGCTGACCGCGCTCGCCGGGGCCGTCCTGCTGACGGTCTCCGATGTCGCGGGACGCCTCATCGCCCGGCCGGAGGAGCTCGAGGTCGGCATCGTGACGGCGCTCATCGGCGCGCCGTTCTTCATCGTCATCGTCCGGCGCATGCGGGTGCGTGCGCTGTGAGGCGGATCGCGGAGGCAGGGAGTGCCGGGGCCGGGAACACCGAGGCCGCGAGCGGCGCCGCGACCGCGGTGGTGCCTGCGGACATCGCCGCGGGCCGCCGGAGGCGCAGGCGCCGCCATCTCACGGTGTGCGCGGCGCTCTCCCTGCTCGTGCTCGCGGCGTTCGCCGTCTCGCTCATGTTCGGCCAGGCCGTCTACGGCCCGCTGGAGGTCGTGAGGGTGCTCGCGGGGGAGGAAGTGCCCGGGGCCTCCTTCACGGTGGGCGTCCTGCGCCTTCCCCGTGCGCTCGTGGGGCTGCTCGCCGGAGCGGCCTTCGGGATGGCCGGGATCACCTTCCAGACGATGCTCCGCAACCCCCTGGCCAGCCCTGACATCATCGGCATCAGCTCGGGCGCCTCGGCGGCGGCGGTGTTCTCCATCGTCATGCTCTCCCTCTCCGGCACTGCGGTCTCGATCATCGCGACGGTCGCGGCGCTGGCGACAGCGGGGCTCATCTACCTGCTCTCGTTCCGGGGCGGCCTGTCCGGCACGCGGCTCATCCTCATCGGGATCGGGATCTCCGCGATGCTGCACTCCCTCGTCTCCTATGTGCTCGCACGGGCGGCGCAGTGGGATCTGCAGACGGCGATGCGGTGGCTGAACGGCAATCTCAGCAACGCCTCGATGGAACAGGCGGCGCCGCTCGCGCTCGCCGTGGCCGTCTGCGCGGTCGGGCTCGTCTCGCTGTCGGGGAACCTCGACACCCTCCGTCTGGGGGAGGAGACCGCGGCGGCTCTGGGCGTCCGCGTGGAGCGCACGCGCCTCCTCCTCATCTTCCTCGCCGTCGTCCTCCTCGCCTTCGCGACCGCGGCGGCCGGCCCCATCTCCTTCGTCGCCTTCCTCGCCGGGCCGATCTCCGTGCGTCTGCTGGGCCGGGCGGCCTCGGCGGGCTCGCCCCTGATCCCCGCGGCGCTGGTGGGAGCGCTGCTCGTCCTGGCGGCGGACTTCATCGGCCAGTTCGCGTTCGGCACCCGGTACCCCGTCGGGGTCGTCACGGGCGTGCTCGGAGCGCCCTATCTCATCTTCCTCCTCATCCGCCAGACCCGCACCGGAGGTGCACTGTGACGAAGGACCACCAGCTCTCGGCCAGCGGCCTGGCCCTGGGATACGGGGACGCGCCCGTCATCAGGGACCTCGACCTCGAGCTCGCCCCCGGGGAGATCACCGTCATCGTCGGGTCCAACGGCTGCGGCAAGTCGACGCTGCTGAAGTCGATGGCGCGTCTGCTCGCGCCCCTGCGCGGCAGCGTGGTGCTCGACGGCCGCGAGATCCACCGCATGCCCACGAAGGAGGTCGCGCGGGTCATGGGCCTGCTCGCCCAGTCGCCCATCGCCCCGGAGGGGATCGTCGTCTCCGATCTCGTGGGCCGGGGACGGTACCCGCACCAGGGCGTGTTCGCGCGCTGGTCGTCCGAGGATGAGCGCGCGGTGGCCGAGGCCCTCGCCGTCACGAACACGCTGGAGCTGGCCGAGCGGCCCGTCGACGAGCTCTCGGGCGGGCAGCGGCAGCGGGTGTGGATCGCGATGGTGCTCGCCCAGCAGTCCGAGCTCCTGCTCCTCGACGAGCCCACCACGTTCCTCGACGTCACGCACCAGGTGGAGGTGCTCGACCTGCTCACGGACCTCAACCGCAGCCGGGGCACGACCATCGCGATGGTCCTCCACGACCTCAATCTGGCCGCGAGGTACGCCGATCGCCTCGTGGCCGTGCACGGCGGGACGGTGCATGCGCAGGGCGCCAGCGAGGACGTGCTCACGGAGGAGACCGTCGAGGAGGTGTTCGGGCTGCGCTCCCGGGTCGTCCCCGATCCGGTCTCCGGCAGACCGCTCGTGCTGCCCCTGGGGAGGCATCACTCCGGTCCGCCGGAACCGCTCAGCCGGCCAGCACCGCCTTCGCGATGCCGTTCTTCTGGATCTCATCCGAGCCGGTGAGCATGCGGAACATCCGCAGCTTGCGCCAGATCCACTCGACCTCGGCACCGTGGACCATGCCCGCCTTGCCGTGCAGCTGCAGGGCGGTGTCTGCAATGGAGAAGGCCTTCTGCGCGACGAACAGCTTGCACATGAACGCCTCGGGCATGATTTCCTCGCCGCGGTCCAGTGCCGCCAGCGCGTCGTAGGTCATGGAGCGGGCGGCGTAGTAGTCGGTCGTCATCTCCGCGAGCGTGTGCTGGACGGACTGGAGCCCGGCCATCGACCCGGCCGCGACCTGCCGGGTGCGCACGAAGTCGAGGGTGAGGGTGAGCACCCGGCGCGCCTGGCCGAGCACCGAGGGGCAGTGGAGCAGCCGGTTGGTCGTCACTCGGCCCAGGCCGATCCGCAGGCCCTGACCCACTTCACCCAGCAGCTGGCCGCGCTCCACCCGCACTCCGTCGAGGACGATGTCGGCCTCGATGTGCTGGCCGGACATGGGCGTCTCACCGGGCAGCACCGTGACGCCGGGGGAGTCGAGGTCCACGAGGAACGCGGAATAGGCCTCCTCCTCGCCGGCCATGCGCGCGATGAGCACGGAGAAGTCCGCGAACGGTCCGGCGGAGGAGAAGACCTTGCGGCCGCTGATCCGCCAGCCCTCGTTCTCGGGCGTCGCGGTGGTTTCCATCGCACGCACGTTCGAGCCGGCGTCCGTCTCCGTGAGTGAGAAGCAGCAGGCGCGCTCGCCGCGGACCACGGGCAGCAGATAGCGATCGATCTGCTCCTGCGTCGCATACCGGAAGATCGCCCCGGCGCGCAGGGGTCCGCCCATGTCGCCGAGCACGCTCTGCGAGAGGATGCGGCCCGAGGCGGCGACCTCCTCCTTGAGCAGGGCGAGGTCCGTGTGGCTCAGGCCCTGGCCGCCGTACTCCTGAGGCAGGTGCACGCCGTAGAAGCCGAGCTCGCGGGAGCGCTTCCACACCGGCTCCAGCACCGCCCGGTCATAGGGCGTCTCCGGTGTGAGCCCGAGGGACTCCTCGTAGTCGGCGAGCTCGCCGTCGAGGTACTCGCGCAGCCGGGCGAGCGTGTCGGCGAGCGGGTGGCCGGTGTGGTCGGGGGAGAGCGAGAAGGACATGGGGTGCTCCGTTCGTTCGTGTGCGGGGTGTCTCAGACGGCGCGTGCGGCCCCGGCCCAGTAGCCGGCGCGCACCTGCTTCCTGTCGATCTTGCCGTTGCGGTTGACGGGGAGCTCGGTGACGAAGTCGACCCGGCGCGGGCGCTTGAACCGGTCGAGCCGCGCGGCGCAGAACTCCGCGAGGGACTCGGCCGTGGGCTGCGTCCCGCCGCGCGGGACGACGACGGCGGTGACGCATTCGCCCCACTGCGGGTCCGGGGAGCCCACGACGCAGACCTCGTGCACGTCCGGATGCTCGTAGAGTGCGGCCTCGACCTCGGTCGAGTAGATGTTGAAGCCCCCGGAGATGATCATGTCCTTCTTCCGGTCGACGATGAAGACGTAGCCGTCGTGCCGGATGTAGGCGATGTCGCCGGTGCGGACCCAGCCGTCCGCGAAGGTCTCCGCGGTGAGCTCCGGCGCCCCCCAGTACTCGCTCACGCAGTCGGGTCCGCGCACGGCGAGCTCGCCCAGCTCGCCCGCGGGCATGCGGCGGCCCTCGTCGTCGAGGACCGCGACCTCGGAGTCGAAGATCGCCCGGCCGCATGACAGCAGGATCTCCGGATCCTCCTCGATGCCCCGGAGCACGTCCTCCTTGGTCAGGGTCGTGACCCCGCTCGTGGTCTCGGCCTGGCCGTAGCCCTGGGCGATGATCGGCCCGAAGGCGGCGACGGCCTCGCGCAGGCGCTGCGGGCTCACCGGCGCTCCGCCGACCGCAAGGGTCTCGAGGGTGGACGTGTCCGCGCGGTCCACACCGTGGTCGAGCAGGGAGTGGAGCATGGTCGGCACCACGAAGGTGGACGTCACCCGTTCCTCGCGCACGAGCCGGAGGAACTCTGCGGGATCCCAGCGGGGCAGGACGACGACGGTCGTCCCGCGGGAGAGGGCGGCGAGGATGCCCATGCCCGAGGCGTGCGTGATGGGGCCGGCGACGAGGTAGCGGGGATCGGCCGCGGCATCGGCGGGATTCATGAGGCGCTTGCGCATGTTCGCGAGGCGGTTGCCCATCGTCTGGATCGCGGCCTTGAGCTTCCCCGTGGAGCCCGAGGTGAAGTTGAGGACGCAGGGATCGGACTCCTCGGCATCGACCATGACGGAGGCGGGGTCCGTGCCCGCACCGCCGGCGGCGAACGCGGCGAAGCCCTCCGGGCCGTCGGCACCGAGCACGACGAGCCGCACGGGAGCTCCGGAGGCGGCGATGGCCTCGACGGCAGCCGCGCGGTGCCCTTCGTCCGCGAAGAGCACGCGTACTCCGGCATCGCGGAGGATGTGCGCGGTCTCCTCGATTCCCAGGCGCGCGTTGATCGGGACGCGCAGCGCGGAGAGCTTGTAGAGCGCGACCTCGATCTCGACGAGCTCGCCGGTGTTCCCGGCATAGGTGGCGATGGGAGTGCCCCGTCCGGCCCCCGCGGCGGCGAGCGCTCCCGCGAGCGCGGTGCTGCGGGCATCGAGACGGGCGAAGGTGAGCCGCAGGCTCCCCGCGACGACCGCCTCGCGATCCGGCCAGTACTGCGCGGCACGTGACACATAGTGGCCCAGGTTGAGCATGGGTCGTCTCCTCACGACGGTGTGACTGAAATGATACATAGTGTACAACTTTGGTCACGGACGTCCAGAGGGGATGATTCAAGGGGAGGTGCCGCACCCCTGCCGCCTCCTCGCACCGGCGGGTGCGCGGCAGTCCGGGACCGGATCGAGGAGGAGCCCTCATGGCGGAGAACCGCAGGACGCGGAGGACCAAGCGCGCGCTCAAGGCCGCGATCGTCTCCCTTGTGCTCGAGCGCGGCTACGAGGCCGTGACGATCGAGGACATCACGGAGGAGGCGGACATCTCGCGCGCCACCTTCTACGCGTACTACCGCGACAAGCAGTCGCTGCTCACGCAGATCGTCCTCGACCTGCAGGAGGAGCTGCGGCTGCGGCTCGCCGACCTCCGGCTGCAGGAGCGCTCGTACTTCTCCGGGCAGGCGGTGCGGGCGCTGTTCGAGCACGCGGCCGAGGAGCGCGACGCCTATCGCGTCATCCTCCGGGGGGAGGGGAACGGGATCGCGCTGCGCGAGTTCGTCGATGCGCGCACGGCGGCCTCCAAGGCGATCTTCGAGAAGCGCGCGGAGGTCACGGGTGCGGAGTTCCGACTCGATCCCGAGGTGCTCACCCGCGCCTGGGTGGGCGAGCAGGTGACCGTCCTGCAGTGGTGGCTGGAGCCGGAGGCGCCTCCCATGAGTGCGGCCGAGGTCGCCCGCATCCTCACCGACCTCTCGATCCACGGGCGCATGTGGGCCAGCGGCTTCGACGAGGTGCCCGAGGTGCCGGAAGGGGAGCGCGGCTCACCGCTCAGCGCTGAGCCGTCGCCGGGGGCGGGGGCTGCGGGCGGGGAGGCTTCGCGCGAGGCCTGAGTCGCCGGCCGGGCCCGACCGGACCCGCTCGGTTCGGTCCGCCCCGCCGGACCCGCAGGGGCCGTCTGCGCGGCCCGCCGGCCCTGCCTGCCCGCCCGGCCGTGCGGCGCCGTTCCCTCCTCCTGAGGGAGGCGGGGGCGGCGCCGTCTGCGTGTCCGGCGGGTTCTGAGCGCCGATCGTCCGTGCGCACTGCTTGCCGCGCGCGGGCCCTGTGCGCGGGCCCTGTGTGCGGACGCCGTGGACGATGCTCGACGCGAATCTTGACATCATGTCTGAAAAGCCACAGTATGTTTCGTGGCGCACATCATGCATCGGTTCCCGCTCGGAGCGGGAGAGCCCCTGCGCCGCACTGACACGAGGAGGTGTTGCACATGGCCCTCGCCCTCGCCACGGGCGCATCGGCCGGCTCCCGTCCCGCACGGCGGGAGCGCTCCCGGCTGGCCCACCATCCCTGGATGCGCTTCGCGCTGCGCAGGGGCGGGGGAGTGCTGCTGTCGTTCGCTCTCCTGCTGCTCATCACGTTCCTCATCGTCCCGCTCCTGCCCGGCGACCCCGCCGTCGTGGCGGCGGGCGAGGGCGCGACGGCGGAGCAGATCGAGCGGACCCGCACGGCTCTGGGGCTCGACGCCCCGCTGCTCGTGCAGTTCGCGGACTACCTGCGCGGCGTCCTCACCTTCGACCTCGGCGTCTCCTTCGCCACCGGGGTGCCGGTGAGCGCGGTGGTGTTCTCCCGCCTGCCCTTCACGGCGGAGATCGCGCTCATCGCCATCTGCGCGACCCTGCTCATCGGCGTGCCGCTGGGCACCGCCGTGGCCCTGCTGACCCGCGGCGGCCGCCGCCCCGCGGTCGATCACGTGTTCAACGCGCTCACCAGCTTCGTCTTCGCCGTTCCCAACTACGTCCTCGCGACGCTGCTCGTCTACGTCTTCGCGATCCGGGCCGGCTGGCTGCCCGCCTCCGGTGCGGAGACCCTGGCCTCCCTCGTGCTGCCCACGGCCGCAGTGATGATCGGGCCGGCCTGCGCGCTCGCGCGCATCGTCCGCCGCGAGGCCGCCTCGATCTTCGAGGAGGACTATGTGCGCACGGCCCGCGGCTGGCGGCTGAGCACCTGGCAGATCACGGTGCGCTGCGTGCTCCCCAATCTCCTCACCACCACGCTCACCCTCTCCGGCCTCATCCTCGCGGGCATGCTCGGCGGTGCCGTTGTGGTGGAGACGGTCTTCGGCTGGCCCGGCCTGGGCACCGGGATCGTCCAGGCGATCATGCAGCGCGACTACCCCGTCATCCGCGGGATCATCCTCCTGCTGGGGGTGCTCGCGACGCTGCTCATCCTCCTGGTCGACATCGTGCTCGCACTCGTCGACCCCCGCACCCTCGACGGAGAGGCCCACTGATGCCCGCACGCAGACGCACCCTCTGGCGGCCGGCGTTCACCACTGGCGTCATCGCGATGGCGGTGCTCGTCCTCATCGCGCTCATCGCCCCACTCCTCGTCTCGCAGGCCGCCCACGAGTTCACCGGCGAGGTAGCCCTGCCGCCCGGCGCCGACCACCCGCTCGGCACCAACGACTTCGGCCAGGACAACCTCGCGCGCGCCCTCGTCGCCACGCGGCTGACCCTGGTGATGACGGTGCTCGCCACCGCGATCTCGGTGGCCGGCGGCCTCGCGGCCGGCATCGCGATCTGGCTCTCGCCGCGCGTCGTGCGGGAGTGGTGCCTGCGCCTGCTGGAGACCGCGGTGGCCTATCCCACGCTCATCACCGCGCTCATCATCGCCGCGATCCTGCTGCCCGGCGCGACCACCGCCGTCATCGCCCTCGGCATCGCGGGCATCCCCGGCTTCGCCAGGGTGACGGCGAACCTGGCGGGTCGGACCGCCCGCGCCGAGTACTTCCTCACCGCGCGCTTCCTGGGCGTGGGCTCGTGGCACCTCGCGACCCGCCACATGATCCCCTCGATGGCGGAGCCCCTGCTGGTGCTGTCGACGACGATCTTCGCCACCGTCCTCGTCGAGATCTCCGCGCTGTCCTTCGTGGGCCTCGGCGTCCAGCAGCCGCAGTACGACCTCGGCTCCCTGCTCAACGACAGCCTCGAGTCCCTCTACACCCAGCCCGTCGAGGCGCTGGGACCGGCCGTCATGATCGTCCTCGCCTCCGTGGCCGCGATGCTCATCGGCGACGGGCTCGCCGCGCACGCGAACCCGCGGGCGGCCCGCCGCTGGGCCCCGCGGGCGAAGGTGGCCGAGGCGAGCGCCGTCCCCGCGACGGGCGACACCGCCCTCGTCCGGGTGCGGGATCTGCGCGTGACGAGCGCCGGCGGGGAGACCGAGCTCGTCCACGGCATCGACCTGCACGTGGAGCCCGGGGAGATCGTGGGCCTCGTGGGGGAGTCCGGTTCCGGGAAGTCCCTCACGGCGCTCTCCGTCGCCGGGCTGCTCGCCGATGAGCTCGGCCAGAGCGCGGACGAGCTGCGCGTGGGCGCCATGAACATGCTCGGCACCCCCGCGGCCGCGGACCTCGCGCGCGAGATCGCGCTCATCTATCAGGACCCCGGCACCACGTTCAACCCCTCCCGCACGATGGGCCCGCAGCTGACCGAGGTCCTGCGCACGCACATGGGAGTGCCGAGGAAGGAGGCGCGCGCCCGGGTCGCGGAGGCGCTGGAGACGGTCGGCATCACGGAGCCCGAGCTGCGCATGCGGCAGCACCCGCACCAGCTCTCCGGCGGCATGCGGCAGCGGGCCATGATCGCCGCCGCCGTCGTGACCCGCCCGTCCCTGCTCATCGCCGATGAGCCCACCACCGCGCTCGACGTCACGGTGCAGGTGGGCGTGCTCCGGGCCTTCCGCGCCCTGCGGGACCGCCTGGGGACCGCGATCCTGTTCATCTCGCACGACCTCGGCGTGGTCCGGGAGCTGTGCGACCGCGTCGTCGTCATGCGAGCGGGCGAGGTCGTCGGGGAGCTCACGGGCGCTCAGCTCGCCGCCGGCGAGGTGTCCCATCCGTACACCCGGACCCTGCTCGACGCGGTGCCCGAGATCGACACCGAGCGCGGTCTGGCGGCGGGCGCGGACGTCCCGCTCGAGGCGACGGCTCCGGCCGGGAAGGAGGCGCGATGACCGCGACCGTGCACACCGCGGAGGCGAGAGCCGGTGCCGCAGGGCGGTCTCCGGCGGATCCCGGGCTGGTGGTCCGGGCCCGCTCCCTCGACCTCAGCTTCGGGGCCCACCACGTGCTCAGGAGCATCGACCTCGATGTGGTCCGCGGCCGGGTGGTCGGGCTCGTGGGCGAATCCGGCTCCGGCAAGTCCACGCTGGCCAAGGCCATCGTGGGCATGCACCGGATCGACGGCGGCGCGCTCGAGGTGGTGGGCGAGGACGTGAGCCGCCCGCGGCGGGCGCAGCGGCGTGCGCTCCACCGCCGCATCCAGTATGTCCCGCAGGATCCGTACTCCTCGCTCAACCCGCGGCGGACGATCGGCCAGACCCTCGCGGAGGCCTTCGACCCCGCCCGCGGCACACCGCACAGCCGTGCGGATGCGATCGCCTCCGCACTGGCCGATGTGCAGCTCGACCCGGAGGCGGCCTCGCGCTATCCGCACGAGTTCTCCGGCGGGCAGCGGCAGCGCATCGCGATCGCCCGCGCACTGGCGGTGGCTCCCGAGCTCATCGTCGCCGATGAGATCACCTCCGCGCTCGACGTCTCCGTGCAGGCCGAGGTGGTCCGGCTGCTGGCCGAGCTGCGGGCGAAGGGCGCGGACCACTCGATGCTGTTCATCACCCACAACCTGGCGGTGGCGCAGGCGGTCTGCGACGACGTCGTCGTCATGCGCCGCGGGCAGATCGTCGAGACCGGCGCGATCGACCGCGTCTTCGCCGCACCCGCCCAGGAGTACACCCGCACCCTGCTCGACTCGGTGCCCGGAGCGAAGGGATTCGCACTGTCATGACGGCCGCACAGAGATTCCGGGACCCGGCGGTCATCCGGGCCCACATGATCGGCGACGAGCAGAGGATGCCCACCCGGCGCGTGCGGCGAGGGCCGGCCGCGCCCTCCCCGCTGCGGGAGGAGCCTCGGGAGCCCTCGCTGTCGGGCCTGCTCGTCCCCGCGCCGCTCGGCGCCGGGCGTCCGGGGCCCGAGGTGCCGCTGGCGGAGTTCCTCGACGCTGCGGACGCGACCGCCCTCCTCGTCCTCCACCGCGGCCGCGCGGTGCATCGCGAGCTCCGCCACGGCTTCGGCACCGACGACCTCCACGTCACCGCCTCGATCTCGAAGTCGGTGTTCGCGCTCCTGCTCCTCAGCCTCGTCCGCGCGGGCGAGATCGATCCGCACGCTCCCGTGCACCGCTATGTCCCGGAGCTGGCGGGGACGGGCTTCGGCGAGGCGCTCGTCGACCACTGCCTCCACATGCTCACGGAGGTGCGCTACGGGGGTCGCCCGTTCCACAAGGAGACGGAGGCGCGCGCCTTCTTCGCCGCGGTGGGCATGGTCGAGCCGCCGGAGGGATACAGCGGGCCGCGGACGCTGCTCGAGCGCCTGGCCACGGCCTCGGCGGAGGCCGGCAGCGGACGCGCCTTCCGGTACGAGAACGGCAACACGGAGGCCCTCGGCGAGGTGGTGCGGCGGGTGACGGGCCGGCCGGTCGCCGAGCTGCTCTCCGAGCTGCTGCACTCCCGGATCGGCGCGGAGCAGGACGCGCACTTCGCACTCGACACCACCGGACGGGAACTGGTCTCCGGCCGCTTCGCCTGCACACTGGACGACCTCGCCCGGATCGGCGAGGTGATCCGCTGCGCGGGAGCCGCGAGCGGGGCCCAGGTGCTGCCGGAGGAGCTGGTGGCAGGCCTCGGCCGCATCCCTTCGGGACTCGCGGCAGATGTGCTGGGCACCGGCGACGAGAGGCCCGGGGACGAGCCCGTGCTCGCGTACAGCCGCGGCTGGTGGCTGCCGCTGGACGGGGAGGGCGCCCTCGTCGCACGCGGGCGCTCGGGCCAGCGCCTGTACGTCTCGCCCCGCCGGGAGATCGTCATCGCGCTCTTCGGCGCACATCCGGTCGCGCCCGATGTGCCGATCCCCGTCATCGAGCCCGCGCTCGCCCGCATCGCACGGGAGCTGCAGCCGAGCTGAGCCCGCGCCCCATCCCGCACGCCTTCGCACCCACGAGGAGAGAACCATGCACGCACAGCCATCCGGTCCCCGCACCGGCAGTCCCCGCTCCGGCCTCCGAGCGCATCGCCTGGCCCCCGCCGTCGCGGGCCTCGCGGTCGCCGCCCTCGGCCTCACCGCCTGCACCACAGGCTCGGCCGGAGCCGGAGGGGGCGAGGGCGGAGGCACGACCGACACCCTCCGGTCCACGCTCATCGCCGATCCCAGCAGCTTCGATCCCATGACTTCCTCCGGCGTGCCCGGCACGACGGCCAACGGCCTGCTCTACACGACGCTGCTGGCGCAGGACGAGGGCGGCGCCCAGGCCGGCGAGCTCGCCGCCGAGTGGGAGGTGAGCCCGGAGCAGGGCACCTTCACGCTGCGGGAGGGCGCGAGCTGCGCCGACGGCACCCCGATCACCCCCACCGTCGTGAAGGACTCGCTCGACGCCTTCGCGGAGGTCTCCAGCAACAAGGACCTCGTGTTCGGCCCCTCGACCCCCGCGATCACGGCGGACGACGATGCAGGGACCGTGACGATCGAGCTGGAGACGCCCTGGGCGGACATGGCGCAGGGGCTCACGATGCCGGAGACCGGGATCGTCTGCCCCGCGGGCCTCGAGGACCCGGAGGGGACCGCGAAGGGCACCGTCGAGGCGGCGTTCTCCGGCGCGTACACGCTGGGGGAGTTCACGCCGGGGGCCAGCGTCTCGTTCGAGCTGCGGGAGGAGGGCTACACGTTCCCCGAGTACGCGACGCCGCTCGAGGGCGAGCCCGCCGCGCACATCCGGTACACGATCAGCGCCGACTACAACAGCATCGCCAACAGCATGATCGCCGGCGATCTCGATCTCGCCACGATCACGGGCGAGCCCATGACGCGCTTCGACGATCAGGAGGGGTTCGCTGCGGAGAGGTTCTCGACCGGCAATCTGTTCCTGCTCTTCAACGAGCGGGAGGGGCGGCCCTTCGCCGATGCCGAGGCCCGTCGCGGCGTCGCCCAGGCGCTCGACCGGCAGGCATTCGTGCAGGCGGCGACGAGCGGGCTGGGCACACCCGCCAACAGCATCGTGGGCGACACCGTCCCCTGCGTGAACGAGAGCCCGGACGCCCTCATCGCACCGGATCCCAAGGCCGCGGCCACCGCCCTGGAGGGCGTGTCCGCCGTGCAGCTCGGGACCCAGGCGGTGGGCAGGGGAGCGGGCAACACGTACATCAACCAGGTCCTCGGGGAGGCGGGCGCGGACGTGGAGCTGCGCACCGTCGACAACGCGGGCCTCGCGACGGAGCTCGCGACGAAGCCCGAATCGTGGGACATGGCGGTCATCAACCTCATCAACCTCTCGGGCACCGTCTACGGCGGCCTCTCGCGCGTGGTCGGGCCCACGACGGAGGAAGGCGGGCGCAACAGCACGGGGAATCCGCACCCCGAACTGCTCTCGCAGCTGGGCGCGGCGATGGCCGAGGAGGACGAGACCGCCCGCTGCGCGATCTATGCGGAGCTGCAGGAACAGGCCTTCCAGGACGCCGTCGTGGTGCCGCTGAGCGATCTGCCGGCCCAGGTCACCGCAGCCGAGGGCTTCACCCAGCGCGTGGTCAACGGCCTGCCGGTCGCGAAGACGATGCGCATCACGGGCTGAGCCGCCGGGGCCGGCATGAGGCGGCCGATCCACCGACGCCGCGGGCCCCGCACGGACGAGATTCCGTGCGGGGCCCGCGGCGTGTCGCCGGGCCGGGTTCGCCTGTGACCACTCGCACAGGACCGCGGGAACAATTCTGCGCGCACTCTGGTTAAACTTTTCAGTAAGTGGTTGAAACTGAAACTAGACCGGATGAGAGCAGGAGGAGCCCGACATGGAGTTCGGCATCTTCACGATCGGCGATGTCACGACCGATCCGACCGACGGCACCGCTCCCTCGGAGCACGAGCGCATCCAGGCGACGCTGACGATCGCCAAGCACGCGGAGGAGGCCGGCCTCGACGTCTTCGCGACGGGCCAGCACCACAATCCGCCCTTCGTCGCACCGGCGAACCCGCCGGTGCTGCTCGCCCACATCGCCGCTGCGACCGAGCGCATCCACCTCTCGACGGCGACGACCCTCATCACGACGACGGATCCGGTGCGCATCGCGGAGGACTACTCCTATCTCCAGCACCTCGCCGGCGGGCGCGTGAGCCTCATGATGGGCCGCGGCAACACGGGCCCCGTCTACCCCTGGTTCGGCAAGGACATCAGGGCCGGCATCCCGCTCGCGGTCGAGAACTACAACCTGCTCCACCGCCTCTGGCGCGAGCGGAATCTCAGCTGGGAGGGGAACTTCCGGACCCCGCTCGAGGGCTTCACCGTCACCCCCTGGCCGCTCGACGACGTCCCGCCCTTCGTCTGGCACGGCTCCATCCGCAGCCCTGAGATCGCGGAGCAGGCCGCCTACTACGGCGACGGCTTCTTCCACAACAACATCTTCTGGCCCACCAGCCACACCGCCCGCATGGTGAACCTGTACCGGCAGCGCTACGAATACTACGG
Organism: Brevibacterium album DSM 18261; assembly: GCF_000426445.1. GTDB lineage: Bacteria > Actinomycetota > Actinomycetes > Actinomycetales > Brevibacteriaceae > Brevibacterium > Brevibacterium album. The sequence continues at coordinate 264,345 of NZ_KE384526.1, read as the reverse complement.
GCACGGCGCCGCGCGCCAGGCCTTCGTGGGCCTCGGCGGGCAGGTGTTCATGCGGAAGGACTCGCAGGCGGCCGTCCGCGAGTTCCGCCCGTACTTCGACAATGCGCCGGTCTACGGCCACGGCCCCAGCCTCGAGGACTTCGCGGAGCAGACCCCGCTCACCGTCGGCAGCCCGCAGCAGGTCATCGAGCGCTACGCCGGCTTCCGCGAGTGGGCCGGCGACTACCAGCGGCAGCTCTTCCTCCTCGACCACGCCGGCCTGCCGCTGAAGACGGTCCTCGAGCAGATCGACATCCTCGCCGAGGAGGTCGTCCCCGCGCTGCGGAAGGAGTTCGACGCCGCGCGTCCCGCCGACGTGCCTGATGCGCCCACGCACGAGTGGCTGGCGGCCCGGCATCGGGCGGGGGAGGATCCCGTGCCCGGAGGGGCGCCGGGCTCCCGCGCGCACGAGGACCGGCTCGCCGCGGAGGCGGCGCGGAGCGAACAGGAGGCCCGGTGATGACGGCGTCGGAGGCAGTGATGCGGGAAGCACAGCAGGGAGCCCGTTCGGGAGAGCCGGCGGAGGGCCCCGAGATCGTCGTCGTGTCCAGCGGTCTGAGCGAGGACTCCGCGACCACGCGCCTCGCGCAGCGCATGCTCGATGCCGTCCTCGGCCTGCTGGCAGCCAGAGGCGTCCGCGCACGGTCCACCCATGTGCGGCTGCGCGGCCTCGCCCGTGCGCTCACGGACCTCACGGTCTCCGGGGTGCCTGCCCCGGAGGTCGAGGAGGCCTTCGCCGCAGTGCGCCGGGCGGATGCGGTGATCACGGTGGCTCCCGTCTACAAGGCTGCCCCCGTGGGCATCCACACCCTGTTCTGGCAGCTCATCGACGACGCCTCGCTCGCGGGCACGCCTGTGCTCCTGGGCTCGACGGGCGGCACGCCCCGGCACTCCCTCGCCGCCGAGGCCGCGATGCGGCCCCTCATCGCATATCTCAAGGGCATCGCCGCGCCCACCGCGGTGTTCGCCGCGACAGACGACTGGGGCGCGGGTGCGGCGAGCGGGCTGCGGGAGCGCATTGCGGCCGCGGCCGCGGAGCTCGTCGCACTCATGGGCGCGGTGGCTGGCGGCGCGGGAGCGCCGGAGAGCGGTTCGGGGGCCTCACACGAGGCAGGAGGCCTCCGGTTCAGGGCCGACCCCGGTGCGCAGGCGCGTGCCGCCCGGCTGCGCGACGAGTTCGACCCCGAATCCGTCATCCCCTTCGCCCAGCTGCTGGGACGATGAGGGGAGGCGCGACGGCGATGACGGCAGGACCATCGGAGGCATCGGAGGAGGTGCCCGCCGGGGCGGCATCCGCAGGTGAGGCGCCCTTCGGCACGATGTCCGCCGGCGAGACGCAGGTCGGCCCGCCCAGCGGCGCGGTCAGTCTGCTCTCCGGCGGCGAGCTCCTCGGCGAGCCCGCCGTCATGCGCGCGTGGCGCACCTACTTCGAGACCTCCCAGCGCCTCATCGCCCACCTGGGCGAGCGGATGAAGCAGGACTCGGACATGGAGCTCGGCGACTTCAATGTGCTCATGGTGCTCGCCGAGGCGCCCGAGCGGACGCTTGCCATGACCGCGCTCGCCGAGCGCCTCGTCTTCTCCGTCCCCCGCCTCAGCTACCGGGCGAAGGCGCTGGCCGAACGCGGCTGGGTGCGGAAGGAGCGGGCCGCGCACGACGGCAGGGTGCAGCACGTGATCCTCACGGACGCCGGGGCTCGGCAGCTCATCCGCGTGGGCCAGGCGCACCGCGAACGGGTGCGGGAGGTCTTCGACTCCGTGCTCGCGCCCGAGGAGATCGAGGCCCTCGGCGGGCTCTCCGCGCGTGTCGGGGGAGCGCTGGGGTGACGGGGCCGCGCTCCGTGCCACACTGATCCCATGAGCACAGATCACAACGGCACCGTCGCCGGAGCGCAGCAGCTTCCCGAGGGCCTCGTCACCACCATCGCCTTCCCCACCGCGGAACTCCGGGACACCATCGACGCCCGCATCGTCGACCACCAGCAGTCCCGCCTCAGGTTCGTCGTGTGGAGCGCCGAGGAGCAGTCTCCCGGCCTCAATCCGGAGACCATCGACGCGGTCGTCCTGCCCTACCTGAACGCCGGCCCCACCATCGAGCGGCTGGGCGAGCTCACGCGCCTCCGCCATGTGCAGCTGCAGTCGACGGGCTATGACGCGGTGGTCGGCAAGGTGGGAGCGGAGGTGACGGTCTCCACGGCCTCGGGCGTGCACACCGCGGCGACGGCGGAGCTGGCCGTCGCCCTCACGCTCGCGAGCCTGCGCGGCATCGACGATGCGGCCCGGGACATGCTGCAGGAGAAGTGGGACCACATCCACCGCCGCTCGCTGGCCGACCGGAACATCCTCATCGTCGGCGCGGGCGGGATCGGCAATGCGATCTTCGACCGGTTCGAGCCGTTCGAGGTGAAGCAGACGCGTGTGGCCACCCGCGCGCGGGAGGACGAGCGCGGGTCCATCCGCTCCATCGACGAGCTCGACGCGCTGCTGCCCGCCGCCGAGGTCGTCGTCCTCATCACCCCGCTCACTCCGCGGACCAAGGGCCTCGTCGATGCGGAGTTCCTCGCCAAGCTCCCGGACGACGCGCTCGTGGTGAATGTCGCCCGCGGCGCCGTCGTCGACACCGACGCGCTGGTCGCCGAGCTGCGCACCGGCCGCATCCACGCCGCGCTCGACGTCGTGGACCCGGAGCCGCTGCCGGCCGGGCACCCGCTGTGGTCGACGCCCAACACGCTGCTCACCCCCCACGTGGGCGGGGACGCCTCCGCCTTCCACCCCCGGATCGCGAATCTGCTCACAGAGCAGGTCCGCCGTCTGGGGCGCGGGGAGCCCCCGCTCAACGTGGTAGAGCTGGACTGAGCGCACAGCCGGCCGAGTCCGGGGCTGAGACCACGCCCGAGGCCCGGGTCGAGCCCGAATGCCCCGCCGGACCGGTCCGGCGGGGCATTCGGGCATCCTGCCCTTCGCTAATGGGGGCAGGGGCCGGGTGCGTCTCGCATACGGGACGGCGCCTCGGCGCTCTGATCCCCTTTCCCGGCTGGTGGGCGCCGTGGTTCCGGGGCCGTTCCGACCTCGGGGCCGTCATCCGGTCCGCATCGCGGACCCCGGCGGGAGCGGGTGCGGGCGGCGGTCCTAAGATCGCCCCATGAGCAGTTCTGACGACACCAGCGCATCCCCCAGCAGCACGGCACAGGCTCCGCTCCGGGCGACGAAGCCCGGCGTGGACATCAAGCCCCGGTCCCGCGACGTCACCGACGGCCTCGAGCGCGCCGCCGCCCGCGGCATGCTCCGCGCCGTCGGCATGGGCGACGACGACTGGGTCAAGCCCCAGATCGGCGTCGCCTCCTCGTGGAACGAGATCACCCCCTGCAACCTCTCCCTCCAGCGCCTCGCGGGCGCGGCCAAGGAGGGCGTGCACGCCGCCGGCGGGTACCCGCTGGAGTTCGGCACCATCTCCGTCTCCGACGGCATCTCGATGGGCCATGAGGGCATGCACTACTCGCTCGTCTCGCGCGAGGTGATCGCGGACTCCGTCGAGACGGTCTTCGGCGGGGAGCGCCTCGACGGTTCCGTCCTGCTCGCCGGCTGCGACAAGTCGATCCCGGGCATGCTCATGGCCGCCGCCCGCCTGGGCCTGTCCAGCGTGTTCCTCTACAACGGCTCGATCATGCCCGGCACCGCGAAGCTCTCCGACGGCACGGAGAAGGAGGTGACGCTCATCGACGCGTTCGAGGCGGTGGGCGCCTGCCGCGCGGGCAAGATGACCGAGGCCGACGTCGACGCGATCGAGCGCGCCGTCTGCCCCGGTGAGGGTGCGTGCGGCGGCATGTACACCGCCAACACGATGGCCTCGGCCGCCGAGGCGATGGGCATGTCCCTGCCCGGCTCCGCCGCCCCGCCGGCGATCCACCGCAACCGCACGATCCTCGCCCGCCAGTCCGGCGATGCGGTGGTCAACCTGCTCCGGCACGGCATCACGGCCAAGGACATCATCACGCGGCAGTCGATCGAGAACGCGATCGCGGTGACGATGGCCTTCGGCGGCTCCACCAACGCCGTCCTCCACCTCATGGCGATCGCCTATGAGGCGGGTGTGGACCTCAGCCTCGACGACTTCAACCGGATCGGCGACAAGGTGCCGCACCTCGGCAACGTCAAGCCCTTCGGCCAGTACGTCATGAACGACGTCTTCAAGATCGGCGGCGTGCCGGTGATCATGAAGGCGCTGCTGGACGCGGGCCTGCTGCACGGCGACTGCCTCACCGTCACCGGGCAGACCGTCGCTGAGAACCTCGAGCGGATCAATCCGCCGGACCCCGACGGCAAGATCCTCCGCGCGCTGAACAACCCCATCCACGCCACGGGCGGCCTCTCGGTGCTCAAGGGCTCGCTGGCCCCGGAGGGTGCGGTCGTGAAGTCGGCGGGCTTCGATGCGGACGTCTTCGAGGGCACCGCCCGCGTGTTCGACCGCGAGCAGCCGGCGATGGACGCCGTGCTCAATGGCGAGCTGAAGGCCGGTGACGTGGTGGTGATCCGCTACGAGGGTCCCAAGGGCGGGCCGGGCATGCGCGAGATGCTCGCGATCACGGGCGCGATCAAGGGCGCGGGCATCGGCAAGGACGTCCTGCTCATCACGGACGGCCGCTTCTCCGGGGGCTCCACGGGCCTGTGCATCGGCCACGTGGCGCCCGAGGCCGTGGACGGCGGGCCCATCGCCTTCGTCCGCGACGGAGACCCGATCAGCGTGAACATCCCCGAGCGCACGATCGAGCTCGGCGTGTCCGAGGAGGAGCTGGCCGAGCGCCGCAAGGACTGGACGCTGCCGGAGAACCCGCGTCTGCACGGCGTGCTCGGCAAGTACGCGCAGCTCGTGAAGTCCGCGGCCGTGGGAGCCACGACGGTCTGAGGCAGCACTGACGGCGGGCCCCTCGCGGCGCAGGGGCCGGCCGGGTGCTCATACGAAAGCTCCGGGGTGCCACGCTGCAGCGTGGCACCCCGGAGCTTTCGTGGTGTGAACCGGAGGAGGAAAGCCGTTCCGCAGACTCGGTGTCCATGCGGACCCGCAGTCCCAGAGCGGAGACGCGACGCCCGGACGATGCCGGCCGTCCCCGCAGGTGCCGCTCCGCGGTCAGTTCACCTCGGCGGGATCGGCCGAGACGCGCTCGTCCTTCTCCAGGGCGTCGATCGCCGCGACCTGCTCGGCGGTGAGGACGACGTCCTTGGCCGCGAAGTTCTCCGCCATGCGCTCGGCGCGGTTGGACTTGGGGAACACGATGTGTCCCTTGGCGAGGTGCCAGGCGATGACGACCTGGGCCCAGGTGGCCCCGACGGCCTCGGCGATCTCGCCGATGACCGTGCTCGCGTAGTCGACCTTGCCCTGCCCCAGCGGGCCCCAGGCCTCGATTCTGATGTCGTGCTCCGCGAGCAGCGGCAGGGTCGCGATCTGCTGGAACTGCGGGTGCAGCTCGATCTGGTCGACGGCGGGGACGATGCCTGTCTCGAGGATCGCGGGCAGGAAGCGGTGGTCGAAGTTCGAGACGCCGATCGAGGTGGTGAGCCCCTCCTCGCGGAACTTGCCGAAAGTCTCCCAGGTCTCGATGACCCTGTCGTTGGCCGGGGTGGGCCAGTGGATGAGGTAGAGGTCCACGTGGTCCAGGCCCAGCTTGGAGAGGCTCTCGTTCAGGGCTGCGCGGGCGTCCTCGGCACCGCGGCGGTCGTTCCACAGCTTGGTGGTGACGAAGAGCTCCTCGCGCGGGATGCCGGACTTCGCCAGTGCGGCGCCCACGCCCTCCTCGTTGCCGTAGATCGCGGCGGTGTCGATGTGGCGGTAGCCGGCGGCGAGCGCGTCCGTGACGATGCGCTCGGTCTCGGCCGGATCGACCTTGAAGACGCCGAAGCCCAGCTGCGGGATCGTCTTTCCGTCGTTGAGGGTGAGTGTGGGAACCGTCATGGGGTCGCCTCTCTGGTTCGGGGGTCCTCGGTGCCGGGCGCTGCTGCGCCGGTCGGCCGGGGAGCTGACGCAGACCACTCTAACCGCGCCTCGACGGGCAGGGCTGTGATGTTTCTTCAGGTGACGACGGGAATACGGCGTCAGGGGAGCGGGAGGCTCAGTCCTCATCCGGGGCGGTGCGCTCCAGCTCCGTGCGACGGCGGCCGGAGCGGACCAGCAGCCCGAGGACGGCGAAGGTCGCAGCGACCCCTGCGACACCGCCCACGAGGGCGCCCGTCCAGGTGCTCGTGCTCTCCATCCGCGTGGTCGCCCAGCTGAGGTCGATGAGCGGGGCACCCGTGATGGCGTAGGCGGCGAGCAGCCCCAGCCAGACGAGCGCGCAGATCGCTCCGATCGCCATCGTGAGGCGCCGGCGGCGGGGCGCTGTGCGGCTGTAGACCTGCGCATTGTCGAGGCCCTCGCTGCTGCAGTAGCGGAAGTAGACGAAGTTCGGCACCGCCGAGGCGAGTATCGCGAGGCCGGATTGGAGAACGGCTCCCGTCGCGGCCAGGAGCAGGCCGAGGGCGATGAATGTGAAGAGGGCCGCTGTCATCGCTGCTGTGCCCGCACGGAGGATGACGTCCCGCTCGCGCTCATCGCCCATGGACGGGTCGGTGAGGCCGGCGACCGCGTCGGCGAAGCGGGCGAAGCGGCGGGCGCGGCCGTGCGGTGCGTTGCCGCGCCGGGGTCCGCCCCCATGCGGGTTCCGTGTGCTCATGACCGTTCCTCCTCCAGCGGGAAAAGCTGCTCGACTGCGGCATCCAGTTCGCGGGCGATCCGCAGGGCGAGGTAGACGCTCGGGGCGTAGTCGCCCTTCTCCACCGCGACGATGGTCTGGCGCGACACGCCCACCCGCAGCCCGAGCTCCGCCTGTGTGAGCCCCGCGGATCTGCGGCGGGCGCGGACAGGGGAGTGCTCTGGGCTCATGGTGGGCGCCCCTCACTGGGATGTCGAGTTCTCTTGACATCTCAATGTTAACCATCCTTGACATGCATATGTCAAGAAAACTCGACATCTCCGTGTTCGCCTCGGGCTCTGAGCCGTGGCGGCGCGCGAAGGCCCGGTCCGCGGAACCGTGAGAGGGGGGCGGACCGGGCCTGTGGGTTGGGTGGAGCTGTGGCTGTTGTCTCCCTCGGAGAGGGGGCTCGTCACTCCAGGGCTATCGAGCCCCGGAGCTCCTCACCGGACTTGGGCTCCGCGGCCGTCTGTGCGATGAGGGCCTTTGCCCTGTCCGTGGAGTCCCAGACGTTCCACAGCAGGGCGCCGCGCACGTGGTCCTCCTGGGAGTAGTAGACGATGCCGGCGCTGTGGTCGTCCGTGAAGTCCTCGGTCGTGTCGAGCCGCGCGCTCAGCTCGCCCACGGCCTCGTAGCCGTAGTCGAAGAGGTCCGACCAGAAGATCGGGGTGTACGCGTAGGCCTCGACAGTGCCCCGGCCCGTGCGGGCGGCGGCCATGTTCCTGCCCGCGGTCGCGCCCTGGTGCTCGGCATTGTCGACGTGCTCCACGCGGCGGACGCCGAGCAGTGCATCCGGGTAGCGGGCGACATCGCCGGCCGCCCAGACGTCCGGTGCGCTCGTGGCCAGGTGAGCGTCGACGACGATGCCGTCATCGACCGTGATGCCCGCGAGCCGTGCGACCTGGTCGTTGGGGATCACGCCCGCGCCCACCACCACGGCCTCGGCCGTGTGGGCCCCGCCCCGGCCCGTGGTGACGGTGACGGTCTCACCCGTCGCCTCGGCTCCTGTCGCCCGGGTGCCGGTCACGAGTTCGACCCCGCGCTCCCGGTAGGCGTCCGTGACCATGCGGGCCAGCGCCTCGGGGAACATGGACTCCTGGATCGCAGTGCCCGGCATGATGAGAGTGACGGAGGCGCCGTTCTGATTCAGCGCCGCCGAGACCTCCGCGCCGATGTACCCGCCGCCCACCACCACGATGCGCGCTCCGGGTGCCGCCAGCTCGCGCAGGCGACGGTAGTCGGCCACGGTGCGGTAGGTGAGGATGCGCGGCGATTCCGGCAGGTCGAGCGAGCGCGGTTCCGCGCCGGTGGCCAGGAGCAGCTGTCCGTAGCCCAGGGTCCGGGTGTCGGACAGGGTGAGGGTGTGTGCCTCGGTGTCGACCGCCGTGACCGAGGTGCCGGTCAGCAGCTCCGCGCCGACCTCGTCTTCCAGCAGCCAGCCGCTGTCGAGCTTCGCATCGGGATCGAGCCACAGCGTCTTCGAGAGGTCCGGGCGGTAGAAGGGCCCGTCGTCCTCGCGGCCGATGAGCGCGATGGTGCCGTCCGGATCGGCCTCGCGGATCGCCGTCGCGGCGGAGGCGGCGGCGACTCCCGCGCCCGCGATGACGTAGTCGAACCGGTCCTGCTGCTCTGCGGAAGCGTTCATGGTGCCTGTCCTCCAGTTCCCCTCGGGTGCCGGTCGGCGCTCGGCGGCCGGGGCCAGCCGGCCTCGGTCCGCTTCTGCCAGTGTCTCAGCTCACCGCGAGGCCTGCCACTGTTCGTGGAGCTCCCTCCTGCGCTCGTACTCGCGCTGGAGCCGGGCGCGAGGGTCCATGGACTCGCTCAGGCGGGGCGGGCCGATCACGTGCAGGACCATGTACTCGAAGCGGTTCCAGAACCTGAAGAACAGGCTGAAGCTGTCGTCTCCCGTGGGCTTCTGCTGAGGGGGATCGTTCGCGGGCATGGCGTCCCTTCTCGACGGACTGCGGGCGCATGGCGCAATTAATTAGTGCACTAACTATAGCAGTGGGGGAGGAGGCGGAGGTGGCGTACCCTCGGAGCGTGGACGACGACGATCTGCTCCGGCTCGACGCACAGGTGTGCTTCGCCCTCGCGGTGGCCTCCCGCAAGGTGATCGGCCTCTACGGTCCTCTGCTCGGGCCCATGGGACTGACGCATCCGCAGTACCTCGTGATGCTCGCGCTCTGGGAGGAGAGTCCCCGACGGCAGAGCGATCTCGCGCGCTCCGTGCACCTCGAGCCGGCCACGCTCTCCCCGCTCGTGGCGAGACTGGAGCGGTCCGGATACGTGAAGCGCGTCCACGCCGCCTCCGATGAGCGGGTGCGCCTGGTCGAACTCACCTCGGCAGGGCGCGCGCTGCGGGCCGAGGCGCTGGCCATTCCGCCCAGCATCCTCCGCATCCTGGACATGGATGCGGAGGAGCTGGCCTCGCTGCGGGACACCCTGCACGACCTCATCGACCGTGCGGACGCGGCGGAGCGGCACGGGGGAGACTCGGCCGGCGCCTGAGGCGTCCGCCCGGAGCCCATCTCTCAGAGTGGTGTGCTCAGGCCCCGTGGCCGTCTGCGGCGCCCCTCGCGAGTTCCTTCCTGCGCCGGTACTCGCGGGTGAGCTGTTCGCGCGGATCCTGCGCATGGGACAGGCGCGCAGGTCCGAAGACCCACAGGAGCAGGTACTGCAGCCGGTTGCCGAGCCGGAACAGCGGCCCGAAGCCCTCGCGGCCGTGCGATGTGAGAAGAGCTGCGCTGTGCGGGAACATGATCCTCCCTCCCTGGGGACGGCGTGTTCGCTGTGCAGTGCCGTCCCGGACGAGGCGGTCCGTTCCGCCGAGGGCCGAATCCGACGGCCGAACGGAGGCTCGTCGTACCCGGATAACACCGGTGGGCCTCCGAAGATTCCGTCCCTATGCCCTCGACTCCTCCCAGGCCTCGTGCAGGCTCGCGAAGCGGCCGCCCGCGGCGATGAGATCTGTCGGTGCGCCGTCCTCCACGATCTCCCCATGCTCCATGACGAGCACGCGGTCGGCGATGTCCACCGTCGAGAGGCGGTGGGCGATGATGACCGCGGTGCGGCCCTCCAGCACGGTCGCCAGCGCCTCCTGGACCTGCCGCTCGGAGGGGATGTCGAGGTGCGCGGTGGCCTCGTCGAGGACCAGCACATCGGGGTCGGCGAGGAAGGCCCGTGCGAAGCTCACGAGCTGCCGCTGGCCCGAGGACAGGCGTCCGCCGCGCTTCCTCACATCCGTCTCGTAGCCGGCCGGCATGCGGGCGATGAACGGAGCCAGGCCCACGGCCTCCGCCGCGGCGCGCACCTGAGCGTCCGTGGCCTCGGGCCGGCCGATCCTGATGTTGTCCCCGATGGTCCCTCCGAACAGGTACGACTCCTGCGTGACCATGACGACGGAGCGGCGCAGCTGCGCGTCCGCGAGATCCCGCAGATCCACCCCGTCGATGCGGATATGCCCCTCCGAGGGGTCGTAGAACCGGGTGAGCAGCTTGACGAGCGTGGACTTGCCCGCACCTGTCTGCCCCACGAGCGCGACGGTCTCGCCGGCGGGGATCGTGAGATCGAAGGGCCGCAGCACGGGCTCTCCGCCCGCATAGGAGAAGGACACGCCTGCGAAGGACACGGTGCGCCCGGCGGAGGCGGAGGCGGTGCCGTCGTCGCCGGCCGCGGTGCACCCGGTCGGCCCAGCACCCTCCGCGGCGGGCCTGGCGCCCGCGGGCCCGGGCGCGGCCGGGAGTGGAACCGGGCGAACCGGTTCCACGACCTCGGGCTCGGCGTCCAGCACCGCCGTGACCTTCTCCAGCGCGGCCTGAGCCGACTGGTACATCGTGAATGCCTGGACGAGCTCGTCGAGCGGTCCGTAGAAGCGGCGGACGTAGAGGAGGAAAGCGGTGAGCACACCCACCTGCAGGCCGTCCCCGATCACCAGCCAGCCGCCCGCGAAGAGGACGGCGGCCATCGACAGATTGCCGATCCACCGGGTCGAGGCGGCGAACCAGCCCACGTTTCGCAGACTCGCGGCGGTGGCGGAGCGGTAGGCGGCGTCTTCCTGCCGCAGCCGGAGCTCATTGGCCTCCTCGCGGCGGAAGGACTGGATCGCGCGGATGCCGCCCAGCGTCTCGACCACGTGGACGATCACCCTGGCGATCGCGGTGCGGGTCCGGCGCTGGTTGCGCCGCTGTGCGCGGTTGGAGGCGATCGACACCCACAGGAGGGGGACGAAGCCGGCGAAGATCACGAGGGCGAGGCGCCAGTCCATGACCGCGAGGGCCACGGCGATGACGGTCATGGTGCTCAGCCCGATCGCCATCTCCTGCAGCGAGCCGGAGAGGAAGATCTGGATGTTCTCCATGTCCGAGGTCTGCCGGGCCACGAGACGGCCCGAGGTGGACCGCTCGTGGTATCCGATGCCCAGGCGCTGGACGTGGTCGAACAGCCGGCGCCGCAGCGTGACCATGAGGCGCTGCGCGAGGGTGCCCGTGAGCCGGGTCGAGGTGAAGTCGAAGACGCCGGAGGCCGCTGTGACCAGGACGAAGGCGAGCAGGGGAGCGGCGAGGGCCCAGGAGTCGCCCGCGATCGCCCCCGGGATCCCGGAGTCGAGGGCGTGTGCGATGAGGACCGGTCCGATCGCATTGCCGAGCCCGAACGCCGCCAGCAGGGTCACGAGGAGCGCGTAGCCCCGCAGCTGCGGGCGGACGAGCTCCACGAGCAGCCTGCGGGCACGGACCGCGATGTCGGGAGGCAGGGTGTCCGGCTCCTCGGGACTGCGACTCGACCTGGAGGTCTGCGTGCTCGGTGAGGCCTGCTGCTCCGCAGAGACCTGCACCGCATGGGGGTTCCGCTCCGCCTGGGAATCCTGTGCTGCCGGGGAGTTCTGGGTCATGCGTGCGCTCCCATCAGCTCGCGGTAGGCCGCCGAAGTCGCCAGCAGCTCCTCGTGCCCGCCCACCGCCGCGATGCGGCCATCCTCGAGGACGGCGACGCGATCGGCCAGCGCGGCGGTCGAGGGCCGGTGGGCGACGATGAGCGCGGTGGTGTGCGAGAGGGCCTCGCGCAGACGCTGCTGCACCCGGTCCTCCGTGTCGACGTCCACGGCGGAGAGCGGATCGTCGAGCACGAGGAACTGCGGACGCCCGGCCACCGCCCGGGCCAGCGCGATCCGCTGCCGCTGACCGCCGGAGAGCGCGAGCCCCTGCTCGCCCACCTGCGTCTCGAGCCGGTCCGGGAGCTCGGCGACGAAGTCCGCGGCCTGTGCGACCTCGAGAGCCTCCCAGATCCGCGCATCTGTGAGGGCAGCGGCATCCCCGAGGGCCGCGGCCTCCCCGGCTCCCTCCGGAGGAGCGGCTCCCTCTACGGGACCAGCCGCATCCCCGGCACTGGCCCGCTCTGCCGACTGCGCGCCCATGAGGACGTTCTCCCGCACCGTGGCGGAGAAGAGGATCGGCTCCTCGAAGGCCACGCCCACCCGCGAGCGCAGGCGGGCGAGCGGCTGCTCTCGCACATCCGTGCCGTCCACCCGCACGCTTCCCGCCGTCGCGTCGAAGAGTCGCGGGACGAGAGCGGCCAGCGTCGTCTTTCCTCCGCCGGTGGTGCCCACGAGTGCGAGGGTCTCCCCGGCTTCCACCCGCAGCGAGATCCCGTCGAGCACGGGCAGCTCCGCGTCCTCGTGCACGAAGCCGACCCGGTCGAACTCGATGACTCCCTCGTCCGAGCCTCCCGGCTCGGGGTTCTGCTCCCGTGCGCTCCCGGGAGAGACGATGCGCGGTTCGATGTCCATGAGCTCCCAGTAGCGGGCGGCGGCGGTGAGCGACATGAGCGCATCGGAGAGGAGGAAGCCGAACATCTCGATGGGCATGCGCAGGTACATCATGAGCGTCACCGCCGCGACCACCTCGCCCAGGGTGGCCCAGCCCGCGACCACGCCCCACGCCCCCAGTCCGGCGATCGCGGCCTGGGCGAGCTGCGGCAGGAGCATGACGACGCCGAACAGCCAAGCGTCGAGCCGCACCTTGCGCAGTTCGTGGCCGCGCAGCCGCTCGACGATCCCGCGGAAGCGCTGCGCGGCCCAGGGGCTCCTGCCGAAGGAGAGGAGGACGCGGATGCCCTGCACGGACTCCTCGACGGAGGTCGAGACCTCGCCCATTGCGTCCTGGGCGGCGCGGGAGGCCAGTTTGTACCTGGCGTTGAACCAGGCGACACCGGCCATCGTGGGGATCGCCATGAGCACGAGGACGAGGGCGAACACCGGCTCGATGAATGCGAGGACGATCCCGCCGAGCACCACGACGACGGGGGTGATGACGAGGAACGGGAAGCCGAAGGCGAAGAAGCGCCGCAGCTGTGAGAGGTCGTTGGTGGCGCGGGAGAGCATCTGGCCGGAGTCCCATTCGTCGTGCCGGGCCGCGTCGAGCCGCTGCAGGTGCCGGTACAGGCGGTGGCGCCACTGCACCTCCCAGTCCGCCGTCATCCCCGCAGTCAGGAGGCGGCGGACGAGCTGGAGGACGGCCTCGGCGGTGCCTACGAGGACCACGAGGCCCGTGAGGACGGCGAGCCCGGTGAGGCTGCGCTCCGCGATCGGCCCGTCGACCGCCCGCCCCGTGAGCACGGGGATGAGGAGGGAGACGCCGGTCGAGGCCAGCGCGAGGAGGATGCTCACCAGATAGCGCCCCGCGCGGGGGCGGATATCGGGCCAGAACCGCAGGAGGATGCGCATGCTCCGAGCCTAGGGGAAGCCACGGACGCCGAGGATGCGAGAGACGGGTTCACCGGTGCGATGCAGGTGCGGACGGGCCCGAGTGCGCGGCGGATAGGCTGACGGGATGGAACCGGTGACCCTCACGACCCCGCGGCTCGAACTCAGCGCTCCGACCGCAGCGGACGAGGACGCGATCTTCGCCGTCTGCCAGGACCCCGACATCCAGCGCTGGACGACGGTGCCCTCGCCCTACACCTGCGCGCACGCGGAGGGGTTCGTCGCGCTCACGGCGCAGGGGTGGGAGAAGGACGCGGAGCACACCTGGGCCATCCGCACGGGAGCAGGCGCCGCAGATCGCGGCCGCCCCGACGCCTCGACCTTCCCTGACGACCCTGCCTTCCCCGACGCCTCTGCCCTCGTCGGCATGATCAGCCTCAGCCGGAACGGGCCCGGGGCCGCGGAGATCGGCTACTGGCTCGCTCCCTCCGCCCGCGGCCGGGGCCTGCTCGCCGAGGCTGCGACGGCAGTGCTCGACTGGGGCTTCTCCGCCGAGGGCATGGCGCTGGAGCGCATCATCTGGCGGGCCAAGGTCGGCAACATCGCCTCCGCCCGCACCGCCCGCGCCCTCGGCTTCCGGTACGAGGGGCTGCTGCGGAAGGGTCTGCGCATGCAGTCCGGCGGGGTCGACGGCTGGATCGCCGGCCTGCTGGACTCCGACGACAGGACGACGCACCCCTGGCCGGTGCTCGCGGACTGATCCGGCGCGCGGCTCAGCCGCCCGCACCTCGCCGCCCCGCGCCGTTCAGACGCCTGCCCTCCGCAGCCGGACGACGACCTCGGTGTGCGCGGTGTGCGGGAACATGTCGAGCACGCGGGCGCCCGTGATCCGGTAGGAGGGCATGTCCGCGAGATCGCGGGCGAGGGTGCGCGGATTGCAGCTGGAGTAGACGACATCGGGAATGCCGGAGCTCTCCACCCACGCGGCGAGGTCGCGACCCAGCCCCCGCCGAGGCGGATTCACGATGAGGAGGTCCGGCCGGGGGAGAGTGGATTCGCCGTCCGCGGCGAACAGCCCGGCATCGGCGGCGTGGAACTCGGCGTCGAGGCCGAGCTCGGCCGCCGTCGCACGCGCGGACCCGATGGCCTGCTCCGAGACCTCGACCCCGATGACGCGACGACGGCCGCGCTGCCCCGCGCCGCCGTGCTCGCCGTCTGCCGGGGGACGCGCAGAGGGCAGTGCACAGTGCAGTGCGAAGCCGCCTACGCCGCAGAACAGGTCCCAGACGACATAGGGGCGCCCGCGACCGTCGGCGGGGTCGGCAGTCCCGGTCCGCTCCTCGCGGAGGGCAGCCTCATGCCCCTGCTCCCGGAACCCGGCCTCGGCGGCGTCTGCCCACTGTGCCACCTGCTCGTACAGCTGCGAGGCCACGGCTGTGTTCGTCTGGAGGAACGACTGGGGCCGCACGCGCAGCGGCACCCGGCCCTGCCGCACCGTGAGCGCCTCCTCGCCCCACACGGGGATCTCCTCGGGCCCCTCCAGCAGTGCGGCGGGCTCGGGCTGGAGGTTCGCCGTCACCACCCGCACCCCTGCCACCGCCTCCGTGAGCAGCCCGATGTGCTCGCGCAGCCGCTCCACGGGTGCGGCGCTGCGCAGCACGAAGCGCACCATGAGCTCGCCGGCCTCCGAGGCCGTCACCAGCACGTGCTTGAGCTCGCCCCGCCGCCTCGCCACCGAGTACGGGGGCACCTGCGCGCGCCGGATGAGTGCCGGCAGCGCCGTGAGGACGGCATGGACGGGCGCGGGGTAGAGCGGGCAGTCGGACAGGTCCACGCCAGCGCCGTCCCCGTCGAGGATCCCCAGCACGGGGGCCTCGACGGTGCCGCTCACCACCATCTTCGCCTTGTTCCGGAAGCCGGCCAGCGGACTGCGGACGGGCGGGAGCCAGGGGGAGGAGGGGCCTTCGGCGAACGGGTCCAGCAGCTGCGCGAGCTCCTCCTGCGCGCGCACGAGGCGGTCCTCGGTCGGCACCGGCAGCAGCGTGCAGGAGCGGCATTCGCCGGCGGCGTAGTGCGCGCATGCGAGGAGCGCGCGCTGCGGGGCGGGGGCGGGGGACGCGGTCATCCCTGCAAGGGTACGGGAGGCCGCGGGTGCCGGGGCAGCGCGCTTCTCGGCAGCACCCATGAGACCAGCCCGTCCCACGATGCGGGACGACAGGGGTCGCGAGTTGGGAGTCCTGCGTGACGCATGTAGCATTCCTCTCATGAACGTCCTTCTCGTCGTCATTACACAGCGCGCGGAGACCCGCAGCTGACGCACTGACGACGTCCCGCGCGCCCTTTCCACCAGAAGGGGCGTTTTTTTGTGCGAGGAGATCGCGCGAGGAGCGGGCAGGCTCCGGCGGACGCGCCCATCCAGGCGCCGTCCGCGGGGAGCAGGAGATCTTCGAGACCAGCAAGAAGGAGCCACCCGTGGCAGGTCCAGCACCGGCGCGCACGCAGCGCACCGACACACCCACGCCCGCCTCGGTGCCGCATCCCGGCACCGTCCGCCGCACGCCCTCGTCCCAGCCCGAGGTCATCACCGGGGCGCAGGCGGTCATCCGCACGCTCGAGAGGCTGGGCGTCGACACGGTCTTCGGCCTCCCCGGCGGCACGATCCTGCCCACCTACGACCCCATGCTCGACTCCGAGCAGATCGACCACGTGCTCGTCCGCCACGAGCAGGGCGCCGGGCACGCGGCGACCGGCTATGCCGCGGCGACGGGCCGGGTGGGCGTCTGCATGGCGACCTCCGGTCCCGGCGCGACGAACCTCGTGACCCCGCTCGCGGACGCCCACATGGACTCCGTCCCGGTGCTCGCGATCACAGGCCAGCAGTCCTCGAAGCTGCTGGGCACCGATGCGTTCCAGGAGGCGGACATCGTCGGCATGACGATGCCCATCACGAAGCACTCGTTCCTCGTCACCCGTCCCGAGGACATCCCGGGCGCCATCCGCGCGGCCTTCCACATCGCGCGCACCGGCCGCCCGGGCCCCGTCCTCGTGGACATCACGAAGGACGCGCAGGTCGCGACGCTCGAGTTCGTGTGGGACGACGACGTCGAGCTGCCCGGCTACCGGCCCGTGAACCGGCCGCACGCCAAGCAGATCCGCGAGGCCGCGGCCCTCATCGCGGAGTCGCGCCGGCCCGTCATCTACGCCGGCGGCGGCATCATCCGCTCGGGCGCGCATGCGGAGCTCAGGGCGCTGGCCGAGGCGACGGGCATCCCCGTGACCACCACCCTCATGGCGCGCGGCGCCTTCCCCGACTCCCACCCCCAGCACCTGGGCATGCCCGGGATGCACGGCACCGTGCCGGCCGTCGCGGCGATCCAGAAGGCCGATCTGCTCATCGCGATCGGCTCGCGGTTCGACGACCGGGTCACGGGCGAGCTCGAGACCTTCGCCCCGTACGCCAAGGTCATCCACGCCGACATCGATCCCGCGGAGATCGGCAAGAACCGCGTCGCCGAGGTGCCGATCGTCGGAGATGCGCGCGAGGTGCTCTCGGCGCTGCTGGAGGAGCTCAGGGGCTCGTTCTCCGCCTCGCTCGAGGACGCCCGGGAGTCCTGGTGGACCCTGCTCAACGGCTGGAAGGAGAGCTACCCCCTGGGCTACGAGCCCGGCGACACTGGGCTGTGCGATCCGCAGTACGTCATCGAGCGGATCTCCACGCTCACCGGCCCGGAGGGGATCTACACCGCAGGCGTGGGTCAGCACCAGATGTGGGCGGCGCAGTTCGTGGAGTACGAGCGCCCCAACTCCTGGCTCAACTCCGGCGGCCTCGGCACGATGGGCTACGCCGTGCCCGCCGCGATGGGGGCGAAGAAGGGCGAGCCCGACCGCGTGGTGTGGGCGATCGACGGCGACGGCTGCTTCCAGATGACCAATCAGGAGCTGGCGACGTGCGTCATCAGCGGCATCCCGATCAAGGTCGCCATCATCAACAACTCCTCCCTCGGCATGGTCCGCCAGTGGCAGACGCTGTTCTACGACGGCCGCTACTCGCACTCGGACCTCAACACCGGCCATGAGACGGTGCGCGTGCCGGACTTCGTCAAGCTCGCCGAGGCCTATGGCTGCCTCGGGCTGCGCGTGGACCGGAACGAGGACGTGGACCGGGCGATCGAGCAGGCGCTCGCGGTGAACGACCGCCCGGTCGTCCTCGACTTCACGGTGCCCGCCGATGCCATGGTCTGGCCGATGGTCCCGGCCGGCGTGAGCAACGACAGCATCCAGTACGCGCGCGACATCCGCCCGGACTTCTCCTCCGAGGCGGCCGAGGAAGGTGAGATCCGATGAGCCGACACACACTCTCGGTCCTGGTCGAGGACAAGCCGGGCGTGCTCACCCGGTTCACCGGCCTCATCGCCCGCAGGGGCTTCAACATCCACTCCCTCGCCGTGGGAACCACGGAGCTGGAGGGGCTCTCCCGCATCACCGTCGTGGTCGATGTCGAGGACACGCCGCTGGAGCAGGTGACGAAGCAGCTCAACAAGCTCATCAACGTCATCAAGATCGTCGAGCTCGAACCCGAGAGCTCGGTCCGCAGGGCCCATATGATCTTCAAGGTCCGCGCGGACGCCGCCGCCCGGGTGCAGGTGGCGACCGTCGTGGAGATGTTCGGCGCCCGGATCATCGACGTCGCCGTCGACGCTGTGAGCGTCGAGGCCACGGGCGAGCAGGACAAGGTGGACGCCCTCCACCGCGTCCTCGAGCCTTTCGGCATCAAGGAGATCGTGCAGTCCGGCACCCTCGCGATCGGCCGCGGCTCCAAGTCGATGACGGACCGCGCCGGCCGCTGAGGGCCCGGCGGCCGGACATCCGTGTCCGCACAGCGAGACCCGTTCCGGGCTCGCACACACCCGTACTATCCTGAGATGCGGATCCACGCATCCCACCACGTGAGAAGGAGTAACCCCATGGCAGCAGAGCGCTTCTACGACGACGACGCAGACCTGTCCGTCATCCAGGGCAAGAAGGTCGCCGTGATCGGCTACGGCTCGCAGGGCCTGGCCCACTCGCTGAGCCTCCGCGATTCCGGCGTCGAGGTCCGCATCGGCCTCAAGGCGGACTCCAAGAGCCGTGACAAGGCCGCTGCCGAGGGCCTCGAGGTGGGCACCCCCGCCGAGGTCGCGGAGTGGGCCGATGTCATCACGATCGCCGCGCCCGACCAGGTGCAGGCCGAGATCTTCAACAACGAGGTGAAGGACCAGCTCACGGAGGGCAAGTCCCTCGTCTTCATCCACGGCTTCAACATCCGCTACGGCTACATCACGGCTCCTGAGGGCGTCGACGTGTTCATGGTCGCGCCCAAGGGCCCCGGCCACGTGGTGCGCCGCGAGTACGTGGACGGCCGCGGCGTGCCCGTCCTCGTCGCCGTCGAGGTCGACGCCTCCGGCTCGGCCTGGCAGACCGCGCTCTCCTACGCCAAGGCGATCGGCGGCCTGCGCGCCGGCGGCATCAAGACCACCTTCACCGAGGAGACCGAGACCGATCTGTTCGGCGAGCAGGCCGTGCTCTGCGGCGGCGTCTCGCACCTCGTGCAGTACGGCTTCGAGACCCTGACCGAGGCCGGCTACCAGCCGGAGATCGCGTACTTCGAGGTGCTGCACGAGCTCAAGCTCATCGTCGACCTCATGGTCGAGGGCGGCATCGCCAAGCAGCGCTGGTCCTGCTCCGACACCGCCGAGTACGGCGACTACGTCTCCGGCCCCCGGGTCATCACCCCGGAGGTCAAGGCGAACATGCAGGCTGTGCTCGCCGACATCCAGAACGGCGCCTTCGCCAAGCGCTTCATGGACGACCAGGCCGCCGGCGCCCCGGAGTTCAAGGAGCTCCGCGCCAAGGAGGAGACGCACTCCATCGAGGCCACCGGCCGCGAGCTGCGCAAGATGTTCGCATGGCTCAAGGACACCGAGGACGACTACGTCGAGGGCACCGCAGCCCGCTGAGGCTCCCTCGACCCCTCTCCGGGGCCTCACTGACCCCGGGCCCGGGCCCCTCCCGGCCCGGCACCCCCGAATGACGTCTGCGCTCCGGCCGTGCATCACGGCCGGAGCGCAGACGTCGCTTGCTGTGAGGGGAAGAGCGGAGGATGCCTGCGCGGACGGGCGGGAGAACTGGGCGCGAGGGGTGCCTGCCGGTGCCTGCGCGGCGAGACGCGGGACACATCCTGCTATAGGCTCGGACGGTGACTGAATACCGCTTTGAGACATTCGAGCCCTCCGTCGAGGCCGAGGCCCCCGATGCGCGCACGTCCGCCTACCTGCAGGCCGTGAGCGCGGGCTTCCACGGCAAGCGCGACGAGGGGGAGAAGCTGCGGCGCCGCGCCGAGCGCGCGATCGCGGACGGGCGGATCTTCACTGCCGCGTATGCGGACAATGCCCCGCACCTGGCGCTCGATCCCTCCATTCCGGTCGCGACCTTCGCCCATTTCGAGAAGACGGTGAACGTGGGCGGCGGCAGACTCGTGCCCGCCCACCTCATCACCTGGGTGACGGTGCGGCCCACCCACCGCCGCCGCGGCCTCCTCCGGTCTCTCATGACGGCCAATCTCGTGGGCGCGCACGAGGCCGGGTATCCCTTCGCCGCGCTCACCGCGACCGAGGGCTCGATCTACCGTCGCTTCGGGTTCGGCCCCGCCACCTGGTACAACGAGATCGAGCTCGACACCAGCCCCGGCTTCCAGCTCGCCGTCGAACCGGACCGCCGGCTCGAGATGGTCGATCCCCATGTGCTCCGCGAGCTCGGCCCCGCCCTCTACGACCGCTTCCAGATGCTCTCGCCCGGGGCGACCGGCCGCCAGCGGACCTATGTGGACGTCGCCGCGGGGGACCTCGACCGGGACACCGGCGACCGTGACCGCGGCACCCGCGCGGCCGTGCACTACGACGAGGACGGCGTGCCCGACGGCTACGTCTCCTACCGCTTCGCCGGCTGGGACGTGAAGCCCACGACCATCGACGTCATGGACTTCGTCGCGGTCTCGGACGCGGCCTACTCCTCGCTGTGGGCGTTCCTGGGGGCCGTGGACCTCGTGGAGCGCGTGCGCTTCGACTACGCCGCGCAGGAGTCGCCGCTGCCCTGGCTGCTCGCGGACCCGCGCAGGGCGAGGACGACGGCGCAGAACGACGGCATGTGGCTGCGGATCCTCGATCCGGTGAGCGCGCTCGAGGCCCGGCCCTACACGGTGCCGGGCTCGCTCACCCTCGCGGTGACGGACGACATGGGCTTCGCCTCGGGCGTCTTCCGGCTCGTGTCCGCAGGCGTCGGCGCAGACGGCTCGGGCAGCGGCGACGGCCGCGTCGAGAAGCTCACGGACGACACCCGCGGTGCGGACGCGGCGGCTGCGGACCTCGCCCTCGACGTCTCGGAGCTGGGCTCGCTCTACCTCGGCGGGGCCGACCCCGTCGTGCTCGCCCGGGCCGGGCGCATCACGCAGCTGACCCCGGGCGCGGCCGTGCGGGCGCGGGCGCTGTTCGGCCTCGAGCGCGCCCCCTATGCACCCAATGACTTCTGACCGGAAGGACGCTCCCGCAATGCGCATTCCCACCTCGGAGACCGTGACCTGGCGCAGGGAGGGCGAGGCGGCGGTCGTCGAGATCGCGAGCCCGCCCGTCAACGCGCTGGGGGACACGGTCCGCGCCGGACTGCACGCGGCGTTCGACGCCATTGCCGCGGACGGAGGCGTCGCGGGCCTCGTGCTCATCGGCACGGGGCGCGGGTTCTGCGGCGGTGCCGATGTGCGCCGGTTCGGCACCCCGGCGGCCGCGGCGCAGCCGGATCTGCGCGCCGTGTTCGGCCGGCTCGCCGCGCTGGAGATTCCCACCGTCGCGGCGATCCACGGCTTCGCGCTCGGCGGCGGCCTCGAACTCGCCCTGGCCGCGAACTACCGGATCGCAGCGATCGGCTCCTCGATCGGGCTGTCCGAGACGACGCTCGGGCTCATCCCCGCGGGCGGGGGCACACAGCGCCTGCCGCGGCTCATCGGAGCCGCGCCCGCACTCGAGCTCATCCTCGCCGGGTCCCGGCTGAGCGCGGAGGAGGCCTGCGCGCGGGGCATCCTCGACGAGGTATTCACCGATGAGCCGGCGACCGCCGGCCTCGCGTTCCTGCTCGGGGTGCTCGACCGCGCACGGACGGGGGAGAGCCCTGCTCATCCCTGCCTCGACACCGCACCCGCGCCGGATGCCGCGGGTCTGGATCTCGAGGCCGCTCGCAGCCGTGCCGCGCGCAGCAGACGCAATTCCCGGGCCCAGCTCGCCGCGATCGACGCGGTCGAGGCCTCCCTCACCCTGCCGTTCGAGAAGGGGCTCGACCGGGAGCGCGCGCTGTCGCTCGAACTCAAGGACGGTCCGGAGTCGACGGCGCTGAGGCACCTCTTCTTCGCCGAGCGCACCGCCGCCCGCCTCGCCGGTCCGGCTGCGGAGGCGGCTGCCCGGGACCTCCGCACCGCCGCCGTCATCGGCTCGGGCACGATGGGCTGCGGCATCGCGATGGCGCTGGCGAGCGCGGGCCTGCCCGTCACCGTCGTGGACACGACGGACGAGGCCCTCGGCCGGGCCCGGAAGCGCGTCGAGGACACGTACCGCGCGCAGGCGGCCAAGGGCCGGATCGAGGTCCCCGAGGCCGCGGCTCGGACCGCCCGCATCGCGCTCACGACGGACATGGGCGAGGTCGCCGCGGCAGACATCGTCATCGAGGCGGTGTTCGAGGACATGGACGTCAAGCGCGGGGTGTTCGCACAGCTCGACGGCATCGCGCAGGAGGGCGCGGTGCTCGCGACCAACACCTCGCGGCTCGACGTCGACAGGATCGCCGAGGCCACCGCGCGCCCGCAGGACGTGATCGGCCTGCACTTCTTCAGCCCGGCCGACGTCATGCGCCTGCTCGAGGTGGTGCAGGGTGCGCGGACAGCCGAGGACGTGCTCGCCACCGCGATGGCGCTCGCCGCGAGGATCGGCAAGCAGCCGGTGCTCTCCCAGGTGGGGGAGGGCTTCATCGGCAACCGGATGCTCTCGCCCTACAAGCGCGAGGCCGAGCAGCTGCTCGAGCAGGGGGCGACGCCCGCGCAGGTGGACGCCGCGATGGAGGCCTTCGGCTTCGCGATGGGGCCGTTCGCGGTGGGCGACCTCGCGGGCCTCGACGTGGGCGAGGCCGGCCGGAGGACCTTCCGCGCGAGTGCGACGCCGGAGCAGATGGAGTCCTTCTCCGAGATCCCCACCCGGCTCTTCGAGGCCGGCCGCTACGGCCAGAAGACCGGTGCCGGGTACTACCGCTACGTGCCCGGCGACCGCACGCGGCACGAGGATCCCGCCGTCGCCGAGATCATCGCGCAGTGCGCCGCCGAATCAGGTGCCGTGCGCCGCGAGGTGCCGGACGAGGAGATCGTGGAGCGCTGCCTGCTGGCTCTCGTGAACGAGGGCGCCAAGGTGCTCGGCGAGGGCATCGCCCAGCGCCCCGGCGATCTCGACGTCGTCTGGGTGCACGGCTACGGCTTCCCGGCCTTCCGCGGCGGGCCCATGCACTGGGCCGAGCAGCGGGGCTGGCCCGAGGTCGTCGAGCGGCTGCGCGCGTTCGAGCGCACCATCGGCGCCTACTGGGCCCCGGCGCCGTGGCTGCTGGAGCAGGCGGCGGGAGCCGGCGCCTGACTGCGCTGACAGCCGCGCGGGACCGGAATCGCACCTCCGGCCCCGCGCGGTCTCATTCCTCGCTCAGGCCCTCGGCGGGGGCGATGCGCGACATCGCCCGGGCCGGCACCGCCGAGGCCAGCACCGCTGCGAGCACCGTGGCACCGGCGATGAGCGCGAGCTGACCGGGTGCGACCGCGAGGACCGGGGAGGCCGCATCCCCGAGGAGGGCGGCATTGCCGACCCAGCCGTAGAAGACCCCCAGCGACAGCCCCACGACGAGGGCCACGACGGCCATGAGCAGCGACTCCACGGTGATCATGCGCGCGAGCGAACCGCGGCTGAAGCCCAGTGCCCGCAGCAGCGCCCCCTCCCTCCGGCGGTCGATGACGGCGAGGGTGAGCGTGTTGCTCACGCCGATCACCGCGATGACGACGGCCGCGGCGAGCAGCCCGAGCACCACCGCGAGCGCGACCTGGAAGGCCTGCGCATACTGCGCGCGATCGGCGGCCGCATAGGGGTCCACCGTGAAGCCCGCCGTGGAGAGCTGCGTGGCGAGCATCTCGATCTGCGGCATCGTCGCGTCATCGGCCGTCCGCACCCAGGTCTGCCCGCCGCCGGCGGGCGTCCTGCCGCTGCCGGCCTCGCCGATGCCCAGGGCCCGGGCATCCTCGGCGGAGAGCAGCGCGGTGCCGGCGGGCGCGGCGAGCGAGGCGTCGAGGCGCAGCTCCACGCTCGCGTCACCGACTGTCACCGTCACCGGCGCACCCTCGTAGTCCGCCGTCGGGCCCTCGCCGCCGACCTCCTGCTGACTGAGCAGCAGGGTGCCGGGCTCCACCTCGTAGCCCTCGCTGCGCAGCGGCGAGCCGGCCGTTCCCGGGGCAGTCGCCTCGGCGGCGGTGAGCACGGAGACCTCGCCCGTGAGGAGGCCGTCCGGATCGCCCTCGACGGAGGAGTCGAGGCTGATGTCCGCACGCGCGGCGGGGACGGTCTCCGCGGCCTCGACGACGGGCGATTCGCCGAGGAGGGCCTCGACCTCCGGGCCCGCGCCGTCGATGACGAGATCGACGGGGGACTCGGCAGAGGTCTCGAGCTCCACGGAGCGCTGCACGGAGGCCGAGCCCACCACGACGGCGCTCACGAGGGTCACGCCGATGAGCAGGGCGGCGGTCGTCGAGGAGGTCCGGCCGCCGGCCTCGCGCGCCGAGCGTCCGGCCAGCAGCACCGCCTTCGAGCTCCCGGTGAGCACTCCGAGGCCGCGGGCCAGCACGCCGATGAGGGGCGGGACGACTGCGCGGGCGGCGATGAGGAGGGCGAGGAAGAGGACGAAGCAGCCGATGATGCCCACGGGCACGCTGTGGCCGAGCGCGCCGACGAGGCACAGCGCGACGCCGCCGGCCCCGAGCACGGCCCCGAGCACCGCCCGCGCCCACGGGAAGCGGCTCTGCGCGGGACGCACGTCCGCCGGGCGCAGGGCCTCGACGGGGGAGACGCGGGTGGCCCTGCGCGCCGGTGCGAGCGCGGCGGCCGTCGTCACCAGCACACCCACCGCCGGTCCCACGAGGAGGGCGGCGGGGCCGGGGGCGATGCCGGCGAACTCGGGCATCCACAGCGCGCGGGCGAGCGAGGTGAGCCCCCAGCCGATGAGCAGGCCCACGCCCACACCGGCGGCCGAACCGGCGAGTCCCAGGGCGGCGCCCTCGAGGAGGGTGGCGCCGCGGAGCTGGGCGCGCGAGGCGCCCACGGCCCGGTAGAGGGCGAGCACGCGCGCCCGGGAGGCGACGAGCACCTGGAAGGTGTTCGAGATGACGAGGGCGGCGACTCCGGCGGAGAGCAGGCCGAAGCCCAGCCCGATGGTCGCGAGCATGCCCGTCTGCCCGGACATCTCGTCGATCTGCGCCTCGACGTGCTGTTCGACGGTGAGGGTCGTGAGGCCCTCGCCCGTACCCGCGGCCTCGAGCGCGGCCTGCACATCGGCGGCGAGCGCCGCCGGATCCGTGCCCTCGGCGGCGGCGATGCGGACCGCGGTGGCGTACACCTCCGCGGGCGCGGCATCGAGTCCCTCCTCGGTGAGGTAGAGGGTCGAGGAGAACGGCGAGCTGCCCTCGAGGAGGCCCGTGACGGTGTACTCGGAGCCCTGCCCGTCGGTGCGGTCGGGACCGGCGGCGGGGCCTGCGGCCGGATCGGCGAGGTCGAGTGTGTCGCCCACCCCCACGCCGAGGACCTCGGCATCGCCGGCCGGAAGCGTGAGCTCGTCCGCGGCCTCGGGCAAGTGACCGGCGGTCAGGCGCTCCTCCAGTCCCGTGGGCAGGTTCGTCACGATCCCGGAGACCTCGCTGCCGCTGCCCGTGACGCGGAGGTATCCGGAGCGCTCGAGGACGGCCTCCTCCGCGCCGGGGACGGCGGCCGCCGTCCCCGCGACCTCCTCGGTGAGGGGAGCGGCCTCCTCCGTCGCCGGCATCGCGGCGGCCTCCCGGTCCGCCTCGAGCACCGCGACGTCCGCGCCGGCCCACTGCTGGCGGATCTGGTTGCCCAGGGTGTCGCCGAAGGCCGTCGAGAAGAGGAACGCGGACACGATGAAGGCCACGGAGACGGTCACGGCGATGCCCGCGGCCACGAGCCTGCCCGAGGCCGCGCGCAGATTCGTGAGTGCGATGCGGATCATCGGGCGCCCCCTGCCGGGCGCGCACCCGCGGTGACCTGCATGAGGGCATGTGCCACGGCCTCGGGCGCGGGCCGGGAGAGCTCGCCTGCCAGGCGCCCGTCGGCGAGGAGGATGACGCGGTCGGCGCGCGCGGCGGCCTGGGGATCGTGGGTGACCATGACGACGGTCTGACCGAACTCGTCGACCGAGGCGCGCAGGAGCCCCAGCACCTCCTCGCCGCTCGCGGAGTCGAGGTTGCCGGTGGGCTCATCGGCGACGATGAAATCGGGACGGGTCACGAGCGCGCGGGCCACGGCCACGCGCTGCTGCTGTCCGCCGGAGAGCTCGTGCGGGCGGTGGCGGAGGCGGTCGCTCAGGCCCAGGAGGGAGATGATGCGGTGGAAGAGGGCCCGGTCCGTGCGGCGGCCGGCGAGCTGCGAGGGGAGGAGGATGTTCTCCTCCGCGGTCATGGCCGGGACGAGGTTGAACGCCTGGAAGACGAAGCCGATGCGGTCGCGACGCAGGCGTGTGAGCTCCCGATCGCCCAGGCCCGTGATCGGGGTGCCGCCCAGGACGACGTCCCCGGAGTCCGGTGTGTCGAGGCCCGCGAGCATGTTCAGCAGGGTGGACTTGCCCGAGCCCGAGGGGCCCATGATCGCGGTGAAGCGGCCGGCTGCGATGTCGAGGGTGAGGCCGTCGAGCGGCCGCACCTGCGCATCACCGCTGCCGTAGGTCTTCACGAGGCGGATGGCGCGGATCGCCGGAGGGGCCTCCGCGGTCTCAGCGTTTCGTGCAGGCGCGGCGGGCCCTGCGGCTGCTGCGGTCTGGGACGATGCGTGTGCGGAGTGTCTGCCGTTCATGTCTCCCAGCAAACCGCAGGCCGGGGCGGGAGCGGATCGGCCGCGAGGATGGTCTTCGATGTGAGGACGGGCACGTGGCACGCACCGGGCACGGGCCGCTGAGCAGGGAAGTCATACCGCGGTACTACGCGTGCGGGCGCAGGCACTGTCCGCACGGAAGCCGGGTGCCGCCCGCGTGGGAGGGCGGCCGACGGGCGTGCGGGAAGGCGCTCAGCCGCTCGGCCTCACGAGCCCGGCCTCGTAGGCGAAGACGACCGCCTGCACCCGGTCGCGGGCGCCGAGCTTCATGAGGATGCGGCTCACGTGCGTCTTCACGGTCGGCGCGGCGAGGAACAGCTCCTCGACGATCTCCGCATTGCTCATGCCGCGGGCCACGAGCTCGAGGACCTCGCGCTCGCGCGGGGTGAGGGATTCCAGCAGGGCGGTCTGCTCCGGTGAGGGAACGCGTGAGGGAGCGGGCGCCGTCGAGGTCGGAACCTCGGCGGGAGCGGGCGCGGGGCCGTCGGCGAACACCGCAGAGAGCAGCCGCCGTGTCGTGGTCGGCGCGATCACCGCGCCCCCGTCCACGACCGTCCGGATCGAGTCGAGCAGGACCTCCGGCTGTGCGTCCTTGAGCAGGAAGCCCGAGGCCCCGGCCCGCAGGGCGGCGAGCGCATACTCATCCGTGTCGAAGGTCGTGAGGACGATGATCCGCGGGGCGGGCACGACGCCGCTGTCCGCGAGTTCGAGGAGGCGCCGGGTCGTCTGGATGCCGTCGAGCCGGGGCATGCGCACGTCCATGAGCACCACGTCCGGCTGCAGCTCGTGCGCGGCCGCCAGCGCCTCCTCCCCGTCGCCGGCCTGGCCCACGACGGTCATGTCCGGCTGCGAGTCGATGACCATCGCGAACCCGGCGCGCACGAGCACCTGATCGTCGACGAGCATGACCTGCACGTGTGCCTCGCTCATGTGCGGGCTCTCCTCTCCTCGTCCGGTGCGCCGCGCCCATTGTCCCCCTGCGGGGCTGCAGGGCTCTGCACGGCGGGCCGGCTGTGCGCGCCAGCGGGGGCCTGCGCACCAGCGGGGGCCGCCATAGGAGTGTGCCCCTCCGGCACCGGGAATCGGGCCGTGACCCGGAAGCCCGTGGCGGTGCCTTCGGCATCGCGCAGCGGCCCGGCCTCGAGCTCGCCGCCGTGCAGCTGGGCCCGTTCGCGCATCCCGATGATGCCGTTGCCGCCGCCCGTCTGGGCCAGAGCCTCGTCGCGGGGATGAGGCGTCCGCGCGGGCATCCCCTGCATCCCGCGGTTCGAGACCGTCAGCACCAGCGCTCCATCGGCGAGTGCGAGGGCGACCTCCGCGTCCGCATGGGCGCCCGCGTGCTTGAGCACGTTCGTGAGCGACTCCTGCGCGATCCGGTAGACGGCGAGCTGCACGGGCTCGCTCAGCCCGAGCGCGCGACCGCCGCGATCCGTGCCGCACAGCTCCGCACCGCGCAGGCGCACCCGCAGGCCCGCGGAGCCGAGGTCGTCGATGAGGCCGGGGATGTCCCGGAGGCCGGGCAGGGGCGCGGTGTCCTGGACCTCGCCGTCGGCGCCGCGCAGCACGCCCAGCAGCGAGCGGGTCTGTGCCAGGGCACTGCGGCCGGTCTCCGCGATGGTGGCCAGCACCTCGGCGGCCGCGGCGGGGTCCGTCCGTGCGGCGTAGCGCCCGCCGTCGGCCTGCACGATGACGGCGGAGAGGGAGTGCGCGATGACGTCGTGCATCTCGCGCGCGATGCGCATGCGTTCGGCGTCGGCGGCCAGCCGGGCCTCGGCGGCCCGTTCCTGCTCCAGGAGGCGATTGCGCTCGCGGATGCCCTCGATCTCGCGCCTGCGCCTGTGGGCGACCCCGCCCAGCAGCCATGCCGAGAGCACGATCGCGGCGCAGAAGCCCGCGTAGACGGCCACGAAGACGTAGTCGAGGGGGTCGAGCGGGGTCGCATCGGGACCCACCGTCGCGGAGAGGACCACGAGGTAGAGCCACAGGCCGATGATGAGCGAGCCGGCCATGCCCATCGCGAGCACGATGCGCCCGTGCGTGCGCGTGCCCCATTTGGTCGTGGAGAAGATCGTCAGCGGCACGGAGACGACGGCGAAGGTCGGACCGACGGTCGTGACGACGGAGAGCAGGCAGCCGGCGGCGATGATCGAGGAGCTCAGCAGGGGAGCGGACCGGCGCAGTGCCAGCGGAGCGGACATGAGCAGGCCGATCACCGCCGTCACCCATATCGGCACCTGTGCCTCGAGGTTGACGAACACCTGGCCGCTCGTCGACATCAGGGTGAGGACCATGAGCGGCAGCGCCCAGAACAACCCGTCCGAGATCCAGGGGCGGCGGACGAAGAAGGCGTGCACACGGGACCAGGCGGAGGTCGCCTGCGCGTGTGTGCTCGGTGCGGGGGCCGGACCCGCTGACGGCGCGGGGCCCGTGGATCCGATGGTGCCTGCGGACTGGGCGGCGCTCGTGGGCATACGGACCACGGTAGTGCGGAGTGCGGCGGGCGGACATCATCCTCAGGGACGATGTTTCCCGCGTGGTCCGCCTGTGTCTCTGCTCACGATGTGATCCCCGCGCCCGGCCGGCCCCAGTCTGCGCATAGGCTGGGATGATCCCGCGAAGCCGCCCTCAGGAGGAGAACTGTGTCCAAGCCCGTCGTGATACTCGCCGAGAACCTCTCGCCCGCCACCGTCGAGGCGCTGGGCCCGGACTTCGAGGTGCGCCAGGTCGACGGCACCGATCGCCCCGCGCTCATCGCGGCCCTCGCGGACGCCGATGCCGTCCTCGTGCGCTCGGCCACCCAGATCGACGCCGAGGCCGTCTCCGCGGCGCCGAACCTCAAGATCGTGGCGCGCGCGGGTGTGGGCCTGGACAACGTCGACGTCTCCGCGGCCACGAAGGCCGGCGTCATGGTGGTGAACGCCCCCACTTCCAACATCGTCTCCGCCGCGGAGCTCACGATGGCCCACCTGCTGGCATCGGCCCGCTTCCTGGGAACGGGGAACTCCTCGCTCAAGGAGGGGCGCTGGGAGCGCAAGCGGCTCACGGGCGTCGAGCTGTACGAGAAGACGCTCGGGATCATCGGCCTCGGGCGGATCGGCGGGCTCGTGGCGGAGCGGGCGCGGGCGTTCGGCATGCGAGTCGTGGGCTACGACCCCTACATCTCCGCCGCCCGCGCGGCACAGATGGGCGTCACGGTCGTCGACCTCGACGAGCTCGTGGAGACCGCGGACTTCCTCACCGTCCACATGCCCAAGACCCCGGAGACGGTGGGCATGATCGGCGCGGAGCAGTTCGCGCGGATGAAGCCCGGCGTCCGCGTGGTGAACGTGGCCCGCGGCGGGATCATCGACGAGGAGGCTCTGGCCGAGGCCGTGGCGAGCGGACGCGTGGGAGGCGCGGGCATCGACGTGTGGAGCCAGGAGCCGCCGGAGCACGGCCCGCTCATGGAACTCGACGCCGTCAACGTCACCCCGCACCTGGGCGCCTCCACGGACGAGGCCCAGGAGAAGGCCGGCATCGCGGTCGCGAAGTCCGTCCGCCTGGCGCTCGCAGGCGAGCTCGTGCCGGACGCGGTGAATGTGGCCGGCGGCCGCATCGACGAGGACGTGCGCCCGGGCATCCCGCTCGTGGAGCGCCTGGGCCGGATCGCCGGGGCGCTCGCGGACACCGTCACGCACCTCGAGGTGGCGGTCAAGGGCGAGATCGCCTCGAAGGACGTCGCCGCGCTCAAGCTCTCCGCGCTCAAGGGCCTGTTCCGGGATCACGTCTCCGTGCCCGTCTCCTATGTCAACGCCCCCGTGCTCGCCGAGGAGCGCGGCGTGTCCTCGGAGCTCGTCACCTCGGAGCAGGCCGACGGCTTCCGCAACGTCATCACGCTGACGGCCTCCACGCCGACCGGTGCCCGCGTCTCCGTCTCCGGCACGCTCACGGGACCCAAGCAGATCCAGAAGCTCATCGAGGTCAACGGCTTCGAGCTCGAGATCCCGCTCACGGACAACCTGCTGATCTTCCAGTACGTGGACCGGCCCGGCGTGATCGGCGTGTTCGGCCAGGCGCTCGGCCGCAACCAGATCAACATCGCGGGCATGCAGGTCTCACGCGCAGGTGAAGGCGGGGAGGCGCTCTCGGTGCTCGCAGTCGACTCGCCGGTGACCGCCGAGGTCGTGCAGACGGTCGCGGCCGCCGCCGATGCCTCGCAGGTCGCCGCCGTCAACCTCACGGAGGACTGAGCCGTGCAGGGGGAGAACAGCGGGGCCGGCGCGCACGCGGGAGCAGGCGGCGCGGGAGCTGCTGCGGCCTCGGGCGCGCCTGATCCGAGCGGGGCGGGGACGGCCTCGGGCGCGGCGGGGGCTGCTGCGGCCTCGGGGGAAGCGCCGCAGCCGCCCACCAGCAGGCGCGGCCACCTGCGGATGCTGGGTCCGGGGATCGTGCTGGCCCTGGCCAGCGTGGGCGCCTCGGACATGGTCACGACGCTCAACTCCGGGGCCGAATACGGTCTCGCGCTCATCTGGGTCTTCGTCGTGGGGCTGCTGCTCAAATACGCGCTCTCCGAGGCGATCGCCCGGCTGCAGCTGAGCGCAGACCGTTCGTTCCTCTCGCACGCGACGGATGTGGGCGGCCGGTTCTTCCCCATCGTGCTCCTCATCGCAGAGCTCATGGTGGGCCTGTTCTTCGGTGCCGGCGTCGCCTCGATCACGACCCGCATCGTCCAGGCGATCTTCCCCGGGCTGCCGTTCTGGCCCACCTTTGTCGTGGTGCTGGGCTCGGCCGTCGTGCTGCTGCTCGTGGGCAGGTACGGCATCGTGGAGAAGGCGATGATGGGCTTCGCCGTCCTCATGTTCTTCGGGATCGTCTTCATGGCGGTGGGCTCCGCCGTCGACCCCGATGCGCAGCAGACGGCGGTAGAGACCTTCGTCCCGATCTTCCCGCAGGGCTCCCTCATCACCGTGCTCTCGCTCATCGGCGGGGTGGGCGGAGCGACCGGGATCATGGCCTACACGTACTTCGTGCGGGAGAAGCGGTGGCGCGGCCCGGAGTGGAAGAGCGTCATCCGCACCGACCTCGGGTTCAGCTATTCGCTCGTGGGGATCTTCGCGGTCGCCATGACGGCGGTGGGCGCCTTCTGGCTGTTCGGCCGGGGGCACACGATCGAGAGCAATGAGGCCGTGTTCGACATCGGCAGCCTGCTGGGCGAGCAGCTGGGCGGGTTCGTGCACGTGCTGTTCCTGCTGTCGTTCTTCGCCGTCACCTACTCGAGCCTGCTGGGCGGTTTCCAGGGCATCGCCTACGTCACGGGCGACTGCCTCCGCGTCATCCGCACCTATCCTCGTCAGGACGCGCCGGGTGCGGGCATGCGGGCGAACGGGCCGGAGTTCCGGATCGCGCTGGCCTGGCTCACCTTCGGCACGCTGCTGTTCATGGGCACGGAGCGGCCCGTGAGCCTCGTGCTGATCTATGCATCGATCAGCTCGCTCATCCTGCCGGTGCTCGCGATCCTGCTGCTCATCCTGCTCAACCGGAAGAGCGTGGACGCGCAGCTGCGCAGCGGGCCGCTGTCGAACACGATGCTCGTGCTGTGCCTCGCGCTGTTCACGTTCCTCGCGGGCGTGCAGGTGGTGGAGACGGTGAGCGGGCTGCTGGGCTGAGGTCCCACTTGCTGACGGAACAAGTCAGAATATTACAGATTTCCGGCGTTAACCCTTGTGCAGTATGGAATGCTTCTTTCTTGAAAGTGCAGTGGCACATGTAGAGAAGGCTGGATGTGAGGATGCATACAGCGGCATTACATGTGATTCTTCCCTGCTTGGGTGGCGGTGATGTCAATGCTGGAGGCGGGGATGATGACCGAGTCTGCAGGCTCTGTGATTCTTGGTTTAGGCGGAGTTGTGTTGGCTTGCTTTCTGTTGATGCCCCTACTTAATACTGAGAAGGGTTCGAAGAAGGACGCACTTTCCCGCGTGCAGATAGCCGATCGTATATCTAAATCGGCGGTAGCGTTTTTTGTTGGCGCAATATTTATCATCGCAGGGCTTGAGCTTAACGTTCCTTGGTTGGCGATGGCGCTCATGGTTGGCACTCTTCTCGCGGTGACATCATCTTTTGCGTGCCACAATTTAAGGCGGCTGTTCGATCGTTACCCCAAGACATCAAATGTTTTGGAGGTCACTGGATGCTGGATCTCCGAAAAGGTCGCTAGTGCCGGAAAGGCGCTATCTTCATTGCACCGTCGGTTGGCTCCGAATGGGTGGTTAAAAGACTTCACGCTAATGCCAAACTTGGCGAAATTTGATTTTGGCCCCAGCCTCTTCTTTAAAGTCTACGTGATATTTATGGCTGTCGGCATTCCGGTTATCATGAGCTTTTCTTTCATGCAGATATATTATGGGATGCCCGATGGGGGACGGCGAGTTTTTTCGCTGGTGGTTGGGTACAATTCGTTTCTAGTTCTGTCTTCATTGACTGTGGCCGCGGCTTTTGTGGTGATCGCGGCTGCAGTACTGCGGTATCTCGAAATTATTCGTTTCCCGCTAAAGTATGGGGATTCCTTTAGGACGCTTGCCTCGTATGTGGGATATGGGACAGCTTTCGGGCTGTTCGCGGCTGCGATCGCCCCCGTGCTCTCGTCACTGCCAATTTTTGGCGTCGGTGCCACGGATGTTGATGAAGGGATGTCGGCACTAACTCCATCAATGCTCATTGAACTTCCCGCCGTGGGCGCGGTTCTTGGGTATGCTGTAGGGCTTTTGGCTTTGTCGAGGAATTTTCTGGAAAATGCCAGTAACGTAGTCTATAGGCGCCTCGTTGCCCCCACATTGTTCATAATTACTGTTTCTCTCCTGCCGTTTATGGGTCTTTCTGCTTCTCAGGTATCTACTCGAATCGTGGGTGGGGATGATGTCGAGCCCGGGATTGCGGAATGCTCCGGGCGCATTGAGGATGATCTTGCAAGCATGTCGGACGGGCAAGCGATGGATTTAATTCAGAACTGTGGGAGTGGTGATTATATAGTTGACTGGTTGGTGATAACTGTGGGGTTGGTGGTTCTGGGGCTTATAATGTGCCTCCGCTCACTTTATCGAGATATCACGAAGCCGTGACGTTCAGCGTTCTTTGTTGGTCTTCGATGTTGGGGTTAGCTTTATGCCCAAATTAACTAATTGAGCCAGTCGGCTCACGCGTTCCAGAGGCCGTAGGAGGAGGAGAGCGCGGCGATCTTCTTCGCGCGCGCCAGGCGGGGCAGGTACGAGCCGTCCGTGATCTCTCCGGTCTCCGCGTCCTTGAGCAGTTCGCGCGCCCACTTCCTGTCGTCCTCGGAGGGAGCGAGCGCCTCGTTGACCGTGGGGGCCATGTCCACCCGCAGCGTGAGCTTGCCGGCCATGCCCATCTTCATCGTCCACGCGCAGTCCTCGAGGACGCGCGCACGGTCGGCGCCGGCCGGTGAGGGGCCGTCGATCGCACCGGGGAGGCCGCCCACGCGCGAGGCGATGACGAGGCGCGAGCGCGCATACGCCAGGGCGATCGGGTCATCGGCCACGCCCGTGTCCTTGCGGAAGTCGTTCGTGCCGAGCGCGAGGCGGAAGGTGCCGGGCGCCTCGGCGATGCGGGTGGCGTTCTCCATGCCGACGGCCGTCTCGATGAGCGCGAGCACCGGCACGCCGGCACCGGCCTTCATCGCGGTCCAGGTCACCTGATCCGGCCGCTCCGTGTTGGGCAGCATGATGCCGCGCAGCCCGGGCAGGCCGTTGAGCGCAGCGAGGTCCGCCTCCCACTCCGCGGTCTCCGTGCCGTTGACGCGCACCCAGGCGGACATCCCCGAGGAGCCCTCGAGCGCTGCGACCACGTTCGCCCTGGCCTCCTCCTTGCGGTCATCGGGGACCGCGGCCTCCATGTCGAAGATGACGGAGTCCGCCTCGGAGCGCTGGGCCTCCTCGAACAGCTCGGGCCTGACGGCATTGGCAAGGAGCCAGGAGCGGGACAGCTTCGCAGGGAGGGCGGCGGCGCGGGCATTGCGGATCAGGGTCGTCGACATGCGTCCCAGTCTATGGACCCGGAGCCGTCCTGGCCGAGCGTTCAGCCCGCCTCCCGCGGGGGTGGAACGCAGCTCACACGCCCTGTGCGCGTTCGCTCGCACGGACCGGAGCGGCCGGAAGCGGACAGAACCGCGAGGCGTCCCAACCAGCGGACGGCACGCACGCATGGTGAGACTGCGGAGCTAGCATCGCCCCTATGACGACGTACAAGATCGCAGTGATGCCCGGTGACGGAATCGGCACGGAGGTGGTTCCCGAGGGGCTCAAGGTCCTCCGGCGCGCCATCGAGACGACCGGGACCGATGCCGTCCTCGAGACCGAGCACTTCGATGCCAGCGCCCGCCGCTGGCACGAGACCGGCGAGACGCTCACGGACGCAGAGCTCGAGCGCCTCCGCTCCTTCGACGCGATCTTCTTCGGCGCGTGCGGCGACCCGTCCACCCCCTCGGGCGTCCTCGAGCGCGGCATCATCCTCAAGATGCGCTTCGGCCTCGAGCACGCCGTCAACCTGCGCCCGTCCAAGCTGTTCCCCGGCGTGACCTCGCCGCTGGCCGAGCCCGGCGAGATCGACTTCGTCGTCGTCCGCGAGGGCACCGAGGGCTCCTACACCGGCCAGGGCGGGGTCCTCCGGCAGGACACCCCCGCCGAGGTCGCCACCGAGGTCTCGCTCAACACCCGCTACGGCGTCGAGCGCACCGTCCGCTACGCGTTCGAGAAGGCGCAGGCGCGGAGGAAGAAGCTCACCTACCTGCACAAGCACAACGTCATGGTCCATGCCGGCCACCTGTGGCGGCGCACCGTCGAGGCCGTCGCGGCCGAGTACCCCGAGGTCTCCGTGAACTACCAGCACACGGACGCGGCCATGATCTACCTCGTCCAGGACCCGGGCCAGTACGACGTCATCGTCACGGACAACCTGTTCGGCGACATCGTCACCGACCTCGCCGCCGCGGTCACGGGCGGCATCGGGCTGGCTGCCAGCGGCAACATCAACGTCGAGGGCACGGCTCCCAGCCTCTTCGAGCCCATCCACGGTTCGGCCCCGGACATCGCCGGCCGGCAGATCGCCGATCCCACGGCCTCCATCCTCTCCGGCGTCCTCATGGCCGAGCACCTCGGGCTCACCGAGGTCGCCGCTGCGATCCAGACCGCGGTCGAGGCCGACCTCGCAGAGCGCGGCAGCGCTCCCCGGACCACCGCCGAGGTCGGCGATGCGATCGCGGCCCGCCTGGGCTGAACCAGCCGAGCCCGCCTGGGCTGAACGGGCCGAGCCCGCCGGGGCTGAACCCGGGGCGGGACTGGCCTGCCCCAGGACGCCCCGGCGGCGCTGAGACCCGCAGCACTGCGCTAGTGTGTGCCTTAGCACATTTTCGCTCACAGCAGAGAGAAGAATCCACATGCCGGAATTCGCCGTCAAGAAGAACCCCCAGCCGCAGTCCGATGCTGTGCGCGAGGCGATTCTTGCCGCACCCGCCTTCGGGACCCAGTTCACCGACCACATGGCCCACATCCGCTTCACGCAGGAGCAGGGCTGGCACGGGCACGAGCTGAAGCCCTACGGGCCCCTCACGCTGGACCCGGCTGCGGCCGTCCTGCACTACGCGCAGGAGATCTTCGAGGGCATGAAGGCGTACCGCCATGCCGACGGCTCCGTCTGGACGTTCCGCCCCGAGCGCAATGCCGC
Source organism: Brevibacterium album DSM 18261 (assembly GCF_000426445.1). GTDB lineage: Bacteria > Actinomycetota > Actinomycetes > Actinomycetales > Brevibacteriaceae > Brevibacterium > Brevibacterium album. The sequence goes on along the minus strand of NZ_KE384526.1, from coordinate 227,979 downwards.
TCGCATGAACCGGTCGGCCGAGCGCCTCGCGCTGCCCGCGATGAGCGAGGAGGACTTCCTCGAGTCCCTCAGCGTCCTCGTGCAGGCGGACCGTGACTGGGTGCCGACCCCGGCGGACGAAGCGGACGAGGTGAGCCTGTACCTCCGCCCGTTCACGATCTCCGCCGAGCGCTTCCTGGGTCTGCGGCCCACGCAGCAGGCGGACTTCTACGTCATCGCCTCACCCGCCGGCGCCTACTTCACCGGCGGTGTCAAGCCCGTGAGCATCTGGCTCTCGCAGAACCTCAAGCGCGCCGGCCGCGGAGGCACCGGGTTCGCGAAGTGCGGCGGCAACTATGCGGCCTCGACCGAGGCCATGATCGAGGCGAACGCCAAGGGCTGCCAGCAGGTGATGTTCACCGACGCCGTCGACGGCACCCACCTCGAGGAGCTCGGCGGCATGAACCTCATGCTCGTCACCTCCGACGGCCGCCTCATCACTCCCGAGGTCTCGGAGACGATCCTCGACGGGGTCACCCGCCGCTCCCTCCTCGACCTCGCGCCGACCCTGGGTCTCACCCCGGAGGAGCGCCCCGTGACGGTGGAGGAGTGGCGCGCGGGCGCGGCGGACGGCACCATCGTCGAGGCCTTCGCCTGCGGCACCGCGGCTGTCATCACACCCATCGGGAAACTCGTCTCCGAGGACTTCGAGGTGGATCACGGCGAGGAGCCCGGCGAGGTGACGATGCGGCTGCGCAAGGCGCTGCTCGACATCCAGTACGGCCGCGCCGAGGGCCCCGAGGGCTGGATGGTCCGCCTGGCCTGAGCCGGTCTCCCGAACCGGTCCGGAGCGGATGCCGCCGATGCCACGACCTCCCCTGAGCGACGTCGTCGTCTGCACCGCCTGCGGAGTGGAGTCCGCGGGCGGTGCGGGCGTGTGCCCCATCTGCGCCGATGAGCGGCAGTACGTGCCGGCGGACGGGCAGCGGTGGGTGAGCCGCTCGGAGCTGGAGGCCTCGGGCCGGCGGATCGGGATCGCCGAGGCCGAGGCGGGTCTCCTCTCCCTGCGCACCTCCCCGAAGACGGGGATCGGGCAGACCTGCTACCTCGCGCAGCGGCCGGAGCGGGACGGTCAGGAGGGGCGTGACGGTCGGGCGGGGCGCGCGGGAACCGGCGGGTTCCTCTTCGACGTCCCGCCGTACATCGACGATGCCGCGGTCGAGGCCGTCGCCGCCCTCGGGGGCATCGGGGCCATCGTCGCGAGCCACCCGCACATGTACGGCATGCAGCTCGAATGGAGTGCGGCCTTCGACGGCGTCCCCGTGTTCGTCTCCCGCCGGGACGCGGAGTGGCTGCAGCGCACGGGACCGGCCATCGAGCTCTTCGACGGGGAGATCGAGCCCCTCCCCGGTGTGCGCGTCCGCGAGGTGGGCGGGCACTTCCCCGGCAGCTCGGTGGCTCTGTGGCGCTCTCCCGAGGACGGTGCGCTCGTCATGCTGGGCGGGGACACGATCTCGCCGGTCGCACGGCGCGGCTGGGTGACCTTCATGCGGTCGTTCCCCAACTACCTGCCGCTGTCGGCCGCCGTGGTGCGCCGCATCGCCGCGGCGGTCGCGGACCTGGACGTCGAGCGGATCTACGGCAACTTCGGCCAGCGGCTCCTGAGCGGGGGCAGCCGGGCGATCGCGGAGTCCGCGGAGCGCTATGCCGCCTGGGTCTCCGGGGCCTACGACCACCTGACCTGAACGGAGCCGCATGGCAGCAGCAGATCCCTTCTCCTCCCGCAGCGCCGGGCGGATGCGCAGAGCCGCCGAGGCCGCCCCCGGTCTCGCGCGCATCGACCGGCCCGTGCATCCCGGTGCCGCGGGCGAAGGGGAGGGCTCCGTGGATGGATACGCGGACGAGCGCTTCCCCCTCGCCTATGTGCGCACCCGCCCGGATGCCGCTGTCCCCGGCCGGGCGCCGGTGGTCATCGTGCCGGGCGGCCCGGGGCTGGCCTCGGTGTACCCCTATGCGGCGCTGCGTGAGAAGACGAAGGGGCGTGGGCTGGACATCGTCATGGTCGAGCACCGCGGAGTGGGGCTCTCGCGGCGCCTCGCCTCCGGGCGCGAGGGCGAGCCGGGAGAGGGTCTGCCGCTCACGGCGATGCGGATCGCGGCCGTGGTGGACGACCTCCGGGCGGTGCTGGACGCCGAGGGGATCGAGAAGGCGGTCATCGCGGGCTCCTCGTACGGCACCTATGTGGCGCAGGCCTTCGCACACGTGCATCCGGAGCGCACGGCCGGCCTCGTGCTCGACTCGGCGATGGCGGGCGCGGGGAACCTCGCGGGCGTGAGCTGGGCGACCGCGCTGCTCTACGACGGCACGGCCGGGGACGCCGCGCACCGGCGTCTCGCGCACAAGATCAGGGAGCTGGCCGCCGAGGCGCACAGTGCTGATCTGCACAGGGCTGATTCCCGCAGCGCAGATTCCCTCAGCGGCCGTCCGCAGGCTCCGGGTGCGCTCCTGCGGCTGGGCCGGGCGGTGCGGATCGTCTACGAGTTCGGCGGGCCGGAGCTGCTGGACGCCTTCCTCAACCAGTCGCGGCTGGGCGCGGACCGACTGGTGAGCGCCCTGCTCAGGAAGGTAGGAGAGGGTGACACCAGCGCACCGCTGCCGTACTGGATGGAGTTCGACCGGGTGGGCGAGATCGCCTTCCGCGAGCTCGACTATGCGGGTGCCGGCGAGGCCGGGGCGGCCGGAGAGGCCGGGGCGGCCGGAGAAGCAGGCGGGGCCGAACAGGACGGGAGGCCCACCGCTGCCGAGGCGGCTCCGGCCTCCCCGCGCGACCTCTTCTCGCGCGTCGCGGATTTCGCCGAGGTCGCACGCGGCTTCTCCCCGTTCGCGGGCGAGCCCTATGACCTCGTGGCAGCGCTGCCGGACCTCGGCGTGCCGCTGCTCGCGCTCTCCGGCGACCGCGATCTCCGCACGCCCCGGCCCGTGGCCCGGCAGATCGCCGAGGCGGCACCGCACGGCGTGCTGCTGGAGGTGCCAGCGCACGGGCACAGCGCCCTCGACACCCATCACGCAGTGCTCCTCGCCGCGCTCGAGGCCGCCGCGGACGGGAAGGCGGGTAGCCTCGGCGTCCCCGCAGGATCTCACCGGCACCGGCGGTGGGAGGGAGCAGGCGGAGGGGGCGGGCCCTCTGCGGCGCTGGGGCCGATCCTCACGCTCACCCTCGCACTCGACCGTGTGCTGCCGCGGCGGCGCGCTCGGTCCCAGTGACAGCACACCCGGTTCCGGGAGCGGCGCACTCGGTTCTAGGGGACACAGCGCCCGGTTCCGGGAGAGCACCCTTCACGCCGGTCGGACCTCGGCCAGGTGCCCATGCACCGCGGACGTGACGGCTCTCACACGCCCGTGTCCGACGCGCGCGGTACTCTACTGCTCATGTCACAGTCCGTTCCGCCTGTGGGAGCCTCGGCGTCCGCCGCGCCGCTGCCCACCACCTCCGATGTCATCGCGCACCTGCCGTGGAGGTGGCGGGTGCAGGGGGCGATTTTCCTCGTGGGCGGTCTGGGCTTCATGTTCGACGCCTGGGACGTGGCGCTCAACGGCTTCCTCATCCCCCTGCTGAGCGACCACTGGGATCTCACCGTAGGCCAGGCGGCGTGGATCGCGACGGTGAATCTCATCGGCATGGCGGTGGGAGCCTTCGTGTGGGGCGGCATCGCGGACCGCATCGGCCGCAAGAAGGCCTTCACGCTCACGCTGCTCACCTTCACGGTCTTCACGGCGGCGGGCGCGTTCAGTCCGGACATCGTGGTGTTCTGCGCGTTCAGGTTCCTCGCCGGCTTCGGTCTGGGCGGCTGCATCCCCGTCGACTATGCGCTGGTGGGCGAGTTCTCCCCGGCGAAGCACCGCGGCCGGGTGCTCACGGCCCTCGACGGCTGGTGGCCCGTGGGCGCGACCGGCTGTGCGCTCACCTCCGCCTGGCTCATCGGCGTCTTCGACTGGCGGGCGCTCATGCTCGTGATGATCGTGCCCGCGCTCCTCGTCTTCGCGATCCGCCTGTTCGTGCCGGAATCGCCCATGTACCTCGCGAGCGCGGGCCGGCACGAGGAGGCGGATGCGATCGTCGCGCGCCTCGTGCGGGCGACCGGCGCCGAGGTGACGGAATGGCGCCGCGCCGAGGCGCAGACCTCCTCCCCGGGTGCCGGGCCGAGCCGTCCGGGGCCGGGCTGGCGGAATCAGCTCGCTGCGGCCTCGGGCCAGATCGCGGAGCTGTGGCGCTGGTCCTGGCGGATCACGCTGACCTCGTGGCTGCTCTTCGTCTCCGTGCTCCTCCTCTACTACGCGGCGCTCACCTGGCTGCCGGGGATCCTGCGCGCCCAGGGGCTGGGGGACCAGGCCGCGTTCCTCGTGACGGGACAGATGACGGCCATCGGCATCCTGGGCGTGATCGCCTCGGCGCTGCTGGTGGAGGTGCTGGGCCGGCGGTGGCTGCTGGGGGCCTCGGCGCTCGCGGCCGCGGTGGCGCTCGTGGGCTTCGCCTGGGTGCTCGGGGCTTCGGGTGCGGAGCTCACGGGGGCGGCACAGGGGCTCATCCTCGCCTTCGGCTTCCTCATCCAGATCGCCGTGCCCACCCTCTACACCTACATCTCCGAGCTGTATCCCACCCGGCTGCGTGCCTCGGGCTTCGGCTGGGCCTCGAGCGCCTCGCGCGTGGCGACGGGGATCGCACCGCTCGTGTTCGGCTCCTTCATGTGGCCGGTGCTGGGGCTGACCTGGACCTTCGTGTGCACGGGCGCGCTCGTGGCGGTCGCGATGATCGTGATGGCGGCGCTGGCCCATGATACGACGCGGCGGGAGCTTGTCTGAGAGCCGGCCGAGTGGATCTTTATATTCCTTTATAAAGTGGGGTTCTCTTTTATACTCTTCATATGGTTTTGCACGATGCGATGGAAGGCATCGGGAGCGAATCCGCGCCGTTCTGAGGACACGGCCGAGGGGTTCTCAGCGCTGCGGCCACGCGCCCATGAGGGCCCGGGCGCGGTTGAGGAGTTCGATGACCTCCCGTGTGCTCATGTTCCGGACTCCGGGCACGAAGACCCAGGAATGCTGCTGGCCCCTGCCGAACCTGCGCACAGCGGGAGAGAGCAGCGGGCGCAGGTGCAGCGGCATCCTCGTGTTGACGTTGTGCAGACCCGAGGGCGTGAGCATCATGACGGCCCGGAGCGTATGACTGCCGCTGCTGGGAAGCATGACCAGCCGATTCTCCGCCGGGCCCAGGTCCTGCCACGGCAGCGGGCCCACGCCGCGGAGAGTGAGCCCCCGCCCGTCGATGACGACGGGGCTGCGCTCCGTGTCCCGGTACTGCCGGTGTCGCTTCCGCATGGAACGCACCAGAGCGAACATGAATGCACCCAGCACCATCACACCGAACCCGCCGATGACCGCCGGCACGGGCAGCGGTGTGCCCGTGAGGAAGACGATCAGCAGAACAAGCGGCGGGGCGACGATGAGGAGCGCCACGAGGCCGAGGAGCACAGCGGTCAGGCCCAGCGTCAGCTGCGCCCAGCCGGAGGCAGCGCCGCGCAGCTCGATCCTGCCGTGCGTCTGCAGTGCGTGCAACGCCTCTTCGATCGTCGGTGTCATGCCCTCACGCTACCGGCGCTTCCGCACTCAGGGCGTCTCCACGCTGAGCGGCGGCAGTCGCTAGGGTGGCCGTATGACGAGCGGATCCTCCCAGACGACGAAGACCACGCAGTCCGCCGAGCAGGAGGAGACCCTGCTCCACGACCCCCACCTCTGGCTCGAGGAGGTCGAGGGCGAGGCGGCCCTGGCCTGGGTGGACGAGCAGAACGCACGCACCCTGGCGCGCTTCGCGGACACCGCCTACGAAGGTCTGGTGACCTCGATCCGCGATGCCCTCGACTCCGAGGACCGCATCCCCGGCGTGAGCAAGCTCGGCGAGCACTACTACAACTTCTGGCGCGATCGCGCGCACCCCAAGGGACTGTGGCGCCGCACCTCCTGGGAGTCCTATGTCACGGAGTCCCCGGACTGGGAGATCCTGCTCGATGTGGACGCCCTCGCGGCCGCCGAGGAGACCGAGTGGGTCTTCCAGGGCGCCCGCGTCCGCCGCTCCGACAGCCGCCGCGCACTCGTCTTCCTCTCCCCGGACGGCGGCGATGCGCACATGGTGCGCGAATTCGACCTGGAGGCGAAGGCCTTCGTCGCGGACATGCCGGATACCGGCGGGGACGAGGCTGGGGCGAGCGATGCCCCCTTCGTCCTCCCCACGGCCAAGGCCCAGGCCAGCTGGGTCGACGACGACACCCTCCTCGTCGCGACCGACTGGGGTCCGGGCACCCTCACCGATTCGACCTACCCCGCCAGTGCCCGCCTGCTGCGCCGCGGGCAGGGGCTCCACGAGGCGGCGGAGATCAGGACCGTCCCGGCGGCCTCCCTCGCGGTGTTCGCAGGGACCGACCGCACGCCCGGGTACGAGCGCGCCGTCGTCACGGAGGCCCTCGACTTCTACAATTCGCGGACCTGGATCCGCGCCCTGCCGCTCGAGGGCGATCCGGCCGCCGGCTGGACCCTCATCGATGTGCCCACGGACGTGTCCGTCGATGTGGACCGCGACCTCCTCCTGTTCCGCCCGCGCACCGACTGGACCGGCACGGACCCGGACGGCGAGGAGTTCACGGTGCCCGCGGGAGCGCTCGCCGTCGCGCCCTATGAGGAGTTCGTCCACGGTGCGGCGGAGGGCCGTTCCGGTGCCCGCCCCCGCATCGTCTTCGCGCCCGAGGCCGTCGCCCAGCCCGCGGCTTCACTCCAGGGGTGGTCCTTCACCCGCAATCACCTCGTCCTCGCCTTCCTCCGGGACGTCCGGTCCGAGCTGCGGGTCATCGGCCGCTCCGCGCTGCGGCAGGTGCCCGAGGCGCACTCCGCTGCCGCCGAGGCCGGCGAGCCCGCGCCGGGAGAGCTGCCCGGCGTCCCCGTGCCCGGCGTCGATCCCATGCTCTCCGTCGGCATGGGCGCGGTGGACCCGGACGACGAGGAGTGCGGCGACGACGTCTGGATGACCGTGAGCGGGTTCCTCACGCCCACCACGCTGCTGCGCGGAACACTGGGAACGACGGCCTCGGGCGGGGAACCGCCTGCGGTGGTCAAGACGGCCCCGCAGCTCTTCGACGCGAGCGGCCTCACGGTCACCCAGCACTTCGCAGTGAGCGCGGACGGCACTCGGGTGCCGTACTTCCAGGTGGGGCCGGCCTCCGCACAGGATCCGGCCTCGGCGGCAGAGCCGGCCCCCGTCATGCTCGACGGCTACGGCGGCTTCGAGCTGTCCCGCCTTCCCGGCTATGCCCCCACGATCGGGCTGGGCTGGCTGGAGCGGGGCGGGACCTATGTGCTCGCGAACATCCGCGGCGGCGGTGAGTACGGCCCCGGCTGGCATGCCGCCGCACTCCGTGAGAACCGGCACCGGGCTTATGAGGACTTCGTCGCAGTCGCCCGCGATCTCGTGGCCCGCGGGGTCACGGTCCCCGAGCGGCTCGCCTGCTCCGGCGGGTCCAACGGCGGCCTGCTCGTGGGCAATATGCTCACGCAGTTCCCCGAGGACTTCGGCGCGGTCTCCTGCGGCGTCCCGCTGCTGGACATGCGCCGGTACACGCGGCTCTCCGCCGGGGCCTCCTGGGCCGCGGAGTACGGTGATCCCGAGGATCCGGAGCAGTGGGAGTTCATCCGCACCTTCTCGCCGTACCACCTCATCGACCCCGCGGCCGACCATCCGCCGGTGCTGTTCTGGACGGCCACCTCGGACGACCGCGTGGGTCCGGTGCAGGCGAGGAAGATGGCCGCGCGGATGCAGGAGGCCGGGATCGAGGACGTGTGGTTCTACGAGGACCGGGACGGCGGGCACTCGGCGGCCTCGGACAACGAGCAGGCCGCCCGCACCCGTGCCCTGTCCTACCGTTTCCTCATGGAGCAGCTGACCGCCCGCTGAACGAGGCCGCCGGCTGAACCGGATCGTCGCTGCCGTACGTGAGCCTGCGGAGCAGCAGCTCAGCGGGGCCGCGCCGGCCGCGACGGTCCAGCCGCACCGCGAGGCCGATCCCGGCCAGCCACACCAGCAGCGCGAGGCCCAGAGCGGCGGCGGTGCCCATATGGGCACCGAGGCCCAGCCCCCAGGCTGCCATGAGCGGCGCGAAGACGAGGGACTGCCACAGGTAGAAGGTCAGAGACCGCTGCCCCGTTGCGCTCAGTGCCCGCAGCGGGGCCGGTGTGCGCGCGGCACCCTGCCAGCGCAGGGCGATGAGCCCGAACAGGGCCGCGTAGCCGATGCCGGTGAAGATCCCGGTGAACACCGCGAGACCGAAGAACATGAATCCGGGCTCTGCGGGCAGGCCGATGCTGGCGGGATCGACGAGGCCGGTGTGGGCGAGCGCTCCCGGCAGGCCGCCGAGCCACCCGATGGGGATGCCGAACGCTGCGATGCGGATGAGGGTCCGCCGGTGCCGAGCAGGTTCGTCGAGCAGCCGGTGGCGCGCCGCCAGCCAGCCCAGCAGCACGCAGACCGGGATGGCGAGTCCGATGATCTGCGCCGGTGTGAGCACGGCCCAGATCCCCAGCCGCGCGAGGACGGAGACCGGGTAGCTGCTCTCACCCACCGCCGCCTCACGGCCGTCCGCGACACCGAGGCCTCCGCCCGCTGCCGCCGCGGATCCGGGCTGCTCGGCGGCGAGAGCGCCGCCGACGACGCCGAGTGCCGCGACGAGCCCGATCAGGCACAGGCCGATGCTCGAGCAGACCAGCAGGACCCTGTCGCTGCGCCGGAAGAGGATCCCCATCAGCACGAGGGCCGTGAGCGCATAGGTGCCGAGCACGTCACCGTAGAACAGCAGGCCCGCATGGATGAGGCCGAAGGCGAGCATCCACCAGTGCCGGCGACGCAGCATCCGCCGGACCGCGGTCTCCGGGATGCCGCGGGCGAGGCGGCTGTTCGCGAACTGGACGATGCCGTAGCCGAAGAGGAAGGCGAACATCGGGACGGACCGGTGGTCGATCATGATCATCATGAGCGCCTGCAGCACCCGGTCGAGGATCGTGCCCTCCGTGGGGTGGGCATTGGTGAGCCCGCTCGACCGGTCCCACAGGAAGAAGGAGACATTGGCCAGGGCGATGAACAGCAGCATCATCCCGCGCGCGATGTCGGGCGCGAGCGAGCGCCGAGGTGCGGTGGGCTGAGCCGGGGCGGTCGTGTGGGCGGCGGGGTGCGGCATCTCGATCTCCTTCCGTCCGGGCGGGCGAGAGCGCAGTGCGCACCGCCCGCCCGGACTCATCTCAGGGCGTCGCTCGGCGGAGGGACAGCAGCGAGCCGATCCCGAGCACCACGGTCGTGGCCCCGATGACCCCGGCGGCGCCGAACGGCCCCAGCTGTGCCACCCAGCTCACGACATCGCCCCAGGCCTCCATCCGCGTGATGACGAAGGCGGCGGCGACGAGGAGGACAGCGAGTCCGATGAGCAGGGTCGTGAGCACCACCGTGCCGAACTGGCGGTACAGGGTGGCGAACCAGAAGCCGATCACGAAGAAGAACATGACCAGGGCGAAGACCAGCACGGCGGCGCTCGCCCAGCCGCTCTCCCACACCCAGGGGAGGTAGGTGACGTAGCCGTGGATGCCGTAGCCGTCCGTCGCCTGCTCGAGCAGGCCGAGCAGCACGTACACGAGCGCCATGCCGGCGGCGGAGAGCGCGGCGGCCAGCATGGTCCCGAGGAAGAACTCCCGGCGGGTGAGGCTGAGCGCCTGCGAGAACGGGAAGGTGAGGGTCATCGCCTGGATGCCCGCCACGAGGAAGTACCAGAGGGGCGCCTGGCCGCCCCCGCCGTACATGGGTTCGTCCGCGCCGATCATCGCGTAGATCGCCAGCGAGATGACGAGCGAACCGCCGAGCACCATCAGGGGAACCCAGACGAAGATGTACGTGTTGACGTACTGGACGCGGACGACGTTCAGCACGCGCGAGAGCGTGCTCGGAGGCTGTGCTGCGGGGGCGCTGCGCCCGGGGGTGCTGTCCATGTGAGTCCTTGACGGGTTCGGGGTGTGCGCCCGCCTGCCGGGCGTCGTGAAATCGGCCGAGGTGAGTGTGCCTGTCGTGCTCATGAGCTCTCTCCTGCTCCTGCTGTCCGCGGTGCTCGGGACCGCGGCGTTCCGTTCTGCCCGGCGCCGCTGCGCCGGCTCTCGTTCTGCCTGCTGAGGCGGACCACGAGCTGCTGCAGGGGGACCGGCGAGCGCTCCAGCCCTGCGGCCGCGGCCTCGGCGGCCTCGGCCTGGCCCAGGCTGCCGAGCAGGGTGACGGCGGCGACATTGCCCAGGCGCTCGCGATGGAGCACCTCGCGGTCGCCGATGAAGCGCTCGACCTGGTCCGCGTCGCCCGTGAGGGTGACGGCCTCGCCGCGGAGCTCGTCCGCCGTGCGGTCCACGAGCAGCTTCCCCTCGTCGATGACGATGACCCGTTCGATGAGGTCCGCTATCTCGTCGATGAGGTGCGAGGAGAGGAGGATAGTGCGGGGGTGCTCCGCGTAGTCCTCCATGAGCCGCTCGTAGAAGAGCGAGCGAGCCACGGCGTCGAGGCCCAGATAGGGCTCGTCGAAGAAGGTCACCTCTGCGCGTGAGGCGAGGCCGATGATCACGCCCACGGCCGAGAGCTGGCCTCGCGAGAGCTTGGAGATGCGGGTCTTCAGCGGCAGCCGGAAGTCCTCGATGAGCGCGGCGGCGTACTCCTCGTCCCAGTGCGGGAAGAACAGGGAAGCGGCCTTGAGGGCGTGGGCCGGGGTGAAGTCGTCCGGATACTTCTGACCTTCGCGGACGAAGCACATGCGCGAGAGCACGCGCCTGTTCTCGTAGGGCGCCTCGCCGAACACGCGGACGCTGCCCGCGGTGGCGAAGTTCTGGGCGGTGAGGATGGACATCGTCGTGGTCTTGCCGGCGCCGTTGCGGCCGAGGAAGCCGTAGATGGTGTTCTCCTCGATGCGGAAGCTGATGTCATCCACAGCCAGGGTGCCCTTGTACTGCTTGGTGAGGTGCTCGACCTCGATCACTGCGGTCATGATGCGTCCTCCTGCTGGTGAGTGGCGGCGCCGGAGTCCCGTCCGGTGCCGGTGGTCTCGAAGTCGCGCACGAGGCGGGCCACGTCCGCGGGACCGAGGCGCAGGCGGCGCGCCTCGGCGAGCATGGGTGCGATATAGGCCTGCGCAAAGCTCTCCCTGCGCTCGGCCAGGAGCCTCTCCCTGGCGCCGGCGGCGACGAACATGCCGATGCCCCTTCTCTTGTAGAGGATTCCCCGGTCCGTGAGTGAGGCGACTCCCTTCGCCGCCGTGGCCGGATTGATGCGGTGGAAGGCCGCGAGCTCGTTGGTGGACGGGGCCTTCTCCTCCTCGCCGAGGCTGCCGTCGACGATCGAGTCCTCGATGGCCTCGGCGATCTGCTGGAAGAGGGGCCGCCCCGAGTCGAACATCCGCGCTCCCGATCACTGGTTGCTGGGTTACTTACTCGACTAACTAACCATTCAACCGAAGGGGCTGTCAAGAGTGCGGGCGCGGGCGGCCGCGGAGGGGGATTACGGTAGGGCTATGACTGAGCAGATGAGCGGGGCGGCGCAGGGTGCAGAGACGGCGGAGGCGGCCGGCGACGCCTCCGGGCAGGAATCCGGAGCGGGGGAGGAGTCCTTCCACGGTGAGCACAAGGTGCCCGGCGGCAAGCTGGTGGTCGCGGATGTGACGACCGACGGGCGGCGCATCACGGGCGCGAAGATCTCGGGGGACTTCTTCCTGGAGCCCGAGGAGGCCTTCGCCGCGCTCGCCCCGGCCCTCGTGGGAGCCTCGGTCGCGGACGACGGGGCCGCGCTGGTCGCGAGGCTGGAGACCGCTCTTGCGGAGTTCCGCCCGGAGCTCGACCTCCAGGGCTTCTCACTCGCGGACATCGCCACGGTGGTCCGGCGGGCGCTCACCCGTGCCCGCGACTTCACCGACCTCAGCTGGGAGGTCGTCCACACCCCCGTGCTGCCCACGCGCGTGAACGTGGCGCTCGACCAGCACCTCCTCGACGAGGTCGCGGCGGGACGGCGCGGTCCCACGGTGCGCTTCTGGGAGTGGGACGACAGGGCGGTGGTGATCGGCTCGTTCCAGTCGTACGTGAATGAGCTCCACCCTGCAGGTGTCGAGCAGTACGGGGTCGAGGTCGTCCGGCGCATCTCCGGCGGCGGGGCGATGTTCATGGAGGGCGGCAACTGCATCACGTACTCGCTCTACGCCCCCATCGACCTCGTGGCGGGCCTCGACTACGCGGAGTCCTACGCCTATCTGGACCGCTGGGTGATCGAGGCGCTGGCCAGGCACGGCGTGGACGCCTGGTATGTGCCCATCAACGACATCACCTCCGCCAAGGGCAAGATCGGGGGTGCGGCGCAGAAGCGGCGGCGCGGGGCCGTGCTCCACCACGTGACGATGAGCTACGACATCGATGCGGACAGGATGACGGAGGTGCTGCGGATCGGCAAGGCCAAGCTCTCGGACAAGGGCATCGCGAGCGCGAAGAAGCGCGTGGACCCGGTGCGGAGTCAGACCGGGGCGCCGCGGGAGGAGATCATCGAGACGATGATCGAGACCTTCGTCTCGCGCTACGGGGCGGTGCGTGCGGATCTGGCCCCGGAGGAGATCGCCGCGGCCGAGGCCCTCGTCGAATCCAAGTTCGGCACCCCGGAGTGGACCCATCGGGTGCCCTGAGGTCCGGTCCGGTCGGCAGTACCATCGCGAGTCCGGTCGGTTGATTCGTCAGTGGGCCGGCGGACCGAGTCCCGAGGGGCGGTCATGGACGAGTGGCGCGCGACAGCATTGATATCGATCGGGCGAGCCGGTCCGGCGACCGTCGATGGAGGGGGCTGTCATGGCGAGCATCGTGGTGCGGGGGATCGACGATGAGGTGAAGCAGGCGTTCCGGCAGCTCGCGGCCGCGCGCGGCAGCTCGATGGAGGCGGAGTTGCGCAGGCTCATGGAGCGTGAGGTCCGCGAGCGCGCGGCTGAGGTCGGGGGCGCCCGCAGCGACCTGCATCCCGCTGGGGTGCCGGTCACAGTGAATGCCGCCGAGGCACCGGGAGCGGCGGGTGCCTCCGGGGAGCCGCCCCAGGAGAAGCCGTGGCTGCTCCAGCTGCGGGAGCTTGCCCTGGAGTACGGCCGCGTGGAGCTGGACATTCCGCCGAGGGTGGGCGACATCACCGAGGTCCACCCGGGCGCCGCCGCACTGCGCTCGGCTCGGGGATGCGCTGGTTCTTCGACCGGATCGGCTGTCTTCCCTTCGATGGGGACGCGGCGGAGACATGCGCCGTGATCGCGGGGGTGCGGCGACGGTCCGGGCGGGGGATGAGCCTGCCGGATGCGATGATCGCCTCCATCTGCCTCACCCGCGGCCTGCCATTGGCGACCCGGAACGTCCAGGACTTCGAGGGGCTGGGCATCGAACTCATCGACCCGTGGAACCCGGACCGGCGGTGACCGGCGCCCCTGCCGCTGATCGGGACCTGGGCGTCAGCTCCCGGCGGCGCGGCGGGTGCGGGGGCAGCGATGCGTCTGTGAAAGACTGAGCGCCTGTACCCGGTGCGGCGCCGGGAGGTCTGCGGTGCCGGGACGAACCATCCCAGCCGATCCGGAGGTCATCCGTGCGCCACGTCGAACCCACCGTCTCCCTCATCGCCCGCCCCCAGATCGACTGGGACGCCGTCGAGGCCTACCTGGGAGAAGTGGGCGGCACGGCGTGGGCCGACCGTGTGCGCGAGGCGGACTCCCCTGACGGCGAGGACCTCCTCGAGTTCGCCGGCCGCATGTGCTATCGCTCGTGGGAGCCGGGGCTCAACCCCAATGTCTCGCGGGTGCGCACGGACTCCGCGCAGTACCTGGGCAATGTCATCGGCTCGCAGCACGGTTCGGTCCTCGAGCATGCGAACTTCACCTTCGTGCTCCACAACGTCTCGCGTGTGCTCACGCACGAGCTCATCCGCCACCGCGCAGGGTGCGCGTACTCGCAGGAGTCCCTGCGCTATGTCCGCCTGGACGAGATCCCCTTCTGGTTCCCGGAGTGGGCGCGGGAGGACGCCGAGCTCATGGAGCGCAGCCTCAAGGTCCTCGACACCCTCGAGGAGCACCAGAGGTGGATGGCCGAGCACTTCGAGCTGGACCGCGAGGACACCAAGTTCGCCCACAAGAAGCACATGACCTCGTTCATGCGCCGCTTCGCCCCCGAGGGGCTGGGCACCGGCATCGTCTACACCGCCAATCTCCGCTCGCTGCGCCACGTCGTCGAGATGCGCACCGCCGCCGGTGCGGAGGAGGAGATCCGCCTGGTCTTCGGCAAGGTCGCCGAGATCATGAAGGAGGAGGCTCCCGCGATCTTCGCCGACTACTCCGTCGAGGACGGCGAGTGGAGGCCCGGGACCAGGAAGGCCTGACGCTCCGCATCACATCGCCGAGTGAGCGCTTTCTGTCGGTTTTCGGCGCTCAGGTCGACAGAAAGCGCTCACTCGGCGAATGGAGCCCGGGGGTTCGGGGCTCAGGGGCGGATGACGGTGAGGCCGGGCGTCGTCCCCTCGCTCATCGCGACGAGGGCCTCCGGCGTCTCCTCGAGGGTGAGGGTGCGGGTGACGAGGTCCTGCGGCCGGAGCCGTCCGGACGTCACCAGATCGAGGAGCGGCGGGTAGTCGGCTGCGGACATCCCGTGGCTGCCCAGGAACGCGATCTCGCGGCCGATGACGGCGGGCACCGCGGTGACCGGGGCCTCGGCGAACAGCCCGATCTGCACATGCCTGCCCAAAGGCCGCAGCGCGGCGAGCGCGGTGTTCATGGTGACCGGCAGGCCGAGGGCCTCGACCGTCACGTGCGGGCCGTGCTCCGTCCCCTGCGCTGCCGCTGCCGCGCGGACCGCCGCCGCGGCCTCGTCCTCGCTCAGCCCCGTGGTGTTCACGGCTGCCACGGCTCCCATCCGCAGTGCGAGATCGAGGGCTCCCTGCGTGATGTCGACCGCGATGACGCGCGCTCCCATCGCTGCCGCGATCATGACCGCGGACAGCCCCACTCCGCCGCACCCGAACACAGCGACGACCTCGCCCTCGCGCAGCTCCGCGCGCGCGTGCAGGCCGCGGAAGGCGGTGGCGAAGCGGCAGCCCAGGGAGACGACGGCCTCGGCGGGAAGGTCTGCGGGCACCGGCACCAGGTTCACATCCGCATGATGGATGACCACCTCCTCCGCCCAGGAGCCCCAGTGGGTGAAGCCGGGCTGGGTCTGGTCCGGGCACACCTGGGCACTGCCGGAGACGCAGAACTCGCAGGTGCCGCAGCCGGAGACGAAGGGAGCCGTGACGCGGTCGCCGACCGCGACCGCCGTGACGTCCGCGCCCACGCGGGCCACCGTGCCCACGAACTCGTGCCCGGGTACGTGCGGGAGGGACACGGTGTCGTCGTGGCCGGTCCAGGCATGCCAGTCCGAGCGGCACAGGCCGGTAGCCTCGACGGCGATGACCGCGCCGTGCGGCGGGGGTTCCGGGGCCTCCACCCGGGTGACGGCGGGGGTCTGGGCGAAGGTGTCGAAGTGGACTGCGCGCATGGACAGGAGTGTAGGACGGAGGAGAGCCGTCGCCGAGGCCGGTCCCGGCAGTCGGGCACGCTGGGGGAGCGGACCGGACCGGCGCGGCGGAGTCGCGGACCAGCGCAGCGCGGCGGGTGTGAATGCGCCGCTGATCGTCATGAGGCGTCACGGGCTTTCATGGATTGGTGACCTGTCTCCGGGGACGCTATTGTTGTTCTCGGTTCAGAGATTTCGCCTCCACGGGAGGGTTTTCCCCGAACCGCTGTGCGGAAGACTGCTTCCGCCCGTCTGCCGGTACAGAAGACCGACACAGAGGAAGACTCACGATGATCGCATTCAGGAACTCGCAGGTCTGGGCACTGGCCGCCCGCTTCGAGGCCCTCGATTGTCGTCGCTCCATGTGTGCGCGCATCTGCATGTGAGCATCTCCATGTGACCACAGCGCCCGTGCAGGCACCAGCACTCGTGTAGGTGTGCGGTGCCTCTGCGATCCGTTCCGTGTGAACGATCCTGCTCCGTGTGATCGTGTGAACAGCACTGCTCTGCATGACCGGTACGGCCCTGTGCGAGCTGCTGCTCCGCGGCGTTCCTCACCCGGCGTCCCTGCCCTGCAGGTGTCGCGTGGCTTCGCAGGCACGGCTCTGCCTCATCCGGGCTGCTGAGCATGACCCCATCGCTCGCAGAATCACCGCTCGCAGCATCGCTGCACATGCATTCTCCACTCCCTTTCCGCTGACGCGCAGAGTCACCTGACTCGTCGGTTTCGCCGGTGTGCCGCATTTCCGGCGCTCCGCCATTCCACCCTGCCGTTTCTGCGTGCTGTTCCATTCTCAACTGATCATTTCTCCCAGCCGTTTCGCCGCATTCGGCTGGGTGAAGCGAGTGCACAGCGAACGCTCCGCACCTCCATCTCCGCACATCGAGTCTGCACATCCAGGAGACCTCTTCCATGCACACACGTTCCGCCCTCTCGCTGACCGCAGCGGCACTGTCCGCCGTCCTGCTGCTGAGCGCCTGCGGGAGTCAGCCCGATCCCACCGCCGCCGCGGGCGAGCCCGTGAGCGGCGGCACCCTGCGCATCGCCTACGACACGGACCCGCAGTGCGTCGACGGCCAGCAGGTGGGCCAGAACACCGCACTCAATGTCACGCGCCAGGTGACGGATTCGCTCACCGACCAGGACCCGGAGACCGGGGAGATCGTGCCCTGGCTCGCGGAGAGCTGGGAGGTCAGTGAGGACTCGCGCGAGTTCACCTTCCATCTGCGCGAGGGGGTGACCTTCCAGGACGGGACGCCCTTCACCTCGGCCTCCGTGGCGGAGAACTTCGCGGCGATCCAGGACCTCGGGGCCAGGGCCACGCAGGGCTCCTCCTACCTCGCAGGCCTGCGCTCCGTCGAGACGCCGGACGAGCACACCGCCGTCGTCGCCTTCGAGGAGCCGAATGCCCAGTTCCTGCAGGCGACCTCGACCATGATCCTCGGCTTCTACTCCTCTCAGACGCTGGAGAAGACTCCCGAGGAGCGCTGCGGCGGCGAGATCGTCGGCACGGGTCCCTTCACCCTCGAGAGCTTCACCCCGGCGGAATCGGCCTCGCTGGTCCGCTACGACGACTACGCCTGGCCGTCCTCGCTCGCCCGGCACGAGGGCCCCGCCCATCTCGATGGCATCGAGATCACGGTGGTGCCGGAGGCCACGGTGCGCAACGGCAGCCTCAGTTCCGGACAGATCGACGTCGACACCGCGGTGCTGCCGCAGGACGAGGAGACGCTGGAGGCCTCGGGCTTCCCCGTGCTCTCGCGGCCCAATCCGGGCATGACCTACAACCTCCTGCCCAAGGAGTCGAAGCCCATCGCGGAGGAGCCGGAGGTGCGCCGGGCGATCAGCAAGGCGATCAACCGGGAGGAGCTCGCCGCCGTCATCTCCTCGCACCAGTCGCCGGCGACCTCGGTCCTGTCGCAGTCCACGCCCCAGTACACCGACCTCTCCGCGCACCTCGCCTTCGATCCGGAGGGCGCCGCGGCGCTGCTGGACGAGGCCGGCTGGGAGCTCAACGCGGAGACCGGGATCCGCGAGCGCGACGGCGAGCCGCTGAGCATCGAGCTCAGCTACTGGCAGACGGTGCCGTTCCTCGAGCTCGTGCAGCAGCAGCTGCGGGCCGCAGGCATCGACCTCCAGCTGGACAGGGCCACGCTCGCCGAGCACACGGCGGCGCAGGAGTCCGGCGACCTCACCTTCGACTTCTACAACCTCACCCGTTCGGACGCGGACATCATCAGGACGGTCTTCGACGCGCGAGCCCGCAACGTCAACGAGCGCGAACCCTCGGAGATCGAGGACATCCTCACGGAGACGACCGTGACCACGGACCCGGCCGCACGCACCGCGCTGTTCGAGCAGGCCGCGGTGAAGCTCATCGAGGAGGGGCACGCGATCCCGCTCGTCGAGCTCTCCGGCGTCTGGGCGACGTCGCCCGAGGTGCAGGGCCTCCACTTCGAGGCGTCCTCGCGCGTCCAGCTCTACGACACCTGGCTGGCGGGTGAGCGCTGATGCGACTCACTCCCACCGCGGCCCTCGTGCTGCGGCGCCTGGGGCACGGCGCCGTGGTCTTGTGGGCGGCCTTCACGCTGGCCTTCCTCGTGCTCTACGTGCTGCCCGGCGACCCCGTGGCGATCCTGCTGGGCGGGGACCAGTCCACGGCCGCGCCGGAGGAGATCGCCGCCGTCCGCGCCGAGTACAACCTCGACCGGCCGCTGCTCGTCCAGTACCTCCTGGCGCTGACCGCGGCACTCCGGTTCGATCTGGGCAGCTCCTTCGCCACCGGCCAGCCCGTGGTCGAGGCGATCGGAGCCGCGCTGCCCTCCACCGTCGCGCTCGCCGTCGCCGCCCTCGTGCCCGCAGTCGTGGGCGGCACCGCGCTCGCGGTCCTCGCCGTGAATGCCCGGCGACCGGCGCTGCGCGCCCTCCTGTCCGGACTTCCCGGCCTGGGTGTGGCGCTGCCGACGTTCTGGGTGGGCCTCATGCTGCTGCAGGTCTTCTCGTTCCGGCTCGGCTGGGTGCCTGCCCTGGGCGCCGAGGGCCTCCTCGGCCTCGTCCTGCCCGCCGCGACGCTCGCGCTGCCGCTCGGTGCGATGGTCGCGCAGGTCCTGCTGCGCGCGCTCGACCGCGCCTGGCGCGAGCAGTACGTCACGACCTTCCGGGCCGCCGGGATGGGCCGGCCCCGCCTCCTGCTCTCGCACGCGCTGCGGGTGGCGAGCCTCTCCCTGCTCTCCGTCGCCGGCGTCATCACCGGCAACCTCCTGGGCGGGACGGTCATCGTCGAGACGGTCTTCACCCGCAGCGGCCTGGGCCGGCTCGCGGAGTCCGCGGTCTCCTCACAGGACATCCCGCTGGTGCTCGGCATCGTGGTCTTCTCGGCCGTCGTGTTCGTGCTCGTCAACCTCGCGACGGATCTGCTGTACCCGCTCGCGGACCCGCGCACACGCCCGGCAGTGCGGGCGGCAGTGCGGAGAGCGGCGGAGGCCTCGGCTGAGGCATTGCCTGCGGCCGGTGCCGAGGCGAACCAGACCCACAGCCCCACCCCCACCCGTCCGACCGAGGAGGTGCGCGCATGAGCGCCGGACTGAGCTCATCACAGCCCACCGCCCCGCACGTGCAGGAAGCGGAGGCGCAGCGCACTGGAGCCTCGCACGCAGGCGCACAGCACACGCAGTCCGCAGAGCCGTCCCGGACCCCCGGCGGGAGACCGAGCCTCCGGGGTACTGCCCCGCTGGGCCGCATCCGGCCGGGGCTGATCCTCGCCGCGGTCCTCCTCGCGCTCGTGACGGCCTGGGCGCTCGCCCCTGACCTGTTCACGGACCGCGACCCGCTCTCCGGAGACCCGCTCCAGCGGCTCCAGGCACCGGGCACCGGTGCGCTGCTCGGCACGGACCAGCTGGGCCGCGACGTGCTCTCCCGGATCATCCACGGCGCCGGTTCCTCGCTGGGCACCACGGCTATCGCGGTGCTCATCGCCTTCGGTGCGGGCACGGCGATCGGCGTGGTCGCGGGCTTCCTCGGCTGCGGCGTCGATGCGGTCCTCATGCGCGTCATCGACGTCCTCCAGTCCATCCCCGGACTGCTGCTGTCGATGTCCGTCGTCGTGGCCCTGGGCTTCGGCGCGGTGAACATCGCGCTCGCGGTCGCCCTGGCCTCGATCCCGGCCTTCGCCCGGGTGGCGCGCGGCGAGGTGCTGCGCTGGCGCTCGACGCTGTTCGTCGAGGCCGCCCGCCTGAACGGCATCCGCACCCCGGAGATCGTGGTCCGCCATGTGCTCCCGCACGCCGTGGGCCCCGTGTTCGCACTCGCGGCGCTCGAGTTCGGCTCCGCGATCCTCGCGGTCTCGGCGCTGAGCTTCCTGGGCTACGGCGCACCGCCGCCGCAGCCGGAATGGGGCCTCCTCGTCTCCGAGGGCCGCGATTTCATCGCGAGCGCATGGTGGCTCACCACGATGCCCGGTCTCCTCATCGCCGCGGTCGTCCTCTCCGTCAACCGCATCGCCCTCGCCCTCGGATCCGGAAGGAGCCGCTCATGAACCCCGCAGCCCTGGCCCAGGCCGCTCTGTCCCAGCCCGCACCCGTGCAGTCTGCGGTGCCCAGCCCCCTCTCCGTCTTCCTCGGCCTGGCCCGGCACGCCGAGCAGGAGCTCACGGGCACCACCCTGTCCTCGGTGCCGGCGCTGTCCGAGGCGCCTGCGGGGGCTGGATCCGCATCAGCACTCGCGAGTGCAGCCGCCCCCGCGACCGCGCCGGCACCCACGACCGCACCGGCCGCTGCCGCGTCCACCGTGCCCGCGGCCGAGGCGGACCCGACTCCCGTGCTCCGCCTGCGCGATCTCACGGTCGGCTATCCCGGACGCGACGGCGAGGTGACCGCCGTCGCCGGGGTCGACCTGGAGGTGCGCGCGGGGGAGACGGTCGCGATCGTGGGCGAATCGGGCTCGGGCAAGACGACGACGGCGGCCGTCGCCGCGGGTCTGCTCACGGGCGGGGCGCGCATCGAGGCCGCGGAGCACAGCGTGTTCGGCACGGACATGCGCGGCGCGGGGGAGCGGGCCTGGCACGGCGTGCGGGGCACCCGGATCGGCTATGTCCCGCAGGACACGGGGGCCGGGCTCAACCCGGTGCGCACCATCGGCTCGCAGCTGAAGGAGGTCCTGGCCCTCCACGGCCGTACGCGTGCCGAGGCGGAGGAGCGTCTCCGCACCGTGCTCGCTCAGGTGGGCCTGGACCCCGAGGCGCACCCGGGCCGCTTCCCGCACGAGTTCTCCGGCGGACAGCGGCAACGGGTCCTCATCGCCCTCGCCCTGGCCGGCGATCCGGGGCTCATAATCGCGGACGAGCCCACCTCGGCCCTCGACGTGACGGTGCAGAAGCAGGTGCTCGACCTGCTCGCCGGCCTCGTCGCCGAACGGGGCACGGCCCTCATCCTCATCACCCACGATCTCGGCATCGCCCGGGACCGGGCCGACCGGGTCCTCGTCATGTCGGGCGGCCGGCTGGTCGAATCCGGTCCGGCCGCGCGGATCCTCGACCGCCCGCGGCAGGAGTACACGAAGCGGCTCATCGCGGCGGCACCGGGCCTCACCGGCGTGCCGCTGCTGCAGAGCCATCGGGCGCAGGGCGGGCAGGAGCAGAACTCCGCCCCTGAGGGCGGGGCGGGCGAGCCCCTCATCCGCGTCACCGGCGTGGTCAAGACCTACACCGGGCATCGGGGCGGTGCCGCTCGCCCTGCCGTCGACGGCGCGGACGTCACACTGCGTGCGGGGCGGACGCTGGGCATCGTCGGCGAATCGGGATCGGGCAAATCGACGACCGCCCGCATCCTCGTGGGCCTCGAATCCGCGGATGCCGGCACCGGCACCGTGCTGGGCGAGGACCTTGCGACGCTGCCGCGGAAGGTGCGGTCACTGTCCCGGCGGGCGCGGTTCGTGCACCAGGACGCGACGGCCGCGCTCGATCCCTCGTTCACGGTGGGACAGTCGATCGCGGAGCCGCTGCGGGGCTTCCGGCTCGGCGGCCGGGCGGAGCGCCGGGCACGGGTCGCGGAGCTGCTCGACCTCGTGGCGCTGCCCCCGGAGTTCGCCGAGCGGCGGCCCCGCGAGCTCTCCGGCGGCCAGCGTCAGCGGGTCACGCTCGCCCGCGCGCTCGCGAGCACCCCGGAGATCCTCGTCCTCGACGAGCCCGTGTCCGCACTCGACGTCTCGGTGCAGCAGCAGATCCTCGAACTGCTCCTCGACCTGCAGGAGCGCCTGGGGCTCGCCTACGTCTTCATCAGCCACGACCTCGCCGTCGTGCGGCACATCGCGGACGACGTGCTGATCATGGCCGGCGGCCGCGTGGTCGAATCCGGACCCGCCGCCGAGGTCTTCGACCGTCCGCGCACCGGGCTCACCCGTGCCCTCGTCGCCGCGGTCCCCGGGACCGCGCACCGCCGTGCAGCGTCCGGCGCAGCCGTGCCCCGCACAGCCGAGCCCCGCACAGCAGCGTCCAGCACCCCTGTCCGTCCCGTCCCGATCGGAGCACGATGACCACGCATCCCGCCCACAGCGCACCCGCACGCGAGGTCCACCTCGCCGCCCACTTCCCGGGCGTGAACAACACGACCGTCTGGACGGATCCGGCCGGGGGCTCGCACATCGACTTCGACAGCTTCGAGCGTTTCGCGCGGACCGCGGAGGCGGGACTGTTCGACTTCCTGTTCCTCGCGGAGGGGCTGCGCCTCCGTGAGCACAAGGGGGAGATCTTCGACCTCGACGTCGTGGGCCGCCCGGAGACGGCGACGGTGCTCGCCGCTGTCGCCCAGGTCACGGAGCGCCTGGGGCTCGCCGGCACCTTCTCCGCGACGTTCAACGAGCCCTTCGACCTCGCACGGAAGCTGGGCACACTCGACCACCTCTCCGCAGGTCGTGCGGCTTGGAACGTCGTCACGACGAACAACGCCTTCACCGGCGCGAACTTCCGCCGCGGCGGCTATCTCGATCACGCCGACCGCTATGCGCGGGCCGAGGACTTCATCTCCGCGGCGCGGACGATATGGGAATCCGGCGGGGACGAGGCGGCCGGGGCCGGAGGCGATGCCGGTCCCGCGCAGCCCGGCGGCCGGTTCGCGCACTCCTCGCGCTTCTTCGACATCGAGGGGAGGTATCCGCTGCCGCGCAGCCGGCAGGTGCACCCCGTGATCTTCCAGGCAGGGGACTCCCCGGACGGGAGGGACTTCGCGGCGGGCAGCGCGGACGTGATCTTCACGCGCCACTCGGAGCTGGAGGAGGGTCGGGCCTTCTACGCGGACATCTCCCGCAGGCTCGCCCGCTTCGGCCGCGGAGAGGACGAGCTCAAGATCTATCCCGGCGTCACCTTCGTGCTGGGCGACACCGAGGCCGAGGCGCACGAGCGTGCCGCCCATGTCCGCCGCCAGCAGGTGTCCGGTCCCGGGGCGATCGCCTTCCTCGAGCAGCTGTGGGGCCGCGATCTCACCGCCTGCGATCCGGACGGCCCGCTGCCGGAGATCGACCCGGACTTCGACAATGCGGACATCACCCGCGGCCGGGTCCGGCACGTGAAGGACCCGCGCCCGGTGGCCCGCGCCTGGCGCGAGAGGGCGGAGGCGGAGGGACTCTCGATCCGCGAGCTCGTCATCGAGGTGTCCGCGCGCCACTCGTTCGTGGGCACCCCGGGCCGGGTGGCCGAGCAGATGAACGAGTACGTCCAGCAGCGCGCAGCCGACGGCTTCATCCTCATCCCGCACCTCACTCCCGGCGGCCTCGACGAGTTCGTGGCGCGTGTGGTCCCCGAGCTGCAGGAGCGCGGCGTCTACCGCACGGAGTACCCGGAGGGCGGGATGCTGCGGGACAACCTGGGCCTGGCCGGGTACCGCCCGGAGGCGCAGTGGGCGGCAGCGCGCGCCGCCGCCCGCGCCGCGGAGCACAGCATCGGAGAGCGCAGTGCCGCGGACGAGCACAGCACAGAGCACAGCACGCAGTCACAGGCTGCGGAGAAGGAGACCGCACATGTCTGACGCACCCGCATCCGCCACCGCACCCACCGCTGTGCGCCTCGAACCGGGCGCGCTCGCGGACCCGCCCGCGCTCCGGGAGGCGGTCCGCGCCCTCGACGCGGCCGGCGTGCGGTGGATCGTGCTGGGCGACGACGGCGCCTCGGGCGCGGACGCACTCACCGCCGCGGCCTGGCTGGGACCGGCCACCACGCAGGCGGTGCTGGTGCCGGAGGTGCCGGTCACCCACACGGAGCCCTTCCACGTCGCGACCGCCACCGCCACCCTTGACCACGTCTCCCGCGGTCGCGGGGGCTGGTCGCCGGTGGTCCAGACGACCGAGGCCGCCGCCCGACTGACGGGCCGTCGTCCGGTCGCCCCGCTCGTCGAGGCCTGGCGCGAGGCCGCGGAGATCGACGAGGTCGTCACCCGCCTGTGGACCTCGTGGGAGCCCGATGCGGAGATCCGCGACGTGGCCACAGCCCGCTTCCTCGACCGGGAGAAGGTGCACTACGTGGACTTCGCGGGCACGGACTCGGTGGGGGAGGAGTTCACGGTCAAGGGGCCCTCGATCGTGCCCCGCCCGCCGCAGGGCGAGCTGCCCGCGCTCGTGACGGCGGATTCCCCCGAGGCCGCCGAGGCCGCGCTCGCCTTCGCCGACCTCGTGCTCCTGCTGCCGGATGCGGGGATCTCCGCGGCGGAGCTCGGCGAACGCGCCGCCGCGCGCGGCCGCAGCCCGCACATCGTCGAGGCCGGCGGACCCGAGGACGGCGGGACGCTCACCGTGGACGCGGCCCTGGACCTGGCGGGCTCACCCGCCCTCGCCGTGGGGGCGCCTGCGGCGGGAGCGTCGTGACGTCCCGCCTCGTGTTCGTGGGCGGCGGACCCAAGACGACGGGTCTGCTCCTCGCGCTCGCCGCGGCGGCCCGGGAGGACAGGGCCGCCTTCCCTGCGCACGTCGAGATCATCGTCGTCGATCCCTTCCCTCCCGGCGGCGGGAGGATCTGGCGGCACGCCCAGTCGCCGACCCTCTGGATGAACTCGCTGGCCGAGGACGTGACGATCTTCCCGGATGCGGACGCGCCGTTCCCCGCGCTCACCGGACCCAGCCTCGCGGACTGGGCGGCGGAGCGGGACCTCTCCCACCTGGGGGTGCCTGCGGGAGGGCTGCGCGGGAGCGATTTCGCGCCTCGGCGTGTGCAGGCGGAGTACCTGGCCTGGGCGTACGCGCGGGCGACCGAGGCGCTGCCGGCCGGCTTCGCGCTGGAGACGGTGCGCGGGCGCGCGCTCGCCGCCGAGCCCTTCGGCGACCAGCACATCGTGTCCTACGAGGAGCGCGGGCCTGCAGGCGAGCCCGTCTACCACAGCGTCCTCGCGGACGGGCTCGTCCTCGCGCAGGGCTTCCTCGAGGTCGCCGATGACGCCGAGACCGCGACTCTGCGGGAGCAGGCGGCGGCGCACGGGCTCGGCTACGTCGCACCCGGCTACACCGCCGATGTGGACCTCTCGGTGCTGCCCGCCGGCGAGGATGTGCTGGTGCGGGGGATGGGCCTGGCCTTCATCGACGCCATGATGATGGTGACGGCCGACCGCGGCGGGAGGTTCGAGCGGGTGCCCGCCCCGGACGGCGAGGGCCCGGGGACCGTCGTGTATCGCCCCTCCGGACGCGAGCCGCTGCTGTGGGCGGGCTCGCGGCGCGGTGTGCCGTACAAGTCCAAGCTGGGTCACCGGCCCGAGGGCCTGCGCATCGGTCCCACCCGCTGGCTGACGGCGGAGACGCTGCGGGCGCTGCGCGGACCGGAGGGCTTCGTCGACTGCGAGAGGACGCTGTTCCCGCTGCTGGAGGCCGAGCTCGCGCACGCCCACTACGCGGAGCTCGCGACGCGGTACGAGGGCAGGACCACCGCCTCGGCCGCGGACTTCGAGCAGCGGTTCGCCGCCTGGCACCGGGCCTTCATCGCAGGCAGGACCGAGGAGGCCCGCCGCCTGCACGGTGAGTGGATCCGCTTCGCGGAGCGCACCGTGCCGGATCCCGTCGACCGCTTCGACCTCACATGGCTGGACCGGCCCTTCGCCGGCCGGGAGTTCGCCTCGCAGGAGGAGTTCGAGGCCGAGGCCGCCGGACACGTCCGCGGGGAGATCGACCGGGCCGCGGATGCGCGGTACTCCCAGGACTCGGCGGTGTTCTTCGCGCTCGTCTCCGCGTACTACGTGACGCGCGAGCTCGTGAGCGCCGGCGTGTTCGCGCCCGAGGACCGGATCCGCAATGTCGACGGGCGGTTCCACGGGCTCTTCTCCTACATCGCCTCCGGCCCGCCGCCGGAGCGCCTGGAGAACCTGCTCGCACTGCACCGGGCGGGCATCGTGCGCTTCCTCGGCGCCGATGCGCGCGTGCGGGTGGACGGGGGAGGCAAAGGGTCTGCGGCCTTCGCGGCGACCAGCCGGGCCCATCCCGACGAGGTGCGGGCGCGGTGGCTGATGGACGCGCGCCTCGCGCCCGTGGCTGCCGCGCGGGCCGAGGACGCACTGCTGCGCGGCCTGCTGCGCTCCGGCCATCTGCTGCTCGAGGAAGGCGGCGGAGGTGCCGCCAAGCTCGTCGCGGACGAGGCGGGCCGGGCCGTGCGGCCGGACGGGAGCGTGCACGATGCGCTCCTGCTCGTGGGGCCGTCCGTGGCCGGCTCGACCGCCGAGGCCTTCTCCCGTCCCGGCATCGGCGCCCGCGTGTTCCGGGACAACGCGAAACTGGTGGGCACCCTGCGCACGGCGCTGAGCGAGGTGCGAGCGAAGGCCTGCCGCCTCAGAGGTTGATCGTGACGTCCGCGTCCTCGCCGAGGCCGGCGACGATCTCCTGGGCGGCGGCATTCTGCTGCTGGCTGACCATCTGCTCGGCGAGCTGATCGCGGATCTCCTCGAAGGGCGGGACCTCCGCCGGCTGCTGGCCGCCCTGACCGCCTGCCTGCTCCATCTGCGCCGCATAGCCGTCGTACTGCTCGCGCAGCTCCTCCTCGGAGGGCGCCTCGATATCGGCCTCCTCGCTGATGAAGGTGTTCACCCGGTACTGGGAGGCGGCGTCCTCGCGGATCTGCTCCTCGCTGAGGCCCTGTTCGCCGAGCGCGGTGACGACCTCCTCGGCGGAGCCCATGCCGTTCTGCGCGGCGATGTCGGAGAGCGTGGCGTCGATGTCCTCCTCGCTCGCCTCGATCCCGGCGTCGTCCGCGGCCTGCGTGAGCAGGCGGTTGTCGACGAGCATCTGCGCCACCTGCTGTTTGAGGGCCGTCTGGTCGACCTCCTCGCCCGTCTGCTGGCTCTGCATCGCCGACTGCTGGAGCTGACCTTCGTAGTTCGAGACGAACTCGTCCCGGGAGATCTCCTCGCCGTTGACGACAGCGACGACCTCGGGCACATCTGCGACATCGGCCTCGGGCGCGGCGGGAGCGCCCTCCTGGCCGCCCTGACCTGCCGGCGCGCTCTGCTCCGCCTGGGCCTCGGGGTCCTGCCCCGAGCTGTCTCCGCCTCCTGAGCCGCAGCCGGCGAGCGCGAGGGCGCAGGCTGCTGAGAGGGCGATGAGGGCGGGTGCGGTCCGCATATATGGACTCCTGAATGCTAGGGGGCCCAGAGGCTACACGTTCGGCCTGAACGGCGCACACATGCCGGAAGCTGACAGGCACCGCCGGAGGTGAGGCGACCAGCCGTGTCTCGGCGATCTGCCGGTGCGTCTGCCGGAGGCGGGTCAGCGAGCCGTGCCTCAGCCGGCCGTGGTCGGAGTCAGCGGGCAGGCAGCCCGTCCGGCGCCGGTTCCAGAGCTGACCCCAGCGCCGGTTCCAGCGCCGCGAGCAGGTCGCGGCGGATGTCGTTGCCCCGTGCGGCGAATGCGCGCTGGCGGCGTACGTACTCGGCCTTGCCCTCGGGCGTCTCGATCGCGACGGCACCGTACCCCCAGCCGCGCACGTCGTAGGGGCTCGCCTCCATGTCGAGGGTGCGGATGTCGCGGGCGAGGTCGAATGCGGCCAGCGTCACCGCGCTCGGCACGGCCGGGCCCAGCTTCATCGCCCATTTGTAGAGGTCCATGCCCCCGTGCAGGCAGCCGGGCTGCTCCATCTCCCGCATCGTCTCGCGCGCGGGCGAGAGTTCGTTGCGCGGCTTCGCCTCGGGGGTGAAGAAGCGGAAGGCGTCGAAGTGCGAACAGCGGATGCGGTGACCTTCGACGACTGCGTCGGTCTCCTCGCGGCTGAGCCGGAAGGGCACCTGGGCATGCCGGTGCTCCTCGTCCGTCTGCCGGTAGACCATCGCCCATTCGTGCAGCCCGAAGCAGCCGAACGTCCCTTCGCGGCCCAGGGTGCGGGCGAGCAGATCGCGGATGAAGAGTGCGCCGGAGCCGCGGGCGGCGCACCAGGTCTCGCGGTCCATCGCGATCAGCGGCAGTCCGCTCTCCGTGTACCGCGCGTACCACTTGCGGGCGGCGAGCTCCGCGACGAAGGCGGCTCCGTCAGCACCACTCGTCGCTCCTTCGGCGGCACCCGGGGCTTCGACGGCCGTGCCCGCCCCGGGATGCCAGGCGGCCATCTGCCCCGGGGTGAACGGGTAGTAGGTGAAGAGGAAGTCCTCGACGGGGTGCTTCTCCCCGCGCGCACGGCGCTCGAGATGCGCGGCGGTGCGCTCCCGGACTGCTGCGGCATGCGCGGCGGCGCGGGAGGCCGCCTCGGCGGCGGTGAGCACCGTGAGCGGACGAAGGCCGGACTCAGCGAGACCGGAATCGGCGGGGGAGTGGGCGGCGGTGGACATCGGGACAAGTCTAGGCCGTCGGGCGCCGGGGTGAGGCTGCCGGAGTGAGCTCGGCCGCACCGTGCCGAAGGAGGCGTTGTCCGGCATGCGTCCAGCCTCTACTGTATGAGTCACAGCAGGTGCTGAACGATCGTTCAAAGGAGAGCGGCCACATGACCTCGAATCCGCAGACCGATGCACGCCCGGGCCCGGCAGCGGCGGCTCAGACCCTCACCGCCCCCACCCCCGAGGAGCAGCTCGCCCTGAGCCGCCGGCTCCACTGGATGAACATGCTGAGCCTGCACGCGCACAGCCGGGCCGAGGACATCGCCCTCACCGGCCCCGACGCCGTACTCACCTGGGGCGAGCTCGCAGCCCGGGTGAGCGCCGTCGCCGCGGACCTCCAGGAGCGCGGGGTGGGCGCGGGCGACCGCGTGTTCGTCCTCGGCCTCAACAGCGTCGCCCATGCGACCGCGCTGCTCGCGATCAACTCCGTCGGTGGGATCGCCGTCCCGCTGAACATCCGCTCGACCGCCGCGGAGGTCGAGTACCTCGTCGCCGACAGCGGCGCGGTGATGGGCTTCGCGGACGCGATGGGCGCCGGGATCCTCGCCGACGCCCCCGAGGCCTCGAAGGTTCCGCACATCGTGTTCGGCGAGCAGTTCGATGCCATCGCGGCCTCGGAGAGGACCCACGCCTTCGTCGACGTCCCCGAGTCCGAGACCGCGCTCATCGTCTACACCTCGGGCACGACCTCGGCGCCCAAGGGCGTGATGCTCACCCACCTCAACTTCGCTGCGCAGGCGATCAACACGAATCGGCTGGGACCGGCGGGGACGGACGACGAGGCCGCCATGATCGTGGTCCCGCTCTTCCACATCGCCGGCCTCGGCTTCCTCTACCCTGCGTTCTTCAACGGGACGCGGACCGTCATCGCGCCGCCGCAGGCGCTCATGCGGATCGAGCGGCTCGCGGACCTCATCGAGGAGGAGCGGGTGACGAAGCTCTTCCTCGTGCCGACCCTGTGGCAGGCGCTGTGCTCCCTGCCGGGCATCCGCGAGCGCGGCCTGCCGCTCACGGGGATCTCGTGGGGCGCCTCGCCCGCGAGCCGCGAGACGCTCCAGCTCATGGCCGACACGTTCCCCGATGCCGTCATCTCCGCCGCGTTCGGCCAGACCGAGATGTCGCCCACGACCTGTGCGCTCACGGGCGAGGACTCGTTCCGGAAGATGGGCTCGGTCGGCAAGCCCATCGGGATGGTCGCGGCCCGGGTGATCGACGCCGAGGGCCGGGACGTGGCACCCGGGGAGACGGGCGAGATCGTCTACCGCGGCCCCGGCTACATGCAGGGCTACTGGAACAAGCCGAAGCAGACCGCCGAGGCCGCCGCCGGAGGCTGGTTCCACTCCGGGGACCTCGTGCGCGTCGACGAGGAGGGCTTCCACTACGTCGTCGACCGCGCGAAGGACATCATCATCTCCGGGGGCGAGAACATCTCCTCCGTCGAGGTCGAGCAGGCTGTGGCCGCGCACCCCGGGGTCGCGGATGCGAGCGTCATCGGCGTCCCCGATCCCACGTGGGTCGAGACGCCGCTCGCGATCATCGTCCCTGCCGATCCCGCGGCCCCGCCCACACTCGAGGAGATCCGGGAGTTCGTCGGCGCACGGATCGCCTCCTTCAAGAAGCCGACGAGGCTCGAGGTCGTCTCCGAGCTCCCCCGCAACGCCTCGGGCAAGCTGCAGAAGCACCGCCTGCGCGAGGCTTTCGGGAGCTAGGCGCAGGAGGCGGGGACCGGCCCGGCTGGGCCGGTTGGGCCGAGCCGGCAAGGGCCGAGCGGCACGCAGATCCGCGGAACATGCCGTGCCACTGCATTCGCCCTCGCGCCGTGTTGGCGCCGCCCGTGCCGGGCGGGGCAGAATCAGCCCATGGCACGGGTGCAGATGGCAGGGGCGCGGACCTCGGGTGCGCAGGCGGAAGACGCGCGGACCGCAGCGGCGCAGGCGGAGGACCCGCAGGCGGGGCGTGCGGGGGCGGCCCCGCGCATCCTCGTGATCGACAGCTATGACTCCTTCACATACAACCTCGTGCACCAGATCGCCCGGGCGTCCGGCGTCCGGCCCCAGGTGGTCGCCCATGACTGGGCGGGCTGGACGCCCGAGGCGCTCGACGGCGTCGACGGCGTCGTCCTCTCACCGGGCCCGGGCACGCCCGCCCGGCCGGAGGACACCGGGATCGGGCCCGAGGTGCTCGCAGCGGCGCTCGCCCGCGGCGATCTGCCCGTGCTGGGCGTGTGCCTGGGCCATCAGACTCTCGCCCACGCGCTCGGCGCCGCGGTCGTCCGGGCGCCCGAGCCCCGGCACGGCCGGACCTCGTCGGTGCACCACGGGGGAGAGGGCGTCTTCGCGGGCGTGCCGAACCCCTTCACGGCCGTGCGCTACCACTCCCTCACGGTCGCCGATGAGACGGAGCTGCCGGACGATCTGCGGGTGACCGCCCGGACCGAGGACGGACTCATCATGGGTCTGGCCCATGCGCGGCTGCCGCTGTGGGGCGTGCAGTTCCACCCCGAGTCCGTCCTGACCGCCTGGGGCGACAGGCTGCTGGAGAACTTCATCGGCCTCGTCCGTGCGCACGGGCGGGAGAACCGGGGGCGGGCACAGTCGCAGGCGCCCGCGGGTACGACGGCGGAGGACGGCTGCGCACCACTGCCCCGGACTGTTGCGGAGAGCGCACAGGCCGGGCCGGCCTCGGGTCGGGAGCGGTCCCACCCGATTTCGGAAGGGGAACCCACCAGGCTCACCCAGGAGGCAGACCGATCCCGGCTCTCCGCCGAGGAGGAGAGGCCTCGGCGCCGCTGCCTGCGGACGCGGGAGCTGGTCTCGGAAGCCTCTGCCGAGGTGCTCTTCGACGCGCTGTACGGGGGACAGGAGTGCGCGGTCTGGCTGGACGGGAACCTGCCGGGCGACCCGCGCGGCCGCTTCTCCGTCATGGGCGCGCCCACGGGCCCGCGCGCGGCTCTGGCCTGGGCCGATGTCGCAACGGGCACCGTGACGGTGCGGAGTGCTGACGGGCAGGCAGAGCGCCGCACGGGGTTCTTCGACTGGCTGGACGCGGAGATGCGCGGGCAGACCCCTGTCGCCGAGGCGGTGCCCGGCTGCTCCTTCGCCCTCGGCTGGGCGGGGTTCCTCGGCTATGAGCTCAAGGCCGAATGCGGAGGGCGGGCGGTGCACCGTGCGGACACTCCCGATGCCGCGTTCGCATTCCTCGACCGGGCACTCGTGCTCGATGCGCAGACGCAGACCGTGCACCTGCTCGCACTCGCGGCCGAGGAGCCGGGAGGCGAAGAGCACGGTGGCGCAGAGCACGGAGACGAGGGACCGGGGAGAGGTGCGCACAGCGGCGACGAGGCGAGAGGCGATGAGGCCGCGGAGCGGTGGCTTGCGGAGACGGCGGCGCTGATCGCGGAGCTGGACGCAGGTGGTGAGCCGGACGGAGGAAGGCCGGCGGCGACGCCCGGCCGTCCTGCCCCTGGACGCGCTGTGTGCCCTCGGCACCCCCGCGCCGAATACCTCTCCCGGATCCGGGAGGTCCAAGAGCTCATCGCCGCCGGCGAGACCTACGAGGCCTGCCTCACGAACCGGCTGGAGACGGAGACCGACCAGGACCCCTGGGCAGCCTATCTGCGGCTGCGGGCGCAGAACCCCGCGCCCTTCGGCGCGTACCTGCGCTTCCCCGGCCTCGGCGACCGCGCGGCCTTCGCGGTGCTGAGCACCTCGCCTGAGCGCTTCCTCCGCATCGACGCAGGGGGCCGGGCGGAGTCCTCGCCCATCAAGGGCACGCGCCCGCGCGGACGGACCGGGGCCGAGGACGCCGCGCTGCGGGACGGCCTCGCGGATGCGGAGAAGGACCGCTCCGAGAACCTCATGATCGTCGACCTCGTGCGCAACGACCTGGGGCGGACGGCGGTGACCGGCTCGGTGCGGGTGGAGCGGCTCTTCGCGGTCGAGAGCTATGCGACGGTGCACCAGCTCGTGAGCACGGTGTCGGCGCAGCTGGCACCGGAGCACTCCCCGGTCGAGTGCGTGCGGGCGGCCTTCCCTCCCGGGTCGATGACGGGAGCGCCGAAGGTGCGGACGATGGAGCTCCTCGACGAGCTGGAGGGCGGGCCCCGCGGGGTGTACAGCGGTGCGATCGGCTGGTTCTCGCTGAGCGGGGCCGTCGAGCTCAGCGTGGTCATCCGCACCCTCGTGCAGTCCGCGGGCGGGACGACCGGGGATCGGCTCAGCTACGGCGTGGGCGGTGCGATCGTCGCGCTGTCGGACCCGGAGGAGGAGCATGCGGAGACGATGGTGAAGTCCGCGCCGCTGCTGCGGCTGCTGGAGGAGGACGGACATGTCTGAGAGGGCTGCGTTCGACGGGCGGGCCCCGGGTGAGATCGCGTTCGAGGCGCCGGGCGTCTGGGTCTGGGACCCGCGCACCGGTGCGTTCATCGCCGAGGAGCCGGCCGCCGAGGCCGCGTCTGGTCCGCTGCTCGTCGCGGACTCGTGGCTGGTGCGCGAGGGGCGCATCCGCGCGTTCGACCGGCACGCGGAGCGCTTCGCCCGTGCCTGCCGGGCAGCCGCGGAGGAGGCGGCGGCCAGGGCCGAGGCCGAGGGAGGGCCTGCCGCTGTGCCGGAGAGCGTCGGTGCCGCGTACGCGCTGCTGGCGGCGCTCGCGGAGCAGGAGGAGTTCTGGCAGCGCCTACGTTCGGGCATCCCGGTGAGCGGTGAATGGTTCCCGCGGATCGAGCTCGCAGCACCGGCCTCGGCGATTCCGGCCTCGCGGCCCGAGTCCCAGGCGGCTTCTGCTCCCGGTGCCGCTTCCTCCTCGGCGTCCCCCGGCATTGACGCGGCGTCTCACGGCATCGAGGGAAAGCCTGTCCTCCGCTTCCGCCTCCGGCCGGCACCGGCGCGCGCCGATGGCGTCTCCGTGTGGGTGCCCGAGACCCCCGATCCGCGTGAGCGTCCCCTGATCAAGGGCCCCGATATCGCGAGGCTGGGGGCGCTGCGGGCTCAGGGCGTCGAATGGCATGCGCAGGATGCGCTGCTGTGCGCGGCGGACGGGACGGTGGTCGAGGCCGCGCACGCGAACCTGCTGTGGTGGGAGGACGACCTCCTCTGTGTGCCCGACCCGGAGCTCGGCGTGTTCTCCGGCGTGACGGTGGGTCTCGTGCTGGAGGAGGCGGAGCGGCGGGGGATCCAAGTGCGTAGGCGGCGAGCGCTTCTGACGGATCTGCTCAGCCGCGATGTGTGGCTGACGAATGCGCTGCACGGACTGCGAAGGGTGCGCGCGTGGAGGGGACCCGGGACCGAGGACGGTGTGCTCGCACGGCACGCGGACTTCGTCTCCGCCGAACTGGAACGGGCGAGGCGGCTGCGATTCGCACAGTGGAGTGCGTGGCTGGAGGCGATTCGCTGAACACCGTCTGCGGCTCGTCCCACCACGGACTGCAGTGTCCGTCCCGTGGTGTCCGGTGCTCTGCGCGGTGACGAGCTGCGTGTGGTGGTGCGGGCCGCTCCGCCCGGCTCGTGGTCGCCCGGTTCAGCGCCGCCCGCGGTTGCGCGGGTGCTGACGGGACATGCGCTCATTGCCGTGCTTGTAGTTCCCGGTCCAGCGGGCCATGACGAGCTGGGGATCGCCTGCGGCGGCCTCGGCGAGGAACTTCTGCGCTCGCACACCGCGCAGGGTGGTGACCACCCGGCCGTGATGGCGGATCAGCACGGCCGATCCGCCCTCCTCCTCGTACTCGAACCCCGCGGGCCTGCCCATGCGAACATGCTTCCACACGGGAGCGGGGATGCCAACGGGTGCGGACATCCGTCTGGTCGCAGGAGTCCGATGCGAGTCCTCACCCCGGCTGCAGATCGCGGCGGCCCACGAGGGCGGCTCCCGTGGCCGTGCCGAGCAGGGCTGCCGTCATGAGCAGTGCAGGTGCTCCGGAAGCCCACTCGCCCCAGTCCGGCCAGCCGTCAGCCCGGGGCACCGGGGTGTGAGCGAGCAGGCCTGCGTCGATGACCGCCTCGGGCACGCTCAGCAGCTCGCCGAAGAAGAACAGCAGCCCGGAGGCGCTCGGCACCGCCCAGACCGCACCCGTGAGGCGCGGTGCGAGCGCCATGACGAGGGTCGCGATCCCCACGCCCGCGAGGATGCCCGGAAGGTGACCCGCCACGGCGCCCACACCCTGCCCCAGCGCGGCGGGATCGTCGAGCTGCCACGCGCCCACAGCACCCATGGCGAGACCGGCGCCCGTGCTGACGACCGCGGCGAAGGCACCGGCCACGAGCGACCGCGCCAGGAGCGAACGCCACCGGGGGACCCCGGTCGCGAGCTCGTTCACCAGCCGTCCGGCGCGCTCCTCCCCGTGCCAGCGCAGCGTCAGGGCGGTCGCCGCGATGAGCACGAGCAGCGCGAGCAGGCCGCCCAGGAAGTCGAAGAACATGGCGCCGGGATCGAGGCCTCCGGCACCCATCTGCGCGAGCAGGGCGGCGGTCGTCGGATCCTCACGGATGGTCGTGATGAGGCCGTCGGCCATCGAACCGAACAGGACGGCCGAGCCCCACACGGCCGCTGTCCAGCCGATGACCGCTCCGTGCGCATCGCGGAGGGCCCAGCCCAGGGGACCGCTGATCCGCAGCCGCCGCTGACGGGTGCGCGTGCGGACCCAGCGCGCGGCACCGGGCTCCCGCCCGCGGTCCAGCAGCACGCAGACGGCGAGCAGCGCACCGCAGACGAGGGCGAGGGGGACCGCCGCCCACATGCGGTCGTCGGAATACGGCGCGATGACCTCGCGCCAGCCCAGCGGGGTCAGCCAGTGCAGCCACCGCCATTCGCGGTCGTCCGCGAGGACCCGCAGTGCGAACGCGCCTGCGAGCAGCGCGAAGGCCATGCCCCGGGCTGCGCGTGCGCTGTCCCGGAGCTGCGCGCCGATCATGGTGAGCATGCCGAGCGCGAGGGGGACGAGGAACGCCACGAGGCCGAAGGCGGCGGCGCCCGTGCCCGTGAGCTCCTCATAGGCGAGGGCGGTCAGCGCCAGCACCGCGGCCGAGCCCGCGCCCAGCAACCCGCAGGCGAGGCCGAGGACCGCGGCCGCGGCGAGCAGGGGAGTGCGCGGATGCACACCGGCGGCGCGGACGAGCTCGGTGGTGCCGGCGTCCTCCTCCGCCCGTGTGATCGCGACGGCGAGCAGGACGGCCATGACGCCGGCGAGCACGAGGGCATACGTGCCGCTCTCCCACACGAAGAGCTGGCCCAGCGTGCCGGGTGAGGGCAGCCGGCCGTAGAGGAGCGTGAGACCGGGGGTGGCCCGCAGCATGTCGGGGACGCCGCTGCCCGCGATGTCCGCTCCATAGGTCTCGCGGTAGGAGGGGAGGGTGACGGCGACGAGTGCGAGGATCCCCGCGAGCCAGGCGGACAGGAAGAGGCGGTGGCGGCGGAGCAGGAGACGCAGCACGGCCCTCACCGCGCCTCGACGTCGTAGTGCCTCAGGAACAGGCTCTCCAGGCTCGCGGGGGCCACGGCGACCTCGGTGGCCCCGGTCGCAGCGAGTGCAGAGAGGGCGTCCGGCAGCCGGTCGCGGGACACCTCGGCGATCAGCTTCGCACCCTCGTCCTCCCGGCGGGTGTCCGCCCGCTGCGAGCGCAGCGTCCGTTCCAGCTGTGCGAGGACCGCCTCGGGCGCCTCCACCGTGACCTCGAGAGCCGCGAGATGGCGGAGCCGGGCGAGCTGCCCGGATTCCACCACGGCGCCGTCGGCGACGATGGTGACGGCGGTGCACAGCCGGTCCACCTCGGCCAGCAGGTGGCTGGAGAGGAGGATCGTGCGGCCGGCCTCGGCGGCCTCGCGCACGCACTGACCGAACACCTGCTCCATGAGCGGATCGAGCCCGGAGGTCGGCTCGTCGAGGACGAGCAGGGGAGTGGGCGCGGCGAAGGCGGCGACGAGCATGACCTTCTGCCGGTTGCCGGTGGAATAGGAGCGGACCTTCTTGGACGGATCGAGGGCGAAGCGCTCGATCAGCGCGCGCTCGCGGGCCCCATCGCGTCCGCCGCGCAGCCGGCCCAGCAGGTCGAGCACCTCCTGGCCGGTGAGGTTGGGCCAGAGGTCGACATCGCCGGGCACATAGCTCACCTGCCGTGCCACCCGTGCCGGTTCCCGCGCGGGGTCCAGGCCCAGGACCCGGACCTCGCCCGCGGTGGTGCGGCAGATTCCGAGCAGCACCCTGATGGTCGTGGACTTGCCCGCGCCGTTGGGTCCCAGGAAGCCGTGGACGGTGCCCCCCTCGCCCGTGAGATCGACGCCGTCGAGGGCGGTGAAGGAGCCGAACCTCTTGGTCAGCCCGCTCACGCGGATCGGGTGCCCGTGCTGCGCGGGCGAAGCGCGGTGAGCGGGGCGGGAGGAGGCGGGGTGGGAGTCCGCTGGGTGAGGATGCGGTGGCTGAGATTGCGCTGGGTGAGATTGTGCTCTGTGGGATTGCTCTGGCTGGGAGTGCGGTGAGCGGGTCATATCGGCTCCTCGTCCGGGAATTCTGCGGCTTGTGAGGCGTCTGCGGCTGCGGGTGAGTCTGCTGCGGCCTCGATGAGCTCCATGACGATGGGGGAGAGCCGGTGCAGGGCCTCCCGCTGCCGGGCGTCGGACGTGAGGAGCACGGTGAAGGCCATGAGCGGCTTCAGCGCGGCCCGGCGGCGGGTCCAGGCAGGCAGGGCGCGCACCAGCTCCTCCGCGAGTTCGCAGTGCTGCCGCGTCCAGTCGAGCATGAGGGCCGTCAGCTCCTCGTACTCCTGCTCGATGGCGGACTCGTCGAGTTCGGCGATGTGTGCGAAGCGCGTGTAGAACTCGACGATGAGGGCTACGTCCTCGTCCGTGAGCTGCTCCACCAGCGTGCCGAGGCGGGGCGGCACGAGGCCGCGCTGGGCGAAGAGCTCGGCGAGCCGCTGCTCCCTGCGGAGCACCTCGAGCGCCTCGGGATCGCTCACGGCGCGGACCAGCCGGTCGTA
Source organism: Brevibacterium album DSM 18261 (assembly GCF_000426445.1). Taxonomy (GTDB): domain Bacteria; phylum Actinomycetota; class Actinomycetes; order Actinomycetales; family Brevibacteriaceae; genus Brevibacterium; species Brevibacterium album. The sequence continues at coordinate 190,555 of NZ_KE384526.1, read as the reverse complement.
GAACAGCTCGATCCCCGCCGGCAGCGCGCGCAGGCCGCGTCCGGACTCGGCCATGCCGATGAGGGCGCTGATGCGATCGTGCTGGGCGCGGAGCTCGGAGATGCGCTCCTCGATGCTCCGGGCCGTGGCCCGCAGGTCGTGCAGGCTCTCGGCATCGGGTCTCAGCGGGCCCGGCGTGCGCTGTTCCTCGGCGAGCAGGACGCCGATCGAATCCAGCGACAGGCCCGCATCCGCGAGCCATCTGATCCGCAGGACCCGGGCCACATGCGTGAGTTCGTACTCGCGGCGGCCGCCGGTGCGGCCGGGCACCGGCAGCAGGCCGACGTGATGGTAGTGGCGAATGGTGCGGACGGTGGTGCCCGTCAGCTTCGCGCAGTCTGAGATCCGCAGGACCCTATCCACTCATGTGACGCTGCGTCACAGTCAAGGGCAGATGGGGTTCGAGATGGACCGGGCCTGTCTGTCGGATCCGGGTAAGGCCGCGCTACAGCCCCAAGGTGCCCCGTGCCTCATCGACGAGGTTGTTGAGAATCGGGATCAGGGCGGGTATTCCTGTCGTCGCAGCGCGCCACACGATCTCGTAGTCGATCTCGCCGTACTGGTGAGTGATGATGTTCCGCATCCCGATAATCTTCTCGAGGTCCGGCACACGAGCGGCTGTTTCCGCGTCGTCTCTGCGGAGTCGGTTCAATGCCTCGCCGAGAATCTCCATCTGACGCTCGGTCGCAGAGCGGATGAGGAGGTTGGAGCTGAACTCGGACTCAGTTCTGCCGCGGACGAATTCATCGACGAGTTTGGCTGCCTCGGCCGCGTCCCAGAGATGCGCGCCAGCCTCAGATCGCATAGATGTCCTGTGCATTCCCGAAGGCTGATGCCTTGAAGAAGGGGTTCTTCACCGAGCGCTCCATGACGAGGTCGACTTCTCGACCGACGATCCGCTCCAGTTCGAACTTCAGATCGAAGTAGTCGTGGAACAGATTCTCTCGTTCAGCCTGGAAGTCGACGAGGAAGTCCATATCGCTTGTCGCCGAATCGAACTTGTCGGTGAGCACCGAGCCGAAGACGCGGAGCCGCTTCACGCCGTACTGTTCGCAGGCGCTGCGAATCGCCTCGATGTCGAGGAGCGCAGTGGCTTCCATGCAACCAGTCTCTCAGATCGCACGCGGCTCGGCGAGACGTCCATGCAGGAGCTGGTCGCAGACGATCCTGACCTCGGTGTGTCCCGCGGCCGATGTCTGCGAAGAGGCCCGGCGCCGCGCCCTGTGGAGGGTGCGGCGCCGGGCCCCGGCGGATTGCGGACCGTGAGGGTCCGGCTCTCCTTGGCGGAGGATCACTCCTGGTCGGCGGGCTTGCGGATGAAGAACGCCAGGACCATGGGTGCGATCGCGATGCAGGCGGCGACGAAGAACGCCGCGCGCGCACCCGGGGCCCCGGCCGCCGCCGTGTCGAGTCCGGCGGCCTCGCCCGTGTGCAGGAAGGACGAGTAGATCGCGATGAGCAGAGCCGTGCCCGCCGCGCCTGCCACCTGCTGGAGGGTGTTGAGCGCCGCGGAACCGTGCGAGTACAGGCTCCGATCCAGCGAGCCCAGCGAGGCCGAGAACAGCGGGGTGAACGACGCGGCCAGGCCCAGCGACATCACCGTCTGCGCGAGGACGAGCAGCGGCACCGGGGTGTGGACGCTCACGGTCGAGTAGAAGAACAGCGCCGCCGCGATCATGACGGTGCCTGGCACCAGCAGGGTCCGGGGCCCGCGCGAGTCGTAGATCCGGCCCATCACCGGTCCCAGCAGGCCCATGAGGATGGAGCCCGGCAGCAGGACCAGTCCCGCCTGCGTGGGGGCGAGGCCGGCGACGTTCTGCAGGTACAGGGGCAGCAGGCCGAAGGTGCCGAACATGGACAGCGCCACGACGGCCATGATGATGACCGCGATGACGTAGTTCCGGGAGCTGAAGACCCTGAGGTCGAGCAGTGCCCTGTCCGCCTTCTGCAGTGCGAGCTGGCGCCAGACGAAGAGCGCGAGGAAGACCGCGCCGCCGGTGATGGCGGCCCAGATGAGGGCCTGCGAGGAGTTCTCGCCGGCCTGGCCGCCGTGGCCCCCGCCGAGCTGGCTGAGGCCGTAGACGATCCCGCCGAAGGCGAAGGCCGAGAGGATCACGGACAGCACGTCCAGCGGCACGTGCGCGGTCTCGCCCAGGTTCGTCATCCACTTCGCGCCCAGGGACAGGGCGATGACGGCGATGGGCAGCACGATGCCGAACAGCCAGCGCCAGCCGAGGCTGTCGAGGACGATGCCGGACATCGTGGGTCCGATGGCCGGGGCGAGCGACATGACGAGGCCAACCCGGCCCATCATGCGGCCGCGGGAGTGCGGCGGCACCACGTTCATCATGGTGGTCATGAGCAGGGGCATCATGATGCCGGTGCCGGCGGCCTGCACGATGCGGCCCACGAGCAGGAGGCCGAAGCCCTGCGAGACCAGGCAGAGCGCGGTGCCGAGCGAGAACGCGATCATCGCGGTGAGGAACACCTGCCGGGTGGTCAGCCGCTGGATGAGGAAGCCCGTCGTGGGGATGACGACGGCCATCGTGAGCATGAAGGCGCTCGTGAGCCACTGGCCCAGCTCGGGCGGGATGCCGAGGGTGCGGTTGAGCTCCGGGATCGCGATCGCCATCGTGGTCTCGTTGAGGATCGCGACGAAAGCCGCGACCAGCAGGAGCCAGATGACCCGCATGCCCGCGGGGTCGATGCCGGTGCTGGAGGGAGGGGGCTGTGCGGTGTCTGCGGGGATGCGGTCGGTGTCAGAGGGCATATGTGGTCCTAAATGCTTCGATGCGGACTGCCGCGACCGCGACGCACACTGATCCCTGGACGGGCAGAAGCAGGCTTCGCGGGGCATGGCAGAGAAAGCGGAGCGCCGGGACGCCCGGGGCGAATCCTCCGGGGGCGCTGGGGTCTGCGGATGCTGCGAGCTGCTTACTTCACGCAGAAGAGCCTAAGGGACGGCGGGGAGGATTGCCAGGGTGCGCTTCGTCACTCCGGGCGAACTTTCGGGTTCGCGGGTGCTCACAGCCAGTCGTGCTCGCGGGCGTAGCGTGCGGCATCGTGCCGGGTGCGTGTGTTCGTCTTGCTGATCGCGCTCGAGAGGTAGTTCCGCACCGTTCCCTGTGCGAGGTGCAGCTGCCGCGCGATGTCCGCGACGGAGTAGCCGTCACCGGTCACCCGCAGCACGTCGATCTCCCGGTCCGTGAGCGGGCAGTCGTCCATGACGGCAGCCGCGGAGACGTCCGGGTCGATCCAGCGGCGGCCCGCGTGGACCGTTGCGATCACCTCGGCGATGTGCCCCGGTTCGGCAGACTTGCTCACGAAACCGCGGATGCCCAGGGAGAGCGCCTTGCGCAGGACGCCGGGCCGGGCATGGCGGGTGAGCATGAGCACCGGCTGCTCGGGGCGGTCCCGCCGCAGGGTCCCCACCGCATCGAGTCCGTCGGTGCCCGGCAACTCGAGGTCGATGACGAGGACATCGGGGGAGTGGGCGAGAACGGCCGCGACGGCCTCGGCTCCGTCGGAGGCCTCGGCCGTCACGGTGATGTCACCCTCCAGGGGGAGTAGGGCTGCGAGGGCCTTGCGCAGCAGCGCCTCGTCATCGGCGAGGACGACTGAGATCGCCATCTGCGGCTCCTTTCTCTGCTTGCTTATCGGTGCGAGTCTCCGTCTCGGGGGTCTCCGTGCCGGGCAGCTCTGTGCCGGGGAACGCCGCCTCCGTGAGGAAGTCGCCCTCCTCCACCCTCACATGCAGGCGGCCGCCGGCCTCCTCGACGCGTCTGCGCAGGCCGGCCAGTCCGCTGAGTTCCGGGGTGGCGCGGACCTCGGCGCCGTCATTGACGATGAGGAGACCCGTATCGCTGAGGACGATGTGGACGCGTGTCGCCTGCGAATGCCGGAGGACATTGGTGGTGGCCTCCCTCAGCACGAGGCTGCACAGTGCTTCCGCGGTTCCCGCGGGCCTCCCTGCCAGGCGGATGCGGACCTCGACGTCATCGGCCTCGAAGAGGCGCCGGGCGTTCTCCAGCTCACCTGCCAGCGTGAGGGGGCGCTCGCCGTGGGCGAGCGCCCTCGACTGGCCGATGGTCTCCGCGATGAGCTCCTGCACCTGGGCGATCTCCGCCTCGGCGGCGGTGGGATCGGCCCGGACGAGCCGCTGGGCCAGCGCGGTCTTGAGCTTGACCACGTGGAGGGTGTGGCCCTGGATGTCGTGGAGGTCCGCGGCGATCCTGAACCGCTCCCGCAGGACGGCGAGGTCCGTCTGTGCCTGGTGGGCGGAATCGAGTTCGAGGAGGAGGTTCCAGGAGGCGCGGGAGCTCCAGAAGACCAGCGCCCAGAACGCCGGGAGCCACAGTCCGAAGATGATGAAGAGTCCGGCCAGATGAGACTGCGTGGTGAGCGTGAGCAGCCCGATGCCCGCGCACGCCGCCGTGATGCCGCTGCCGGCGAGCAGCTTGGTCCGCATGCCGCCGCGCACCATCGCCACGGCCGGGATCACAAGGGCAATGACTCCTGAGGGGGACACGGCGAGAAGGGCACAGGCCGTCCAGGTCAGGGCGCCGGTCGCGAGGCCGAGGATCGCCGTCCTGCCGCTGTAGGCGCTGTGCCAGCGGAGAATCGGCTGCAGGCTCAGTGCCGCGGCAGGCAGGAACATCAGCGGGTGCCACCAGGTGTGGGCGGCCGAGGCCAGCGTCACCAGCCATGCAATGGCCCATGCGACCACGAAGCCCTGGGTCGTGAAGGTGCGAATGCGCGCCAGCGACCGGGCGGGTGAGAAAGCCTCTGCGGTTCCGGGCATCAGCGGATCTCCTCGGACGGAGGATGCTTCCTCGCCCTGCTCGCGAAGGGCAGGGCCAGAGCGGAGAGGACGACGGTGCCGACGGTGATGAAGGCGAACCAGCCAGCCGCTGCCGTCCCCGGTGCAGGGAGCAGCGCGACGATCCACCGAGGAACGATCCCGAGGCCCGGGAGGTGCGCCAGTCCCCAGATCCAGCCCACAGCCCCCGCGATCGAGAGCACCGCGAGCACGACGATCTGTGCCTTGTTCATCCGTCTCCTCCCGCTGCGCACGCCCAGCCTTCCACGGCGCCGGGGGCTGATACCAGTGATGCTGTGTCATGGTCTGGGAACCAGCTGGACCGGTGGCTTTCGCCCGCTGCGTGACACGGCGTCATATCGGCGCGACCGCGAAGTCATCCGAAGCTCATGATGTGAGGGCCCTACGCGTGAGCGGTGCTGCCAGGTGTGATTGACGCATGGCATCAGACACACTCATCAAAGTCAGAGACCTCGTGGTGAGCTACGGGGACTATAGGGCGGTGGGCGGGGTCTCCTTCTCCGTCGAGCGCGGCGAGCTCTATGCTCTGCTGGGCACCAACGGCGCGGGCAAGACCTCGACCCTGGAGACCCTCGAAGGCCACCGCGCCCCGTTCAGCGGCACCGTGACCGCGTTCGGGCTGAGCCCGCGCGACCGTCGCAGCGTGCGGCCCCGCACGGGGATCATGCTCCAGGAGAGCGGCTTCGCCCCGACTCTCACGGTGCTGGAGACGGTGAAGCTGTTCGGCGCCCTCAGCGGCCGCGGCGACGATGCGAGGCGCGTCGTCGAGGTGGCCGGCCTGGCGGAGAAGGCGCGTGTGCGCGTCTCCCAGCTGTCCGGCGGGGAGAAGCGCAAGCTCGACTTCGCCACGGCCATCTACGGCACCCCCGAGCTCATCTTCCTGGACGAGCCCACGGCGGGCCTGGACATCGAGGCGCGAGACCAGCTGTGGGCCGCGGTGGATGTGATCCGCGGCCAGGGCGCCACGGTGATCCTCACGACGCACTACCTGGAGGAAGCGGAGCAGCACGCCGATCGCATCGGGCTCATGCACCGGGGGAAGATCCGCATGGAGGGCTCCTTCAGGGAGCTCGCACGCTCCTTTCCGGCCAAGGTCCACTTCGAAGCTGCTGTCGAGCAGGCCTCGATTCCCTTTCCGGCGGAGGCGACAGGCCCCTATTCCTGGGTGATCGCCACCGACGATGCCGAACGCGACGTCTACGAACTGCAGTCCTGGGCGCGCCGGCACGAGATCGGCATACACGGGCTCGCGGTCCGCAGGGCCAGCCTGGACGACATCTTCCGCACTCTCAGCCGCTGACCTAGGAGGCGCCATGCTCACCATCGCGAAATACGAGGCCATTCAGATGCTTCGCGATCCACTCGTCATCATCATGTCAACAGTGATGCCCTTGGGGATGGCCGGGTTCCTCTACTGGCAGATCGGGGACGTGGACATCTCGCCGGTTGCCGCGATGATCCCGTTCATCATGGGGGCCTTCGTGGTGTACGGGGCCGCAGTGACGGCTCTGGCCTCACGGCGGCAGAACCTCTTCCTCAAGCGCCTCAGGTGCACTGCCGAATCCGACGCCGGGATCGTTCTGGGGCTGGTATCCACCCTTGTCCTGCTCGCGGTGATCGAAGCTGTCGGAGTTCTGGCCGTCTTCGCGGTTCTGCAGACTCCCCCTGCGAACATCCTGCTCACTGTCGTCGTGGGAATCCTGGTGCTCGCCCTGTACGTCGGATTCGCGCTTGCCACCGCGGGGTTCACGAAGAGCGCGGACAGCGCTCAGGTGACGACGATACCTGTTGCGATGGGGCTCATCGGAATTGCGACCTGGGTCATGGTCACCGGAACCGAGACGCTGACGGGTCTGAAGCTCGCCCTTCCCGGTGGAGCTGCGGTGGAGCTGGCGCTCGGGGCGTGGCGCGGCATCGAATGGGCGGATGCGGCCATCCCGATGCTCATCACCCTGGTGTGGACGGCGATCGCCTTCCTCGCGGCCAAGGTCTTCTTCAAGTGGGAGCCGCGCCGCTGATCGCGGGTATGCGAAAGCTCGTGGTTCTCGGCCCGTGGCCGCAGGCGTACGCATGGGATCGTGCGGCGCTTGCGGCCACGGGCCTCGGTGCGGAGGTGGCTGCGGCCGATTCGTGCGAGCGGATCCCACCCGAGGCGGCGGCGCTTCTGATCGATGCGGACGGCTCCCGGGCGGCGCTCGACGAGCTGTCGGCGCTGGGCGCGGCGAATCTGCCTCCGCTGATCCTCGCCGCGGCGCGGCCCGAGGACGTGCCTGACGGTGCGGGCGGGTTCGCCGCCGCGCTGATCGGCATGCCGCTGGACGTCCCGGAGCTGCTGAGCGCCTTCCACGCGGTGAGCGTCCCCGGCACCTACCTCTCACGGAATCTCATCGCACGGAGACTGGCCGCAGCCGGCGGGGCCGAGAGTCTCACAGCCCGTGAGAGCGAAGTGATCGGCCTGGTCGCGGACGGGGCCTCGGACAGCGCGATCGCTCAGACGCTCTTCATCGAGGAGTCGACGGTGCGATCTCATCTCCGAAGCCTGCGCAGGAAGCTGGGTGCGGACAATCGTGCGCATGCGGTCGCACTCGCAGGCCGGTACGGCCTCCTCCCCGCAGTTCGCGCCGAAAGGGCGGGTCTCGCCTATTTCGGCTGATTCCGCCTGCACGGTTCTCTGAGACCCGACCCCGATGGCAGTGAAGGCCTCAGCTGCGAGCGCCGCCATTGCGCAGGCCAGGGCCGCGGCCACGATGCTTCCTGTCCACCCTGGCGGTTCCAGCTGAGAGCCGATGACGAAAATGGAGATGCAGAAGGCGAGCAGCCCGAGGGTGATGATGGCCGCCTGGAACACGTGCTGGAAGACCGATGGACGAGCGGGTTCGTCGCTGCGACGGGCAGCCCGCCCACCCGCGGCCCGCCCGCTGAGGAAGAGCGCCACGAAGATCATCGGCACGACCTGGAGCGCGGCGACGTAGAGGTCGAGATTCATGGGCGGCTCCTCATCGTGCGGCGGCATCGCGCGGTGCCGAGCTCTTCGGCACCGCACCAGGCTAGGAGCATCGGCGATCTCGCACATCCTCATTTCCACGGATATCGCGCGCTGTGAGGCGCGGAGCCGGATGAGGGATGACAGCTGCCCGGAGGGGACATGACATCTGGGCACGAGGCGTGTGACTCACGAGCCCTGCCGAGGCCTGCCCGCGCTGGCGAGACTGACAGTGCCAGATCAGCTGTGAGAGAGGAACTGAAGATGCGAGTACGCACAGGTGCACTCATCGTCTCGATGTTCGCCGCCGCATTCATCGTTGCGGTGGTCGCGATGGAAGCCATCCGGACCGGTCGGCTCCAGACGGGCAGCGAGCCATTCAACGACGCCGTCGAGGGGAGTTCCGATGCGGGTTCCTGGGTGCCGACGGTGGTCCTCGATCACATGGGCTGGGTGCTGGCACCGCTGGTCGTGTGGGTGGTCGTGGCGGGACTGTTGCTGGGAGCGGCGGGGAGAAGGCGGTGATCTCGCACACTCATGCGTGCCAGGGCCTGCGGACGGCGCTAAGTTACCTGACGGTAATCTCCTGGATCCAGGCGCCGAAGCGAAAGGCTCTCCCGATGTTCGAAGATCACTCCGCCAGCAGCTCCTCGCCGGAATCGGGAGCTCCCGCCCGCCGCCGCATCCTCCACTCGGCCGCCTGGAGCGTGCCGGTCATCGCGCTCGCGACGGCGGCCCCGGTCGCTTCGGCCTCCGGGCCGCCGCAGACCCTCGTCCCCAACAGCCTGGCGAACTACTACTGGGACACCGCGGCCGACACCACTTTCGTGCGCCTGGACCCCGCCTCGGGGGAACATGCGGTGACGTTCTCCGCGCAGATCAGCTATCGCGCCGATCCGTAGGCGACTCCCCCTGCTGGCGCCTCCCTCCAGGTCGTCGTCACCTTCGACCGGCCCGTGACCTATCTGAGCGGACTGTCCGCAGCCTGGAGCATGGACGAGGACGGGGCGGGCCCCCGCACCACCTATGTCTTCACTCGGACGCCGGCCTCGTTCGGCGACGGGCTGAGCTGCAATTTCAGGGCGGCCGAGGCCGGCCGGATCGGCGTCGTCGCGGAGATGAGCGTCCTCAATCCTGGCCAGGCCACGTGGGCCGCAGAACCGGGCGTGGACGACGCCGAGGTGCGGTGAGGGTCTGCCGGGGCCGCACCGCCGATCAGATCGGGGCGTCTGCGGTTTGCTCCATTCCGTGATGATGCAGCGGAGGGCTCGCTCCAGTGAGGCGGTGCCGGGATCGGCGGGCGAGGCGTGGGAGCCGGCGCCCGAGCTCAAGCGCCTCGTCCAAGGATTGCCCGCCCGCGGCCGGCGTCGCTTCCGCGAGTGCGCGCCCGATGGTCCGAGCGGCGAGCGCATTGACCAGGCGCATCCCAGCGGCGGGGGAGAGGCCTAGGCTCCGGCACTCCTCATCTCACAGGAACCCCAGGTGGTCGGCCGTCTGCCGCTCCTCCTCGAGCTCCGCGGCGGAGGCGTCGATGCGCGACCGCTGCTCGCCGGTGAGTTCGAGCCCTTCGACGATGCGGGCGGAGCCGTCTGCGTCCACGACGCAGGGGAAGGAGCTGATGAGCCCTGCGGGCACTCCGTACTCCCCGTGTGAGCGGACGGCCATCGACACCCAGCGCCCCCTCGTGCCGTGCGTCCAGTCCCTCAGATGATCGAGTGCCGCCGAGGCCGCAGACGCCGCCGAGGAGGCGCCTCGGGCCTCGATCACCGCACCTCCCCGCCCGGCCACTGTGGGGATGAAGTCCCCTGCGACCCAGGCCTCGGCGGCGTCCGGGCCTCCGCACACCCGGGCGAGGACCTGCATGGCGGGCTCACCGGCGACGGCCGCACCGCCCAGGTCCGGGAACTGCGTGTTCGAGTGATTGCCCCAGATCGCCAGCCGTTCGATGCTCTCCACCGATGCGCCCGTCCGCGCCGCGAGCTGGGCGAGCGCCCGGTTGTGGTCCAGCCGGGTGAGAGCGGTGAAGCGGTCCGCGGAGAGGACGCCGCCATCGGTGCGGGGTGCGCGCTGCGCGTGCTCGGCGGCGATGAGGGCATTGGTGTTCGCGGGATTGCCCACCACCACGACCCGCGCGTCCGGCTGCGCGCCCGCTCCCAGCGCCCTGCCCTGCTCGGCGAAGATCCGGCCGTTGGCCTCCAGCAGATCCGCGCGGTCCATGCCCGGCCTGCGGGGCGCGGAGCCCACCAGGAATGCGGCGTCGACTCCGGCGAACGCCTCCTCCGGGTCCGCCGTGTATGCGATCTCCTCGAGGGCCGGGAATGCGCAGTCCTCGAGCTCCATGCGCACGCCTTCGAGGCGTTCGACCGCGGCGGGGATCTCCAGCAGTCGCAGCCGGATGCGCTCGCCCTCCGCCGAGGCCTCGGCCGCGAGGCGGAAGAGGAGGCTGTAGGCGATGCTGCCGGCGGCTCCGGTGACGGCGATGGTCCGGGTCATGGGGTCCTCCTGCGATGAGCGGACCGCAGGGCGGCCCGCGGTGGATGCGGGTGCCCCCATCGTGCCGATGCCCGCACTCATCCGTCCAATGATGATTTGCGCCGATATCATCCGTATATGGATGAATGGATGACGCGTCTCGCCCCGGAGCTGCGCGCGCTGCTCGAGATCGACGAGCAGGACGGCTTCGTCACGGAGGCCGCCCGCTCGCTGGGGATCCCGCAGTCCACCCTCAGTCGGCGGATCCGTGCGCTGGAGGATCTGCTGGGGCTCGCGCTGCTGGTGCGGACGGGGCGCCGGGCGGCTCTCACACCGCGCGCACGCGAGCTCGCCGAGGCCGTGCGGGGCCCGCTGACGGGCCTGGAGCGCGCCGTGGCCGCGACGGCCGGTGAGGCGGATCCCGCAGGCGGGCGGGTGCGCTTCGGCTTTCCGCTGACGATGGGGCAGGGGCGGGCGCCGGAGCTGCTCGCCGCCTTCCGTCGCGGGCACCCCGGGATCAGGCTGGAGCTGCGGCAGGGTCACGGTGCCGCACTCTTCGCCGACCTGCGGGCGGGCAGGCTCGATCTCGCGCTCACCATCCCCGCACCCGCAGGCGAGGAGCAGGGTGCGCTCGAGCATCGGGTGGTGGGGAGCCAGCGGATCGTCGCGGTGCTGCCCGAGGCCCACCCCTGCGCGCGGGAGGACTCCGTGCGGCTCGAGGAGCTGGCCGGCTCGCAGTTCATCGGCACTCCGCGCTCCTACCACCTGCGGCGCCTCACGGACGCGTGGTGTGCGGGCGCGGGCTTCGCCCCGAGGGTGGACGTCGAGGCGGCGGAGTTCGCCGCGATCCGCGAGCTCGTGGCTCTGGGGATGGGCGTCGCACTGCTGCCCGCGCTGTCGAGGCCCCTGCGCGGCACGGCGGAGGTGCCGCTGGCCGGTGGGCCCGCGCGCGGCGAGGGGTGGTCGCGGGAGATCGCCCTCGTGCGCTCCGCCGTGCCGCTGTCGCCGCCCGCGCAGTCGCTCTGGGACTTCCTCGCGCGTGCGACCGCGGCCTGAGCCGCCTCCCGCGTGGGCGCTGCCGGCGCAGCGGCTCTGGTCATCACCGTAGCGCGGACGGTGAATGTAGATATTTGTCTACTTTGATGATAATATTGTTTCATGACTCGCACGGTTCCCATCGGCAGGCTGCGGCAGAATCCCACTGAAGTTCTGAGTGCGGTGGAGGCCGGTGAGAGCTTCGTGGTGACCAATCACAGGCGCCCTGTCGCCGATCTCGTTCCACACCGGGAAGCAGCGGGAATCTCCGGGGCCGAGCTCATGCGGCGGCTGCGCAGGACGCATCGGGACAGCGGCTGGCTCGGTGAGCTGAATGCGGCCCGCGAGAGCGAAAGTGCTCGTGATCCGTGGGCGTGACCCTGGGCTCGGCCCTTCTGGACACTTCTGTCGTCATCGCGCTGCTGGATGAGGGGCGTCGGTTCGAGCTGTCCGGATTTGAGCGGCTTGTGGTCTCCTCGATCACCTACGCGGAATTGCGGATGGGCATTGCCTGCGCCAGGACCCCGGAGTCTGCGATGGAGCGCTATCAGACTCTTGAAGAAGTCAATGCGCTGTTCGGCGAAGGGCTCGCATTCGATGATGAGGCAGCCATGATCTACGGCAGGATCGTGCAGGCGGTGGCAGCCAGGGGCGGCGGTGTGCGAGCCCACGCCAACGACCGCATGATCGCGGCGACTGCGGCGGCGCACAGCCTTCCGCTGCTGACGCTCGACGGGGCCGACCTGACCGGGCTCGAACGGGAAGTTCAGGTGCTCGCCCTGGAATGAGCCGGAGGCCGCTCGTGCAGAGCCCTATCCCCGTCCCTCCCGTGCCGCCCGGTTCTTCGTGAACCGGGTCGGCTCCGCCGTGCGCGGGTCCTCCGGCCACGGGTGCTTGAGGTACTTCGCGCGGTTCTCCGCGCGCACATGCGCATAGGCACCGGACCAGAACGCGGAGAGGTCCGCAGTCACCGCGAGCGGGCGCTGCGCCGGGGAGAGGAGATGGAGGAGCACGGGGATCCGGCCCTCCGCCACGGCGGGACCGGCCTCGGCCCCGAACATCTCCTGCAGCTTGACCGCGAGCACCGGGGGACCGCCGGCCTCCGGCGAGGGGTAGCGCACACGGACCTCCGAACCCGAGGGCACGCGCACCCGGACGGGCGCGAGCTCATCGAGCCGCGCGGCCTCGGGCCAGGGCAGCAGCGCCTGCAGTGCGGTGTGCAGGCACAGGCGGGGAGTGCGCTCTCCGCTCGCGAGCGCCCGGGCGGCGCGGTCGGCCTCGGCCGCCAGCCAGTCCGGGACGGCCGCACCGGGACCTGCCGCAGGCACCTCCGGTGAGTGTGCGGTGCTCCCGCCCGCCGAGGCCGTGCCCGCCGCATTCGCGCTCGTCTCCCTGCCTGCCCGGCCCGCGCCCGGGAACAGCGCCTCGGCGCTCACCTCCGGCCAGGGGTCGCCGAAGGCCGCACGCAGCAGGCCCAGCCGTCCGCGCAGCTGCGCGAAGGAGCCGATCTCTTCCGACGTCGCGAGCCCGGCGAGCGCCTGCTCCGCCTCGGTGCCCGCACTCAGCGCGGCAAACGCCTGCGCGAGCCTGCGTGCGAGCGCGTCTCTCGCCGCCTCCGGCCGCACCGGCACAGGCGTCGAGGACAGCACGATCGCACCCAGGCGCTCCACTCTGCGGGCACGCAGAGACGTGCCGGCCTCCGCCCAGTCTGCCTCTTCCACGGTGGTGAGCAGATGGGAGGCCGCCCACCGGGCGAGCGCCTCGTCGATCCCCACGCCCGCGCGGAGGAGCGGACGCTGGCCCGCGAGGCCCACCTCGGCGACGGCGATCCACTCCTCACCGGCCAGCCGGGAGCCGCGCGGCAGCTCCACGCCAGTGCCCGAGGCGAGCAGATACCCGTCGGCGCCCGTGCGCCGCCGGGCGAGGAGGTCCGGCCGGCTGAGTGCGAGGAACAGCCCGAGCCTGTCCTCCGCGGTGCGCAGCGAGGCCGGGTCGAAGGGCGGGGCGGGCTCGGACGGAGACGCCGGGCCGGGCCCGGCACCGGGCGATGCGCCTGCGGAACCGGCGCCGGTCGTGTCCGCAGAGCCCGCGATGCGGGCGAGCCGCGTGACCTCGGCCTCCCAGCCCGCCGGAGCGCGGCCCCGGCGCGCCTGCCGCAGCGTCCCGGCGAGATCGCCGTCCTCGGCGCGGACCTCGGAGGTGAGCAGGGCGGCGCACTCGGCCGCAGCGCGCGCACCGATGAGTTCCGCGGCCAGCAGGAGGCCCCGCGCCGTGCGGGGATCGGCCGGCACCTGTGCCAGGCGGCGGCCCAGCTCCGTCGCCCGCGCCTGCGGCCGGCCGTCCTCGAGCGCGCCGAGGCCGGCCAGGGTGCGTGCAGCGGCGGCCAGGCCGCGTTCGGGCAGGGGAGTCGGCAGCGCGAGCCCCGCACCGCCGGGGGAACCCCAGACGGCGAGGTCGAGGACGGCGGAGGTGAGATCGGCTGTCCGGACCTCCGGGGGAGTGTGCGCGGGGAACGCGGCCCAGTCCGATTCCGCGCAGCAGCGCCATACGGTGCCGGGCGCCTCGCGGGCGGCCCGGCCGGCGCGCTGCCCGCCGGCGGCCTTGGACTCGCGCACCGTCGTGAGCCCGCCCATCCCCCGTCCGGTGTCGAAATGGGGGAGGCGGGCCAGGCACGAGTCCACGACGATCCGCACACCGGGGACCGTGAGCGCGGACTCCGCGACCGAGGTGGCGATGACGATCCGGCGCTCGCCGACTCCGCGGCCGGTCTCGCCGTCCCGCGCATCGCCATCGGGTGCGAGGATCCGCTGCTGCTCTCGCAGGGGCGTGGAGCCGGTGAGCGTATGCACCTGTGCCGGAACTCGCTCACGGATGAGGGTCGCGAGGCGTTCGACCTCCCGCCGGCCGGGGGCGAAGACGAGGATGTCGGCGGGCGGGGCGGGCTCACGTGCCTTCGCCTCCGCTTCGGCACCCGCCTCCTCCGCCGCGTGCCTGACGGTCTCGGCTATGTGGAGGAGGAAATCGGGCCGCACGCCGCGGGCGTCCAGCGGCCGCTGCGCCGGTGGCGCCCAGCGGACGGTGAGGGGATGCGTGCGGGCCTCGACGCCGAGCACGGGTGCCGGTTCCCCGTCCTCGCCGAGCAGCCGCGCCCACTGCCCGGCGTCCAGGGTGGCGGACATCGCGAGCAGCGAGAGGTCGTCTCGGAGGTCCGCGAGCTCGCGCAGCATGCCGAAGGCCAGGTCCGTGTCGAGGCTGCGCTCGTGGACCTCGTCGAGGACGACGCCCTGCACCCCGGCGAGCTCGGGGTCCCGCAGCAGCCTGCGCAGCAGGACGCCCGTCGTGACGAATTCGATGCGGGTGCGCCGGCCGGTCCTCGCCTCGCCGCGGACGGTGAAGCCCACCTCCTCGCCGACCGTGAGGCCCGTCAGCTGTGCGAGCCGGTGCGCGGCCGCCCGCGCGGCCATCCTGCGGGGCTGGGTGACGACGATGCGGCCGGCGAGGGAGGGCGCCTCGGCGGCGGGATCGGCGGGAGCTGTGCCGTCCGCCAGCACCACGGCGAGGGCGGGCGGCACCACGGTGGTCTTGCCGGTGCCGGGAGGCGCCTCGATCACGGCGCGCAGGCCGCCGCCCGCGGCAGTCTGCTCCGCGAGCTCCCGCATCTGCGGGACGAGCGCGGCGGCGGGCAGACCGGAGGCGATGCGATCCGGGGCGAAGCGGTGCGGGGCGAGGGGAGGGCGTCGAGTCACCGCCCCAGTCTCTCGCACCCCTCGCCGCGTTCCCCGGATGCGCTGTCCGCGGAGCGCTGGCTGCACCTCACACACCGGCATCGGGCCGCGCCGTCGGCGCACAATTAGACTGACCGCATGCGCATCATCAGATTCGTCCACGAGGACGCACCCGCCTACGGAGTCGTCGAGGGAGAGCTGCCGGAGATCGCCGCCGACGGGACCGTCGACACCTCCGGCCTCGAGATCGCGGTCCTGGACTCGGACCCCTTCTTCACCCCGGCCCAGTCGACGGGGAAGCGGCTCAGGTACGACGACGTCCGCCTCGTCGCTCCCATCATCCCTCGCTCCAAGGTGGTGGGCGTGGGTCGCAATTTCGCCGACCACGCCGCAGAGCTGGGCAACGAGGTCCCGGTCTCCCCGCTCACCTTCTTCAAGCCCAACACCGCCGTCATCGGTCCCGGCGATCCCGTCCGCCTGCCCGCCGTCAGCGAGAACGTCTCCTACGAGGCCGAGCTCGGGGTCGTGATCGGCCGGGTCGCCAAGGGCGTGCCCGCGGAGAAGGCCTATGAGCACGTGCTCGGATACGTCGCCGCCAATGACGTGACGCTGCGCGACATCCAGCAGCAGGACCGGCAGTGGTCGCGCGCCAAGGGCTTCGACACCTCCTGCCCGCTGGGCCCGTGGATCGAGACCGAGTACGACCCCGAGGCCGTGCGCATCCGCAGCTGGGTCGACGGCGAGCTGCGGCAGGACGGCAGCACGGAGGACTTCGTCTTCGACATCCCCGCGCTCATCGAGCACATCACCGAGACCATCACCCTGCTGCCCGGCGATGTCATCCTCACCGGCACGCCCGCGGGCGTGGGCCGGATCGAGGCCGGCAGCTCCGTGACCATCGCCATCGACGGCCTCGGCGTGCTCACCAACCCCGTGATGGACGCCTGAGCGCCGCCGGCTCCACCGCCCCGGCTCCCGCCGTCCTCCCGGCCCGCCGCCGTCCCGTCCCCGGCGCCATCGACGCATCCTCCCGCACCTCCGAAAGGAAATCCGTGACCATCAAGGTTCGCTTCTGCCCCTCGCCCACCGGCACCCCTCACGTGGGCATGGTCCGCACGGCGCTGTTCAACTGGGCGTACGCCCGCCACACCGGCGGCACCTTCGTGTTCCGCATCGAGGACACGGATGCCGCCCGCGACTCGGAGGAGAGCTTCTCCCAGGTGGTCGAGGCGATGCGCTGGCTGGGCCTCGACTGGGACGAGGGCATCGAGGTGGGCGGTCCCGACGGTCCCTACCGCCAGTCCGAGCGCGGTGAGATCTACGCCGAGGTGATCGAGAAGCTCGTCGCCGGAGGACACCTCTACGAGTCCTTCTCCACGAACGAGGAGGTCGAGGCCCGGCACCGTGCGGCCGGCCGCGATCCCAAGCTCGGCTACGACGGCTTCGACCGCGACCTCACCGAGGAGCAGAAGGCCGCCCTCAGGGCCGAGGGCCGCGAGCCCGTCCTCCGCGTGCGCATGCCGGACGAGGACGTCACCTTCACCGACCTCGTGCGCGGGGACATCACCTTCAAGGCCGGCTCCGTGCCGGACTTCGTGGTGGTCCGCGCCAACGGTCAGCCGCTCTACACGCTCGTGAACCCCGTCGACGATGCGCTCATGGGCATCACCCACGTGCTCAGGGGAGAGGACCTCCTCTCCTCCACCCCTCGCCAGATCGTGCTCTACGAGGCGCTCAAGGCCGTGGGCGTCGCACAGCACACCCCGGCCTTCGGCCACCTCCCGTACGTCATGGGGGAGGGCAGCAAGAAGCTGTCCAAGCGCGATCCCGAGTCGAACCTCTTCCTGCACCGGGACAACGGCTTCACCCGCGAGGGGCTCATCAACTACCTCGCACTGCTGGGCTGGTCGATCGGCCCCGACCGGGACGTGTTCTCCGTCGACGAGTTCGTGGCCGCCTTCGACATCGCGGACGTGAATCCCAACCCCGCGCGCTTCGACGTGAAGAAGGCCACCGCCATCAACGCCGACCACATCCGCCTGCTGGACGAGGACGACTTCCGTGAACGGCTGGTGCCCTATCTGCAGGCGGCCGGGGTCGTGGGTGAGACCCTGAGCGCGCGCGAGCAGTCGATCCTCGCTGCTGCAGCCCCGCTCGTCCAGACTCGCATGAAGCTGTTGGGTGAGGCCCCGGACCTCCTCCGGTTCCTCTTCGTCGCCGATGACGAGCTCGAGCTCACCGAGGACGGGCTGAAGACTCTCAAGGACTCCGCCCCGCAGGTGCTCGAGGCCTCCCTCGCCGCGCTCGCGCCCCTGGGGGAGGACGAGTGGACCGCTGCGCGCCTGGAGGAGGTGCTGGGGGCCGCGCTCGTCGACGGCCTGGAGATCAAGCCGCGCTTCGCCTACGGGCCGCTGCGCGTGGCCGTCTCCGGGCACCGGATCTCCCCGCCGCTCTTCGAGTCGATGGAGATCCTGGGCCGCGAGTCCTCGCTCACTCGTCTGCGCGCCCTCGCCGCACACCTCGCCGCACAGGGCTGAGAGCCCGAGGCCGGCGCTGCCGGGCGGCCGGCGCCTCTGCCTGCGGGTGGTGCAGATCACCCGCAGGCAGGGGCCCCGGCTTTGCATCGTCCTGCGCGGCCGCGTATAGTTGTCTCTCGTTGCCGAGGGCAACGGAGAGTTGCGGTCAGTCGCGCTGACGGGCTCCCGGACTCTCGAAGCATTGGGCTATGGTGTAATTGGCAACACAACGGTTTCTGGTACCGTCATTCTAGGTTCGAGTCCTGGTAGCCCAGCGGACAGCTTCTCTGCTCTACCCCTCCCTGCATGAGCGCGGTGGGAGTGTGCAGGAGACGCGGTTCATTCGCCCCCGTCGTCTAGTGGCCTAGGACGCCGCCCTCTCAAGGCGGAAACGGCAGTTCGAACCTGCTCGGGGGTACGTCTCCTCACGGAGGTGCGTGAAGCCCGGTCCCTTCCAGGGGTCGGGCTTGATCCGTTCCGGCGGGAGCGCCCCAGCAGTGCCGCTCCCGCGGGGTTCAGGCGACGCTGCCCGAGAGCGCGGTTCGCGCTCAGCGCGGTTCGAAGGTCCCGTAGCCTCCGCGGAAGTAGAGCAGGGGAGGCTCGCCGCTCGCTGTGCCCGTGCCGATGACCCTGCCCACGACGATCGTGTGGTCCCCTCCGTCGTGCTCCGCCTCGATCCTGCAGTCCACCCAGGCCAGTGCCTCGTCCAGGCGCGGGGAGCCGAGCGGTGTGGGCGTGTGGCCCACCCCCTCGAACCGGGCCGCGCTCCCCGCGGCGGTGCCGGCGGGGCGTGAGAACGAGCGCGCCAGGTGTTCGTGCCCCGCGCCCAGGACATTCACGCAGAAGCGTCCCGTGGCCCTGATCCGGGGCCAGCTCGTCGAGTCCCTGGCGGGGTTGACCGTGATGAGCGGAGGCGTGAGCGAAAGGGAGGTGAACGTCTGGCAGGTGAAGCCGGCGGGTCCCTCGGCGGTGGCGCCCGTGACCACCGTGACGCCCGTGCCGAAGCCGCTCATCACGTGCCGGAGGCGGGACTCGGAGACGTCCTCGTACGCGGTCGCGGCCTCGGCGCCGAGTCCCACGCGGACCTCCCGCGGTGCGCTCCGGCGGGGCCGGTCCTGGGCGCCGGCGATGCGGCCCACCGTCCAGTATGCGTTCACGCTTCCTCCTGTCTGCCGTACCGTCGATGCTGCTGAGCCCTGCGACATCCCCGTGAGGGAGGTCACTGCCGCCGGGTTTGGCGGTGCCGTGCGCCATCGACTAGAGTCTACTTCTTGTGAGCGCCGGACAGGACGCTCGCAGGCCCCCGTCGTCTAGTGGCCCAGGACGCCGCCCTCTCAAGGCGGAAACGGCAGTTCGAACCTGCTCGGGGGTACGGTTCTCCTTCGGGAGGAGGGTTGTGCGGCCCAGGCGTCGCACGCCCATTGGGGTATGGTGTAATTGGCAGCACGAGTGATTCTGGTTCACTTAGTCTAGGTTCGAGTCCTGGTACCCCAGCGAACGGCATGCCCATCGGCTCTCGATGGGGCTCCGCCGCTCATGCGCCCCCGTCGTCTAGTGGCCTAGGACGCCGCCCTCTCAAGGCGGAAACGGCAGTTCGAACCTGCTCGGGGGTACGGTTCTCCGCGAGGAGAAGCAGAAGCCCGGCTCCCTTTCAGGAGCCGGGCTTCTGCGTGTGCGGATGAGCCGGGGATCAGGCCCGCTGTGCGAGCTTCCGCGTGTTCTGCGCCGTGCGCACATTCGCCACGACGAACTCGATGAGCACTCGGGTGAAGACGATCTGGATGAGAGAGGGAATCCAGCCCAGCAGGATGGCCGCGACGACCATGAGCACGCCCATGGCGCCCATCCCGGAGCTGTAGCCGTAGGCGTAGGACGAGAGGGCGCTGCCGGTCGCGGCCATCCCGATGGATGTGATCACGAGGCCGATGTATCCGAGCGCCGCGACGATGATCGAGAGGACGTAGATGACCGCGGCGAAGCGGATCGTCACGAAGCTCTCGAACTTCAGGTCGAAGAGCGCACGGAGGAATCCGGGCTCGGCTGCGGGCCGTGAGGCGGCTGCGGGCTGCGCGCTGTAGGGACTCTGCGCGCTCACGGCCGCTCCGCCAGCTTTCCGGTGTTGATCGCCGTTCTGATGCCGGCGACCAGGAATTCGATGACGACGCGGACGACGATCACCCCGAGGAGTGCGGGGATCCAGCCCAGGAGCAGAGTGAGCAGCAGGACCGTGACGCCCATGCCGGTGGACTCGCTCATGAGGATGAACGAGAAGATGATCAAGCCCAGCCAGATGAGGGCGAAGTACGCGATGTAGAGCACGTAGATGATGGCCGAGAACTTCAGGGCGACGAAGCTCTCGAACTTCAGGTCGAAGAGCGCGCGGAAGAAGCCCTTGCCGTCCGCGGCGAGGCTCGCAGCCGCGGGCGAGGCGGGCGCGGGACCGGGCCGGCCGTAGGGGGCGTAGCCCTGATCGGGCTGCGGGTGCGGCCCGGGCTGCTGCGGGCCCGGCTGGCCCGGACCGGGCGGGTGCGGACCGGGCTGACCCGGGACGGGCGGCGGGGGAGGGGGTGCTGCGGACATGGTCTGCCTTCCTGCTTGCGGTCGTGAGCGGCGTGTCCTGCTCGGAGGCAGGTCGCGCTGTCGGGGAACACTCTTGCACATCCGGCGGACGCGGCGTCGCTGAGCCGCGGTCGCGCGCACCGCGGTGGAGCCGCCCACTCGCAGGCTGCGACGGCGCCTCTCAGCCGTGTGCTCAGCCGCGGTTGAGGGCGTCCGTAAGTACGCGGGCGGCCTCGATGACGCTCTCGGCGTGGAGGCGTCCGGGCTGGCGCGTGAGGCGGTCCACGGGTCCGGAGATCGAGACGGCCGCGACCACGCGGTTGCTCGGCCCGCGTACGGGGGCGGACACCGAGGCCACGCCCCGCTCGCGCTCGGCGATGGACTGGGCCCAGCCGCGGCGGCGCACGCCGGAGAGCATGGTCGCCGAGAAGCGCGCGCCCCGCAGGCCGGTGTGCAGACGGTCGGGCTCCTCCCAGGCGAGCAGGACCTGGGCCGCGGAGCCTGCGCGCATGGACAGGGTCGCCCCCACGGGCACCGAGTCGCGCAGACCCACGGGACGCTCGGCCGCGGCGACGCAGAGGCGGAGGTCGCCCTGCCGGCGGAACAGCTGCGCGCTCTCGCCCGTGCGGTCGCGCAGGTGCGCGAGGACGGGGCCGGCGGCCGCGAGCAGCCGGTCCTCACCGGCGGCGGAGGAGAGCTCGGCCAGGCGCGGGCCGAGGACGAACCGGCCCTGCAGGTCGCGGTTGACGAAGCGGTGGTACTCGAGCGCGACGGCGAGCCGGTGCGCGGTGGGCCGGGCCAGGCCGGTGAGGGAGACCAGCTCGGCCAGTGAGGCGGGTCCGGCCTCCAGTGCGGAGAGGACGAGTGCGGCCTTGTCGATGACCCCGACGCCGCTGCTGCTGTTCGATGTCATGTCTCACAATGTAGAAGTCTTGCATTCCGAGA
The DNA here is from genome assembly GCF_000426445.1 of Brevibacterium album DSM 18261. Lineage (GTDB taxonomy): Bacteria > Actinomycetota > Actinomycetes > Actinomycetales > Brevibacteriaceae > Brevibacterium > Brevibacterium album. The sequence goes on along the minus strand of NZ_KE384526.1, from coordinate 169,441 downwards.
TGCAAGTCCGACATGCAGAATCGGCGCCTAGAATCGAACTCCGAATCCAGCTCATCCCATGTCGACAGGAGGCCCGCGTTGGCCAGGACTCTCGCAGAGAAGGTGTGGGCGGACCACGTCGTCCGCCGGGGCGAGGACGGCGCTCCCGACCTCATCTACATCGACCTCCACCTCGTCCACGAGGTGACCAGCCCCCAGGCCTTCGAGGGGCTCAGGCTCGCCGGCCGTCCCGTGCGCCGGCCCGATCTCACGATCGCGACGGAGGACCACAACACCCCCACGCAGGACATCGACAAGCCCATCGCGGACCTCACCTCGCGGACGCAGATCGACACCCTGCGCTCCAACGCGGAGGAGTTCGGCGTCCGGCTGCACTCCCTCGGCGATGCCGAACAGGGCATCGTCCACGTGGTGGGACCGCAGCTGGGCCTCACGCAGCCGGGCACCACAGTGGTCTGCGGCGATTCGCACACCTCCACCCACGGCGCCTTCGGCGCGCTCGCGTTCGGCATCGGCACGAGCGAGGTCGAGCACGTCCTCGCCACCCAGACGCTGAGCCTCAAGCCGTTCCGCACGATGGCGATCACGATCGACGGCGAGCTGCCCGAGGGCTCGAGCGCCAAGGACATCATCCTCGCGATCATCGCGAAGATCGGCACCGGCGGCGGGCAGGGCTACGTCCTCGAGTACCGCGGCGAGGCGATCCGGAAGCTGTCGATGGAAGCCCGGATGACCATCTGCAACATGTCGATCGAGGCCGGCGCCCGCGCGGGCATGATCGCCCCCGACGCGACGACCTTCGAGTACCTGCGCGGCCGGGCCCACGCGCCGGAGGGCGCGGACTGGGACGCGGCCGTCGAGTACTGGTCGTCCCTGCGCACGGACGAGGGCGCGGAGTTCGACGCCGAGGTGGTGCTCCGGGCCGAGGACATCGAGCCCTATGTCACCTGGGGCACGAACCCCGGGCAGGGCCTGCCGCTCTCGGCCTCGGTGCCCGCACCCGAGGACTTCGAGGACGAGGTCGACCGCGAGGCGGCGGAGAATGCGCTCGCGTACATGGGCCTGACGCCGGGCACCCCCCTGCGTGAGATCCCCATCGACACGGTCTTCCTCGGTTCGTGCACGAACTCCCGCATCGAGGATCTCCGTGCCGCCGCCGACGTCCTGCGCGGCCGCACGAAGTCCGCGGGCATGCGCTTCATGGTGGTGCCCGGCTCGGCCCGTGTCCGCCTCCAGGCCGAGGAGGAGGGTCTCGACGAGGTCTTCCGCGCGGCGGGAGCGGAGTGGCGCTTCGCCGGCTGCTCGATGTGCCTGGGCATGAACCCGGACCAGCTCTCCGCGGGAGAGCGCTGCGCCTCGACCTCGAACCGCAACTTCGAGGGCAGGCAGGGCAAGGGCGGGCGCACGCACCTCGTGAGCCCGCTGGTCGCAGCCGCGACCGCTGTCCGCGGCACCCTCTCCTCGCCGGCGGACCTGGCGCCGGCCGATCCCGCGGCGGTCGAGGCCTCCCGCGCGGCCGAGGCGGCTGCCGCGGAGCGGGCGCGGTCCCGGCCCGCGGGCATCCCGCTGACGGTGTCCACCGGTGCCCGCGCAACCGGAACGACGACTGCAGGTGCGCACGCGTCTGCGAAGGAGGCCTGAGATGGAGAAGCTGTCCGTCCACACCGGAGTAGGCGTGCCCCTGCGGCGCTCGAACGTCGACACGGACCAGATCATCCCCGCCGTCTTCCTCAAGCGCGTGACCCGGACGGGCTTCGAGGACGCACTCTTCCACGGCTGGCGCAGGCAGGACGACTTCGTCCTCAACCGCGAGGCCTACCGCAACGGCTCCGTGCTGGTCGCCGGCCCGGACTTCGGCACCGGGTCCTCGCGCGAGCACGCCGTGTGGGCGCTGCACGACTACGGCTTCCGCGCCGTCCTCTCGAGTCGGTTCGGCGACATCTTCCGGGGCAACGCCGGGAAGGGCGGGCTGCTGGCCGCGCAGCTGGAGCAGCCGGACATCGAGCTCATCTGGAAGGTGCTCGAGAACCACCCGGGCACCGAGGTGACGGTCGATCTCGTCGAGCGCGTCGTGCGCGCGGACACCCTCACGGTGCCGTTCCAGATCGACGACTACACCCGGTGGCGCCTCCTCGAGGGCCTCGACGACATCGGGCTGACCCTGCAGCACGAGGAGGCGATCACCGCCTTCGAGGCCGAACGGCCGGGCTTCAAGCCCCGGACCCTGCCCATCCGATAGCATTCTCCTCGGCCGTCGGTGATCCCGGCGGCCGAGGACACATGCCTGAGGAGGACTGGATATGCTCGACGTGCACGGCGGGGTCCCGCTGACCGGCACGGTGGTGGTGCGGGGGGCCAAGAACCTCGTGCCCAAGGCGATGGTCGCCTCCCTCCTGGGGGACACCCCCTCCGTCCTTCGCGGCGTGCCTGCGATCAGCGATGTGGACATCGTCACAGGCCTGCTCGAACTGCACGGCGTGCGGGTGTCCATGGGCCCCGACGGCGAGCACGCCGACGGGGAGCTCACCCTCGATCCGGCGAACGTGGCGCAGGGCTCGATCGTCGACATCGATGCGCATGCGGGCTCCTCCCGCATCCCCATCCTGTTCTGCGGTCCGCTGCTGCACCGGCTCGGCGAGGCGTTCATCCCCGATCTGGGCGGCTGCCGGATCGGCGACCGGCCCATCGACTTCCACCTCGACGTCCTGCGCCAGTTCGGCGCCGTCGTGGACAAGACCGAGGGCGGCATCCGCCTCGCGGCCCCGCAGCGCCTCCGCGGCACCAGGATCAAGCTCCCGTACCCGTCCGTGGGCACGACCGAACAGGTGCTGCTGACCGCCGTGCGCGCAGAGGGCGTCACGGAGCTGAAGAACGCGGCGACCGAGCCGGAGATCATGGACCTCGTCATGGTCCTGCAGAAGATGGGGGCCTCCATCACGGTGGATCCGGCCCGGGTCATCAGGATCGAGGGCGTGGACTCGCTCTCGGGCTTCCTCCACCGCAGCCTGCCGGACCGCAACGAGTCCGCCTCCTGGGCGTCTGCGGCGCTGGCGACGGGCGGGGACATCTTCGTCCGCGGCGCACGCCAGCAGGACATGATCACGTTCCTCAACGTGTTCCGGAAGATCGGGGGCAGGTTCGACGTCCTCGAGGACGGCATCCGCTTCCAGCACCCGGGCGGGGAGCTGAGCTCCATCGTGCTCGAGACGGACGTGCATCCCGGCTTCATGACGGACTGGCAGCAGCCGCTCCTCGTCGCGCTCACCCGGGCCTCGGGCGTGTCGATCCTCCACGAGACCGTCTACGAGAACCGCTTCGGCTTCACCGATGCGCTGCGCCGCATGGGCGCGAACATCCAGCTGTACCGCGAGTGCCTGGGCGGCACCCCGTGCCGGTTCGGCCGCCGGAACTTCAAGCATTCGGCGGTGGTCTCCGGACCCACCCCGCTCACGGGCACGGACATCGTGATCCCGGATCTGCGCGGCGGCTTCTCCCATGTCGTGGCGGCGCTGGCGGCCGAGGGGACCTCGCACGTGCAGGGCATCGACATCATCAGCCGGGGTTATGAGCACTTCCTGCACAAGCTCGACGGACTGGGCGCGCAGATCGAGTTCGCGAGCGGCCGATGACCGGCGCCGTCCAGTACCCGGTCTTCACCCCGGAGTCCGCCGTCGGCCACCGGCGTGCGGCCGCCGTCGCCGCGGCCTCCGCCCGTGCCGCCATGCGCCTGCTGACGGCCACCAGGGTGAGCGGGCAGGAGAACGTCCCGGATCGGCCCGTCGTCTTCGCGCCCTACCACGCATCCCGGCTGGATCCCGTGACCGTGGGCCTGGCGGTCTGGGACCTCGGGCGCATGCCGCACTTCCTCGCGAAGGACTCCCTCTTCATCGGCCCCCTCGGCCGGCTCCTCAAGGCGATGGGCCAGATCCCGGTGCTGCGCGCCTCGGCCCATGCCGGTGACTCGCTGCAGTACGGCAAGCAGGCGCTCGAAGCCGGCGAGTCCGTCGTCATCTATCCGCAGGGCACCCTCACGAAGGACCCCGAGCTCTGGCCCCAGCCGGCCAAGACCGGTGCGGCGCGCCTGGCGATCGAGTCCGGGGCGCCCGTCGTGCCCATCGCCCACTGGGGGCTGGACCCGGTCCTCCCGGTGCGCGGGAAGGTCCCCCGGCCGCGGCCCCTGTCCACGGTGCGGGTCTCGATCGGCCGCCCGCTGGAGCCCCCGGCGCCTGCGGTGAGCGCGGGCCATTCCGGACCGCACCAGACCCGGCGCTTCGCGGACCGCATCACCGCGGCGATCGCCGCCGAGCTCGCCGTACTGCGGGAGACGGAGCTGCCGGAGCGCTTCCGCACCGACCTCGACACCCAGGAGAACCCATGAGCAGCAGTGCCAGCAGTCCGCGGACCACGGTGCTCGGCGCCGGCTCCTGGGGGACCACCTTCGCCAAAGTGGTGGCCGATGCGGGGCATCCCGTGACGCTGTGGGCGCGCCGCGCGGAGGTCGCCGAGGAGATCAACCGGCACGGCACCAACAGCGCGTACCTCGGCGAACTGGCACTCGGCGAGCGCGTGCGCGCGACCGCGGATGCGCGCGAGGCCCTGGCCGGGGCGGAGATCGTCGTCCTCGCCGTGCCCGCGCAGTCGCTGCGGGAGAACCTCCGCGAGTTCGGGGACGCCATCGCGCCCGAGGCCGTCCTCGTGAGCCTCATGAAGGGCATCGAGGTGTCCACGGGCAAGCGCATGAGCGAGGTCATCGCCGAGACGACCGGCCACGACCCCGCCCGCATCGCCGTGGTCTCGGGCCCCAACCTCGCCCGCGAGATCGCCGAGGGACAGCCCACGGCCACCGTCGTGGCCGCCCCCGACCCCGCTGCCGCCGAGGCGGTGGCCGCGCTGAGCGCGAACTCCTACTTCCGCCCCTACACCAACACGGACGTCGTGGGCGTGGAGCTCGGCGGTGCGGTGAAGAACGTCATCGCGCTCGCGGTGGGGCTGTGCGACGGCCAGGGCCTCGGCGACAACTCGAAGGCCTCCATCATCACGCGCGGGCTGGCCGAGACCACCCGGCTCGCACTCGCACTGGGGGCGGAGACGCACACGCTGTCGGGCCTCGCCGGCCTCGGCGACCTCGTGGCAACGTGCGCCTCCCCCCTCTCCCGGAACAGGAGCTTCGGGCGGCTGCTCGGCACGGGCATGACCGTCGAGGAGGCGGCTGCGGAGACGAAGCAGGTGGCCGAGGGCGTGAAGTCCGCGCCGGCGGTGCTGGCCCTCGGCGAGGCCCATGGCGTCGACCTGCCCATCACGCAGGCGGTCTCGGCGGTGCTCGCCGGCCGCCTGCAGGTTGACGAACTCGGCCCGCTCCTGTTGTCTCGGAAGCGGAAGACGGAGGGGGCCTGACGCCCTCCGCGGTCGGTCTCCCTCCCCACCCCTCACGAAAGGAACCGTGACATGAACTCCCCGTTCCACAAGCTGGCCGATGTGCCCCGCTTCGAGCTCACCAGCACCGACATCGCCGAGGGGCAGGAGCTGTCCGCTCCCCAGACCTCGGGCGCGATGGGCGTGCCCGGCGGTGAGGACCTGTCTCCGCAGCTGTCCTGGTCGGGCTTCCCGGAGGGCACGCGGGCATTCGCCGTGACGTGCTTCGACCCCGACGCTCCCACCGGTTCCGGCTTCTGGCACTGGACCGTCGCGAACCTGCCCGGCGACGTCACGGAGCTGCCCACGGGCGCGGGCACGCCGGAGCAGGGGCTGCTGCCCGAGGGTGCTGTGACGGTGCGCAACGACGCCGGACAGCCGCGCTTCGTGGGTGCGGCGCCGCCGGCCGGCCACGGTCCGCACCGCTACTTCTTCATCGTCCACGCCCTCGACGCGCCGCTCGAGGTCGACGAGACCGCCACGCCGGCCTTCGTGGGCTTCAACCTGTTCTTCCACACGATCGGCCGTGCGTGGATCGAGACCACCTACGAAGCGAAGTGAGCACACACGCATGAGCTCGGACGACTCCCGTCCCACCGTCGCAGTCCTGTTCGGCGGCCGTTCCAGCGAGCACGCGGTCAGCTGCGTGACCGCTGCGAGCGTCCTCGCCGCCCTCGATCCGGAGCGCTACCGCGTGCTCCCCATCGGGATGACCCGTGAGGGCGTCTGCCGGGTGGTGGAGGACTGGGCGTCCTTCGGCTTCTCCGGCGGGACGCTGCCGGAGGTGGTCGACGACGGCACGGAGATCGTCTTCCCCCTGGACGTGCGCCGGACGCCCCTGCGCAGGGTGAGCGCAGACGGCTCCCTCGAGAGCCTCGGCGTCGTGGACGTGTTCTTCCCGGTCCTCCACGGGCCCTTCGGCGAGGACGGCACGGTCCAGGGGGTCTTCGAGCTCATGGACGTGCCCTATGTGGGCTGCGGCGTGCTCGCCTCCGCCGTGGGCATGGACAAGCGCTTCATGAAGACCGTGCTCACCGCCGCCGGCATCCCGACCAGCGCATGGGAGGCCGTCACGGTGAGACAGGTGCAGCAGGATCCGGCCGCCGTCCGCGAGCGGATCGCCGCGCTGGGCCCGGTGGTGTTCGTCAAGCCCGCCAATGCGGGATCGTCGATGGGCGTGAGCCGGGTGGGGGACTCCGCCGACGCCGAGGCCGTGGACCTCGCGCTGAAGTCCGCGCTCATGCACGACACCGCGGTGATCGTGGAACCGGCCGTCGAGGGGCGCGAGGTCGAGTGCGGCGTGCTCGGCTCCCGCTTCCACGAGGCCCCGCGGGCGAGCCTGCCGGGTGAGATCGCGGTGAGCGGCGTCGAATTCTACGACTTCGAGACCAAATACCTCAATCCGGACGCCGTCGCGCTGAGCTGCCCGGCGGATCTCGACCGCGCCGCGACCGCGCGCGTGCAGGAGCTCGCCTGCGCCGCGTTCGAGGCCTTCGACTGCTCCGGGCTCGCACGGGTGGACACCTTCGTGACACCGGACGGAGAGGTGCTCGTCAACGAGATCAACACCCTCCCGGGCTTCACCCCCTCGTCGATGTACCCGTTCATGTGGGAGCGCAGCGGGGTGCGGTACGAGGAGCTCGTGGACACGCTCATCGACATCGCGCTGCGCGACCACAGCCCCGCGGTCTGAGCGCTCCCCGCGCCGCGCTCCCCGCGCTGCGCGATTCCCGGACCGGGCGCTGTGGTCTGCCGTGCCGACGCATCTGCGCGCGAATCCGGTCGGCACGGCAGACCACAATCGTGAGACGGTGAGACGTTGAGACGGCGCTGGATGCGTGGTCGCGGCGCTGCGTGCGAGGGTGGGGCTCAGCCCTGCGGCTGGGAGGGAACCTCGCCCTCGACCTGGTCCGCGTCCTCGGCGGCCACGCACTGGGAGGTCTGCTCGATGCGCTCGACGGCGGAGGACACCGCGGCCAGCGCGGTGGCCCCCGAGACCTCCTGCGGGGAGACCAGGACCTCGACGGCGGGCGAGCGGCCGTAGGTGACGAACTGCCAGGTCTCCTCATCGTCCCGGACCTGCACCCAGTCGACGCCGTCGACCGTGACGCAGGGATCCGTGGTGGGCGCCGGCTCCGGGACGCCGCAGCGGGCGATGACGCTCGCGGGATCGCCCCAGGCGGTCGCGGCCTGCGCCGAGGTCGTGCGCTTCTCCAGATCGCCCACTGTGTCCGGCATCATGAGCGTGGGCAGCGCGCAGTCCGGATCCTGTGCGTTCTCCGCGGGTTCGACCACGAGCATGCGCGCACAGCCCGTCAGCCCCAGCGTCGCCGCGATGAGCGCGAGTGCCGTCCAGCGGGCGGCGGGGCGGGCGTGGGAGCGTGCGGAGGCAGACCTGCGGACCATGCCCCCAGGGTACGTGCGCGCCACCGCGGCGGCATACTGGGACCATGTCCGGAGCCCCTCGCCCCTCCCCGAAGACCGTCCCGGCCGCCTGTGCCGAGACCGCGGCACCTGCTTCTGCCGAGGCCGCCCCGCCTGTCCCCGGCGAGGCCGCCCCGCCGATCCGTCCCGAGGCTGTGAGAGCCGCCCGGGACCTGCCCGCTGCGCGCACGACCGGAGGGCCGACTCTCGCCGAACTGGGTGAGGACGGGGTGCTCGCCCGGATCCTCGCACGGCTTCCCGGCAGCGGCGCCGAGGTGGGGCCGGGCGACGACGCCGCCGTCACCGCGGTGCCCGGCCGGCTCGTGAGCAGCGCGGACATGCTCGTGGAGGGCGAGGACTTCCTCGCCTCCTGGCTCGATCCGCGCCGGCTCGGGGTGAAGGCCGGGGCGCAGAACCTCGCGGACGTGTGCGCGATGGGCGCACGCCCCACCGCGCTGCTGCTCTCCCTCGCCGCACCCGGGCACACTCCGGTGGATCTCGTCGAGGGGATCGTCGAGGGGCTCGCGGCCGAGGCGGCCCGGGCAGGGGCCGCAGTCGTGGGCGGCGACCTCTCGGGGGCGGACCAGATCGTCGTGGCGGTGACGGCCTTCGGCGGCCTGCCCGCGGGCGTGCCCGCACTCACCCGCGGTGGGGCCCGGCCCGGCGATGCGCTGTGGCTCGGCGGGCGCACGGGCTGGGCGGCGGCGGGTCTCGACCTGCTGCTGGCGGGGGTGCCCGCGGCGCGAGCCTCGGATGCGGGAGCACCTGGGGGCCGCACCGACGATGCCGCCTGCACTGCCGCTTGTGCCGACGCCTGCGCCGATGGCTGCGCTGCGGCGATCGAGGCGCAGCGGGCCCCGCAGCCGGACTATGCGGCGATCGCGCGCCTGCGTGCGGCACTCGCCGATGCGGGAGAGCGCAGGGCACACGACGGGCGCGCCGCACTCATCGACCTCTCCGACGGGCTGCTCTCCGATGCCGGCCGGATCGCGCGCGCCTCGGGCGTCGTGCTCGACCTCGACGGCACTGCACTCGACGTGCTCGCCGCCCCGCTCGTCCCCGTCGCCGCCCACCTGCTCGCGCACCGAGGGGAGACCGGCTCCGCGCGGGAGCTCGCACGGGAGTGGGTGCTGACGGGAGGGGAGGACCACGGCTTCCTCGCGGCGGCCCCGGCCGGCGCGGATCCGGTAGGCTGGGCCCGCATCGGCCGCGTCCGCGCAGGCGAGGCGGCGGTGCGCGTCGACGGTGCGCCTGCGGGCGCAGGCCTCGGCGGCTTCCGGCACTTCCGCGGCCGGTGACCGGAGTGCCGGGCCTCGAGCAGGCCGGACCTTGAGCAGCGAGAGGACCACGGGGGGAGCGAGTGCCGAGGCGAGGGGAGGAGCGGCCGGACGAGCGCGCGGCGGTGCGCCTGCACGGGCGCCTCGCGGCACGGTGGGCGCGGCAGACGGTGGAGCGCCTGCGCCGTGAGCGCGGCGGGATCAACGCGATCAACGTCTTCCCGGTGGCCGACGGCGACACCGGCAGCAATCTCTACCTCACGGTCCGCAGCGCCTACCGGGCCGTCGAAGAGCTCGAGGGTCCGGCGACCCTGCCGCAGGTCGTGGCGGCGATGGCCGAGGGAGCGCTGCGCGGCGCCCGCGGCAACTCCGGGCTCATCCTCTCCGTCGCGCTGCGGGGCGTCGCCGACTCCCTCAAGGGCATCGATGTGCCGGATGCCTCCGATTTCGCCGCGGCCCTCGCGCTCGCGGCCGCACGCGCCCGCGAAGCGGTCGAGACGCCGGTGGACGGCACGATGGTCACGGTCCTCGACGCGATGTCCGAGGAGGCCCGCATCCGCGCCGAGGCCGGGGACGATCTCGTCTCCCTCGTAGCGGCCGTCCGCGACCGCTCCCGGGAGGCCCTGCGCGAGACGACCGGCCAGCTGCCCGTGCTGCGGGAGAACCGGGTGGTCGACGCCGGCTCCTCCGGGATCGTCGAGCTCTTTGACCTCCTCCACCTCACGGTCACGGGCATGGACCCGACGGATCGGTCGCAGGAGGCACCGGCCCCGGCGGCGGATGGGGTGCAGGAGGCCGAGCCGCGCGGGCTCGCCGCGGTCGCGGGCCTCCTCCGGGGCGCCTCCGCACCGGATCCGGCCACGGGCCTCGAACTCGTCGCACACCTCGGCGAGCGCCGGGACCGCTCCCGGCAGCTGCGCCGCGCGCTCGCGAAGGCGGGAGGCACCTCGATCGTCGTGAGCTGGCCGATGGCGCACGTCCACACCGCCGAGGGCGGCGGGGCGGACGAGGCGGCGGCGCTGCTGGCGGTCCTCGACTCCCATGACGTCCTCGACCTGCGCGTGGAGGACCTCGCGACCGTCCACGGGCCGGTCCCCGGGGACGAAGCGGACGACGGGGAGGAGGCCCCTCCTGCCCGGGTGATCGCGCTGGCGGACGGGCCGGGCCTCCTGCTCTCGCTCGCCCTCGGCGGTGCGCTGGCGATGCGCTCGGACGGGCACCCGGACGACGCGGCGCTCGCGGCGGCGGTGCGGGAGAGAGCTGCGGATGCCGAGGGCGCCTGCTTCGTGCTCCCGGATTCGTCCGAGGCCCACCGCGCCCTGGCCGAGAGCCTCGCTCCGCGCCCGACCCGCTCCCGGCGCGGCCGTGCGAGCGGTCCCCGCCGTCTCCAGCCGCGCCTCATCCGCACGCGGGACGCGGCCTCGGTCCTGGCCGCGGTCGCCGTCTTCGACGGGCATGCCGATGCGGACGATCTGCTCGAGGACATGGCGGCCGCGGCGTCGGGCACCCGCAGCGGCAGCATCGTCCTGGCAGCGGCGGCGCAGGCCGCAGGCCCCCTCATGTACTCGCTCGGGGATCCGCTCACGCTCATCGACGGCCGGGTCCGGGCGGTGGGCGCGGACCCGGCGGGCAGCGCCCTCGACCTCGTGCACCGGCTGCTGGGTGCGGGCGGGGAGCTCGTCACGCTCATCGCGGGCGCCGAGGTGCCCGCGGACCTCGGCGCGGCCCTGTGCGCGCGGATCGAGGAGGCCCATCCGCACGCCGAGGTCGTCCTCGTCGACGGCGGGCAGCGCAGCTCGTGGATGGCGGTCGGCGTTGAGTGAGCCGGACGCCCTCTTCGGCAGCATCGTCGGCCGGACCCAGGACAGGAAGCTCCTCGAGAGCGCGGGAGTGACCGGCACGGAGGAGCTGCTGCGGCGGTTCCCGCGTCGGTGGGTCGATCCGGGCAGGTTCACGGAGATCCGGACGCTGAGCGAGTACGAGGAGGGGACGGATGTGATCATCCACGCCTCCGTCCTCAGCGTCGGGACCCGGCGGATGCAGTCTCGCAAGGGCTCGATCACGACGGTGGTGCTCGCGGACGAGCACGGCGGCACCGTCGAGGCCGTCTTCTTCAACCGCGCGTGGATGGGCAGCCGGCTGGAGCAGGGCACGCGCGTCCTCGTGAGCGCGAAGACGAAGAGCTACCGGGGGCGGCTGCAGCTGACCTCGCCGGTGCTGCTCACCGGCGACGGGCAGATCGCGACCGACCCCGCCGACAGCGCCGAGGACCTCGCGGAGCTCGCCCCGACCCGGCCCATCCCCGTCTACCCGGCGTCCGGCAAGCTCACGAGCCAGCGCTTCCGCACGTTCGCGGGCCGGGCCCTCGATCTCGCGCCCGCCGAGCTCTTCGAGGACCCCATCCCCGCCGACCTCCGCGCCGCGCACGGCCTCATGGGCTTCCGCGACGCGCTCGAGGCGATGCACCGTCCTCGGACCATGGGGCAGGCGCACGCCGCCTCCCGCAGATGGGCCTATGAGGAGGCCCTTGCCCTCCAGGTCCACCTGCTGCAGCGGCGGCAGGAGCACGAGGCGGTCCACGCACTCGCCCTCGCAGGCGGCATCCGGACCAGCCTCGAGGCCTTCGACGCCCGGCTGCCGTTCCCGCTCACCCCCTCGCAGCGGGAGGAGGGCGCGCGGATCGGCGAGGAGCTCGCCGGCGCCCGACCGATGAACCGGCTGCTGCAGGGCGATGTGGGCTCGGGCAAGACCCTCGTGGCGATGCGCGCGATGCTGCAGGCAGCGGACTCCGGCGCGCAGTCGGTCATGCTCGCGCCCACCGAGGTGCTCGCCGCCCAGCACCACCGCTCGCTCACGGCGATGCTCGGGGAGCAGGCCGTGCCCGTGCGCGGCAGGCGCAGCCTGTTCTACGGGGAGGGTCCCGGGGAGGACGCCGCCGAGGACGCCGAGGTCGCCGTCGCCCTCCTCACCGGCTCCATGCCGAAGAAGGCGCGGCAGCAGGTGCTCAGCGATCTGCTCCTGGGCAGCATCGACATCGTGGTCGGCACGCACGCGCTGCTCTCGGACACCACGATGTTCCACGAGCTGGGCCTGGTGATCGTCGACGAGCAGCACCGCTTCGGCGTGGAGCAGCGGGCGGCGCTGCGGCAGAAGGCCGGCGACCGGACTCCGCACACGCTCGTGATGACGGCGACGCCCATCCCGCGCTCGGCGGCGCTCACGGTGTTCGGCGACCTCGACTTCTCGACGCTCACGGACCTGCCGGCCGGGCCCAAACGGATCGCGACGCACGTGGTGCCGCTGAGCGCGCATCCCACCTGGATCGAGCGGGTGTGCGAGGTGCTCGCGGAGCGGGTGGGGCAGGGCCAGCAGGTCTTCGCGGTGCTGCCGCGGATCGAGGCGAGCACCGATGACTCCGGCAGGACCCTGCCCGGAGTGGAGGAGTGCGCGGACTGGCTGCGGTCCCGGCCCGAGCTCGGCGGGGCGCGGATCGAGGTGCTCCACGGCCAGCAGCCCACGGCGGACAAGGAGGCTGCGATGGCCGCGTTCGCCGCGGGCAGCACGGACATCCTGATCTCGACCACCGTCGTCGAAGTGGGCATCGACGTGCCGAACGCACGGGTCATGGTGATCGTCGACGCAGACCGCTTCGGCATCGCCCAGCTCCATCAGCTGCGCGGCCGGGTGGGCCGTTCGGGTGAGGAGTCGCTGTGCTTCCTGCTCACGCACGCGGAGCCGGACTCCGAGGCGATGGCCCGGCTGCAGACGGTCGCGGACACGCTCGACGGCTTCGCGCTCGCGGACTTCGACATCCGCTCCCGGCGCGAGGGCGATGTGCTCGGCCGGCAGCAGTGGGGCGGGAGGTCCTCGCTCCAGCACCTGTCCGTGCTCCGGCACGAGGAGCTCATCCGGACCGCGCGCTCCGATGCGCAGGGTCTGCTCGCCCGCGATCCGGCGCTGCGCGAGGTGCCGGGCCTGGCCCGCCGCATCGCCGAGCTGTTCAGGGACACGGACGAGGAGATCTTCGAAGCGGGGTGAGCCGCACGGGGAACGGTGAGGGGAGAGCATGAGGATCATCGCAGGCCGGCATCGCGGCCGCACGGTGCACGCGCCCCGGGGCAGGGACACGCGTCCCACCTCGGACCGGGTGCGCGAATCGCTGTTCGCCTCGCTCGAGGGCATGGGCGCGCTCGAGGGGGTGCGGGTCCTCGACGTGTTCGCGGGCTCCGGCGCCCTGGGCCTCGAGGCGCTCAGCCGCGGTGCGGTGCACGCGGTGTTCGTGGACCGGGCCTCCGGTGCGGTCGCCGCGCTGAAGCGCACGGTCGCGGACCTCGGGGAGCAGGCGCGCACGCAGGTGCTGGCGCAGCCGGCGCAGCGCGGCCTCGGGGCACTGGCCGAGGCGGGGGAGACCTTCGGACTCATCCTCCTGGATCCGCCCTACCCGCTGGGGGAGGAGGAGCTCGCGGGCCTGCTCGCGGCCGCGGCGGGGCTGCTCGACGGGCTGGAGGCGCTCATCGTCGTCGAACGCTCGGCGCGCTCGCCGCAGCCCGTGCTGCCGGACGAGCTGGAGGTGTTCCGGCACCGGACCTTCGGTGAGACCGCTGTGTGGCTGCTGCAGCTGCGGGAGTGAGGGCCGGCCCGGCGGCTCCGGCAGGTCCCGGCCCGGTGCTGCCCCTCACTCCAGCACTGCGGAGAGGAAGCGCTGCGTGCGCGCCTCGCGGGGGCGGGTGAAGATCTCCTCCGGCGTCCCGTCCTCGAGGATCGCGCCCTGGTCGAACATCATGACCCGCTGCGAGACGTCGCGGGCGAACTGCATCTCGTGGGTGACGATGAGCATCGTGATGTCCGTCTCCGCGGCGATGTCGCGCAGCACCTGGAGGACATCGCCCACGAGTTCGGGATCGAGGGCCGAGGTCACCTCGTCCAGCAGCAGGATCTCCGGGTCCATCGCGAGCGCGCGGGCGATCGCCACACGCTGCTGCTGACCGCCCGAGAGCCGCGTGGGGTGGGCATCGGCCTTCTCCGCCAGTCCCACCCTGTCGAGGAGCCCGCGGGCCTTCTCCGCCGCGGCCTCCCGGGACATGCCCAGCACATGGACGGGCGCCTCGACGAGGTTGTCGAGCACCGTCATGTTGGGGAACAGGTTGAAGTGCTGGAAGACCATTCCGATCCGCTTCGTCGTCTCCCGCACGCGCCTGCCCGGGAGCGCCACCCGCTTCCCGTTCCGCTCCTCGTGGGTGAGCGGCTGGCCGCCCACGTAGATGTACCCCTCGGAGAGCGTCTCCAGCGTCATGATGAGCCGCAGGATCGTGGTCTTGCCGGAGCCCGAGGGGCCGATGAGCGTGACGCGCTCGCCCGGCCGCACCGTGAAGTTCAGCCCGCTGAGCACGGTGTTCCTCCCGAAGCGCTTCTCCACATCGCGGAACTCGAGTGCGGGAGCGGCGCCGGTGGACGGTTCCGGCCGGGAGGGTTCGGCCACGGAGGGCTCCGGCACAGCGGGCTCCGGCACGGCGGGCTCCGGCACGGCGGGCTCCGGCACGGCGGGCTCCGGCCGGGAGGGGTCAGTAGGAGGCAAGGGACTTCTCCAATCGTCGGACGGCGAGCGAGGTGGGGTAGCTCGCGGCGAGGAAGATGAGGCCGGCGAGCGTGAACGCCTCGGTGTAGGCGAAGCTGCGTCCGCCGAAGCTCTGCGCGGACCACACCAGCTCGCCCACGCCGATCGCGATGAGGAACGGAGTGTCCTTGAACATCGCGATGGCGTAGTTGCCGAGCGAGGGCACGGTGGCGCGCAGCGCCTGCGGCAGGACGACGGAGCGGAAGGCCCGCACCGGCGGCAGCGACAGTGCGCTGATCGCCTCCCACTGGCCGGGCGGCACCGCATCGATCCCGGCCCGGTAGCTCTCGGACATGTAGGTGGCGTAGTGGACGCCGATCACGAGCGTGCCCACCACGAGCGCGGGCACGCCGATGAGGGCCTCGCTCGTGGAGAACAGGGTCCAGACGAAGACGAGCTGCATGATGAGCGGCGTGTTGCGCACCACCGCGACGAGGAGCCGCAGCAGCCAGCGGATCCAGCGCGGCAGCACGCGCAGCAGGACGGCGAGCAGCAGGCCCAGCACGACGGCGAGGGCAGTCCCGCCGGCCGTGGCGATGAGCGTGTTGCCGAAGCCGCGCAGGAGGAGGGGGAGCGCCTCGGCGGCGAAGTCCCAGCTCCACAGCATCAGCGAGCACCTCCCTTCGCGACTGCGGGCTCCGCAGTGCCGGGGGCATCGGCCTCACCCGCGCCGGCGCTCGTCCCGGCGCCCGCGACGAGCCTGCCGACGAAGCCCGCGTCGCTCGGATCGCGGCCCAGGCGCCTCTTCGCCAGCGCCTCCAGCAGGTCCATCGTCACCTGGATGAGCCAGGCGAGGACGAAGTACAGGAGGAAGCCCACGGAGTAGGAGAACAGGGTGTCGCCGGTGTCCTGCCGCAGGATGTCGATCCGCTCGTTGAGATCCTGCAGGGTGAGGAAGGACGCCACCGCCGTGCCCTTGAGGAGCTGGATCTGGAGGGTCGCGAGCGAGGGGATCATGAGCGCCCAGGCCTGCGGGAGGATGACGCGGAACATGCGGCGGGCGGGGGTCAGGCTCAGCGCGAGCGCGGCCTCCCACTGGCCGGGTTCCACGTGCATGACCGAGGAGCGGACCACCTCGGCGGAATAGGCGCCGTAGTTGAGTGCGAGCGCGAGGATGCCGCACATGAGCGGGTCGAGCTCCGCGCCCAGCAGGGGCAGCACGTAGAAGAGCCAGAACAGCTGGACGAGGAGCGAGGTGCCGCGGAAGAACTCGACGACGATGCGCGCAGGCACCGCGAGCCAGCGGGTGGGAGCGACCATCGCAAGCCCCAGGAGCAGTGCGATCGCGAACGAGCCGAGTGCCCCGCCGAGCGCCAGCTGCACCGTGACGAGGAGCCCGTCGCCGAGCTGGGGGAGGAAATCGACGAGCCGGACCAGGTCCTCAGCCATGCGCGGGAGCCCCGCACGGGCGGGTCCGGGGACACCGGAATGCGCGGATGCGGGTCATCCCGCCTCACCCGTGGGGAGCTCACCGGCGCACAGCATCTCGGTGCTCACGGAGTCGTCGGGGCGCTCGGCGGCGGTGAAGCCGAAGTCGCCCACGATGGAGAGGTAGCGCTCCTCGTCGGCGATGATCTCGTCGAGCTTCTCGTTGTAGGCGCTCAGCAGCTCCTCGTCGTCGGAGCGGAAGACGGTGGCGCCGGCGCCCACCTGCGGCACACCGTCGATCTCCTGCACGAAGGACTCGGTGACCTCGACCCCGGCGTCCGGGCTGCTGTCGGCCATCCAGTTGAGCGAGATGCCGGTGAGGGCGAAGGCATCGGCCCGGCCCGTGGTGACGGCGTCCATGCCGTCCTGCGGCGCGGCGACCTCGGTGTGGTCCGAGATCCCCAGGTCCGCGGCGTAGTCGGTCTCGATTGCGCCGGTCATGGTCGCGAGGCTGAGGTCGGTGCCCACCATGTCGTCGAGGGTGGCGAGCCCCTCCGGATTGCCCTCGGGCACCATGAGCGCGGTGGTGTACATGAACTCGGGGTTCGAGAAGGAGGCCTGCTCGCAGCGCTCGGGCAGGATCGACATGCCCGCGGAGACGACGTCGAAGCGGTTGGCATTGAGGCCGGGGATGAGGCCGCCGAAGTCCACGTTGACGCCCTCGACCTCCTCGATGCCCAGTTCGGAGAAGATCTCGCGGTGCAGGGCGACGGTGGCGCCGGTGAGCTCACCGTTCTCCTCGAAGCTGTAGGGGGCCTCGCCGGCGAAGCCCACCGTGATGGTCCCGTCCTCGGCGGCGCTCTCGAGGGTGGAGCCGTCCTCACCGTCTCCTCCGCAGGCCGCGAGCAGTGCGAGTGCGCTCACAGCGCCCAGTGCGCCGACGGCGCGGAGCGGGCGTGCTGTGCGGCCCGGGCGGCTGGGGCGTGCGGTGGCGCGAGTGGAAGTCATGGGATGGAGCTCCTCCGTCGTCTCGGGGCGCCGGCCGGGGCATCCGGACGGCAGGGCGATGTGTCGGAACTCTCACCACGCTATGCGAAAGCTGCAAGCCCTCGTGCAGGTTCTTCGCATGGTTACCGTTTCGTGATGTTCGGTCGCGGGGGCTCGCGACCTGCGATTCCGGGCTGCGATTCCGGCCGGCACCCGGCGGTCCCGATCCGCCGCCTCGTACGATGGGCGCATGAAGATCGTCTGTCCCGGCTCCTATGACCCCGTCACCAACGGCCACGTCGATGTGTTCGCCCGCGGCCTGCGGCTGGCCGATGAGCTCGTCGTCGCCGTCGTCCACAATCCCTCCAAGCGCGGGACGTTCGCGGTCGAGCAGCGGCTCGCGCTCATCCGTGAGGCGCTGGCGGCCGAGCCTCGCACCGCCGAGGCGGTGGCGGCCGGCCGCATCGTCGTCGACGATGTGCCGGGCGGGCTCCTCGTCGACTACTGCGCCCGGATCGGGGCGCCTGCGGTCCTCAAGGGCCTGCGCAGCGGAACGGACTTCGCCTATGAGCTCCCGATGGCGCTCATGAACCGGCACCTCACGGAGCTGGAGACGGTGTTCGTCCCCGGCGACCCCGCTTATGAGCACGTGTCCTCGTCCCTCGTGCGCGAGGTGCACGCGCTGGGCGGCGACATCGCGGGACTCGTGCCCGACGGCGTGCTCGCCGCGCTCGACGGCCTGCGGGGCTGACCGCCCGGGTCGGGTCCGTGATTTCGCGCGGGAAGGGATCGGCTGTAGACTCTCTCCTTGCGTGTCATCGCTCAGGTGCGCCGCAATCGTATCGAGAACGTCCGTGGGGGTGTGCAGTGAGAAGGTCGTCGGAGTTCATCCTCGACACCCGCAAGCTGGGCCTCTCCGCAGCCCCCGGCAAATGGGAGGACGTCTCTCTCGAGGTGCGCGCGCCTGAGGACCTGCGGATCGAGGTGATCGGGGTGCCGGAAGGCTCGCCGATGCGGCTCGACCTCCGTCTCGAGAGCGTCGTCGAGGGCATCTACGTCTCCGGAACCGTGCATGCCACGGCGAAGGGGGAGGATGCCCGTACGCTCGAGGACGTGGAGATCCCGGTCGAGGTCTCGATCGAGGAGCTCTTCGCCTACCAGGCGGATCCGCAGGACGAGGAAACGTATGTCATGGAAGACGACATGCTGGACCTCGAGCCCGCCGTCCGAGACGCTGTGGTGATGTCTCTTCCCTTCCGTCCCCTCAAGGACGACGACGAGGGAGAGTTCAGCTACACGCTGGGTGAGGACATCACCGAGGACGAGCCCGAGGAGGATCCTCGGTGGGCGGCACTCAAGAGTGTTCTGAACCAAGAGAAGGAGAGCTGATCGTGGCAGTTCCCAAGCGCAAGAAGTCGCGCAGCAACACCCGTCACCGTCGCTCGGCGTGGAAGGCCAGCGCACCGACGCTGGTCAAGACCGTCGAGAACGGCCGCGTCGTGTACTCGCGTCCGCACCAGGCGAAGGTCGTGGAGGATTCCGCAGGCACCCCGCTGTTCCTTGAGTACAAGGGCCGCAAGGTCGCCGACGCCTGATCCGTCAGGTCAGCGGAGATGACTGAGAAGAGGTCTGCGGACCTCAACGAGCGTCTCGGGGTCAGCATTGACCCCGAGACGCTTCGTCTTGCCCTCACGCACCGCTCCTATGCCTTCGAGCACGGAGGGGTGCCCACCAACGAGCGCCTGGAGTTCCTCGGGGACTCGGTGCTGCAGCTCGTGTCCACGGAGTCGCTGTACTTCGACAACCCGAACCTCCCCGAGGGCCGGCTGGCGAAGATGCGCGCGGCCGTGGTCAACACGCGCGCCCTGGCCTCGGTGGCCCGTCGCTACGACGTGGGCCCCGAGATCCTGCTGGGCAAGGGGGAGTCTCTCACCGGGGGGCACGACAAGGACTCGATCCTCGCCGACACCGTGGAGGCGCTCATCGGGGCCTGCTACGTGAGCTGCGGCCGCGAGGAGGCCTTCGCCCTCGTGCACCGGTTCATCGACTCCATGCTCTCCGACGCCGTCGAGCTCGGGGCCGGCATGGACTACAAGACGACGCTGCAGGAGGCCGCCTCGGACCTGTGCCTGGGCGCGGTCGCGTACCGGATCACCGGTGAGGGGCCGGATCACGCCCGTGTCTTCACAGCGATCGCCGTCACGGGAGAGCGCGAATGGGCCGCGGGCACCGGGACCTCGAAGAAGGCCGCCGAGGCCGCCGCCGCCGAGGCCGCGATGCACGCGATCTCCGCAGCGCATCCGGACTACCGGCGCCGCGGGTGAGGGCGGCCGTGCCGCATCGCGGGCCGGGACGGCTCCGTGCCTGAGCTGCCCGAGGTCGAGTCGGTCCGCCGGGGTCTCGCGGATCACATCACGGGCGCGGCGGTGCGCAGCCTCACCGTTCTCGACCGGCGGATCCTCGGCACCACCTCGCAGCGGGACGTGCCGGATGCGTCCGTGCCGGCGCTCGCGTCCGTGCTTTCCGGCGCGGCGCTCGCCGAGCCGCAGCGCCGCGGCAAGTTCCTGTGGGTGCCGTTCGTCTCCGGTCTCTCGCCAGAACCGGGCGGCGGAGTCTCACCCTCCCGAGCTCTCTCCCTGCACCTGGGCATGAGCGGGCAGCTGCGCATTCACATCCCGGACGAGCCGCTGCACCGCCACACGCGCGCGGTGCTGGACCTCGAATCCCCGAGTCTCCGCGAGCCCCTGAGCCTCCGGCGGGCGGGGACGAACTCTGCCGGGGCAGAGGGGGAGTCTGCGCCCGGCGGGAGCGGGCGGTTCCAGCTGCGCTTCCTCGACCAGCGGATCTTCGGGCACCTCGGTGCGGATGCGCTGGTCGCGGACGGACCGGATCTCATTCCGTCCTCGATCGCGCACATCGCCCGCGATCCGCTCGATCCGCACTGGGAGCTCGAGGCGACGGCGAGGCGCATGCAGCGCTCGCGGTCCGCGGTGAAGGCCGTGCTCATGGACCAGCGGGTGGTGAGCGGTGTGGGCAACATCTACGCCGATGAGGCCCTGCACCGCGCCGGGGTGCACCCGCTGGCAGTGCCCGCGCGCACGCGGATCTCCCGGCTGCGGCGCGTGCTGGAGGAGGCTCGCACCGTCATGGCCGAGGCCCTGGCGCAAGGCGGCACGAGCTTCGATGCCCTGTACGTGCACGTGAATGGTGATTCAGGCTACTTCTCGCGGAGCCTGCGGGTGTACGGGCGTGCCGGCGGGGAATGCCTGCAGTGTGGTGAGCCGGTGCGCCGCATCGTCGTGGGCGGCCGCGGTACCCACTTCTGCCCGCGGTGCCAGCCGCCGCAGCGGTGACCGGGTAGTTCCTCCGGCTGCCCCTGGGAGGTTCTGACGCCGCAGGCACCGTGCAGGCTGCCCGGACCGTCATAACCTCCCCGATGGCGGAGGCGTCTCCCGCTAGGATCGGAGCCACCATGCATCTCAAGACCCTCACCCTGCGCGGCTTCAAGTCGTTCGCCTCCGCGACGAAGCTCGAGCTCGAACCCGGGATCACGTGCGTGGTGGGCCCCAACGGCTCGGGCAAGTCCAATGTGGTGGACGCGCTGGCCTGGGTGATGGGCGAGCAGGGTGCGAAGAACCTGCGCGGGGGCAAGATGGAGGACGTGATCTTCGCCGGCACCGCCAAGCGCCAGGCGCTGGGCCGGGCCGAGGTCGCACTCACCATCGACAACAGCGACGGCGCTCTGCCCATCGACTACACCGAGGTCACGATCTCCCGCACGCTGTTCCGCTCCGGCGGCAGCGAGTACCGGGTCAACGGCGAACCCGCGCGCCTGCTGGACATCCAGGAGCTCCTCTCGGACTCCGGCCTCGGCAAGGAGATGCACGTCATCGTGGGCCAGGGGCGGCTCGACGCGATCCTCCACGCGGACCCCTTCGAGCGACGCGGCTTCATCGAGGAGGCCGCCGGAGTCCTCAAGCACCGCAAGCGCAAGGAGAAGGCGCTCCGGAAGCTCTCCGGTCTGCAGGCCAACCTCGACCGCGTCGCGGACCTCCGCGCCGAGCTCGCCCGCCAGCTGGGCCCGCTCGGCCGCCAGGCGAAGGCCGCTCGCCGCGCGCAGGTGGTCCAGGCCGTGCTGCGCGACGCCTCGGCCCGGCTCCTCGCCGACGACATCGTCCAGGCCCAGGCCCGGGTCGCCTCCGCTCAGCCCGCCGAGGACCCGGCCGAGCGCCGCCGTGCGCTCGCAGAGGAGATGCGCCTCCTCGATCTCCGCCTCGCCGAGGCCGAGGAGCGCCGCCGCGACTTCGACCGGGCCACAGACGTGCTCCACTCCCATCGCACCACGGTCGCCTCCCAGTTCCAGCGTGCGACCTCGGCCGCCCAGCGCGCCGGCGACCGCGTCAGGCTCCTGCGCAGCGCGGCCGAGACGCAGCGGCCCGCGGGCGAGGCGCCGGAGGAGCTGCGCCGTCGTGCCGAGCACGTCCTCTCCGAGCACGCCGAGGCGGAGTCCGAGGCCGAGGCCCGGCGCGCCGCGCTCGCCGAGGTCGCCGAGGAGAAGGAGCGCGTCGAGGCACAGCTGCAGGAGGCCGAGCAGGCGCTCGCGGCCGAACGCGCACGGATCGCGGCACGCCTGCGCCGCCGCGCCGGCCTCGAGTCCTCGGTGGAGGTCGCCCAGCGCACCCTCGCGCACGCGGAGCAGGCCATCGCCGGGCTGGAGCGGCAGGCCGCGGGGACGGGCGAGCAGATCGCGGCCGCCGAGGCGCAGGTGGCTTCCGCGCAGACCGGACTCGCCGAGTGCGAGGAGGGGGAGGGCGCCCTCGACGCCGCGCACGAGCAGGCTGCGGCCGAGGTCGCCGAGATCGAGGAGCGGCACCGCGCGCTCGCGGCGGAGCGGTCGCGCGTCGAGACGCGCCGGGTGCAGCTGGAGGCGCGGGCGGAGGGGCAGCGTGCGAGCAGCCGGCTGACCGCCGATCTCGCGGAGCTGCTCACCGTCGGCCTGCCGGGACTGGAGGGCGCGCTCTCGGAGCGGCTGCGGATCGCACCCGGCTGCGAGCTCGCCGTCACCGCCGCGCTCGGTTCGACGGCCGGAGCCGTCGTCGCGGCGGACCGCGCGGCCGCGCTCGCGGTGCTCGACCACGTCGGCGAGGACGGGCTCGTCGATGTCGTGCACCCCTTCGCGTGCGCGGCGGCGGATGACCCCGCGACCCCCTCCGGCGCGGGTGGAGCCGCCCCCTCCCCGGGGCTCGTCCCGGAGCGAGCGGCCGCCCCCGGACCCGCCGAGACCGTACCGGCCACTGCGGTCTGCGCCGTCGCCCCGCCGCTTCCGCAGAGCTCTCATGCCGCCCAGCCCGGCCCCGCCCAGCCCCGCCGCGGAGAGGGCTCACCGGAGGAGCTCGCCGCCTCGCTGGGCGCGGTCCTCGGGAGCACGCGGATCGCCGGATCCCGTGAGGCCGCGCTCGAACGCCTCGCGGAGCACCCCGATGAGGTCCTCGTCCTGCTCGACGGCTCCGTGCTCGCCGCGGGGCGTGCGGCCCGCTCCGGCTCCCCGGAGGCGGGACGGATCGCGGCGCGGGCGGCCCTCGAGGAGACCGAGGCGCAGCTGCGGGAGACCGCGGACCGCCTCGGCGAGCTCGACGGGCAGCTCGCGCAGATCGACGGCCCGCTCGCCGAGGCCCGTGTGCGGGAGGAGGCGGCGCTGGCCGCCCTTCACGAGTCCGATGCCCGCATCGTCGCCGCGGGGGAGGAGCTCGCGCGTACGGCAGGGGAGCTCGAGCGCCTCCGCGAGGGGGCGGCGAACGCGGCGGCGGGCCTGGAGGAGGCGGAGCGACGGCGTGCCCGGGCCCTCGAGGAGCTCACGGCGGCGCGTGACTCCCTCACGGAGGACGCGGCGGACGACGACGCTCCCGATGAGCCGGACACGTCCGCCCGCGATGCCCTCGCCGAGGCGCGCCAGGCACTCGCGGAACGCAGTGTGGACGCCCGTGTGGGCCTGCGCGCCGCCGAGGACCGTGTGACCCACCTTCGCGACCGCGCCCACGGGCTCCGCCGCCAGGCCGATCAGGAGGAAGCCGCCCGCGCGGAGGCGGCCAGGGTCGCCGCGGCGCGCAGGAGGCAGGCCGAGGCATGCGAGCAGATCGGGCGGATCGCGCATGCGCTCGCGGAGCGGACCGGCCGCTGGCAGGCGTCCGCCGAGGCCGCGCTCGCCGCCCGCGCGGAGGAGCGCACACGCGAGGAGGAGGCCGTCGCCGAACTCCGCGAGGCCCGCACCGCCGCCGATGCGCTGCTCTCGAAGGCCACCGCGGAGGAGCACGAGGCGCAGCTCGTGCGCGAGCGGTACGTCCTCCAGCTCGAGGAGCTGACCCGGCGGGCGGAGGAGGAGACGGGCCTGAGCGCGGAGAACCTCGTCGAGCAGTTCGGCCCGCACCTGCCCGTGCCGATCCTCGACGGCCCCGAGGAGGACGGCGGCGAGGACGAGGAGGGCGGTGAGGACGCCTCCGCGGAGCCTCCCGTGCGCCACTACGTCCGCGCCGAGGTGCTCAGGGCCCAGAAGCGGGCGAAGAAGGAGCTCGACGGCATCGGGCAGGTGAATCCGCTCGCGCTCGAGGAGTTCGCCGCGCTGCAGGAGCGCCACGACTACCTCGAGAAGCAGATCACGGACATCGAGCGGACGCGCGCGGAGCTCATGGGGC
This sequence comes from Brevibacterium album DSM 18261, assembly GCF_000426445.1. Lineage (GTDB taxonomy): Bacteria > Actinomycetota > Actinomycetes > Actinomycetales > Brevibacteriaceae > Brevibacterium > Brevibacterium album. The sequence goes on along the minus strand of NZ_KE384526.1, from coordinate 145,670 downwards.
TCGTCGCGGATGTCGACCGGCACGTGCAGGAGGTGTTCGAGGCCGCGTTCGCAGACACCCAGCGGGAGTTCGCGGACATCTTCTCCCGCGTGTTCCCGGGCGGCGAGGGACGGCTCGAGCTCACCGATCCGCAGGACATGCTCACGACGGGGGTGGAGGTCTCCGCCCGGCCGGCGGGCAAGCGGGTCAAGCGGCTCTCCCTGCTCTCCGGCGGGGAGCGCTCGCTCGTCGCCATCGCGATGCTCGTCGCGATCTTCAAGGCGCGGCCCAGCCCCTTCTACGTCATGGACGAGGTGGAGGCTGCGCTCGACGACGTCAACCTGTCCCGCCTGCTCACGATCTTCCGCGAGCTCCAGGAATCCAGTCAGCTCATCGTCATCACCCACCAGAAGCGGACGATGGAGATCGCCGATGCGCTCTACGGCGTCTCGATGCACGGCGACGGGGTCTCCCAGGTGATCTCGCAGCGCCTCACCCGGCAGGCTGATGACCGCGGCGCTCCCGCGCACGAGGAGAGCCCCGCGCCTGTGCAATGACTGAGTCGCATCGCGCCCGCGGCAATATACACTGGCGGGAGCCCATCCGCGGGTTCGCTGCCGATCCCGCTGCGTGAGAGACCGCATCGCGCATGACCGCACCCGAGGAGCCCGCAGAGCATGACCGTCCGCAGTGAGAGAGCTGTCTGCTGATGTCCGGAGCCGGCTTCCTCGTCGTGGTCATCGGACTCGCGGTGTGCTTCGCTATCGGCCTCGTCATCGTCCTCCTCGTCGCGCTGCCGGGGCTCAGACGCGAGGGCCGCATCCACAGCGGCGACCGCGACCGCTTCCGGCTCCCCTCGCAGTGGACCGGCTACGAGGACGAGGTCCACGGGTACTTCGGCGACGACGAGACCGCGAGCCTCGCCACCCGCGAGCAGGCCGCCGTCACCGCGATGCGGGAGCATTCCTACGTCCTGCGCCCGCAGCCGTGCAGGCATGCCGCACCCGCGCTCCTGACGTTCCGCCCGCGCACCCGCCACTGGCGCGTGCCCGAGACCGGCACCGGCCCGCGCACGGCCATGAGCCTGCTGTTCGGCCGCGGCACGCGCTGAGCGCCGGACCGCCGCGCAGGCGCGCTGCGCCTCTGCCGAACCGCTCGGGCCGGAGCACGCAACCGGGCCAGAACTCGCAACCGGGCCGGACAACGCGTCCAGGCCAGAACAAGCATCCAGGAGAGTGAACCGTGGAACCCACCTACGTCGTGATCGGCCTCGTCGTCCTCCTCCTCGTGATCGGCGGGTTCTTCCTGCTGGCGCCCTCGCGCAGGAGGAGGGGGGAGGCGCCGGGCAGGGAGGCCGGTCAGGAGACGCCCCGGCCCGAGTCCGATGCGGCCGAGGCGCCGGCTCAGGAGGCGCCGGAAGCCGAGGCCGAGGCCGCCCCGCCCGTGCTCGAGCGGCCCACCGAGCCCGCGAGCCGGCTCGCCCGGCTGCGCAGCCGGCTCGCGAAGTCGAACACGAGCCTCGGCCGCGGTCTGCTGGCGCTGCTCTCGCGCGACACCCTCGATGAGGAGACGTGGGAGGAGATCGAGGATCTGCTCATCATGGCCGATCTGGGCGTGGAGCCCACGACGGAGATCGTCGAGGCGCTGCGCGAGCGCGTGCGGGTGCTCGGCACGCGCGAGCCGGAGACGGTCCGGCAGCTGCTGCGCGAGGAGCTCGTCCGGATCGTCGATCCCACGATGGACCGCACCCTCAGGGTCGAGCCGGGTGAGGACGGTGCGCGCCCCCGCGTCGTGCTCGTGGTGGGCGTCAACGGCGCGGGGAAGACGACGACGGTCGGCAAGATCGCCCGGGTCCTCGTCGCAGAGGAGCGCACCGTGCTGCTGGGCGCGGCGGACACCTTCCGCGCCGCGGCCGCCGAGCAGCTCAGCACCTGGGGCGCCCGCGTGGGCGTGGAGACGGTGCGCAAGGAGGAGGGCGCGGACCCGGCCGCCGTCGCCTACACGGCCGTGGAGCGCGGAGTCGACGAGGACGTGGACGTCGTGCTCGTGGACACCGCCGGCCGCCTCCAGAACAAGAAGGGCCTCATGGACGAGCTCGGCAAGGTCCGCCGGGTGGCCGCCCGCCCGCTGCCGGAGGGCCGCGACATCGACGAGGTGCTGCTCGTCCTCGATGCGACGACCGGTCAGAACGGCATGCAGCAGGCCAAGGTGTTCTCCGAGGCGGTGAGCATCACCGGCATCGTGCTCACCAAGCTCGACGGCACCGCCAAGGGCGGCATCGTCGTCGCGGTGCAGCGGGAGCTCGGCGTGCCGGTCAAGCTGATCGGCCTCGGCGAGGGCGCCGACGATCTCGCGCCCTTCGAGGCCGAGGGCTTCGTCGACGCGATCCTGGAGGGCTGAACCGGCTCTGCCCCAACCGGCTCTGCCCGCACCGGAGCCCAGGCCGCACCGGAGCCCAGGCCGCACTCCGGCAGCGGTGCGTCACAGGCTGTTCACACGGCGCCGCTCCCGGTTACACCGCTGTCACACGCGCGCATGTGTGCGGAAACACGCCTTCGGCAGACTCTGTGAGCGGGAGCACCGCTCCCGCGGTCCGGTGCTTCGGTGCGGGCCGCAGGCACAACCGAAGGCAGGCGGCAATGCAGATCGACGACGTACTCAGCGCGGTGACGCCCTTCTGGGTGGTGGCCGCGACGGCCCTCGTGCTGTTCATGACCCCCGGGGTGGCGTTCTTCTACGGCGGCATGGCTCGGATGAGCTCGGCAGTGAACATGATGCTCATGAGCTTCGTCGCGATCGCGACCACCGCGGTCGTCTGGGTGCTCTGGGGGTACTCGATGACCGGCGGCGACGGCTTCCTCGAGATGTTCGGCGACCCGTTCGCGAACTTCGGCCTCAGCGGCCTCACGGAGTCCGCCGAACTCGTCGATGTGGGCTTCGGAGCGACCTTCGCGATCATCACGGTCGCGCTCATCTCCGGCGCGATCGCGGACCGTGCGAAGTTCAGCAGCTGGATCCTCTTCACCGTCCTCTGGGTGACCCTCGTGTACTGCCCCATGGCCTACATGGTGTGGGGCGGCGGGCTGCTCTCCGCGGACGGCGCGCTCGGCTCCGTGTTCGGCGAGGCGCTCGACTACGCCGGCGGCACCGTGGTCCACATCAACGCCGGTGTCGCCGCCCTGGTCCTCGTGCTCATCCTCGGCCGTCGCAAGGACTTCGGCCGCACTCCCCAGCCGCACAAGCCGCACTCGGTGCCGCTCATGATGGTGGGAGCCGCGATCCTCTGGTTCGGCTGGTTCGGCTTCAACGCAGGTGCGGCCACGGAGGTCGCCGAGGTCGGTCTCATCGTGGTCAACACCATCGCCGCCCCGGGCGCAGCGCTGCTGGGCTGGCTCCTCGTGGAGGGGCTCCGGGACAAGCGCGGCACGTCCGTGGGCGCCGTCTCCGGCATCGTCTCCGGCCTCGTCGCCATCACCCCGGCCTGTGCCAACGTCTCACCGCTCGGCGCGGTCGCGATCGGACTCATCGCCGGAGTGCTGGCCTCGCTCGCGGTGGGGCTGAAGTACCGCCTGGGCTACGACGATGCGCTCGACGTCGTGGGGGTACACCTCGTCGCGGGCCTCTGGGGCACCCTCGCGCTCGGCTTCTTCACCCTGCCCACCGGGGAGCTCGCCGGCGGTCTCCTCTACGGCGGGGGCAGCGGGCAGATGGTCGCCCAGATCGTCGCGGCGGTGTTCTCCATCGTCTTCACCGCAGCGGTCACCGCGGCGATCGGCTTCGCGATCCACAAGACGATCGGCTTCCGTGTGAGCGCCGAGGTCGAGGAGGCGGGTGTGGACCTCGCGCAGCACAACGAGTTCGCCTACTCCCCGGAGCACGCCGCCGCGAGGAGCTGAGCCGGCAGGCTCGTGCGCTGACCCTGACCGGCCTCGGCTCCCATGGGCGCCGGGGCCGGTCTGTCAGTGGATCGCGCGACGGATTGGTACCCTGGAGTGCTGACCCCACGGGGCAGACCCCGAGATCCGAGGAGCGCTGTGTTCAACTCACTGTCCGACCGGCTGACGACGACCTTCAAGAACCTGCGCGGCAAGGGCCGCCTGTCCGAGGCCGACGTCGACCAGACCATCCGCGAGATCCGCCGTGCTCTCCTGGACGCGGACGTCGCGCTGCCCGTCGTGAAGGCGTTCACCGGCCGGGTGCGCGAGCGCGCGCTCTCCGCGGAGGTCTCGCAGGCGCTCAACCCCGGCCAGCAGGTCGTGAAGATCGTCAACGGGGAGCTCGTCGAGATCCTGGGCGGGAAGACCCGCCGGATCGAGTTCGCCAAGCGTCCGCCCACCGTCATCATGCTCGCCGGCCTCCAGGGCGCGGGCAAGACGACGCTCGCGGGCAAGCTCGCGCACTGGCTGCGGTCCGAGGGCCACCGCCCCATGCTCGTGGCCGCCGATCTCCAGCGCCCCAACGCGGTCAATCAGCTGCAGATCGTCGGAGAGCGGGCCGGTGCCTTCGTCTACGCGCCCGAACCCGGCAACGGCGTGGGCGATCCCGTGCGGGTCGCCACCGAGGCTATGGACGTCGCGCGGTCCAAGCTCCACGACGTCGTCATCGTCGACACCGCCGGACGGCTGGGCATCGACGAGGAGCTCATGCAGCAGGCCCGCGACATCCGCGATGCCGTCAGTCCCGATGAGATCCTCTTCGTCATCGACGCGATGATCGGCCAGGACGCCGTCGCCACGGCGCAGGCCTTCGACGAGGGCGTCGACTTCACCGGCGTCGTCCTGTCCAAGCTCGACGGCGACTCCCGCGGCGGTGCGGCGCTCTCCGTCGCGCAGGTCACGGGCAAGCCCATCATGTTCGCCTCCACGGGCGAGGGCATGAAGGACTTCGAGCAGTTCCATCCCGACCGGATGGCCGACCGCATCCTCGACATGGGCGACATCCTCACGCTCATCGAGCAGGCGGAGCGGACCTTCGACCAGAAGGAAGCGGAGAAGCTCGCGAAGAAGGTGGAGTCCGGTGAGGACTTCGATCTCAACGACTTCCTCACGCAGATGGCGTCGCTCAAGAAGATGGGCTCGCTCAAGAAGATGCTCACGATGATGCCGGGCATGAGCCAGTACAAGGAGCAGCTCGAGGCCTTCGACGAGCGCGAGATCGACCGGGTCGAGGCCATCGTCAAGTCGATGACGCCGCACGAGCGTGCGAATCCCCGCCTGCTCAACGGCTCGCGCCGGGCCCGCATCGCGAAGGGCTCCGGCACCACCGTCACGCAGGTCAACCAGCTCATGGAGCGCTTCGCGCAGGCGCAGAAGATGATGCGGCAGATGCGCAAGGGCGGCGGGATGCCGGGCATGCCCGGAGCCGGCGGCGGGGGCGCGATGCCCGGTATGCCCGCGATGCCGGGGATGCCCGGTGCGGGCGGACCCGGCGGCGCATCGAAGCGGAAGAAGGGGAAGAAGAAGCCCGCGGGCAAGTCGGGGAACCCGGCCAAGCGCGCGCAGGAGGCGAAGGAGGCCGAGCTGCGCAGGCAGGGCAGGCAGCCGGAGAAGCAGGGCGCGGCCTTCGGCGGCATCGACATGGGCGAGGAGGAGATCGACCTGTCGAAGCTGCCCAAGGGATTCGGCGGCTTCTGAGCCGGGCGGCCGGTCCGAGGCCGGTTTCTCCCGGCGCCGGACTTCTGGCATAATCGTGCGCTGTACCCGGGCGCGCACGGACCCTCTCAACCGCGCGCTCCCGAATACGCGCAGAGTGCGCACGCCGTCTGTCCCCACGGACGGATCCGTGCTCTCACACCTGATCAGAAGGGGACACCACTCAAGTGGCAGTCAAGATCCGTCTCACCCGTATGGGCAAGATCCGTACACCGCACTACCGCGTCGTCGTCGCCGATTCCCGCACCCGCCGGGACGGCCGTGCGATCGAGCAGATCGGCCAGTACCACCCCACCGAGGAGCCCTCGTTCATCGAGATCGACTCCGAGCGTGCGCAGTACTGGCTGTCCGTGGGCGCTCAGCCCACCGACCAGGTGAAGGCTCTGCTCAAGCTCACGGGCGACTGGCAGAAGCACACCGGTGAGGGCGAGGCCGTCAGCACCGTGAAGGGCCGCAGCGCCAAGGAGGCCTTCGAGGCTCCCGCCGCGAAGTCCGTCATCAGCGCGAAGCCCGCCAAGGAAGAGGCTCCTGCCGAGGAGTCCGCCGAGGCAGCCGAGCAGACCGAGGCCTGAGATGCTCTCCGACGCACTCGAGCACCTGGTCCGCGGCATCGTGGACAACCCCGACGACGTGTCGGTGCGCTCGCGCAGCGGGCAGCGCGGCACGACGCTCGAGGTGCGGGTGCACCCGGACGACCTCGGCCGGGTGATCGGCAGGGCCGGGCGCACAGCCAAGGCTCTGCGGACCGTGATCGGCGCGCTCGCCGGTCGTGACCGGGTGCGTGTGGATCTCGTGGAGGACTGACCTCCAGCGCGCGAGGGGCCGGTGCGGACAGCTGTCCGCACCGGCCCCTCGCGTATGTGCCCGTGCATGGTGTTCGCGAGCGAAGCCGGCGTGCGGTGCTGTCGCGGCCGGGCCGTGTTCGGCGGTCGCCGTCGGATTGCCGCGCTGCAGCGGCTGAAAGCGGCGGGCAGGCGGAGAGACGTGGAGCTTTCTCCGTGATCCGGAGGCTGCCTGTCCGATCGGAGCCGGAGCGTTGACATGGAGCTGCGGCCGCACAGCGGAGGAGAGGTGCTGTCCAGGCGGTGCGCCTGCAGGCGGTGAGTGGGGGAGAATGGACGCCGATGCCCGTCGGGACGACGGTGGGTGCGATCTGCACCGGGACGATGCGAGCAGGGGGAGAATATGACCGGGGTGGCGACAGCGGACCTGTGGGACGAACGGGGCGAGGACCTCGTCTCCCTCGCGGTCCAGTTCCAGGACGTGGGTGGCCGCGTGCGGTTCTCAGGACCCGTGCGCACGGTCCTCTGCCGCGGCGACAACCAGCTGGTCAAGGAGATGGCGGCCGCACCGGGCCGCGGCTGCGTGCTGGTGGTCGACGGCGGCGGTGCCCTCGACAGCGCCCTCATGGGCGGGAACATCGCAGCGGCTGCGGCCGGGAACGGCTGGGCCGGCGTCGTCATCCACGGTGCGGTGCGCGACCGTGCGGAGATCGGCGGACTGGACCTCGGCGTGAAGGCGCTGGGCTCGAACCCGCGCAAGAGCCGGAAGGACGGGGCCGGTGCGGTGGACGTCCCGGTGGAGATCGGCGGCGTGGCGATCACCCCCGGAGCCCGCCTCTGGGCGGACGAGGACGGCATCGTCATCGAACCGGCGACACAGGACGGAGAAGAGGCATGAGCCAGATCGCAGCGCGCACGGGCAGACCGCACGGCATTCGCGGGGAGGTCACGGTCGAGGTGCGCACGGACGACCCGGATGCGCGCTTCGTCCCCGGCGCCGTCTTCGCGACCGAGCCGGACATCGGGCCGCTCACACTCGAACGGGCGCGCTGGCACCGCGACCGCCTCATGCTCACCTTCGCGGAGATCGCCGACCGCACCCGGGCCGAGGAGATCCGCAACACCCTCCTGCTCGTCGATGACGAGGACGCCGGCTCCGAGGACGATGCCTGGCAGGTCGAGGAGCTCATCGGTCTTGCGGTGCACCATGCGGTGGAGGAGGCGGGGCCTGCGGACGGCGGTCCCGCGGAGGACGATGAGCCGGCCTATGCGGCGGGCGAGCTCATCGGCACCGTCACGGACCTCACGGTCGGAGCGGTGCAGGATCTCCTGCACATCGAGACGACGGCCGGGGAGGAGGCGCTCGTCCCCTTCGTCGAGGAGATCGTGCCCGTCGTGGACACGGAGGCGCGGATCGTGCTCCTCACGCCCCCTCCCGGTCTCCTCCCGGATGGGGGCGCGGACGCGGAGGACCGCGCCTGATGCGCCTCGACGTCCTCTCGATCTTCCCCGAGTACCTCTCGCCCCTGCAGCTCAGCCTCATCGGCCGGGCTCAGGAGAAGGGACTGCTCGACCTCGGAGTGCACGACCTGCGCGACTGGACGCACGACCGGCACCGCACCGTCGACGACACGCCCTACGGCGGGGGCGCCGGCATGGTCATGAAGCCCGAGCCGTGGGGCGAGGCGCTCGACCACGTGCTGGGGGCCGGCGCGGAGGCTCCGGTCGCCTCGCACGCGAGGCCTCCGGCCGCTCCCGTGCTCATCGTCCCGAGCCCCGCGGGCGAGGTCTTCACCCAGGCGACGGCGCGCGAGCTCGCCGCGCGCGAGCACCTCGTGTTCGCCTGCGGGCGCTACGAGGGCATCGACCATCGGGTCATCGACTGGGCGGCCGAGCGCGCCGAGGTGCGCATGGTGAGCATCGGCGACTACGTGCTCAACGGCGGCGAGGTCGCGGTCATGGTCATGGTCGAGGCGATCGCCCGGCTGCTGCCCGGTGTGATCGGGAACCCCGAGAGCCTCGACGAGGAGAGCCACGAGGACGGCCTGCTCGAGTACCCCGTGTACACGAAGCCGGCAGAATGGCGCGGTCACGAGGTCCCGCCCGTGCTGCTGAGCGGCGACCATGGGAAGGTCGCGCGCTGGCGGCGCGATGAGCGGCTGCGGCGCACCGCCCGGGTGCGGCCGGACCTGCTCGCCGCACTGCCCGCCGGGGTCCTCGATGCGCACGACCGCCGGGTGCTTGCGGCCCTCACTGAGGAGCGTGAGGAGACCGCGCCCGGATGATCCGGGGACGGAGCCGATGCGGCGTCCGCACCGGCGCGCCGGGCGGTCGCGCGGGGTGGGGCGGCCGATTGGAACGGTCCGCTGCGATCTGGCAGAATCGGACCTTGCGTTCGCTGGTGTCCCTCTGCCCTGGGGGATCGGACACCTCGCGGCGGTGCGCTCCCCGTGGGCGCCCCCGGGCGGACGAATCCATCGCACCCCGCGGTTCCCGCGGGGCCGAATCTGGAAGATCGCATCGACCCGGGGCGGGTGATCAGGAGAAACATCATGCAGAAGCTCGATTTCCTCGACGCGAAGTCGCTCAAGTCGGATGTCCCGGAGTTCCGCGCCGGTGACACCGTGTCCGTCGACGTCCGCGTCGTCGAGGGCAACCGCTCTCGCATCCAGGTGTTCAAGGGCGTCGTCATCCGTCGCCAGGGCCACGGCGTGCGCGAGACCTTCACGGTCCGCAAGATCAGCTTCGGCGTGGGCGTCGAGCGCACCTTCCCGGTGCACTCGCCCATCGTCGAGGCCATCGCCGTCAACACCCGGGGTGCTGTGCGCCGTGCGAAGCTGTACTACCTGCGCAGCCTGCGCGGCAAGGCGGCTCGCATCCGCGAGAAGCGCTGAGCCTCCCGCCGAGGCGGGGATGACCCCATGCCGAGCATCGGCGGCGCCGCGGACCGCGGCGCACGCGTGGGCGCGACCTCCGGGTCGCGCCCACGCGCGTTTTCGAGGGGACCCGGGGGGCCTCACCCCGAGGGTGCCCGGGACAGCCGCGACCGGCAGGCACGGGCCCGTCGTCTCCGCAGGCTGGGCCTCCTCGCGCTGTGCGTGCTGGGCCTCCCCCTCGTGCTGGCAGGCGCGCTGCGGGGCCTCGTGGTTCAGCCGTTCACGGTGCCGAGCGCCTCGATGGAGCCCGCGCTCTCACCCGGTGACCGCATCCGCGTCTGGCGGGCCGACGGGATCCTGCGGACCTATGAGCGCGGCGACCTCGTGGTCGTGGACGGGCGCGGTTCCTTCATCGGTGCGCTGCCTCCCACGGCGGGCGAACAGCTGGGCTCCTGGTTCGGCATCGGCCCGCGGGACGTCTACTTCGTCAAGCGCGTCATCGGGGTCGGCGGAGACACGGTCGAGTGCTGCGATGCGCGCGGGCGCCTGCTGGTGGGCGGCGAGCCCCTCGAGGAGCCGTACCTGGCCGAACCCGGAGCGCGCGCCTCGGCCGCGGACTTCGCCGTCGAGGTCCCCGCGGGGCGGGTATGGCTGATGGGGGACAACCGCGGAGACTCCTTCGACTCCCGCGATCTGCTGGGACGCCCGGGCGGCGGGATGATCAGGGAGGAGCGGATCATCGGCACCGTCATGGGCGAAGGCTGAACGCGGATAGACTTGCTCCCCGTGGACAGCAGCGACGAGCAGACGAGAGAGCACGGCACCAGGACGAGGAAGCCGGTGTGGAAGGTGATCCGCGAGTTCGCGGTCGTGATCCTCGTGGCGCTGCTGGCCTCCTATCTGCTCAAGGCATTCGTGGTCCGGAGCTTCCACATCCCCTCCGCCTCGATGGAGCCCACCCTGCAGATCGGCGACAGGGTGATGGTCAACCAGCTGTTCTTCAACGATCTCGAGCGCGGCGATGTGATCGTCTTCGACGACCCCGGTGGCTGGCTCCCGCCCAGCCTCGTCGCCCAGTACCAGCCCAATCCGGTGCTCGTGTTCCTCGGACTGCAGCCCGCTGACGCCGGCAGCCAGCTCATCAAGCGCGTGGTCGGAGTGGGCGGGGACACCGTCGAATGCTGCGATGCGCAGGGGCGGATCCTGGTCAACGGCGAGCCGCTGGACGAGGACTACCTCTCACCGGGGACGGCGCCGTCGGAGGTCGAATTCGCGGTGACGGTGCCGGAGGACCACTTCTGGGTCATGGGCGACAACCGCGGCAATTCGCTCGACTCGCGCTACAACGAGCTCTCCGCGGGCGGCGCGTTCATTCCCGCCGGCGATGTGGTCGGGGAGGTCTTCGTGCTCAACTGGCCGTTCGACCGATTCACGTGGATGGGCGGTGCCGAGCCGACCTTCGAGGGAGTGCCCGAGGCCGGTGACGGCGGGGAGGCCGTTGACGGCCGCGGGACCGGGAGCGGCGGAGCTTCCGGCTCCGAGGGGCTCCCCTCCCTCTCCGAGGTGTCGGAGCCGTGACGGCGAAGCGGCGGCCGGCTGAGGGCATCCGCACGCTGGAGACCGAGGCGGAGGCCGCGTTCTCCGGCGTCCGGGCGCTCATCGGCATGGACGAGGTGGGCCGCGGTTCGCTCGCCGGTCCGGTGGGCGTGGGTGCAGTGCGCTGGGCCGTGGCGGAGGCGCTGGCGCCCGCCGTCGGTCAGGACGCCGGTGGTCCGGCGCTCGAGGGCGAGCTCATGCAGATCCCGGAGGGTCTGCGCGACTCCAAGCAGGTGCCCGCCGGCAGGCGCACGGCGCTGGCCGAGGCGGTCGCCCGCTGGCGCCCGCAGCATGCGGTGGCCTACGCCTCGGCGGCCGAGATCGACGCGGTGGGCATCACGCTCGCGCTCAGTCTCGCGGGCAGGCGGGCGCTGGCCGCGCTCGCGGTGCACGGGCCCGCGGACCTCGTGCTGCTCGACGGCAGCCACGACTGGCTCTCGGCCCCGCTCACCCTGGATGCCGCCCTCGTCTTCGGCGATGCCGCCGAGATCGAGGTGCCGCCCGTGCGCACCTTCGTCAAGGGCGATGGGCGGATCGCGACGATCGCGGCCGCGAGCATCCTCGCGAAGACGGACCGGGACGCGCGGATGCGGGGGCTCGATGCAGAGTTCCCGGGCTACGGCTGGGCCTCGAACGCCGGTTACGGCTCGGCCGCGCACCGGGAGGCGATCGCGGCCCTCGGCGTGAGCCCGCACCACCGGACCTCCTGGTCGCTCGGCGTGTGAGCCGGGAACTAGGATGACGCCATGAGTGCAGAGGACCTGGAGGACTACGAGGCGGATCAGGAGCTGGCGCTCTACCGCGAGTACCGTGATGTGGTGGGGCTCTTCACCTATGTGGTCGAGACCGATCGGCGCTTCTATCTCGCGAACGCGGTCGATCTCAAGGCGCATGAGGCGGGCACCGACGTCTACTTCGAGCTCACGCTCAAGGACGCCTGGGTGTGGGACACGTTCCGCTCTGCGCGGTTCGTCACGAACGTGCACGTGCTCACGTTCAAGGACGTGAACATCGAGGAGCTCGCGAAATCCGATCTGGAGCCGCCCACGGCGCTCCGCCGGTGAGGGCTGAGCGCTCGTCCTGCTGAAGGCGCGCCCCGTGAGGGCGAGGGCCGCGACCCCGGGGCGATGATGCCCATGGCTCTGCGAGGACTGCGCTTCCGATCTCCGTGACGGCCGTGCTCTCGGCTCCGTGACGGCCTGAGCGCGGCACCGGTGCGTACATGATCTGTGGACTGCGGCGTACGGGAGTGCGTCGGCTGCGCCTGTCCTCGGGTCGTCTGCCGACCGCCCCCGTGCCGACTGCGCGATGCCGTTGCCCGTTCTGCCGGTTTCCGGCGGGGGCTCGGCGGTCGCGGCGCGGGCGGGCTGCCCGAGGTCACAGGAGCCCTGCGGGAAGACGCGTCCGTGCGCACATCCGTCCTGTGGATCGTCCTCGGCCGTCCACAGCTCTGGGGCGGGCCTTGTCCGTGAGGACGGCGGCGGCTGTCATGGGCCCATGTCCAGACAGTCATTGGGAAGCAGCGGCGAAGACCTCGCGGCCGACCGACTCGGGGCCGCCGGCTGGCGGATCATCGCACGGAACTGGCGGTGCCGGCACGGTGAGATCGACATCGTGGCGGAGGAGCCGGACGGCCCCACCGTCGTGTTCGTCGAGGTGCGCACGAGGTCGAGTCTGCGCTCGGGCCATCCGCTCGAATCGATCGGCGCGCGCAAGCGCCGGACCCTGCGCACGCTCGCGGGGGCATGGCTCGCCGAGCAGCCGCAGTGGATCCCGCAGTTCCGCATCGACGTGATCGGGATCGTGTGGCCGCCGGACGGCCAGCCGGAGCTCACCCACCTGCGAGGGCTGTCATGAGTACGGCGGCCTCCGATCCGGAGGCACTGCCCGCGACCGCGCTCCCGGAGGGGCGGGCGCCGTCCGAGGCGCGGACCAGGAGGATCGGCCGGACGGAGGCGATCGCGCTCGCGGGCCTCGACGGCACGCCGGTCGTCGTGGAGGCGAGCGCGAACGCCGGCATTCCGGGCATCGACATCGTGGGGCTGCCGGATGCGGCGGTGAGCGAGTCCCGCAAGCGCATCCGCGCGGCGCTGCACAACATGGGCGTGACGATCCAGACGCTGCGGTACACGGTCTCGCTGGCGCCGGGGAGCGTGCGCAAGGTGGGCACGGGCTTCGACTTGGCGATCGCCGTCGCGATCCTTGAGGTGGAGGGATGCCTCGATCCGGCCGCGGTCCGGGGCGCCGTGTTCTGCGGTGAGCTGGGTCTTGACGGCAGGGTGCTGCCGTTCCCGGGGGTCCTGCCCACCGTGGTCTCCGGCATGCGCGCCGGCTTCCGCCGTTTCGTGGTGCCCGCCGGTTGCGCGGAGGAGGCGGGAATGGTGCCGGGTGCGCAGATCGTGCCTGCGGTGAGCCTCGCCGACTGCGCGGTGACGCTGGGAGCGAAGGACATCAGGCCCGCACCCGCGGAGGCCGTGCGTCCGCACCCGGTGCGGCACGCGCCGCGGCCGCAGATCCACGACCTGTCCGAGGTGCAGGGGCAGGACGACGCCCGCTTCGCGCTCGAGGTCGCGGCGGCCGGCGGACACCATCTCCTCATGATGGGAGCGCCCGGTGCCGGGAAGACGCTCATCGCCAGCTGTCTGCCGGGGATCCTCCCGCCGCTCGATCCTCCCGCGGCCGTCGAGGTGATGGCACTGCGTTCGCTGGCCGGGACGCTCACGCGGGAGGACACGGCATCGGCGCTGCCGCCGTTCGAGACCCCGCACCATCGCACCACGGCCGCGGCGATGCTGGGCAGCTCGCGCCCCAACATGGTGGGGGTGTTCTCCCGTGCGCATCGAGGCGTGCTGTTCATGGACGAGGCCCCGGAGTTCTCCCGCGATGTGCTCGAGGCGCTGCGGGAACCGGTGGAGTCCGGCTGGTGCCGGGTGTCGCGCGCCTGGGGCTCGGTCACGCTGCCGGCGGAGTTCCAGCTGGTCATGGCGGCGAACCCCTGCCCCTGCGGTGCGGGCCTCGGGCCGGACTCGGCATGCCGCTGCACGCCCGCGGACAAGCGGCGGTACCGGGACAGGCTCTCCGGTCCGCTCCTGGACCGGGTCGACATCAGGCTGGAGATGCTGCCGGTGACGCCGGCGGACGTGCATGCGCCCATCCCGCGGGAGTCCTCGGAGGAGGTGGCCCGGAGGGTCGTCCGCGCCAGGGAGGCGCAGGCGGCTCGGTACGCGGACATGCCCTGGAGCACCAATGCGAGGGCGCCGGGGGCCTGGCTGCGCAGGGCCTTCGCCTTCTCCGCCGCGGAGACGCGGGTGCTGGACAGGGCGCTGGAGACGGGGGCGCTGTCGATGCGCGGCTATGACCGGGTGGTGCGGATCGCCGCCTCCATCGCGGACCTCGCCGGCACCGAGCGGCCGGGCGCGGACGAGCTCGGCGCGGCGCTGCTCATGCGGACGCAGGAAGGGTGAGGACGATGGGCAGTGCGGAGGCGGAGCGGAGGGCCGCGGCGGACCTCGTGCGGATGGCGGAGCCGGGGGATGCCCTCCTGGGAGCGCTCGTACGCGCCTGCGGGTTCGAGGAGGCGCACGGACTGGCCCTGAGCCGCGAGGCAGGCGCCCGCAGGCGGGCGGCAGACGCGGTGGTGGAGGCGCTGTCGGAGACGGAGGACGACGCGGGACCGCTGCGCGCACGGGTGCGCGCCGCCCACGACCGCTGGCGTGTGCGGTTCCGCGAGCTCGACGCGGAACGGGATCTGCGCGTCATGGCGAAGCTGGGCGGGCGGCTCGTCCTCCCCTCCGATCCGGAGTGGCCGGGCGGCGTCGACGATCTCGGCGCTCAGGCGCCGTTCGCCCTCTGGGCGCGGGGACCGCTGCCGCTGGCCGAGGCCCTGTCCCGGTCGATCGCGGTCGTGGGCGCCCGTGCCGCGGACTCCTACGGGCTCACCGTCACCCGGCAGCTCGCCTGGGATCTGGCCGCCGCCGGGCACGCAGTGGTCTCCGGGGGTGCGTACGGTGTGGACGCGACGGCCCACAGGACGGCCCTGGCAGCAGGCGGCGTGACGGCGGCGTTCATGGCGGGAGGAGCGGACAGCGCTTACCCCCGCGGCAATGCGGAGCTGCTGGGCCGGATCGCCGAGAGGGGCGTGATCGTCTCCGAATCCGCACCGGGGCAGACGGCCATGCGGCACCGCTTCCTGCTGCGCAACCGCCTCATCGCGGCAGCCGCACGAGCGACCCTGGTGACGGCGGCCGGACACCGCTCGGGTGCGCTCAACACCGCCCGCCGGGCCGCCGAGCTCCTGCGGCCGGTGGGCGCGGTGCCGGGCTCGGTCATGGCCGCTCACTCGGCAGGCTGCCATCGGCTCATCCAGGAGGGTGCCGCGGTGCTCGTCGTGCGGGCCGAGGACGCGCTCGCTCTCGCGGGCAGCCTGGGGGAGGCGATGGAGCAGGCGGCTCGTGGAGAGTGCGGAAGCCGCAGCGAGGACGAGGGCGGCGGCGCGAGTGGGGCGGGCAGCTCGGATGCCTCGGATGCCTCGGGTGGCCAGGGCGAGCTCCGGCTCACCGACGGCCTGGGCCCCGCCGAGCTTCAGATCTACTCCGCGCTCCCGGTGCGGCGGGGTGCGGATGTGCCCACGCTCGCGGCGAGAGCGGGTCTCGCGATGCCTCAGGCGATGTCCGCCCTCGCCTCACTCGAACTCAGCGGGCACGCGGAGAAGACCGCCCGCGGGTGGTCGAAGCGGAGGGGGTGAGCGATTCCACGTCGACTGCATCGGCACCTGAAGAGGCAGGCCGCGTCGCATCGGCCGGATCGAGGTCCGTCACTCCGCGTTCTGTCCGCCCGGGTCCCGCCTCGGCTGGTCTGGTTCCAGCGGGTCCGATTCCCGCTCGCCCGGTTCTCGCCCCTCCGGCTTCGCCGCTGCCCGCGTTGGCGGGGGCCACGGCGAGGACGGCGAGCACCGCCGCGAGCACGCCGAGGCCGGTCCATCCGAGCGCGCTCAGGCGCTCGCCGACGACGAGGACCGCCAGCACCGCGGCGACGGCGGGCTCCGTGAGAGTGATCGTCGTGGCCATGCTCGCCGCGACCTTGGTGAGGCCGTAGCCGAACAGGAGGTAGCCGAGGAACATCGGCACGAGCGCCATGTAGCCGGCGGTGAGGGCGGCCTGGGAGGAGGCGATGAGCGGTGCTCCGGTGAGCAGGAGGACCGGGAGGAGGAACGTGCCGCCGAGGCCGAACACGGCTCCCATCGCGGCGCCTCGGGCCACCCCGGTGCGCATGAGGCGCTGGGCGACCCAGGAGAAGAGGGCGTAGGAGGCGCCCGCGACGAGGCCCAGAGTGATGCCGAGGACCAGGTGCCGGGGATCCGCCGTATCGTCGCCGAGGGCGGAGACGCACAGCAGCACGCTGCCGATGATCCCGAGCCCGGCGGCGAGCATCCACCAGCGGCTCAGCGCGCGTCCCTCGACGATGCGCTCGAGGGCGCCGGAGGCCAGCGGTGCGGAGGCGAGCGAGACGACGGAGCCGATCGCCACGCCCGCCAGGTGCATGGAGCTGTAGAAGGCGAGGGGGTAGACGGCGACGGCGAGTGCGCCCAGCAGGACGAGCGCGCGGCGGGGCCGCAGGAGCGTGCGGCTGCGCCAGAGCTCCGGGACCGCGATCGCGGCCTGCAGGAGGCCCCCGATGCCGAGGGCGGCAGCGCCGATCGCGAGGGGACCGGCCTCCGGGGCGAAGGTCGCGGCGGTTCCGGTGGTGCCCCACAGCACGGAGGTCACGGTGACGGCGAGGACGCCGAGCAGCGGTCCGCGGCTCATGCGCGCATGCTCTCTCCGTGCGTCTCCGCGTGCGCCTTCGCAGGCGTGGGCACCCCTGCAGTCGTGTGCGCATCCGCGGTTCCGGGCCCAGCGGTCGCAGAGGGGTCGTCGCCCGCCGTTCCGAGCATGCCCGCCGCGATCGCACGAGCCCGATCGAGACGGGCAGGCGTCCCCTCAAGTCCCGCGCGGCTCATCGCGCCCTCGAGGAGGAACGAGAAGTGCTCGGCGAGTTCCTCGGCATCGATGCGGTCCAGGGCGCGCAGGGCGCGGAGGAGGATCTGCTCGACCTCCTCCTTGTGTTCGCGCACAGCTCTGCGTCCGGGGGAGCCGGCGGGCAGCTCCGCCGCGGCATTGAGCAGCCCGCAGCCGCGGAAGCCGTTCTCGTAGGCGAGCTGCGCATGATCGAGATAGGCGTCGAAGACGGCGAGCACCTGGCCGACCGGTCCATCTGCGTGTGCGCTCCGGGCGGCATGGAGGCCGAGCCACTCCTCGTGCCGGGCGCGGAGGTAGGAGGCGGCGAGCTCGTCCTTCGAGGCGAAGTTGTTGTACAGGCTCTTCTTCGCCACTCCGGCCCGCGCGATGATCGCGTCGATCCCAGTGCTGGTGATGCCGCCGCTGTAGAAGAGGCTCATCGCCGCATCCAGCAGCTTCTCCCTCGCCGATGTGCGGGCCGACGGCGCGTGCGCGTCGGCCCTCTGCGGGATGTGCATGGCGGCTCCGTTCTGCGGGCGGGCGGTGTCGGATTCAGCCAATCACAGATAGCCCGACCGGTCTACCTACCCAGATGCGACGATCTGCGGGAAGGCGCTCCGAGGGGAGGCGACCTGCGGCGTGCGATGTGCGCGTGCGTGGGAGCCCTGCGCTGCCTGCCGAGCACAGCGCGCGTCGCGTTCACTGCCTCGCAGGCGAGTCCTATTCTGGTCCCATGTCCGCCTCCCGACCGGCATCGCTCCCGCCCCTCGCGGCCGCGCTGCGCAGTGCCGAGTACCGCGATGCCCTCGAGGCCTTCGACGAGCACCTGCGGCTGGAGAAGGGCGCCTCCCCTCACACGCGCCGGGCCTATCTGAGCGATGTCGCGGCGCTGCTCTCGGGGTTGGAGGACGAGAGCGAGGAGGCGGGCCTGCCGCTCGCCCGCATCGAGGCCGGGAATCTCCGCACCTGGGTGCTCGGGATGGCCGGCGAGGGTGCCGCGCCGTCGTCGGTGGCCCGCCGGGTCGCCGCGGTCCGGCGCTTCTTCGCGTTCTGCCTGCGCACCGGCAGGATCGCGGCCGACCCCGCCGTGCGCCTCCGCACCCCGAAGAAGCCGCGCCGCCTGCCCCGTGTGCTCCAGCAGGACCAGGCCGCGAAGGTGTTCGATGCGGGCGCTGAGGGCCCGGACCGGACGGGGGAGGAGGCCGAGAGCACCGGAGGGGATCCGCGGCAGGAAGCGGAGAGCCTGCGCGACACAGCCGTCGGCGAACTTCTCTATGCCACCGGGATCCGGGTCTCCGAGCTGGCGGGACTGGATCTCGGCGACATCGACGAGAGCGCGCGGCTGCTCACGGTGCTCGGCAAGGGCGGAAAGCTGCGCAGGGTCCCCTATGGGACGCCGGCCGCCGAGGCGCTCGCCCGCTGGCTCGCGACCGGCCGCCCCGCCCTCGCGGAAGCGCGGTCGGGGCAGGCCCTCTTCCTGGGGGTGCGCGGCGGGCGGATCGACGTCCGGCAGGTGAGGCGGATCGTGCACCGGCTCACGGCCTCGGTGCCGGGCGCGCCGGAGCTCTCCCCGCACGGCATGCGACACTCCGCGGCGACCCACATGGTGGAGAACGGCGCCGACATCCGCCAGGTGCAGGAGCTGCTGGGGCACGCGGCTCTCAGCTCGACCCAGATCTACACGCACGTCTCCCTGTCCCGGCTGGCCGCGGTGTACGAGCAGGCGCACCCGCGTGCCTGATGTGCACTGCACCCGCGTGCCTGATGTGCACTGCACCCGCGCGCCTGAGGTGGCCCTGCATCCGGGCCTCATCCCGGACCGGCCGCGTACTCCCAGTGCCAGGCCTCGGGCAGCGATCCGCCCTGCCGTGCCCAGGCGGGGTGGATCCAGCCGAAGCGCGGGGCGTTCTGCCGCATCCAGGCGTGCTGCTCCGTCCCGAACCGGTTCACACCGCTGCCCAGGTCGACGGCGAGGCCCCAGCCGTGGTTCGACGTGCCCGGCGTCGCAGCCATCCTGCCCTTGCGCCGTTTCAGCACCACCTGCGTCTCGTAGTCCCGGTAGGCGTCCGTCACTGAGACGGGAGTGCCGAAGCGCTGGGCGAACGCCGCGCTGAGCGCATCGAAGGCGCGTGCGGCATCGCAGCGGAGCCGGTGTCCGGGCGCGGATTCCAGGGGGCACATGGCGATGAGCGGGATCCGCCCGTTCCGATGCCCGCCCCACGGGCCGGCGCCGCTGCGCTGGGCGTCCGGCGGGACATCGGGCAGTTCGGCAGGGGCCTCGGCGGCGGGCAGGAGGATCACGTCCGGTCCGCCGAAGAAGGCCAGGGGATCCCAGTACCTGCGCGTCCCATCGTCTCTCCGCACGCCGACGTGGAGGCAGCCGTCCGCACAGTGGGGCGGATCGGACACCGTGCCGATCCGCTGCCCCGGGGCGACAGGCTGTCCCTCCTCGACCTCCGCATCGACGCTCTCCATGCTCACGATCCAGCCGTCCGCGAGAATGCTCACCACGGGTCTGCCCGCGACCGGTCCGGCGAAGCGGACCGTGCCGGCGGCCGGAGCGCGCACCGCCTCGCCGCTCAGGGCCTCGAGGTCGACGCCCCGGTGCCCGCTGTGCCAGTCCTCCTCGGGAGGGTCGAAGCCGCGCACCACACGAGCGCCGGGGACCGGCGGCAGCCAGGTGCGGGGAACGGACTGAGGCATGGGACGGGCGAGGGCGGAGACCTGCGCGGTGAGGCTCCCTCCGGCGGGCGCGGGCGGTGCGGAGACTATGTGTGCCGGCGTCGGTGCCGGTGCCGTGCGGCCGGCAGGGGGCGGCACTGCCGAGACTGCGGGCACCGTGCCCAGAGGTGCGCTCAGTGCGAGGGCGAAGGCGGCCGCCGCGAGCATCGCGGCGGCGCGAGCGGCACTCCGGCCGAGGCTCGCCTCGTCCGCGCTCCGGCCCTCCGAGCCGGTGCCCAGGAGTGCCCTGCGGTCCGCCGTCCGGCCCGCCCGGCCTGCCCGGCCTGCCCGGCCCGCCCGGCCCGCCCGGCCCGCCCGGTCGACCGCCTCATCGTCCCCGGCGGCTCCCGGGTGCTCTCCGCTCCGAGAGTGCGTCCCGCCGGGCCTCGGACGCCTTCCGCTCCGGGCGCGTGCCGCAGGTCCCCCTGCTGATGCCGTGTCTGCGTTCATGCGGCCAGGGAACCGCCGCGGCGGGAGCTCCGCCAGGCCCCGTCCGGATCTGTGGACGGGGCCTGCGGCATCCACAGGGCGACGTGCGCATGGACTGCAGGCCTTTCCCCAGGTCGAGTGCGCAGGGCGGTCGGTGCGTCGTCGGACTGCGATTGGCGGGACCGCCCCGGCGGCACTAGACTGCTCCCAGCGGCACTGTGTCCGTGTACGGGAGGCCGGGCGCCTGAGCTCGGAGTCCTCATTCAGAGTCCTGAGCTCCGGCTCGGGAGGGCGAACCGTCCGGACCGGTGCTGACTTCGCGCATCCGCTCACACACGGACCGGGCCGACGGTGCGAACCTCGTGTTCGCCGGTGAGGTCCGCGGATGCCAGGCATGAACCGCAAACGCTGACGGCCCCTCGGGGCCCGCGTGTGCGCACAGGCTCGGACGGGTGACGGCAGACATGCCCGAATCCGTCCACAGGGGCAGGCGCGCATCTGCGACCACCAGGGTGTCAGCCCGACAGGTGCGCACGCACATCCGTGGTGCGCATGGAAGGAGGCGTCGGCATGGCCGTCGTCACAATGCGCCAGCTGCTCGACAGCGGCGTCCACTTCGGACACCAGACCCGCCGTTGGAACCCGAAGATGAAGCGCTTCATCTTCACCGAGCGCAACGGCATCTACATCATCGATCTCCAGCAGACGCTGGGCTACATCGACTCGGCCTACGAGTTCGTGAAGGAGACCGTCTCCCACGGCGGCTCGATCCTCTTCGTCGGGACCAAGAAGCAGGCCCAGGAGGCCATCTCCGAGCAGGCCAAGCGCGTGGGCCAGCCCTACGTCAACCAGCGCTGGCTGGGCGGCATGCTCACCAACTTCCAGACCATCTCCGGCCGCCTCGCGCGGCTCAAGGAGCTCGAGCAGATCGACTTCGACGACGTCGCCGGCTCGATGTACACGAAGAAGGAGCTGCTGCTCCTCCGCCGTGAGCTGGAGAAGCTCGACCGCACCCTCGGCGGCATCCGCGACATGCAGCGCACCCCCTCGGCGGTGTGGATCGTGGACACGAAGAAGGAGCACCTCGCGGTCGACGAGGCGCGCAAGCTGGGCATCCCGGTCATCGCGATCCTCGACACCAACTGCGATCCGGACGAGGTCACCTACCCGGTCCCGGGCAACGACGACTCGATCCGCTCCGTCAACCTGCTGACCCGCGTGGTGGCCGACGCCGTGGCCGAGGGCCTCATCGTCCGCCACGGCGTGGACGCCGGCGGCGAGAAGAACGTCTCCGCCGTCGAGCCGCTGCCGGAGTGGGAGCGCGAGCTCCTCGAGGGCAAGGGCGAGACCGCCGAGGCGCCTGCCGCCGAGTCCGCAGAGGCACCCGAGGCCGCTGCCGCCGAGGCCGCTCCGGCCGCCGAGGCGACCGAGGCCTGATCCGTCCCCCTGCCCGGCCGCCCTCCCACAGGAGGGCGGCCGGGAACCACCCTCCCAACTGAAGGAGAGCGTATGGCCAACTACACCGCAGCTGACATCAAGGAACTCCGCGAGAAGACCGGCGCCGGCATGCTCGACGTCAAGAAGGCTCTCGACGAGGCCGACGGCGATCAGGCGAAGGCGACCGAGATCCTCCGCGTGAAGGGCCTCAAGGGCGCCACCAAGCGCGAGGGCCGCGCGACCTCCGACGGTCTCGTCGCCACGCACGTGGACGGCGGCGTCGGAACCATCATCGAGTTCAACTCCGAGACGGACTTCGTCGCTAAGTCGGACAAGTTCATCGAGCTCGCGAACCAGATCCTCGCCCTCGCGGTCGAGCACTCCGCCGCCGACGCCGAGTCGCTGCTGGCCACCGAGGTCGACGGCAAGCCGGTCTCGCAGATCATCACCGAGGGCGGTGCGGCGCTGGGCGAGAAGGTCGAGCTCAAGCGCGTCGCCCGCATCGAGGGCGGGGCCGTCGAGTCCTACCTGCACCGCACGAACAAGGACCTGCCCCCGCAGGTCGGCGTGCTGCTCGCATACGAGGGCGAGAACTCCGAGGTCGCGCACGATGTGGCCGTCCACATCGCGGCCCTGGCGCCCAAGTACTTCTCCCGCGAGGAGGTGCCCGCGGAGCTCGTCGAGAAGGAGCGCGCGATCGCCGAGGAGACGGCCCGCAACGAGGGCAAGCCCGCACAGGCGCTGCCCAAGATCGTCGAGGGCCGGGTCAACGGCTTCTTCAAGGAGAACTGCCTCCTCGACCAGGGCTTCGCCAAGGAGCCCAAGAAGTCCGTGGCCTCCGTCCTTGAAGAGGGCGGCGTGAAGGCCACAGGCTTCCTGCGCTTCCGCGTCGGAGCCTGATTCCCCGGCACCGCCTGCGGGCGGTGCCGGCGGGTCCATCGAGAGCGGCATCCCGGTCGGGATGCCGCTCTCGGCGTTCGTCCGCATCCGGCAGGCGTTCCTGGACGGCGGGTGCGCGGCATCTGGGTAGAATCGACGGCGGTCCGCTACCGCCCACCGCATGCCAGGAGACTGCAGACATGTCCGAGAACGCCACTCCCGCCTCCAGCGCCGCCTGCGCGCCGTCGCTGCGCACCGAGCGCCGCCGCGTGCTCCTCAAGCTCTCGGGCGAGGTGTTCGGCGGCGGCTCCGTGGGCGTCAACCCCGATGTCGTCTCCGGCGTCGCCAAGCAGATCGCCAGCGTCGTGCCCGAGGTCGAGGTGAGCATCGTCGTCGGCGGCGGGAACTTCTTCCGCGGGGCGGAGCTGTCCTCTCGCGGGATGGATCGCACGCGCGCCGACTACATGGGGATGCTCGGCACCGTCATGAACTGCCTTGCGCTGCAGGACTTCCTGGAGCAGGCGGATGTGGACACGCGGGTGCAGACCGCGATCCCCATGTCCCAGGTCGCGGAGACCTACATCCCGCGTCGTGCGATCCGCCACATGGAGAAGAACCGCGTCGTGATCTTCGGTGCGGGCGCGGGCATGCCGTACTTCTCGACGGACACCGTCGCCGCCCAGCGCGCCCTCGAGATCCACGCGGATGAGGTCCTCATCGCCAAGAACGGCGTGGACGGGGTGTACTCCGATGACCCGCGGACCAACCCGGAGGCCGTCAAGCTCGATTCGATCACCTACCAGGAGGCGCTCGTGAGCGGCCTCAAGGTGGTCGACGCCACCGCGTTCTCCCTCTGCATGGACAACGGTCAGCGCATGCGCGTGTTCGGGATGGAGGGCGAGGACAACCTGGCGCGCGCGATCGCCGGGGAGAACATCGGGACGATCGTCACCGCCTGAGGGCGGGCGGCCGGCACCCGTCCCCGCCCGAGGCGGTGGGAGGGTGCTGCACGCAATAGAATGGCCGGGACGCGGCGGACACCGGCCGCTGCCCCAGCCGGCACGAGACAGCCACCACGGCAGAGACGAGGACACAGTGATCCAGGAGACTCTCGCGGAAGCGGGCCAGAAGATGGAGCGGACGATCGAGGCGACGCAGGAGGAGTTCGGCAACATCCGCACCGGCCGTGCGAACCCCGCCCTCTTCGCCTCCATCGAGGTCGACTACTACGGCGCGCCCACGCCCCTGCAGCAGCTGGCCTCCTTCCAGGTCCCCGAGGCCCGCACCCTTCTCATCACCCCTTACGACCGCAGCGCCCTCGGTGAGATCGAGAACGCCCTGCGCAACTCGGATGTGGGCGCGAACCCGGCCAATGACGGCAACATCATCCGCGTGGTCCTGCCGCAGCTCACGGAGGAGCGCCGCAAGGAGTACGTGAAGATCGTCAAGACGAAGGCGGAGGACGGCAAGGTCGCGATCCGCAACATCCGGCGCAAGGCGAAGGACGCGCTCGAGAAGATGGCCAAGGACGGCGAGACCGGTGAGGACGAGGTCGACCGCGGCATCAAGGAGCTCGACGAGCTGACCAAGTCCAAGGTCGAGAGCATCGACAAGCTGCTCGACGCCAAGGAAGCGGAGCTGCTCGAGGTCTGAGGCGTACGTGACTGACACCGTTTCGGACTCGCCCGCGAGCGCTGCGCCCCTGCCGAGCCGCCGCCAGCTGCGGCGGCTCGAGGAGGAGGCGCGAGCGGCTGGAGAGGGGCCCCTGGCTCCGGAGGAGCTGCTGCGGCGCGCGCGGGCCGAGATGGCCGCAGGCGCGCCCGGTCCGGCACCGGAGAGCTCTCCGCTCGAGGCTGTCCCGCGCGAGCCCGCCGATCCTCCCGCGCCGGTCGCAGCCGCCCAGATGGTCGCGGTGGCACCGATTCCGGGCCCATCGCTCGCACCGGCCTCGGGAGCGTCCGCCTCGGCGGACGTGTTCGCCTCGTTCGCCTCCCCGGTGGATCCCGACGGCGCGCTCCGGCTCGACGCCGGCTGGGACCCCTACCGGCCGATGGGCCCGGTGACCGCCGCCCTCGACCTCGCCGGCCTCGAGGCCGCACACGGGGAACCGGGACAGCCGGCGCTCGCGACCCCGCCCCGGCCGGCGGATCCGCCACCGCACGCCGGCCCTCCTGCTTCCGAGGCCGCCTCCGCGCCCGCTTCCGAGGCGAAGGACTACGGCAGAGCAGGACGCAATCTGCCCGCCGCGATCGGGGTGGGGGCGATTCTGGGCGGGGGAGTGCTCACCTCGCTCATCCTCTACCCGCCGTCCTTCGTCGTCATCGTGCTCGTGGGCGTGTGCCTGGCGACGTGGGAGCTAGGCGACGCGCTCAAGCACGCGGGTGCGCACGTCTCGAAGTTCTCGACCATCGTCGCGGCCGGATGCATGGTGATCGCGACGGCCTTCGGCGGACGCGAAGCCCTGTGGGTCGCGTTCACCGCCGGGGCCGGCGCGGTCCTGCTGTTCACCCTGCTGGAGGACCTGCAGCGCCGCGGCAACGCAGTCAAGGACGTGTGCGTGAGCCTCTTCGCGCTCACCTATGTGGGCCTGATGGCGAGCTTCGTCGTCCACCTGCTCAGCTTCGATGCGGGCAATCTGCTCGTCATCTGCTTCCTCGCGCTCGTGGTCGCCAGCGACATCGGCGGCTACATCGCCGGCACGCTCCTGGGCCGGCACCCCATCGCGCCGAAGATCTCGCCCAAGAAGTCCTGGGAGGGCTTCGCGGGCTCGGCCCTCATGGCGACGGCGGTGGGCATGGGCATGGCCCACTGGGCGTTCGGGGCACCGCTGTGGACCGGCGCGGTCCTCGGCATCGTCATCCCGGCCTTCGCCACGCTGGGCGACTTCTCGGAGTCGATGATCAAGCGGGACCTCGGCCTCAAGGACATGGGCTCGCTGCTGCCGGGGCACGGGGGAGTTATGGACAGGCTGGATTCGATCCTGCCGACCGCGCCCGTCGCCCTCGTGCTGTTCACCTTCCTTCCGGGGTTCATCACCGGCTGAGCGTCCTTTCAGGCGCGCGCATGCGATAATCGGGGGCAGTATGGCAGACAAGAGCGCACCCACGGCACCCCAGCGGACCTCCTCACGGAAGCAGGTCCGACCCGTCGTCGAGCACGAGGACGGCACGACCTCGCGCACGCCCACACGCGGCGGGCGGCCGCTGCTGGACTTCCGCGGTCCGCGGGTCCAGCAGCCGCCGCAGCACCTCGCGGACATGAGCATGGACGAGCGGATCGCCGCGGTGAAGGAGATGGGGCTGCCCGGCTTCCGCGCCAAACAGCTCTCCACCCACTACTTCTCCCACTGCACCACGGACCCGGAGCAGATGACGGATCTGCCGAAGGACAGGCGGGATGAGCTCGTGACGCGGTTCTTCCCGCCGCTGCTCACCGAGGTCCATCGGCTGCGCACGGGCAACGGCGACACCATCAAGTTCCTGTGGCGGCTCTTCGACGGCTCGCTCGTGGAGTCGGTGCTCATGCGCTACCGGAACCGCATCACGCTGTGCGTCTCCTCGCAGTGCGGCTGCGGCATGAACTGCCCCTTCTGCGCCACGGGCCAGCAGGGGCTGACCCGCAACATGTCGGCGGCGGAGATCGTCGAGCAGGTGGTGCGGGCCAACCAGGCGATCGCGGCGGGCGAGCTCGCGGCGGCCTCGGGCCCGGACGAGAACCTGCTGGGCGAGGTCGCCGCCGAGGTCGGCGACGAGTCCGGTGAGGCCGATGCGCCCGCGGCACCTGCGGGCCCGGCGATGGCGCCTGCCGGAGCCGAGCGGGTCACCAACATCGTCTTCATGGGCATGGGCGAGCCGCTGGCCAACTACAAGCGCGTGATGAATGCGGTGCGCCGCTTCACCGAGCCGCAGCCGGCAGGCCTCGGAATGTCCGCGCGCCGCATCACGGTCTCGACGGTGGGGCTCGTCCCGGGCATCAACAAGCTCGCGATGGAGGACATCCCCGTCACCTTCGCACTGTCCCTGCACGCGCCGGACGACGGTCTGCGCAACGAGATGATCCCCGTGAACACGCGCTGGAACGCGGATGAGGCGATCGACGCCGCATTCGCGTACTTCGAGCGGACCGGCAGGCGCGTGAGCATCGAGTACGCGCTCATCAAGGACATGAACGACCACGCCTGGCGGGCCGCGCTGCTCGCCAAGAAGCTCAACGCGCGCGGGCGCGGCTGGGTGCACGTCAACCCGATCCCGCTGAATCCCACGCCGGGGTCGGTGTGGACCGCATCGGAGCCCGAGGTGGCGGCGGAGTTCGTGCGCGTGCTCCGCGAGGCGGGCGTGCCGACCACCATCCGCGACACGCGCGGCAAGGACATCGACGGCGCATGCGGTCAGCTCGCGACGTCCGTGGCAGAGACGGAGTAGGAGAGGAATGGACACCAACTTCCCCCGCATGACCGGATGGAAGTCCGGATACGACCCGGCTCAGGTCGACAGCTTCTTCAAGCGCGCGAACGAGTCGTTCAGCCGCGAGAACCCGCAGCCGGGCGATCTGGACGCGCGGGCGGTGCGGACCGTCGGCTTCGACCTCGTGCGCAAGGGCTACCACGTGGGCGTCGTGGACGCCGCGCTCGACCGGCTCGAGGACGCCTTCGCCAAGCAGGCGCGCGACCGCATGGTCGCCCAGTCCGGCGAGCAGGCATGGGTCAACGAGCTCACGCGCGCGGCGGGCTCGCTGCGCGGACGCCTCGTGCGGGAGCCGGGCGAGCGCTTCAACCCCGCTGCGAAGGGCGAGGTGGGCTACGACATCGGCGAGGTCGACGCCCTCTGCGATCGCATCAACGCCTATTTCACACAGGGCCAGCCCATGAGCGTGGACGAGGTCCGGCGAGTGCTGTTCCGCACGCGCAAGGGCGATGCCGCGTACGACGAGGACCAGGTGGACGCGTTCATCGACCGGGTGGTCGAGGTCATGGCGAGCGTGGACTGAGCGTGGACTCGACCTTCGATCTGCTCGACCGCCCGATCGCACTCGGCGGGGCCGATGATGTGGTGCTCCGTGCTCCGGCACCGGAGGTGCCCACGCTCGAGGGACGGCCCGTCACCGACCCGCGCCTCATCGCGGCGCTCTCCGTGCCGCAGGAGATCACCCGGGCCGAGGCGCTGGACAGGGTGGCGAAGCTCGGCGGGGTCCTGCGGGTGCTGGGCGCCGACGGTGCGACGGCGCTCATCGTCATGCCTCAGGTGCCGGAGCCGGCGAGGACCTTCGCCGTCCTCGCGGGGCTGCGGATCGGCCTGGAGGTGGTGCTCCAGGACGAGGCCGGCAGCATCGACCTCGACGCCTACGGCTCCGAGACCCTCACCGTCCTGCCCGCGCCCGAGGGCGATGCGGCCTCGCGCGGCGGGCAGGTCTCGGACGGCGCGGACGCCTCTCCGGCCGCGCCCGCGGTGACGGTGACCGTCCGCAGGGTGCGCTCGCACTTCGAGGACGTCGCCGTCCTCGGCGGCGGCATCACGCGCGGCCTCGACGCGATGATGCGGGATGCGCGGATCGAGCCGGTCCCGGCGCGGTTCCGCGATCCGGAGGCACGCGCCCTCACCCTCCCGGACGGCACGCTCACCCGCTCCGGGGCCGCGGAGTTCGCGGCCTCCCTGCTGGAGGGGTGAGGCGCGCCCGCTCGGCGCGGGCCGTCCCGCTCACGCTGTCCGGCGGTGCTGGACGAGGTCGATGAGGTGGCTGATGACCTCGGTGCCGGAGGAACGGATGCCGTTGTGCTCCCAGCTGCTCGTGATCCAGGGTGTGAGACGGGGCAGCAGCGCGGCGGTCTCGAGGGAGTGCGCTGCGGGGACATAGGCGTCGCGGAAGTAGACCGCGGCGGCCGCGGGCACCTCTGCCCGGCGCAGCGCCTCCTCCGTGTAGAGCACCGGCCACTCGTGCTCGGCGAGCAGCGCGGCGATCTCCTTCCACTCGCGCAGCTCGGAGTCCTCCGCGAAGAGGCCGGGGTGGATGTGCTCGCCGCCCAGCAGGGTGGGATCGTCGCGGAAGTCTGCCGGCATGGAGCGCTCGGCGGACCAGCGGGTCGTGTGCCCGTTGGACATCGAGGACTCGTGGATGACGGCGTAGAGCGGATTGCGCCCGCGGAACGGCAGCGCGCCGGCGAGGTCGTGGCGGAATGCGTGGCTCTGCGGGTCGAGGCCGAGCAGCCAGTGCAGGCTCTCCGCGCCGCCGTCGCCGCCGAGGAGGTGCCCGAGCGTACGGAGGCGGGCGGGGGAGACGGCATCTCCGTTCGGCAGGACGATCCCGCCGACGGCTGCGAGCTCGCTCAGCTCCTCCACGCGGTTCCGGTCGCCGGGGAAGCGCCGGTAGTGCGCGAGGGTCTTCTCGCGCATGATCTCCCAGGTGGTCGCGTAGACCTCCGCGGGAGTCCGGTCGACTGAGGGCAGGCCGCCGGTGAAGATCGCCCCGGCGAGGGAGTCGGGGCGGGTGCTGAGGTAGTGGAGGGTCGTGAATCCTCCGAAGGACTGCCCGATGGGGGTGAGGGTCTCCGCACCGAGGAACGCGCGCACGGCCTCGGCGTCGCGGACGATGCCGTCGGCCCGGAAGTGGGTGAGGTACTCCGCGGCGTCTGCGGGGCTCGCCTCGCGGAGGGTGCGCGGAGCCGGCACGCCCGGAGTGCGGGCGAACGAGGCCGGCAGCGGGGTGTCCATGCCGATGGGCGTGGACCGGCCGGTGCCGCGCTGGTCGAGGAGGATGAGCTGATAGTCCTCGAGCACGCGGGGCAGCCACACGGGTGAGGCGGAGCTCAGCGAGGGCCGGGGAGCCTCGACGCCGGGGCCGCCCTGGAGGTAGACGGCATAGGGCCGATCCTCCCCGCCGAAGGCGGTCACGACGCGGGCGAAGACCTCGAGGGTTCCGCGGGCCGGCGCTGCGGCGTCGAGGGGGACGTCCACGGTGATCTCGCGGACGTGCATACCGGGCATGTCATAGGCGGTGTCGCTCATCATGCCACCAGGCTACGCGCAGCCGCGGACGCGAACGGAACGCCGCGGGCACGGACGGAGAGAGTGCGATGCGATGCCCGGACGCGCGCTCCCGCGATGCGGCCGCACGCCGCAGCGGGAGGCGGGCATGGGAGCATGAGCCACAGATGAGGAAGCGAACGGGAAGAGGCGAAGGCGATGCGTGAGGGTGCGTTCTGGGCAGTGGGCGCTGGGGTCGCGCTGGTCGTGACGTGCGTACTGCCCCTCCTGCGCGGCGAGGGGATCATGGCCGGGGACCATCTGGCCTTCGTCGCCTCCATGTTCCTGGCACCGTCGGCGGTGGGAGCGTGCATCTGCGTCCTCACGCGCAACCTCTTGCCGTGGGGCACCTGGGCCCTCACCGTCCCCTGCGTTCTCGGCACCGGTGCAGTCTTCGGGCGGATCCTCCAGGGCTCCTCCGTGTGGGGGCCGATGCTCTACATGACGTACTCGACCATTCCCTTCGTCCTCTTCGTGCCCCTCCTCCGGCTGAGCTGGGCGCTCGACACCCGCCTCCCCGCAGGGGTGTGCGCGGCGAGTCGAGCCGCTCGCCCGAGCTCCGACGAGGATTCCCCGGTCCTCCGCGAGGGAACAGGGGTGATGGAATTCCCACCTGGGATCCGATCCGCATCGCGGAGGATTCGAGGGACGTCCTGCGGGATCTGCGGCAGGACCGCTGACCGTGCCTAGGGGCGCTCAGCCCCTGCCGCTCACCCCTGGATGCGGCTGGCGTGCCCGGCCCACTCCCTCTCCCGCAGATCGTGCTTCTGGATCTTGCCCGTCGAAGTCTTCGGCAGCACCGGCACGAACTCCACATCGCGCGGACTCTTGTAGCGGGCCAGGCGCTCGCGCAGGAACTCGAGCAGCTCCTCGGCCGTGACCGCAGCGTCCTCGACCCGGACCACGAAGGCCTTGGGCCGCTCTCCCCAGCGCTCATCGGGCACGCCCACGACGGCGACGTCCGCGACCCCCGGATGGGCGAGGATCGCCTGCTCCACCTCGATCGTCGAGATGTTCTCGCCCCCGGAGACCACCACGTCCTTCGCCCTGTCCCGCAGCTCGATGTAGCCGTCCGGGTGCATGACCGCGAGGTCGCCGGAGTGGAACCAGCCGCCCGCGAATGCCTTCGCGGTGGCCTCGGGATCCCGGTGGTAGCCCTTCATCACGTTGTTCCCGCGCATGACGACCTCGCCCATCGTCACGCCGTCGGCGGGCACATCGACCAGCTCCTCGCCGTCGTCGTCCGTGCGCACCACGCGGGCCCGCTCCGCCGTGACCATGCCGACGCCCTGTCTGGCCTGCCGGGCGGCGCGGGCATCCTCGTCCAGCTGTGCCCAGCCCTCCTGCCACTCGCCCACGGTGTAGGGCCCGTACGTCTCGGTGAGCCCGTAGACGTGCACGATCCGGAAGCCCATCGCGCTCATGCGCTTGAGCATCGCCGGGCTCGGGGGCGCTGCGGCCGTCGTGATGACGAGTTGCCGGTCGAGGTCGTGCGCGGCCTCGGCGTCCATGATCGTCGTCACGACGGTGGGCGCGCCGTTGAGATGCGTGATCCCGTGGCGGTCGATGAGCTCCCATATGACGGGACCGCGCACCTCGCGCAGGCACACCTGGAGCCCGCCCGCCGCGGCGACGGCCCAGCCCGTGCACCAGCCGTTGCAGTGGAACATGGGCAGCGTCCACAGATAGGCCGTCCCGTGCCCGAAACCGGAGTGGACGATCTCGGAGAACGAGTTGAGGTAGGCCCCGCGGTGCGTGTACTCGACGCCCTTGGGCCGGCCCGTCGTGCCGGAGGTGTAGTTGATCGAGAGCACGGCCTCCTCGTCGTCCACCTCCCAGCGCAGGGAGGAGGCCTCCGCCGAGGCGCCGGCCAGCAGCTCCTCCAGCGTCACCACACGCGTGCCCGCGGGATGGGCCCGAGGCGCAGGCTGCTCGGCGTGCTCCCGGTCCTCGGCGAGCACGATCGTCTCCACGGTCTCGAACTCGGGCGCGACCGCCGTGACCTCGGGCCACAGCACGGTGTCGATCACGAGGATGCGCGCGGCGGAGTGATCGCAGATGTACCGGACCTCCTCCGGTGCCAGGCGCGTGTTGACGGGCACCAGCACCGCGCCGATGAGCGGCACCGCGTACATGCTGATGAGCATCTCCGGCACGTTGGGCAGCATGTACGCCACCCGGTCGCCGGCGCGGATCCCCGCTGCCCGCAGCGCGTGCGCCCGCTCCTCCACCGCGGCGAACAGCTCGGCATAGGTCCACGTCCGCTCCCCGTAGGCGAGGGCGGGACGGTCCGGGAAGACCCGGGCGGAGCGCTCGAGGAACGACAGGGGAGTGAGAGGCGTCTTCCAGGGCTGCATGCTGTCGATCCTTCGCGTGCCGTCCTCATGAGTGAGCGCTTCCCGTCGGTTCTGCGTGCACAGACCGACAGGAACCGCTCACCCGGGGGGCGGGAGGGGGAGAGGGAGAGTGGGGAGGGGGTGTTTCAGTTCGCGAAGGCGTTGATGCCCGTCATGGCCCGGCCCAGCGTGAGCTGGTGGACCTCGTGGGTGCCCTCGTAGGTGAGCACGGTCTCGAGGTTGACCGCATGGCGCAGGGGCGAGTACTCGCTCGTGATCCCCGAGCCGCCGAACAGCGCACGCAGGTCCCGGCACACGTTCATGGCGGTGTCCACGTTCACCATCTTGCCCAGCGAGATCTGCTCGGGCCGCACGCCGGCAGCGGAGTCCTTGAGCTTCCCGATGTGCGCGGCGGTGAGCGTGATGGAGGAGTACTGGCCGAAGGCCTTCGCGAGCTTCTGCTGGCTGATCTGGAACGAGGACAGCGGGCGGTCGAACTGGATGCGCGAGTCCGTGTACCGCAGCGCCTCCTCGAGCGCATCGCGGGCAGCACCCGTCACGCCGAAGACGATCCCGAAGCGCGCCTCGGACAGCGCGGACAGCGGCCCCCGGAGCCCGGAGGCCTTCGGCAGCATGGCGGACTCCGGCAGCCGGACGTTGTCGAGCACGATCTCACCGGTGATCGAGGCCCGCAGCGAGATCTTGCGCTTGACCTCGGGCACCTCGACGCCGGGGGTGTCGGTGGGGACGACGAAGCCGCGCACGAGGCCCTTCTCGCCGGTCTTCTCGTTGACGTCATCGGTCTTCGCCCACACGACCATGACATCGGAGACGGGCGAATTGGTGATCCACATCTTCGCGCCGTTGAGGACCCAGTCGGAGCCGTCGCGGGTCGCGCGGGTCTTCATCCCGGCGGGGTCCGAGCCCACATCCGGCTCGGTGAGGCCGAAGCAGCCGATCGCCTTCCCGGCGGCCATCCGCGGCAGCCACTCCTCCTTCTGCTCCTCGGACCCCCAGTGGTGGATCGAGAACATCGCGAGCGAGCCCTGGACGCTCACGAGCGAGCGCAGACCGGAGTCGATCGCCTCGAGCTCGCGGCAGGCCAGGCCGTACTGCGTCGCCGTCGACCCCGCGCAGCCGTAGCCGTCGAGGTGCATGCCGAGCACACCCAGCTCGCCCAGGCCCTCGGCGAGCTCGCGTGCGGGGATCGTCCCCTCGAGGTACCAGTCGCCGATCTGCTCGCGGACGTGCTCGTCCAGCCAGCTGCGGACCACACCCGCCCAGTCCAGGTCGTCCTGTTCGAACACCTGGTCGATGCCGAGGATCTCGTCCGGTGAGAGGGTCTTTCCCTTGCTGACCGCCACTGCGGCGCTCCCTTCGTTGCTTCCATCGCTGTCTCCGGCTCCGCACCGCGTCGCCTCGGTCACGCCGCCCCCCTCCCATCACGGTTTCCCAAGGAACGGGTGAGAGGATCGGGCACTGTGACTGTACGAGTGATCAGTGTAATCGGTGCCACAGGCTCGGTCGGCACCCAGGCCCGCGATGTGGTCCGTCTCCACCGCGACCGCTTCCGCGTGGCAGGGCTCGCGGCCGGCAGCGATCTCGGGGAGCTGGCCGCACAGGCCATCGAGTTCGGGGCGGTGGCCGTGGGTCTGGCCCGCCCTCCCGCAGAGCTCACCGGTGCGGAGGCCGAGGCAGCCGTCCGCGCCGCACTCGCCTCCGCCTCCGCACGGCTGGGCCTGCCCGACCGCGTCGAGTCGATCCGGCTCGGGGAGACCGCGGCCGCGGAGATCGCCGCGCTCGAAGCCGATGTCGTCCTCAACGCGGTCACGGGTGCGGCCGGTCTCGACCCGACGCTCGCGGCGCTGGAGCAGGGCACGGACGTGGCGCTCGCGAACAAGGAGTCCCTCATCATCGGCGGGCCGGTCGTGCTGGAGGCCGCCGCGGACTCGGGTGCGGCCCTCATACCGGTCGACAGCGAGCACTCGGCGATCTGGCAGGCGCTGCGCGCCGGCCGGGCCGGTGAGGTCGCCAAGCTCGTGGTGACGGCCTCGGGCGGCCCGTTCCGCGGCTTCACCCGGGCGCAGCTGGAGTCCGTCACCCCGGAGCAGGCGCTGGCTCATCCCACCTGGGACATGGGGCGGGTCATCACGACGAATTCCGCGAGCCTCGTGAACAAGGGCCTCGAGGTGATCGAGGCGCACCTGCTGTTCGGCGTGCCGATCGAGGACATCGAGGTCGTCGTGCACCCGCAGAGCCAGGTCCACTCGATGGTGCAGTTCACGGACGGGTCGACGCTCGCCCAGGTCTCCCCGCCGGACATGCGGCTGCCCATCGCCTACGCGCTGGGGGCGGCGCTGGGCGGGGCAGAGGGCCCCGAGCGCCTCTCCTCGGGAGCGATGGCGAACGACTGGACGCGGGCTGCGCAGTGGACCTTCGAGCCCGTCGATCACGAGGCCTTCCCGGCCCTGGGTCTGGCGATCGCGGCCGGCGCGCGCGGCGGCACGCACCCCGCCGTCCTCAACGCCGCCAACGAGGTCCTCGTCGACTCCTTCCACGAGGGCCTCCTGCCCTTCACGGGGATCGCCGAGGGGATCGCGGCGGCTCTCGAGGAGCACGCACTCGCGGAGCACGCCCGCGAGGAGGCGGCCGGGGCGGTCCCGCTGACCCGGGAGACGGTGCTGGCCGCCGATGCCCGCGCCCGGGCCTTCGCCGGGGCCTGGGCGGCGGACCGGAGCGCCGCCGGAATCCGCGCGGAGACCCGCACCGGGGGAGCCGCACGCGCATGACGGTCCTGCTCTACGCGCTGGGGGTGCTGCTCTTCCTGGCGGGCATCTCGGCCTCGATCGCCCTGCACGAGCTCGGCCACCTCGTCCCCGCGAAGCGGTTCGGCGTGAAGGTGACGAAGTACATGGTGGGCTTCGGCCCCACGCTGTTCTCCCGTGTGCGCGGGGAGACGGAGTACGGGGTCAAGGCGCTGCCGCTGGGCGGGTTCATCAGCATGCCCGGCATGTACCCGCCGCCGGAGGCCCTGGACCGGGCTCCGCGCTCGCCGCGCTTCCTCGCCCGGACGGTCGCCGATGCCCGGGAGTTCTCCAACGAGGACCTCGCACCGGGAGAGGAGCACCGCAGCTTCTACGCGCTGAGCGTGCCCAAGCGGCTCGTCGTCATGTTCGGCGGGCCGTGCGTGAACCTCGTCCTCGGCATCGGCATCTTCGCGATCAGCCTCATGGGCATCGGGGCACCCGCGCCGACGACGACGGTGCAGACGGTGGTGGAATGCGCCGTGCCAGCCGAGACCGCCGCGGAGCGGCCCGAGGACGCCGGCTGTCTCGAATCGGATCCGCTGACCCCGGCGTGGGAGCTCGGCGTGCAGCCCGGTGACACCGTCGTCTCGGTGGACGGGGTGGCGACGGAGGACTGGGACACCCTCTCGGAGACGATCCGGGACCGTGCCGGGTCCACCGTGCCGGTGGTGCTCGAGCGCGGCGGCGAGCGGCTCACCCTCGACGTCCCCATCATGGAGACGGAGCGGCCCGTCGAGGACGCCGACGGCGAGCCCGTCCTCGGCGAGGACGGGGAGATCGTCACGGAGCCGGCGGGCTTCCTCGGCATCGGCCCCACACAGGAGTACGAGCGGCAGACCCCGGCGCAGTTCGCGGAGCGCACGGTGGAGGCCGTGGGGCTCACGTTCCGCGCCCTCGTCACCCTGCCGGCCAAGCTCGCCGAGGTGGCCGAGGTGGCCTTCTCCGATGCCGAGCGCCCCGAGGACAGCCCCGTGGGGCTCGTGGGCGTGGGCCGGATCGCCGGCGAGATCGTCTCCACCGACGAGGTCGAGACCGCCTCGGGCACCGTCGTCGACGTCGAGGTCGTCGACAAGGTGCAGTCGGGCCTCGGGCTGCTCGCCTCGCTCAACCTGTTCCTCTTCGCCTTCAACATGGTCCCGCTGCTGCCGCTGGACGGCGGGCACATCGCGGTGGCCATCTACGAGGGCGCGCGCAGACGGATCAGCAGGATCCGCGGGCGGGGCCCCACGGGGCCGTTCGACACCGCGAAGCTGCTCCCGCTCACCTATGCGGTCGTCGTGGCCTTCCTCGGGATGACGCTGCTGCTCCTCTATGTGGACATCGTGAAGCCCCTGCGACTTTACGGATAGGCGCACTCCGGCCGGGGAGTAGCATGGAGCGCAGTCCTCCCCACGCACGCGGACCTCAGGGGCCGCCGACTCGCACGACGAAGGGAACTCGATCAGTGACAGCCGTGAATCTGGGCATGCCCGCCGCGCCTCCGCCGGTCCTGGCGCCGAGGCGGAGGACCCGGCAGATCCGGGTGGGGAGCGTGGGCGTCGGCTCCGATCACCCCGTCTCCGTCCAGTCGATGACGACGACGAAGACGACGGACATCAACGGGACCCTGCAGCAGATCGCGGAGCTGACGGCGTCGGGCTGCGACATCGTGCGGGTGGCCTGCCCCTCGGCCGATGACGCCGAGGCGCTGCCGGCGATCGCGGCCAAGTCCCAGATCCCGGTCATCGCGGACATCCACTTCCAGCCCAAGTACGTGTACCGGGCGATCGAGGCCGGCTGCGCGGCGGTGCGCGTGAACCCGGGCAACATCCGCAAGTTCGACGACCAGGTGGGCCAGATCGCGAAGGAGGCCGCCGCCGCCGGAGTCTCCCTGCGCATCGGGGTCAACGCCGGCTCGCTCGACAAGCGCCTGCTGGAGAAGTACGGCAAGGCCACCCCGGAGGCGCTCGCGGAATCGGCGATGTGGGAGGCCTCGCTGTTCGAGGAGCACGACTTCTTCGACTTCAAGATCTCAGTCAAGCACCACGACCCCGTCATCATGGTGCGCGCCTATGAGATCCTCGCGGAGAAGGGCGACTGGCCCCTGCACCTGGGCGTGACGGAGGCCGGTCCGGCCTTCCAGGGCACGATCAAGTCCGCGACGGCCTTCGGCGCCCTGCTGAGCGAGGGGATCGGGGACACGATCCGCGTCTCGCTGTCCGCGCCGCCCGTCGAGGAGGTCAAGGTGGGCAACCAGATCCTCGAATCGCTCAACCTGCGCCCGCGGAAGCTGGAGATCGTCTCCTGCCCCTCGTGCGGGCGCGCGCAGGTCGACGTCTACACCCTCGCGGAGAAGGTCACCGCCGGGCTCGAGGGGCTCGAGGTGCCGCTGCGCGTGGCGGTCATGGGCTGCGTCGTCAACGGCCCCGGCGAGGCGCGCGAGGCGGATCTGGGCGTGGCCAGCGGCAACGGCAAGGGCCAGATCTTCGTCAAGGGCGAGGTCATCAAGACGGTCCCCGAGTCGCTCATCGTCGAGACCCTCATCGAGGAGGCCATGCGGATCGCGGAGGAGAACGGCCTGCCCAGCGGCGAGGCCGATGTCGTCGTCGGCTGAGGCCGCAGGCAGTATCCTCGGCTGAGGTCGGGCAGCACGCGCGGACGGAGGACCGGATGACCGAGGCGGTGGCTCCCGGGCGGACCGGGCTGCGGCTCGCGCCCCTGCGGCGGACGCACACCGACTGGCTGGGTCGGCTGCTGCTCACCGCGCCCGCCCACCACGCGTATCTGCTCACGCTCCTCCACACCAACGGCAGTGCGGACGTGCAGACGGCCGCGGGCACCCTCTACGGCGTGTTCTCCGGGCGCACGCCCGTCGCCGCCTACTGGGTGGGCGGCTCCGTGATCGCGGCCGGGGCCACCCCGGAGACGAATGCGGAGATGGCGGGCCTGCTCAATGCCAGAGGGCGGTGGAGCACCTCGCTCATCGGCGAGGCCGGCTGGGTGCTGGACCTCTCCTCGCGGCTGCGCTGGGGGCCGCCCAGGGGCGTGCGCCCGGACCAGCCGCTCCTCGTCTGCGAGGGGCAGCCGCGGGTGCCCGCGCACGCCCGGCTGCGGACCGCGCGGGCCGCCGACCTCGAGGCGGTGTTCGCGGCCGCGGTGGAGATGTTCACGGAGGAGGTGGGCTTCTCCCCGGTGGAGCAGGGATCCGCGGGCTACATGGCCCGGGTGCGCAGCCTCGTGGAGAACCGTTCGACCCTCGTCGTCACGGCGCGTGAGGGACCGGACGGCGGCCCGATCCGGGACTGGCCGGCGCGCGGCCGCAGCGAGCAGGTGGTGTTCAAAGCGGACCTCGGGGTGCGCTCGCCCTATGCCGTGCAGGTCCAGGGTGTGTGGACGCACCCGGACTTCCGCGGCCGCGGGATCGCGAGCGAGGGGATGGTCGCGGTGTCCGCGCACGCGCTGCACCATGTGGCCCCCGTCGTCAGCCTGTACGCGAACGACTTCAACGCCCCTGCGCTGCGCGTGTACGAGAAGGCCGGCTATGTGCAGCGCGGCACCTTCGCCACCGTGATGTACTGACCCGCCGATTCGCCGAGTGAGCGGTTCCTGTAGGTTTCACTCTCGATTTCCGACAGGAAGTGCTCACTCGGCGGGTTGGAGGGCTGTTCAGCCCGCAGCGGTGAGACCGGCGAGGAGGGCTGTGAGCCCCGCCGAGGCGATGGTCTCGGGATCGGCGGCAGGCGCGGGATCAGAACCGCCGCCTGTGCCGTCGTCACCGGAGCCGTCGCCGCGTCCCGGGCCGGCACCCCGGCCGGTGTGGAGCCGGGCATAGGCGGGTGCGATGTCGGGATCGACCGCGGAGCTCATCTCCGCCGGTGCCATGCCCGCCGTCGTCGCGCTGCCGATGACGAAGTTCGAGAGCGCATAGGCGGTGCCCAGCGGGTCGGCGGTGCCGCTGCGGGCCAGCAGGACGATCATGCGCTCGGACAGCCGCAGGTACTCCGGCCCGCGCGGCGGACGTGCGGCGATGACCTGACAGGCCCAGGGGTGCCTGCGCAGGTGCCGGAAATACGCGAGGAGCAGCCGGTGCAGCTCCGCGTGTGAGTGCGCGGACGAGGTGCCTGCCGCAGTCTCACCGGAGCCCGGCGAGTCCGGGAGCGGCTCTCCGGCCGCGGTGCCCTCGTCGCTCGCCAGGGTCCGGTGCACCTCCGTATCCTGTCCCAGCGCGTGGTCGAGCGCGAGATCGGCGAGGTCGTCGGCGGAGTCGATGCGCGAGTACAGGCTCGCGGCCGCCACCCCGAGTTCGCGGGCCACGGCTCGCACCGTGAGGGCGGGCAGGCCGCCTGCGTCCAGCAGCGCCGCCGAGGCCGCTGCGATGTCGGCCGGATCCAGTGCGCGCTTCCTCCGCACCGGCCGCCGATGCTCCCAGTAGCTCATGCGGGTGCCTCCCTGTCCGGTGCATCCGGTTCTGTGCGCGGTTCCGCCTCCGGCCTTGCGCCAATAAAACTCACACTGTTAGTTTAACCGCATGCTCGATGCCTCGCTGCTGCCCCTCGACGACGCCCGCGTGCGGCTCCGGCCGCTCCTGCCCGAGGACGCGGCGGACTATGCGGCCGGCGCGGCGGACCCGGCGGTGCGGGAGTTCGCACATCTGCCCGAGCCGGAGTACACCGAGGCGAGCGTGCGGGCGATGATCGCGGGCACTGCCGCAGGCGGGCTCGCCGCCGGCGACCTCGCCGTGCTCGCCATCGCGGATGCGGCCACGGATGCCTTCGCCGGCAGCCTCGTGCTCTTCGACGTGTGCGCCGGTGAGGACGGTGCGCCAGAGGCCGAGGTCGGCTTCTGGCTGCACCCCGCCCACCGCGGCAGCGGACGGGCGCGGGCGGCGCTCGACCTCGCTGCGCGCTGGGCCGGCTCCTGCGGTCTGCATCGGCTGCGAGCGCGCACGGCCGAGGGCAATGCGGCCTCGCGGCGCGTCCTCGCGGGCGCGGGCTTCGCTGAGACAGGGAGCGCGGAGGGGACGGCTCCCTCGGGGGAGACGGTCGCGCTCATCCACGCGGTCCGACCGGTCTACCCTGCCGTGCGCCTGCCCCTGCGGACCGAGCGCCTCACCCTGCGCCTGCACCGCGAGGGGGACGAGGACTGGCTGCACCGGATATACGGGAGGGCGGACGTGGCCCGCTTCCTCCTCGAGGGACCATGGACGGCTGAGGAGGCCGCCGCTCGCCTCGCCGAGCGCCGTACGCGAACGGGGCTCGAGGGGGATGCGGGCGCGCTCGCCCTCGTGGTCGAGCATGCCGGCACCCCGGTGGGGGACGTGGCGCTGTGGCTCACCGACCGTCAGCGGCGGGTCGCGGAGATCGGCTGGGTGCTCGATCCCGAACGGGGCGGGAGGGGCTATGCCGCCGAGGCCGTCTCGGCGGTCCTGCGACTTGCCCTCGCCGATCCGAGGGCCGGCGGCCTCGGGCTGCACCGGGTCGCGGCGCAGATGGACGCCCGCAACACGGCCTCGGCGCGCCTGGCCGAGCGGGCAGGCATGACGCGGGAGGCGCACCTGCGCAGCGACTGGTGGAGCAAGGGGGAGTGGACCGACACCGTGGTCTTCGGCGCGCTGCCGGGCGACCCCGGCCTCGGTGCAGTGCCGCGAGGATGAGGCGCAGGATCGCGGGAGCGAGCGGAGACGTCGCTCAGTGCGAGTCGCGGCCGCGGAGGCGGTCGAGCTCCCGCCGGTCCTTCTTCGTGGGACGACCGGCCCCCTTCTCGCGCCGGGGCACGGGCGCGCGGAGGGCGGGATCCGGAGGGGGAGTGAGGTCCTCGTAGCACTGCTGCGCGATGGGCGCCGCCGCACGTGTGGGCAGCATCGCGCGCACCTTGAGGATGCGCTCGCCCCCGGGCGTGCGGACCCGGACCGTCTGGCCGATCACGAGCTTCTGCGCCGGTTTCACCCGCTGGCCGTCGATGTGCACGTGCCCTCCCTTGCATGCGGTCGTCGCGGCGGAGCGGGCGCGGAACATGCGCACGGACCACAGCCACACATCGGTGCGCATCGAGGACTCGGGGGAGAAGTCTGGCTCGGGCATGGGGCGATGCTACCGGAGGCGCCTGCGGCCCGGTCGGGGGCGGAGCGGGGCTCGGGCACGTGAGCCACTTAACGCCCGTTCGACGGCAGGCGCTACACTCTTCAGGAAACGCACATCGAACACATCCCGGCGCGGTCCTGATCCGTGCCGCACGAGAGGGAAGGCGCGCGTGAACACGTCCTCCAAGAACAAGAAGAAGGCCGCGGGCGGCTTCGACCTCCAGCCCTTCGTCAAGCCCGCGATCATCGCCGGGATCAGCATCGTCGTGCTCGCGATCCTCGTGGGGGTCGCGATGTGGCTGCGGAGCATCCCCGCCGTCGAGGCCTTCGTCGAGAGGTACCCGGGGCAGGACCCTGCCAATGAGGTGGAGTCCGGCCTGCCCGCATGGCTGGGCTGGCAGCACTTCCTCAACGCCTTCTTCATGCTGCTCATCATCCGCACCGGCATCCTCGTGCGGATCACGCAGCGCCCCAAGGGGCACTGGACCCGCAACAACAAGGGCCTCATCAAGACGAAGCGCCCGCCCGAGAAGATCACGATGAACCTGTGGATCCACTACGTCTTCGACGCGCTGTGGGTGCTCAACGGCATCGTCTTCTACATCCTGCTGTTCTCCACGGACCAGTGGAAGCGGATCGTGCCGCTGAGCTGGGACGTCTTCCCCCATGCGATCTCCTCGGCGCTCCAGTACGCCTCCCTGAACTGGCCCGCGGAGATGGGCTGGACGAACTACAACGCACTGCAGCTGCTCGCGTACTTCACCGTCGTGTTCATCGCGGCGCCGCTCTCGCTGCTCACCGGCCTGCGGATGTCGAACGTGTGGCCGGCGGACCCCGAGTCCAGGCTCAACAAGATCTACCCCGCCCCGCTGGCCCGCGCCGTCCACTTCCCCACGATGGTCTTCTTCCTGGGGTTCATCGTCATCCACGTGTTCCTCGTGTTCATCGGCTCCGTGGTGGGCGGACACGGATGGCTCGGCAACCTCCAGCACATGTACGCGGCCTCCGACGATGCGCCGTGGCTCGCCTTCATCCTGTTCGCGGCCTCCATCGTGGTGATGGTGGCGGCATGGTTCCTCGCCCGCCCGGTGTTCCTCACCCCGTTGGCGAACATGTTCGGCAAGGTCAGCCGCTGAGGCGCTGAGCACGGGCCCTGCCGCACGGGTCCGAAGCCGGCAGGAGAGCCCCGTCCGCGCGCGCGGACGGGGCTCTGTTGCGCTCCCGTGCGCCTGCCCTCTCCGGTATACATGGAGTATGACTGCGACGACGATCAAGGTCCCGCGTGAGCTGCGGGACAGGCTGAAGGAGCAGGCCGCGGCGGAGAGCAGGACTCTCGGTCAGCACCTCGCGCATCTTGCGGGCCTGGCCGACCGGGAGCGGCGATTCGCGGAACTCGAGCGCGCCACGGCAGCGACGAGCGCCGAGGACATGGCCTCGTACCGCGCAGAGACCGCCTGGTGGGATCGGGCTGCCGGTGGGTGAGTTCAGATCGGGGGACGTGCTCTGGGCCAGTCTGGATGCACCGGTCGGCCGGGAACAGACGGGCCGCAGGCCCGCGGTCGTCATCGCGGGCTCGGAGTATCTTCGGCTGGTCGACACGCTCGCGGTGATCGTGCCGCTCACCTCGGTGGACCGCGGGTGGCCCAACCACATTCCGGTTCCGGGCCTGCCCGGGCCATCCTGGGCGATGACCGAGCAGCTGCGGGTCGTCTCGCGCGAGAGGCTGCACGGGCACCTGGGGCACGCAGACGCCGCCACGCTGCGGCGGATCAGGAACTGGGTGGGCGACTTCCTCGGGCTGTAGGCGCTCCGGCGGTGCCTCACCGCCGGGGGAGACGACGCCGGCCGGGGGGGGAATGGGCCCGGCGGCACAGTCTCAGGGCACCACCCAGTCGAAGGCCTCGGCCTTCGAGCGCGCCCCCTGCGCGGCCTTCGAAGTGCTCGCCTCGCCCAGCTCCGCCGTGATCCGCTCGCCCAGCTCCACGATCCGCGCGAAGGCCTCCGGGGTGAGCCAGTCCGGTTTGAGCGCGAACAGGATGTCCTCGCTCGAGGTGTTGCCCGAGGCCCCGGGTGCGAACGGGCAGCCGCCCAGACCGCCCAGCGCGCCGTCCACCGCGACTGCTCCGGCCTGCGCCGCAGCGAGCGTGTTCGCCACCCCCATGCCCCAGGTGTCGTGGCCGTGGAAGACGATTCCGTGTCCCGGTGCCGCTTGGTCCGCGGCCGCGACGAGCGCGCCCACCTGTGCGGGATCAGCCTGCCCCAGGGTGTCCGCCACGACGATCTCTGAGCAGCGCTGCGCCCGCGGGTCCGCGATGAGCGCCAGCGTCCGCGCGGGATCGACCTGCCCTGTGAAGGGGCAGGTGAAGGAGGTGGCGAGGCACAGCTGGAGCTCGGCGCCGGCCTCGGCGGCGATGTCGAGGGCCCGGGGGAGGGCGGCCATGGACTCCTCCGCGCTCCTGCCCACATTGGCCCTGTTGTGGGCGTCGGATACGGAGAGGCAGTACTGCATGCGGGTGACGCCTGCCGCCACTGCCCTCTCGACATTGCGGGGAGTGGCGACCCAGATCCATGAGCGCTCGAGCTCCGCGGGACCGAGCGCGGCCACCACCTCGAGCGTGTTCGCCATGGGCGGGACGAGGTCCGGCCGTGCCATCGAGCCGATCTCCAGCTGCGGCACGCCCGCGGCGAGCAGTGCGCGGATCACCTCGACCTTGGTCTCGGAGGCGAGGACGCCGCCTGTGAGCTGGAGCCCGTCGCGCAGGGTGACGTCGCGGAGCTTCACATCGCTGAGCTTCACATCGCGGAGCTGGGACGTGGTCATCGGGTCTCCTCCCGGATGCGGCTGATCGCCTCTGCGTCGAGCCCTGCGCCGGCGAGCACGTCCTCGGTGTCCGCGCCCAGGTCCGGTCCGAGGCTGCGGATGGGCAGGCTCGCACCGCCGAGGACGGGGGTGATGCCGGGGAAGGCGATGTCGCGGAGGATCGCGGATCCGTCATCGCCGGCGTGGTCGGTCACAGCGACGTCGCGCCGCTGGATCATGTCGCGGGCCAGCAGCTGCTCATCGGCCACGAGGTCCTCGGCGGTGTGGATGGGACCGGCAGGCACCCCCGCGGCGTCGAGGGCGGAGAGCACCTCCTCGACGGTGCGTGCGCCCGTCCACGCGCCGATGGCGGCATCGAGCTCGTCGCGGGCCGCCCAGCGCCCCGCGTTCGTCTGCAGGTCCTCCCGCTCGCCGAGGTCGGAACGGCCGATCACCGCCATGTAGCGGGAGAAGATGCCGTCGCCGTTGCCTGCGATCACGACGGACCGGCCGTCCGCGCACAGGTAGGCGTTGGTGGGGGCGATGCCCTCCATGCGGCCGCCCGTGCGCTGCCGGAGCACACCGGTGGCGGAGTAGTCGGGGACGAGTGATTCGAGCACGGAGAACATCGCCTCGTGCAGGGCGACGTCGACGGTGCGCTCGGCCAGCGGGGGAGCGGGGGAGACCGCGGCCGAGGCGGTCCCACCGGCTTCGGTCGCAGCTGAGGCAGCTGTGGGAGAGATCTCCGCCCGCCGCCGCTCGCGC
Source organism: Brevibacterium album DSM 18261 (assembly GCF_000426445.1). GTDB lineage: Bacteria > Actinomycetota > Actinomycetes > Actinomycetales > Brevibacteriaceae > Brevibacterium > Brevibacterium album. The sequence goes on along the minus strand of NZ_KE384526.1, from coordinate 101,542 downwards.
TCGAACAGCATCATGCACGCGCCGAATGCGGCCTGCATCCCGGCGATGGAATCGCCGATGCTCACGCCCACGCGCACGGGCGCCCGGTCCGGATCGCCCACGAGATCGCGGAAGCCGGAGTGGGCCTCGGCGACGGCGGCGAACCCGGGGCGCGCCGACAGCGGCCCCGTCTGCCCGAAGGCGGAGACCCGCACCAGGACGAGCTCCGGATTCGCCTCCTCGAGCACCTCGGGTCCCAGCCCCCATTTCTCCAGGGTGCCGGGGCGGAAGTTCTCGAGGACCACATCGGAGGTGCGGACGAGTGCGAGCACGGCCTCGCGGCCGGCCTCCGAGCGTAGGTCGAGCACGACAGACCTCTTGTGGCGGTTGATCGTGCGGTACAGCAGCGAGGTCGTGCCGGTGTGCAGCTTCCAGTTCCGCAGCTCGTCGCCGGTCCGGGGCCGCTCGACCTTGACGACCTCGGCGCCGAAGTCCGCGAGCATGCGCCCGGCGGTGGGCGCGGCGATGTAGTTGCCGAGCTCGAGGACCCGCACGCCTGCGAGCGGGAGGAAGGGCCCCTCCCCGGTGGCGGGTGCGGCTGTGAGCGGATCGGTGTCCACGGTGTCTCCTCGGGGGCGGAACGCTGTTCGCACCATCCTGGTCAGGCGGGTTGCGGACCGCAATGCGGGTCCGCATGGCAGACGCTCCGGCACAGCGGCCGAGGCGCCTAAGCCGGTGATACAGTTTCAGCGAGTTTCACGCTCTCCCATCCCCTGTGTCGAAGAGGAGTCCTCCGTGCCCCTGCGCATGTCCACACTGTTCGTGCGAACGCTCAAGGAAGACCCGGTCGACGCGGAGGTCGCGAGCCACCGGCTGCTGCACCGCGGCGGCTACATCCGCCGCTCCGCGCCGGGCATCTTCGCGTGGCTGCCGCTGGGGCTCAAGGTCCTCGGCCGCATCGAGGCGGTCGTGCGGCAGGAGATGGAGCGAGCGGGCAGCCAGGAGGTCCACTTCCCCTCGCTGCTGCCGGCCGAGCCCTACCGGAAGTCGGGCCGCTGGGCGGCGTACGGCGAGGGCATCTTCCGCCTGCAGGATCGCAAGGAGGCGGACTACCTGCTCGCCCCCACGCACGAGGAGGTCTTCACCTTGCTGGTGAAGGACCTGTACTCCTCGTACAAGGAGCTCCCGCTCTCGATCTACCAGATCCAGACCAAGTACCGGGACGAGGCCCGTCCGCGGGCCGGCCTGCTCCGGGGCCGCGAGTTCATCATGAAGGACGCCTACTCCTTCGACCTCACGGATGAGGGTCTCGATGCCTCCTACCAGGCGATGCGCGAGGCCTACACGCGCATCTACGACCGGCTGCGCCTGCCCTATGTCATCGTCGAGGCGACCCCCGGGGCGATGGGCGGCTCCGGGACAGAGGAGTTCCTCTACCCCTCGGAGGTGGGCGAGGACACCTATGTGCGAACGGCCGGCGGCTATGCGGCCAACGTCGAGGCGGTCACGACGGTCGTGCCGGAGGCGCTCGACCACGCGGATGCGCCCGCCGCGCACGTCGAGCCGACCCCGGACACCCCCACGATCGAGACCCTCGTCGCGGCCTCCAACGAGCTGCAGCCCCGTGCGGACCGCGAGTGGACGGCCGCGGACACGCTCAAGAACGTCGTCGTGGCGGTCACCCAGGCCACCGGCGAGCGCGAGATCGTCGTCATCGGCCTGCCCGGCGACCGCGAGGTCGACCTCGGCCGGGCCGAGGCCACGGGAGTGCTCGGCGAGGGTGAGATCCAGGTCGAGCCCGCGACGGATGCCGACCTCGCCGCCCTGCCCCAGCTGGTCAAGGGCTACATCGGTCCCGGCAACTCCCTCGACGCGCCGTTCCTGGGCCTCGAGGGCGCCTCGGGCCTCCGCTACCTCGTGGATCCCCGCATCGTCGAGGGCACTCGCTGGGTCACGGGCGCCAACCAGCACGGCCACCACGTCTACGACCTCGTCTTCGGCCGCGACTTCACCGCCGACGGCACCATCGAGGCTTCCGAGGTGCGCCCCGGCGATCCGGCTCCCGACGGCTCCGGCGAGCTCGAACTCGCCCGCGGCGTGGAGATCGGCCAGGTCTTCAAGCTCGGCACCCGGTACGCGGAGGCCCTCGGGCTCACGGTGCTCGACGAGAACGGCAAGGCGCGCACCGTGACGATGGGCTCCTACGGGGTCGGGGTCACCCGCGTCATGGCCTGCATCGCCGAGGAGCACCACGACGACCGCGGTCTCGTCTGGCCCCAGCCGCTGGCGCCCGCCGATGTCCACATCGTCGCGACGGGCAAGGACGCGGCCGTCTTCGAGACCGCGGAGGCTCTCACCGCCGAGCTCGAGGCCGAGGGCGTCCGCGTGCTCCTCGACGACCGGCCGAAGACGAGCCCCGGAGTGAAGTTCGGCGACGCCGAGCTCCTCGGCATCCCCACCGTGCTCGTCGTGGGCCGCGGACTGGCCTCCGGCACGGTCGAGCTGAGGGACCGCACGGACGGCTCGAGCACCGAGGTGCCCGTGGACGGGGCCGTGGCAGCCGTCATCGGCCATGTGGACGCCGGCTACGCCGCCGCCGGCAGCGCGCGCACGGACTTCCAGCTCGCATGAGCGGGTCCGCCGCCGGGCCGCTCCTGGCGGCGGGGGAGGCGCTCACCGGCTCGGGTGAAGGAGGGGTCGAGGTGACCCTCGGCCTCGTCCTCCTCCTGCTCGCGGCGGGCCTCGTCGCAGGCTGGCTCGACGCGGTCGTGGGCGGAGGCGGCATCATCCAGCTGCCGGCGCTGCTGCTCGTGCCGGGCATCACTCCGGTGCAGGCGCTCGCGACGAACAAGGTCGGGTCGATCGCCGGCACGACGGTCTCGGCGGCGACATATCTGCGCCGGGTGAGTCCCGACAAGTCCGCGGCGCTGCCCGCCGCGGGTCTCGCGCTGGTGGGCGCCGTCCTCGGGGCCATGCTCGCGACCGTGGTGCCGGAGGCCGTGTTCCGCCCCGTCATCCTCGTCGTGATCGTGGGGGTCGCGCTCTTCACGCTCCTCAAGCCCTCGCTGGGCGCCGAGGCGATGCTGCGCTATCCGCCGGACTCGAAACGGCACCATGCCACCGCCTGGGCGCTGGGCTTCTGCGTGGGCGTCTACGACGGGGTGCTGGGGCCGGGCACCGGCTCGTTCCTCGTCATCGGCTTCGTCGCTCTGCTCGGCTTCAGCTTCCTCCAGGCCTCGGCCTCGGGCAAGGTCGTCAACTGGGCGACGAACCTGGGAGCGCTGCTGTTCTTCGTCCCCGCCGGGCACGTCGTCTGGCCGCTGGGACTCGCGGTGGCGGCAGGCAACATCGCCGGCGGCTGGCTGGGAGCGCGCACCGCGATCCGGCTCGGCAGCGGCTTCGTCCGCATCGTGTTCATCGTCGTCGCGAGCCTGCTCGTGCTCACGCTGGGCTGGGACCTGCTCGCCTCCGTGCTCTGAGCCGGAGGGTCCGCCGCCCGCTCGGCCCATCGCTCGCTCAGCCCAGCGGCTTGAGCTGGTGCGCGCTCACGCCCTGTACGCTCACCTGCGACAGCGCGCGGGCCACCCAGAGCGAGCGCCGCGCATCGCCGTAGGCCCTCTGGCTCCCGGCCCGGGCCGTGCGGAGGTACCAGAAGAGGTTCTCCACCTCGCGCGCGACCGCCGCACCCACGCCCAGCGCGACGTCCACGCCCGCCTGCCGGCACACCTCCGCGGCGAAGGCGTGCAGCCAGGCCGCCTGCGCCTGCGGACGGGTCTCGGGGAGCTCGGCGAGGCGGTTCCACAGGAGCGGGGCGACCATGTACTCGGCCGGTCCCGTGAGCGGCTGCGGATCGATCGCCTTCCAGGTCGCGGGCCCGCCGGGCTCGGGGAAGCCGGCGAGGATGTTGTAGTAGTGCAGATCCGCGTGCAGCAGCCACGAGTCCTCGTGGCGGGCGAGCTTCTCGATCCACATCCGCGCGGCGTTCACGAGCGACCAGTCGGCCTGTGTGAAATCGGGGAAGTCGCGCAGCAGCTCGGTGTCGGCGGCGAAGCGGTCGAACCAGCCCGCGGCGATGTCCTGGACGCGCACGAGCCCGTCGATCCCGGGCACCCGCAGGGCGCGTGCGAGCTGGCCCCAGACCGGCGGCACCTCGTCGAGGGCGAGTGCGGAGAGGTTCATGTCCGTGCGCAGGCGCTCCTGCAGCGTGGCCCGGAAGCTGGGGTCGTCGGCGATCACCTGGACGGCCCCGTGTCCGTTCCACCGACGCAGCGCCTCGAGGATCTGCACGTGCACCCCCGGGTTGTCCGTGTTGGGTGCGGCGAAGCGGATGACCGCGGGCCGGCCCTCCGCGCTGCGGACCGGCAGCACGAGGGATTCGCAGCCGGCCCAAGGGCTTCCGGGCTGCGGGTCGGAGGTGAGCGACCAGCGGTCCAGCAGCTCGATGAGCATGAAGTCGAGGGCACGGGTCCAGGCGTGGGCGTGGTGCCTGCCGATGACCTCGCTCGCCGTCTCGTAGAGGACGCCGGGGACCTTCACTCCTGCTCCTCCCTGTGCCGCAGCCCCGTTCCCGCACCGCGCAGATCCTGCGGCCCCCCGGCTCTCTCCCGCGCCGCGGCGGTGTCCGTGAGCCAGTGCAGCAGGGCGGCGGGCGGGAGCTGCGCGCGTGCGGTCAGCAGCGCCGCGGCGATGCCGTCCTCGGCCTTCTGCAGCACGAGGAGGGCGGAATCGTGGTCATGCGGCCGGGTGCCCAGCTCCCAGGCGGCCCTGTCCGCGGGCGGGGACAGCGGGAGCATGAGGATGCCGGCCTGGGCCGCGAGCGAGGCCGCGGAGGCGATCCGCGCAGCCGCACCGGCCCTGGCCGGCGAGTCCGTCCCGAGATGGACCGCGGCGCGCTCATAGGCGTACTCGGCCTGGCGCGCGGCCGTGACGAGCCCGGCGAGGACGCCCGCGGGGGAGTCCTCCCCGGTGCTCTCGCCGGCGCGGTCCTCCTCGTCCTCGGCCGCGGACCGTCCGGAATCCAGGGAGCGCAGGACCTCCGCCGCGGCGTCCTCGATCTCGGCCGTGAGCGCGGCGGCAGCGGCGGCATCGCCGCGGCGCACGTGGAGGAGGGCGCCCGCGGCGACATCGGCGAGGACCGCGAGCGCGTCGGCGTCGCGGGCGGCCGCCCGGCGCTCGCGGTCGCCGTCGGCGGAGGCCTCGGCCGCGGCACCGGAAGGGAGATCGGGGAGAGTGCGCGCGATGAGTCCGACGGCCTCGGCCAGCGCCTCGAGCGGAGCCAGGGGAGACGGGTCCGGGTTGGGCGCCGGCGCCGGTGTGCGCAGGTCTCCCGGCGGGTTCCAGGGCGGGCCCACGGCCGCGGCGAAGGCCTCGAGGCCTGTGCGCACGGCAGGTTCCGAGGCGGGTTCGGCGGCGGCGAGGGTGCGGGCGACGGCATCGCGCAGCACATCGGCGGCGCTGAGCGCGGGCAGCCGGGGGTCGCGGTCGAGGCGGAGGCCGCATCCGCTCGTTCCCGCGACGAGGAGCGCGGTGGCTGCGAGCAGGCCGGATGCGAGGACGGCACGGCGCGTGGGGGAGGCCTCTGTGCGCATCGCGGCGGCCGCCGCTCCTGCGGTCGGATCCGCTGACACTGGTGATCCGGGACGGCAGGGCGCGTGCATGGGGACAATCGTAGCCGCAGGTCGATAGGATTCCCGGCAGGCCCGCCACCCCACACCGAGGACGCCCCACGCATGTCACACGAGGCAGATGCCATCCGCGAGAAGATCACCGCACCGCTGCGCGAGCTCGGGCTGACGGCGGAGGAGGTGCGCGCGCACGCGGCCGGGAGGCACCGGAAGGTCACGGTCACGGTGGACCTCGACTCCGATGCCCCGGACCCCGTGTCGTTCGACCACATCGAGCAGGCCACCCGCCTGGTGAGCGAGCTGCTCGACGAGCTGGTCCTGTGGCGCGAGCAGCCCTACACCCTCGAGGTGACCTCCCCGGGGGCCGAGCGCGAGCTCACGACGCTGCGGCACTTCCGGCGTGCGCTCGGCCGCCGCGTGCGCGTCGCGGCGGAGCCGGACGGGGGCCGTCCCGCGGAGTGCGAGGGGATCCTCACCGCGGTCCGCGAGGCCCCCTCGGCTGAGGAGCCCGGAGCGGAGCTCGAGGTGGAGGTCGCGGGCGAACCCGTGCGGATACTGTTCGCGGCGGTGAGCCGGGCGCAGGTCGTCGTCTCCTTCCGCTGAGGCCCCGGCGGCCCGGGAGGAATGCGCCGGTCAGCTCGCATATAGTGGTCTCCCTGAAGGTGCCTGCGCTCGCGCGAGCGGCCGGGTGCCGTGAGACCCACCACCGGCCGCTCGAACGAGCGGCCACGCTACGAGGACGGGATGAGATGGACATCGACCTGAGCGCTCTCCGCATGATCGAGACGGACAAGGAGATCCCCTTCGACACCCTGGTGGGGCTCATCGAGCAGGCGCTGCTGCTCGCGTACCAGCGCACGCCCGGCGCCTGGCAGGACGCGCGCGCGGAGATCGACACGAAGTCCGGCACCGCGACGATCTGGGCGGTCGAGTTCGACAACGACGACAACCCGATCGGAGAGTTCGACGACACCCCGGAGGACTTCGGCCGCATCGCGGCGATGACCGCGCGCAATGTCATCCACCAGCGGCTGCGCGATGTCTCCGACGAGGGCGTGATCGGCTCCTTCCGCGAGCGTGAGGGCGAGATCGTCTCCGGGATCGTCCAGCAGGGGCGCGATCCGCAGATGGTGCAGGTCCTCGTGGGCGACATCGAGGCCGTCCTGCCGCCCCACGAACAGGTGCCGGGAGAGACGTACGAGCACGGTTCGCGGATCCGCGCCCTCGTCACGGACGTGCGCAGGGGGCAGAAGGGACCGGCCATCACCCTCTCGCGCACGCACCCCAATTTCGTGCGCAGGCTCTTCGCCCACGAGTCCCCCGAGATCGCCGACGGCACGGTGGAGATCTCCGCACTGGCGCGCGAGGCCGGGCACCGGACGAAGATGGCGGTGCGCTCCATGCGCGCCGGGGTGAACGCGAAGGGCGCGTGCATCGGCGAGCTGGGCTCGCGCGTGCGCTCGGTCATGTCCGAGCTCGGACCGGAGAAGATCGACATCGTCGACTACTCGGAGGACCCCCGCGCCTTCATCACCCAGGCGCTTTCGCCGGCCAAGGTGCTCGCCGTGGAGGTGCTCGACGAGGCCGCACGCTCCGCCAGGGCCACGGTGCCCGGCGACCAGCTCTCCCTGGCGATCGGCAAGGAGGGGCAGAACGCCCGCCTGGCCGCCAAGCTCACGGGCTGGAAGATCGACATCACCGCCGGCTGAGCAGCGCGGCCGCGGCCTGTCGCGCACGCCACATCACCCCCGAGGCGGGCCCCGGGGGCGGTGCTGTAGACTGTCCGGGTGTCGTCGGCAGTGCAGAGTCCCACGGGGCTCCCCAGTACGGAGCCCATCCGGATGTGCATCGCCTGCCGTGAACGGGCACCCCAGTCGCAGCTCCTGCGGCTCGCCGTGCTCACCGCGGACGAACCCCGAATCGTCGTCGACGCCTCCCGCAGGCTCCCCGGAAGGGGAGCCTGGATCCATGATTCGGCCGCGTGCTGGAAGAGGGCGCGCGCGAAGAAGGCCTTCTCCGTCGCACTGCGCAGCCCGGGGCTTCCCGCCCCTGCGCACGACGGCGAGGACACGTGACCACAGGAAGCAGGTATCCCGAATGGACACCGAATAGTGAGTGTCGCGAGATGACGTCGAGAAACGGTCGTGAGCAGTGAGATGAGTACTGCGCGACCCTGATGCGGTCCTTCCTGTCCGGAAGGACCCGGACAGGAGAGAAGTGGCTAAGCCCCGTGTCCATGAGCTCGCGAAGGAGCTCGGCACATCGAGCAAGGAACTGCTCAGCAAACTCCAGGAGATGGGCGAATACGTCCGCTCCGCTTCATCCACGGTCGAGGCGCCCATCGTGCGCCGCCTGAAGGAGGCCTACGGCTCCAAGGGCGGTGACGGCGGTGGCGGTGCGCCCAAGCCCGGCGGTGCCAAGCCCGGTGCTCCCCGGCCCGCGCCCAAGCCCGGCTCCGTGCCGAAGCCGGGTGCGAAGACCGCGCCCAAGCCCGGTGCCAAGCCTGCTCCCAAGCAGTCGGCCCGTCCTGGTGCCCAGGCATCGGCGGCCGGCTCCCCGGAGGCTCCGGCTCCCGAGGCGCAGCGGTCCGCGGCCTCCGATTCCGGAGGTTCGAAGCCGGCGGCCCCCAAGCCCGCGGCCGAGGCCCCCAAGGGCGGCGCGAACCGTCCGGGGAACAACCCGTTCGCGTCCTCGCAGGGGATGCCGAAGCCCGGTGCGAAGCCCGGCCCCAAGCCCGGACCGCGTGCGCCCCGCAGCAGCGGCGGCGGACGTCCGGGGAACAACCCGTTCGCGCCCTCGCAGGGGATGCCGAAGCCCGGTGCGAAGCCCGCCCCCAAGCCGGGCGGCGGTGCTCCCAAGCCGGGCGCGGCCGCTCCGCGTCCGGGCGGCCCGAAGCCCGGTGCCGCCGGCCCGCGTCCGGGTGCGCCGCGACCCGGTGCTCCCCGTCCGGGTGCGCCGCGGCCCAACCCCGGCATGCTCAAGAACTCCGCGCTGGCGAAGCCCGGCCCCGGCGGCCGCGGTCGTCCCGGCGGCGGAGCGCCCGGTGCCCAGGGCGGGCCCGGAGCGCCCGGCGGTGCACCGGCCGGTCGCGGGCGCCCCGGCGGCGGCGGTCGCGGATCTGGTCGCGGTCGCGGGAACACGCAGGGCGCCTTCGGGCGCGGCGGCGGACGCCCGGCTCGCGGACGGAAGTCGAAGCGGGCCAAGCGCGCCGAGTTCGAGCAGATGCAGACCCCATCGGTGGGAGGCGTCTCCGTCCCCCGCGGTGACGGCTCCACGCCGCTGCGTCTGCGCCGCGGCGCATCGCTCGCGGACTTCGCGGAGAAGATCAACACCGATCCGACCAATCTCGTGACCATCCTCTTCCACCTGGGTGAGATGGCGACGATCACGCAGTCGCTCGACGAGGGCACCTTCCAGGTGCTCGGCGAGGAGCTCGGCTACCAGATCGAGATCGTCTCGCCGGAGGACGAGGACCGCGAGCTGCTCGAGAGCTTCGACATCGACCTGGACGTGGAGGAGGACGAGGAGAACCTCGCCCCCCGCCCGCCGGTCGTCACCGTCATGGGCCATGTGGACCACGGCAAGACGAAGCTGCTCGACGCGATCCGCTCGGCCAATGTGGCCGGACGCGAGTCCGGCGGCATCACCCAGCACATCGGCGCCTACCAGACGTCGGTGCAGCACGAGGACCAGGAGCGTGCGATCACGTTCCTCGACACCCCGGGTCACGAGGCGTTCACCGCCATGCGTGCCCGCGGTGCGAAGTCGACGGACGTCGCGATCCTCGTGGTCGCCGCGGACGACGGTGTGATGCCGCAGACCATCGAGGCGCTCAACCACGCCCAGGCGGCGGAGGTCCCGATCGTGGTCGCGGTCAACAAGGTGGACAAGGAGGGTGCGAACCCCCAGAAGGTCATGCAGCAGCTGACCGAGTACAACCTGGTGGCCGAGGAGTACGGCGGCGAGACGATGTTCGTCCCGATCTCCGCGCTCAAGCGCGAGGGCATCGACGATCTCCTCGAGGCCGTGCTGCTCACCACTGATGCGGCTCTGGTCCTGCAGGCGAACCCGGACAAGGACGCGCGCGGCATCGCGATCGAGGCCAAGCTGGACAAGGGCCGCGGTGCGGTCGCGACCGTCCTGGTCGAGTCCGGCACGCTCCGGCAGGGCGATGCGATCGTGTGCGGCACCGCGCACGGCCGCGTCCGTGCGATGTTCGACGAGAACGGCGAGCAGCTGTCCGAGGCGGGCCCGTCCCGTCCCGTCCAGGTGCTGGGTCTGTCCTCGGTGCCCCGCGCCGGCGACTCCTTCCTGGTCACCTCGGACGACCGCACGGCCCGCCAGATCGCGGAGAAGCGCGATGCGGCCGAGCGTGCGGCACAGCAGGCCCGCGGCCGCAAGCGCATCAGCCTCGAGGACTTCACGAAGGCCCTCGAGGAGGGCAAGGTCGACATGCTCAACCTCATCCTCAAGGGCGATGTGTCCGGTGCGGTCGAGGCGCTCGAGGACTCGCTGCTCAAGATCGACGTGGGCGACGAGGTCGACCTCCGGATCATCCACCGCGGTGTGGGTGCCATCACGGAGAACGACATCAACCTCGCGACGGTCGACAATGCGATCGTCATCGGCTTCAACGTGCGGCCCGAGGCCAAGGCGAGGGATCTCGCCGCGGACGAGGGCGTGGACGTCCGGTACTACTCGGTCATCTACGACGCGATCGAGGACATCGAGAACTCGCTCAAGGGCATGCTCAAGCCCGAGTTCGAAGAGGTCCACGTGGGCAGCGCGGAGGTCCGCCAGGTCTTCCGCTCGTCCAAGTGGGGCAATATCGCCGGTTCGCTGGTCAGGGACGGCCTCATCAAGAGGAACGCCTCGGCTCGCGTCACCCGCGAGGGCGTCGTGATCGGGGACAGGCTCACGATCGAGTCGCTGCGGCGTGAGAAGGACGATGTCACCGAGGTCCGCGAGGGCTTCGAGTGCGGCATCGGCCTCGGCAGCTACAACGACATTCGTGAGGGTGACCTCATCGAGACCTTCGAGATGAGGGAGAAGCCCCGCGCGTGATGCGCTGAGGGCAGGAGCATCCCGAGGGCGGGTCCACGCACCGTGGGCCCGCCCTCGTGGGGTCCGCTCCGGCGGAGGTCTGCAAGACTGACGTCAACGAACGACCAACCAGGAGAACGCCATGGCCGACGCCACCCGTGCACGCAAGATCGCCGACCGCATCAGGGTCATCGTGGCGCAGACCCTCGAGCAGCGCGTGAAGGATCCCCGTCTGGGCTTCATCACCGTGACCGAGGTCCGCGTCACCGGCGATCTGCAGAACGCAACCGTCTTCTACACCGTCTTCGGCTCGGATGCGGATCTGGAGGGCACGCGAGCGGCGCTCGAGTCCTCCAAGGGCCTCATCCGCTCCGAGGTCGGCAAGGGCCTGCGGATCAGGCTCACGCCCACGCTCGAGTTCGTGGCCGATTCCGTGCCGGCGGCCGCGGCTGAGCTCGATGAGCTGCTGCGGCAGGCGCAGGCGCGCGATGCCGAGGTGGCGGAGCTCGCCCGCGGTGCGGTCCCCGCCGGTGACGCGGACCCCTACCGCACCCCGCCCACCAGCGGTTCCGCTGCGGATGACGAGGATCACCCCGCGGATCGCTGAGGTCGGCCACCGCAGGAGTTGTCATCGGGCGTTCCGTCTGTACACTTGATCAAGGTAACGGAACGATCACAACCCTGTTAAGGAACGGTCGATTTGGGCAAGCACTCGGATTCCAGGCAGTCATGGGCGGGCACCGCACGCGACTTCGCATCCGCCGTCGTCACGTGGAAGCGCAAGCCGCAGGGGCGCTACAGCTCCGGGCGTGACGGCGAGCAGCTGACTGCCACCGGTGTGCTGAGCACCGTGCGCAGGCGGCCGATGGTCGCCGCGATCGCGCTGCCGGCCGCAGCGACGGCGGGCATCGTCGCCTCCACCCTGGCGATGGGCCCTGACACCGCGGGAACGGTGACGGCCGAGGCCGCTCAGACCTCGAGCGCCTCGCCGGAGGCGGAGGAGACGACGGCCTCGGCCGAAGAGCTCGAGGCCCAGCAGGAGAAGGAGTACGAGGAGTACGTCTCCTCGCTGAAGGAGGACGAGCGCTACCAGGCCGAGGGCGGCTCCAGCATGGAGAAGGTCCCCGAGCCCAAGCCCTCCGTCTCGGGCCCCGCCCGCTCGCAGGCGGCCTCGGGTGAGGGCGGAGCCGACTCGGATTCCGGGTCCGGAGGCGGCGGCGTGTCGAATGCGCCGTGCTCCGTGTCCTCGTCGATCGAGTCCGGTCTCACCGCCAACGGGGTCGCGGCGTACCGTGCCGTGTGCGCGAACTTCTCCGAGGTGAGCTCCTACGGCGGCCGCCGCAACGATCCCGGTTCGGACCACAACAGCGGCCGGGCCGTCGACATCATGATCACGGGCTCGACGGGCGACCAGATCCGCGACTTCCTCATCGCGCACAAGGACGAGCTCAACGTCGACTACGTCATCTGGGAGCAGAAGATCTACGCCTCCTACACCGGCTGGTCCGGCCGCGCGATGGAGGACCGCGGCTCGGTGACCGCGAACCACTACGATCACGTGCACGTCTCGGTGAAGTGACGATCCTGGGTGCCGCACCGCTAGGCTGAGCGGCATGGCAGACAGTCCTCCCGCTCCCTCCGGCTTCCTCGTCCTCGACAAGCCCGCCGGCTGGTCGAGCCACCGCGTGGTCTCGCGCGTCCGCAAGTGGCTGGGCACCCGCAAGGTGGGCCATGCGGGCACCCTCGACCCCATGGCCACGGGTGTGCTCGTCGTGGGAGTGGGACCGGCGACCCGCCTGCTCACCTTCGCGGTGGGGGAGTCGAAGACGTACACCGCGACCATCCGCCTCGGCGCCTCGACGCCCACGGACGACGCGGATTCCGCACCGGACCGCTTCGCCGCCGCCGAGGCCGTCGCGGCAGTGACCTCCGAGCGCCTCGAAGCGGGGCTGACCGGACTGCGCGGGGCCATCATGCAGGTGCCGAGCGCGGTCTCGGCCGTCAAGGTCGACGGCCGGCGCGCCTATGCCCGCGTACGTGCGGGCGAGGAGGTGGAGCTCCGGGCGAGACCCGTGACGATCTCCCGCTTCGAGACCACGAGCGCGCTGCGGGAGGCCGAGGCGGAGGACGGGGACGGGCGTGCGCACCCGGTCCGGGACGTCGATGTCGCAGTGGACTGCTCCTCCGGCACCTACATCCGGGCACTGGCCCGGGACCTGGGGACCGCCCTGGGCGTGGGCGGGCACCTCACCGCGCTCCGGCGGACCCGCGTCGGCGGATTCACGCTGGACGAGGCCCTCGACGTGCCTCCGTTCCCGGACCCCGCGCACCCCGAGGATCACGCTGCCCGGGTGCCTGCCCCGCCGCTCCAGGAACCGGCCTCGGCGGCGGCGCGCCTCCTGCCCGTGCGCGAGGTGAGCGAGGACGAGGCCCGTGCTCTGCGGCAGGGCAGGTTCCTGCCCGCGGAGCAGCTGCAGGCCGCACCGCACACCGCGGCAGTGTGCGCGGGCGGCCTCGTCGCCGTGCTCGAACCGCGGGACGGTCAGCTCAAGCCCAAGCTCGTCTTCCCCGCCTGAGCGCCCGGCCCCGGCCGCGCAGGGGGATGCGCCGTGTGAGGTCCGCGGGGCTCCTGCGCTAACGTGTACCGGGTGCACGGCACGGTCGGTGATCGGCACAGCATCTGTTCGAGCACGTCGAGAGGGCGCAGGTGGACATCTTCGCCAGTCCGGAGGACATCCCCGCCGACTACGGCTCCGCCGCCGTCGGGATCGGCAACTTCGACGGTGTGCACAGGGGCCACCGCGTGGTGCTCAGCCGCCTCGCGGAGGTGGCGGAGCAGCGGGGACTGAAGTCGATCGCGGTGACCTTCGACCCGCATCCGCGCGCCGTGCACCGCCCGGAGGCCGCGGTCGAGCAGATCTGCAGCCTGTCCCAGCGCCTGGCCCTCATCGGCGGGCTCGGAATCGACGCGACGGTCGTGCAGCAGTACTCGCTGGAATGGGCGGACCAGTCCGCGGAGCGCTTCGTCCTCGACTACCTCGTGCGCGGGCTGCGCGCCGCGGTGCTCGTCGTCGGCTCCGATGTGCGCTTCGGCCGGGACAACTCCGGAGACCTCGCGACCCTCATGCGCCTGGGCGCCGAGCACGGCTTCGAGGTCGTCGTCATCGACGAGGTCGGCGTCGGCGCGCGCTACTCCTCGACCTCCATCCGGCGCAGGATAGAAGCCGGCGATGTGCGGGGTGCCGCCGAGGAGCTGGGCTACAACCACGCACTCATGGGCGAGGTGGTGCACGGGGAGAAGCGGGGCCGCGAGATGGGCTTCCCCACCGCGAACCTCGACATCGGCGCGGACGGCCTCGTGCCCGCGGACGGTGTGTACGCCGGCTGGATGACGTTCCCCGCTCGCGGCCTGCGCCTGCCCACCGCGATCTCCGTCGGCACCAATCCCACCTTCCACGGGCACGTGCGCACGGTGGAGGGCCACGCCATCGACGTCGAGTTCGGGGACCTCGACGTCTACGGGGAGACGATGGAGGTCGAGTTCGTCGACCGCATCCGCGGACAGGTCGCCTTCCGCGGGATGGAGCCGCTCATCGCGCAGATGCACGCGGACGTGGACCGGGCCCGCGCTGTGTTAGGCTTGCAGACGCCGTTTTCATGACCGGCCGCGGTTCCACAGTGCTCGCACAGCAGGTGCGGGCGCCGCGCAACGACACCGGAGGGCAGCCCCATGGCACTCGATCCCAAGGTCAAGCAGGAGATCATCAAGGAGTACGCGACGCACGAGGGCGACACCGGCTCTCCGGAGGTCCAGGTCGCGGTCCTCACCCGCCGCATCACCGATCTCACCGAGCACTTCAAGGAGCACAAGCACGACCACCACTCGCGTCGCGGCCTGCTGCTCCTCGTCGGCCAGCGCCGTCGCCTGCTCAAGTACCTCCAGAACGTCGACATCGAGCGCTACCGCGCGCTCATCGCCCGTCTCGGCCTGCGCCGCTGAGGCAGGGCTGACGGGAAGGCGCCTGCGCGGACATGCGGTCCGCGCAGGCGCCTTCGGCGTTCCCGCCCCGCTCTTCGCATGCGGCGGCCCCGATTGGTAGGGTGGGTGCGTCCAATCTCTGCGACCGGAGTCATCGGTCCTCGGTAGTGGCCTCCGCAATCCGCGCCCGCACCTCCGCCTCGAGCGGAGACGAGCGGCGTCCGGACGTGCGTGGGCCTCGATCGAAGGCCGCCTCACGACTGTCTACCGGCCGCAGGGCATCCCCTGCGCCCGCATCCGCACGAGCTTGTGAGCCCTGCGGGCAGAACGGAGAGATCGTGGGTATCAGCCCCGAGACCGCCGTCGCGACGATCGACAACGGTCGCTTCGGCACGCACACCATCCGCTTCGAGACCGGCCGCCTCGCCCAGCAGGCCGCCGGCTCCGCCGCCGTCTACTTCGACGACGAGACGATGCTGCTCTCGGCCACCGCCGTGAGCCGCAGCCCCAAGGAGCACTTCGACTTCTTCCCGCTCACGGTGGACGTCGAGGAGCGCATGTAC
Source organism: Brevibacterium album DSM 18261 (assembly GCF_000426445.1). Classification (GTDB taxonomy): domain Bacteria; phylum Actinomycetota; class Actinomycetes; order Actinomycetales; family Brevibacteriaceae; genus Brevibacterium; species Brevibacterium album. The sequence continues at coordinate 86,354 of NZ_KE384526.1, read as the reverse complement.
GCGGACGGCCGGATCCCCGGTTCGTTCTTCCGCCGTGAGGGCCGCCCGTCCACGGACGCGATCCTCACCTGCCGCCTCATCGACCGCCCGCTGCGCCCGTCCTTCGTCAAGGGCCTGCGCAACGAGGTGCAGATCGTCATCACGGCGATGGCCGTGGAGCCGGGCGTCATCTACGACACGATCGCGATCAACGCGGCCTCGATGTCGACGCAGCTGTCCGGTCTGCCCTTCTCCGGCCCGATCGGCGGTGTGCGCATCGCACTCATCGACGGCCAGTGGGTGGCCTTCCCCACGCACGAGCAGCTCGAGAGCGCCGTCTTCAACATGGCCGTCGCCGGCCGCGTGGTCGGCGACGACGTCGCGATCATGATGGTCGAGGCCGAGGCCACCGACCGCGTCATCGACCTCGTCCGAGGTGGCGCGCAGGCGCCCACCGAGGAGGTCGTGGCCTCGGGCCTCGAGGCCGCGAAGCCCTTCATCCGCGAGCTCGTCCGCGCGCAGGCGGAGCTGGCCGAGAAGGCCGCGAAGCCCACCGCGGAGTTCCCGCTGTTCAAGGACTACCAGGACGACGTCTACGCCGCCGTCGAGGAGCTCGCCTTCGAGAAGCAGACCGCGAACTTCCAGATCGCGGACAAGCAGGAGCGCGAGCGCGCCGGCGACGCCCTCCTCGCCGAGCTCTACGAGCAGCTGGGCGAGCGCTTCGCCGGCCGCGAGTCGGAGATCGCGGGAGCGCTCAACGCGCTCACGAAGCAGGTGGTCCGCAAGCGCATCCTCACGGAGCAGGTGCGGATCGACGGCCGCGGGCTCAAGGACATCCGCCCGCTGTCCGCGGAGACGCAGGTGCTCCCGCGCGTGCACGGCTCGGCTCTGTTCGAGCGCGGCGAGACCCAGATCCTGGGCGTGACCACGCTGAACATGCTCAAGATGGAGCAGCAGCTCGACTCGCTCTCGCCGGTGAAGTCCAAGCGCTACATCCACCACTACAACTTCCCGCCCTACTCCACGGGTGAGACCGGCCGCGTGGGCAGCCCCAAGCGCCGTGAGATCGGCCACGGCGCGCTCGCCGAGCGCGCGATCGTGCCGGTCCTGCCCACCCGCGAGGAGTTCCCCTACGCGATCCGCCAGGTGTCAGAGGCGCTGGGCTCCAACGGCTCGACCTCGATGGGCTCCGTGTGCGCCTCCAGCCTGGCGCTGCTCTCGGCCGGCGTGCCGCTGCGTGCCTCCGTCGCGGGCATCGCGATGGGCCTCGTCTCCGATGTCGTGGAGACCGCGGACGGCCCGCAGACGGCCTATGCCGCCCTCACGGACATCCTGGGTGCCGAGGACGCCTTCGGCGACATGGACTTCAAGGTCGCGGGCACGGGCGAGTTCATCACTGCCATCCAGCTCGACACCAAGCTCGACGGCATCCCCGCCGCCGTGCTGGCCGCCGCGCTCAAGCAGGCCCGCGAGGCCCGCCTGGCGATCCTCGGGGTCCTCGACGAGGCGATCGCGGCCCCGGCGGAGATGGCCCCGACCGCTCCGCGCATCATCTCCGTGCAGATCCCGGTCGACAAGATCGGCGAGGTCATCGGGCCCAAGGGCAAGATGATCAACCAGATCCAGGAGGACACGGGCGCGGACATCAGCATCGAGGACGACGGCACCGTGCTCATCGGCGCCTCCGAGGGCGCTGCCGCCGAGGCCGCGCGCAGCGCGATCAACGCGATCGCCAACCCGCAGGTCCCGGAGGTGGGCGAGCGCTACCTCGGCACCGTCGTCAAGCTCATGAGCTTCGGCGCCTTCGTGTCGCTGAGCCCGGGCCGCGACGGCCTGCTGCACATCTCGGAGCTGCGCCGGCTCAACGGCGGCAAGCGCGTCGAGGACGTCGAGGACGTCGTGGGCGTGGGCCAGAAGATCCAGGTCGAGATCACCAAGGTCGACGACCGCGGCAAGCTCTCCCTCGTGCCGGTCGCGGACGAGGACGAGGAGACCGCGGACGCGCAGGAGAACGAGGACTGATCAGCCCATCGTGAGCACTCTTCTCTCATCCGGGGAGGGCAGTCGCATCGAGCGCACTGTCCTCCCCGGAGGCATCCGCGTCATCACCGAGACCGTCCCCGGACTCCAGTCCGAGACCGTGGGGGTGTGGGTGGGCTCCGGCTCACGGCACGAACCCGCGGGCTCGGAGGGATCCACGCACTTCCTCGAGCACATGCTGTTCAAGGGCACGAGCACGCGGACGGCGCGGGAGATCGCGAGCGGGCTCGAGCGCACGGGAGGGGACTCCAACGCCCTCACGGCCAAGGAGCACACCTGCTACTACGCGCGCTGCCTCGTGAGCGATCTCGACCATGTGAGCGAGCTGCTCTGGGACATGGTGCTCGACTCCCAGCTCGATGCCGGCGAGTTCGAACGCGAGCGCGGGGTCATCATCGAAGAGCTCGCGATGGCCGCCGACGACCCCACGGACCAGCTCTACGAGGACTTCGAGGAGCTCGTGTGGTCCGGGCAGGCGCTCGGCCGGCCGGTCGGAGCGACGAAGGAGCAGATCCGCACGCTCGACCATGCGGTGCTGCTCGACCACTACTCGGCCGCGTACGCGGGCCCCGGCCTCGTGTTCGCGGCCGCCGGCGGCGCCTCGCACGCGGAGGTCGTCGACCAGGTCGCGCGGCATTCGGCGGTGGGCCTGGACCGGCGCGCCGCGGGTCGGCAGGGCGCAGGCCTGCGGGGCGTCGAGCCGCAGCGGACCGCTGCGGCCGGTCCCTCCGCGGCGAGCCGGGCCCGCTTCACCCCGGGCCTGCACGTGCGCGTGCGGGAGACGGAGCAGCAGGGCCTGCTGCTGGGAGCCCAGGGCCTGCCGGACGGGCACGAGAAGCGGTTTCCCAACATCGTGCTCGCGAACCTGCTGGGCGGGGGCATGTCCTCGCGCCTCTTCCAGGTGATCCGTGAGGAGCGCGGGCTGGCCTACACCGTGCACACCGTGCTGAACGAGTACTCGGATGCCGGCACCTTCGCCGTCTACGCCGGCTGTGCGCCCGAGGCCGCGGACGAGGTGCTCGCACTCACGGCCGCCGAGCTCGCGCGTGCTGCCCGTGAGACCGCGGAGGCCGACGAGGTCGCCGACATCGTCGCGCAGCTGGCCGGGTCCACCGTGCTCGGGATGGAGTCGACGGCGGTGCGGATGAACCGCATCGCCCGCCACGAGCTCACGGGACTGCCCCTGCTGCCGCCCGAGGAGCTGATCAGCCGCGTGCGCGCCGTCACGCCCGGGGACGTGCGCGCCCATGCGGAGGAGATCTTCTCCGGGCCCTGGGCGCTGGCGGCGGTCGGTCCGCGCGCGGACCTGAGCGTGCCCGCAGTCCTGTGAGGGACTGCCGCCTCCTGATAGGAATACCGCGCACAGGGGGCGGCGTTTACCCCGGCGAGACCCTGGACTAGGGTCGGGGGTGCGGCACCGGCCGATCTGTTCGACCAGGGCACCGGGGCCGGCACCAGCACAGATGGTCAACGACCGCAGGAGGAACACATGGTGGAGCAGTACACCCTTCCCGATCTTCCCTACGACTACGCAGCGCTCGAGCCGCACATCTCCGGCCGCATCATGGAGCTGCACCACGACAAGCACCACGCCACCTACGTCAAGGGCGCCAACACCGCTCTCGAGCAGCTGGCGGAGGCACGTGAGAAGGGCGACTTCGGCACCGTCGGCAAGCTGTCGAAGGACCTGTCCTTCAACCTCGGCGGTCACGTCAACCACTCGATCTTCTGGAACAACATGAGCCCGGACGGCGGCGACAAGCCCACCGGCGAGCTCGCAGCGGCGATCGACGACCAGTTCGGCGGCTTCGACGCGTTCCAGGGGCACTTCAACGGTGTGGCCACCTCCATCCAGGGCTCCGGCTGGGCGGTCCTCGGCTGGGACGCGCTGGGCCAGCGCCTCACCATCGAGCAGCTGTTCGACCAGCAGGGCAACGTCCAGCTGGGCTACATCCCGCTGCTGCAGCTGGACATGTGGGAGCACGCCTTCTACCTCGACTACCAGAACGTGAAGCCGGACTACGTCAAGGCCTGGTGGAACGTCGTCAACTGGGAGGACGTGCAGGCCCGCTTCGAGCGCGCACGCACCCAGACCCCGGGCCTCATCGCCTGAGGGAGCTCGCGTGCAGCCGGTGCCGAGCACATGAGCACTCGGCACCGGTGACCGCAGGAGGCCGGCAGTCCGCAGGGACTGCCGGCCTCCTGCGCGCACGGGCGGCACTGTGCCGGGTGCTCCGTGCAGGCGTCTCAGCCTCGGAGCGGGACGACAGCGGTCGCGAAGCCGCGGTGGTCGAGGAGCCTGCCGACGAGCTTGCGGGGGCGAAGCACGATGGCGCGGTCCGCGACCTCGACGGCCGGCAGCCTCCTGCGCAGCTGGGTCTCGAGCCGCTGGCCGTCGGCGATGGAGCGCAGCCAGGCCGCGACCAGGACGTTGTGGGGGCCGGCCGCCGGCAGCACTGCGCGGACTTCGGGGACCGAGGCCAGCAGGCGCCCGGTCTGGTCGATGCCCTCGGCCGGTACGCGGAGGAAGAACCACTCGACGAAGCGCCACTCCGTGAGCGTCCGCGCCACCTCGCAGCGAAGCCTGAGGGTACCCGAGGCCAGCAGTGCCTGCATGCGCCGGCGCACCGTGCTCTCGGACTGCTCGATGTGCGCGGCGAGATCGGCTGTGCTGCGCCGGCCGTCCTCGGAGAGCAGGGCCACGAGCCTGCGGTCGAGTGCGCTGCCCGTCGTGATGCGCTCCGTGCGCTGCGGGAGCGACTCCTGGATCGCGGACTCCTGGGCGGGTGTGAGGCTGCGCAGCCGCCATCGGCTCGCATCCGTGTACGCGCCCACGAGCGGATGGCTGTGCACGGAATCGATCCCGGCGACCGCGCCCAGGCGGTCGAGGAGATAGGAGGCCAGCGCCAGCTCGTCGGAGCAGGAGACGGTGACGAGCAGGTCGCGGGAGCCCGAAGTCAGGTCGACCGTCATCGCCTCGGGATCGCGGCCGAGGACGTCTGCGACCTCGGCCACGGCGTCGGGGCGGCAGGAGATCTCGACCACCGCGACGGCGGGACTGCCGTCGCTCAGCGGCTGGCACGAGATCCAGGCGGCGCCGCTGCCTGTCAGGTGCTCCCAGCGGCGGGCCGCGGTCGTCGGCGCGATGCCGAGGACGTGACCGAGACGTCTCCATGGGGCACGGGGGCTGATCTGGAGCGCGTGAACGAGTGAGAGGTCTGCCTCACTCAGGCTTGTGCCGGAATCTTGCATGGAAAAGTACTTCATGGTGGAATCCTGCAAGCTGGGTGGATGTGATGCAAGGCACCGGAGAATCACCTGTGGCGTTCGTCCGTTCAGACCCAGGGGGAGACATGTCCATGACCGTCCAGGAGCGCGCGGCCGCAGCGGTGCGCAGTGCCGAGCCGCGGCTGCTCGAGCTCAGCCATGCGATCCACGGCTTCGCCGAACTCGCCTTCGAGGAGCACCGGTCCGCGGCCGTGCTGTGCGAGGAGCTGCGCGGAGCCGGGTTCTCGGTCGAGACCGGCGTCGCGGGACTGCCTACCGCCTTCGTCGGCACCTACGGCACGGGCGATTTCACGGTGGGCGTGTGCCTCGAGTACGACGCGCTGCCCGGCATCGGGCATGCCTGCGGACACAACATCATCGCCACGGCCGGCCTGGGTGCCGTCCTCGGCCTCGCGGAGGTCGCGGACGAGCTGGGGCTCACCGTCAAGGCGATCGGCACTCCGGCGGAGGAGCACGGGGGCGGCAAGGTGCTCATGCTCGAGGCCGGGGCCTTCGACGATCTCACGGTCTCGCTCATGATCCATCCGGGGCCGCTCGACGCGCATCCGGCGGTCTCGGGGTCACAGGGCGTGTGCCGGTACTCGGCGACGTTCACCGGCCGTGCCGCCCACGCCGCTGCGGCTCCCACGCAGGGCGTGAACGCGGGGGACGCCGCCGTCGTCGCCCAGGTCGCCCTCGGTCTGCTCCGGCAGCAGCTGCCCGCGACCGCGCGCATCGCCTCCTTCGTCCGCGAGGGAGGGGAGGCCACCAACATCATTCCCGCCCGCACCGTCGTGGACTTCGAGGTCCGGGAATTCGACATCGCGGAGCTGCGCACCCTGGATGAGCGAGTCCGGCGGTGCTTCGAAGCCGGCGCCCTGGCCACCGGCTGCGAGCTGGTCATCGAGGAGACGGAGCCGGAGTACGCGCCGCTCGTCCACGATCCGCGCCTGGCCGAGGCCTATGCGCGTGCGGCCGAGGCCTGCGGCCGCGAGCTCGCCGGGGAGAAGGGGCTGTCCGGCGGGTCCACGGACATGGGCAATGTCTCGCAGCACCTGCCGGCGCTCCACCCGATCGTCGCGGTGCGCGGCACCGAGCACCCGCCGCACACCGAGGGCTTCGCCGCCGATGCGCTCAGCCCGGCCGCGGACGAGGCGGTGCGCGACGGGGCGCTGAGCATGGCGGTTGCGGTCATCGCGGTGGCCGCGGATGCCGAGCAGCGGGCGGCTCTGCTGGCAGAGCAGGCCGAGCGCCCGGGATATGCCGCGCGCATGGCGGAGCGGCACGGAGGCTCCGCGCAGGACGCGGCGGTGCGCGCATGAGCTCCGTGACGGCAGAGAACCGTTTCGCGGCCGGCCTGCGCCGCTATGTCCCGCTCACGCTGCTGGCGCTGCTGCTCGCCGTCGTCGCCGAGCTCATCGGCACCTTCGAGTTCGGGATCGGGATCGGCACGCTGACCCTCCTCCCGCTCATCTGGGGCCTTCTGCTGGGCGCTGCGATCAGCATCCAGAGGGTGAAGCCCTTCCCGCCGGCCGTCCAGCAGGCGGCATCGGCCGCGCTGCAGGTGGGCGTCCTGCTGCTCGCCACCCGGCTGGCCTTCAACGTGGGCGACAACATCGAGCTCATCCTCGAGGTGGGGCCCGCGCTCGTCCTGCAGGAGATCGGCAACCTCGGCACCATCCTCGTGGGCCTGCCGCTGGCGGTGGCGCTCGGGATGGGGCGGGCCTCGGTGGGGGCGACGTTCTCGACCTGCCGCGAAGGCTCCTTCGTCATGGTGGGCGAGCGCTTCGGGGCGGATTCGCGGGAGCTGCGCGGTGTGCTCTCGATGTACGTCTTCGGCACGGTCTTCGGCGCGCTGTGGCTGGGCCTCCTCGCCTCGGTCATGGCCGGCTCCGGCTGGTTCAACCCGCTGGCGCTCGCGATGGGCTCCGGTGTGGGCTCGGGCTCGATGATGGCGGCCGCGGCCAATTCCGTGACCGCGGCGTTCCCGGAGATGACGGACCAGATCCTCGGGCTCGCCGCCCTGAGCAATCTCCTCAGCTCCGCGCTGGGGCTCTATGTGGGCGTCTACATCGCCCTGCCGCTGGCGGATCGCTTCTACCGGCTGCTCACGCGGCGGCAGCGAGTTGCCGTGGCCCCCGGTGCGGGACAGGCCGGCGCCCCGGAGGCCTCCGTGGCTGAGTACCAGGAGGCCGAGGCGGAGTCCGCCGGTCCGCCCGCCTCCCGCTGGGCGCTGCTGGCGATGACCACCGTCGCGATGATCGCCTCGGTGTGGGCCTTCGAAGGCAGGATCACCGCCGAGGTCCTCCCGGGCTTCGCCGTGCTGGTGGCGATCGTCGCCATCGCGCTCGTCGTGCGCCGCTTCCTGCCGATCAACTCGCTGGTGACGGCGATGACGCTGGCGATCCTGCTGTCCATCCCGTGGTCGCCGGTGTCCGGCGCCGTCCTGGAGCTCACCGCGCCGATCGACTTCCTGCCGCTCACCACGCCCGTGCTCGTGTTCGCGGGCCTGGGCCTCGGCAAGGACGTGCCGGTGCTGCGCAGCATCGGCTGGCGGATCATCCCCGTGGGGCTCGCGGTGCTCAGCGGCACCTTCATCGCCTCCGTGCTCATCGCCCAGGGCGTGCTCGCGGCGGGAGGCTCCTGAGGGGAGAGCGCGCCTCCTCGCCTCGTAGACTGGTGCCGACCGCCGTGCGCCCCTCTGGGGCGCACGGCAGCAGCCGTCGCACCATCCCAGGAGAGTGAAGAACGTGAGCGATATCCGCGTCGCCGTCATCGGAGCCAGGGGCCGCATGGGCTCCCATGCCGTGGAAGCCGTCGAACAGGCCGAGGGGCTCACTCTCGTCGCGGCGCTGGGCAGCGCGGACTCGCTGGAGGGCCTGGCGGACCTCGACGTCGACGTCGCCGTGGAGCTCACGGTCCCGGACTCCACCGAGGCGAACGTCCGCTTCCTGGTCGAGCACGGCATCGACACCGTCGTGGGCACGACCGGCTGGACCGAGGACCGGCTCGAGGCCCTGCGCGGGCTCCTGGCCGCCCATCCCGGGGTCGCGGTCCTCATCGCGCCCAACTTCTCCATCGGAGCGGTGCTCGCGATGCGGTTCGCGGAGCTCGCGGCACCGCACTTCGACTCCGCCGAGATCATGGAGATCCACCACACGCGCAAGCTCGACGCCCCCTCGGGCACCGCCCGCCACACCGCCCAGCGGATCGCGGCCGCCCGCGCCGAGGCCGGCCTCGGCGAGATGCCCGACGCCACCGCCCAGGATCCGGAGGGCGCGCGCGGCGCGGTCATCGACGGCGTCCACGTCCACGCGGTCCGCCAGCAGGGGATGAACGCGCACGAGGAGATCATGTTCGGCTCCGACGGCGAGGCGCTCACCATTCGGACCGACACCTTCTCCACCCGCGCGTTCATGCCCGGCATCCTCACCGCCGTGCGGCAGATCGGGCAGCGGAGCGGACTCGACCACGGCCTCGAGTCCTATCTGGACCTCGCATGAGCGCGCTGCGGATGACGAAGGCCAAGCTGGGCGTCCTCGTCGTCACGGCGGGGCTCGTGCTCTACCTCGTGTTCACGGCCCAGCGCGGCTGGATCATGCTCACGGACGACTCGCTCATCGCCAAGGCACTGGGACTGGCGCTCTTCGCCCTGCCGGTCATCGGGGCATGGGCGCTGTTCCGGGAGCTGCTCTTCGGCACGCGCACGGAGCAGCTCGCCGGCATCCTGGAGTCCGAGGGAGGCCTGCCGCCGGACACCCTGCCGCGCACCCCCGGCGGCCGGATCGTCCGCGAGGCCGCGGACGCGGAGTTCGAGAAGTACCGCGCCGAGGCCGAGGCGGCCCCGGAGGACTGGCGCTCGTGGTTCCGCCTCTCATGCGCCTATGACGCCTCGGGGGACAGGAAGAATGCCCGCGCCACGATGCGCCGGGCGATCCGGATGCACCGGGAGCCGCCCGCCGCGGCCTGAGCGGCGTCCGAGGCCGACCGCCGCACGAGCGCGGACTCAGCCCCAGCCCGCAGTCGCGGTGCCGGTCCGGGTCCTCCCGGTCGGGCCCAGCACCGCCTCCGTCACCCCGCGGACGGCGAAGGAGCTGAGCGACTCGAGCGGGCCTCGGCGGCTGACGAGGGACGACCAGACCAGCGAGACGACGATGAGCGCGGCGATGTTGACCGCGAAGGACGTCCAGGCCGCGATGTCGACATCGCCCTCACCGGCAGTCGCCGCGATCGTCGAGACGATCACGATGTGCAGCGTGTACATGCTCAGCGGCATGGAACCGGGCCGCGAGAGCCAGGCATGCAGCCAGGCGTGCCGCTCCAGCCAGGGCCCGGCGAGCAGGCACAGGCCGATGACGGCGAGCGCGATGCCGGAGGTGTGCACGAGGTCGAACGTCGTCCCCGAGTGCGGGCCGGACGTCGCGAGCCACCACGCGGAGTCCGCGGGCGTCACCCCGTAGGCGCCCAGCATGATGAGCCGTTCGACATAGGAGTGGCCGTCGGCCATGATCCCGGTCGCATAGAGCGATTCCAGCACCTCCATCCCGCGGAACGTCATGAGCAGGGAGGAGATCGAGGCCGCGAGCACGGACACCGCCAGCCCCATGACGACGAGCAGCACGCGCCGGCTCACGGCGGACCAGTCCGTCCGCGCGAGCCACATGCCCAGCAGGATGTATCCCGTCCACTGCAGGAGCGGATAGTAGGCGGTGAGCACGAGGCCCACCCACATGTCGGGATCGCCGACGAGGGAGAACGCGGGCACGTGGAGCGGCATGTCCGCGAACGCCGGATCCGACCGGAGGACGTGCGAGAGCTGCGGGGTGAGGAGGAACCACAGGGCCGCTCCCGGCCCCAGCGCCCATGCGGGCAGGCGGAGGAACAGCGCGGCGATCACGAAGAGGGCGCCGTAGTTGACGAGGATGACCGCGATCCCGCTCGGCAGCTCGCCCAGAGCCAGGCCCAGCAGGCCGATGAAGAGGCCGCGGACGGTCAGGCCCGCCGCCGCGGCGGCCCAGCCGCGCAGTCCCGGGACCTCGAGCGTGCGCCGGGTGGAGAGCACGATCGACACGCCCGCGAGGACGGCGAACAGCGCCGAGGCCCGCCCCTGGAACTGCGCGACGAAGGTGAGCTCCCCGGCCGCGTCCATGCGGGGGAGGACGTGTGTGGCGATCATCCCGAACAGGGCGATCCCGCGGGCCAGATCGAGGCCGAGGATCCGGCCGTGTGTCTTGTGCACTGAGAGCCTGTGCCTCTCTGCCGTCCGCGGCGGGTAGGATTCTCGCATGGCCATGATAGATGACTCCGCAGCGCGTGCTGCCCTCGACGCCTTCGGGCGGGTGGGGACCGCGATGATCACTCCGTTCACCGCTGACGGAGTGCTCGATGCGAAGGCCGCGGAGGCCGTCGCGGACCATCTCATCGGCCTGGGCAACGACATGCTCGTGGTCTCCGGGACCACGGGGGAGTCGCCCACCACCTCGGACGCGGAGAAGGCCGAGCTCCTCCGGATCGTGCGCGCGGCCGCAGGCGGCCGCGCGAAGGTCATCGCCGGTGTGGGCACGAACGACACCGCGCACACCCTCGCGCTCGCCCGGGAGGCGGCAGCGGCCGGAGCCGACGGCCTCCTCGTCGTCACCCCCTACTACTCGAAGCCCAGCCAGGCCGCGATCACCGCCCACACGCGGGCGGTCGCGGACTCCACGGACCTGCCGGTCATGCTCTACGACATCCCCGGCCGCAGCGGCGTCCCGCTCGAGACCCCCACCCTCCTCGCCCTCGCCGAGCACCCGCGGATCCTCGCGGTCAAGGACGCCAAGGGGCGCCTCGACCTCGCCGCGGACGTGCTCAGCACCGGCGCCCTCGCCTACTACTCGGGCGAGGACGCGCTCAACCTGCCGCTCATGTCCGTGGGTGCCGTCGGCATCGTGTCCGTCGTGGGACACGTCGCCGCGGACCGGCTGAGCGCCCTCGTCTCCCATGCCGCGAGCGATGACTTCGCGGCGGCCCGCGCCATTGCGTGGGAGCTCGTCCCCCTCGTGGACGCGATCATGAACCACATGCCCGGTGTGGTCGCCGTCAAGGCGGCCCTCGAACTCCAGGGCGTCCTCGGCACACGGGCCACACGGCTTCCGCTGCTGCCCGCGGACGCAGCACAGGTGGAGTTCGTGCGCCGGGCTCTCCAAAGGAGCGATTACCTGACGTGAAGACCTTCCTGCCTGAGATCGGCAAGCCCCGCAAGGCCGACCCGGAGGCGCTGCGCATCGTAGCCCTCGGCGGCCTCGGCGAGGTGGGCCGCAACATGACCGTGTTCGAGTACCACGGCAAACTCCTCATCGTGGACGCCGGTGTGCTGTTCCCCGAGGAGGAGCAGCCCGGCGTGGACCTCATCCTCCCGGACCTCACCTACCTCGAGGGCCGCTACGACCAGATCGTCGGCCTCGTCCTCACGCACGGCCACGAGGACCACATCGGTGCGGTGCCCTATCTGCTGCGCGGCCGCGAGGACATCCCGATCCTCGGCTCCCGCCTCACGCTGGCCCTCATCGAGGCCAAGCTCAAGGAACACCGCATCAAGGGCGTGACCCGCGTGGTGAGCGAGGGCGACACGGACCAGCTGGGTCCCTTCGACGTCGAGTTCGTGGCGGTCAACCACTCCATCCCGGACGCGCTCGCGGTGATGATCCGCACGGGCGCGGGCTCCGTCCTCCACACGGGCGACTTCAAGATGGACCAGCTCCCGCTCGACGGCCGCATCACGGACCTGCGCGCGTTCGCCCGTCTGGGCGAGGAGGGCGTCGACCTGTTCCTCACGGACTCCACGAACGCCGAGGTGCCGGGCTTCACCGCACACGAGAAGGACATCAAGTCCGTTCTCGTCAACCTCTTCGGGCAGGCGCAGCGGCGCATCATCGTCGCCTCGTTCGCCTCGCACGTGCACCGCGTCCAGCAGGTGCTCGAGGCTGCCAATGAGCACGGGCGCAAGGTCGCCTTCGTGGGCCGGTCGATGGTGCGCAACATGAAGATCGCCCAGGACCTCGGCTACCTCGACGTGCCGCCGGGCATCCTCATCGACATGAAGAAGGTCGACGACTACCCGGACGACCAGGTGGTGCTCATGAGCACCGGCAGCCAGGGCGAGCCGATGGCCGCGCTCTCGCGCATGGCCAACCGCAACCACCGCGTCGAGGTGGGCGAGGACGATATGGTCATCCTCGCCTCCTCGCTCATCCCCGGCAACGAGAACGCGGTCTTCCGGGTCATCAACGGGCTCATGAAGCTCGGCGCGAAGGTCGTGCACAAGGGCTCGGCGAAGATCCACGTCTCCGGCCACGCCTCCGCCGGCGAGCTCCTCTACTGCTACAACATCGTCCGGCCCGCCGGCGTCATGCCGGTCCACGGCGAATGGCGCCACCTGCTCGCCAACGCCGAGCTCGCGGAGCAGACCGGGGTGCCGGAGGAGAACATCATCCTCGCGGAGAACGGCTACGCCGTGGACCTCGTGGACGGCAAGCCGCACGTCGCCGGCGCCTATCCCACGCAGGACCTCTTCGTGGACGGCTCCACCGTGGGCGCGATCACCGAGGCCGATCTCAAGGACCGGCTCACGCTCGCCGGCGAGGGCTTCGTCTCCGTCTTCATGGCCGTCGACCTCTCGCGCAGGCAGATCGTCGCGGGCCCGGAGATCCACACCCGCGGCGTGGCCGAGGACCAGACCGTGTTCGCCTCCATCTCGCCCAAGATCGAGGCCGCCGTGCTCGAGGCGATCCGGAACGGCACGAAGGACCGGCACCAGCTGCAGCAGATCATCCGCCGGACGATCGGCCGCTGGATCTCGTCGAAGCTGCGCCGTCAGCCCATGATCGTCCCGATGGTCGTCGTGGTCTGATCCCATTCCGCTGAGTGAGCGGTTCCTGTCGGTTCGAGCGTCGCAGACCGACAGGAACCGCTCACTCAGCGGTTTCGGCCCAGTGTGCGGTCAGCTCGCGGGCCGCCGCCCTGAGCTGGTGTGCGACGGCCTCATAGACCTCGGGCACGAGCCGGGAGCTCGGCGCGGAGACGGACAGCGCGGCGGGAGCGGGCGCGCCGGGGACGGGCACGGCCAGGCAGCGGACGCCGGCCTCCTGCTCCTCGTCGTCGACCGCGTACCCGGTCCGGCGCGCCCGGCGGATCTCGGTGAGCACCGCCTCGGCGCCCCGGGGCCCGGCGTCCGCCGTCAGGAGCGCCGTGACCTCCTCGTTCGGGAGGGCGGCGAGGACGGCCTTGCCGACTCCGGAGGAGTGGAGCGGGACCCTGCGCCCCACCTCCGTGAACATGCGCATCGACCGGTGGGAGGCCGACTGCGCGACGTAGGTCATCGCCTCCTGGGTGCAGAAGGCCAGGTTCACCGTCTCCTCGAGGCGCGCCACGAGGCGGTCCAGCACCGGCTGCACATGAGAGCCGGACTGCTGGGCGGCCACAGCGCCCAGGCGCACGAGCCGCGAGCCCAGGCAGTAGCTCCGATCCGGGAGCTGCAGCACGTAGCCGCGCGCCACGAGGGTCGCGAGGAGGCGATGGACCGTCGGCACGGGCAGGCCCGCAGCCTCGGCGACCTCCTTGGAGCGGGCCGCTCCGCCCGCCGCCGTGAGCGCCTCGAGCACGTCGATCGTGCGGTCGACGGACTGGACGCGCCGCTGCGGGCGGCGGGGGACTGCGGCCTCCTGTGCGGTGCTCACGCCGAGGCCGGGGCGAGTTCCCTGTTCTGCCGCGGCTTCTCACGCGTCAGGAGGAAGAACGTCGTGAGCACGCCCAGGAGGATCACCCCCATGAGGATCGTGCCGAGGTTGAGACCCGGGCCCCACAGGTAGATGTAGGCGAGGCAGCCGGCGGTGAGGGAGTAGACGAGCATGGGCAGCACCGTCTTGCGGATGATGTCGCCCTCGCGGCCCAGCAGGCCCACCGTCGCGGCCGCGGCGACGACATTGTGCACCGCGACCATGTTGCCCGCTGCACCGCCCACGGCCTGGACGGCGACGACGGTCTCCGGCGAGCTCACCCCGATGTTCACCCCGGTGGAGAACTGGAACTGGGAGAACATCACGTTCGAGACGGTGTTCGAGCCCGCGATGAACGCGCCCAGCGCACCGGCGAACGGGGCGAGGACGGGCCAGTTGGCGCCGAGGGCCTCGGCGGCGGTGTTCGCGAGGGTGAGCGGCATGGACTCGAGCCCGGACCCGTTGAACTCCGGTCCGGAGTTGATGAACACGCGCACCATCGGCAGGGAGCAGAGGAGCGCGAAGGCCGCTCCCGCGATCTGCCTGCCGGCGAGCCCCCAGGCGTCCGCGATCTGCCGCTTCGTCATGCGGTGGATGCCGTAGGTGGCGATGCTCGCGAGCACGAACAGGAAGCCGGGGGAGTAGAGGAGGTCCATCTTCTGGCTGATCCCGGTGCCGAAGATGTCCTCGACGCTCACGACGGCGACATTGGCGAGGAAGTCCTTGACTGCCGGGATGTTGCGGGTGAGGAGGAGCAGCGCCACGACGATGAGGTACGGCGCCCAGGCCTGGACGAGCGGCATGCGCTTGCCGAGGTGCGCGGCCTCGTCGGCCGGGTCGACCTTGCCCATCCAGCGCTCGGGCCACCGGTTCCGCGCCGGGAAGTCCCAGACCTCCTTCGGCATGAGGAAGCCCTTGCGCGCGGCCGTGATGACGATGAGCAGGCCGATGAGGCCGCCGAGGAGGGACGGGAACTCGGGCCCCAGCAGCCAGGCGACGAGGAGGTAGGGGACGATGAACGCGACGGCGGCGAAGATCGCGAAGGGGGCGACGGCGAGGCCGTCCGCGAAGCGCTTGCGCTCCCCGAAGAAGCCGGTCATGAAGCACACGAGCGTGAGCGGGATGAAGATTCCGCAGACGGCGTGGAGGGCGGCGACCTGGAACGCGGTGTGGGCCACGAAGCCGGAGGCGTCGAGCCCCAGCTCCGCCGCCCGGGCGGAGACGTCGGCGGACAGGCTGCCGGTGCTGTCCTGCAGA
Source organism: Brevibacterium album DSM 18261 (assembly GCF_000426445.1). GTDB lineage: Bacteria > Actinomycetota > Actinomycetes > Actinomycetales > Brevibacteriaceae > Brevibacterium > Brevibacterium album. Next base: position 71,058 of record NZ_KE384526.1, on the reverse strand, counting down.
CCCGTGCCGATGCCGGTGAGCATGGGGGTGCCGACGGCGCCGAAGCTCACGGGGGTGGACTGGATGAGGAGGCCCGCGAGGACGGCGGCGACGGCCGGGAAGCCGAGCGCGAGCAGCAGCGGCGCGACGATCGCCGCAGGCGTCCCGAACCCGGCCGCGCCCTCGATGAAGCTGCCGAAGAGCCAGGCGACGATGATCACCTGGACGCGGCGGTCGGCGGAGACGGAGACGAAGCCGGCCTTGATGGTCTCGATCGCGCCGGACTTGGTGACGGTGGCGAGCATGAGGAGCGCGCCGAACACGATCCAGAGCAGACCGATCGCCACGAGCACGCCCTGCATGACGGAGGCGCCGATCGTGATCCATTCGACCTGCCAGGCGAAGAAGGCGACGAGTGCGGCGACGACGAGGCCCGCGGGCATGGCGATCGTGGCGGGTGCGCGGAACCCCAGCAGCAGGATCCCCGCCACCAGAACGGGTGAAGCGGCCAGAAGTGCATCCATGTGGTGCCTCTCGCAGGTCCGTGCGGCGCCTGCGACGCACGGAAAGGACATAGGAGTGATCGCGGAGTTTCGCTCTGCGATCCGATGGGTTCCATGATGCGGCTCAGATCACACTGTGTCCAGCCGGTTCCGGGCCGTGGCACAGCCTTCTCGCAGGAATGCGCGCGCGTGGTGGCTGCTTCGGAAAGTCTTCCCACGACACCGCCACGCATCCACGATTTCATATCATGAAATTGAGATTTCATACCGCGGGATCGTGGTGTTACCGTGACCGAGAGCACATGGCAGAATCGGGGCCGAGGCGATGGGACGGACAGTCCCCGCGGAATCGGTCGACCCACGGGAGGCGGACGGGTGGAAGGGAATCACAGCACTGCGGCTGAGGGCGGCGCGGGGAGTGCCGGGCCGGCGAGGACCCTCGATGAGCTGCGCGCCCGCCTGCAGCCGGGCGCGGTGCTCACGGACCCCGTCAAGACCGAGGCCTACCGCCGGGACCGCGCGGAGGACCCGGATGCGGGGACGCCGCTCGCGGTCGTGCGGGCCGCCTCGGCCGATGACGTGCAGGAGGTGATCCGCTTCGCGCATGCCACCGGCACGCCCGTGGTGCCGCGCGGCGCGGGCACGAGCCTCTCCGGCGGCTCCACCGCGCAGGATGGCTGCCTCGTGCTCTCGCTCGAGCGGATGCGCGAGATCACCGTGGACCCGATCACGCGGACCGTCGTCGCGCAGCCGGGCGCGTTCAACGGCGAGGTCAAGGCCGCCGCCGCCGAGCACGGTCTGTGGTATCCGCCGGACCCGGCCTCTTACACGTTCTGCTCGATCGGCGGGAACATCGCGACCAACGCCGGAGGCCTGTGCTGTGTGAAGTACGGGGTCACGACCGACTACGTCCTCGGGATGACCGTCGTGCTCGCGGACGGGCGGAAGGTGCAGCTGGGCGGTCCGCGCCTCAAGGACGTGGCAGGACTGCCGCTCACCAAGCTGTTCGTGGGCAGCGAGGGCACACTCGGCATCATCACGGACGTGACGCTCCGGCTCGTGCCCGCCCAGCGGGCCCCGCAGACCCTCGTGGCGACCTTCCCGAGCCTGGAGGCCTCGACGGACGCCGTCCTCGCCATCACACGGACGATGCGGCCGTCGATGCTGGAGTTCATGGACGGTCCCACGCTGTGCGCGGTCGAGGACGAGACGCGGATGGGCCTCGACCGCGAGGCCGCCGCGATGCTCATCGTGCAGTCGGACGAGCCGGCCGGGCACGCCGGAGAGGAGATCGCGGAGATCGCCCGCCGCTGCGAGGCCGCAGGCGCCACCGAGGTCTACTCGACGGACGACCCCGATGAGGGCGAGGCCTTCGTCGCCGCGCGCCGGATCGCCATCCCGGCGGTGGAGAAGAAGGGCACCATCCTCCTCGAGGACGTGGGCGTGCCGATCCCGCGGCTCGGCGCCCTCGTCGACGGCATCGCGGAGATCTCGCGCGAGCACGATGTGCTGGTCGCGGTCATGGCCCATGCCGGCGACGGCAACACTCATCCGCTCGTGGTGTTCGATCCGACGGATGCGGCCCAGCGGGAGCGCGCCCACGCGGCCTACGGCGCGATCATGGACCTTGCGGTCTCCCTGGGCGGGACCATCACGGGTGAGCACGGCGTGGGCCGGCTCAAGCAGCCGTGGCTGGCCGGATACCTCGGGGACGACGTGATGGAGCTCAACCGCCGGGTGAAGGCCGCCTTCGATCCCACCGGCATCCTCAACCCCGGAGTCATGTTCGACGAGCCGCCGCGGCCCTGAGGCCCGAACCCCTTCGAGACCCAAACCCCAGCACGTCACCCACCCTCCCGGGCCGGAAGTCCCCGCGCCCGGACGGACAGAGGAGAGAACACCATGACCGCTGCCGCCATCGAGCTGCCCGAGGGCCTCGAGATCACCGCTGAGCTGCCGGAGGGCGCCGAGAAGGTGCTCACCCCCGACGCGCTCGGCCTCATCGTCTCCCTGCACCGCGCCTTCGCGGACACCCGGGCCGAGCGGCTGGCCGCCCGGAAGGAGCGCCAGGAGCGCCTCGACGCGGGCGAGGAGCTCGGCTTCCTCACCGAGACCGCGCACATCCGTGCCGACGACTCCTGGCAGGTGGCCCCGCCCGCGCCGGGGCTCGAGGACAGGCGCGTCGAGGTGACCGGGCCCACCTACACGAAGATGACGATCAACGCGCTCAACTCCGGCGCCAAGGTGTGGCTGGCCGATCAGGAGGATGCGAACACCCCGGCCTGGGACTCCGTCATCGGCGGCCAGGTGAACCTCCTCGACGCGCTGAACCGCGAGATCGACTTCGTGAGCGAGCAGGGCAAGGAGTACCGCCTGCGCCCGGACGAGGAGCTGCCGACCATCGTGGTCCGGCCCCGCGGCTGGCACCTCGACGAGAAGCACATGACGATCGACGGGCGGACCGCCTCGGGCTCGCTCGTGGACTTCGCGCTGTACTTCGCGAACTGCGCCGCCCTGCAGATCGCCAAGGGTCGCGGCCCGTACTTCTACCTGCCCAAGATGGAGTCGCACCTCGAGGCGAGGCTGTGGAACGACGTCTTCATCCACGCGCAGGAGAAGCTCGGCTACGACCGCGGCACCATCCGGGCGACGTGCCTCATCGAGACCTACCCCGCCGCCTTCGAGATGGAGGAGATCCTCTACGAGCTGCGCGAGCACTCGGCAGGCCTCAATGCAGGCCGCTGGGACTACATCTTCTCCGTCATCAAGACGCACCGGACCAAGGGCGAGGACTGGATCACCCCGGACCGCGGCCGGGTGACGATGACCGTGCCCTTCATGCGCGCGTACACGGAGCTGCTGGTCCGGACCTGCCACAAGCGCGGGGCCCACGCGATCGGCGGCATGTCCGCCTTCGTCCCCTCGAAGGACGAGGAGGCCAACCGGAAGGCCTTCGACCAGGTGGAGCGGGACAAGTCGCGCGAGGCCGGCGACGGCTTCGACGGCTCCTGGGTCGCCCACCCCGGCATGGTCGAGGCCTGCCGCGCGGAGTTCACGAAGGTGCTCGGCGAGCGCCCCAATCAGATCGAGCGCAAGCGCGAGGACGTCGCCGTCACCGCCGCAGACCTCCTGAGCGTGCGCGACACGCCCGGTGACGTCACCGAGGCCGGCCTGCGCCTCAACGTGACGGTGGGCATCCAGTACGTCGCGGCATGGCTGGGCGGAAACGGCGCGGCGGCGATCGGCGGTCTCATGGAGGACGCCGCGACGGCCGAGATCTCCCGCTCCCAGGTGTGGCAGTGGCTGCACTACGGGGTCGTGCTCGCGGACACCGGCGAGGCAGTGACGAAGGAGCTCGTCGACCGGATCATCGCCGAGGAGGTCGCGAAGCTGCCGGGCGAGCCCGCGCAGTGGGAGACCGCCAGGAGCCTGTTCCAGCAGATGGCCACGCAGGAGGAGTACGCGGACTTCCTCACGGTCCCGGCCTACGAGCTGCTGGGCTGAGCCACGGCCCGTCCGCGCATCGGCCTCGGCACCTTCCCAGGGGAGGCGCCGAGGCCGATCCGTCTTCCCGACGGTGCCGCCCCCGGGGCTGCGGCAGCGGTCCGGCGAGCGCCTCAGCGCTTGTGGTAGAGGTCCGTCCTCCGCTGGTACTTGGGCTCGCTCGTGACCATGATGCCGAGGCTGCGGAAGATCCCCTCGTCCACGGAGCCGAGGATCGTCGTGGTGTGGGCGTTGGTGTCCTTGAGGTCCTGCAGGCGCGCGAGCGCCCTCCGGCTCTCCTCGCTGGCGCCGGCGGACACGGAGAGTGCGATGAGGACTTCATCGGTGTGCAGGCGCGGGTTCCGGCTGCCCAGGTGCGCAGTCTTGAGGGTCTGGATGGGCTCGATCGACTCGGGGGAGAGCAGGTGCGCCTCGGGATCGATCCCCGCGAGGTGCTTGAGGGCGTTCAGCAGCATCGCGGCGGAGCAGCCGAGCAGGGGTGAGGTCTTGCCCGTGATCAGGGTGCCGTCGTGGAGCAGCAGCGCCGAGGCCGGTGCGCCTGTGGCGGTCTCGAGCTCGAGGGCGGGGCCCACCACGGCGCGGTCGGAGGTCTCGACCCCGGCCTTGCCCATGATGAGGCCGATCCGCTCCGAGACGGTGTCATCGGCATCGGCCCGGCGCTCGTCGACGAGCGCCTTGAAGTACCGGCGCACGATCTCCTGGCGGGCGGCCTCCCGGCACACCTCCTCGTCGACGATGCAGCTGCCCACCATGTTCACGCCCATGTCCGTGGGCGAGGCGTAGGGGCTGGCGCCGGCGATCCGCTCGAGCAGGGCCGCGAGCAGCGGGAAGACCTCCACATCGCGGTTGTAGGAGGTGACCTGCTTCCCGTAGGCATGCAGGTGGAAGGGGTCGATGACGTTGATGTCGTCGAGGTCGGCAGTCGCGGCCTCGTAGGCGAGGTTGACGGGGTGCTCGAGCGGCAGGTTCCACACCGGGAAGGTCTCGAACTTCGCATAGCCGGAGGAGATGCCGCGCTGGTGGTCGTGGTAGATCTGCGACAGGCACGTCGCGAGCTTGCCGGAGCCGGGCCCGGGAGCGGTCATGACCACGAGGTCGCGGCTCGTCTCGACGTACTCGTTGAGGCCGAACCCGGCCTCGCTCACGACCCTCCGGGTGTCCGTGGGGTAGCCGGGGATGACGCGGTGGCGCGCGGTCCTCAGCCCCAGCCGCTCGAGCCTGCGGCGGAAGGCCAGGCCTGCATGGTTGTCGCTCTCCAGCTGCGTGAAGACCACGTTCTCCACGAGGAAGCCGTGCTGCCGGAACACGTCGACGAGGCGGAGCACGTCCTCCTCGTACGTGATGCCGAGGTCCGCGCGCACCTTCTGGCGCTGCAGATCCCGTGCATTGACCGCGATGACGATCTCGAGCTCGTCCCGCAGCTGCTCGAGCATCGCGATCTTGTTGTCCGGGGTGAAGCCCGGGAGCACGCGGGAGGCGTGCATGTCGTCGAAGAGCTTCCCGCCCATCTCGAGGTAGAGCTTCCCGCCGATCTCCCTGCGCCGGGCCCGGATGTGCTCGGACTGCAGTGCGATGTAGCGCTCCCGGTCGAATCCCTGCGCGGGAGCGGCGGGGGAGGCCGCTGGCGGCGCGGGAGGAAGCGGTGCGGACGACTGAGGCACAGGCGGGCCCTTCTTCAGCGGGTGCATCGGACTGCACCCGATCCTACTGCCGGGGACGGGGACGGCGGCGCAGGCACGTGTGCAGTCCTGCCGCTCAGGTCCCAAAACGCCGGGAGCACGTCCCACATCGTGCGCGCCCGCCCCCATAGCATGGTGGATCATGGCGACCAGTACGACTTCCCCAGGTCGCGCCCGGGGCTCGAAAGCCGCGAAGAAGGGCTCAGCGCCCGCTCGCGGCCCCGAGCGCTCCCAGGCGAGCCCTGGCGGCAACCTCCTCACCGGTGCGTGGATGGGAGTGGCACACATGGCAGGGAGCCGAGCCCGCAAGGTCCTCGATCCGGACGATCCCGCGAACGCCTCGCCCGTGCGGCGCGACGGCACGGGCTTCGCGCTCGTCGCGGTGGCGATCCTCGTCGCCGCCTTCGAGTGGTGGAACATCCCCGGCGCCTTCGGCGACGGGGTGAGGGCCGTGGTCGAGGGCACTCTCGGCCGCGTCGCGCTCGCCCTGCCGCTGCTGCTGCTCGGCTATGCCGTCCGGCTGTTCCTCCGCGGCGAGGACACCCGCGGGAACAACCGCATCCTCATCGGGCTCATCGCAGCCGTGCTGGCCGCCTCCGGGCTGGCCCACATCGCGGCGGGCACGCCCAGCTTCGTGAACTCGCGGGAGGCGATGGCCAACGGCGGGGGAGCGCTGGGCTACATCGTCTCCTCCCCGCTCGTGGTCGCGACGACCGTCTACGTCGCCGTCCCCCTGCTGGTGCTCCTGGCGCTGTTCTCCGTGCTCGTCGTCACGGCCACGCCGGTGCGCCGGATCCCGGCCCGCATCCGCGGCGCCTATGAGCGGCTCACGGGCGGGTCCGGGACCGCCGAGGAGGCCGAGGACCTCGTCGCCGAGGGCCGGACGACTTCGACGCTCAAGCCCATGGGGCGCAAGCGGGGGGCCAGGCGCAAGGCCGCGGAGGAGGCCCCGTCGCACGAGTCCGAGTCCGAATCCGCCTATGACAAGGCCTACATCCACGAGCGCGAGCTCGAGGAGGAGCAGCGGACGGGCCGGAGCGGGGACCGGGGCGCAGCGCCCCCCGGCGCCTCCGCGGAGGAGACGGAGGTCTACGACGTCGATGCGGCGGCCTCGGAGCCCCGCTACCGGCCCGGCGAGCGCCGTCCGACGAAGGCGGAGCAGGCCGCCGCCCAGCTGCGCCGCGAGGTGGGCATGGACGAGCCCACGGCGGTGCTCGGCGCCCGGAGCCGGGACGGCGCCCCGGAGGCCGGGGGCCGGTCCTCCGGCGAGGCCGACACCGCGGACATCCCCGTGGTCCGCACGCCCGCGCCCGAGGCGACGGGCGAGCTCCCGCAGCGCGTCGCCCAGCTGGAACTGGGCGGCGACGTCACCTACACCCTCCCGAGCTCCGAGCTGCTGGCGGTGGGACCGCCGCCCAAGGAGCGCTCGGAGGCCAATGACCGGGTCGTCGCCGCGCTGCGCGATGTGTTCGAGCAGTTCAAGATCGACGCCGAGGTGTCCGGTTTCTCCCGCGGCCCCACCGTCACCCGCTACGAGGTCGAGCTCGCGCCCGGGACCAAGGTGGAGAAGGTCACGGCGCTGAGCAAGAACATCGCCTACGCGGTCGCGAGCGCGGACGTGCGCATCCTCTCGCCGATCCCGGGCAAGAAGGCGATCGGCATCGAGATCCCGAACTCCGACCGCGAGACGGTCTCCCTGGGTGACGTGCTGCGCTCCAATGCGGCGCGGAAGACCGACCACCCGATGGTGATGGGAGTGGGCAAGGACGTGGAGGGCGGCTTCGTCGTCGCCGACCTCTCGAAGATGCCGCACCTCCTCGTGGCCGGTGCCACGGGCGCGGGCAAGTCGAGCTTCGTGAACTCCATGATCACCTCGATCATGATGCGCGCCACCCCGGACGAGGTCCGCATGATCCTCGTCGACCCCAAGCGCGTCGAACTCACCACCTACGAGGGCATCCCGCACCTCATCACCCCCATCATCACGAACCCCAAGAAGGCCGCCGAGGCCCTCGAATGGGTGGTGCGGGAGATGGACGCGCGCTATGACGACCTCGCCCACTTCGGGTTCAAGCACGTCAAGGAGTTCAACAAGGCGGTGCGCGAGGGGAAGCTCACAGTGCCCCCGGGCTCGGAGCGCGAACTGCACCCCTATCCCTACCTCCTCGTGGTCGTCGACGAGCTCGCCGACCTCATGATGGTGGCCCCCCGCGACGTCGAGGCCTCGATCCAGCGGATCACGCAGCTCGCCCGCGCCGCCGGCATCCACCTCGTGCTCGCGACCCAGCGCCCCTCCGTCGACGTCGTGACGGGTCTCATCAAGGCGAACGTGCCCTCGCGGCTGGCGTTCGCGACCTCCTCGCTCGCCGATTCCCGCGTCGTGCTCGACCAGCCCGGTGCTGAGAAGCTCATCGGCCAGGGCGATGCGCTGTTCCTGCCGATGGGCGCGGCCAAGCCGATGCGCGTGCAGGGAGCCTGGGTCAACGAGTCCGAGATCGAGGAGATCGTCGCCCACGTCAAGGGCCAGCTCTCGCCGGTGTACCGCGAGGACGTCGCGGTCGAGGCGCCGAAGAAGGAGATCGACGAGGAGATCGGCGACGACCTCGAACTGCTGCTGCAGGCCGCGGAGCTCGTCGTCACGACGCAGTTCGGCTCCACCTCGATGCTCCAGCGCAAGCTGCGGGTGGGCTTCGCCAAGGCGGGCCGGCTCATGGACCTCATGGAGTCCCGCGGCGTCGTGGGACCGTCCGAGGGCTCGAAGGCCCGCGATGTGCTCGTGAGGCCGGAGGACCTGCCGGCCACGCTCGCGGTGATCCGCGGAGAGGATCCCCCGGACGAGGGCGGCTCCGGCGGCCCGGTCTCCGGCGGCCCGGGCGGCGCAGGGCCGGGCGGCGCGGAACGGGCGTCCGCCGATGCGGGGGATCCGTATGCTGAGGGCGGAGCGCGAGGTCCCGGCGACCTCGGGCGCACGCGCGCGGGAGACGACGGTCGCATGTACGACGAGGCCACGGGCCTCGAGATCGTCGAGGCCGGCGGGGACGACGCCTGGGAGCTCACCGGGCGATGAGCGGGAACGGCTAGGCTGGGACCGTGAGCACAGAGACAGCGGACAGCAAGCCCAGCAGCGTCAACCTGCCCAACGCACTCACCGTCGTGCGGCTGATCCTGGTGCCGGTGTTCCTGGTGCTCCTGCTGGGCGGGGGCGCGCTGGGCGGGGGCGAGCTCGATCCGGTGCGAATGCTCTGGGCGTTCGCCGTCTTCGTCGTCGCGATGGTGACGGACTGGATCGACGGCACGCTCGCCCGGGCCTGGAACCTCATCACGGACTTCGGCAAGATCGCCGATCCGATCGCGGACAAGGCCCTCATGGCCTCGGCGCTCATCGGCCTGTCCCTCGTCGGCCTGCTGCCCTGGTGGGTGCCCGTCGTCATCCTCGTCCGCGAGTTCGGGATCACGGTGCTCCGCTTCGTCATCATCCGCTGGGTGGTGCTGCCGGCCTCGAAGGGCGGCAAGCTGAAGACCGTGCTGCAGACCGTCGCACTGAGCCTCTTCCTCCTGCAGGTGCCCGTCGCGGCCTGGCTGCCGGCGCTGGGGCTCGGGTGGCTCGTGGCGGCCTGGGTGCTGCTCACGGCCGCGATCATCGTCACGCTCGTGACGGGCATCGACTACTGCGTGAAGTCCGCGGCGCTCGTCCGCGAGGCGAAGGCCGGCGGAAGTGCCGGCCGGGACTGAGGCGACGACCGCGGGAGAGGTCGTGGAGCGGCTCGCCGCGCACGGACTGACGGTCGCCGTGTGCGAATCCCTCACTGCGGGCCTGCTGAGCGGGCGGATCGCGCAGGTGCCCGGCGCCTCGGCGGTGCTGCGCGGAGGCCTCGTGACCTACGCGACGGACCTCAAGGCGCGGCTCGCGGGCGTGGACCCGGTGCTCCTGGCCGAGCGGGGGGCGGTCGATCCGGAGGTCGCCGTCCAGATGGCGCAGGGGGCCGCGCGCGTGTGCGAGGCGGATCTCGGAGTCGCCTGTACGGGGGTCGCAGGTCCCACGCCGCAGGACGGCCAGCCCGTGGGGCGGGTGTTCATCGCGATGTCCGGCCCGGACGGTGCCGAACGCTGCGAGCGGCTCGACCTGCGGGGGGAGCGCCAGGAGATCCGCGAGGCGACGGTCGGGGCCTGCCTGCGCCTCCTGCTCGCGTCCGTGCCGCCCGCGGGCTGAGCGCATGCGGGCAGTGTGCTGTGAGTGTGCGCGGTCCGGCGGCGTCTGCCCCCGGCCCTCCCTGTAGAATCGGGAACAACAGCGGGGCTCCTGTGGTTCGACCGGATACCGGGTCGCACACCGCCCCGGCGCACAGGCCACCCACCGTCAGCGAGGAAAGGAACCGCGTGACTCTCCTGCGAATCGAGATCGGCGATGCTCTGCGCACCGCGCGGCTCCGCCAGGGCCGCACCCTGCGCGATGTCTCCGCCGGCGCCAGCGTGTCGCTGGGCTACCTGAGCGAGATCGAGCGCGGTCAGAAGGAAGCCTCCTCGGAGCTGCTCGCCTCCATCTGCGAGGCCCTGGAGATGCCCGTGTCCGGCCTGCTGCGCGATGTCAGCGACCGATTCGCGCTGGACGAGGGCGTGGAGATCCCGGACACCGTTCCCGTCGAGCTCTCCCGCGGCCTGCTCGCAGACGGACGCGTCGCCGGCGCCCCCGCACTGGCCGGGAGGTCCTGAGACCGTGCGCCATGCCCTCTACTGGGAGCTCATGGACGACGAGTTCGGCCGCGTCCGCGCGGCCTCGCTGCACCAGGACCTCGCCCTGAGCACCCTCGGCTCGCTCACGCCCGCACAGGCGTTCGAGGCCGGCTGGGGGCCCAAGGAGGTCTGGGCGGCGGTGTGCGAGGCCGCGGGCGTTCCGCCGGAGCGCAGGCTGGGCCGGGACAAACCCGCTTCCACGCCCCTCTGAGCCGGTCCGGTCCGAGCTTCTCGGGCCGAGCCCGCCCGGCGGCCCCGGGGCCGCCCCGGGAGGCGCTGCGGCGACACGCCGGGCCGTCGATTAGAACACCTGTTCCCATCGGAGTATGCTGGACATGCCCGCGATGCGTCATCCGAGCTGTGGACGGCAGGGCGGGCTGTGCACAGGTTCGCGCTGAGCGGGAGGCTGTGTCCGTGCCGGTGTCTACGCTGGTCGCAGACAGGCATCGAGGTACCCACATTGGAGGAGACATGGCAGCGAAGAGCACCCGCGGCGCACAGACCGCAGGCGGAGACAAGAGCAAGGCGCTGGAAGCGGCGATGGGCCAGGTGGAGCGCCAGTACGGCAAGGGCGCGGTCATGCGCCTGGGCGAGGAGCAGCGCCAGCCCATCGAGTTCATCCCCACCGGCTCGGTCGCACTGGACATCGCACTCGGCGTGGGCGGGCTCCCGCGCGGCCGCGTGGTCGAGATCTACGGGCCGGAGTCCTCGGGCAAGACGACCGTCGCGCTGCATGCGGTCGCGAGCGCGCAGCGGTCGGGCGGGATCGCCGCGTTCATCGATGCGGAGCACGCGCTGGATCCGGAGTATGCCAAGGCGCTGGGCGTGGACACGGACCAGCTGCTCGTGTCCCAGCCGGACACGGGCGAGCAGGCCCTCGAGATCGCGGACATGCTGATCCGCTCGGGTGCGCTGGACGTCATCGTCATCGACTCCGTCGCGGCCCTCGTGCCCAAGGCGGAGATCGAGGGCGAGATGGGCGATTCCCATGTCGGCCTGCAGGCCCGCCTCATGTCGCAGGCGCTGCGCAAGATCACGGGTGCGCTGGCCGCCTCGAAGACCACCGCCATCTTCATCAACCAGCTGCGTGAGAAGGTGGGCGTCTTCTTCGGCTCTCCGGAGACCACCTCGGGCGGCAAGGCGCTGAAGTTCTACGCCTCCGTCCGCCTCGACGTCCGCCGCATCGAGACCCTCAAGGAGGGCGGCGACGCGGTGGGCAACAGGACGCGCGTGAAGGTCGTCAAGAACAAGGTGGCCCCGCCCTTCAAACAGGCGGAGTTCGACATCATCTACGGCCAGGGCATCTCCCGCGAGGGCAGCCTCATCGACATGGGCGTGGACAACGGGATCGTGCGCAAGTCCGGTTCGTGGTTCACCTATGACGGGGACCAGCTGGGCCAGGGCAAGGAGAACGTGCGCAACTTCCTCAAGGACAATCCGGGCCTGGCCGAGGAGATCGAGACGAAGATCAAGCAGAAGCTCGGCCTGTTCGCAGAGCCGGACGCCGAGGCCGGCGAGGCTGCGCCTGCCGCTGATGAGGGGACTGCGGCGGAGCAGAAGGCTGCCGGCAAGGGCGCTGCACGGACCCCGGCGAAGGACTCCGCGAAGGATCCCAAGGCCGCTGCGCAGAAGGCGGCGGTGCCCGCGGGCGCGGGGTTCTGATCCGCCGTGCCGCATTCGGAGGAGTCCGCGGCCGTCGATCCGCGTGAGGCGCTCATCGCCTCGCTGCGGACGGCGGTGGACGCCGTCCCGGCGGACCCGGAGGTCTCCCGCAGCGGTGAGGGGCCCGGTGATGCGAAGGATCCCGGCGCTCCGGAGAGCTCTGACGCTCCGGAGAACTCCGGCGTTCAGGGGGGCCCCGGCGACCCTGAGGACCCGGAGTACCGCGCGGCGAAGAAGCGGGCGTACTCGATCCTCGCCATGCGCGAGCACAGCACGGACGAGCTGCGGAAGAAGCTCCTGACTCGCGAGCATCCGCCGGATGTCGTCGCGGTGCTGCTCGAACGACTGGGGGCGGCAGGCCTGCTCGACGATCTGCGCTATGCCCGGCAGACGGTGCGGACGCAGCGGGAGCAGAAGGGCCTGTCCGCCTCTGCGCTGCGGCGCCGTCTGCGGGAGAAGGGCGTGGAGGAGGCGGATGTCGAGGCGGCCCTGGACGATCTCGACGACGATTTCCCCCATGCCCTGGCGCTGGCGCAGAAGAAGGCGGCGTCCACGCGGGGTCTCGAGGAGGAGACGCGGCTGCGGCGGATCCTCGGGGTGCTCGGTCGCCGCGGGTTCTCCGGCGGCGTCGCGATGCGGGCTGCGAGGGAGGCGCTCGGCGAGGGCGGGGCGGATGCAGGCCATGACTTCTCATGACGCGATGTGAGCGCTGCTCCTTGCGTCCTCTATGATCGTCGGGAAATCGAGCCAGTGGGTGTGGGAATGCGCACCTCACGGTACGAGCCAGGGGTCATGAGGCGCAGGGAGGAGAGGGATGAGTGCATTCCGTCCGGAAGTCGTGGGCGGCGGTGCCGATTCGGACCCTCCAGCGGCGGGCTCGGCACAGGCGGGAGCCTTCGATCTCTCCGAGTCCTCGGAGCACCAGGCACGGCTGATCGCACTCGCGGCGGCGTACTTCGGCATCCCGCCGGCGGAGGTCGAGGCCCCGGAGGTCAGCTGGTTCGCGGACGACAGCGGAGCGGTCGGCTCCTACGGATGCCCCGCGGACCGTTTCGCGCACCTGCTCTGGGGACGCGCTTCGCTCATCCGAGTCGCCATCTTCCGGCCCACCCGCTTCGTGCCCCGTGACTTCGAATCGGTGCTCGAGGAGTACGACCATCCCGCGGTGCGGGTCGTGCCGGTCCCCGCCGCCGGATGGAACGTGGGCTATTCGCTGCTCTCCGGTGCCGGCGCCGGTGCGGCTGCTGTGACCACTCCCACGTGCCGGTTCATCCACGTCGACACCGCAGCGACGCTCAGCGTCTCCTTCGAGGCGGCCGCAGGCCCGCTCGACCACCGCATCGCGGTCGAGACCGCGAACGGGGTCCGTGCTGCCCTCGAATGGGAGCGCAGGCACGGACGCTCGGTCAGGTGCGCCGGGCCCAGCGCATCCTGAAGGCGCACACCCCCTCCCGCCGATCCTCGATACACTGGACCGGCCATGACTGACTCCGCGCTGATCCCCGCACCCGCAGCCGCGTCCCCGGCGCCTCAGACCTATGAGGTGAGGACCTACGGCTGCCAGATGAATGTCCACGACTCCGAGCGGCTCTCCGGTCTGCTCGACGACGCGGGCTATGTCCCTGCGTCCGCAGACGAGCAGGCCGATGTGGTGGTCTTCAACACGTGTGCCGTCAGGGAGAACGCGGACAATCGGCTCTACGGGAACCTCGGGCGGCTGGCCAAGGTGAAGGAATCTCATCCGGGTATGCAGATCGCGGTGGGCGGATGCATGGCCCAGAAGGACCGCGACACCATCGTCTCCCGTGCGCCGTGGGTGGACGTGGTCTTCGGCACGCACAACATGGGCTCGCTGCCCGTCCTCCTGGAGCGGGCCCGCCACAACCACGAGGCGCAGGTCGAGATCCTCGAATCGCTCGACGTCTTCCCCTCCACGCTGCCGACCCGGCGCGAGTCCACCCATTCCGCCTGGGTCTCCATCAGCGTCGGATGCAACAACACGTGCACCTTCTGCATCGTGCCCTCGCTGCGCGGCAAGGAGAAGGACCGGCGTCCCGGCGACATCCTCGCCGAGGTCGAGGCTCTCGCCGCGCAGGGCGTCATCGAAGTGACTCTGCTGGGGCAGAACGTCAACTCCTACGGGGCGGAGTTCCGGGACAGGGGGGCGTTCGCGAAGCTCCTGCGCGCCGTGGGGCGGGTCGAGGGCATCGAGCGCGTGCGCTTCACGAGCCCGCATCCGGCCGCGTTCTCGACGGACGTCATCGAGGCGATGGCCGAGACGCCCACGGTCATGCCGCAGCTGCACATGCCCCTGCAGTCGGGCTCGGACGGCATCCTCAGGGCGATGCGCCGTTCGTACCGATCCTCGCGCTTCCTCCGGATCCTCGACGAGGTGCGCGAGCGGATCCCACACGCCGCGATCACGACCGACATCATCGTGGGCTTCCCCGGCGAGACGGAGGAGGACTTCGCGGCGACGCTCGAGGTGGTGCGGAAGTCGCGCTTCGCGCAGGCCTTCACCTTCCAGTACTCGATCCGTCCCGGCACGCCCGCGGCCGAGATGGCCGAGCAGGTTCCCAAGGAGGTCGTGCAGGAGCGCTTCGAGCGGCTCGTGGCGCTGCAGGACGAGATCTCCTGGGAGGAGAACCGCAGGCTCGTCGGCACCCGGGCGCAGGTCCTCGTCACCTCCGCTCCGGATGCCGAGCACGGGCGCCTCAGCGGGCGGGCGGAGGACAACCGGCTCGTCCACGTCGGAGTGCCGGCCGGCGCCGAGGTGCCGCGCCCCGGCGATGTCGTCACCGTGACCGTCGACGAGGCGAAGCCGTACTTCCTGCTGTCCGATTCCGGCTACGCGCTCCGCCGCACCCGCGCCGGAGACGCCCATGACCTCGCCCAGGCGGAATCGTGCGGAACGGATGCGGCCGGGAGCCAGGGGGCAGGTGCAGGGCCCACCTCCCTCGGCATGCCCTCCCTGCGCGCGGGCCTCTGAGCCCGGCATGCGCACACCCGCAGCTCTCCTCATCCCCGGGACGCCGCTGCTGCTGGAGGGGATCGACGCCTGCGAACCGGCAGACGTCCGGGACCTCCGCACAGCCATGGGCGAGGTGCTGCGCAGCGCACCGGAGTGGACGGTCGTCCTGCCGGGAAACGCGCCGAATCCGCACGGCGGGACCGCAGCCGCGGCGCGATCCCGGGCCGTCCCGGGCGCTCGACCGGAGGCTGAGACCCTGCCGCAGCTCCTCTCGCTGGGCGGGCTGGGCGTGCCGCGCGGGGTGAGGGTGTCCTGGAGGGACGCCCGTGCCGCCGCTGCGCGCAGGGAGGCCCACCTCGCCTCCTCCGGTTCGCTGGAGGGGCCCGCGCTCGTCTCCGCCGTGGGCACCCTCCGGGAGCTGGATCCGGCCTCAGCGGCGGCCTCGGAGAACGTGCCGACGGGCATCGTCGTGGCCGTGCTGGCAGCCCTCGACGCCGGGGTCCGGGTGCGCCTCGTCTCCGATCCTCGCGTGTCCGCAGCTGAGGGGCTGTCCGCACAGGAGGGGCAGTCCGAGGTCGCGGGGCCGTCGCGCTCCCTGCTCGTGCCCCTGGACTTCTCGGGCGCGGCGCATCCGGACGCGCCGCTGGCACCCATCGGGGGCGCGGAGGCGTTCGACGAGGCGCTGGAGCAGGTTCTGACCGGGCAGGTGGACCGCCGAGCACTGGCGCATCTGCATCCGCGGGCCGAGGCCGCGGCGGCTTGGACCGCAGCGCTGCGTTCCGCATTCGCCGGGTCCGCGCTCGGGGAGTCCGCACCGGGCGGGACGGCGCTGCGGGGGACACTCCTCGCCGCCGCGGACTCCCATCATGTCCGCTACCGGCTCATCCAGCTGGACGGACACAGCGGGCCTCACGCGGACGGGGGAGGCATATGAGCGCCGGTGGAGCGGACCGGCGTCCGCTGATCACGGTCGTGGGCGCAACCGCGACGGGCAAATCCGACCTCGGGATCGCTCTGGCCCGGACACTGGACGGGGAGATCGTCAACGGCGACGCCCTGCAGCTCTACCGCGGCATGGACATCGGCACCGCCAAGCTCGCGCCGGGGGACCGCGGGGGAGTGCCGCATCACCTCGTCGATGTCCTGCACGTCGACGAACCTGCCTCGGTCTCGGCCTTCCAGCGTGCCGCCCGGGCGGCCATCGCAGAGATCGAGAGTCGCAGGCGGTGCGCGCTCCTCGTGGGCGGTTCGGGGCTCTACGTCCGCGCGGTCACCGACGACATGCGCTTTCCGGGCACGGATCCGGAGGTGCGCGCGCGGCTGGAGGCCGAGGCACAGGCGCAGGGGGCGCAGGCGCTGCACGCCCGGCTGGAGCAGGCCGATCCGCCCGCGGCGGCGAAGATCGCCCCGGGAGACGTCCGACGCATCGTACGTGCGCTGGAGGTCATGGAGATCACCGGGGAGCCGTTCTCTGCGCATCTGCCGGAACACGCCTATGTCCGCCCCACGGTGCAGCTGGGGCTCACGCTCGCACGGGAGGTCCTGCACGCGCGGATCGCCGACCGCGTGGAGCGGATGTGGGACGCGGGCTGGGTCGAGGAGGTCGCCGGCCTCGTGGAGCGCGGCCTGCGGGCGGACTCGACGGCGGGTCAGGCGATCGGCTACGCGGAGGTGCTCGCGCACCTCGACGGGACGATGAGCCGGGCCGAGGCCGTGGAGCGGACGATCGTCCGCACGCGGCAGTTCGCCAAACGACAGGAGACGTGGTTCCGGCGGGACCGCCGGATCACGGTGCTGCAGGCGGACGCCCCGGATCTCCTGGAGCAGGCGCTCGCTGCGGTTCGAGCATGAGGACATCGCCCACCCCGAACGGCTGTGCGGCCATCCGGCCGAGGCTTCGATGACCCCTCATCGGGGCTCGAGGCCGACGGCGGAGACGAGGCGGTGCGCAAGCGCTGCGGCCTCGTGTGTCGGCTCACCGGCGTAGGCAGCCAGGAACGCCTCGTGCAGTGCGGCACCGGTGAGCAGGCGTGCGACTGCGTCCGTATCGCAGGCCTGCGGCAAGCGACCGCGCTGTGCCTCCTGGTCCAGGTAGCAGGCGAGCAGGTGGACCGGGCCCTGGGGACCGGCACCGCGCGAGGTCATTGCCTCCCTGTGCGCGGTCAGCAGGTCCGTGCTGCTGAAGATCGAAGCGGCGATCGGGAAGGTCTGTGCGTAGAACTCCAGGAGGTCCGTGACGAGACTCTCGAGGTTGCCGGTGACGGTACCGGTACCGGGCAGCTCGCTCGCCGAACCGAGTCGCGGAGACCGCTCGCTCAGCATTCGCAGGAAGATGTCCTGTTTGTCCGGGAAGTGCTTGTAGAGCAACGCCTCCGAGCATCCGGCCTCGCGCGCGATCTCCTTGGTGGTGGCCCGCGCGAGTCCGTCTCGTCGCATGATCGCTGATGCCGCGTCGAGAATGCGAGTGCGGGCAGAGGGCACTTGGCTGCGCGAACCGGGTGTTGACGAGGATCCTGCCATGCTTCCAGTCTAGGGGTTAGTAAATACTCACTCACCCTAGGAGGGACGATGCCTCCCTTGGAAATTGCACGTCTTGCGCTGCTGATCGTCCACTTCCTCGGACTCGCTGCCATGCTCGGCCCCTTCCTGCTGCAGATCCGCAGCCGGGAAGCCCTGCGCCTGCGTCTTATGCTCACCGGTGCGATCGTGCAGGTCGTCACCGGGAACGCGCTCATCGCCTCGAGACGGCTGCAGGGGTTGGAGGTCGACGAGATCAAGATGATCGTCAAACTCGGCATCGCTCTCGTGGCACTCGGCGCGCTCATCGCGGCGATCGTCCTGCAGCGCCGGCGCGGTGCTGACACCGGCTCGGTTCGCCCGCTCTTCCGCGCTGCGGGCGGGCTCGGGCTCGCAGACGTCATCATCGCGGTGGTGTGGGCATGAGGCGCAGCGCGTTCGTCTGGACCGGCGTCGGGGCCATGGTGCTGATCGTCGAACTCGGTGCGACCCTCGGCGCAATCACCGGTGAGCCGTTCTCGCCGGTCGAGGAATGGGGTCGGACCGCCCCGACCGATGCCATCGCATTCGCTGTGGTGGTGCTCGGATGCGCTGCACTCGCGTTCTTCCGACGCTTCCCGCCCACCGTTGCGGTCATCGCGACCGTTTCCTACGTCATCTTCGCCGTGCGCGACTACGAGCTCGGCATGTTCCTGCCGCCGATGGTGGTCATCTTCGCTCTTGCGGCGCTGACCGGGCACCGGTTCGCTGCGGTCCTCTGTGCCTCGGCGAGTTTTGCTGCGGCCATTGCCTGGGTGGCTCACCGGACAGCCGCGATCACCGAGCCCGGAGTCGAACTGCTCGCCTGGGTCGCATTCGGCACGGTGCTCGCAGTGTTCTTCTTCGCGCCTCTCCTCATCGGTGAGATCGTCCGCGCCCGCTCGCTGTTGCGTGATGCTCGCACGGCTCATGGCACTCCCGGCTGATCAGCCGGCGCTCTGCACGCTCATGCGGTATTCGGTCCCGCGGCCTGCACTGCCAGCTCCAGGGCACGGCGCGCAACGGGAAGGGCATCGGAGGCGGCTGGGGTGAGGGCGTAGATCGTCCGGACGGGGGTGGGAGAGGTGATCGGCCGGGCAACCGCTCCGTGCGGCAGTGAGCGCGCGGCGAGCGACGGCATGACCGAGATGCCGATGCCACGCGCCACCAGCGCCAATGCACTGGGATAGTCGGGAGTCTGCACGCGGAAGACCGGCTGGAATCCCGCTGCTGCGGCCGCGTCCACGGCTGTCTGCCGGCATGAGCCTCCGGCGACGTCGTTGTCGATCCAGTCGTATTCGGACAGGGTGCTCAGCGGGATGCGGTCGCTCGCGGCCAGCGGATGGCCGGCGGGCATGACGACGGCGTACTCGTCCTCCGCGAGGAGGTGTGCGCGATAGCCGGGCGGCGCATGCGCGGTGTCGGGGAGGACGACGAGCTGGAGGTCCGGTCTCGGGTGCCGGGCAGCGTCGAACGAGTCGGCGACGAAGAGCTCCAGCTGTGTCTCGGGGTGTTCCCGGGCGAGGCGTGCGAGGATGTCCGGCATCCACGTGGTGCCCAGGGAGGCGAAGTATCCGATCGTCGCGGTCGTATCGCGGCCCTCGCGCAGGCCGCGCACGTAGTCCTCGAGGACGCTGAGCTCTCCGAGGACCCCGTCGATCCTCCTGGCGAGGGCGAGGCCTTCAGGGGTCGGCTCGATCCCGCGGCCCACCCGAGTGAGGAGGGGGACGCCGGCGGCGCGCTGCAGCCCGGAGACCTGCTGGCTCACGGCAGACGGCGAATAGCCGAGCATCTCCGCGGCTGCGCGCACGGACCCTGTCGCCACCACGGACCGCCACGCCCTGAGCTGTTGGACCTCCATGGGGTGATTCTACTCACTGTTCAGCTCACCTGAACAGTGCATCAGAATTGTTCTCTTTCATTCATCACTGCGAGAGGCCATGCTCGAAGCATGCCCCTCGTTGCGAAGCGTCCTGAGTCCCTTCCGGCGGGAGCCGGATCCCCGCGCGTCCTCGGTGCGGCGGCGGTCACCGTGGTGCTGTGGGCATCCGCGTTCGTGGTGATCCGCGGCCTCGGCGAGCATTTCGGACCAGGTTCCATGGCGCTGCTGCGGATGGCGGTGGGCAGTGCGGTGCTCGGTGCGATCGCGGCTCTCTCCGGGGCGCGCATGCCGTCACTGCGGGATCTGCCGCTCATCGCCGTGTGGGGGATCAGCTGGTTCTCTCTCTACAACCTCGCGCTCAACTGGGCCGAGGTCTTCCTCGACGCGGGCACCGTGGCCATGCTCGTCAACCTTGCGCCGCTGATCGTCATCGTCTTCGGCGCCGTCTTCCTGCGGGAGGGCTTCCCCGGGCCCCTCCTCATCGGGGCTCCCGTCTCGTTCCTGGGGGTGGTGCTCATCGGAAGCAGCTCGTGGACGGGCAGCAAAGCGGTGGGCGGAGTCGTCCTCGCCGTCACCGCGGCCTTCCTCTACGGCGGATCGGCGCTGCTGCAGAAGCGCCTGCTGCGCGACGCCGATGCGACCGCGCTGACGTTCCTCGGGGCACTGGTCGGGACCGCGGCGCTGCTGCCCTGGACCGGCGAGCTCGTGCACGACCTCGCGCACGCCTCGCTCCCCGCGACGCTGGGGGTCGTCTACCTGGGGGTGTTCCCCACCGGCGTCGCGTTCACCACCTGGGCATATGTGCTCTCGCGCACGTCAGCGGGGAGAACGGCTGCGACGACGTATGCGGTCCCCGCGGTCGTCCTCGTGATGTCCTGGCTTCTGCTCGCCGAGATCCCGACTCCGGTGATGTTCGCCGGTGGAGCGCTCTGCCTGCTGGGAGTCTTCATCACCCGCCTCCCCACCCGCCGGGCACCGGCCGGTCGGGTGTCAGCGGGCCCAGGCCAGTGACGCCGCCCCATAGCCCCCGATCGCACCGGTCAGGCTCTCGCCGTCCAGCCGGATCGGGGGCGGAATCGCCTCCAGCCTGCCGTGCGGAGAATCGACCGTCACTGTCTCCGGGGCCGGCACGCCTACCTGCTCCGGCCGGTCCGCTCCGGCCGCGCCCGGGCGCGCGAGCAGCGTCCGGGCGGCTCCGAGCAGGCTTGCGCGGACGAGGCCGCCGCGGCCCTGCGCGAGGAGGGTGAGCACCCCGGCGGCCAGACGGTAGCCGGTCGCGTGGTCCAGTGCCTGGACGGGCAGGGCGCCGGGCCTGCCCTCGTCGTCCGCACAGGTTGTCGCGATGCCCGAGGCCGCCTGCACGATCGAGTCGAACCCGGCGCGCTCGCCCCACGGCCCGCGGTCTCCCCAGGCTGAGAGCGATCCCACGATCAGGTGCGGACGTGTCTCGCGCAGGGTCGCGGGGTCGAGCCCGAAGCGCGCGAGTGCTCTCGGCCGGTAGCCGAGCAGGACGATGTCAGTGCGCGGCAGCAGCCGCTCCCGGACCGTGTGCCCGACGCGTGCCAGATCGGCCACGGCCGAGCGCTTTCCCAGGGAGTTCGACAGGTACTGGCCGATGAGCTCCGGGCGCTGCGGGGGATCGATGCGGAGGACGTCCGCTCCCAGGCAGGCGAGCAGCTGGGAGCAGGTCGGGCCGGCGATGACGCGGGTGAGATCGAGGACGCGGATGCCGGTGAGGGGCAGGTCCGCAGAGCTCTCGAGTGGGCGCGCCTGCCCGGGCTCGACCTGCACCCACGGGTCTCCCGAGACGGCGAGCGCATGAGGATGCGCCGCCCACTCATCGGTACGGCGCACCCGGACCCCGATGCCGCCCGCCTCCGTGACGGCATCCTCGACCTCCTGCGCCTCGCGTCGCAGGAGGGCGCGGGTCAGCTCCTCCCGGTCCGCGACGCCGAGGACCCACTCGATCACGGCGGAATGGTGCGGATAGTTCCCGTGGAGGCGCACCCAGCCCTCGGCTGTCGGGAAGAAGCCCGAGTACGGGGCCCAGGCGGCCAGTGCCCTGCCGTCGACGCGCAGGTGCTCGAGTGCTGCGAAGGCACCGGGAACCCCTGTCACCGAGGTGCGCACGCGCACGCGGAGCCTGCGCGCGGCGACGACCTCCTCGACGGCCGACCGCGCCGCCCCGACTGCCTCGACGGCGAGCCCCTCCACGTCGAGGGGACCGGGCCACCATCGCTGCGGAGTCGTCATGCGGTCATGGTAGCGGGAGGGCGGCGGTCCCGGATCACGAGGAACCAGGTGACGAGGAGGGCGCCGAGGGCCGCGAGGAGGGCCGCGGCGACGGCATATGCCTGGAGGCCGCTCGCCACAGCCGTGTGCACCGCCGTCAGGAGCTCCTGTCCGCCTGCACCCAGCGACTGCGCCGTGCCGATGCCGTCATGGACGCTGCTGAGCGCGGCTTGGCCGGCGGACGGGGGAACCTCCGCCGGCATTGATCCGGACAGGGCCGCCCGGTAGACCGCGATCCCCACAGCACCCCCGGCCGCCGTGCCCAGGGCAGCGCCGAGCTCGCCTGAGACCTCCTGGGCCGCGGCCGCGGAGCCCGCCTGCTCCTCCGGGGCGCCGGCGATGATGAGGTCGCTCACGAGCGCCATGGAGACACCCTGTCCGAGGCCGATGACGGAGAGTGCGCCGATGAGGACCGGCAGCGGTGTCGCGGGGCCGGCGAACACCGCGAGCCCCACTCCGCCTGCGACGGTGATCCCGAGGCCGCAGGTCACCACGACGGCCGGCCGCAGGCGAGCGGCCAGCGCGGGCGCGAGAAGGGCGCCTGCGATGTTGACGACGACATAGGGCACGGTCCACAGGCCCGCCTGCAGCGGGCTCTGCCCCGCGACCCACTGCAGATGCTGGGTGACGAGGTAGAACGCGCCGACCAGTCCGATGCCCGCGAGGAGCAGCGCGAGGAGGGAGACGCCGATGCGCGGATTCGCCAACAGCGTGAGATCGAAGAGCGGATCGTGCAGGCGGCGCTGGCGGAGAACGAACACGACGAGGGCGAGGAGACCGAGCCCGGTGACGAGCACGTTCGGCCAGAGCGCTCCGTCCTCGGTCTCCTGCCCTGCGGCGAGCTCCTGGAGGCCGTAGACGATCGCGAGCATCCCCGCCACCGAGAGCGCCACGCTCGGGAGGTCGAGTGCGGCATGTCCGCGCTCGGTGCGCTCCGGCAGGAGGCGGGGGCCTGCAATGGCGAGCAGCACCATCGGCGGGACGTTGATGAGGAACACGGAGCCCCACCAGAAGTGCTCCAGCAGCGCTCCGCCCAGCAGCGGGCCGAGGGCTCCGCCCGCGGAGAACGCGCTGAACATGATCGCGATCGCGAGCCGGCGCTGCCCGTCGTCGCGGAACATCGTGCGCAGCAGGGAGAACAGCGAGGGCATGAGGGTGGCGCCTGCGATGCCCAGCAGCGCGCGTGCCGCGATGAGCATCTCGGGATTGACGGAGAGCGCCGCGAGGAGCGAGAGCAGGCCGAAGGCGAGCCCGCCGATCAGCAGCAGCCGTCGGGGGCCGATGCGGTCGCCGAGGCGTCCCATCGTCACGAGGAAGCCCGCGATGAGGAAGCCGTAGACGTGGACGATCCACAGCGCCTGCGAGGCACTCGGGTCGAGGGCCGCGCTGAGGGTGGGGAGCGCGAGGAACAGGACGGTGAGGTCGGTGGACAGCGTCAGCATGGGCAGGACGAGGAGCGCGAGGCCCGCCCATTCCCGTCGGGTGGCGCGCAGAGGGGTGGTCGTATCGACGGTCATGATGTGCTCCTCGGGGTCGGGAGGATGCCGGGTCTCAGTCGGACGGGGTCCCTGGGAACGGCTGGCGCGCGCGGCCCTCGCGCAGAGTCGCGGCCCACCATTCGAGCTGATCGAACAGGCGGGCGGCGCGGGCTGCGGCGCGCTCGGCGTCGACGGGGAGGGAATCGTGGTCGAAGGCCTCCCAGAAGTCCGGGAAGGCGACGGCGTAGGAGAGCGCGACGGCATCGAACTCCGCGAAGACCTCGCGCAGCGCCGCGACCGATTCGATCCCGCCGTAGGTGCCGCCGTAGGACACGAAGCCCACCGGCTTGAGCCGCCATTCGGAGAAGAACCAGTCGATCGCATTCTTCACCGAGCCGGGGAAGCTCCGGTTGTAGACCGGGGTCACGACGATGAAGGCATCGGCGGCGTGCAGTCGCCGGCTCAGGGCGGCGATCTGCTCAGGCATTCGCGCATCGGCGCTGTCGCCGCCGAGGACGGGAGGGACATCGGCCTCGGCGAGGTCGATGAGGTCCACCTCGAAGCCCTCCCTCCGGCGGGCCCGGTCCGCGATCCACCGGGCGGGGGCGGGGCCGAAGCGGCCGGTGCGGATGCTGCCGACGATGACGGCGACGCGCACGGGCGTCGCCTGCGCCTCGGCTGCGGCGGTCTCGGGGGTGAGAGCAGGTGACATGGTCATCGGTGATCGACTCCTTCGTGGTTTCACTGCCTGTCGGCATTGATCCTCCGGCGGCGGGGCTTCACCGGGGCTTCGGGAAGGCTTCAGTGCATACCCGAGCGGACGTAGCCTCACAGGCGGTGCTCCCAGGGGTCGAGGCGGCCGGCGATGGCGTACGGGTCGTCGCCGTCCCAGGCGCGCAGCGCCGCCTCTGAGATCTCCGCGTGGGTGAGCCACCGGGAGCCTCCGCGGTCGCTGCGGTAGCCGAGGAGCAGATGCCGCATGGTCCACGGGCGCGGCGTACGGGTCTCCTCCGCCATCACCTCGCGGGGATCCCTGTGCGCGCTTCCCCACAGCTGGAGGACGGTCGCCTCTCGAGACAGCACGCGTTCGAGCTGATCGAACACGGCCTGGCGGTGGGGCGCATGCACCCAGGCGATCGCGCCGGGCAGGGACGCGGGAGGGAAGCCGTGATCGCGCATGGCGGTGAGGGCGCCGTCCGCGAGGCCCTCGGGTTTCCTCCATTCGGCGGTGACGGGGATGAAGCTCCCTGGAACCGGGCCGTCCGGGGCTGCGCGTGCGGGACGGCGGGCGGCGGCCAAGACGGTGTCGCCGCGCTGGGCGAGCGCCCGCACGGCATCGCGGAGCATCCCCGTGCCGCCGATGACGAGCACCGGTTTCCTGCCGTCCATGTTCCTCTCCTCCAGCCTCACGATCGTGTATCGGATCGACGGTGCCTCACGAGGGCTTCGGGGAGGCTTCGGGCAGATTTCCCGGGCTTATATGCTTGCTATTATGGAGTGAACTCCATAATATGAAGTTATGAGCAAGGACTACGGACAGTTCTGCGGGCTGGCGAAGGCGGCCCGGGTGCTCGGGGAGCGCTGGGCGCTGCTGATCATCCGGGACCTGAGCATCGGGTCCCGCCGTTTCAAGGACCTCCACGACGGGCTGCCCGGGGTGCCGACGAGCGTGCTGACGGCGCGCCTGCGCGAGCTCGAGGAGGCCGGCGTGGTGGAGCGCCGCGCGGCTGCACCCCCGCACCGGGGTGTGGTCTACGAGCTCACTCCGTACGGGCGTGAGCTGCAGCCGGCTCTCGATGCGCTGGGCCGCTGGGGTGCGCTCCGCATGGCCGCTCCCGAGCCCGAGGACATCATCACCGGCTCCTCCCTGGCGGCCGCGCTGCGGGCCGGCTATCAGCCCGGTGCGGCCGCCCCGGCCGCGACCTACCTGGTGCATGCCGGGCCGGCCACTGCATGGGCCCACACCGAGGGCGGCGAGCTGACGGTGGGCGCCGGCCCGCCGGAGGCCGATCCGGATCTCGTGATCCGCGCCGGACCGCAGCTCAGACTGCTGCTCGCCGGCCGGCTCTCGCCCGCGGAGGCACTGCGGAGGGGCATGGTCGAGATCGAAGGGCCGCATGCCGCCTTCGAGGCCTTCGCCGCGGCGTTCCAGGTTCCGCTGGAAGCTGATCTCCACTCCGCGGAGACCATCGGGGAAGGAAGATCATGACGACCGCCGTCGAACATCTCATCAGCCTGCCGATCGCCGACCGCAGGCGATCCATGGACTTCTATCGCGAGGCCTTCGGCTTCGAGGCCGTCGGCGTCCCTGAAGCGGACGGGGTGCCTGAACCCCTGCAGTTCCGGCTCGGAGCGCGGACGCTGCTGGTGCTCGTCCCCTCCGGCGGATTCGGATGGGTCCTGGGTGACCGTCCGCTCGCGCCCTACGGTGCGAGTGAGTGCCTGCTGGGCCTGGTGCTGACCGCCGAGGCCGAGGTCGACGAGGTCATCGAACGCGTCAGGCGGGCCGGCGGTGAGGTGAGCGCCGAACCCGCGAACCAGGACTGGGGATACACCGCGATCTGCACCGATCCCGATGGTCACGCCTGGCAGGTCACCGCCGGATCTTCGACGGCGTCCTGACCGGCAGTCCACGATCTCCCGAAGAGGAAGGAAACATCTCATGGAACTCAGCATCAATCTCTTCACCACGTTCGACGGCGTCAGCCAGGGGCCGGGCAGCTCCGAGGAGGACACGCGCGGGGGCTTCACCCGCGGCGGATGGCTCATGCCGCTCTTCGACGAGGGGTGCGGACAGGCCGTCGACGGCTGGTACGAACGCTGCGGGGCCATGCTCCTGGGCCGCAACACCTTCGACACCTTCGCCTCGCACTGGCCGCGGGTGACCGACCCGGACGACAGGATCGCCGCCCACATCAACCGCGATCACAAGTACGTCGTGACGTCCTCGCCGCTGGGCGAGGTCTGGTCCGACACCAGCACCACACTCGGCGAGGGGTTCCTCGACGAGATCGCCCGGCTCAAGGAGACCGAGAGCGACCTCGAGCTGCAGGTCCACGGCAGCGTCCATCTGGCGCGCACGCTGCACGAGGCCGGACTCGTCGACGTCTACCGCTTCCTGGTGGCCCCCGTCGTCGTCGGCTCCGGCTCCGGCCTCTTCGGCGGCGAGGGCGCCCCGGCCCACACGATGAGCGTGCAGCAGGGCTCGGTGACTTCCAACGGGGTGTTCGCCGTGGAGATGAGGCCGCATCCGTTCGAGAACTCCCTGACGCCGACCGTCCAGGACGGTCGGGACGCCGTCGTCGAGAGGTGAGGAGGGGGCACCCTAGACTGAGTTCATGCGGATCGAGGTTCTCGGACCCGTCAGGCTCAGCACTGAGGCGGGCGCGCACGTGGAGGTGGCAGAGCGCCACCTGCGCCTGCTGCTGGCCTCGTTCGCCGCCGCCGGAGAGCCCGTGCCCGCGGACGTCCTCGTCGACCGGCTGTGGCACGAGGAGCTGCCGGCCGAACCCAGGAAGGTGCTGCGGGCCAAGCTGTCCCGACTGCGCACAGCGCTCGACAGGGCAGAACCCGGTGCCCGCGCACTCCTGCGGCACACCCCTGCCGGATACCTCCTCGATCTTCCCTCCGGCAGTGTGGACACCGACCGGTTCCGGGAGAGCCTCGAACGGGCGCGCCGGACCGAGGACGCCCACGAGCGAATCCGGCTGCTGCGCGAGGTTCTCGCGATGTGGCGGGGACAGCCGTTCGGGGACATCGGTGATGCCCTCTGGCTCGCTCCCGTGCTCGCGGAGCTGCGGGACCTGCGCGGCGAGGCCGTCGAGCTGCTCGCCCGGACGCTTGTGGAGCAGGGCGAACCGGAGGGTGCACTGTCCCTCATCGGCGCCGTCATACACGAGCACCCCGCGCGCGAGCGGCTCGTGGCCGCGAAGATGCTGGCCCTCTACCGGCTCGACCGGCAGTCCGAGGCGCTGGAGTCCTTCGAGAAGCTGCGGCACCGCCTCGCCGAGGACCTGGGCGCGGACCCCGGTCCCCACCTGAGCGAGCTGCACGCGCAGATCCTGCGGCACGACCCGGCCCTGTCCGCCCGGACAGAGCCGAAAGCCGTATCGGGACCGGAAGCAGAACCCGGCCCGGCGCCGGAACCCGAGCCGCCTCCGGAGCGAGCCCCGGTGGCCGGCGCTCGCCTCGCCCTTCCAGCGGAGACCGTGCCGCTCATCGGGCGGAGGAACGAGGCCGTCTCGCTCCGCCGTCTGCTGGACGCCTTCCGCCTCGTGACCCTCGTGGGCACCGGTGGTGTGGGCAAGACCCGGCTCGCGGTGCACGTGGCCCGCGAACTCGCAGCCCGCCCCGGGCAGCGGATCTGGTTCGCGGACCTGACCGAGGTCCTCGAACAGCCGCAGCCGGCCGGATCCGAGGCGCCTGTGCGTCCTGTCTCCTGCGAGGACATCGCCGCGCACGTCATCGCCGCACTCGACCTGCCCAAGCGCAGCCTCGGGGTGAGCGACACGGACCAGCTGGCCGCAGTGCTCGAACGGCGTCCCGTGCTCCTCGTGCTGGACAACTGCGAGCATCTGACGGCCGCCGCCGCGGAGTTCGTCGCCGGCCTCCTGCGGAGAAGCGGAGAGGTGCGGGTGCTCGCGACCAGCCGAGAGCCCCTGGGGCTGCCGGAGGAGCAGCTGTGCCAGCTCGACACCCTGGGCACCGAGCCGCCCGGTCCCGGCGAGCTGAGCGCGGCCGCCGAGTTCTTCCTCCGGCGTGCGCAGGCCGGAGACCCGGACTTCCGCCTGGATGCGGCGACCGCCCCCGCGGTCCAGGAGCTGTGCAGGCGGCTCGACGGGCTTCCGCTCGCGCTGGAGCTGGCCGCGGCGCGCCTCCGGGGCATCTCCGCCGCCGAACTGCTCGAGCGCCTCGACGACCGGCTGCGCCTCCTGGCACGTCCCGGCGGCGGCGTGCCCCCGCGTCAGCAGACGCTGCGCGGGACGATCGAGTGGAGCTGGTCCCTGCTCGACGCCCGGCAGCGCACGGTGCTGCGCAGGCTCGCGGTCCATCCCGGCAGCCTGAGCCTCGACGCAGCCGAGGCCGTCTGCGGCGACGGTCCCGACCGCCGCGACGGCGCGGTGTCGGCCGGGCAGGTCGCCCGGACCCTGCTCGACCTGGTCGAGAGGAGCATGGTCGTCAGCGTCCCCACTCCCACCGGCACCCGCTACCGGCTGCTGGAGTCGATCGCCGCCTTCGCCGCTGAGAAGCTCGAGGAAGCGGGGGAGCGGGACGTCGCGGCTCGCCGTCACCTCGACTTCCACCTCCGCCTGGTGCGCGAGGCCGATGCGCACCTGCGCGGTCCGGGCCAGCGGCGGTGGCTGAATCGGCTGGCGGCCGAGCGCACCCAGCTCCGCCACGCCTTCGACGAGGCGGTGCGCACCGCGGACGGCGGCAGTGCGGTGGCGCTGTCCCTCGCCGGCTTCTGGCAGCAGTGGATCTTGGGCTGCCACGATGCCCTCGCCGAGGAGCTCGATGCCGCCGTCGCACTGCCCGGACCCCGGGACGACCGGCATGCCGCCGCGACCGTGCTGTCGGTGTGCATGCACGCCCTCGAGCAGCCTGCGGGGCTCGCCCTCCGCATCGCCGCAGGGCTCGAGCGCTGCGGCGACGGCCTCGCCCGGGCACGCGTCCAGTGGTTCGCGGGAGCCTCGCTGCTCGCCACGGGGGCACGTGAGGCGGGGGAGTCCCATGTCGAGGCCGCCCTCGGCGTGCTGCTCGCGGAGGGGGAGGACTGGGAGGCCGCCGTCGCCGCGAGCCAGCGCGACTGGTTCCGCATCGCCCTGTGTGGCGAGGCTCCGCACGGCCTCCCGGACGGACGCGATCCCGAGGAGCTGCTGCTGGGCATCGGCGACGGCTGGGGAACGGTGCAGGCGCTGAGCGTGCGGCACCGCGCGGCGGAGGTCGCCGGAGACCACCGGGAGGCCGCCGCGGTCGCACGGCGTGCGCTCGGCACCGCCCTCGAGTTCGAGCTGTGGGCCGAGGCCTCGGACTGGCACAGCGCCTGTGCGATCGCGGCCGTGCGCGCAGGCGACCTCACCCGGGCCGCGGAGCACCTGGAGCGGGCGCGGGCGGCGGCACGAGGCAGTGCCTATGCGCACGGAGAGCGTGCGGCCGAGCTCGCCGAGGCGATGCTCGTCCGCCGCCTGGGAGACCTGGACCGGGCGGCGGCGTGCCTCGACGGGTGGCTCCTCGGCGCGGGGATGGAGGCGAGCGCGGATCCCGTCACGAGGCTGGAGCAGGGCTTCCTGGCGGTCGAGCGCGGAGACCGCCGGAGCGCGGAGAGGGCGCTCGGCGCGCTCGGCACCGCACTCGGCCCCAGTCCCTCGGTCGCGATGAGCGCCGCCGCCCTCGAGCTGGCGGCCGGTGTCCGCGCACTGCGCGGGGACGGTGCCGGCGCGGCGGAGGCACTGGATCGCGCCGCCGCCCTCCGCGAGTCCTCGGGCGCGGAACCCTCGGTCGCAGCCGGCTGGGACATCGCCCGGGTGCGCACCCTGGTGGACGCGCTGGACCTCGCGCGCTCGTGAGCGCCTTCCGCAGCGCCGATCGCCTCCCGTGACGCGGGGCGGGGCCCGTAGACTGGTGCGCGTGACGATCGCACAGGTGACCAAGGGACACGGGACCGCCAACGACTTCGTGCTGGTGCACGATCCCGCCGGCCGGGAGAGCCTCGACGCGGACACGGTCCGCGGGCTCACCGACCGCAGGCGCGGCATCGGCGGCGACGGCCTCATCCGCGTGATCCGCTCGGCCGCGCTCGCCGAGTCCGCGACTCCCGAACCGGCTGCGGCCGAGGCCGCCGCGGCGGGCGCCGAATGGTTCATGGACTACCGCAATGCCGACGGCTCCGTCGCGGAGATGTGCGGCAACGGCGTCCGCGTCTTCGCCCACTACCTCGTCGAGAAGCGCCTGGCCGATCCCTCGGCGCCCATCCTCGTGGGCACGCGCGGCGGCGTGAAGGCCGTGACCGTCGTGGACGCGCCCACCGGGAATGCGACGACGGGCCCCTGGTACCGCGTCGAGATGGGCCGCTGGCGCATGCCCGCGGCCGGTGCGGGCCTCGAGGAGCAGGGCTCGGACTCCCGCGTGCGCACCCGCGGCCTCGACGTCGACCGGCCCGCCGTGAGCGTCGACATGGGCAATCCGCACACCGTCGTCGCCCTCGCCGCCCTCGAGGAGCTCATCGCCGCGGACCTCGGCGCGGCACCCGCCGTGGAGCCCGAGCCGTCGCACGGCACCAATGTCGAGTACATCGTCGTCGAGGCCGATGGGGACGGCGACCGGCGCACGGGCCGGCTGCACATGCGCGTGCACGAGCGGGGCGTGGGCGAGACCTTCGCATGTGGGACGGGAGCCTGCGCCTCTGCGCTCGCCGCGCGCTTCTGGGCCGGCGCCGAGGGTCCCGTCGACTGGCTCGTCGAGCAGCCCGGCGGCACGGTGCGGGTCGAGATCGACGGCGACCGGGTGGCCCTGTCGGGTCCCGCCGTCCTCGTCGCCGAGGCGGTCCTCACCGGCAGCTGATCCACCCGCCCCGCGCGGGGTCGGCTCAGCCCGCGCGGTCGACCCGGATCACCCGGAAGCCCCTGCTGTTCCCGACCCGCGCGGCCGTGAACTCCGGTCCCAGTCCGGCGCCGTCCTCGTCGTCCAGCCAGCGCAGCAGGGAATCGGCCCCGAGCTTCTTCGCCACGACGAGGTGTGCGGCCCCGCCGGGCGCCAGGCGCGGCAGCCACTCCCGCAGCATCCCGTGCAGCACCGCCTTGCCCACGCGGATGGGCGGATTCGACCAGATCTGAGTGAACCGCACCTCGGCGGGCACCTGCTCCTCCGTCACGGCACGCACGCACGCCGGCGAGCCGCCGGGCTCTCCGGCCGGTCCCTCCAGACCGAGTGCACGCGCATTGGTCCGGGTGAGCTCGAGCGCCCGTGCATTCACGTCGAGCGCCCAGACCGTGACCGGCGTACCCGCCTCCCGCGCCCGCAGGCCCGCGTCAAGGGCGATGGGCCCCCAGCCGCAGCCCAGATCGAGGAGGTCGCCGGGCACGGGCTCCGGCACGGTGTCGAGCAGCACGCGCGTGCCGGTGTCGACGTGCTCGGGGGAGAAGACGCCGCCGGCGGTGACGACCTCGGCCTCCTGCCCGCCGAGGACGACGCCGATGCGCCTGTGCTCGGCGCGGCTCACGGGCTCCTGGGTGAAGTAGTGCTCGGACATGCCAGCGATTCTAGGCGCAGCGATCCGCAGGCGCCGGCCGGACTGGGGTCCGCCCGAGCCCTGTGGGACAATGAGGGCTCGCCATCACGAGAGGGAGTAGATGACCCGGACCCACGGCAGCCACACGGACGACGCCGGAGACGAAGGAGCGCAGGACCCGGCGATCGAACGCATCCTGGGACGTGCTGCCGCACTGGGCTCGGCGCAGACCTCGGCGGACGAGGCCGAGCAGCTGGACCTGCTCGAGCGCTCCGCGCTGCGCAGGGTGAGCGGGCTGTCGACCGAGCTCGAGGACATCACCGAGGTCGAGTACCGGCAGGTGCGCCTCGAGCGCGTCGTCCTCGCGGGCATCCACGCACCGGGCCGCGTGCGGGAGGGCGAGACGAGCCTGCGCGAGCTCGCAGCACTCGCCGAGACCGCCGGCTCCCAGGTGCTCGACGGGCTCCTCCAGAAGCGCGTCACCCCGGACCCCTCCACCTTCCTCGGCAGCGGCAAGGCCCTCGAGCTCAAGGAGATCGTCGAGGCCGTCGGCGCCGACACCGTCGTGGTCGACTCCGAGCTCGCCCCCAGCCAGCGCCGTGCGCTCGAGGACGTCATCAAGGTCAAGGTGATCGACCGCGTCGCGCTCATCCTCGACATCTTCGCCCAGCACGCGAAGTCCCGCGAGGGCAAGGCCCAGGTCGAGCTCGCGCAGCTCGAGTACCTCCTGCCCCGCCTGCGCGGCTGGGGCGATTCGATGTCCCGCCAGGCCGGCGGCCGGGTCGCCGGCGGCGAGGGCATCGGCTCCCGCGGCCCCGGTGAGACGAAGATCGAGCTCGACCGCCGCCGCATCCGCACCCGCATGGCGAAGCTGCGCAGGCAGATCCGCGCGATGGCGCCCGCGCGGGCGACCAAGCGCGCCGACCGCCGCCGCAACGCCGTGCCCTCGGTCGCGATCGTGGGCTACACGAACGCGGGCAAGTCCTCGCTGCTCAACAGCCTCACGGACGCCGGGGTCATGGTGCAGAACGCGCTCTTCGCCACCCTCGACCCCACGGTGCGCCGCGCGGTGGCCCCGGACGGACGCGACTTCACGCTCACGGACACGGTGGGATTCGTCCGGAACCTGCCGCACCAGCTCGTCGAGGCCTTCCGCTCGACGCTGGAGGAGGCCGCGGACGCGGATCTGCTCATCCACGTCGTCGACGCCTCCCACCCTGACCCCACGGGGCAGATCTCCGCGGTGCGTGAGGTGCTGGCCGAGGGCGAGGCCGCCGAGCTGCCCGAGCTCGTGGTCTTCAACAAGATCGACGCCGTGTCCCCGGACGAGGCTGCGGGGCTCCTGCTCGAGGCGCCCGGTTCGCTCGCGGTCTCCGCGCGCACCGGCGAGGGCATCGAGGCGCTGCGCGAGCGGATCGGGCGGATGCTGCCGGTCCTCGCCCGCGAGCTCACGGTCCTCGTGCCCTATGAGCGCGGTGAGCTGGTCAGCCGCGTCCACGAGCGGGGAACCGTACTCGACGAGCGCTTCCTCGCCGAGGGCACGGTCCTGCAGGCCCGCGTGGACGAGGCGCTGGCCGCCGAGCTCGAGCCCTACCTCAGGCCCGACATGTACGCCGGCGATGACGCAGACGCCTGAGCTGCTGGCCTCCGCCGTCGCCGCAGTGGGCGGGACGGAGCGGGAGGGGCAGACCCGCATGGCCGAGGCGGTGTCCAGCGCGCTGGCCTCGGGCACCCACCTGCTCGTCCAGGCCGGCACCGGGACGGGCAAATCGCTGGCCTATCTCGTCCCCGCGATCGACCATGCCGTCGCGACCGGCAACCGCGTCGTGGTCTCCACCGCGACGCTCGCGCTGCAGGCCCAGATCGTGGACCGGGACCTCCCGCGCCTCGTGCGGGCGACGAGCGCGCAGCTCGGCCGCAAGCCCAGCTACGCCGTCCTCAAGGGCCGGCGGAACTACCTCTGCCGGCACAAGCTCGACGGCGGCTATCCCGATGACGGCGCGGGCATGCTGTTCGACTTCGGCGCGGACCAGGCCGGCACGCGCGGCGGGAGCGCCGGCGGCAGCCGCATGGAGGAGGAGATGCAGCGCGTCCGCAGCTGGGTGCGCACGACGGAGTCCGGCGATCGCGACGATCTGGTCCCCGGCGTCTCGGACCGGACCTGGGCGCAGGTCTCGGTCAACTCCTTCGACTGCCTGGGCTCCAAGTGCCCGGCCTTCGAGGAGTGCTTCGCGGAGCTCGCCAAGATCAAGGCGCACGGTGCGGACGTCGTCGTCACGAACCACGCCCTGCTCGCGATCGACGCCTTCGGGGAGAACGCGGTGCTGCCCGAGCACGATGCGGTCATCGTGGACGAGGCGCACGAACTGCGCGACCGCGTGACGAATGCGCTCTCGGCCTCGCTCACGGTGTCGATGATCGAGCACGCGGCCTCCGCCGTCCGCCGCACGGGTCTCGTGCAGGAGGGCGTCATCGCGCTGCTCGAGACGGCCGGTGCGGCGTTCGGCAGGGCGCTGGAGGCCGCCGAGGACGGACTCGTCCAGCGCTGGCCCGAGGCGCTGTCGGCCGGAGTGGGACAGGTGCGCGACGCCGCCCGCCAGGTGTCCGCGGATCTCGGCTCCGGCACCGGGGCGAAGAACGGGGAGACGGACGCCGATGCGGGCAGGCAGCTCGCGCGCGCCCGCATCCTCGAGGTGTTCGAGGTCGCCGAGCGCATGGCCGAGCCCTCCGGCAACGACGTCGCGTGGGTGTCCCGGTCGACGTTCCGCGAGCGGGTGACCGTCTCCCTCGTGATCGCCCCGCTGTCCGTGGCCGGGACCATGCGCACGGGGATCTTCGAGAAGGCCACCGTCGTCGCGACCTCGGCGACTCTGGCCCTGGGCGGGCGCTTCGACACGGTGGCGGGCTCACTGGGCCTGGCCGGCCCGGAGGCTCCGCGCTATGACGCCGTCGACGTGGGCTCCCCGTTCGACTACGCCAGGCAGGGGATCCTCTACGTCGCCGCGCATCTGCCGCGGCCGGGCCGGTCCGGTGTGGGCGAGCAGGCCTTCGAGGAGCTCCGGGGGCTGCTCGAGGCCTCGGGCGGGGGAGCGCTGGGGCTGTTCTCCTCCAAGGCGGCGGCCCAGGCGGCGGCCGAGGAGATGCGTGCGCGCACGGACCTGCCGATCCTGCTGCAGGGCGAGGACGGCCTGAGCTCGCTCGTCGCCCGCTTCGCCGCCGATGAGAGCGCCTGCCTGTTCGGGACCCTCTCACTGTGGCAGGGCGTGGACGTGCCGGGACCGACCAACCGGCTCGTGGTCATCGACCGCATCCCGTTCCCGCGCCCCGACGATCCGCTCGTGCGCGCCCGCACGGAGAGCGCGCAGCGCGCCGGCGCCAACGGCTTCATGTCCGTGAGCGCCTCGCACGCTGCGCTGCTCATGGCGCAGGGTGCCGGCCGCCTCGTCCGCGCCATGGGGGACCGGGGCGTCGTCGCGGTGCTCGACGAGCGCCTGCGCAGCGCCCGCTATGCCGGTTTCCTGCTCAGCTCGCTGCCGCCCATGTGGCGCACCGACGACCCGCAGGCGGTGCGGGCGGCACTCACCCGCCTCCGGACCGCCGCCTGAGGCGGGTGCGGCCGCAGGCTCAGTCGACCCGGCGGATGACGGCGGTGACGACGCCCATGATCGTGGCGAAATCGCCGTCGATGGGATCGTAGAAGCGGTTCTGCGGCAGCAGCCACTGCTTGCCGTCGGCGCGCTTGAGCGTCTTCACCGTGGCCTCGTCGTCGAGCAGGGCGGCGACGATCTGGCCGTTCTCGGCATCGGGCTGCGAGCGCACCACCACGAAATCGCCGTCGCAGATCGCGGCGTCCTGCATCGAGTCGCCCACGACCCTGAGCAGGAACAGCTCGCCCGAGCCCACGATCTGCCGGGGGAGGGCGAACATCTCGTCCACGGACTGCTCGGCGAGGATCGGGCCGCCGGCGGCGATCCGACCGACCACCGGCACCATCGCGGTGTTGGGCGCGGGGTCGATCCCCTT
Organism: Brevibacterium album DSM 18261; assembly: GCF_000426445.1. Classification (GTDB taxonomy): domain Bacteria; phylum Actinomycetota; class Actinomycetes; order Actinomycetales; family Brevibacteriaceae; genus Brevibacterium; species Brevibacterium album. The sequence goes on along the minus strand of NZ_KE384526.1, from coordinate 35,592 downwards.
GCGGACCTCCTCCGGAGGGGTGACGACCTCGATCGCGCGCGGGCGCTTGGGATCGCGGCGGAGGTAGCCGAGGCGCTCGAGCTGCGAGAGCTGGTGGGCCACCGAGGAGAGCGAGGCCAGCCCCACCGTCTTGCCGATCTCCCGCATGCTCGGCGGGTAGCCGTTGACGTGGACGGCGCGCTCGATCGTCTCCAGCACGAGGCGCTGCCGGGCGGTGAGGCGGTCGTCCCCCTCCGCGGCCGAACCCTCCGGCAGCTCCGGATCGCCGTCGAACCGGAGGCGCCGGACGTTCTCGACCTCCTCGTCGATGCCGCTGTTGCGCGGGCGGCCCCGTCCCCTCCGCTGCGGGCTGTCGGTGCTCATTGGTCTTCCCCCTCGTCGGCCTGTGGCCATCTGACCTGTCCGTACGCCGGTGCCTGCCGCTGTGTCCGTGCCTCGTGCTCCACTTGCCGTCATGGTCCACCGCTGCGCGGAGGCGATCGCGGAAGCGGTCACCGACGTTCGATTCCCATTCTCGCATACGCGTTCGAAGGGGGGTGGACATACGTTCTAATATGCGCTTCAATAGTACACGTGTTCGATCCCGCTGGAGCGGTGAGGAGCGGCGAGCGCCGGTCCCTCCGGTGCTCCTGGGATCGGCGGGGTCAGCATCGGAAGGTCAGTGGAGGTCCAGTCATGAGCGCACTCGCAGTCGGTCGTCCCGCACTCCGGCGCCCCGCTCCCGGGGGCGTCCAGCTGCTGCGCACGCAGCTGCACCGCATCTGCGCCGGCTCCCCGCGCCGCAGCCGTCTGCTGCGCACCGCGGTCCTGGCGCTGGCCCTGCTGGCGCTGCTGGGCGCCGTGCTGGCCGGGGCGCTCACGAGCAGCGCCGCCGCCGGTGACGAGCGCCCCGCCGTCGAGACCGCGGCGGTGGTGGTGTCCGAGGGCGAGAACCTCTGGGAGATCGTCGCCGAGCGCGGCTACGACCGGGACCCGCGCGCCGTGATCGAGGAGATCCGTGCGCTCAACGGGCTCGCCACATCCGTGGTGCACCCCGGTCAGAGGATCGAGGTCCCGGCGCGATAAACTCCCCCGTGTGACATCACTGGACTCACTTCCGCTCCGCGCGGACCTGCGGGGTGCGACCCCCTACGGCGCGCCGATGATCGACGTCCCCGTCCGCCTCAATGTGAATGAGAACGCCTTCGACGTGCCCGAGGTCGTCGTGCGCGCGATCGGCGAGCGGATCGCGGAGGCGGCCGGCGCGCTGAATCGCTATCCCGACCGCGAGTTCGCGCAGCTGCGCGAGCGTCTGGCCGGCTACCTCACCGGGGTCCTGGCCGCGGAGGGGTCGGAGCAGACGATCTCCCCGGCGATGGTGTGGGCGGCCAACGGCTCCAACGAGGTGCTGCTGCACATCCTCCAGGCCTTCGGCGGGCCGGGGCGAACGGCACTGGGCTTCGTGCCGAGCTATTCCATGCACCCCCTCGTCGCGCAGGCGTCCGGCGCATCGTTCATCGCGGTGGAGCGCGACGCAGGGTTCGGGATCGACGCGGAGACCGCCGCCGCGGCCGTGGCCGAGCACGATCCCGATGTCGTGTTCCTCTGCACCCCCAACAACCCCACGGGCAACAGCACACCGCTCGAGGTGGTGGAGGCGGTGTACGCCGCTGCCCGTGGGATCGTCATCGTCGACGAGGCCTATGCGGAGTTCGCCGACGAGGGGTTCCGAAGCGCCCTGAGCCTCCTGCCCGGCCGCGAGCGCCTCGTCGTCTCGCGCACCATGAGCAAGGCCTTCGCCTTCGCCGGGGCCCGCGTGGGCTATGCCGCCGCCGATCCGGCCTTCGTCGACGCGCTGCGGCTCGTCCGCATGCCCTATCACCTCTCCGCGCTCACGCAGGCGGCGGCGATCGCCGCACTCGACCACACCGCGGACCTCCTCGCCGGCGTGCGCGCCCTCGTCGCGCAGCGGCGGCGGATGGCCGCCGCGCTCGAGGGGCTCGGCTTCGAGGTCGTCGACTCGGACGCGAACTTCGTCCTGTTCCGGGGCGCGCGGGATCCCCGCGCACTGTGGCAGGGGCTCGTCGACGCCGGCGTGCTCGTCCGCGACGTCGGGCTCCCCGGATGCCTGCGGGTCAACGCCGGCACGGAGGAGGAGACGACCGCATTCCTCACCGCCGTCACCGCGCTCGTCGGGCAGGAGCGGCAGACCACGCAGACCACAGACAGGAGTGCCGGATGACGCATCGCACAGCCACCGCCCAGCGGGTGACGGGGGAGTCCGAGGTGGCCGTGGGCATCGACCTCGACGGCGCCGGCACCTCGACGATCGACACGGGGGTGCCGTTCTACGACCACATGCTCACGGCGCTGTCGAAGCACTCCCTCATCGACATGGACATCCGCGCGACGGGAGACGTGCACATCGACGTCCACCACACCGTCGAGGACACCGCGATCACGCTCGGCTGGGCGCTGCGGGAGGCGCTGGGCGACAAGGCCGGCATCCGGCGCTACGGCGATGCCCTCGTCCCGCTCGACGAGGCGCTCGCACGTGCCGTGGTCGACGTCTCCGGCCGCCCCTACTTCGTGCACTCGGGCGAGCCCGAAGGCCAGCAGTACCACCTCATCGGCGGGCACTTCACAGGGTCGATGACAGCGCACGCGCTGGAGTCCCTGGCGTTCCAGGCGGGACTGACGGTTCACCTCACCCTCCTCGCCGGCCGCGATCCCCACCACATCGTCGAGGCGCAGTTCAAGGCGTTCGCCCGGGCGCTGCGCACGGCTGTGGAGCCGGATCCCCGCACGACCTCGGTGCCGTCGACGAAGGGCGCGCTGTGAGCCGGACCGTCATCGTCACCCCCTTCGGCCGGGCGGACCAGCTCGCTGCGGCCTGCGTGCTCTCCGGCATCCCCGGCTGGGTCGTCCCGCTCGGGGACTTCTCCGCCGTCGTGCAGGACACGACCGACATCGCCGCCGGGAACGAAGCGGCCGCGACCCTCTCCCGGCTCACGGGCAAGCACGAGGTGCTGCTCATGGTGCGCAGCGAGGAGCAGATCGACGCCGCGCACTACCGCTCCGGCACCCGGGAGGCGGACGTCCCGGCCGGACTGGCGCTGTCCAATCTGCCCGGGGAGCTCGAGGGGCTGCTGCTGGGCTCGCTCGAGCCGGCGGACGTCGAGGGCGGTTTCGACACCGCGACGATGTCCCGTCTCGAGGCCTCGCGGGCAACCATGACCCCGGCCCGCGCCGCCCTCGCGCGGACGGCGCTCCTGTGGCTCGTCGCCGCGCTCCTCGCGGTGGTCGTCATCGCCTTCGGCGCGGTGCAGGGGATGAATGGCTCCGCGATGGGCTGGGCGGTGGGCGCCCTCGGCCTCATCGTCCTCGTGATCTCCCTCCTGCGCGTCCGGACGCTGCTGGGCGGCGGCCGCGGGGCCGGAGCGGGCGGGGGCCGGCGATGACGACAGCGCCCTTCGTCGCCGTACTGGACTACGGCTCCGGCAATGTGCATTCCGCCGTGCGCGCGGTGCAGGCTGCGGGTGCACATGCGGAGCTGACCGCCGAACGCGCGCGGATCGAGGCCGCGGACGGTCTGCTGGTGCCCGGAGTGGGCGCCTTCGCCGCCGTCATGGAGGGCCTGGCCGGCGTGGACGGCGTGGAGATCATCCGCGAGCGCCATGCCGCGGGCCGGCCGCTCCTGGGGATCTGCGTCGGCATGCAGGTGCTGTTCTCCGCGGGCACCGAGCACGGTGTGCGCACGCCCGGGATCGGCCTGTGGGACGGCGAGGTGGTGCCGCTGCGCGCGCCCGTCGTCCCGCACATGGGCTGGACGCGCGTGGCGGCCCCGGCCGGCAGCCGCATGTTCGCAGGGCTCGGCGGGGAGCACTTCTACTTCGTGCACTCCTATGCCGCATCGAGCGGGCCCGCGGGCGCGCTCACGACCACCGCCGAGCACGGCGGGCGCTTCGCCGCCGCGGTCGAGGACGGCACCACGTGGGCCGCGCAGTTCCATCCCGAGAAGTCCGCGGCCGCAGGTGCGGCCCTGCTGCGCAACTGGGTCGCCTCGCTGAGCGAGCCGCCCCGGTCCGCGGGCCCGAACCCCCACGCACACGAACCGAAGGACACGGTATGACCCCCCTCGTCGAAACCCCCTCCCTCACCCTCCTGCCCGCGGTCGACGTCGCTGACGGGCAGGCCGTGCGCCTCGTCCAGGGCGAGGCCGGCACCGAGACCTCCTACGGCTCTCCGCTCGAGGCCGCCGGCGAGTTCGAGGCCGGCGGCGCGGAGTGGATCCATCTCGTCGACCTCGATGCGGCCTTCGGGCGGGGCTCGAACTACGAGCTGCTCCGCAAGGTGACGAAGTCGCTGTCGATCAAGGTCGAGCTGTCCGGCGGGATCCGGGACACCGAGAGCCTCGAGCGGGCTCTCGACACCGGTGCGGAGCGGGTGAACATCGGCACCGCGGCGCTCGAGGACCCCGAGTGGACGGCTGAGGTCATCGCGCACTACGGGGACAAGATCGCGATCGGCCTCGACGTCCGCGGCCGCACGCTGGCCGCGCGCGGGTGGACCCGCGACGGCGGGGACCTGTACGAGGTGTTCGACCAGCTCGAGGCCGCCGGCTGCACCCGCTACGTCGTCACGGACGTGACGAAGGACGGCACGCTCACGGGTCCCAACACGGACCTGCTCTCGGATCTCGCCGCCCGCACCGAACGGCCCATCGTGGCCTCGGGCGGCATCTCCAGCCTCGACGACATCGCCGCACTGCGGGAGCTGGTGCCGGAGGGCGTGGACTCCGCGATCGTGGGCAAGGCGCTCTACGCCGGGAAATTCACGCTCGCCCAGGCGCTGGACGTCGCGGGACGCTGATGAGCGGCGGCCCGGAGATCCCGGAGCACCTCAGGGGCGCGCTCGGCGGTCCGGCGGACTCGGCCGGGGTGCCGTGGGGCGGACGCGAGCTGCACCCGAACCCGTTCGCCGGCGACACCGGTGAGGCCGATGCCGGGCTCCTCGCGGCCCTCGAGGCCGTGGCCGCGGATCCGCTGGACCCGCAGCGCCACCGCGCCGTGCTGAGCGCGCTCGCCGGCGCGCGGCTCTACGCCCCCGTGCTGCCCGTCGTCACCGAGAGCACGGTGGACGAGCGCGGGCTCATGCACGACAACGCCTCGGACATGGCGATGGTGCGGCTGCGGTCCGCCGACGGGCGCGAGGCCACCCCCGCCTTCACCGACATCCCCTCGCTGACCGCCTGGCACCCGGAGGCCCGTCCGGTGCCGATCGAGGCCGAGCGCCTCGGCGCCGCCGCCGTCGAGGAGGGCGCCCAGCTCGTGGTGGTCGATCCCGGCCGCCCGCACGCGTTCCTGCTGCGCAGGCCGGCGCTGTGGTCGTTCCTCAAGCAGGAGCAGTGGATGCCGGCCTGGGCGGACGCGGCCGTCGCCGGTGCGCTGCGGGGTGCGGCCGCAGGGCATCCGTGGATCGCGGGCATCGGGATGGGGCCCGGCTCGCGTGCCGTGCACGCGCAGGGACCGGAGGTCCGGATCGAGGTGCGGGCCGATGCGGCGCCGGCACCCGAGGAGCTCGCAGCCCTCCAGCGGTCGCTCGCGGCCGATGCGGTCATCGCGGAGCGGATAGACTCGCTCGCGCTCAGCGCCGTGTGAGCGCTCGGCGCTCGTCGTTCAGCGCCTGTCCGCGAGCGCGGCCGCGACGACGTTCTCCACGCGCGCGCCGAGGTGCGCGTCGACGCTCTTCCAGTAGTCGAAGGCGCGCGCCCGCACGCCGGCGTCCGCGACCTGCATGACGTGACCGGCGATGTTGCCGACCATGCGGTCGCGCGCCGCGTCGTCGAGGACGGTGCGGACGAGATCGCCGGCCTGGTTGAAGTCGCCGTCGTCGGAGCGCAGGGTCTGGGCGGAGCGGAGCACGTCCCCGGAGGCGCCGGAGAGGTTCGCCTCGGTCGTGAGCGAGGGTTCGGCTTGCGGGCCGTCGAAGCCGCTGGGCGCGTATTCGGGCCTGTCGGCGGGGTAGTTCTCGAACGACATGGCGCCGTCGCGCGAGTAGCTCGCCTTCGCGGCCCGGGGCCGGTTGACCGGCAGCTGCGCGTAGTTGGGGCCGATCCGGTGCCGGTGGGTGTCCGGGTACGAGAAGATGCGCCCCATGAGCATCCTGTCCGGGGACAGGCCGGTGCCCGGCACGAGGTTCGCAGGCGAGAACGCGGCCTGCTCGATCTCCGAGAAGAAGTCCTCGGGATTGCGGTTGAGCTCCAGCCGGCCCACAGTGCGCAGGGGGAAGTCCGCGTGCGGCCAGACCTTCGTCACGTCGAAGGGGTTGATGCGGTACCGCGCGGCTTCCTCATAGGGCATGATCTGCACCTTGAGGTCCCAGCTGGGGCAGCGGCCGCCCTCGATGGCCTCGTAGAGGTCCCGGCGGTGGAAGTCCGCGTCGACCGCGGCCATCTGGTCGCCCTCGGCCTGCGAGAAGCCCTCATGGCCGTGCGCGTCGACGAAGTCCTGCTTCTGGTTCGACAGGAAGTGGTACTTGACCCAGAAGCGCTCCCCGGCGGCGCTGATCCACTGGAACGTGTGCGAGCCGTAGCCGTTCTGCTCACGCCAGGACCGCGGGATGCCGCGATCGCCCATGAGGTAGGTGACCTGATGCGCGGAGGCGGGCACCTGGGTCCAGAAGTCCCACTGCATCGTGTTGTCGCGCAGGCCGGTGCGGCTGCGGCGCTTCTGCGAGTGGATGAAGTCCGGGAACTGCATGGCGTCCCGGATGAAGAAGACGGGGGTGTTGTTGCCGACGATGTCGAAGTTGCCCTCGGTCGTGTAGAACTTCACCGCGAATCCGCGGGGATCGCGCCAGGTGTCCGGGGAGCCCTGCTCGCCGGCGACGGTCGAGAACCGGAGGAGCACCTCGGACTGCGCACCGGGCTGGAAGAGCGCGGCCCGCGTGTAGGCGGAGAGGTCCTCGGTGGCGGTGAAGGTGCCGAAGGCGCCGCCGCCCTTGGCGTGGACGACGCGCTCGGGGACGCGCTCGCGGTCGAAGTGCGCGAGCTTCTCGATGAGGTAGTGGTCCTGGAGGAGGATCGGGCCGTTGGGTCCGAGTGTGAGCGAGTGCCGATCGGATCCGACCGGGATGCCGAAGTCGTTGGTCGTGAAGCGGGCGGTCACACTACCTCCATGGATTCGCCTGCCGGTGCGGGCCCTGCCCTGCCGGTGCAGTGGGCATGGTACCGAGCCCGCGCCGGAGGCTTCAAGGACGGGGCGCCTGATGTGCGCCGTCCGGCTGGGTCAGGAGACCGGTCCCGTCCACTTCTCGCCCGGGCCCCTGCCGGGCGCGTCCGGGATCGTCGAGGCCTCGCGGAAGGCCAGCTGCAGGGCGCGGAGGCCGTCGCGGATGGGGCGGGCGTGCTGATCGCCGATCTCGGGCGCGCCGGCGGTCACGAGGCCGGCGAGGGCCGTGATGAGCTTGCGCGCCTCATCGAGGTCGACGAGGTCCGCCGCCTTCTCCGTCTCCGAGTCCTCGGTGAGGCCGAGCTTGACGGCGGCGGCGCTCATGAGGTGGACGGTGGCTGTGGAGATGACCTCCGCAGCCGGCACCTCGGCGATGTCGCGGACCGCCTGGGACTCGGCTGCGGCGGAGCCGGCGGGTGCGGCCGACGGGCTGGACTGGGGGGTGTGCGCGTGTGCGCCGGGCGCCTGCGACTGCGCGTCGAAGCTGAAGGACTGGGTCATGGCAGACAGTCTCCCACAGGCCGATGTGCGCTCGCGCCGCAGGTGCGGTAGCATGGTCCGAGTGTGAAGAGGGGCCTGCCGGCTCCCACCTGGATCGCGAGCGCGATCGGGTAACCCTGCAGTGCGGAAGCCGCGCCCGTGGCGAACATCTGGTTCACGGGTGCAGCGGATGCGCATGCTCGACTCAGGACCAGGGCCCCTCTGCATCGTCAGCGGGGTCCTTTTTCGGTTCCCCTGACGCGTACAGCAGTTGTCATCAGTCGAGAAGGAGCAGCACATCAGCGAGCCGCGTATCAACGATAGGATCCGAGTTCCGGAAGTCCGCCTCGTGGGCCCCAACGGGGAGCAGGTGGGCATCGTCGCGATCCGCAAGGCACTCGACCTGGCTCGTGAATCGGAGCTGGACCTGGTCGAGGTTGCGCCCCAGGCAAAGCCCCCTGTCGTGAAGCTCATGGACTACGGAAAGTTCAAGTACGAGTCCGCGCAGAAGGCTCGCGAGGCCCGGAAGAACCAGGCCAACACGGCGCTCAAGGAGATCCGCTTCCGGCTCAAGATCGACGAGCACGACTACGAGACCAAGAAGGGCCACGTCACGCGGTTCCTGACGGGTGGGGACAAGGTCAAGGTCATGATCATGTTCCGCGGTCGTGAGCAGTCGCGCCCGGAGATGGGAGTGAAGCTCCTCAATCGACTCGCTGAGGACGTGTCCGAGCTCGGCAGCGTGGAGTCCGCTCCCCGCGTCGACGGACGGAACATGGTCATGGTCATCGCGCCGGCGAAGTCCAAGGCCGACGCGAAGGCGGAATCGCGCAAGGCGTCCGCCGGAGCCAAGGGCTCGCGTGCGGAGGTCAAGTCCCGCCGCGAGCGCGAGGCGCAGGCCAAGGCCGGCACGCACTCGGAGGACTCCTCCGAGCAGGCCGACTGAGCCCCGCGCTGACAGACACGATGTGAAAAGGAGACGGCACCATGCCGAAGCAGAAGACCCACAGCGGCGCCAAGAAGCGTCTGCGCCTCACCGGTTCCGGAAAGGTCATGCGTGAGGGCGTCAACAACCGCCACCTCGCAGAGCACAAGTCCTCGCGCCGCAAGCGCCGGATCTCGATGGATCAGGAGCTGACCGGGGGCGACAGGGCCAAGGGCCTCAAGCTTCTCGGCAAGCGCTGAGTCTCACTTTCCGGATACTGGTTTTCTAAGGAGTACACGTGGCACGTGTGAAGAGGGCGCTCAACGCCAAGAAGAAGCGCCGGGTCATCCTCGACCGGGCGAGCGGCTACCGCGGACAGCGTTCGCGGCTGTACCGCAAGGCCAAGGAACAGGTCATCCACTCGCTGGTCTACAGCTACCGCGACCGCCGGGCCCGGAAGGGCGATTTCCGCCGTCTGTGGATCCAGCGCATCAACGCCGGCGCCCGCGCCAACGGCATGACCTACAACCGCTTCATCCAGGGTCTCAAGGCCGCTGGCGTCGAGGTGGACCGCCGGATGCTCGCGGAGCTCGCGGTCAACGACGGCCAGACCTTCGCGACGCTGGTCAAGGTCGCCAAGGACGCGCTGCCGGCAGACGTCAACGCCGCGAAGAGCGCAGCCTGAACTGAGCCGCGGACAGTGCGTCCGGCCGGCTGAGGCCGGTTGCGCGCACCCGCTTCGCCGATGGGCCGAGGGAATGCTCCCTCGGCCCATCGGCGTCTTCGCATGCATCCCGGCCGCGCCCTCCGGGCGGTCACGTCCGAGGCGTCTGCTTGGATGATGGTATGACTCACAGCTCCGCGGGGCACCCGCACCCGTCTCAGCAGCCAGGCCCGGCTCAGCAGCCTGACGTGTCTCAGCAGCCGGCCCGTCGGCTGCGGCCCCTGCTGCTGGGCATGGCGGCAGGGCTCGCTCTCGTCCTCATCGCGGTGGGCGGGATCTTCGCCTTCCGGGTGCTCTTCGGCGGGCCCGATTTCCGCACCGCGCCCGCACAGGCCTCGACGACGGACGTCTCCGGCGTGGGCGAGGATGTGCGGCTCGTGCCGCTGCACCTGCCGGGCGCTGGGCAAGCGGGCGGGGCAGGGGACTTCGCACGTCTCGTGACCCCCACCCGTTCGGTCGTCTACGCGCTCGGGGAGACCGGGGCGCTGGAGGACTCCCGCTGGGCCGCTCCCGTGCCCCACACGGACATTCCCGCGCAGCCGCGGGAGGTGGACTTCGAGGAGCTGTGGAACCGCGGCGAGGCCGCCGGTGCCGGAGGGGCCGGGGAGACGGCCGAGCAGGAGCCGCTGCCGCCGGAGCTTCACGGCACGCTTCCCGACTGCGCCCTTGACGGTGCGGACCTGCTCTGCGGGAGCACACGGATCGGCCTCTCCGACGGCAGCGTGGAGCACGGCGATGCCGGCCAGGGCAGTGCTGAGCACAGCGGCGGCGCGGCGCCCTCGGAGGCGGCGGGAGGCTCCCAGGATCCGGCCACCGCCGCCGTGCCGGTGATCGCGGAACCCGATGGCACGCTCACCACGGCAGCCGGCGTCCCCTATCCGGAAGCGGCGGTGGACCCGGCGGACACTGTGCGCATGGTGGGGCCGTCCGCGGACGGTGAGGAAGGCCCCTGGGCGGTCTCGGACGGAAGCGCGCTGTTCGTGCTCGGAGAGGACTCCGTGCTGTGGCAGCGGCAGCTCGACGCCGCCTCGGCCGCGGTGACCGGTCTGGGCTCGTCCGCCGTGACGCCGGGATGGGCGCTCGTCGACGGCGTGCTGGTGCTGGGAGCGCGGGACGAGGTCCACGGGCTCGACGCGCGGACGGGGGAGGCGCTGTGGACCGTCGGGGTGCCGGGCCTCGACAGCTTCACGGTGGCGGGCACGCAGCTGCGCATCCTCGCCGACGGCGTGTACACGGTCCTCGACTTCGCCGATCCCACCGGGGAGGAGCGCAGCACGGTCACCGCCCCGCCGTCCGCGGCCCGGGCCGGTGGGCTCCTGGGGCCGGGCCGGGAGGCGTTCGCGAACGGCACCTATGAGCTTCCCCGGGAGTGTGCCGCCTTCGGGCTCCACTACGATGCCGCCCACCTCGACGGGCAGCCGCTGTCCGAGCTCGACACGACCGGGGACTTCACGGACGGCGTGGCCGAGGCCGGGGAGTTCCATGCCTCCGTCACCGTCGGGGAGGTCAGGCCGGCACGCGCGGACGGGGCGCCGGTGACCGCTGTGAGCTTCCTCTGCTACGGGGGCGGTGCGTATGCGTACAGCTCGATCGGCCTCTACGATGCCGATCGCTCGCTGCTGGGCTCCGTGGAGCCCTGGGGCGCCGGTGCTGCGCGAGCGGACGTGCCCGCGGGGTCCATCGGGGAGTTCGGCATCGGCGATCTCGGCATGACCGGGTCCCTCCTCACCTTCAACCTGCAGGGGATCGACCTCTACGGCGACGAGCCGTGTCATGCGTGCGCGAAATCGGCGTCCGCGGACCTCGTCTACCGCTGGGACGGTGGGGAGCTGGTCCACGCCGACACCGTCTTCCACGTGCCCGGCGGCGATGTGCGCCCGCCCTCGGCCGAGGGCGTGCAGGAGTTCGTCGATGCGGTCGCCGCCGGCGACGATGCCGCGGCCTCCGCGCACGCGACGGATGCCGTCATGGAGCTGGTGCGCGAGGGCACGCTGGGCGATGCCTCCGCCGGGGCTCCCCTCACGGTCCGCGAGGTCCAGTTCGCCGACACCGAGGTTGAGGTCTGCGAGCTCGTGAGCGCGAACGGCTCCCCGGGCGGCTACGGCGCGTCCGAGTACCGGTTCGGCGACGGGAGCACTGCGCCCGTGCGCTTCGAGCACCTCGAGGGAGTGGAGCCCGGGGACGTCATCTGCGCCCAGAGCATGCCCGGAGCGCCGGCGGAGCAGCACCCCCTCTGGCTCCTGCTGCGCGCGGACTCCGCCGGCGGCTTCGAGGTCTACGAAGCCGGCCGCGCATTCAGCTGAGTGCGCGGCAGTAGGCTTCTGCCATGAGCGATTCCCCCGCACCCGCCCCCCTCCATCCGCGCCTCACCGGCCCGGTGGTGACGAATCCGCAGTCGACCCGGCTCAGGGACGCAGCGAAGCTGCTCCGCCGTGCAGGGCGCAGGCGTGAGGGGAGGTTCCTCGTCGAGGGCCCGCAGGCCGTGCGGGAGGCGGTGCGCCGGCACGGTGCCCGGAGGCCCGTGCTCGCGACCGTCGGCGGGGACGAGACCGCGGAGCAGCCCCGCCCCGACGGCGGCATCATCGACATCTGGGCCACCGCCGAGGCCGCGGATCGGCATCCTGACGTCATCGACCTCGCCCGCGGCGCCGGGCTGCGGGTGCGGCAGGCCGCCGCGGAGGCGCTCGCGGGCCTCACCGACACCGTGGCCTCGCAGGGGATCGTGGCGGTCGCGGAGCGGCTCGACGTCCCGCTCGCGGACGTCCTCACGCGCGAGTCGAAGCTCGTGGTCGTCCTCTCGCAGGTGCGCGATCCCGGCAATGCGGGCACCGTGCTGCGCGTCGCCGATGCCGCGGGCGCGGACGCTGTCGTCGTGACCGCGTCCAGTGTGGACGTCTTCAACCCCAAGACGGTGCGCTCGACCGCGGGCTCCCTGTTCCACGTGCCCGTCGTCACGGGTGTGGGCCTGCCCGAGGTCACAGAGCTCGCGCGCGCCCGCGGGATGCAGGTGCTGGCCGCCGATGCGCACCCGCCGGCGCACGACCTCCACGTGCCCTGGGACACCGGGCTGGACCTCTCCCGGCCCACGGCCTGGGTGTTCGGCAACGAGGCCTGGGGTCTGCCGACCGAGGATCGGGAGCAGGCCGATGCCGCCGTCGCGATCCCCATCTACGGGGCCGCCGAGAGTCTCAATCTCGCGACAGCCGCGAGCATCTGCATCTACGAATCGGCCAAGAGCGTCCGCCTCTGAGACGCCCCGCCCGCGCCCGGGACGTCCGACCGGGCCCGGCTAGACTTTCCGTGAAGATCCATCCGTGAGGAGAAAGCAGGCAGATGACACAGCCCAGTGCTGCCGAACAGCCACCCGTCGACCCGTGTGACGAGTCCGCGGTCACCGCCGCCGTCGAGGCCGCGCTTGCCGCCTTCGCCGCCGCCGGGGACCTCGAGGAGCTCAAGGCCGTGAGGATCGAGCACATGGGGGACCGCTCCCCGCTCGCGCTCGCCAACCGGCAGATCGGCTCCCTCGACAAGCAGGACAAGGCAGCGGCGGGCAAGATCGTCGGCCGGTCCCGCGGGCGCGTGAACCAGGCGCACGCCGACCGGCTCGCCGAGCTCGAGGCCAAGCGCGACGCCGAGGTGCTCGTTGCCGAGGCCGTCGACGTCACCCTGCCCGTCGCGCGGACCGCGCCCGGCGCCCGCCACCCGCTGCAGCTGCTCCAGGAACAGATCGCCGATCACTTCATCGGCCACGGCTGGGAGGTCGCCGAAGGGCCGGAGATCGAGGCCGAATGGCTCAACTTCGACTCGCTCAACTTCGGCCCGGATCATCCCGCCCGGCAGATGCAGGACACCTTCTTCGTCGACCCGCCCGAGGCCGGCCTCCTCCTGCGCACGCACACGTCCCCCGTGCAGTCCCGCAGCCTGCTGGAGCGCGGCGTCCCGCTGTACGTCGTGTGCCCGGGCAAGGTGTTCCGCACCGATGAGCTCGATGCGACGCACACGCCCGTATTCCATCAGGTCGAGGGCATCGCGATCGACCGCGGGCTGACGATGGCCCACCTCAAGGGCACCCTCGACGAGTTCGCGCGCGCCATGTTCGGCCCCGAGTCCGTCACCCGCCTGCGCCCCTCGTTCTTCCCGTTCACGGAGCCCAGCGCGGAGATGGACTTCTGGTTCCCCGCCAAGGTGGGCGGTGCGGGCTGGATCGAATGGGGCGGCTGCGGCATGGTCCACCCCAACGTCATCCGCGCGGCCGGGCTGGACCCGGCGGAGTATCAGGGATTCGCATTCGGAATGGGCATCGAGCGGACGCTCATGCTCAGGGAAGGCATCAACGACATGCACGACATGGTGGAAGGCGACCTGCGCTTCTCCGCTCGCTTCGGGGTGAACGTCTGATGCGCGTACCCCTCGAATGGCTCTCCGACTGCGTCGACACCTCCGTCTCCCCGGACCCGCATGTCCTCGCGGCCGAGCTCGCGGGCATCGGACTGGAGGAGGAGGAGCTCATCGGACCCGCGGTGAGCGGGCCGCTCACGGTGGCCCGCGTGCTCTCCGCGGAGCCGGAGGAGCACTCCAACGGCAAGACGGTGAACTGGTGCCGGCTGGACGTGGGCGAGGGCGAGCCCCGCGGCATCGTCTGCGGTGCCCACAACTTCTCCGCCGGCGACCTCGTCGTCGCAGCGCTGCCCGGTGCCGTGCTGCCCGGTGATTTCGCGATCGCGGCGAGGAAGACCTACGGCCACGTCTCGGACGGCATGATCTGCTCCGCCCGCGAGCTGGGCCTCGGCGATGACCACGACGGCATCATCGTGCTCTCCCGGCTGGGGCTCGGCCCGGAGCAGCTCGCGCAGCTGGCTCCCGGCGATGACGCCAAGGCCCTTCTCGGCCTCGACCGCACGACGCTCGATGTGAACGTCACCCCGGACCGCGGATACCAGCTGAGCATGCGCGGCATCGCACGCGAGTACGCGATGCTCAAGGGGCAGCCGTTCGCGGACCCCGCGGACGTGGACGTCGACGCCCCGGGCGGCGAGGGGTTCCCCGTCGAGCTCGACGATGCGGCCCCCATCCACGGGGTGCCGGGCTGCTCCCGCTTCACGGCAGTGACGGTGACGGGCATCGACGCGTCCGCGCGGACGCCTTTCTGGATGCGGCGGCGCCTCCTCGAGGCCGGCATGCGGCCCATCAGCCTCACGGTGGACGTGACGAACTACGTGATGCTGGAGCTCGGCCAGCCCCTGCACGCTTACGACGCGGCCAGGCTCGTCGGTCCTGTCACCGTCCGCCGCGCCGCGGCGGGGGAGACGCTCACGACGCTCGACGACGTGACGCGCACGCTCGATCCGGAGGACCTGCTCATCACGGATGCGGGCAGCGGCGCGCGTGCGGGCCGCATCATCGGCCTCGCCGGGGTCATGGGCTCGGCCGAGCTCGAGGTCACGGACGCGACCGAGGACATCGTCATCGAGGCGGCGCACTTCGACCAGGTCTCCATCGCGCGCTCGGCCCGCCGCCACCGGCTGCCGAGCGAGGCCGCCAAGCGGTTCGAGCGCGGCGTGGATCCGGAACTCGGCCCCGCCGCGGCGCGCAGGGCCGCCGATCTCCTCGCGGAACTGGCCGGCGGTGTGATCAGCCCGCACGTGACGGAGGCGGGTGCTGCCCCGGCCCGTCGCGTGATCGAGCTGGCCGCGGATCTGCCGTCGAAGCGGGTGGGCATCGACTACCCGCAGGAGAGGGTGATCGAGCTGCTCGCCGCCGTGGGTGCGGAGGCCGTTCCCGCTGATGCGCAGACCGAGGCGGGTGCGACCGTGCTCCGGGTGACGGTGCCCTCGTGGCGACCGGATCTCACGGAGGACGTGGACCTCGTCGAGGAGGTCGTCCGCGCCGGCGGCTACGGGGAGATCCCCTCCGTCGTGCCGCAGGCGCCCGGCGGAGCGGGGCTGAGCGCTGCGCAGCGGGCCCGGCGCCGCGTATCCGATCTGCTCGCGGCCTCGGGCCTGAGCGAGGTGCTCACCTATCCGTTCACGTCCGCCGAGCGCGCCGACCAGCTGCTGCTGCCCGCGGACGACGAGCGCCGGACCATGGTGCGGATCGCGAATCCGCTCGGCGAGGACCGGCCGCTCATGCGCTCGAGCCTGCTCGCCACGCTCGTCGACGCCGTGGTGCGCAACACCGGCCGCGGCTTCAAGGACGTCGCGGTGTTCGAGGCGGGACAGGTGACGGAGGGCGGCCGTCCCTCGGACCGCCCGGGCCCACGCTTCGCTCCGGGGCACCATCCTGCGGAGGAGGAGCTCGCAGAGGTGTTCGGTAGCGTGCCGGCGCAGCCGTTCCACATCGCCGGGGTCATCGCCGGCCATCGCGCCCTGCCCACTGCGCTCGGTGCCGGTCGCCGGGCGGATGCGCACGATGTCATCGGTCTCGTGCACGAGATCGTGCGCATGAGCGGGCGCACGGCCGCCGTCGTCGCGGATGCGCGTGCGCCGTGGCACCCGGGCCGGTGCGCGCGCTTCGAGCTGCCCGGCGGCGCGGTCCTCGGCTGGGCCGGCGAGCTGCATCCGAAGGTGTGCGAGAACCTCGGCCTGCCCGCGCGCACCGTGGCCTTCGAGATCGACCTCGATGCGCTGCTGGCCGAACCCGATCCCCGCACCTGGGACGGTGTGCTGTCCACGTACCCCGTCTCGCGCCAGGACGTGGCGCTCGTCGTCGACGAGTCGCTGCCCGCGGGCACGCTCATGGCCACGCTGCGTGAGGCCGCGGGGGCCGAGCTCGAGGCGCTCGAGGTCTTCGACGTCTACACCGGCGACCAGGTGCCGGAGGGGCGGAAGTCGCTCGCCCTGCGGATGACCTTCCGCGCCGCGGATCGCACGCTCACTGCGGACGAGGCCTCGGCGCTGCGCGAGCGCGCGACGGCCGCTGCGGCGGCCGCTCACGGCGCGGAGGTGCGGGCATGAGGGACGCGAGTACGAGAGAGGTGTGAGCATGTCCACTGGAGTCGGAGCACCCGGCACGGCGATCGAGCCGGCCGGCCTCGGGTACTCCCGCAGCCTCGTCCTCATCACGGGCGGGGCGCGCGGGATCGGCAGGCATCTGGCCGCGGGCTTCGTCCGCGCCGGCTATCCCGTGCTGCTGACGGCCCGGACGCGGGAGTCCGCGATCCGGGCGGCGGCGGAGATCGTGCGGGAGGTCGCCGGGGAGACGACGGGCGCGGAGGCCGCGCGCACGGCCGGTGACGGCTCCGGGGCGACCGGGGGGTCGTCGACCGCGGTGCTGACCCCGCGCGTGCGGGGTGCGGCCCTCGACCAGACGGATGCGGCCTCGGTCGCGGAGCTGGTGCGTACCGCGGCACAGGTGAGCGCGGAATGGGATGCGCCGCTGCGGGTGCTCGTGAACAACGCCGGACGCATCGAGGCGACCGAGGGTCCGCTGTGGGAGGCCGATGCCGAGGATCTGGCCGCGGTGCTCGAGACCAATCTGGTGGGGGTGTTCCGGCTGGTGCGCGCCCTGCTGCCCGGCATGCTCGCGACGGCGGAGGCCAGCGGTGCGCCCGTGCGCATCATCGACCTCAACTCCGGCTCCGGCGCGCAGGGCACGGCCGCCCATCCCGCGTACTCGGCCTCGAAGGCTGGCCTGTTCCGCCTCGCGGAATCGCTCGTCGAGTACGGGCACGCGCGCGGTCTGCGCGTGTTCGAGATGGCGCCGGGAGTCGTGGAATCGGACATGACGCGGTCGATGCCGATGCACGACCACCGCAGCGGGGACGACTGGACGCCGCCGGCCGCGGTCGTCGATCTCGCGCTCGCGCTGGCCTCGGGCGAGCTCGACGAGTGGACGGGCCGGTACGTGCGGGCGGGCCGGGACACGCCCGCCTCGCTCGCCGCCGCCGGCACCTCGCTCACGGCCGGCGAGCTCGCGGACGGGGAGCGCGTCCTCACGGTGCGCATGTAGCCTGACGCGGGGCGCGCCGCAGCGGCGGCCCCCGCAGATCCGCGGACCGGATCGGAGAGGGTGGACATGAACGTCTTCTGGACGATCGTCCTCGGGCTGCTCAATGCGGTCGTCGTCGGGGCGCTCGTGCGCCGGCTCACGACGGTGGGCACGGGCGCGCTGCGCAACACCATCGTCTCGCTCGTCATGGGCCTGTCGATCTGGCCGGTGACGCTGCAGGCGTTCGCGATGCTCCAGATCACCCAGCGCGGCGATGTGCCCTTCCTGGGGATGAGCTTCTCCGCCGTGATGGTCTTCCTGCTCATCTTCGGCTGGTTCCTCACGATCCAGCTCTACGTCATGCTCGCCATCGAACTCGTCCTGCCCTCGGGCACATTCACGCAGGTGGCGCGGACGGCGGCGCGCATGCCGTCCTGGTACCGCACGACCCGGCGCGTATGGGAGATCCAGCGGATCCTCTTCCGGTTCGGCCTCCGGAGGTATCTCAAGCCGCGCGTGCCCAGCCTGCGGGTCTCGCGGCGGGAGCTCGCGCGCACGGCGGCCGAGGCGCTGGCCGCGGCCGGCGTCACCTTCGTCAAGCTGGGGCAGTTCGTCGCGACGCGGGCGGACATGGTCCCCGGCGAGTTCGTGGAGGAGTTCTCCGCCCTCCAGTCCGAGGTGCCGCCGGTGCCCTTCGAGCAGATCCGGCCGTCGCTCGAGCGGGCCTGGGGCAGGCCCATCGACGAGGTCTGCCGGGAGTTCGACGAGCAGCCCCTGGCAGCGGCCTCGGTCGCGCAGGTGCACAGGGCGGTCCTGCTCGCGGGCGAGGAGGTGGTCGTGAAGATCCAGCGGCCGAACCTGCGCCGGCAGGTGCGGGCTGACTCCGCGATCATCATGAGCCTCGCCGAGCGCTTCGAGGCCTCGGCGCAGTGGGCGCGGAGCATCGGGCTCGCGGAGATCGCCCGCGGCTTCGTGGACTCCCTGGCCGAGGAGCTCGACTACCGCGGTGAGGCGCAGCAGATGGCGGTGCTCGGCCGGGCGGTGCACCGGACGAAGGCGGAGCTGCGCGGACGCGGCGGCGCCGAGGCGCCGGCCGGGCGGGCCGCCGTGACGATCCCGGAGGTCTATCCGGACCTCTCGGGCGAGCGCGTGCTCGTCATGGACCGTATGCCCGGCCGGCCGCTGTCGCGCAGCGCGGAGGCGCTGGCGGGCATGTCCGCCCTCGTGCGGCGGGAGATGGCCGAGCAGCTGTTCATGACGATCGCCCGCCAGATGCTCGACACGGGCGTGTTCCACGCGGACCTGCACCCCGGCAACGTCATGGTCTCCCCGGCCGGCGACCTCGGGCTCATCGACTTCGGGGCGGTGGGCAGGCTCGACTCGCGCGACCGGCGCGATGTGCTCACGCTGCTGCTGGCCTTCGACAAGCAGAACTCCCAGGCCGCGACGAATGCGGTCATCGACATGTTCGGCATGCCGCCGGGCACCGACCTGCGCCGGATGCAGCGGGAGATCGGGCAGATCATGCTGCGCTTCGACTCGGGCGCGGCGGAGCCGGGCAGGGGCTCTGGCCGTGCGGGCGGTGCGGATCATGCGAGCTCCGGCACCGGGGGCGGTGCGGCCTCGGGCTTCTTCCGCGAGCTGCTGGACTTCGTGTTCGACCACGGATTCGCGATGCCCCGGGCGGTGGCGCAGGCCTTCCGCGCCATCACGACGCTTGAGGACAGCCTGCGCAAACTGGACCCGCGCTGCGATCTGCTGAGCCTCGTGCGCTCGCACGGGCGCGAGGTGCTCGCGGGCTCGCGGAGCCTGCGGAGGACCCTCGACGACACGGCGCTGTACGCGAACGCGACCCTGCCGGCGGTGGCCTCGCTGCCCATCGAGGTCTCGCGCGTGGTCAAGCACCTGCAGGACGGCACGCTGGACATCGGGACGAGCGGGCTGACGACGGACCTCATCCGCAATCTCGTGCGCACCGTCGTCGACCAGCTCGTGCAGGTGGTGCTCGCCACCGCCCTCGTGCTCGGCGGGGTCGTGATGATGGCGTTCGACTTCGGTCCGCCGCTGGCCGAGCAGCTCACGATCTTCACGTACTTCGGCGCCTGGGTGCTGATGGCGGGCATGGTGCTCGCGGCGATCGTGCTCGCCCCCGCCCTGCGCGACCGCCGCGTGCTGCTGTGGTGAGGGGTGCAGCACGCGGCGGCGCGGCCCTCAGGTGTAGAGGGACAGCGGTGCGGTCTCGCCGTTGAGGAAGTGCGCGCCGACCTCGAGCTTCTTGTAGTCGACGGGATCGTGGAGGGTGTGGGTGCGGGCATTGCGCCAGAACAGGTCGAGGCCCACCCCGGTCCGGGTCGAGCTCGTCCCCGTCGCCTCGAAGATCCGGTTGCTCAGGTCCGTGACGAGGTCGGAGGACACGACCTTGAGCTGCGCGATGCGGATCGCGGCCTCCTCGCGTTCCTCCCAGGTGAGGGAGCGACCCCTGCCGATGTATGCGTCGTAGTCCCGGTTCAGCCTGTCCGCGAGCGCCTCGACGGCCGCGATGCGGGAGACGAGCTCGCCGTAGAGCCGTTTGACGAAGGGATCGTCGCGGTACCGCTCGACGGCGGAGAGGAACCAGGCGTTCGGACGCTTCCGGGTCAGTTCGGCGCCGAGTGCCAGCGCGCCCTCGGCCAGCCCCAGGTACAGGTTCCCGAACATGAGCTGGATGCCCGGGGTCAGGAGCGTGGCGAACGGCTCGTCCACGAGGTGGCCCAGGATGTCCCCGCGCTCCACCCGGACGTCGTGGTAGCGGACCGAGTTCGAGGAGGACAGCCGCTGGCCCAGGAAGTCCCAGTCGTCGAGGTGCTCGACGCCGGCCCGACCCCGCTCCAGCACGAGTGCTGCGACCTGCCCGTCGTGCTCACCGCCGCGGATCACGGCGTTGACCACGAGGGCATCGCCCACCGCGGAGCCGGTCGAGTACCGCTTGAGGCCGCGCAGGCGGAAGCCCTCGCCCTCGGGCACGAGCTCCAGATCGGGATCCGTGGGGTTGACGGAATCGCCCCAGATCCAGCGGCCGTCCGCGCTGCGGCGCAGCCAGTCCTCGGTGACCGCGTCCGAGCGCGCGCCGAAGACGACATTGCCCTCGTTGATGTAGTGATAGGCGAGCAGCTGGGCGATCGAGCCGTCGGTACGCGCGAGGATGCGGACCGCGCGCAGGGCGGACTCCCAGTGCCCGCCCCCGCCGCCGAACTCGGCCGGCACCAGCAGCGAGGTCAGACCGGAGTCCTTGAGCAGGGCGGCCTCGGCGAAGGGGGTGGCATTGGCACGGTCGCGCTCATAGGCGTCTGCCGCGAGCGCCTCGGCCACGCGCTCGGCCACCGCCTCCCAGCGGGCGAGCTCCTCGGCATCAGCGTGCCCGGTCCAGTACGTGCGCAGGCGGGTGTCTGCGGTGGCCGTGGTGGTCATGGTGTCTCCTGTCCTGCGGATGCGGTGTGTGCGAGTGGTGCCTGGGACGGTGCGGTCTGCGCGGCCCGTGGGGCAGCCGGTGCGGGCATGCCCGTACCGGTGACATCGTCGATGGTGGAGCCGGGTCCGCCCACGCGGTAACGGGCACCGCGGTGGGTCTCCGGCAGCCGGTCCCCGTTCCCGGAGAGCCTGCTGCGCAGGGTCCCGGGCGTGTACTCCTCCTGATAGACGCCGCGGGCCTGGAGCTCGGGCACCACGAGGTCCACGACGTCCTCGAAGGTGCCCGGCGTCGTCGCATAGGCGAGGTTGAAGCCGTCGATGTCCGTCTCCTCGACGAGGTCGATGAGGGTGTCCGCGATCTGCGCGGGCGAGCCGACGAAGTTCTGCCCCTGCCCGCCGATCCCGCCGAGCTTCACGATGTCCCGCACCGTCCAGGCCTCCCCGCGCTCGTTCTCGCCCTGGAAGGCGGCGAGCGCGGACTGGATGGCATTGGACTTCACGTTCCCCAGCGGCTCGTCGAGGTCGTAGGCGGAGAGGTCGATGCCGAGCCAGCCGGAGAAGAAGACCGCGGTGCCCTCGACGCTCGCGTACGAGAGCAGGTCCCGGTGCTTGGCGGCCGCACCTTGGGCCGTCTCGTCCGTAATGATCGTGCTGAGGAGGTAGATCTTCGCGTCATAGGGGCCCCGTCCCGCATCCACGAGTGCGCGGCGGATGCGCCGGACGGTCTCCTTCGCGATCTGCTTGGTAGGACCGCCGATGAAGATCGCCTCCGCGTTCTCCGCGGCGAACCGCACGCCCCGGGGCGAGGCGCCGGCCTGGAAGATCACCGGCGTGCGCTGCGGGGAGGGCTCGGACAGGTGGATGCCCGGCACGTCGAAGTGCTTCCCGTGGTGGCCGATGTGATGGACCTTCGCCGGGTCCGCGAAGACGCCGGTCTCGGCATCGCGGACGACGGCATCGTCCTCCCAGGAGCCCTCGAGCAGCTTGTAGACCACCTCGAGGTACTCATCGGCGTGGTCGTAGCGCGCATCGTGGGCGAGCTGGTCGGCCTGCCCGAGGTTGCGCGCGGCCGAGGGGAGATAGCCGGTCACGACGTTCCAGCCCACCCGGCCCCTGGTGAGGTGATCGAGCGTCGACAGTCGCCGGGCGAAGGGCACGGGATGCTCGAAGGCCGTGCCCGCCGTGATCCCGAAGCCCACGTGCTCCGTCACCGCCGCGCCCGCGACGGCCAGCTGCAGCGGATCGTTGACGGGCACCTGAGCGCCCTGCCTGATCGCTGCGACATCGCTGCCGCCGAAGACGTCGTAGGTGCCGAGCACGTCCGCGATGAACACCGAGTCGAAGAGCCCGCGCTCGGCGATCCGCGCGATGTCCTGCCAGTACTCGAGATCCTTGTACCTCCACGCCTGGTCGCCGGGGTACCGCCACAGTCCCGGGGACTGGTGGGCGACGCAGTTCATCTCGAAGGCGTTGAAGCGGATCTGCCTGCTCATGCCGGGACCTCCTCGTGTGTGTGGTCCGGCTGCTCCGCAGGCCGGTCTGTGATGCCCACGTCCCAGAGCCGGACGGGGTCGGTGCCGTTGACGGCCCAGTCGCCGATGATCCGCTGCTTGTAGACGACGGGATTGTGCGAGGCGACGGTGCGGGCATTGCGCCAGTGCCGGTCGAGGCCGAGCTCCCGCGAAGTGCCCGAGGCGCCGAGCGCGTCGAACAGCCGCCCGAGCGCCTGCGGCACCTGCTCGGAGAGCACAACCTGGCCCTGCGCGGTGGCGAGCTCGGCCTCTGCCGAGGCCGCGAGGTGCGCGGCCGAACCGCGCTCGTGCTCGAGGTCCGAGACCCGCTGCAGCGCGGCAGCGGCGTGCGCCACGACGGCCTCGGCGGCGAAGGCGGTGGAGCGGACCTGGCCGACGACGGCGAGGATCTGCCCATCGTGGCGGGCCAGGGGTGCCAGACCGTGCGTGTACACCCGGGTGCGCTCACGGACTGCCAGCGCCACATCAGAGGCCGCACGTGCGGCGATGCCGGCGAGCACGCTCAGCAGCACGAGCTGGTAGTGGGCCGTCTGGTAGCTGAACCGCCCCGTGAGCTCCGTGACATGGGCCGGATCCACCGGGACGTCGGAGAACACGGCGGTGCCGGTGCCGGTGAGCCGCTGGCCGAAGCCGTCCCAGTCATCCGAGACGCTCACACCGGGATCCGCGGTCGGGACGATGACCGCCACCGTGCGGCCGGAATCGTCGGTTGCGGTGACATCGGCCCAGTCCGCGTAGAGGGTGCCCGTCGTGTAGTGCTTGCGGCCTTCCAGCCGGAGCCCGTGCGGGGTCGAGCGGAGCCGGGTGGCCGCGCCTGAGGTGGTGCTCGCCCCCGTCTCGCTCCACGCGTTGCCCACGAACTCACCGGCCAGGAAGCGGTCGAGCCATGCCTGCCGGGAGGCGTCGCGGGCGTGGATGCGGTCCTCGGCGAAGGCGAACTGCCCGCGGAAGATCTGCGGCAGGTTCGCATCCGCGGCGGCGGCCTCGATCCACAGCCGCGCGGTCTGGGGCAGGCTGAGCCCGGGGCCGCCATCGGCCTGCGGGATCCGGAGCGCGCCGAACCCTCGCGTCGCCAGCGCGCGGACGGCATCTGCCGGCAGGGTGTGCTCCCGGTCGCGCGCCGCGGCCTCCGGCGCCGCCGCCTCGAAGATCGCGCGGAAGTCCCCTGCGATCCGTTCGAACTCGTCCTCTGCTGCCATGTGGGGCGGGCCCCTTTCCCGGCCGGCTCCTGCGCCGGACCGTCGGTGCGGTCACAACGCCGTCACCGTACGGCCGCGGCACCGGGGCGGGCCGGGGGCCCGCAACACGGCGACCCGGTGCGACACATCGCGTCGCAGACCGACATGCGGGCGCCGTGCCTGTCCGCGCTCAGGGCACGAGGACGACCTTGCCCGTCGTCTCGCGGCCCTCGAGGGCGCGGTGGGCCTCGGCGGCCTCGCCGAGGGAGAATGTGCGGCCCACCCGGAAGTCCAGCCAGCCGTTCTCCAGGCCGTCGAACAGCATGGCCGAGCGCTCGGCGAGCTCCTCGGGCGTGCGCACGAACCACTGCAGCGAGGGCCGGGAGAGGAAGAGGCCCCCGCCGGAGTTGAGCCGCTGGATGTCGAACGGGGGCACCTGGCCGCTCGCTCCGCCGAAGAGCACGAGCGAGCCGCGCACCGCCGTCGCCCTCAGCGAGGCGTCGAAGGTGTCCTTCCCCACGCCGTCATAGGCGACGTCGACGCCGCGGCCGTCGGTGAGGTCGAGGACGGTCTGGGCGACATCGACCCCCTTGCCGTAGAGGAACACCTCATCGGCACCGGCGGCGCGGGCGAGCCCGGCCTTCTCCTCCGTGGAGACGGTGCCGATCACGCGGCCGCCCAGGTGCCTGATGAGCTGGGTGAGGAGGAGCCCCACGCCTCCGGCCGCGGCGTGGACGAGCGCCGTCTGGCCCGCCTCGATCCGGTGCGATCCGGTGGCGAGGTACTGCGCGGTGAGTCCCTGGAGCGGGATGGCCGCGGCAGCCTCGAAGCCGACCCCCTCGGGCACGCGCATCGCCATGTCGGCACGCACCACCGCCCGCTCGGCGTACGAGCCGGGCGCATCGTGCCAGGCGACGCGGTCGCCGGGGGAGAGATCACTCACGCCCTCGCCGACCTCGGCCACGACGCCCGCGCCCTCGACGCCCACGATGTGCGGGTAGTCCATGGGGTAGACCCCGGAGCGGCGGTACGTGTCGATGAAGTTCACGCCGGAGGCGCGGACGTCCACGAGGAGCTCACCCGGACCGGCGGCGGGGGCTGCGACACCGCCGTACTCGAGGACCTCCGGCCCGCCGGCCGCCATCGCGCGCACCGCCTGCATCTGCTCGGTCATGCTGTTCTCCCTCTTCGTCCTTCTTCGGGCACTGACCATCGTAGGGATTCCGGAGGCGGGCTGTGGCGGTAATCTCATGGTGCGGTGCCGGAACCGGGGCGCCCTGCGGCTGGATAAAAACGCGAAGTTGCGTATGATTATGCATATGCAGACCTTCACCGTCGCCGTCTCCGGCGCCACCGGCTATGCCGGGGGCGAGGTCCTCCGCCTCCTCGCCGGCCATCCGCAGCTGCGAGTCACCACCGTCGCAGGGCACTCGACGGTGGGGGAGCGGCTCGGCGCCCACCAGCCCCATCTGACCACTTTCGCCGATCTCGCCATCCAGCCCTCCGATGCGAGCGCACTCGCCGGCCACGACGTCGTGGTCCTCGCGCTCCCGCACGGGGCCTCGGGCCGGATCGCGGCGGAGCTCGCGGCCACGAGTCCCGAGACCCTCATCCTCGACCTCGCCGCCGATCACCGGCTCACCTCGGCGTGGGCCTGGGAGCGCTTCTACGGCAGCGAGCACCAGGGCAGCTGGGACTACGGCCTGCCCGAGCTCATGCACGCCGACGGAACGAAGCAGCGCGAGACGCTCCGGCGCTCGACCCGCATCGCGGTGCCCGGCTGCAATGTCACCGCCGTGACCCTGGGCCTCCAGCCGCTCGTCGCCGCCGGTCTCATCGATCCTGCCCGGCTGACCGCGACCCTGGCCAACGGCGTCTCGGGAGCGGGGAAGGCGCTCAAGCCGCACCTGCTGGCCGGTGAGATCCTCGGCGATGTGAGCTCGTACGCACAGGCCGGCACCCACCGGCACATCCCGGAGATCGAGCAGAACCTCGCCCGCGTCCTCGGGATCCCGGAGGCGTCCCAGCACGACGGCGGCGTCCGCATCTCCTTCACCCCCACGCTCGTGCCGGTGGCCCGTGGCATCCACGCCACCCTCAGCGCACCGCTCACCGTCCCCGTCGCCGAGGCCGGCTCCCGCGCGGGGGAGGCCTTCGCCTCGGCGTACCGCGAGGAGCCCTTCGTCACCGTCCTGCCGTCGGGGCTCTGGCCGCGCACGAGCTCCGTGACGGGCTCGAACACCGCACAGATCCAGTACGGCATCGACGAGCGTGCGGGCACCGTGCTCGTGTCCGTCGCCCTCGACAACCTCGTGCGCGGCACTGCGGGCCAGGCGCTCCAGTCCGCCCACCTCGCGCTCGGCCTCGACGAGGCGCTCGCCCTCCCCGCGGACGGCGTCGCCCCCTGAGCCGCGGTCCTGACCGGCTCCGACCCCGACCCGCTGAAACCCCGCCTCCTCCAGGAGAGAACACATGAGCGTCACTCACCCCGCAGGCTTCTCCGCCGCCGGCCTCACCGTGGGCCTCAAGCCCTCCGGCAGGTCGGACCTCGCCCTCGTCGTCAACGACGGCCCCTCCGATGCCGTGGCGGCCGTGTACACGTCCAACCGCTGCAAGGCGAATCCCGTCCTGTGGTCGGAGCGGGCGAGTGCGGACGGGCGGGCCCGCGCCGTCGTCCTCAACTCGGGAGGCGCCAACTGCTACACGGGCGAATTCGGCTTCCAGACCACGCACCTCACCGCCGAGCGCGCCGCCGCCCTCCTGGAGATCTCGCCGGCGGATGTGCTCGTCTGCTCGACCGGTCTCATCGGCGTGGGCGGCCAGGACTTCCGCGACCGGATCGTGGACGGGCTGCCGGGCCTGATCGCCGAACGGGGGAGTGGGGAGGCCCACGGACAGGCCGCCGCCGAGGCGATCATGACCACGGACACCGTGCCCAAGACGGTCGCACTCGATGCGGAGGGCTTCCGTGTGGGGGGCATGGCGAAGGGCGCGGGCATGCTCGCACCGGGCCTCGCGACGATGCTTGTGGTCCTCACCACGGATGCCGCCGTCGAGCAGGACGTGCTCGAGCGAGCTCTGCGCGCGGCGACCGCGCAGTCCTTCGACCGGCTCGACACGGACGGGTGCATGTCGACCAACGACACCGTCGTGCTCATGGCCTCGGGTGAGGCGGGCACGACCCCGAGCGAGGCCGAGCTCACCGCAGTCGTCACGCAGGCCTGCCTCGACCTCACCGCACAGCTGCACACGGATGCGGAGGGAGCCCACCACGACATCGCGATCACGACGCGGGGGGCCGTGAGCGTCGACGACGCCGTGACCGTCAGCCGCGCCGTCGGCCGGTCCAACCTCTTCAAGGCCGCGATCTTCGGCGAGGACCCCAACTGGGGGCGGGTCGTGGCCCAGGTGGGCGTCACGGATGCGGAGTTCGACCCCACGACCATCGACGTCACGATCAACGGTGTGCGCGTGTGCGCGAACTCCGCCCCGGACGCGGACCCCGAGACCGTCGTGTTCTCGCGGAAGGTCGACGTCGTCATCGACCTCAAGGCCGGGAGCGAGTCCGCGACGGTGTGGACCTCGGACCTCACCCACGACTACGTCGAGGAGAACAGCGCCTACTCGACCTGAGCGCACACCTCCCGGCGGGCCGCCGGCATCCGCGGCCGGTCCGCAGCGGCACATGACAGCCGACGGCACACGACAGCAGAGGAAGAGACCATGAACAGCGAGGAGCGGCTGGCGCAGGCGCAGTCCAAGGCCGCAGTGCTCACCGAGGCGCTGCCCTGGATCAAGGAGTTCGCCGGGGCCACCATCGTCATCAAGTACGGCGGCAACGCGATGATCAGCCGGGAGCTCCAGCAGAGCTTCGCCGATGACATCGCCTTCCTGCGCTTCGCGGGCCTCAAGCCCGTCGTCGTGCACGGGGGCGGTCCGCAGATCACCGCGATGCTCGAGCGGCTGCAGATCGCAAGCGAGTTCCGCGCCGGCCAGCGAGTCACGAGCGAGGAAGCTGCCGAGGTCATCCGCATGGTCCTGTCCGGGCAGGTGAACCGGGAGATCGTGAGCCGGATCAACATGAACGGCGATGCCGCCGTGGGGCTGTCCGGTGAGGACGCGGACCTGCTGCTCGCCACCCCCACGACCGCCGTGGTCGACGGCGAGGTGGTGGAGCTCGGCCGCGTGGGAGAGATCCAGCAGGTCAACACCGACTTCCTCCACGAGCTGCTCGACGCCGGCCGGGTGCCCGTCATCTGCTCGATCGCCGCGGAGACCGGCGGCGAGGCCGGCAAGCCCCTCAATGTGAACGCGGACCTCGCCGCCGCGGCGATCGCCCGCCGGCTCAGGGCGGACAAGCTCGTCATGCTCACCGACATCGAGGGCCTCTACCGGGACTGGCCGGACCGCGACAGCCTCATCTCGAGGATCAGCCCGGAAGAGCTGCGCGAGCTCCTGCCGCGCCTGGACTCCGGCATGATCCCCAAGATGACCGCAGCACTCGAGGCGCTCGACGCCGGGGTGCACCAGGCCCACATCATCGACGGCCGGGTGGCGCACTCGCTCCTCATCGAGGTCTTCACCTCGGAGGGCATCGGCACCATGGTGACGCACGACGCGGAGGGAACACAGTCATGAGCTGCACCGCAACGGCAAGGTCCGCAGAGGCCGCAGAGACCGCCTGGCAGGCCGAATACCACGATGCCCTCATGCCCGTCTTCGGGACCCCGCAGCGCCTGCTGGTGCGCGGCCAGGGCTCGCATGTGTGGGACGCGGACGGGAACCGCTACCTCGACCTGCTCTCCGGCATTGCGGTGAACGCTCTCGGTCACGCCCACCCGGCGATCGTCGAGGCGGTCACCGAGCAGATCTCCACCCTCGGACACATCTCGAACTTCTTCGCCTCCCGGCCGCAGATCGAGGCGGCCTCCGAAGTCCTCGCGCTCGCGAAGGCGCCGGAGGGCTCGACGGTGTTCTTCTCGAACTCCGGGGCCGAGGCCAATGAGGCGGCGCTGAAGATCACCCGCCGCACGGGAAGGTCGAAGATCGTCTGCGTCGAAGGCTCCTTCCACGGGCGCACGATGGGCGCGCTCGCGCTCACCTCGAAGGCCGCCTACCGCGCGCCCTTCGAACCCGGTGTGCCCGGGGTCGTCCACGTGCCCTTCGGCGACGAGGCCGCCCTGCGGGCCGCGGTGGACTCCGACACCGCCGCGGTGTTCTTCGAGCCCGTCCAGGGCGAGTCCGGGGTGCGGAGACATCCGCAGGGCTACCTCACCGCCGCGCGCGAGGCCACGAGTGCGGTCGGTGCCCTCCTCGTCCTCGACGAGGTGCAGACGGGAGTGGGGCGCACGGGGGCGTGGTTCGCCTTCCAGCACCCCGAGATCGGCGAGGGCGTCAGCCCGGACGTCATCACACTGGCCAAGGGCCTCGGCGGCGGCATGCCGATCGGTGCGACGGTGGCCTTCGGCGCCGATGTCACGAAGCTCCTGCAGGCCGGACAGCACGGCTCGACGTTCTCGGGCAACCCCCTCGCGACGGCCGCCGCGCTCGCCGTGCTGCGCACCCTCGGGCAGGAGGGGCTGGTCGACCGCGCCGCGCAGCTCGGTGCGAGCGCCCGCGACGCCCTCACGGGCCTCGACGAGGTCAGCGAGGTGACCGGAGCGGGCCTGCTGCTGGGCCTCGAGCTGTCGGACGGGCAGGCCAAGGCCGTCGCGGCGGCCGCGCTGGAGGCCGGGTACATCGTCAATCCCGTCACCGAGACCCGCCTGCGGCTCGCCCCGCCGCTCATCGTCACCGAGGACGAGCTGCTCGGCTTCGTCCGTGCCCTGCCCGGGATCGTCGCAGATGCCGCAGCCCAGACCGCCTCCGCAGAAGGAGCCTCATGACCCGCCACTTCCTCAAGGACACGGATCTCTCCCCGGCCGAGCAGGCCGAGGTGCTCGAACTCGCAGCCCGGCTCAAGGCCGACCCCTATGCCGAGCGCCCGCTCGCCGGCCCGCAGACCGTCGCGGTGTTCTTCGACAAGACCTCGACGCGCACGCGCGTGAGCTTCGCCGCCGGGGTGAGCCAGCTGGGCGGCAGCCCGCTCATCGTCAACCCGGGCGAGAGCCAGCTGGGCCACAAGGAGTCCATCGCGGACACCGCCCGGGTGCTCGAGCGCATGGTCGCGGCGATCGTCTGGCGCACCTTCGCGCAGGCCGGGCTCGAGGAGATGGCCGCGCACTCCTCGGCGCCCGTCGTCAATGCGCTGTCCGACGACTACCACCCGTGCCAGATCCTCGCCGACCTCCTCACGATCCGCGAGCACCGGGGCACCGGCGAGGGCAACGGCCTGGCCGGGCTCACCCTGAGCTACTACGGCGACGGGGCGAACAACATGGCGAACTCCTATGCGCTCGGCTGCGTGAACGCGGGCATGCACGTGCGCATCGCCGCGCCCGCCGGCCACCAGCCCGCCGCCTCCGTCGTCGCCGAGGCCGAGGCGCTCGCGGCCGTCACCGGCGGCTCACTCACCGTGACGGACGATCCCCGCGCCGCCGCGGCCGGCGCCGATGTCCTCGTCACCGACACCTGGGTCTCGATGGGCCAGGACGCCGCCGGCCGCGACGACGAGGCCTCTCCGTTCGTGCGGTACCAGGTCACCCAGGAGCTCATGGAGCTGGGGAACGATCCGGTCTTCCTCCACTGCCTGCCCGCCTACCGGGGCAAGGAGGTCGCCGCCGAGGTCATCGACGGACCGGCCTCGGCGGTCTTCGACGAGGCGGAGAACCGCCTCCACGCGCAGAAGGCGCTGCTCGCCTGGCTGCTGGCGAAGGCCTGAGATGACGCAGCCGCAGTCCGCGGAGCACGCCCAGACGAAGACGGCGCGGCAGCGGCTCATCGTCTCGCTCATCGAGCGGGAGCCGATCCCCTCGCAGTCCGAGCTGCTGGGCCGGCTCGCCGAGCACGGCGTGCGGGTCACGCAGGCCACCCTGTCCCGCGACCTCGGCGAGATCGGCGCGGTCAAGGTGCGGGCGGCCTCGGGCGGGGTCTACGCCGTGCCGGGCGAGGGAGGGGACAGGTCCAGCCTGTTCTCCGCCCAGGGCGCGGACGTCTTCGACGCGAAGCTCCAGCGGCTGCTGGAGGAGGTGCTCGTGAGCGCGGTCCGGTCCGGGGCGCTCGTGGTCCTGCGGACGCCGCCGGGCGCCGCACAGTACCTTGCGAGCGCGATCGACCGCTCCGTCATGAGCGGGGTGATCGGCACGATCGCCGGCGATGACACGGTGCTCGTGATCGCCTCGGGCGAGACCGAGGGCGGGCGCATCGCCCGGCTGTTCCTCGAGCTCGCGGGCCACCCCGGTCCCGAGCACGAGACGGATGACGGACAGGCGAGCGGTCCCGGCCGCGATGCCGCAGAATAGACGCGAAGAGAACGAACAAGGAGACATCTCAATGACAGAACGCATCGTGCTGGCCTACTCCGGTGGGCTCGACACCTCCGTGGCGATCGGCTGGATCCAGGAGGCCACCGGCGCCGAGGTCGTGGCCATGGCCGTCGACGTGGGGCAGGGCGGTGAGGATCTCGAGACCATCCGCCAGCGGGCCCTGGACTGCGGCGCGGTCGAGGCCTATGTGGCGGACGCGCGCGACGAGTTCGCCGAGGAGTACTGCATGCCGGGCCTCAAGGCCAACACGCTGTACATGGACTCCTACCCCAATGTGTCCGCGCTCTCCCGGCCGCTCATCACCAAGCACCTCGTGCGCGCGGCGCGCCAGTTCGGCGCCTCGACGGTGGCTCACGGCTGCACCGGCAAGGGCAACGACCAGGTGCGCTTCGAGGTCTCGCTGACCTCGCTCGCACCGGACCTCAAGTGCATCGCCCCGGTGCGCGACCTCGCGCTCACCCGCGAGGCCGCCATCGAGTACGCCGAGCGCAACGAGCTGCCGATCGTCACGACCAAGTCGAACCCGTTCTCGATCGACCAGAACGTGTGGGGGCGTGCGGTGGAGACCGGCTTCCTCGAGGACATCTGGAACGGCCCCACGAAGGACGTCTACGACTACTCCGACGACCCGGCGTTCCCGCCGCCGGCCGACGAGGTCACGATCGAGTTCGCCCAGGGCGTCCCGGTGCGCATCGACGGCCGCGAGGTCACCCCGCTGCAGGCGATCGAGGAGCTCAACCAGCGCGCCGGCGCACAGGGGATCGGCCGCATCGACATCGTCGAGGACCGCCTCGTGGGCATCAAGTCCCGCGAGGTCTACGAGGCGCCGGGCGCGATGACGCTCATCACGGCCCACCGCGAGCTCGAGAACATCACGCTCGAGCGCGAGCAGGCCCGCTTCAAGAAGCTCGTCGACCAGCGCTGGACCGAGCTCGTCTACGACGGCCAGTGGTTCTCCCCGCTGAAGAAGAACCTCGACACCTTCGTCGACGCCTCGCAGGAGTACGTCTCCGGTGAGATCCGCATGGTGCTGCACGGCGGCCGGGCCACGGTCGAGGGCCGCCGCTCGGACTCGACGCTGTACGACTTCGGGCTCGCCACCTACGACGAGGGCCAGACCTTCGACCAGTCCGCCGCCCGCGGCTTCATCGACATCTTCGGCCTGTCCTCCAAGCAGGCCGCGGCCCGCGACGTGAAGTTCGGGCGGAACGAGCTGTGAGTGCCGCCGGGAAGCCGTCCGGGCAGGAGGCCGCCGGTGCGTCGGCGGACACCGAGCGTGTGAGCCTGTGGGGCGGGCGGTTCGCCGCCGGTCCCGCGGATGCGCTCGCGCAGCTGTCGAAGTCGACGGACTTCGACTGGCGGCTGGCCCGCTACGACATCGCGGGCTCCCGGGCGCATGCGCGTGTGCTCTCGCGTGCCGGCCTCCTCTCGGACGAGGACCTCGCGGGCATGCTCGCAGCGCTCGAGACGCTCGAGGCCCGCGTGGTCGACGGCTCGTTCGCCGCCGCGGAGTCCGATGAGGACGTGCACTCGGCGCTCGAGCGCGGGCTCATGGAGATCGCAGGCCCGGAGCTCGGGGGCCGGCTGCGCGCCGGCCGCTCGCGCAACGACCAGATCGCGACGATGGGGCGCATGTACCTGCGCGACCACGCACGCGTCGTCGCCGGGCTCGTGCTCGACACCGTCGCAGCGCTCGTGGAGCAGGCCGCGGCGCACCCCGAGGCGCCCATGCCCGGGCGCACGCACCTGCAGCACGCGCAGCCCGTGCTGCTGGCACACCATCTGCTCGCGCACGCCTGGCCGCTCATGCGCGATGTCGAGCGCCTGCGCGACCTCGATGCGCGGCTCGCGGTGTCGCCGTACGGCTCCGGGGCCCTGGCCGGCTCCTCGCTCGGCCTCGATCCGCAGGCCGTCGCCGAGGAGCTGGGCTTCGCGGACTCGGTGGAGAACTCCATCGACGGCACCGCCGCCCGCGATGTCTTCGCGGAGTACGCCTTCGCAGCGGCGATGATCGGCGTGGACCTCTCCCGGCTCAGCGAGGAGATCATCGCGTGGGCGACCAAGGAGTTCTCCTTCGTCACCCTCGACGACGCCTTCTCGACGGGCTCCTCGATCATGCCGCAGAAGAAGAACCCGGACGTCGCGGAGCTCACGCGCGGCAAGGCGGGCCGCCTCATCGGCGACCTCACGGGGCTGCTCTCGACGCTCAAGGCGCTGCCGCTCGCGTACAACCGCGATCTGCAGGAGGACAAGGAGCCCGTGTTCGATGCGACGGACACGCTCGAGCTGCTGCTGCCGGCCTTCACCGGAATGGTCGCGACGCTCGAGTTCCACACCGAGCGCATGGAGCACCTCGCTCCCCGCGGTTTCGCTCTCGCGACGGACATCGCGGAATGGCTCGTCCGCCAGGGTGTGCCGTTCCGGATCGCGCACGAGCTCTCGGGCGAGGCCGTGCAGCTCGCGGAGTCCCGCGGGGTCGAGCTGTGGGACCTCTCCGACGAGGACTATGCGGGCATCTCCGCCCACCTCACGCCCGCCGTGCGCGAGGTGCTGACCACCCACGGCTCCATCGACTCGAGGAACGCCAAGGGCGGTACGGCCCGCTCGGCGGTCGCGGCTCAGCTGGAGAGCGCACGTGCGCATCTGGCGCAGCTGCGGGAGTTCGCCGGTCAGCGCCTGCGCTGAGGCCGGGCGCTCCGACGGCAGCCGCGCCCCCGGGCCGGGACTCAGCTCTCCGGTCCGGGGGCGCCGTGCTGCCGCCGGACTCCGCCCTCGCACCGGCGGCGGGCGGGAAGGATACACTTGCCCCGGCGCACGACCGCGACCCGGCCGGGAACTCGGCTGCTGGGGCGGGAGGCGCGAGAGACGTGAAAGGAACATCGTGACCGACATCCTCAGCGAGCTCCAGGCCCGCGGCCTGGTGGCACTGTCCACGGACGAAGACGCGCTCCGGCGCGCGCTCACCGAGGAGACGGTGAACTTCTATGTGGGCTTCGATCCCACCGCGCCCAGCCTGCACATGGGCAATCTGGTGCAGATCCTGTTCGCGCGCCGCCTGCAGCTGGCCGGGCACAATCCGTTCGCGCTCGTGGGCGGAGCCACGGGGCTCATCGGCGATCCTCGCATGTCGGGGGAGCGCACGCTCAACCCGCGCGAGGTCGTCGACGGCTGGGTGGAGAAGATCCGCGGTCAGATCGAGCGCTTCCTCGACTTCGAGGGCACGCATGCCGCGCAGATGGTGAACAACCTCGACTGGACGGGCCCGATGTCCGCGATCGACTTCCTGCGCGACATCGGCAAGCACTTCTCCGTCAACAGGATGCTCGCGAAGGAGACGGTGGCGACCCGGCTGAACAGCGAGCACGGGATCTCGTTCACGGAGTTCTCCTACCAGATCCTGCAGGGCAACGACTACCTCGAGCTGCATCGCCGCCACGGCATCACCCTGCAGACCGGCGGCTCCGACCAGTGGGGCAATCTCACCTCGGGCGCGGATCTCATCCGCCGGGTCGAGCAGAAGAGCGTGCACGCGATGGCGACGCCGCTCATCACGAAGGCCGACGGCACCAAATTCGGGAAGACGGAGAGCGGCACGGTGTGGCTCGACCCCGAGCTCACGAGTCCCTATGCCTTCAGCCAGTTCTGGCTCAACGCCGACGACCGCGATGTCGTCAAGTACCTCAGGGTGTTCTCCTTCAAGCCGCTCGAGGAGATCGAGGACATCCGCGAGCGCTTCGAGGCCGCGCCCCACACGCGCATCGCGCAGAAGGAGCTGGCGCAGGAGATCACGACGCTGGTGCACGGAGAGGAACAGGCCGCGCAGGCCTTCGCCGCGGCCGAGGCGCTCTTCCGCGGCGGTGAGCTGCGCGAGATCGTCCCGGCGACGCTCGCGGCGGCGACCGCCGAGCTGCCTTCGGGAACCGTGAGCGCCGCGGCGATCTCCGCGGGCCTGCCGGTGGCGGATGCCTTCGCCGAGGCGGGGATCGTCAAGTCGAAGTCCGATGCCCGCCGTGCTCTCAAGGACGGCGGTGCGTACGTCAACAATGCGAAGGTGACGGGGGAGGATGCGGTGCTCGGCACCGAGGATGTGCTCCCGGCCGGTGAGCAGGGTGTCGTCGTGCTGCGCAGGGGGAAGAAGACCCTCGGTGCGCTCCACGTCGTGAGTGCCTGATCCACCTTCCCGGCCCGCCGAGTGAGCGGTTTCCGTAGGTTCGCGACGCGCGAACCTGCGGAAACCGCTCACTTCGTGTATGGGGGCGCAGGCACAGCTGCCTCCGGGATAGTGTGTCGCAGGCCACGTGATTCCGGGTTGCGCGGCGGCCTGGGGGCGTATAGAGTTACATCTCGTTCGCAGGGAAGTGAACGGCGGCTGAACAGCCGAGCGGATCCCCTGCGAAGCACTTCTCCTTGAGCGCTGCGCGTGCGTGTGTGGTGGGATGGGTTTGTGTGTCTGTTCTTTGAGAACTCAATAGCGTGTTTGTTTGTTTTTATGATGCCAGTATGTTTTATGTGCTGGTGAATCAGAACCCTGTCCATCAGCCTCCTGTGTGGGGTTGGTGTGGTTTTTGATTGACTGGTCAGGATTGCGCACACATCCTTAATGTTGTGTGTTTTTGGAGAGTTTGATCCTGGCTCAGGACGAACGCTGGCGGCGTGCTTAACACATGCAAGTCGAACGCTGAAGCCCTCAGCTTGCTGAGGTGTGGATGAGTGGCGAACGGGTGAGTAACACGTGAGTAACCTGC